>NZ_SWLZ01000010.1 GCF_005502275.1 Robertmurraya siralis
TCTTTTTTGGCGCTATTTGTCCTCATGAACACTTTATGCGGACAACACAAGCTCTTTTTTGGCGCTATTTGTCCTCATGAACACTTTATGCGGACAACACGAGCTCTTTTTTGGCGCTATTTGTCCTCATGAACACTTTATGCGGACAACACGAGCTCTTTTTTGGCGCTATTTGTCCTCATGAGACCTTCATACGAACAAAATTTGTAGCAAAATGAACGACCGCTAGCTTTTAAACTGCTACCATTCGTAGGCAATTAATTAAAGGTGACTAGGGTAAGACATTGTACTGCCCTTCAAACTTAAAAACAAAAAACAATTAAAGGGCAGCACGTATAACGAATTAACTCTTCACCCCTTCTACTTCTGATCCTTCACTAAAAGGAGCCTTAAACTATTTAAAGTGACAAGCAAAGTGGCCCCCATATCGGCAAAAATAGCAATCCAGAGAGTCAGCCAACCTGGAATTACCAGTAATAATGCAATCAGTTTAATTCCTAATGAAAACGTGATGTTTTGCTTAATAATTTGCAATGTTTTTCTGCTTAATTTAACGGTAAATGGCAGTTTGCCAAGATCATCAGCCATGAGCGCTACGTCGGCTGTTTCTAATGCCGTGTCTGTACCTGCTCCACCCATTGCGATCCCTACATTCGCTGCCGCTAGAGCAGGCGCATCATTAATTCCATCTCCGACCATTGCAACGCGCTCATATTTCTTCTGCAGCTCTTTAATAAAAGTAAGCTTATCCTGCGGCAACAATTCTGCCTTTATCTCAGAAACACCTGCATACTGTCCAATTGCTTGCGCCGTCCCTTTATTATCTCCCGTCAGCATAATTGTTTTTTTCAAACCAAGGGAATGAAGTTTCTCCACTACAAGTCGGCTATTTTCTCTTACTTCATCAGCAACAGCCAACACTGCCAGCGCTTCTGTTCGTGAACCTGCTACGATCACTGTTTTTCCTTGAATTTGTAGGGCATTAATTTTCTCTTTTATCTCCTGAGCTAGTCCATTACTAAGGGTCTCGTCCAATAATTGTGGACTGCCCACAAAATAGGTTTCACCAGCGATGAGCCCTTTGACCCCTTTTCCTGTTATCGAAGAAAACTCATTCACTTTAACACTTTCATAATCGAGTTTTTCCTCTTCTGTTTTTTTCAAAATGGCAGAAGCTAAAGGATGCTGGGAACGCTTTTCTAAAGCAGCGATTATTTTTAATAATTGGGGAGCTCTATCCATACCTTGCTGTAACGGGAAAAAGTCTGTTACTACTGGAACTCCTCGTGTAAGAGTGCCGGTTTTATCAAAAGCCATTGCTTTAATGGCACCCATTTCTTCTAAATGAATTCCTCCTTTGATTAACACCCCGTTACGTGCTGCATTTCCGATCGCAGTCACAATTGAAACTGGTGTCGATACAACAAGGGCGCATGGACAACCAACGACCAAAACTGCCAAGCCTTGATAAATCCATGTACTCCATTCTCCACCAAGAAGTGGCGGAATGATTGCGACACCACAAGCGACTAACATAATAAGCGGGGTATAGTATTGGGCAAAGCGATCAACAAACGCTTGAGATGGAGCACGCTCCGCTTGCGCTTCCTCGACAAGATGAATAATTTTAGCAATTGTCGAATCATCCACACGTTTGGTTACCTTTACTTCTAGAAGCCCCTCTTCATTTAACGTGCCCGCAAACACTTCATCATTGTTTACCTTCATCACTGGCACAGATTCCCCCGTAATGGCAGCTTGGTTGACGGCTGAAGTCCCGTTTATCACCACTCCATCCATGGCAATTTTTTGACCTGGCTTCACAATCATAATATCGTCAATTTCGATATCTTCAACTTCCACCAACATCTCCTTCTCACCGCGACGAATCAGTGCTTCTTTTGGCGCAATCTCCATTAAAGAACGAATGGATTGACGAGCTTTGTCCATTGAATATCTTTCAAGAGCTTCACTAATGGCAAAAAGGATGACAACCGTAGCCCCTTCACCCCATTCACCGATAATTGCTGCTCCGATTACAGCTATCGTCATTAATGTTTTCATATCAAAGGTAAAGCGAAACAGGTTCTTAATTCCTGTTTGAAATAAACGATATCCACCTATTATAATCGAAGCTCCAAAAGCAATCGTGCTCATAACATGTCCTTCACCCAAGAGCCACCCGATTAACAGGAAAATAGCCGAGATCACGACATTTGCATGCTTCTTTAAAAATGGTTCCTTTGCTTCCGTAAATTTTTCTTTATCAGGAATGATTCTTAAATTTTCAAATGCACCCGCCTTTTCAAGTTCAGCAATGGTTGCATTCCCATATAAAGTAAGCTTTGAAGCAGCAAAATTTACATTTGCATCAACAACACCATCCAGGTGTTTTACGTTTTTCTCAAACGTATTGGCACAGCTTGCTCAGGAAAAGCCTTGAACACGATATACTTGTTTTTCCATTGATGGTTTAGTTGCTTGGTTCAAGTATTTTCCCCTCCTTTTCATGGGTAAGAGCCAATTGAATGAGTTGCCTAACATAGTCATCGTCTAAAGAGTAAAAGACTAATTTCCCTTCTTTTCGATACTTCGCTAAGCCCATATTACGAAGCAATCGTAAATGATGAGATGCAGTTGCTAAAGAACAGCCGACAATTTGAGAAACATCACAGACACATAACTCTTTTTCTTCACTTAAAGCAAAAGCAATTTTCAGTCTTGTGTCATCCGCTAATGCCTTAAACATTTTTGATACTGAAAACGTATTATGCTTTGATATGGATTCTTTTACTCTCTTTACTTTTATTTCATCATAGCAAGTCACTTCACAAACATCGTGTTTCAATTGAGCTCACCTCTTATTCAAATCCCTATTTGATTATTAGTGTATGCAAGTTTCAAATAATAGTCAAACATTCATTTGAATATTTGACTAAAATGGTTTCTTTATCCGTAATGAAATGTTCACTTTATCACAAAAAGTTGAAAAATATTAAAGAGTATACTTAGACATGAAAGGATGCGATAAATGATGAAGAGAAGCAAAATACTATTCTATGGAACTGGTGCCCTCTTATTGATCGTTGCCCTCGGTGCGATTTCTGCAGGAATCGGATTGATGTTAGAGCCGGATGGCAGCAATTTAGGTATGTCAGTCGAGCTATTAAGCAAGTCTCCTTTTCAAAACTTCCTAATTCCCGGAATCGTTCTCCTAACGTTCAATGGGATTGGCAGTTTAGTGGGTAGTTTTCTATCCTTAAAGCGTCATCATTTGACCAGTGTTGCAACAATAAGTCTCGGCGTAATCCTGATCATTTGGATTGGATCCCAAGTATACTGGCTTGGATTGATCAGTATTCTGCAGCCGCTCTTTTTTGCAATTGGTTTATTGGAGATCTTTTTGGGAGGCATTTTATTAATAAATAAAGGACAATCATAGTAAAGAAATGAACTCGAGGTACTCTTTCAAAAGCGAAGAAGACAAACATTACGTATCGACAATTCGTTTTTATCTTAGACAAAAAGGACCCAATCATTATTGGCTCCTTATTAATCATAAAAAATTCCATCTTGAATTACTTGATTCCTATATAAATCTCAATTTCTCCGTTTGGATAATATTTCTCAAAATCATATGTATACGCTCTCTTCAATGTACCTGAATCCTCTCGTTTCCAAATCTGTTTCCAAGTATTTATGACACCTTGTTCTTCAGTTTTATCGACATTAAAAATTTCATATTTTGCTGTATTCAATATTTCCAGAGAAGGTTCTCTTTCGTTATCTTCAACAGCAATGCTTAACGTATAATCGCCTTTATAGTCACTCTCATAATGATAATAGACACCATAGATTATCGTATTTTGATTGGTTAAGCTTTTAGATGCCTCTTTCCACAGCTCTGCAATTTTCTCCATCAACTGCTCATCATTAAAATTATTTGTTCTCACAGTATTAATAATAGATAATCTCATTGGCTTCTCACTCCAAAACTAAATTTTATGAAGACTATTACTCTTATTCTACAAAGCATCATATATTCCTCTTTCGTCAATTAACTGCTGTTTGTTAACAGCAGCTTTACTTGGGTTCATGAATCTGAGCAGCTTCGCAACTTTGTATGCAATAAAAAAAGAAGGAATGACGCCACTCCTTCTTTCTCAAAAGTCAAAATCAAGAAAATTCCTGTAATGCGGTCGCGATTTTAGCGCCTATCAATGCGTTGTGATAAACTAATGCAACATTTGCTTCTAAACTTTTACCGTTGCTCATCTCTACAACCTTTTTTAGTAAGTAAGGAGTAACTTCTTTTCCTTTTATGCCCTGCCTGCTAGCCTCCGTTAATGCTGTTTCTATAATATAATTGATTTCAACTTCGGACATAGCTGAATGTTCCGGGATTGGATTGGCAATCACCGCGCCACCTTCTATTCCTAAATCCCATTTTACTTTTAATACTTCTGCGATTTCCTTCGGTTCATCCAGGGAATAATCCAGTTTAATTTCGCTAGTACGGGCGAAAAAGCTCGGCAACACATTTGTTTGGTAGCCGATAACAGGAACTCCTTTCGTTTCTAGATACTCCATCGTTAAATTTAAATCTAAGATAGATTTTGCACCAGCACAGACAACAGCTACGTTTGTTTGGGCCAGTTCCTCAAGATCTGCAGAAATATCCATTGTTGTCTCTGCCCCTCTATGAACCCCTCCAATTCCACCAGTTACAAAAATACGGATACCAGCTAACTGAGCACAATACATGGTTGATGCAACAGTAGTTGCCCCCATTTTATTTGTTGCAACAATGACAGCAATATCTCTTCTTGAGACTTTAGCAACATTCTCGCTTTTTGCGAAAGCCTCCAGTTCTTGTGGAGATAAACCAATCTTAATTTTTCCATCCATTAATGCGATTGTTGCGGGTATCGCATTATTTTTGCGAATTATGGTTTCAACCTTATTGGCCATCTCTAGATTTTGGGGATAGGGCATCCCATGCGAAATAATGGTTGATTCAAGGGCAACGATCGCTTTGCCATTTTCTTTTGCCGCTAAGACTTCTTCCGATAATTCCAAATACCTGTTCATATTACTCCACATCCTTTACTTGAATTCTCACCATAAATGCTTAACGAGCAGCTTCCATAATAAACTTTTCAAGTTTTCCCCAATATTCTCCCACTGTTGAAGGATGGATGACACCAAACTCACAAATAATCGAGTGAATATCGTCGGCTGGAGTCAAATCAAAAAATTGATTAATTACCTCTATTCCATCTAAAGAATCAAAATCGCCCTTTTGAATCATTTCCTCAATCGTACGTCTTTCCAATTTAACTTGATAACCTTCTTTTGTCCTTAAATCGATTTTGTAAATCTCACTTGCAATATACACTTTTTTATTACACATTTTTGCCAGCTTACTAATCAAAGCTGTGCCCATTTTATTAGCAACACTACCGTCAAAAGTAATCGTATCTGCACCAACCATGATATAATCGGCCTTTGGCATAAACTCCCAAGCGCTTGCATCTGTAATATAAATTACTGAAATTTGATAGCTTTGGAGAATTTGAGCTGCCAATCTCGATTCCCTTAATGGGCGTGATTCTGTACAGATCACAGTAAATCTTTTCCCCTGTTTAGCAGCATGTATAAAAACACTCATTAATGCACTACTGTAACTATGCATGAATACTGTTTCCCCATCCTGAATGATGTTTCCTCCGAACTGACCAAGCTTTTCAACTGCTTCCAAAGAAACATCGATGATTTTTTGACACAATTTACTGATTTTCTCCTGAATTTCGAGCACCTCTGCATCAATATTTGCCTCCAATAAGGCATAAACAAGATTTTTTGAATTATAAATGGTCGCCATTGTTGGCTTAAGCTCAAGCATTTCAGAAGAAAGATAATCAAGACGATTTTGTAATTCTTCTCGATTAGAGAAGACTTCTTGGTCACATGCCAACTTGTATGCCCAAGCTGCTGCTCTACCAAAAGGACTTCCCCCTTTTACATTCATATTCCTTATTTCTTGAATAACATGTTCTGCTGACTCAAAACGAATATCATTAACTTTTAGCATCGATGACTTCCTCTCGTATATTTTTTGCGAATACGCCTTCAGAAATATTAAAATTGTGGCTGCGCTCATCAGTACAGTGGCGATTTGTATAAGCCACCAATCCTCTTTCTGATTCCATGAAACGAGATTGCTCCTCCCGTTTCATGGAAATCAGAGTGCCTTTCAGTTCTACTTAAAAGCTTGTGAGGCTTCACAGGAAATGAACTTTATCACAATTCTGTTTAACATAGCCTGTAGAATTGGTACAAAATAAACTGCCTATTCTTTTGCTTCATCAATTCCAAACATATAAGTTAAAATAAATGTTGCTAAACTTCCAACTAAGGCACCTATTAAAAGACCAACAAATCCTACTCCAAAATAGGCTGGTAAAGAGTAAATACTTAATGCAACCGGGGCAGTTACACCTGCGAAACTTCCACCAGCAATGGCTCCCCCTATTGCTCCTCCCACTAATACAAAATAAAATGGTTTTTTATACTTCAAGTTAATGCCATACATGATTGGTTCAACGATACTACCTCCAAAAAATCCCGTTAATGTTAAGGACAAAGCCGTTTTCCTTGTTTGAGGATTCTTCGTTTTGGCCGCAACCGCTAATCCTGCAGCATACTGACACATTAAGCTTGGGGCATGCGTAACAATGACGGTATCTCTACCAAAACTAGCAATATTCGGAACGGTTACTAACGATAAAATGACAATGTGCATGCCACCGATGATTAATATTTGCCACGTACCTCCTATGAGTGCTCCAGCTAAAATCGGACTGAAATCATAAAGGGAAGTGAAAACAGATGTAATAAAAGTTCCTCCCCAGTTTCCAATTGGACCAAGAATTAAAATGGTTATCGGTGTTACAATTAATAGACTAAAAAATGGGACAAAAAGTGAGTTTAATGCTTTTGGGATTATTCTTTTTAATAGTATTTCAACTTTTGACAGTAGAAGTATAGCTAAGATGGCAGGAAGCACTGAACTTGCATAAGACACTTCAGTTACTGGTATCCCTAAAAAAGTAATTCCCTCGCCATTCTCACCTAAGAGATTTATAAAACTAGGATGAATAAGGAGCCCAACAACCATTAATGACACGCCAATATTGGCATTAAACATTTTTGCTGCTGACCATGCCACCAATATAGGAAGAAAATAGAAAAACGTATCTGACAAGGCAATTAAAATCGCATAAGTCGTATTCGTGTCACTAATTTCAAAGAAGACTTCTAAAATGATGCAAAGTACTTTGAGAAAGCTCATCCCCAGCATTGCTGGTATCAGTGGAGTAAAAATACCTGAAAGTGTTCCTATTAATCTATCTAGTACATTTTGTTTCTGTTCATGCTGATCTTTTTCGTCTTTTTTTATATTTTCATCATTATTATTGTTAGAAAAATTGTACTTTTCGGAAATTTCTTGGTAAATATCTTCCACGATAGCCCCTAATACAATTTGATATTGCCCACCAAAATCCATAATTTTGATAACTTCAGGAAGCTTTTTCAACTCCTCTTCCCTTATCTTTGTGCTATTTTTTATGACGAAACGCAATCTTGTCATACAGTGAGTCAGAGAGGAAATATTCCCTTCTCCACCAACAAGTTCAACTATTTTTTCTGCTAATTCTGTTTTTAACACTTGTGCCACCTCTCTCTCCAATTTTCATTATTTTTATTGGATTGACGTCAATCTTTATACAAAACAGCCTATGCGCAATTCAGCTGTTATTGCTACTTTTTATTGTGAAGAATCATAGAATTGATATGAATCATTAAATATCCCAGTTCTTCATTTGGGACCCTGAAATTATAATAATCATTTATATATGCAGCGATTTGTTTCGCACATTCGTATTCTTTTTTAAATTTGTCCTTCGCAATTTTGTATAGAAATTCATCATTATTATTTACTTTATTGGAAGATAATCGATATAAAAAGAACTTTAAATGAGTGATAAAACGTATATAATAAGTAGAGTTATCATCCAATTTGACATTATAATTGGACTCAATAATAGAAATAAGGTTTTTTATGATTATCGTTATCTCTTTTATGCTCGTTTTATTAGAGTTAAGAGTCGCATTAATCAAATTGAATGCAATATAGCCCGCCTCGTCTTCATCCAACTTAATGTCCGTGTGTTTCTCAATAATTTCTAATGCGAGCGCACCCACTTTAAACTCATTCGGATAAAACTTCTTTATTTCGATTAAAAGTGGATTTTCAATCATTTCATTGGAAATTTTTCGTTCAATGGCAAATGCAATATGATCGACCAAAGAAATAAATAAATTTCCTTCTTTAAAGTTGGTACCAATGGTGTTTTTCGCTGTTTCAATGATCTCGTTTGTCGCATTAATATAGGAAGGAGGAATTGAACGGAATAATTCTTCCACATATTTCATTTCATTTTTTGACTCTAAAATAAACTTTTTTTCGATTTTGCTACGTTCAACAGGATCATGAACCTTTTTTTGAAAGGCGATTCCTTTGCCTAGTAAAATCGTTTCATCCCCGTTTTCATCGAGCGCCACTACCGCATTATTATTCATTATTCTAGAAATAATCAAGAGCAATCACTCCTTAAATTATTAAGTCTTTAATTTAAGAGGAAATAAAGCTTCGCCACGCTTAGTCATTTTCGGAACTACTTCAATCTGCTCATAGCGATTAGAGTTTAAAAGAATCAAGATAACATCTGGATCATATCCTTTCTGCTTGATTAGTTCCAAATCAATTTTTAATAGTAGTGTGCCCATTTCTACATGTTCATTTCGTTTAACATAGGGGATAAAACCAACTCCCTCTAATTCCACCGTATTCACTCCTACATGTAATAGCAATTCTTCTCCGTTATCTCCAACTATCCCAATCGCATGATTAGTTGGAAATATTGATGCTATCTTTCCTGAAATCGGTGAATAGATCTCATTGCTAGATGGAATGATGGCACAACCATATCCCATGCTACCATCGCTGAAAACAGGATCTTTTACCTGTTCAAGCGGAACACATTTTCCATCGATTGGTGAATAAACTTGTATTTTATCTGTCATAGCTGTCTTTTTCTTTGAAAATAATTTTTTCATAGTCTTTCACCTCATTATTCTTTTCGCAGCTTTTCTTAAATTTCCCTCAAAAATTAGGCGCTGTTTTCCCCAATGCTTTTGACCATTTCTATTTTCTTTCGTTATCAGTTCAATTTCTCTCTAGTACGAAAGATTCACTTGTAAAAAACAAAAAGACCCAAAACAAACAGTTCGTTTGTCTTGAGTCTTGCCTGACGTCAAAGTTCATACTTTGCGAAAGTCACAATCTCATCATAACATTTTATTATTGTAAGTGCTTTCATTTTTACCATAACACTATTATTTATAAATTTCAAGTGTTTTGAATTATTTACTTATTAAACAGGATTTTTCACAACGGATATCCATATCTGATACCGCGAATTTTGCAGCTTGTAATTACACTTTGATATCAGGAGAATTTCCGTATTCATAACCTGAAGTCGGAAGCAACGCATTTGTTGAATGGGACAAATTGAGCTTCGAAGTGCATACCGTTCAAGTTTGTCCGTATAAAAAGGCTTATTGGGACAAGGAAACGCAAAATATCGTGCTTAGTTTGTCCTCATGATGGGCTCATGCGGACAGAGATCTCCTAATTCAAGCGAACCCTGTCCTCATACAAGACTGATGCGGACAGAACTCACCCAACTCCAAAAAATGGTCCTCATAAAAATTTTACGAGGACCATCCTGGATTGAAAATCCAAACAAAGAATCGCTGCATAATGAATGCTTTAGCTCTGACCCAACTGTATTGTCCATGGTCCCGGTACAAGTTGCATGTATGTTTGGAAACTTGACCATTGCAAATGGCTCTAACAACCTTCCTGAACCAGTCAAACCACTAGCTACTTTTCAGAAAAATAGAGAAAACGCTCGTATCCCCATAAGATCAGTGTACGTACAAATATTAAAGATTCGCTGAGACAAAGTACCCTTCTCGCGTAGCATCCATCACATTTCTTACTTGTTTTGCATCACCGATAACAAATGTATCTGGTACGATTCCATAGAATTGTTCAACTACACTTTGTTTTGGTTTAAAGCCAGTGGATAATATTACCGTCGTTGCCGGGATAAACTTTTCTTTACCTTCCTGTACAAAAATGACTCCGTCCTTAGTAATTTCCTTACAAAAGGAGTTCAAATACAATTTTAGCGTTTCAACCTTTTCCATAGTCTGCCGCAAACCAATTCGATAGAGCATATTACCATTAGGAGCATACTCGCTGCCGCTTTGTAAAATCGCTACATTTCTGCCTTTATGAGCTAACTCGAGCCCCAGTTCACAGCCTGTAGAGCCGCCGCCGATAAGAACTACATCTTGACTGATCTCTTCTAACTGTTCATACACATCCAATGCTTGCAGAACATGGGGCTGGTCAACCCCTTTTATTGGCGGGGAAAAAGGCTCTGCTCCTACCGCAATAATGATAGCGTCGGGTCCTATTTCCTTTATTAATTCTGGAGTGACCTCAGTTGACAAATTTACCTTTACATTGGATTTATTGATTTGAGTTGTTAAATAAATTAAATATCGATATAAATCTATTTTTATTTCCTCGAATTTTGCATACGATAACGCACCGCCAAGTTCTGCCCTTTTTTCAAGGAGAATGACTTCATGGCCTCGCTCATCAGCAACAAGAGCAGCTTTCATTCCAGCAGGACCACCGCCGATAATGACCACTCTTTTTTGTTTTTTTGCTTTTTGCACGTGCAATGGAACTAAATGTGATCTTGCATATCGAGGGTTCACGGAACAGCCAACATTTTTTCTTTCCGTTGAAATATGATAGCAATATTGGCAGCGAAGGCAGGGAACAATATCCTCTTCACGCCCTTCTTTCGCCTTTTGTGGCCAGAAAGGATCTGCGATTAACGGTCTTCCTAAAGCAACAAAGTCTGCCTTGCCTTCAGCAATAATTGATTCTGCTTCCTCAGGCGTCATAATCGCCCCGACAACTGTAACTGGAATATTGACATTTCTCTTCACTTCGGCAGCCCATTCCACATTAGGCATATGCTCTTTAAATATGGTTGGAGCCATATGGACATTTCCTTCATGATTAATGTCAAGGCCAGCTGAAATATGAACCATATCTAGTTTATCTTCTACGAGCTTAATAAATTGGAGCACCTCATCAAATTCAATGGATCCATCTACACATTCATAAGCGCTTATACGCATATCTATAACAAAATCTGGTCCGACTGCCTCTCTTACTCTATCAATAATCATCTTCGGAAATTTCGCTCGATTTTCAAAACTTCCTCCATATTGATCCGTCCTTTTATTGAATAACGGTGATAGAAATTCTGCCGGCAACCACCCATGGCCAAAATGGAGCATAACTAGATCAAAACCAAATTCCTTGGCGTTTTTTGCAGTTTCTGCCCAATCATTAGCTACTTCATCCATCATTTGCTCATCCATCGCTCTTACTTCTGTACCATCTTCTCTAGTAAAACTAATTGGCCCTATTGCGTAGTCGTCTACACGTGCATATTGTCCGGAATGAATAATTTCTAGAGATGCTTTGGCACCAGCCTGATGGGCAATAATAACTCGCTCTCTTGTTGCTTCCCGTTGATATTTATCAAAGCCATATGGCTCATCTGGACTTGAGTAGCTTGCTCTCTTTCTACTTGCATTTATACTGCCAGTAATGATTGTTCCTGCACCTCCCAGTGCTTTATCATGATATGGGCCTGCTGGAGTTGCAATAATTCGGTTATGAAAGATAATATTTTTTACTTTAAGCGGTTTAAATAAATTGGGAAATTTCACTTTTTTCACCTGCCAATTTCTTTCAATTTGCGTTTTAACCCTCTGGAAAAAAGGACGGAGTTCCCTGTTTTCCAGAGGGTTGTTCCCTATGTTTGCTCAAAGATTTTTAGCAATAAAGTACCCTTCCCTCGTTGCATCCATCACGTTTCTTACTTTATAGGCATCACCAATGACAAATGTATCTGGTACAATGCCGTAAAAGGATTCGACAAGTTTAGAATTAACTCTCATTCCGGTTGATAAAATAATGGACTGAGCAGTGATAAATTTTTCCTCACCATTTTGTATATAAACGACCCCATCTGTTTTAATTTCTTGACAAAATGCATTCAATTCCCAGTGCAAGCATTTCTCCTTTTCCATCGTCTGCCGTAATCCAATCCGATAAAGGAGATTTCCGTTAGCTGCATATTGCCCGGAGCCTTCTAAAATCGTCACTTTTCTCCCATTTCTCGCTAACTCAATGCCGAGTTCACAGCCTGTAGAGCCACCGCCAACTATGACAACCTCTTGGCCAAGCTTTTCCATTTGGCCATAAACCTCTAATGCTTGCAAAACATGGGGCTGGTTGACACCTTTTATTGGCGGCGTAAAGGGATTGGCCCCTACAGCAATAATGATCGCATCGGGGCGTAGCTCCTTTATTAATTCAGGAGTTGCTTCCGTGTTTAGCTGGACTGAAACTGTCGATTTATTGACTTGAGTAATTAAATATTTCATATAGTTATATAAATCTACCTTTAACTCTTCGTATTTTGCATATATTAACGCACCACCCAGCTCAGAAGACTTTTCAATTAGTACGACTTGATGTCCCCGTTCTGCCGCCACTATCGCTGACTTCATTCCTGCCGGTCCGCCACCAATCACAACTACTTTCTTTTTCTTCTTTGCAGTATCCAACTCCAATGGAACTAAATGCTGCCTTCTATAGCGTGGATTCACGGAACAGCCCACATTTTTTCTGTCTGTTGAAATATGATAGCAGTATTGGCATCTTAAACATGGAATAATGTCTTCATCGCGACCTTCTTTTGCCTTTTGCGGCCAAAATGGATCAGCAATTAAAGGTCTACCTAAAGCAACAAAGTCTGCTTTACCTTCTGCAATAATAGACTCTGCTTCAACTGGACTCATAATAGCACCGACAACCGTCACAGGAATCTTTACATTTCTTTTCACTTCCGCAGCCCAATCCACATTTGGCATATGTTCTTTGAAAATGGTTGGAACCGCATGAACATTCCCTTCATGGTCAATATCCAATCCAGCGGATATGTGAACCATATCAATTTTATCTTCAATTTCTTTTATAAATTGAAGAACATCCTCAAATTGAATTGACCCTTCAACACATTCTGAAGCGCTAATTCTCATATCTATAATAAAATCAGGACCAACTGCTTCCCGAACACGGTCAATTATCATTTTGGGAAATCTCATTCGATT
This sequence comes from Robertmurraya siralis, assembly GCF_005502275.1. GTDB lineage: Bacteria > Bacillota > Bacilli > Bacillales > Cytobacillaceae > Robertmurraya > Robertmurraya siralis. Next base: position 13,405 of record NZ_SWLZ01000010.1, read on the forward strand.
TTCCAAACTACCACCATAATGATCTTCTCTTTTATTAAACAAGGGAGACAAAAATTCTGCAGGAAGCCAACCATGCCCGAAGTGGAGCATGACTAGATCAAAGCCGAACTCCTTTGCATTTTTAGCAGTTTCAGCCCAATCATTGGCTACCTCCATCATATCTTGTTCATCCATTGCTTTTACCTTTGTACCATCATTCCGAGTAAAGCTGATTGGGCCAAGAGCATAGTCATCTACTCGGGCGTATTGACCGGCATGGATCAATTCTAAAGATGCCTTTGCTCCAGCTTGCTTAGCGACAATCACTCGTTCCTTTGTTTTTTCTCGTTCATACTTATCAAATATATAAGGATCATCCGGATGTGAATAGCTCGCTCTCTTTCTACTAACGTTTGCGCTACCAGCAATAATGACTCCCGCTCCGCCAATTGCTTTATCATTATAAGCACCTGCTGGAGTTGCTATTATTCTATTTGTAAATACAGTGTTTTTTATTTTCAACGGTTTAAACAGATTAGGAAATTTCACTTTTTTCCACCTTCCATTATGTTTTTTTGGCTTTGTTATAAGTTCGATGTTGAACTTTGGTTCAATTACATATGAAGTCTCAGACAATGAGCCAAAAATCAACAAAATCGTTTAACAAAGCTTTTTTATAAAATGTCCCCGGGGAAGTAGAAAAAAAGATGACCAACTAGATTAAGAGATATGGTTTTAAATGAGATTCGATAGAAGCAGTCATACTGTCAACTGCCTCTATCGAATTTAGCTGAAGCCTACACAGATTTAGTTGTTAAAAATTTTCCTTTTTCCATTAGGAATGTAACAATAAAACCTACGGCAATTGAAGAGAAAACGCTAAGCATATAGAATGGAAAGACTTCTGTCGCAGCAGCAAACGCTGGTAGACCAAGAATTCCTCCGAAAGCAAAAGCTTTTACATATACTTGAAAAATTCCACATACTAACCCACCTGCTGCACCACCTAATATTAAGGCTAAAAAATATCGCTTGTTCTTCATACAAATACCATATAATCCTGGCTCCGTAATCCCCGATATCATATTGACAAATGCTGCAGATCCAGCAACTTCTTTAATCTTTTTATCTTTATTAAAAAGCAGAACTGCCAAGGTTATACCTAATAGAGCATAGCCTCCCATGCCACCGGCTGCTAAGGAATATTCAAATCCTTGCTCAGAAAGAATTTGCAATTGTATCGGCAAAATGATCCAATGCAGCCCTAGCATAATCACAAAGATAAAAAATGCTCCTGAGATTAAGCTAAGAATAAAAACATTTCCATCAACAAAAAATTGATATCCATCCGCTATTGCTTGAGCTAATATATTTCCAATCGGCCCAAATACCAATAAAGAAAGGGGCACCATTAATACGATGGACAATAAAGGAACAAGCATAAATTGCAATGGCTTTGCTAAATATTTCTTGAGAAATTTTTCTATATAACTAAAAGCCCACATTGCAACGATAATTGGGATAACCGTATTGGCAAAGTTCATCGCAGTAAAGGGAATTCCTAACAAAGTTAATCTTTCTCCTGAAATTAGTATTGCACTTAAATCTGGATGCATTAATGCCGCCCCAATCGTAGCCCCGATATAAGGATTTGCACCGAATCGACTGGCTGCAGTATACGCTAGTAATATTGGGAAGAAGTATAATAACGCATTCCCTACTGCATTCAAGGTAATATAAGTCGTACTTTCTTCCGAAATCCAGCCAAAGTTTGCAGCGATAGCAACTAAACCAATCAAAATTCCTGAAGTTGCTAATACAGGAATATACGGCGTAAAAATTGCAGAGATCGTTGCTAAAAAACGATCAAGTAAGCTGCCTTTTTTACTCTCCGTGCTCTCAGCACTTGAATCTTCTCTCTCAGAATTCACTTCGCCTGTTAAATTTGTAATAGCTTTGTATACATGTGACACTTCCGTACCTATTATTAGTTGATAGTTTCCATTTTTATCAACAAGGCCTAAAATATTTGGGTTTTTTTCTATAGCATCCTTGTCCAATTTACTACTTTCAAATAAGGAAAATCTTAATCTAGTAGCACAATGGGTTAATGTCTTAATATTTTCCTTTCCTCCTAGCGAAGCTAAGACTTCATTAGCAACATTTTCATAATTCATTCATTTATCCTCCTCCGGACATTTTAAATGCATGAATACAGCTCGGTAATAAAACGCTTACATTCCCTCACTTAACGACTTCCCGTTTGATTCAATTACTCGTTTATACCAATAAAAACTTTTCTTTTTATAACGTTCAAGAGTTCCGGAACCATCATCATGACGGTCGACATAAATAAAGCCATATCGTTTTCTTAGTTCCGCAGTGGAAGCACTAACGAGATCGATGCATCCCCAAGCTGTGTAGCCCATTACTTCCACACCGTCTTCAAGCGCTTCTCCTACTTGGAGAAGATGATCTCTTAAATAATCAATTCGATAATCATCGAGCACCGTCTTCTGTCCATTTTCATCTTCTACTAAAACATCTCTCGCCCCAACACCATTTTCAACGATGAAAAGAGGCAATTTATATCGATCATATAACTCGTTAAGCATATATCTAAGCCCTTGTGGATCGATCTGCCAGCCCCATTCATTAGCCTCTAAAAATGGGTTAGCTATCCCTCCCAAAATATTCCCCTTACTATTAGACTTTTGCGCAGAATCAGCAGTTTCACATAGACTCATATAGTAGCTGAGCGAAATGAAGTCGACTGTGTGAGTTAGTATTTCCCTATCTTCAGGTTCCATTTTGATTTCAATATTATGTTCTTTAAAAAAACGTCGCATATATGCTGGGTATTCACCTCTTGCATGCACATCTGCAAAAAAGACAATTTCCCTTTGCTTTTGCATTGTGGCGATCACGTCGTCAGGCTTAGAAGAAAGGGGATATATCGGTACAGCCAAAATCATGCAGCCAATTTTTGCGTTCGGCATGATTTCGTGCCCTAATTTTACCGCCATGGCACTTGCGACCAACTCATGATGAATCGCCTGATATAAATCCTGCTTCGTTAATTTATCTTTATCAGTGTAGATGCCTCCGCTGCAAAAGGGCTCATAGAGAATAGAATTGATTTCATTGAATGTTAACCAATACTTCACCTTATCTTTGTATCTCGTAAAAATCGTTTCTACATATCGGATAAAAAAATCGATTAGCTTTCTGTTGAGCCAGCCATCATACATTTTTGATAAATACAATGGTGTTTCATAATGAGAAATAGTGACAATCGGTTCAATTCCATATTTTTTACACTCATCGAATACACGGTCATAGAACTGTAGACCTAATTCATTCGGTTCTGTTTCATCTCCATTCGGGAAGATTCTTGACCAGGCAATGGAAATGCGAAATGCCTTAAATCCCATTTCTGCCAATAATTTTATATCCTCTTTGTATCGATGATAGAAATCAATACCTACCAGTTTCATGTTATCTGGAGTCGGCTCTTCTGTAATTGGGCCGCTAAACCCTTTGGGCATCACATCTTGGATCGACAGTCCTTTGCCATCCGCATTATAGGCCCCCTCGGATTGATTAGCGGCAATGGCGCCTCCCCACAAAAAATCTGCTGGGAATTCTTTCATAACGCATAGTCCCCCTTTCTCTGTTGTGCAAATTAATTTTCAATAAGCTCAATGACCGTTTCCAATTCTTCGACCTCTTTGCCAGTAAAACTTACCACTTCTTTAAATGAAGCGGTATTACAAATGATGAGCGGTGATATAAGATCAAAACCTTGTCTTTTGATTTTATCGATATCAAACTGTAGCAAAGGTTCCCCTATTTTTACTTTTTCGCCTGAACAAATAAGTGCCTCAAAGTATTGCCCGTTTAAACTAACTGTATCCAGGCCTACGTGGATCAATATTTCCGCTCCGTTGTCGGAAGTAAGGGTAACGGCGTGTTTAGTTTCAAACACGGACACCACTTTCCCATTAACAGGGGATACGACTCTGCCTCTTTTCGGCAAAATTGCTACACCCTGCCCCATCATTTCTGTCGAGAAGACCGGATCATTGACATTACTCAATGGCAATACTTCACCTTCAATCGGCGACTTGATTACGTTTTCATCTTTTCGCCTTTTTTTGAACAAGAGTTAAACATTGCTACCTCCAAACAGTTAAAAAACTTAACTACATCAGAAAATCTACGAAAAATGTCTAATTCAGATAAGCTTATCTTAATTTCATCTTATGGTTAGACAAATTTTTCATCAATCACTAAAAAATTTGTTAATGTCTAAAAAACCAACATTTTTTTTAATATTGTCGGAAACATCAAAAATTTTTATGGATATGGTATATAATTTAATTACTTAGAGAGCTTGTGCTCTATTGCAAATTAATGCTTATTTGTTGTAATTTGTCATATTTTGAACCTCGAAACATCGCATGTTTAATCATCGGGATTGGATATCATAAAGGAGGAATATGATGCTTTCAGATGAGAATCGTGAGGACAGAAGAGTTCGCCGAACAAAAAGAATGCTCAAGAGAGCATTTATAGACATTCTTTATGAAAAGGAATACAAAGATATTTCCGTAACCGATATTGTCGAAAGAGCCGATTACAATCGAAGCACCTTTTACTTTCATTATAAATATAAAGAAGAATTAGTTGAGGAGCTTAATGAAAGTATGGTTAATGGTCTCATTGCTGCTTTTTTTGATGATTTTAAAAAAGGGATTGAGAATATGACACCTGCCGATATTGTCATTTTTGAGCATATTTATAAAAAGAAGGATTTTTTTAATCTTTGGAAAACATCGGAAGCGATCCCAAATATTCAAGAAATGTTTATTGACAAGTTTTCATTAGCTTTTAAAAAAGAACTTTTAAAGATGCGCAATCTCAATACTGACATCGATATGGACTTATACGTAACCTACCATGCACAGGGTGTGCTAGGATTAATACTGGACTGGATAAAAAAGGACTATTCCCATTCATCTACTTATATGTCGAGGCAATTACTCAATTTATTAAATATTAATCAGCTGAAAAAATCATAAATAGAGCTGCTCGGTTTTATGTATATGAGCAGCTCTATTTATACTGATGAATTCGGATAACCGGTATCACTTCGCAGCTACAATTACTTGAAATTGTCTTTAGGCGGTCAATCAGTTAATAATTTACTCATTACAATTTTAACAAGTTGATTTCGATTTTCTTCAGAGACCCGAATTATTTCCACATCCTCTCTATCTCTAATAGAGTTAAGAAAACGGGAAGGTTTGTCCTTTAGGACACCTAAAATAGGAATATCCGAATTTAAGCCCTTATGCACAAGTTTTTGAAAATAAAATGCTCTATTTTCAAAGAGACCTAATTCATCCATAATAATCAGTTCAGGAGATTGAATAAAACATCTCTTCAAAATCGTTGCTCCTTCATTATCAAAGGTTGAAGAAATTGGCGGCAACGGATAGCTTCTTGTTCTTTCCACACTATTTGCTATTATTGCTGCACTTTTTTGAAATTCGGAGATAAAGAATTGGCGCCGAGGAGTTTGCTTCATTACTGTCTTAAATCCACAAACTCCACCTGGATAATCCTCAATAATTTTATTGATGATTGTACTTTTTCCAACTTGTTTGTTTCCGGTTAATAGAATATTGGGCATTGTAGGGCTTTACCTCTCTGTAAAGCTTGGATAAGGGATAAATTGAACACGTAACATTCCTTCACTAAAAATATCATCTGTATTTCCTGCAATTGCCTTTTTCAATTTCATGTGATTATTAATAATACTTCCCCCGATACAATTAACGCCGAACTCAAATAAAATATTACTTACTGGAACAGAAGGACCAATCATTACTACAAAACGATTGTTGGCTAATTCCAATAACCGGGGGCATGTTTTATTCGTCAAGGTTGTTCCTGTAATAAACACATAATCTTGATAGGAAAGGACATATTCACATGCACTGTCTGGCAAATCATCGCCAACCAGATTCCTTTCCAACACGGTTAAATTACACTCTTGAGCCAGACTTTCTACATTTGGAAAATGACCAATTACTGCCACATTTTTCCCTTTGATTTGTTCCTTAAAAACAGTAAAGGCATCTTTATCATTTTCATCCAGCCAACGCATTTTCTCGTTCACTTGTGCAATTTGATTGTAATAAGTATTAATTGCCGCCATGCCAATGGATGCATCTGAAAAATTCCATGATTTCACATAATGAGCCAATTCTTTCAGAGTCATTCCTGTACAGCTACGATTGTCTAGTTTTCTCGTTGTTTGACCACCTTTCATCGACATAGCTATTCCAGCATACTGATTTTGAAGAAAATCCTCACTATTTACTACGATCCAGTGCTCATTCTCTTGAATTTCTGTTACAACTATATCTGTTTCAACTCCATCTATTAACCTATCGTATATTGACCACATCTTAGCTACTCCACCCTTAATACTCGGTAATATTTCGAACGATCAGCACAATGCCTGCAATAGTTTTTCCCATCTAATGTCACATGCCGATTATCCATGACTTTTTCTTTACATCCTTCACAGCAAACACTGATGATAGGCTTCCCTGGTAAATCAAACTCGGTAATATTTAGTTTGACTTCTTGAATACTAAAAAGCTCCTCATCTGAATATTGATTATAAAATGCTAGGATGTCTTCTCCTTTTTCTGGCGTAATACGCTTATGATTAAAAATTCGATAGGAGCATTTTGTTTGAATATCATAAAAAACGGCTGCCATCTTTCCATAATCAATCCACTTTAAACGCCTCCTGCCAAGACTGCAGCCACAAACCGCACTGACAGCATCTGCAAGACAGCGATCCGATTCAACATATATGATTAAATCCTTGTACTTCTCTGGCTCAGTAATACCGAACTGCATTAAACCGAGACGGGCAATTCTCGTACCCAATACTTGCCCAATACAAAGTTGACCATGAAAATTTAAAGCTTTTTGCAAATCTTCTTCAAAAGTTCTCACATCAGTCCCTCCTTTACTGCCTTACTTTTAATCCCCTTTTGTTGCTTGATCCAATAATTGCTTGGCCTCCTCATCTGTCAATTCATAGTGATAAAATAAAGAATAGTATTCCTTTACTTTTTCTTTCAAATCGTATGCATATAATTCTGGATAAACCAAGTTCCCCAACCAGTTCATCCCTATAATTCTATTAACAGATGGCGGAAAACCAATCCAATTATAAGGAGCATTCGGCACTAAATAAACTTGTCCGTTTTGAACTGCCGTCAACTCTTGCCAGCTTGGTTCTTTACCGGAAGCGACATTTTCAAAAACATTTTTGTCATTGAGTAAGATAATATCTGGATTCCATATCATAAGCTGTTCCATCGATATTTCATTTCCTCCACCTTTGCTGGCGATTTCATCCAGTACTGCTGCATTTTCAATTCCTAAATAATCAAGGATTTCTAAATGAAACGATCCTGCTGCATTTGTATTCAACCCTTTATCACCGGAACCGTAATATAAAGAAACACGATTTTTATCTGTAATTAACCCCTTATTGGTTTCTGCTAAATCTAAAATTTCCTCTGTAAATGCTGCCAATTTTGCAGCGCGCTCTTCTTCTTTAAGTAATTTTCCTAAAGTCTTATACATCTCCGGAGTAGAATCCAGCGTAGCTTCAATAAAAATGGTTGGAATTCCTGTCTTTTCTTGAATTTCGTCCATACTTTCCTTAATGTCAGACTTGGCTTCACCGATATCAATAATCACATCCGGGTCAATTGAAACGATCGCCTCTAAATTAAAATTATCACCATGGAACTGGCCAAATACTGGTAAACTCCAATATTCCTCATTGACAAATTCCTTTTGTTCATCTGACAGTGCTGTCGCAAGCCCAGCTAGCTTTTCTGGAGCAATTGTGTACAAGACCATTTGGGCCAAGCCTGCAGAAGGAACAATTTTCTCAATGTTTGCAGGTAACTCTACACTTCTTCCAACAGAATCAGTAAACTGAAAAGTCTCAGAGCCTGCCTCTCCTGTTTTTTCAGTTTTTACATTCTGATTCTCCCTATTTTCAATATTATTTGTCGCCGATTTACTACATGCGAATAAAAGGCTCATCATTAGTATCGCAATACAAAATAAAACAACATTTTTTTTCATTTCTCCAGCTCCACTTCATTTATTTATTAATTCCATTATTTTGTGTTTAACTAGTTTCAAAAGATTATTTTTCTAACACACAAATCGCTATCTGCTTTTTATTTGGTAAATAATAGGAGAATTTTTGATTTTCCACTGGAATAAGATATTGTTCTAAATGCTTTCTAATAACTGATTTCCCAGCATCCTTGCGATAATTACGAACAAATCTAAAAGCTTCCTCCATAGTGTGAAAGGGTTGACCAAACTCTAACTCCAGCTCTTTGTAATAACTTATTTTATATTTAGCTCTCAAAGACACTTCTGTCTCTTTAACGGTTTCTCTCTTTGTATACTCACTTTTTTTCGGTAAAAAACCCTCTGATTCACCGTTTGGAAATATAAAAATTACTTTCTTTCTGCATAGTCGAAGAAAAGTTCCATATCTTCCTGCGATCTTCCAAAGAAACTTGCCACAACAATATCCCATTTGGGAATCTTCCTTATTTTATGCCAATCGCTATGCTGTATTTGAATATTCCGAATATCGTTTTCTAGCATGTTCACCTTTAAAGCTTCCAAAACGTTTTGATCGCAGTCAACTGCTGTAACATTCCTACACAGCTTTGATAACTGCAGACTTAAAAAACCTAATCCGCATCCCAAATCCACAACATGATCCTCATCTGTTATAAACTCGGAAATTTCTTTTGCAATACACTCGTGAAATCTACTAAAAATAGCTGCTTGTTCATAAAAGCGAATACTCTCTTCTGTCCATAGAAACATTTTTTCCATAATCTCCTTTTAATTTTGGGACAATCACTTTAGTATCAACATCCCCATTGTAAATTTCATGTATTTCTACGCTTACACCATAAACATTTTGGATCAACTCTTCTGTCAACTCTATCGTCGGACATCCTGCGCAAGTGATCTCTCCTTTCTGCATCATCAACATCTTATTGCCATATATAAAAGCATGCTCTGGGTTATGTGTTGTCATAATAATTGTGTAACCTTCCTGAGCCAACTCTCTAACCTTTTCCAGCACACGAATCTGATTCCCATAATCCAAATTTGCAGTGGGCTCGTCCATTAACAATATAAATGACTTTTGTGCAACCGCCCTTGCAATTAATGTCATTTGTCTTTCACCTCCGCTAATTTCTCCATAACCCCTATTCCATAAGTAAGAGATCCCCAATTGCTCCAATGCTTCGTACGCTAATTTTTCATGCTCTCCAGTTGGGCTTGCTAACTTATCTAAATGAACGGTTAATCCCATTGCTACTATGTCTAATACCTTAAAATTAAAAGTTGGATAATGAGATTGCGGAATATAAGCCATTTTTTTAGCAAGTTTAACTTGACTCATGTTTTTAATATTTTCATTGTGAATGGAAACGATGCCATTATATCTTTTATGTAAGCCAAGAATACAGCGGAACAATGTACTTTTCCCTGCACCATTTGGTCCTAATATACAAAGAAAATCGCCAGCCATTGCTGTAAAACTAATGTCCTTTAAAATTTCCCTCTCACGATAGTCAAATGAAAGCTCCTTTACTTCTAACATTAGGATTTATTCCCTTCTCTCATAATTAGATAGATAAAAAATGGGGCACCAATAAAAGCAGTCAAAATTCCTAGTGGAATTTCCTGCGTGGTTAACATTCTTGAGAAATTATCGACAATGAGCATAAAACTCGCACCTAATATCATCGATGCTGGGATCAGTCTTCGAAAATCCGGTCCCGTGATCATTCTTGTAAAATGAGGAATGACAAGACCGACCCATCCGATCATGCCGCTAACAGCAACACTTGCAGATGTAAGCATTGTTGCGCAAATAATCACGATCAATCGAATGAATTTTGTATTGATTCCCATTGCCTTTGCTTCTTCTTCCCCCATCGTCATGACATTCAGCTTCCATCGTAAAAATAGGAGTGGAACTAATCCTGCTAATATTGGAATAAAACAAAACCAAATCTCCTTTTGTCCAATTCCAGAAAGACTGCCCATCAGCCAGTAAGTAATAGCAGGAAGTGTATCATTCGGATCCGCTACTAGTTTAATAAACGAGATTGCTGCTGAAAAAAGAGAACCAACCATAATTCCCGTAAGAATTAAGCCAAGGGTTGGATTACCTTTAACTCGACGACTTAATAAATAAACCATTAACACCGTAATCACACCAAAACAAAATGCGAACAAGGTTGTCCCCAAAAATCCAAGATGAAATAAAATGGCCAGCGCTGCGCCAAAACCTGCTCCAGACGAAGCCCCCAGCAGATCTGGAGAACACATTGGATTTTGAAATAGACCTTGATAGACTGCACCAGCACAAGATAATGCAGCCCCAACTAAGACTGCTCCTATCACACGAGGCATTCTGATTTGGTACAGCACCGTTTCGATTGAAGGATCCCACCCTTGCTCAATCGGAACTATGTTTGAGAATAATACTTTTACTAGGTCAATAGGATGAATGGGATATCTTCCTACATGAAAAGAAACGACAAAACAAATTATTAAAAAGCAGAACAATAAAAATAATTGCATTTTGTATTGCTTTCGATGCTTTGATGAATGGAAATCCTTCAATTTTTCACCTCTTTACAAAAATCTTATTCATTCTTCCTCCCTCGCCATTTAAGTCATCTTCCAAATGCTTCATGGAGAAAAAACTTATCTTTCCAGCAAAGCATAGAAGCCTTTGCAAACGTCGCAAATAAACATTGTTTGCATAGACTACAATAAAAAAATCCAATGCAAAAAAACGCATTGGAACTTTTACTCATAAAAGCTTCACGTCTCCTTTGCATATGGCAGGCACACACATTTCTATGTTTACCCCGCGGGCATTTCCCGGATCTACCCATCATAGAATGATTTCCTTAGATAAATAGATTCGGAGACAATATTTAATTACAAGATTTAATTATAATTAGATATAATCATTTATAATTAAATATAATTAAACATAACATATATAAATTAGAAATATATATAGTTCACAGAATTGTTAAAAAGGCAGATAGTAATTTTGTATCCTAGTCGACCCTGGAATGGTTATTGCTTTATGTTAATCCCGCAAAATAAGGACTAACAAATAAAAATGAGCAAGGTTGGCAATAACCCTTACTCATTTTTTCAAGATATATCTTTAATAAACTCTTAAAATGCTCAAAAATTTTCTCAGTCGCCATCTAAAAATTTTCTATAATGCTTAATTCGATTTCGCATAACTGAAATTATTGCTGGACCCTTTAAAGTTATCCTATGAATGAATTCAATCCTTCTTTTCAAAGACCTCATTCTAAACTACCAAAAAAGCTCATGTGTTTTTACTAGCCTTTTTTACGGAGCTTTTCAGTCCGTTTCACTCCTATTCATCCGAACTTTTTTCCACTACTGAAAATACCGCTCCTTCAATTTCCTCATACGATGTACAGCGGCAAATATTTGAGGAAAGCCATTCTTTTATCGTTTCGTAAGTGGGATTGGAATGCTTCTCAAGCAACGCCTGAATATTGATAATAAAACCTGGCGTGCAATATCCACATTGAAAAGCAAAATGCTTTATGAAGGCTTCCTGTATTGGTGAATTTTTTAAACCTTCAATTGTTGTGATTTTTGAATCTATTGCCTCAACTGCCAGCATAATGCATGATTTATACACGGTTCCGCCAACAATCACAGAGCATGCTCCGCAGTCCCCGTTTAAGCAGCCCGGCTTTGCGCCAGTTAATGAAAGTTCATTTCGCAGGACATCGAGCAGGGTATCGGCTGGACGAATGACGACCTCCCTAATCTCGCCATTAACGTTTAATGGGATCGCTATTTTCTCCGTCATCCTTCCCCCTCCAATTCAGTAATTATTTCTTCGAGCGTATTCCGTAGCACAAACAAGCGATACTCACGGGAGCCTTCAATATCATCCAATACTTGAGCTGGAATATGATCAATCGCCTGTTGAATTCGGATGTGTAATGACTTATTCGCTTGATTTAATGCGTCCTCCATCTCTGTCGAGCGAAACGGAAATGAACATAGACCACTAAAAGCAAAACGTAGGCGGTTATCGACTTTTATCGAGGAAACCGTTATTAAGGGATAACCTGTTTCCCACTGCTGCCTTTTTTTCAGACTGGCAAACGGCATTGTTATATATTCTTGATCCGTTAAAAGTTGAATAAGGAACTGTCCTTCTTCCAGTTGGAACGCTCCATTAAAAATTTGATGAATCGAAGCAGTCTCTTTCCCACCCTCGCCGGCAATAACCACATTGCTGTCACAAAGAAGAAAAGGCAGCACTGCTTCCCGATAAAAAATTTGCCCGCAGACGTTACCACCAAGAGTAATTTTATTGCGCGCCGTATGATCAGCAACTTCCTTAGCAACCGTACTTAATAGTGGAAAATAATTTCTCTCTTCAATGTAGGTTAATGAAAGTGCCGCACCTGCGATTAATTGATTGTGCTCGAAATTAAATTCCAAACATTCAGATATTGATTTTATATCAATGACAGCATCCATCTGAAGAAGGTTCAGACGACCAAGTGTTAATATTTCGGTGCCTCCTGAATAATAGATGGCACGTTTATTTTCTTTTTTTAACAAAAAGAAACACTCCACTGCCTCTTCAATCGTTTTTGGTTTATAATACTCAAGATTAAATGCCAGCACGTTATTTCCCTCTTTCTTTCATCTTCCACAACACTTCAGGAATCATTGGCAAATAATTAATCTTTACTGAGAGAGCTGTTGAAAGGCTATTGCCAAGTGCAGCTGGCATGCCAATAAGAGCATGCTCACCCACACCTCTCGCTCCGTATGGGGCATCTAAGTGTGGAGTTTCTACAAAAGCAGCTTCATATTTCGGATGTTCTCCAAATCTAAGGGGACGATAGGTTCGAAGTTGTGGATTCAGAACTCTTCCTTCTCGATCAAATCGAAAGGTTTCTCTCGCAGCAAAAGATAAACCCATACTCATTGAACCTTTCACCTGACCGAGCGCCGTTTTTTCATTCAACACTTTGCCTACATCAATAACTGCAACTGCCTTAAGTACCCGATACGTATAGTCTCTCGTGTTCAACTCAATTTCTACTCCTTCAGCACCTACCGTCCATTCCGGACCAGGTCTTCCCGCACCTGTTTCTTTATCTAAATGGGTCATGCCTCGAAGAATATAAGTTCCTCGGCCAATCATTTGCCCTCCAATCGACAAACCTTCCGGAAAGGAATATCCGTAGGCGATTTCTTTTATCGGGATGTATTGCTTAGGTTCTTCTCTAACATACACTTTTCCATAACCTACTTCTAAATCCTCCGTCGATGCTCTTAACAAAAAGGAAGCCAAACTCTTCAATTGTTTAATGACATCCTCTGCCGCTGTCAATACCGCCCTCCCTGCCATAAACGTTCCTCGGCTTGCAACGGTTTTCCAATGCTCTGGTGTACTTTGCGTATTCACACCCATTTGCACATGAATTTCATTTATATCCATTTTTAACTTTTCCGCTAGAATCTGAGCAAGAACTGTTTTCGTTGCGGTTCCAATCTCCACAACACCAGAAATGAGATTAATGCTGCCATCTTTATTAAAAGTTAAAATAACACCTGAGCTAGCATCTGGATCAATCGTTGATGTTTTCCATACACAGCTAACTCCTTTTGCCCTCACCTTGTTTGGACCAACATCAATAACTTGGCCTTCCTCCCAATTGAGCAACATTTTCAATTTCCGAATACATTCTGGCAAGTTTCCAACCGTACTGGAATTTAGCACAACTTGTGTGGGAGTGGTATGTCCTGGCAGAATGGCATTGCGCGCTCTCAATTCAAGCGGATCCATATTCAGCTTCTGCGCCAATACATCCATCGTTCGTTCAAAGGCAAAATGAACCTCTGAATGGCTAAACCCCCGAAAAGGTGCGGGAAATGGATGATTTGTATACATACACAAGGAATCACACCAAATATTGTCAATATGATAAGGGCCTGTGCAATCAACAGCCCCTGCTCTGCTTAAATCAATCGCTTTATCCGAATACGCTCCCCCATCCCATAAAAAAAGGATTTCCGCCGCTTTAAGAATACCTTCTTTTGTACAACCTAACTTTACCTGCGCCTCCAAACCGATATGACCAGGCGAGGTGACCATATCTTCTTCACGCTCATTGACGATTTTCACCAATCTTCCATTTACCGCCTTTGTGGCAAGGTAAGCTAATAGTTCAAGCTGAACCGATGCCTTTCCTCCAAAAGCACCTCCGACCAAAGGGGTATTCACAATAATACGCCCTAATTCAACATTAAAATAATCAGCTATTAATCTTTTAATCATAAAAGGTGCTTGTGAGGAAGCCGTTAATTCTATCATTCCATCAGGATGAATTTGTGCAAAAACAGCGCGGGTTTCCATCGCAGCATGATCAGAAGGTCTAAAGGCAAATGCCTCTTCAACGATCACCTCACTTTCCTGCCAGCCCTTTTCCAAGTTGCCTTTGCGAATTTTCGTTTTGCTAGCAATATTTGTACCTGGCACAGGGTAAACCATGTTTATTTTTTCGTAATTTTCGAGGTCGGGATGCAATAGTGGAGCATCTGCCTTTAATGCCTCGGATGGTGAATTGACGACAGGGAGAAATTCATAATTGACTTTGATTGCCTCTGCCGCCTGCATGGCCTGAAAAGGGGTATCCGCAACAACAACGGCTACAACCTCTCCATAATAGCGGACTCGCTCCTTTGCAATCGGGTATCGATCCTTCATTTCCTCTCCTGTGAGCGGCAAATTTTCGCCAGTAATAATCGCACGAATACCATTGATCTTTTCTGCGCTAGATGTATCAATCTGTTTAATGTTCGCATGTGCATGTGGGCTTGTCACCAATCGTCCATAAAGCATTTTTTTTGACTCAAAATCCGCAGTATATTTTGCATGACCCGTTACTTTTTCAAGGGAATCCTTACGCATAATGCCTTTTCCGATAATATGCATGGAGTGGCCCTCTTTCATCTTAATTTATCATTTATTTCTCGATACTCTTCTCTTGTATCAATATCGAGAAATAATCTTTTATCTTCAAACGGTACAATCCTACCCTTTATATGCGGGCGTTTCATCAATAGATGTTTTATTCCATTATCGCCGTTTAACTCGTCAACGATCGGAAAAATAGATTTTCCCATCAACAAAGGAGGTCTGATGATATTCTGGTAGCTAGATGCCACATATTCAACCTCTCCTTTAGAAAACACAGAAATTAACTCATTTAACATTGAGGCTTGAATAAACGGTTGATCAGCTAAAAGAAGCATGGCCGCGTCTGCATTCATTTCTTGTGCCGTTCGTACCCCTTCTTTTAGAGAATAAGACAAACCTTGCTTCGATTCTTTACATGTTACAACAGTTAGTTTTTCTCGAGCATAGGTTTCCCAATCAATTGAGGATTTCTCATTCGTGACAACAATGATATGGGAAATAGTTGTCTGTAAAGCTGTGTGCAGTGCATGCGCTCCTAAAATCAAATTACCTAATGGAAGTGCCAATTTATTGTCCCCCATCCTTTTGCTGCTGCCCGCTGCAAGATAGACCCCAACCATATGTAAGTCAGTTGCCATCATACTGTCTATACTTCTGAATGATTTCAGCCATAATACTGACAGCAATTTCTTCAGGGCCTTGTGCTCCAATCGGAAGACCAATCGGAAAGGTCACTTGCTCTTGATTTACCATATTGCGAAGCAGACGTCTCGTTCTCTCCTTCGATCCCAAAACGCCAATATAAGCAGCATTATATTTCTCCACCGCAGTTAAAAATTCTTGATCTTTAGAAAAGTTATGACTCATTACGACGATGAAGTTACTTTCGGAAATACGGAGTAAATTGACAATTTGACTAGGTGAGCCAATATAATATTCGTGGACATTCGGAAAGATTTCTTCGTTGCAAAGCGCTGGTCTCCAATCACAAAGTTTGACAATAAATCCAATTTTCACAGCGAGTTCAACTAATGGTTTCGCATCCTCTCCGGCACCAAACACAACCATAATTGGCGGTGGCGTGAAGTAATACGTAAAGCGATGCCCTTCTTCCGTTCTATAAAGATTACAGGAGATGTTCGATAAGAGGTCTTCATCTACAATTTCAAATGAGCTTTTTTTCAGTGTATAATCAGCGAATAATTCTTTTTCATGGTAAACGGCATAACCTTGTACAAGCGCCTCTTTCACACTCAATAGGCTAGCATGCAACGTTTCGGTGATCGGCTCCAATAGAATACGCATCATTCCATTGCAGCCCATTCCTTGCCCCCACCCTGCATCATCTATGGCACTCGTATCATACAACACCGTTTGTGGTAATTCTGTTTTAAATACTTCTTTACTTCTTAAAATCAAATCCTCTTCCAAGCAACCCGGGGAAAGGAGTCCTGCCTTATCTCCATTTTCCTTTATGATCATGAAGGTGCCTTCCCTTAAATATGCAGAGCCTTCTACTTGGATGATCGTTGCCAAAATACATTTCTCAGCTGCCTCTTGAATGGATTCCAAAACTTTCAGTGTTGATAACATAAGTTTTCACCACCCATTTCCCACCTCATATTTTAAAATTATGACAGATGGCACCGAAAAATCCCTGAAAAAATACAAAAACTGCTAAACCGAAAGATAAGCAAGCAGTTAAGCAGTTTCTTAAGCCTGATATTTTTTGTTTTCGATCGTAATGACGAGTTCATTCTCCTTTTCCTTCGCTATACGTTTTGTTTCTTCGACGAGTTGATAAACATTTTTACAGCATTTCTGTGCCCCTTTAATAAGCAGCGGTACCCCAACAGCATCCCATCCCAAGCCCCTCGAAAAAAATCCTCCTAATGTCATAGCGAGGGGCACAACAGGAGAGGTATTGGAGAAAATGATCTTTTCTTGCAACCCAACCTGTTCACTCAAAAGGAGACTATATTGATAAAGTGAAGGAATGACTAATTTTGAAGAGCGTTTTCCAAGCGTATAAACTGGATTGCCTTCATCATCCTCACCATGATAAATAAATTTTCCCGCATCACGTTTTTTTAATTTATTGAAATAAGGGATAGACAATACTTCCTCTTTTTCAAGGACTTCGGATGGTTCATTAATCATTTTAAGATGATAAGCTGCCGCCAATGATGTGGAATGAGTGCCACCAAAGTCATAATATATGTATATCATTGAATGCCCCCATTAAGTTGTGCTATTTTTAGCACTATTTTTCCGCTAATCGTTCATTTTATTCTCAGTGATTTCTCTGGACGCATAATCAAAAACGACATCATCAATAATAAATGATATGAAAATTCTAATGCCTTTTATTTTGATAATCCTGTTGTTAACTTGTGCCAATGATGCTGTCGCCGAAGCATTAATCACCGTAAAATTGAAAAACTATCTTGGCGACACCTCCCAAATTAGATTGCGCTTAAAAGGGGAGTATTTTTCGCTAGATCCAACATTGAATTTAACAGAAGGGGTTGACTATACACTTTTCATACAAGGGAAAAGGCTGATTCTTCAGCATGGGAAAGAAAAAATGACAGTAGCTAAGCCTTTTGTTTTATATCCTAAAGGATATGATGAAGAGCACTTGGTCTATATTGACGATCGACCTTATATGGGGGCATTTGAGTTCCAAATTGATAAAGAAAACTACATTAGGCCTGTCAATCAATTACTTTTAGAAGATTATCTAAAAGGTGTTGTACCTTTTGAAGTTTTCCCTGAGTGGGATATTGAAGCCTTGAAGGCGCAAACATTAGCGGCTCGTACGTATACCCTTCTCCATAAGGATGCTGAGCTTGACGATACAATCCATTATCAAGTCTACGGAGGCTACAATCAATTTACTAACACAAAAAAAGCTGTCAATGAGACAAAGGGTGAAATCATTACATTTAAAAATAAACCAATAAGCACATTTTACTCAGCAAGTAATGGCGGAATAACGGAAAGCAATAAAAATGTTTGGGGCGGTGCACCAACCCCTTATTTCCCAGTTAAGCGCGATCCGTATGATCCGGTACAGCCATGGACATTCACAATTCATAAAACACAAATTGATATCGACAGGATCAATTGGAATGAGCCAAATTGGTGGGACCAATTAGAGGAAAAGGATATGGACCTTACATCTTCCATGAAAAATTGGCTTCAACGCCATGGATATATAGGAGATATAAAAATTTTGAGCATCCCTCGTTTTGCAATTGAAAAAGTCAAAAATGAATCATCGCGTTCGATCACTGGTTCGATTCAAATTGAATTTATGAGAAGATTGTTTGATGGGACGATTTTATTCGAAAAGCTCTCCTACGATAATGTCGAATTGAAAAAAATCAGGCCGATCATCGGTGGGTCTCATTTCAAAAGCTATTTAATCAATTCCTTTGAAAATCACCCTACTTCTTATACGATTAGCGGCAAAGGAAACGGCCATGGGGTTGGAATGAGCCAGTGGGGAGCAAGCAAAATGGCTGAACAAGGGAAAACATACAAAGAAATTCTCAAGCATTATTATCCTGGGACAGAAATTAACATCTACAAAGACTCTTAACACTATTGTCTTTCTCCCTGGCATATACTGTACTACAAGAATTTTTCACCCGATTCGACTCATTTCTGTCGATATCCATCTTTCATCATTATATAGGCTAATATCTATCTTTAAACATTTTAAATCAATGACCGTAGCAAATTCAAACTCACCTAGTTACTACGGTTTTTTTGTATCTTTGATAAGGGAAGATTCATATTGATTTTTCCGTCACAGTAATTAGGTAGATAAGCTGCTGTGGGCCTTTTCGAAGAAATTTTCTTTCACTCCTTTTCAAAAGCTTCTCCAATTGGCGTCACAATTCCATCCATACTTATGGAATTTTTCTTTTTACGGTACTCCCTTAATTCTATTTCACCCTTCTTATCTGTCCATTGATGAAGCGTGTTACGCTCTCCTTCATATGTATAATACGGCACACCAAAGCCACATGACGTTTTTACAGTGTCTATCTTTGCATAAATAATTTGGCGGGCACCTGGCAAAATGGAAAAATTCGGCGCCAGTTCATCCCACTCATCCGTTTCAGGTAAAACCACTTTTCCTCTACCATATAATCGTAAGATCAAAGGCGCATTCTCAAATGACAAAAACATAAAAGTAATTCGTCCATTTTCTTTCAAATGGGCACTTGTTTCGTTACCACTCCCCGTTAAATCTAAATACGCTACTTTATTGGGGGTTAAAATCCTTAACACATCGTGTCCTTTTGGGGAAATGTTTACATGACCCTCTCCCGTTAGTGGAGCTGAACCAACAAAAAACAACTGCTGTTTGTTTATAAATTCCTCATGTTTTGGAAGGATAGATGAATAAAGCTTTGCCATAATAAATTCCCCCTTATAAGATAAATTCTTAGTTAAAAGCAGCCTCAGCGCTTCTGACTTTCATCTGAATGTTCTATACTCAAGAATACTATTTTACTCTTAAAATTAAGATGTTCTACATAGTGATTAATGAAAATATGACCAAGTAAATAAAGAAAGCTGGCAGAAGAGCAATAATTTTCCCAATCTCTTGTCACTCCAACCTAAATTCTCCACCATGGCTGCGTAGGCACGTTCTCTGCAGTAACGGCTACGGTTTCGCCGATTTTAGGCGTTATTATCTTCACTTCATTTTTTAATGCTGCAGCAATCGCTCTTTCAACCGGGTCGGTCCACTCATGATAGGCTAACGTGAAACCTGCCCAATGGACAGGAAGTAAAGTTTCTCCTTGCAAATCAAGATGCGCCTGCACCGTTTCTTCCGGTTTCATATGAATGGCTGCCCACCGTTCATCGTATTGACCACATTCCATTATCGTTAAATGAAACGGCCCATACTTTTCTCCGATTTCTTTAAAATGGGGGCCATATCCACTGTCTCCACTGTAAAAAATCCGCCATTCCGGACCTTTAATCACCCATGAACACCATAACGTTGCGTTGCGATCATGTAATCCTCTTCCTGAAAAATGTCTTGATGGAGTACAAGCTAACATAAGATTATGATATTGAAGCTCCTCCCACCAAGAATGTTCTGTAATCTTTTCGGCAGAAATTCCCCATTTTATTAAACGTTTACGTACGCCTAGCGGAACAATAAAGCGGGCTGTTTTATCCTTTAACCGTACAATAGATGGATAGTCCAAATGGTCATAATGGTCATGCGAAATAATAACGGCATCAAGCATTGGAAAATCATCCAGCTTCCGTAACAGACTCCCCGTGTATCGTTTTGTTCCAACCCATGGCAGTGGCGACGGTCGTAAACTAAACATTGGATCAAATAAAAGCTTCTTTCCTTCAATTTCTAAATAAAAAGCTGAGTGTCCAAACCATGTAATTCGTGGAGCAGCTGCATGGGAAATCATTTCATCGGCTTTAAACTCCTCTACCTGAATGGGCACGGCAGGCTTGCGATTCTCTTTACCTATAACAGCATCTTTCAACATGCTGAGCATCGATTTCAAACCCATATTCATCGTCGTTGTAATCTGATTTTCGAATTTTTTCATAGAGATAGACTCCTGTTTCATAAGTTTAAATAAATATAAGGGTGAATATAACATAAAGATACCATTTTTCGCACTATAGTTACATTTCTTTCCCTCTTTCCCCAAAAAACATAACTCCTTCTCCCAACTCTACGAGCATTTGTTGCTAACGCGCTATGAATCACATATGATGACAGTAGATTGGGAAGAGAAAATCTGGACAATCCAAAAGTTGGAAATCTCATTCTCCAATTAAGGAAGGAAAAAGGGCAAACACCAAAACAATTAGCCGAGAAAATGAATATACTGATCGAACCATTTCAAAACGAGAATTGGCTACCGTTGCCCGGATATTTCACTGTTACCAAGCTTGTCCATTCTGCTTGGCGTAAATATAGAATATAGATTACTCGGCGAACGATCAGTAAATGAATTTATTGGAGGAAATATGTGTATGTCCTGCATGTCATAACAAGAGGAAGTATGGACATCTCATGCTGTGGAAAGAAATTAGAACCGTTAGAAGCAAAAAAAGTGGTCCGAAGTCGACCAAGAGTGGGTTATTTCAAGTGAGAACTCGATGGAAAAAGAACATTATATTTCCTTTATCGCTTTTGCTACAGGAGAGCAGGGACAACAGTATCCAAAGTGGAATTTACAAACACGGCTGTCGAAACGAAAACCACGACATGTTCTTATGGTACGATACAAAGCACGGCCTATATTATCAGTATATTTAATTCCATCCGATACTCTGCAACAGTGTGGGTTGCTCCATTAGGTTAGAGAAACTTCATACACGCTCCAATTTTTTAAATGGTCCCTTAGGCAGAACCACTCGGATAGCATCACCGCCTTTCACTACTCCACTTTGTAGAACAATCCCCATAATTCCTGCCTTTCTTACGACATTTCCAGCTGCATCCTTGCCCAAAACCGCCTTCAATAAGCCCGGTTGAAAATGATCAATTTGCGCGCAGGGATTACGTAAACCAGTCACTTTTACAATGGCAGTTTCCCCTATATGTAACTCTGTGTCCCTAGGTAGCATAAGCAATTCTATTCCTGAAGTCGTGATGTTTTCCCCCATTTGACCAGGTTTTATTGTGAAATCTTCCTTTAATTCTGCAAATAATTCTTTATGAAGCAAATGTACTTGCCGTAAATTAGGTTGGTTTGGATCTTTTGCGACTCTCGAACGATGCTTAACTGTAGCACCAAAATGGGCATCGCCTTCCACTCCTAATCCTGCAACTAAATGAATGCTGTCTTTATTCTCTTTGCTGAAAGTATGCTTATCACTTATACTAACCGCTTCGACACGAGCAATTCCTTGTCTTGCTTTTTCTAACATTCCTGCTCCTCCTTTGCATCATCTTACTTGTCTGATTGTGCAAACCAATGCGGTGGCCTTTCTAAAAAGTCTGGTATTTTTGTAGCGATATTTCCGTTAGCAGAATTAATCTGCGCTTGCGTGAGAAAAAGTGCATTTGATAAATCTGCAAACTCCAGATTTGCATCTCTTAAGTCCGCACCAATAAAATCTACTTTTCTTAAATCTGCATAGCTTAAATTAGCAGCTATCAATAATACTCCTCGAAAGCTGCTGCCGCGAAAATTCCTTCCCCTTAAATCTGCGCCCATATAATCAAAGCATCTCTTTTCAGGCTTACTTGCTTGGTTGCCGCGGTATAATTCACTTGTTTTTATTAATAATTTATTCACTTTGCTTCTATGCATATCGATCCCTAATTGAGTTATTTCATTGGGAGCCTTTAAAGTGAGTTCAACCGTTTGCTCATATAGCTTCTTAAGGTCAGCATGAATCGGTTCAGTTTCGTTCAGGCTTAGCGCTTGCGTGAGGTACCATAACATCTCATGCACCTGCTGGATTAATGGAAAGACAGCAAACATTTCCTTGCTAAGATCTGAATGACTTCGCCAATCACGCCCACCAAACATTTTTTGTGACACATGCTGTCCTGCCCCAAAGCATTCATACGAAACACAACCTCGAAACCCCTTTTCCCTTAACTCATGATGTACTTTACAACGATTATCTGATAATAAATTGCGGCAAGGATTTCCACCATCCTTATCAAATGGAAAATCAGCCGACTTGGCATAGGGTAAAGCAACACAGCATAACCCAAAGCAATGCTCACAATCTGACGTTAAAATCTCGTTCATAATCAAAACACTTCCACTTTCTTAATAGATTCATTGCATTTGAAGAAAATGATATTTCCCAAAATTGTCTCGTATCTACAAAATTATTGCCAACATCTGGGCTTTAACTTTATTCAGCAAGGGTTTGTACCCCGACAAAGACATTGAACTAACGCGTATAAAAGTGGGACACTTCACTAAAAGCTTTACTTAATCGAACCTCGCAGCTCTTTTATATCCAATTTCGGTGGCCGTCCGTACTTTCGGGCATATTCTCTGCTGAACTGAGATGGACTCTCATAGCCGACTCGAAAGGCAGCATCAGCAGCTTGTAATGTTTCCGTTAGCATTAAACGCCGCGCCTCCTGCAAACGAACTGTCTTTTGATATTGCAAAGGACTCATCGCTGTGACTCGTTTGAAATGTTTATGAAACGCAGATGTACTCATATTGACTGAGCTCGCAAGTTGTTCGATCGCGAGCGGACGATCGTATTTGCGATTAATCAACTGAATAGCCTTGGCAATGTTGTATGCATAACTGCCGATCATAGCAAATTGTTGAATAGCCGCGCCTTGCTCGCTTTGAAGTACCCGATACAAAATTTCTCGAATAAACAGTGGAGCTAGAACCGAAATGTCACCGGGATGATCTAATAGACTTAAAAGCCGGATGATCGCATCTAGTAGCTCAGGCGATGTACGATTCACTGTTATCGCTTGGTTAGATTCTAATGAGAGTGAAGGAACAGGAGCATTCATTTCTTTCACGATATCTAGAATTATGTCAGCTTCAAAACTTAGTTTCAAGCTTAAATATGGAATTTCAGGCGAAGCATCAATGATTTCTCCAATAATCGGCAATTCTACAGATGTTACTAGGTAAACAGATGGATTATATATGTAAGTTTTATCAGCCAACGTAGCTGTCTTTGCTCCTTGAGCCACTACACAAATAGATGGCTTATATACAGATTCCAACGGCTCAGTTAACTCGGTTGCGTGCATTAGGGATAAAGTTGGAATGGCTGTATCATGAGTACCGTTTGCGGGAGCATGACGAACAATCAACTGTGCCAATTGTTGCAAACGCTGTTTTATACGATGGGATTCATCCATGTTAACCTTCCTTTCTATTAATACGATATTGATTTTGATGGTAGCAAGGCTAAAGAGAAATAGGCAAGAATTGAACAGATATGTTCTAACGACTACAAACAATGCTTCAATATAATGATTATACAAGGCTTAACCAATTAGTTACAAAAAGGAGCGAATTCGTTATGAGTTCATATGAAAAAGTAGCGATTATTACAGGGGCATCACGAGGGATCGGACGACAAATCGCCCTCCAATTAGCAAGCCAAGGTATAAAAGTCGTGGTCAATTACTCTGCGAGTGAACGGAAAGCAAATGAAGTTGTACAGGAGATTGAACAATCCGGCGGGGAAGCTATAGCAATACGTGCCGACGTAAGCAAAGTGACTGAGGTTGACCTGTTATTCTCGGAAACACTTAAACAATTTGGACAAATAGACATTCTCATTAATAACGCAGGGATCATGGAATGTAAAGCCCTTGCTGATGTATCTGAAGAATTGTTTGATCGCCATTTTGCCATCAATGTAAAAGGCACCTATTTTGCATGTCAACAGGCAATGAAACATATGTCGCGAGGTGGAACAATCATCAATTTCTCGACTTCAGTGTCAGGAGCAATGCTGCCGACCTATAGCGTCTACGCTGCTACAAAAGGGGCGATTGAACAACTAACTCGGCAATTAGCAAAAGAATTTGGTCCGAAGGAAATCATTATTAATTGTATCGCACCAGGTCAAGTAGCAACCGAGCTATTTTTACACGGAAAATCACAAGAATTGATAGATTCATTTCGAAAGTTGAACGCTTTCGGTCGCCTTGGTGAACCTGAAGATATTGCAAATGCCATTGAATTACTTGTTAGCGACAAAGGGCGATGGATAACAGGACAAACTATTCGTGTAAACGGTGGATTTAATTAAATCATGTTGTTAAAGCTTGCTTATAAAAATATTTAGAATGGACGATATATTACCAATCGTCCATTCTCCAAAGAAGATCTTAGGATGTAACGATCCTGCGGAAATATAAACGTCCATGGCATACTCACATGCGGTGAAATCACAAGAGCAGATTATGGCTAAAACTTTCCCCTCGATACTGTAAAGCACTCTAACATTCTCAAAAACAAGTGGACAATCCATATAATTATGTACTAGTGCAGTAACGAGCAACTCCTCTTTATGATTAATGGCTTCTTTTAATAGGCTCTGTTATATGTCGGTGTTGATTTTTGGCTCATTTTCTCTTACAATGATCAAATTGATGTGTAGAATTGGAAATTTTTCCAATCAACTGTCGATCTTTCGTAGCTAGCGCTCTATCCCAAGAGGCTTCAAATTTTAACTGCTGCATGCAAAATTACCTCCAATCTTAAATTGGAACTATACCTTCAGCTAATTTTTTCTCACTCTAATATTATCAACTTGATGATTGGAGCTTTTTTCAATTATGAGATCGGCCCGATACTTAGTCGGCAAAATATTCTCCTCTAAATTAACTTTGTTAATTCGATTCCAAATATCTGTAGCGACACCTTCTGCTTCCACATCCGAAAGTTCAGCAAAACGCTTAAAGTATGATTCCGGCTTCGTAAATGCTGTCTTTTTCAGCAATTTGAACCTTTCAACATACCATTTTAAAATATGGCTTTCATCGGCATCCACATAAATGGAAATATCAAAGAAGTCAGACACAACTCTACTAGGAATGCTGCTTCCGACCTGCTTTGGTGTTTGCAGTACATTGATTCCTTCAATAATGACAATGTCTGGCTGACAAACTTGGTGGTATTGCCCAGGAACAATATCATAATATAAATGAGAATAGACAGGAGCCTGGACACAAGGTTCTCCTGACTTAACTGCTGATAAAAAATCAATTAACGCTCTTATATTATAGCTTTCAGGAAATCCTTTTCGTTCAGAAAGACCCTTTGCTTTGAGAACATTATTCGAAAATAAGAACCCATCCGTCGTAATCAAATCCACCTTTGGTCGAGCTGGTAAATCCAGAAGGAGAGATTGAAGAATTCGCGATGTAGTACTTTTCCCTACGGCAACACTCCCAGCAATTCCAATAATAAATGGTGGATTCTTTGTGGCCTTTTTTAAAAATTGATTCTTTACATGATGTGAGAATTTAGCAGCTTCCATATTAATAGACAAATACTCAATGAGCGGCAAATAAATTTTAGAGATTTCCTCATTTGTTAAATTTCCAATGAGCCCTTGTATATGATTAATTTCTGATTGGGTTAAATTAATTTGTGAACTAGGATGTAAACTAGCCCATTCTTCTCTCGAAAAAGAAATGTAGGTTGAATCATGTTCGGTTTGCATTATTAAACTCCTAACATCATTTCTTACTATCATTATTTCACAGGTTCCATTTAGAAACACCCCCGTTAGTTTACCACTGATCCCCCATAAAGAACACTCTTACTTTTCGTAACTTCTTAGGCGATGGGCGATGTAACAAGCATGCTCAAAACCGTTTCAACCATTAAACGAGAAGAAAAGGGAGATGACAAACATCCCCCACTACCGTATTTTCAAAACTTCATCAAGGGTAGGCATTCCTTTTTGTGCTCCCATTTTTGTAATTGAAAGCCCAGCAGCGCAGTTCGCGAAATGAATGGCCTCTATTAAATCCTGCCCTTCGGAAATAGCAACACCAAACGCACCAGTAAATGTATCTCCTGCTCCTGTTGTATCAACAATTTCCACGTTAATCGAAGGAACCGTTATAATGTTTGTCCCATCACAATAGGTCACTCCTTCTTCACCGCGTGTAATTAATAATTTATTTGGATACCTTTTTAATACTTCATCCATGGGATCTGATGTGTTCAGGACCATCTTATATTCATGTTCATTAGGTGTAATATAAGTGATGCATTTTAATATTTCATCAGATAATGCAAAAGCTGGTGCAGGATTTAAGATGATCGTTTTGTTATATATTGATAAAAAATTCGCAATGTATTCAATGCTTTCCAACGGGATTTCATGCTGCAACAAGATGACATCATAATTTAACAATTCCTTCGAAACATTTGTTAAATACTCTAAATTGGTATATTGATTTGCTCCTGATGCCACAATAATGCGATTATCATGTTCACAAATCTCGATGATCGCCACACCTGTTGCTATGCCCTCCACGATATTAATAAAAGCTGTCTCTACTCCTTCCTCTTTTAATATTGCTCTCAAATTCTCTCCATTTTGATCAATGCCCACCGAGCCAAACATCGTAACATTTCCACCAAGCCTTGCTGCCGCAACAGCTTGGTTGGCTCCTTTTCCACCTGGAGATGTAAAAAAATGGTTTCCGAGTACGGTTTCACCCTTCTTTGGCATAATGTCTGTTTCTACGACAAGATCCATGTTGATACTACCCACTACTGCTATACGTGCCATACATCAGCATCTCCTTATATAACGTGTAAAAAAATACCCCTTTATTTATCTTACATAAAGGGGCACCTTTTCTTATTACTTAATGATTATTTTGAATCTGACATATAAACGTCAACTAATACTTCAGGTTCTGGCTTTGTACCATCTTTAAGATAGGCATCAACGTAGTTTACAGCTTCTGCTCCGATAAATTCGAAATCTTGTACTGCTGTTACCGCCATTATTCCTTCATCAATTAAATCATAAGCCTCCTGAGCTCCGTCAAATCCAATCACAATGATACCATCATCTTGTCTGCCAGCTGTTTCGATAGCACGTACTACACCAACAGCCATTGTATCGTTTTGAGCGAAAACCACATCAATATCATCATGCTTAGCTAATAAATCTGACATTGCTGCTTCAGCTGGTGCCATAGAGAAGTCACCTACAGCTGTATCTATAATTTCAAATTTGCTGTCAGGATTTTCCTTTGGATCGATGACACTTAAGAATCCACCTCCACGTTCACGTTGCGGAGCTGTCCCCATAACACCTTCTATGTGAATAACTTTGCCACCTTCAGGCAACTTCTCTTGTAACCATTCACCAACAAGTTTTCCACCTTTAAGATTATCTGTTACTAAATAAGATAATACGCCATCCACATCCACTGCTCTATCAACTGTTACAACCGGAATATCTTGAGCAATAGCTTCTTTTAATGCATTGGCTGTTGATGATTCATCGGCAGGGTTGATAATTATGGCATCTACACCCTTTTGAATTGCATCTTCAACTTGAGATGGCTGATTAGAAGCATCATTTTGACCATCATAAACCAGCACTTCATACCCTAATTCTTCACCTTGTGCCACTACAGAATCACTTAGAACATGGAAGAAGGGATTGCCTAAATCCGCCATAAGTAAAGCGATTTTACCTGAACCTTCACTCTTTTCTCCTCCATTTCCTCCATTTGCCTCTCCACCGCTTTCATTGCTGCTGCATCCTCCTAAAATGAAAAGGAATACAGCCAGTAAGACTAAAGAAAATTTTTTCATTGTTTGCCCCTCCTAATATCTTTTCTTACTTATCTAGCACTCTTGCGATCTAAAATGACCGCAAGGAGAATAACTAGCCCTTTAATAAATTGCTGGAAGAAAGCTGAAACTCCGATAATATTAAGGCCATTATTTAAGACCCCAATAATGAGAACCCCAATAAAGGTTCCAAACAATCTCCCTCTACCACCTGCTAAACTTGTGCCACCAATAACAACTGCCGCAATCGCATCTAGTTCAAAGCCTGCTCCTGCAGTGGGCTGTGCTGAGCTTAAGCGAGATGTTAATACAACACCTGCTAACGCTGACATCATACCACTTATGACATAAACCCATGTCTTTATCCTATTGGTCGGTATAGAGGAAAGCCTAGCAACCTCCTCATTTCCTCCTATCGCATAAACACCGCGGCCGAAAACTGTATTCTGCAATAAAATTAATAGAATAAGAAAAGCTACTACAAAAATAATCATTGGAAATGGAATCCCCAGTATACTTCCCTGGCTAAAGAAATCTAGTACAGGTGCATCCTTCGTTACACCGGAAGCTGGAATCCCATCTGAAACAATCAACGTAAGTCCATTAAACATCGTCATTGTTGCTAATGTGACGATGAAAGCCTGTAGCTTCAGCTTAGAGATAAAAAATCCATTAAAATATCCGAGTAAAGCACCGATCGCTAATACAGCTGGGATTGCTAGTAAATCTGGTGTTCCCCCAGTGATCATCAAGCCAAGTATCATCCCTGAAAACCCCAATATCGCCCCAACTGATAAATCAATACCTCCGGTTAAGATAACGAATGTCATGCCAAGTGCAATCAGTCCGTTTATGGATACTTGTTTAAAGATATTCAAAATATTATACATAGTTAAAAATTGCGGATTAATAATGGTTACAATCAGCATCAGCGCAAGCAAAACAATGATTGTACCGAATCTGTTGTATATACTTCCTAACTTCTCCATGCTTATACCCCCCCACCTGTTGCATATTCCATGATTTTTTCTTGAGTCGCCTCTTTAATATCGAAAATTTTCTTAAGTTTTCCTTCATGCATAACCGCTATACGGTCTGAAATTCCAAGCACTTCTGGAAGTTCACTCGATACGACGATAAGAGCAACTCCTTCTTTTTTTAATTCATTAATAATTTCATAGATTTCTTTTTTGGCACCAACATCAACGCCTCTTGTCGGTTCATCAAGGATAAGAAGCTTGGGTTTTGTGATGAGCCATTTCGCAATAACAACCTTTTGTTGATTTCCCCCACTAAGGTTTCCAACATTTATTGTCTGATTAGGGGTCCGTACATTTAACTTCCTTATATACTCCGCGACGACCTCTGAAATCTGCCCTTTTTGAATAAGTTTGTTTTTCGTAAAGGTTCTTAAAGAAGGCATCACCGTGTTTTCAGCTACTGAAAAACTGAGTATTAACCCTTCATTTTTTCGATCCTCGGTAATGAAACCGATTCCTAATCTTTGTGCAACAATAGGAGAGTTAATTTTAACTTCCTTCTGGTTGATATACACTGTTCCAGAATCAAAAGGAATATTTCCAAATATCGCATGCATGATTTCTGTCCGGCCTGAACCCATTAATCCAGAGAAACCAAGAACCTCACCTTCACGTACCTCAAAATTGATATCCTCAAATTTGCCTTTATGTGTTAATTCTTTAACCGATAACACTACTTCTCCTGGTTCCACATCAACTCTTGGGAATCGGTCGTCTAGGTCATACCCTACCATCATGCTGACAATTTCATCAAAGTTTGTTTCTGCAATCGTTTTCTGACCAATGAATTCCCCGTCACGCATGATTGTGATTTCATCACATAACTCAAATATTTCTTCCATGCGATGAGAGATATATACAAATGAAACACCTTTTTCTTTTAAATCTCTAATGATTTTAAAAAGCAGATCAATTTCTTTGTCCGTTAATGCCGCTGTCGGTTCATCCATGATAATTAACTCTGCTTCCATTAAGAGCGCTTTCGCAATTTCCACAAGCTGGCGCTTTCCTACGGAAATATCCTTTATTAATGTGTTTGGATCAACATCCAAACCAAGTAATAAAAGTTTTTCCTTCGCAAGCTTTGCCATTGTTGTCTTATCTACTAATCCGAATTTATTCTTGATTTCTTTCCCCAAAAACATATTATCCACAATGCTCATTTCATTCAGAACGTTTAATTCTTGGTGGATAAAAGCAATTCCCTTATTTTCACCATCTCGAATACTTTCGATTTCTTGAACTTCCCCATTGATTTCGATCTTACCGGAATCCTTCATATAGACCCCTGTTAAAATTTTCATCAAGGTTGATTTACCAGCACCATTCTCCCCCATGAGGGCATGAATTTCTTTTTCTTTAACATGGACCCCAGCATTTTTTAAAACTTGGACATCCCCAAAGCTTTTATTAATGTCCGTCATTCTTATTTCCATGGTCACACCCCCTGAACAGAGTTATTTTGTAATTTAGTGGTTTCCCTTTTTATTAGCCTTGGTTCTATTGATATACGTTGTTCTTGAACCTCTTCGCCTCTTATCAGACGAATAACCACATCGGCCAATGTTATACCTACTTCTTGTACAGATTGCTCTATCGTCGTTAGCGATGGGTATAAAAATTCCCCAATATAACTGTTGTCGTATCCAATTACTTGGACTTCTTCAGGAATTTTTACCTTTTTAAGTTGACAATATCGGATGACTGTTGCTGCAGCGATATCATTAAAAACAAAAATTCCATCATACTTCTCAATATCTTCAAGTGCCCGAATATTGGACTCTAGCATTTTCCGCTGAAAATCTGTATCAAATTGAAGAAGGTCGATTGTTATCTGTTTCTTATCGGCTTCTTTTAAGAAGCCATTGCATCGGTCTGTAATAGCACTGGAGTAAATTGGACCGGATACATGAACAATTTCCCGGCAACCGCATTCATAAAGATGATTAAAAGCAAGCTTTCCCCCTTTAACATTATCAGTCGCAACAGTAACAATTTCATCGGAGATAACGCTTTCAAAGGAAACAACTGGAACACCAAGAAATGTATACTCTTCCTTGCACCGGCTTCTCACCGTAATAATTCCGGCCACCCGATGGCCTTGCAAGACGTTAATATAATGTTGCTCCTTTTCCAGCTCGTCGTTCGTATTACAAAGAAAAATAGAGTAACCCGCTTTACTTACAACCTCTTCAATAATGAGAGCAAGCTCGTTGAAATATGGATTTGATATGTTAGGAACGATAAGACCAATGATTTTGGAGTTTCTATTAAAGATAGCCCTCGCCAGTTCATTAGGTCGATAATTCGTTCTTTCAATCGCTTCTTCGATTTTTTTCTTTAGCTCATCACTTACATACCCTGTATTGTTGATATAACGAGAGACCGTAGCGATCCCTACACCTGCCTCCTTGGCAATTCTCCGCATGTTTGTCATAATCCCTCACCCCTTTAATGTTGGCAAAGTTCCCTACAAGGGTAAGCGTTTTCATCTATACGTAAAAATAAAGAACAGTTGACTAGTTCAATAATCCGAGTAAACATTTTACTGTAATTTAAGGTAAGAGTGAATACCGCACTAAATTATTTTAGTATAAATTACACTAATAAACAGGTTGATTGAACTATGAAACATGTTCCATGAGTAGATTCTAAAATATTTTAGTTTAGGTGTCAATGGATAGTTTTAAGTTTTTTCAAACTATTTCTAATTAATACTGGTTAATACTGTATAAAAAGGTATAAATACATAAAAAAAGGAGAATCACATCCTCCTGGAAAATATTATTTACTAAAATTTTTTACCGATTTTCTCTCAATTATTTTTGTGTCGACAACTGTTTTGATCCCCATTTTATCTTTCTCTTCAATAAGCCGAATAAGCTGTTCAACTGCTTTTAATGCCAATGTCTCCTTATCTACATGAACAGTCGTTAACTCCGGAGAGATAACCACAGACTCCTTTATATTATCAAATCCAATCACCGATATATCATCCGGAACGTGAAGACCGATTTCGTGCAACGATTTAATTACACTAATGGCTAGGTAGTCATTCTCACAAAACAAAGCAGTCGGCAATGTTTCTTTTTGCTCCATTTTCTTTTGTATTTCTTTTTGGAATCTTTCTTGAGAGGATAACACGGTTGGAGACATAAAAAACACATCCTCCTCCTTTGAAACAAAGCCATATTCTTCCTTGGCTTTTTGAAATCCCCGCTTTCTATTTTCAAAATTATGCATTCTGTATTCCGATTGAACATATCCTATATGTTTATGACCTTGCTCAACTAAATAAGCACTTGCCTGGTAGGCACCCATAATATTATTCATCACAACAAAATCAACATTTAACTCATGTACGTAAGTATCTAATACTACTAAATTGGGGTTATTTTTCGATATCTTTTCTATTTGTTTTTTTTCTAAGTTCGTTCCTAGTAAAATAATGCCACTATGTTCAACTTCATCATTTAGTTTAGCAATATCCTTATCAAACTGACTTATATCTACTGTCGAAAACATTAATGAATACCCCAATTTCCTACAATGCTCCTCAATATAATGTATGAGTTCCATAAAGAATGGCTGTTTATGATATTGCAAGCCAATAAACCGTGCATCTGAAAATACTAAAAAACGAAGTATCTTTTTTGTGCTCCCATAAACTTGCTCCGCTTTAACCATTGAACGGGGTATATAGCCCGTCTCCTTTACAATTCGTAAAATCTTATCCCTAGTTTCTGAGCTAATTCCTGGTTTCCCGCTAAGAGCAAGGGACACAGCCGACTTCGATACGTTAGCTTTTTTTGCTATATCATCTAATTTCATTACTTTGCCACCGTCCGTTACATCATTTTTTTAAATTATTACTTCCACCCGTACAATATTTGCAATTCCCAAAGATATATGATTAAGTCCTCTCCAAAAGAACAAAATTCTACGGTATGCCTGCCGTGAACAATACTAACTGTTTTCATAAACAATTTTAGTTTACTCACATTTTTCGATATGTACAAGTCATAACCAAGTTTATAGTAAATTGAATATACCATCTTTACTAATCCATTACTCAACTTTCACATCGATAATTGGGTGATGAGTTCTATCAGCAGCAGTCCGCCGATGTTGTTCAAAAATGGTGATTAACACCTAAAAAAACACCCCTCCGTTTAGTAACGTTGCTTTGACTAAAACTACAAAGCCATACAGCTAAGTGACTCATGAGGGCTGATTATGGAAAATCAAACTACACAGACCAACGGATATGAGGTGGTCGCTTTTATGATCTCTGCGAAGTGATTTATGAGCTCCATTGAGGGTTTCACTCCGGACTGTTACCCTAAATTCTCCAATAGTCCTAAAAAAAGTAACAAAAAGAGGCAAAGCTCATCCAATATCAACTACAGTACTGCCTTGCAGGCTTACCTAGCTACATCAAGGTCTAGCAGCTTATTTCAATGTTCAAAAATTAAGTTGATTATAAAATAATTTAGTAAAAATACTAAATTATTTTATTGACGTCGAATTTTTACGGTGTTACGATTTGATTAAATCAACACACAAGGAGGAAATAGAGGTGGCTAAATTAAAATTAGGTTATGCCCCAACTAGACGTTTTACGTTTAGTGCAGAGGATGCTTATCGTTATAAGGTACAAATTCGCGAAAAAATGGAGTCTTTTGGCTTAGAGATCGATATTGTTGATTTAGAGGGAATAAACTCCGAAGGCTTATTGTATAACGATTTAATTGGTTCAGAAGAAATCCTTAAACGTTTCAAAGAAGAAAATATAGATGCGGTCTTCTTCCCTCATTGCAACTTTGGAACTGAAGATACGGTTGCTCGCGTGGCAAAAGAATTAGGTAAACCTGTGCTTTTATGGGGACCTCGGGATGAAGCACCACTTGAAGATGGAATGCGACTAAGGGATACACAATGCGGTTTGTTTGCTACCGGCAAAGTTCTCAGAAGATTCAATGTTCCGTTCACATATATTACAAACTGTCGTGTTGACGATCCCATCTTTGAACGTGGATTTAAAAACTTCATTGCTGCAGCTAATGTTGTAAAGGCTTTCAATTCTCTACGAATCTTGCAAATTGGACCACGCCCTACTTCCTTCTGGACGATGATGTGCAATGAAGGAGAACTATTGGAGCGTTTCGGAATTGAGCTCCACCCTATTACACTAGAAGATATAAAGAGAGCCTCCAAGAAGGTCGAAAAGAAAGACACTCCTGAACTAGCTGAAGCGATTGAATATATTAAAACGAATTTGGATGCCATTGATGTAAGTGATGAAGATATTAGAAGAATCGCATCCTTAAAAGTAGCGATGAAAACCATCGCAACAGAAAACAAGTGTACAGCCATTGCCATCCAATGCTGGTCTTCCCTCCAGGATTCAATGGGAATCATGCCTTGCTTAGCAAATGCTATTTTAACAGATGAACAGATTCCAGTTACTTGTGAAACGGATATTCATGGGGCAATCACTTCTGTCATGGTTCAGGCAGCTACACTCAATACTTGTCCAACTTTCTTTGCTGATTTAACGATTAGACACCCAGAAAATGATAACGGAGAGCTGCTCTTCCATTGCGGTAACTTTCCTGTATCGTTGAGCGTGGAAGATAAGCCGCAATTAAGAAGACATTTCTTATTTGATGACCATTCACCTGGTACACATGAAGGAGAAATCCGCGGTGGTTCGATGACTCTCGCCCGCTTTGATGGTGATCACGGTGAATACTCTATTTTCTTAGGCAAAGCGAAAGGAATCGAAGGTCCTTACACAAGAGGTTCCTACGTTTGGGTAGAAGTAAACGATTGGCCTCTTTGGGAAGAAAAGTTGGTAAAAGGGCCATACGTCCACCATTCTGTTGGAATACACGCAAATGTGATTCCAGCTTTATACGAAGCATGTAACTATATTCCCGGTTTGAATCCTGACCCAGTTGACCCGACCGAGGAAGAAATTAAAGCATGGTTAAGAGGGAGTGATTTAAAGTGATGGACATCATTGACTTAAAGAAAAAGGCTGCCGAAATTCGCATTCGCCTATTTCAAATGATTCATAATGCTAAAGCTGGCCATACTGGCGGATCCCTTAGTAACACCGATATATTAACCGTTCTTTACTACCACACGATGCGCCATAACCCACAAGAGCCAAAATGGGTTGAACGCGACCGATTTATCGCTAGTAAAGGGCACTCTGTTGAATCTTTATGGTGTATTTTGGCTGACCTTGGATACTTTCCAAAAAGTGAATTAGAAACGTTTTCTCAATTTGGAACTAGATTAATCGGACATCCGAATAATAAAGTTCCTGGAATTGAAATGAATACAGGTGCTCTTGGACACGGGCTTCCAATTTCAGTGGGCATGGCTCTAGCTGGCAAAAGAGATCATAAAGATTATCGCGTGTTTTGCTTAATGGGAGATGGAGAACAGGCGGAAGGCTCCATCTGGGAAGCTGCCATGTCCGCTTCCCATTACAAGCTTGATAATTTAGTAGGGATCATCGACCGTAACAGCCTGCAAATTAGCGGAAACACGGAAAATGTGATGGGACTGGACCCTCTTGATAAAAAGTGGGAGGCCTTCGGCTGGCATGTCGTGTCCATTGATGGAAATGATATTGTTTCCTTGATGGAAACCTTCAACTCTATTCCATATACAGAAGGAAAACCAACTCTGATCATTGCCAATACGGTAAAAGGAAAAGGGGTTTCTTTTGCAGAGAATGCGATTGGTTGGCACCATCGCGTTCCTAGTGATGAAGAATTAGCTCTTGCCATAAAAGAACTAACAGAGCAGATCGAGAGCTTGGTCTCTAAGGAGGGGCAACCACATGAATAAAATTGCAAACCGCCAAGTAATATGTGATACACTCATGCATTTAGCTAAGGATAACCAAGATATTATCGTTCTTGCAAGTGATTCCCGTGGTTCTGCAGCGATGGGTCCGTTTGCCGAAAAATACCCAAATCAATTTGTTGAAATGGGAATAGCCGAGCAGAATCTGGTGGGAGTGGCTGCAGGGTTAGCCCATAGCGGGAAAAAGCCGTTCATCACTTCACCAGCTTGTTTCCTGAGCATGAGAAGTATCGAGCAAATAAAAGTGGATGTAGCCTACTCTGGTACGAATGTCAAACTTGTAGGTATCAGTGGCGGAGTTAGTTACGGAGCTTTAGGGATGTCTCACCACTCCTTACAGGATATCGCCGTAACACGGGCGATCCCAGGTCTTGCCGTTATGCTCCCTGCTGACCGCCATGAAACAAAAAAAATGACCGAAGCACTCGTGCATTATGATGGTGGAGTGTATATGCGAATTGGTCGCAATCCTGTAGAGGATGTATATGAATCAGATGACTATGATTTTCAAATCGGCAAGGCAGTACGGTTACATGAAGGAACTGATGCCACGATTATCGCATGTGGTGAAACCGTAAAGGTCGGACTAGATGCATGTGCTCTTCTTGCCCAAAGGGGAATTCGTACCCGTCTTGTCAATATGCACACCATTAAACCACTTGATACTGAAGAAATCATTAAAGCTGCTAAAGAAACTGGCTTTATCGTCACTTTAGAAGAGCATAGTATTTATGGCGGGCTTGGAGCAGCGGTAGCAGAGACTACTTCCCAGCATTGCCCAGTTCCATTGAAAATTCTCGGAATTCCAGATGAACCGCCAATTGCTGGAAAAACGGCTGAAGTATTCAACCATTACGGAATTAGTGCTGGGAATGTTGCAACAATCATTGAAGAAGGCCTCAGAAAAGAGGGATAAGCATTGAAGCAAACCTATTTGCTAGCACTCGATCAAAGTACATCTGGAACAAAGGCTCTTCTTATTAATAAAGAAGGACAAATTGTAAAAAAGAGTTCCAAGCCTCATAAACAGTTTTACCCACAAGCTGGTTGGGTAGAACATGACCCTAACGAAATTTACGAGAATGTGAAAGAGCTTATAAAAAAGGTCCTAGCTGAAGCTAGCGTATCCTTCGGAGAGATTTCAGCCTTGACTATTACCAATCAAAGAGAAACAGCTTTAATTTGGGATGCTGAAACAGGGCAGCCTATACACCGAGCCATTGTTTGGCAATGCCGCAGAACTGCTGAAATCTGCGAAGAATATAAATCATCCGGCCAAGAACCTCTTATTACTTCTAAAACAGGGTTGCTTTTAGATCCTTATTTTTCAGCAACCAAGTGGAAATGGCTCTTAAACCTTATTAAGAACCAAGAAATCATCGGTCAGTGGAGAGCAGGTACCATTGATAGCTGGCTCATTTGGAAATTAACTGGCGGAACTGTTCATGCAACTGATTACACAAATGCCAGCAGAACCTTATTGTTTAATATCCATTCCCTTCAATGGGACCCAGAGCTTATTCAGCTGTTTGAATTAGAGGAATTGCTTTTACCAGAAGTACGAGCATCTGATGACCTTTTCGGCTATGTCACAGATCCCGATTTAGTTGAAGCAGGGATTTCACTACCTATTTGCGGGGTCATGGGAGATTCTCAGGCCGCCCTATTTGCCCAGCGCTGCACAGAGACCGGTATGGGGAAAGCGACATATGGTACAGGTTCCTCCGTTCTCATGAACGTTGGCTCGGAACCAGTTACAGGCACACACGGACTGGTGTCAGCACTGGCATGGAAACTGAAAAACGAAACCCGATATGCACTAGAAGGAATTATTCATACAAGTGGGGATACAATTAAATGGGCACGCGATAATATGAACCTGTTTCAGACCTTCGAAGAGCTGGAAGAGTTAACCTCTTCTATTCAAGATACAGAAGGAGTCTATGTGATCCCTGCCTTCGTTGGTCTTGGCGCTCCTTACTGGAGACCGAATGCCAGAGCAGCCATCTTGGGAATGAACCGTTCCACAACCCGCTCTCACATACTCCGGGCCTGCTTAGAAAGCATCGCTTATCAAATTCGTGATGTGGTTGACCTGATGAGTCATGAAACAGGAATCAAATTATATGAATTACGAGCAGACGGCGGTGCCTCAAAAAATAAAATGCTGATGCAGCTTCAATCGGAGTTTCTAGGGAAAACCGTTGTTACGACAAAGGCCGCAGAACTGTCAGCTCTCGGTGCCTCATACGCCGGTGGTTTAGGGATAGGCTTCTGGACAGAAGAAAACCTCGACCAAATTTACCAAATGGAAGACGAATATTTCCCTAACTGGAAAGACACAGAACGAGAAAGCAAGTATGAAGGCTGGAAAACAGCGGTAGCGTCGATTATGGATTACAAGATGCCTGCTTCTAAATAAGAATACGGTCGAAGCGAAAGACCATCTTTGAATGGCGGTCTTTCGCTTCGTACTATTTCTTAAAAATCTTACCCCCTTAAAGTAAGCAGATGTTTATTTTTAAATCTCTACCCTTAAGGGAGCATGTCATGATTCCAAGTTTTTTTGAGTGCAATGACAGTTATAGACTTTCTGCTAGTCCTTTGATCACATGTTTTGAGTTCGATGCAAATTCAACGGAGGCATCATAATACATTTGGCCGTTTTCGATAAGTGAAAAATCACCAATTTCGATTTTTAAAAGAGTACTGCCATTTCGTTCTTCTAAGTTGTAGCGATACGCTACGTCCCCTTCATCCGGCTGCACTTCCCAATTAGATTGGTATAAAGCAATTTGCAGTTCCTTCATTTCCTCTGCTTTTATAATCGTCGTTATTGTTTTCTCACCGTTATGTTCCCAAACAACTTCACTTCCCTTCGACATATCCTCACTCGGATAATCCTCAGGAAGTTCATCCCACTGTGCCACATATTTTGGGGTAATCAGGACCTTCCAGACCTTTGCAGGGGGTGCATCAATAAGTACTTCATCTCTTACAATCAGTTCTGCAGTCATTATTTATTCCTCCATTTACTTCTTTCTATTACACCATCGTACATAAAAAACTTTAAGGCAATATTCCCTCCTTAAAAGTTTTTTAAATTCAATTACTTTCTGCCAATCATAATTTCTAGATCAATGGTCACTTCTATACTTTCCTTTTCTAAAAAAGATGCAGCTTGCTTATCTGTTATCCCCCATGTTAAAGGCGTCATTTGAACTAATGGCCAGATTAACGGTCCATTTAAATGATCACGATAACGCAGCCTTGAGCTGTCCACAAAACGAAAACTATCTTGAAATCTTTCCACAGTCTCTTCGTTTGAATAGGTTTGCTTTTCTGTTTCATGAAAGAAATAATCCCTTAACTCTTTTAAATAATCAGTTTGAGGGATCACTTTTATGACAAGTCCGTCCTCCTTCAACAATCTATTAAATTCAGCATAATTAGAGGGAGATAAGATGTTGAGAATCACATCGAATTGCTTGTTAATAAAAGGAGTACGTGCTAAATCCGCCACAGCCCATAACTTATTTTCAGAATAATTTTTAGCAGCAACCACAACTCCTTCTTTCGCTAAGTCAATACCTACTCCTACCACTTTTTTATTACCCTTGGCTGATACTAAATCACAAATACTAGCAAGATGGGAACCTTCTCCACAGCCCATATCAATAATGGACAGCTCTTTTTTTGCTTGAATTCCCTCTTTATTGATTAGTTTTGCTATCGTCTCGACTACCGGTTTGAAAAATGTTGATTCTGTCATTAGTGTTCTTCGCGCTTCAAAAAGTTCCTTACTATATTTCGTTTTTATTTGACCCGTCGTTAAATTAATATACCCTTGCTTTGCAAAATCGAAAGTATGCTGATTGGAACAAACTAAACTTTTTAATTCGAAAACCTTCATCGAAGAATGACAAATGGGACAAGCAAACAGAAATAGATGCTTGCTTACAAACTCCGCACTCATCATTCTTTTATTTTTTGGTAACAAAGAATTCACCTCATTCATTCGTATTCAATAAATGAAAAAGGCATAGACAAATAAACCCTCTTTTCGTTTTCAAAAAAAACAAAATTTGGGTCCATAAACTATCTATACCTCTTCTTATCTATAACGAATGAACTGAATAATCATAGTGATAACACCCTGTTACATACAATTATAGGGCTTCACCCCACATCATTATCATACCAAGGGACGGAGATATATGTAAATTTAATTATTCCATAATTGGACGACAAAAAACCAACCTCTTTACGAAAGAAGTTGGCTTTTTATTTTCCGATTAATACGCACGAGCAAACCAGACGGTATGTTTCGCTTTTTGTCCGCAGCAGATACAAGTGCTTTTTGTTGTCGGTGGGTTAAATGGAATGTTACGAGTTGTAAATTTCGTTTGTTCCTTCACCTTTTCTTCACAAGCATCATCCCCACACCAACCAGCTAAGATCCAACCAGGAATCGTTTCATTTTGTTCTGATTCGGCTAAATGCTGTTCTAACTGCTCAAGCGTATCGATATGTGTATGTGAGTTCGCTGCACGGAAGGCTTTTGCTTTTTCGAATAGGCGCGTTTGCATCGTCTCCAATTCTTTTTCAACCGCCTCAATGACAGATTCTAACGGGACAGAAACTTTATCCCCTTCATCACGTGCTTTCATTAAGGCTTGATTATTTTCTAAATCACGAGGGCCGAGCTCAATTCGTACTGGAACTCCTTTTAATTCCCACTCATTAAACTTAAACCCTGGTGATTGATCGCTGTCATCAAGACGGACACGAATTCCTTTTGCTTTTAGAGCTGCAAAAATCTCATCTAATTTCTCCATAATAGCAGGATTCTTTTTCCAAGGGCCTACAGGAATAAGCACTACTTGCGTTGGAGCAATTCTTGGTGGTAATACAAGTCCTTGCTCATCGCCATGGACCATAATAACGGAGCCAATTAAACGAGTCGATGTCCCCCAAGACGTTGTATGAACATATGTGTGTTTATTTTCTTTCGTTAAATATTTAATATCGAATGCTTCTGCAAACTTTGTCCCTAAATAATGGGAAGTACCAGCTTGTACAGCTTTTCCATCCTGCATCATCGCTTCGATGGAATAGGTGTCAACAGCACCAGCAAAACGCTCTGATGGTGTCTTTTGACCATCATAAACAGGGATGGCCAACAGTCCTTCTACGACTTCCTTATAGATATTTAGCATTTGCATTGTTTCTTTACGAGCATCTTCTTCATCGACATGTGCCGTATGACCTTCCTGCCATAAAAACTCAGACGTACGAATGAATGGCAGTGTCTTTTTCTCCCAACGGAACACATTTGCCCATTGGTTGATTAAAACTGGTAGATCGCGATAACTTTTAATCCAGTCAGAATAAAGGTGACCAATCATCGTTTCAGAAGTTGGACGAAGCGCTAAACGCTCTTCTAATTTCTCTCCTGCCGCTTCCGTTACCCAAGGTAATTCTGGTGAGAAGCCCTCGATATGATCCTTTTCCTTTTGGAAAAACGATTCAGGAATTAGCATTGGGAAGTAGGCATTGCGATGACCAGTTTCTTTGAAACGTCTGTCCATTTCAGCCTGGATATGTTCCCATAATTCATAGCCATCTGGCTTAAACGCGATACAGCCACGAACAGGTGTATAATCCATTAAATCCGCTTTTTGGATGGTGTCAATATACCATTTTGAAAAATCTTTTGTTTTTTGAGACATGTTCTTTCCTCCTGAAAAAATAATATGACCTAAAAAAAGCATAAAGAGTCCTATATAAGGACGTCTTTACGCTTATAGACGTGGTACCACCTTAGTTCGACATAAAAATTTTATGCCCTCTAACGTTTTTAACGAAACGACTCGGTTAGGTTTACTAACTTCTCCGTGGTAGGTTTCAATAAGGAGAGGTGATATAGCTTTCAGCCAAGGCTATATTTTCTGGTTCACAATCCTTATTTACTTGATCACATCATTGAATACATATTTGAAATTACTATATCAATTTGCGGAGCGGAATTCAATCTTTGTTGTAAAATACATTTTTATAAGCTACTTTGAACTCCTCCTAAATGGCAAACTCAAGTCTCCTTCATTCGAAAAGTTTTGATCGAGATTATAAGAGTGATGACTAAAAATACGAAAAGAACCGCAACGGAAACTAAATAATCAGCATAGTTAGTCGCTAAGATAGAACGATAACCGTTTTGTAGCCACTCAACAGGGTTAATCCAGCTAAGCCATTGAACCACCATAGGAGAATTGCCAAGCTTAAAAAAGATGCTGCTGCAGAGAAAAAGAGGAATCATCACGAGATTCGAACTAATGCTTAATTGTCCTTCATTTTTAGGAAAGCTTGAAAGTATGAAACCCATTAAGGTAAATATGGCGGAGCCGATAAAGAAAAAGGGTATAAACAATACAAACTGTAATGCTGATATTTTCAAATCAAATATGCTATTTTCACTATACAACAACAGAGTCGAAACCGTGCAAGCAATGACAGTCTGGCTAATGGTAATACTACTAAGGTATTTCCATAAAGAAAAAGGAGTGATCGTCAATAAATCAAAAACACCACGCTTCCTTTGCGCAAAAATGGAAAATGAGTTCGTTGTACAACAATAGAAAAAGATGCTCATCGTTATGAGACCAACTAATATATTTTCATTTACATTTACTTCAAAGATAGCCAAGGACACAAGTGTAGCAAATGGTAAAAAAATGGACCAGAATAAGAGATAGAAATCCTTTATATCCTTTTCAAGTGAAATCCGAATAATATTAGCCATTTTGATTCTCCTTTTTGATTAATTGATAATATAGTTCTTCAAAACCTGATACACCATGTTTCTTAAGGATGGTTTCCAGTCCCCCATCTTCTAACAACTTCCCTCGATCCATTATT
The DNA here is from genome assembly GCF_005502275.1 of Robertmurraya siralis. Taxonomy (GTDB): domain Bacteria; phylum Bacillota; class Bacilli; order Bacillales; family Cytobacillaceae; genus Robertmurraya; species Robertmurraya siralis. The sequence continues at coordinate 56,697 of NZ_SWLZ01000010.1, forward strand.
AAGATTCGATCAGCTGTATTACGGACTTCTAACATATCATGGGAGGAGAATAAAACACTTTTACCTTGCGACTTTAAACGACGAATCATGTTTTGAACCTCTCGCTGTCCGCTTGGGTCAAGACCTGCTGTAGGCTCATCTAGAATTACCAAGTCTGGGTTGTGCAGCGTTGTGATACTAATAGCCAACCTTTTTTGTTGACCTAGTGATAACTTGGAAGCTAACGTATTCTTTACATCCAATAGACTATAATTTTTCAATATCTCTGCAATCTTTTCATTTGTCAGCCTTGACTGATAAAAAGTACTAAACAGCTTTAAATTGTTTTCCACACTAAAGCCTTCAAAAAAAGGTGTTGTTTGCAGCTGTGCACCGACTTTTTTATTAAAGTCTTTTGACCGTCTCTTAATCATTCCTTTATCAGGTTCAGTTATCCCTAAGACCATACGAATCGTGGTCGTTTTTCCACAACCGTTAGAACCAATTAATGCAATAATTTCGTTAGAATAAATCGAAAAATTCAATTCATTGATTACTTTTCTACCTTTAAAGCTTTTCTCAACATTTATAAATTCAATTAGCTTCATACATACTCTCCTTTGTATAATCAACTTTGACTATTTAGTGAAAATCAAAGCCACTATAAATGGCTTTGTTATTTTTGTTCAATAATGGCAATAGTAGCCTCAATAAGCTTAATCTGCGATTCAATCATTTCAAACATATGATTAAACACCACATTAGTTAATTGTGGAATTTCTCCTTGCAATGCTTTTTCTTTCTCTGTTAGACCACTTTTGACAGCTTGAGATTCAAGGATTAATTTTTCCTTATTTTTCGTTAGTTGTTCAATCGCTTCATCCTTAGGAAGTTGATAAGCAAGAGAAAGCCCAGAATATAAATCAGTGGGATAATTCACCTTTGAACTGCCAAGACACTCTAAAGCTAATTCTTTTTGATAGGCCTCTCCACTAGGGGTAATTTTATAAATAGCTTTTTGTCGGTGACCGCTACTTTCAATACTGGCCACTTCAATATACCCCTCTTTTTCAAGCTTTTTGAGAGCATTGTAAATCGAGCCTGGCAATACCCCAGCCCATCTTTGTGCATCATTCAGTTCAAGCATCGATTTAATTTCATAACCTGACATTCGCTGTATACTGAGCATAGCTAATACTAATAGTTTTGTCACTGGAAATACTCCTTTGTTTATTCAACGTTGAATATATAAAAAAGTTTAAGCATTTATTCACCGATTGTCAACAACTAAGGATTATTTTTTTCTCTTTTCAATGGAGGCTTCAAAACATACTAACAACACTCGGTATCCCGAACCTAGTCTCATTGTAAGGGTGCCAAAAAAGGAAAGAACAAAGCAAACATCTCTGAAAATAATATAGTTATCATACTCTCTGTTATTACTTTTATAAGAGAAAAGCAAAATATAACGGTAGGGAGAAGAGCCATTAAGGAAAAGGTGGTTTTTCGCTCTTTGGCTATTTTAACCATCAGTGCTAGCTTTATTTTTTTAGCCATCGTTACCTTAAATATAACTGAACCGCTGCCTTTTTTGAAATTACTGTTTGAAGTCATTTCCGCCTTCGGGACTGTAGGTCTATCGATGGGATTCACAGGAGATATATCAACGATTGGAAAATTGATCATTATTTTTGTTATGTTTTTTGGTAAATTAGGTCCACTTACTCTCGCATTTTCTCTAGCGCAACCGGAAATTGAAAAAATAAAATACCCTAGTGAGGATGTTCTAACTGGTTAACCTCATTTTTTAAAAGTAAGAATGGGCTTACTTGATAGATATGATATGCTCCCCTTAAGGTAAAATAGGTTTTTATTTGTCTATCTAAGGGAGAGCATATTAATTGGATGTCAGCCCTTCTTGCTTTTTTATCAAGCGTTCTTATGGGAGCCGTCACAATTAGGCATTCTTTTGGATAATCCACAAATGCAATCCTTTAAGCCTTTTCCCATAAGAATACGTTCCATCGATTTTTCAATTCTTGTCTCACGAGTTTTCGATTGCTTTGCTTGAGAAAAATACTGGAGATACCCCTTTTGTCGTCCAGGAGTTAAAGATGCAAAAGCAGCTTTCAAATCAGGCATTTCAGCAAATTTTTTCTCCAATTCTTCAGGGACGCTAAATTCGTTTTTCTCCTTTAAGGCTACTTCCAATCCAGCCTTTTCAACTTCAATCGCCTCATTTATATACTCTTTTATGATAGGCTCCAATTCAACAATTTCTTGAAGCTTCGTAAAACGAAGCTGGCGTGCAGCCTGCACATTCTCCGTTTGTTGGATCAGGATGCCGTGCTTATCTTTCAATAGAGCCCCTTTATGAAAAAGAATTGCACAATACTCCTTGAATCCATGGAATAAAAAGATATTCTTTCCATTGAGCGTGTAACAAGGGTGCATCCACTTAAAATCCTCTCTCAATCCACTAGCAAGAGCAATCTCTCGCAACTTCACAAATTCTTCCTTCCACTGTGTAGCTTTACTCAAAAACTCATCAACCTTTGGGTTACGAGTTGTCATGTCGAAACACCCCTCTTCTTTCTAGTTAAGAGACTCAGACTGTTCATCGCCAAAATTTAGTATAATCAGCTTTATCCTCTATATTAAATTCAATCATTTTCTCCAATAGCTCGTAATGAACAGGCTCAGTCCATTGAATTCGAAACAAACCTTTTGTAGCACTATATCCGGCCTGTGCAATATCATCCGCAAATCGCTCTATACCTGCTTCTTCAGGTGATATGCTCAGATGCTTCTTTGCTATTGATAAACCAATGATGTAGGTGCCGTGGTCAGAGAACATCGGTGTATTCCACTTGAATTCCGGTTTTAAATTAGGGAATCTTTCTGCTATCCATGTTAAAATAGCTTCAGTTCGTTCTCGATGCTCAGGATGATCAATACCTGCTAAATACTTTTCAAATATCTTCATACTTTCCCTCATAAAAAACTAGCCCCTTTGTCATGATAAATTTGCTGAAAAATGCACTATATGCTTATCTATTTTCTACTATATATTTTACTGCCTTACCAGTCAAAAAGGCATTCTAACAAAAAAAAGCCTTCCATTTTAAATGGAAGGTTCAGACTGTCGACAACATCCATCGAAAGGGCTCCCTATCGATGGATGTTATCATTTTTGGATTGAAATTGCGCTAAAAACGTTGATTTCCTCTCCAGATGCTTGCTTTCCGGGGGGCGTGCGCCGAGCCTCCTCCTCACGGATGCTCGTGTGGGGTCTCGGCTGTCACGCTATTAAAGCCGCTGAAAACTATCAATTTTTTTAATTTCAATCCACACACAAAGGGAGACCTAAGCAACCAATTATATGAGCATGGAGTGGATTATATTTCAATCCACTCCCTCACACAAAGGGAGACCGCAACATCTTGTAATCAACTAATACTTTGACACAAGATGTTGTGTAGCTCTCAACTCTAAAGTGTTCAAGGTCCACGATCCACTTACAAAAACAGGAAAATTAACGAAAAATCTCGGAAAACCTACCGGGGTTTTCATGTTCACTTCAGGTTTTCCAGTGCCGTCCCGCTATTCCCCAAGTTAAGCGTCTTCCGCTTCCATCAACTCGTTTGGCACCCCTCAAGCAGGTTGCCAAGTCCAAATGGCAATGTTCTTTAAGTTCATGGTAGCAAACGTAAGCATCGTCTGCATAGAATTATTTTTAAGACCTCGTAGGGTTGTCCATCGCATCCGCAAACCCCGCCCGCGCCACCCGAAGTGGAAATCAACCTACGCAATTTAGTTAATTCTATTATAAAAGAAAAAAGAGTGTAGACAAACTCGAAAATCTTCGAGTTTGTTTACACTCTGGCCTCTCGCATAAAAGCGAGAGGTCTTCTCAAGTATCAGCCCCATTAATTACGCGGATCAACATAATCTGGATAATCCGTTATGATCGCATCAACGCCCATTTCAAATAAGAAATCTGCCGCTTCTGGCGTCCGTACTGTCCATGAACCAATTTTCATTCCAAGGGAGTGCACTTGCTCTACCAATTCTTTTGTTACAATGCCGTAGCTTGGGTTAAACCAGTCTGCATAGGTTGAAAACTCCTGCAAAGCTTCGACCGTCGTATCTGCACGATTAGATGTTAAGACACCAATCGGAATTCGTGGGAGAAGCTCATTCACCTTCTTTACCGATTCAAAATTAAAAGATTGAATGATGATTTTATTATTTTTCGATTTATCCATGTTACGCTTTTTTAATGCCTCGGCTACTTGTGCTTCAATTCCTGGGTAAAGCTCAGGTGCCTTCAATTCTACTAAAATTCCAATTTTCCCACGATAACGATCGAGAATTTCATCGAAAGTCGGGATTAACTCTCCCGCAAATTCTGATCCAAACCAGCTTCCTGCATCAAGTTTGCGAAGCTGCTCCAAAGTTAATTCTCCAACTCTTCCCGTTCCATTTGTTGTGCGGTTCACAGTTGTATCATGAATCAATACCAGTTCACCATCTTTACTTCTTTGCACGTCGATTTCGATATAGTCCGCCTTCATATCAACTGCTAAATCGAAAGCAGCAATCGTATTTTCAGGGGCATAGCCTGATGCACCACGATGTGCAACATTATCGACCTTTTTTCTCTCCCCTTCTGTTATGCCATCTGCAAAAGCCTGACTAAATGGGGTCAAAAACAATGTCAACGCAACCCCTGTCCCTATCAACCATTTTTTACTCAATTGAACCATCTCCTATCTAGAATTTGTATTCAACTGTATTCTAGAAAAGGGATGTTAAACTAGTATAGAGATATATTTATGGCTTCATAAAGACTATATGAACAAAACTCCGCCTTATTTCTTACGTTTTTTTACAAACTTTGCGCAAAATTGCTAGAATGGGTACACTTTACTGCTGCTTATTCCTTATATAATCCGGCATTCAATTGATATTTGTACAGCAAAAGTTGAAATAATATATTATTAGGTATACTTGAATTCTATTAACTGCTTCAGCTTACTCCGTAACCCAAAAGAATATCCTCGACAAAAATCAATTGGAATGCATTTCAAAAAAATGGTTAATGTCAAATTCACTCTTGCTTATTACAAAGACTGTTTAAAACCTTCATTGAATCATTTCAAAATGAGTCAAAGAAACGATTCCTTGCTCACTAAAACAGACATCACTGCGTCACTGTTACAAAAAGTGTTCCCCTAACATATCCGTTTGCTGCAATGGAGAATTCGTAAATTCCAGGTGGATAATCACGTCCTTCAACATCCAATATGATCTTGCCTGCTTCTATCGTATTGAGCTTGTATTTCCCAAGCCATCTTTTATGTGTCATATCCCAAATATCCGTAATACTTTCACGCCATTTTGGGTCATCTACAAAAGTTGCTTGGAATATATTCACTCCGATAACTTCTCCTGTTAAAACTGGAGGTTTAGGGGGCATTGGAACTTCCAATAATACCATTGCCGGTGGGTATCCAGTTGCATGAAAAGAAAGAGCGTAAGTACCTGGAACATAATAGTAGGATTTTAAGTTTATGCGTAATTTTCCCGGTATACTTCTATCTACCTCACTTAGATGAATGGGAGTCCCAGTTGTTTCATTATATACATTAGTGATGTTATTTCTCCATTCTGCATTATCTGGGAAAATGAAATCGAATATATTTGGTTCAACGATTTCCACAGTTAATTCAGGCGATTTGGGCTCTGGTATTTCAGGCTCTGGTATTTCTACCTCAACTGATACATTATCGTAACCTGGGGCTTGAAGAAAGAAACTTACCTTTCCTGATAAAGATGTCGAACCAAGTTTTAGAATCACTCTCCCCGGCTGGCTGACATCTAATTTAGTACGAAGAAAGTATTGACCGTTTGTGTTATCGTACACTTGAGTTATACTATTTCTCCAGTCCGGATTATCATAAAATTCAAAGACAATTTCATTGCTTTCTGTCACATAGGCAGATACTACATTAGGTGGCAAGTCATACTCGGGTATTTCCACAAAAAAAACTGCCCGTTCATACCCACTAGCGTCAACAGAGAACCCATGCCTTCCTGGCCCATAAGATTTACCTTCCACATTTAAGATCAATTTGCCTTCTTCTGTTGTGGTAAGCTTTGATTTTCCTAGCCATTCTTCATTTGTTATATCCCAAACATCTACTATACTCTCTCTCCATTTCGGATCATCAGAAAAAGTGGCTTGAAATAGTTCTGGGCCAATTGCCTCACCAGTTAGTGTTGGTGGTGTGAAAGATTCTGGCTTTTCAATCGCTATCCTAACAGGCTCATAGCCTGCTGCTTCTATTCGGAATATATGGACGCCCGTCTCATAAACATATCCAGTTTGTTTTATCGTGATTTTTCCTTCCTGGCTTGTATCGACTTCACCCATATATATAGTTTGTTTTTTGGTTTCATTGTATACATACCTCACTTTTTCACGCCAAGCCGGATCATCTTCAAATTCAATAACAAATTGATTTATACCTGTGACATAGCCTCGTACTTCAGGTGCATCCTTTGGTTTTGGTACGTTTACAGTAAGGACTGCATCCTCATAACCTTCTGCTTTAATTAAAAATTCATAGGTGCCCGGTTGATAGATCCTGCCTTCCACATTCAAGATCAATTTGCCTACTTCTGTTGTGGTAAGCTTTGTTTTTCCAATCCATCTCTCATTAGCTATATCCCAAACATCTGTTATACTTTCTCTCCAGTTTGGGGCATCAGCAAAAGATGCTTGAAACTGTTGCGGACTAAGTACTTCGCCCGTTAAATTAGGTGGAATTAATACTGGCTCTAGTATTTCTATTATAAACTTCGCAGGTTCATATCCCTCAGCATCTACACGGATTGTATGGTTACCCGGCGTAAAATCTACTTTCGAAAGATCCATGATGATGATTCCGGGATTACTTGTATCGACATATGAAAGTGGAATGGATGAACCATTTGTTTCATTGACAATGGAAGTAATGCTTTCTCTCCAGTCACGCTGTTCCTCAAAAGTGACTTCGAATAGTTGTCCATTCAATAATTTTCCTGTCAAAGCAGGGGACTTTCCCCTAATATTATTGACAACTTTTACTTCAATCGGAGCTGAAACAACACCATACTCATTTATTGTGGATAATGTAATAGTATCGTCCTCTTGTAAATCAATATCTGCCATAGAGTATGTAATCTCTTCATCTTCTAATCCTTTTAATGGAATGGATTTGACATGAATGTTGTTCACATCAATTTGAAGAGAATTAGCACCTGAGTGGATGGCCTCAGTAGCAGTAAATATAATTTCTCCTTTTATGTCCACACCTGGATCTAAATCATTAAATCTTACATTCTCTATTGGCTTTACTTCATAGGCATATACAACCTCAACTTCCGAGTGGGCAGAAACTTTGGCATTCCTGTGCATGACAACTACTTTTTTTACCTTAGCGTTATTCGGGATTGAAACTTCTGCGGCATCTTGAACATTGACAAGGTCAATTAAACTGGAACCATCAATTGTGATATTACCATTATTGCTGATTGTTAAAATTCCCATTCTCCCATGGTTCACAAAATGAGAAATATCTGAGTCGGAGATATCCACATCATTTAGTTCTCCATAATTTACGAAAGAATTTCCTGAAACATCTTTTATATACAATGTGCCTAACAATTTTACAGGGTTTTCATACTCGACATCTGCTTTAGGAGTATCAACAACTAAGTCTCCAGTTATTAATCCTTGCTCCGAACCCACTTTGCGAATCTTGACATTTTCTATATTCGATCCCTTAATTGTTAAATCCCTTACTGTATCTACTTCTACATAAATATCCATCTTCGAATCAGTGGTAACGGTTATATCTCCGCCACCTCTCGCCTTGACAACGACAAAGTCATTTCCTCTCGCCACAGCATTTCGAATTGCAGCATCTACTTGCTGCTGGGGAGTTAGAGGTGTAGACCCACCACCGTGAGAAGGTGGCTTCTCTTCCTTTTTTGGATAGCCGATAAAATCACCAATTGTTCGCCCACTCTCTTTTAAAACATATTTCTTGCCTTCAGTTTGAGAAGAAGTGGTCAAAACAACCGTATGATTATCTGTTTTTTCAATATGAACAATTTGTAAATCTGTTATTAAGAAATTTAGTTTTTCAATATCAACATCCGTTTTATACGTTATCTCAACAGAAGTATTACTAATTGCTTTAATCTGCTCAATTTTTTCTGGTCCTTCATAATGATGGACATTATAAATAAACTGTGCTGCTTGAGCACGTGTAACAGGATTTCGAGGTTTAAAACGGCCATTTCCATCCCCCACAACAATTCCATTACTAGCCAAAACTTGAATGTCCTCAGAATAAGGATGTGAATCATCCACATCAGTAAATATCATTTGATTTTCCCGGTTCATCTCCACTTCATAAGTTTTGGCAATTAAATGTGCCAATGTTTGCCGATCAATTACTTGATTAGGATGAAAATATCCACCATTACTCTTAAATATATGGGGAAAGTGTTTTTGTAAAGCAGCCACATGCAAAAAGGCAAATGAGTTTTCAGGTATATCTATAAATGATTGCTTTTCTATACCATCCATATTTAGTTGAAGGGAGTTAGCCAACATTACTGCCAGTTCTCCACGAGTAATATATGCTTCTGGCTTGTATGTGCCATCTGTATACCCACGGACAATTCCTTTTTCTTTCATGTAATCTATCGCTTTTTTTGCCCAGTGAAGATCTGACACATCAGTAAAACTATTAGCTAGTCCCTGCATGGGGGATATAGTTGAAACAGCCAATGACGATACAACAAAAGCAGTGATGAGTTTATGTTGTGTTTGTCCCATACTTGATTAATGATTCCTCACTTTCTATGATTATTTTTTGTTTATGATTTTTGTCTCATTTCCCTCTGGGATCTTTCAATATAAGTGAATGCCTTGTGAAACAGGATTTCACAAGAGACAATATTGTTTTACAAAATCTTTTGCTATAATAAAAACTGTGCTCACGATTACCGACTTCGAAATTAAGTTTAATACGGTACATATAGTAGATTAATATCATAGCTGTGCCCATTTATATGAGTGTTAAAACCTTTCACTTACCCTTTTTCTACCTTCTTCTAACACTCCTTTCATTGAACTGGAAAGACCATCTACAAATCTCTTCTTCTAAGGACTTATGACCTATCGCAAAATCAAAATAGAGTATACCAAATAAAGCGTTACACAAACGCAACAGGCTCCACAAATAGAGAGAAAGGGAAGATACTATGGCATTTCTTAACATTAATGATCGAAAGATACACTATGTATTTCATCCAGCTTATGAAAGAAATTCAGAAACACTAGTACTAATTCATGCAAATGCTGTTGATCTGCGCGCATTTGATTGTATGCTTCCTTATTTAGGAAATTCGTTTAATATCTTAACCTATGACTTAAGAGGTTATGGTATGAGTGACAATGACACCCCTATTGAAGAATTAGCTATTTCCCACTTCGTCACCGATCTAGAAGCACTTCTGCAGCACTTAAAATTAACGAAAGTACATCTTATTGGCTGGCAGATGGGGGCGCTTATAGGAGCTCGCTACACCTCAAAATATCCTGACCATGTTCTTTCACTGACCCTTATGGCTATGCCTTGCCATCCTCCGCACACGATAGAACAAATAAGAGAACACCGAAGTAAATTAGGAACGGGAAAGAGGCAAATTCCACATGAATACTTAGACACCCATGCTACCACGTTACCAAAAGGACATTCGGAGTTGATAAAACTTCGAAACTACGCCGAGACCATTTCCTTTGATCTTTATAAAAAGGTGATGGATTTAACAGTTAGTGCTGATCCTATCTCAGATATTGAAAAAGTAAGCTGTCCTATTCTTATTCTATCTGGTGTGAAAGACGCATTGTTCCCATCCCACTATTTACAGCACCAAACCTTGCATTTGCGACATTGCCGTTTTATCACCGTTCTGAATGCTTCCAGTTTAATTGTGTTGGACCAGCCACTCGTAATAGCTGAAATGATTCTCGATTTTATTGAAGAGTCTCGCAGCGAAAATCAGATAGAAGACCCCTTTATTCAATCAATGGACAACCAAATTTTAGACTATGTTGCCAAAATTCAAGAAGAGAGTCTGAAAAATTCTGAACGTTCAAATGAGTTGAAAGTGAACTTATTACAACAGTTTCAAGTGTTCATAAATGGGGAAGAGATTACAACTGGATGGAATAGGCGCTTTGCGAAGTCCCTTCTACTATTTCTTGTTTTTAACGGTTCCGTATCAAGAGAGCAAATTTGTGAAACCCTTTGGCCAGAAATACCACTTGCTAAAGCTAAAACAAATCTACGTGTATGCTTATCATATTTGCGCAAACAGCTGGCGAGTGAGGAATACTTAGTGGTTGATCGAGAGCGTGTCATGATTAAAGGAAATCTAGTATGCGATGCGAAAACTTTTTTAAAGGAAGTTGAAAATGCTTTAAAGGAATTATCTCCAGATCGAAAAGAACAAAAAGTAAATCAGCTTATTCAGCAATTACCAACAAATTTCCTCGAAACACATCACGATGAATGGTTTATTCAATTACGTACACAAACTGAGGGAAGAATCGCGGACCTTGTTCTTTGGAATGCTGAACAACTTGTACGCAAAGGGGAGTACGCTATTGCTATTCACCAACTAAGTAAAACCATTTCTGTAATCGGTGCCATCGATCTATATCAACCACTCATAACACTTTATGAAAAAGTAGGAAACCAGCAAAAAGCAAACGAATGGAGAAAGCAGATGGCAGATTGGTGGGATATAGAATCAGATCCCGATTCTGGGGCATCACTATAATTCCATAAATTATGATCTATTCACGAATTTAACAAAACATATACTTTGTATATGAATTTTTGCCACTGTATTGAAAAATTAGATTTTATATGTGGTCGATATTTTTATACTTCTCGTTTTCTACTGCTTTCTCCACAATTTAAGAGATATCAAATAATTTAGCTGATATCTCTTATTCTTAGTTTATTGCCTTCAATCATAGCAAAACGAAATAGGCAGAAGGTAAATTAAATGATATTCATAAAATAATTCACAAATTTTGTGCAAAAGGTTCTAAATAGCTGTTCCTCTTTTTGCTATCGTCATTTTAATCGGTTCGCCAATCTTACTTCTTGCGGATATATTCAATAAAATACCTTAATCCTGTTTTTTGAAAACGATGTTCTTTCTGCACTAACCACAATTCCCTTGTAATTTGGTAATCAGCGATTTTCACTTCACGAAGTGTACCATATCTCAACTCTTTTAAAACGGTTAGCTTTGGAAGAATAGTGATACCAAGTTCTGCTTCTACAGCGCTTTTAATAGATTGCATACTGCCAAGCTCCAGTGAAATTTCAATTTCCTCTAGAATTCCCATTTCCCTTAGCGCCTCTTCAACAATTAATCGCGTGCCTGAATTTTCTTCTCTCAAAATCATTCTCTCGTTGAGCAGTTCATGAATTTCAATCATGTTTCGATTTTTCCAGTGATGATTAATAGGAACGATTAAAATTAGTTCATCTTCCGCAAACTTCTCGATGTTAAAACGGCCATTCTTCACTGTTCCCTCTACAAGAGCAATATCTATTTCATTATTGTCTAATTTCTCTAAAACCGTCGGTGTGTTGGCAATCGTTAAATTTAATTTGATTGCTGGGTGTTGTTTTCTAAAGCTTCCTAGTATGCCAGGTAATAAATATTCTCCAATCGTTTGACTCGCGCCTACATGTAGAGAGGTTTCTTGATTTCCAACGATTTCATTTATCGCTTCATGTGACCTTTTAATATATTCGACCATTTCCTTTGCAAAAGGATACAGTGCTTTTCCCGCTTCAGTGAGTACAAGCTTTCCATCTGTTCGTTCAAATAATAATGTTCCATAGAGTTCTTCCAATTGATGTATTTGTCTTGTCACCGCTGGCTGTGTAACAAAGCTGAGTCGCGCCGCTTTACTGATACTTCCTTCCTCAACTACAGCGCAGAACATTTTTAAACTATCAAGGTTCATGGTATAAATTCCACCTTTGCTTTTTACCCTAAACTATTTGTTTTCTATGAATAAAATGTACCACTAATTTAAAACGAAAGCTTTGTCTTTTTTTCAATTTCTCTACTCTATCTATCGTCGAAGCCTTGCCAATTACTTCATTTTTCACTAAGTATGTCCTTCGATTCAACAGGTATTACATTTATTTATGGGCTATAAAATATTGTCAATATGCAGCACTTCTCCTATCTGATAATTTAAAGATAACCGAGGTAAAGGAGAACAAAACATGGAAATAGCAACTGGACTGCTAATTCTCGCAGTAGGCATGATTGCTGGGGGCTACGGAACAATTGTTGGCGCAGGCGGAGGATTTATATTTGTACCGGCACTGCTTCTTTTATTGCATATCGATCCTGTAAGTGCATCTGCGTCAGGCATTGTCATTGTTTTTATAAACTCTCTATCCGCAGTGGTTGGCTACGCCAAGCAAAATAAAATTAACTATCGAACGGGAATGTTCATCGGGATCGGGGCATTTCCTGGCTCCATACTTGGAGTTTGGTTGCTGCAGCTATATTCATCCAGTTACTTTTATGTTATTTTCGCCACCATTCTAGTGGCGCTAGGGATTTTTTTGTTTGCAAAAAATTCCCCTTTTAAAATTCTTCAGAAACAAAGAGATACTAGTATTAAGATGGAGGCAGACACTGCCGATAGTGCATTGGAGATAGAAGCACGGCCCCTTCCACTAAAAGGATTGCTGCCACTTGGTTTTATCATGGGAGTATTGTCTAGCTACCTCGGGATCGGAGGAGGCTGGCTTCTTGTGCCAGTTTTAATCTACTTTTTTAAAGTTCCAACACATTACGCAACAGCTACTTCCATTTTTGCGCTTGCTCTTTATTCCATAATTGGTGTTGCTGCACAATTCGTTTATAACAACATCGAGTGGATGACCGTTCTTTGGGGAGGAATTGGGGTGATGATCGGTTCCCAGATTGGAATACGGTTATCCAAGCGAATTCCTAGTAAAATGATTATGCAAATGCTCTCTATTCTATTGATTATTATTGGTCTACGAATGTTTTTCGCATAACGACTGTAAAGTATGGACAGATCCCTTTAAATGAACCCTCTTTTTTTGCCGTACGTTAAAAGACTCTCATAAGGATCTTCAAAGTCTAATCCAAGAACTTTACAAAACGCAGCCTCTGTCTTAAAGCCTTGTTGTTTAAGAGTAATCACATCTGCTTTTACGTGGGGGGACTCCATTATAAGCGCATGTTCTATTAGCATATGGAGGTAGGCATTCTGTTTTTCTACTGGCTGCGGTTGGCCAAATAATTCAAATTCGAACCCGAAAAAAAGGAAATTAGCCTTCACAACCGGAATGCCTCTCATGATACGTCTTTTTATTTGAAAATTTTCTTTATCATGGTAAAGTTCCGTTATCGCCTTCTCGAATTGTTGTAAATCATGAACTTCCATAATGATATCTAAATCCGAATCTGCAATATCAATTTCAATCGGCAACGTCCCACAAAGAGTAGGATCATACTCAGAGAGTTGTTCCATAACTCCTAAAACTTCAATTGCCTCATAAGCTCTCTTTTGTTTTTCATTCCCTTTTTTCAAATAGTTTATGTTGTTGAACATCATCACTCTCCTAGATAGCAAAATTCTTCTCTCCTTTTTTAAATATAGCTTAAAATTGGTACAATGCAGTCTGCTTGAAACATCCTATCTAATTCAGCTCTTGTTGCCCACTTCATATCAACAACCTTCTCTGCTCGAAGGATCGTTTCAATCTTTTCGAAATTCTTTCGAAAAACCCACACATCATCAAAATCGCAATAGCGATCCCCCCAGTGGAAGATATCAATGTGATCCCGATTTCAATTCCTTCTTTCCTTCTCTTAATGCGCCCTCGAGACTATTTTCACCTTCTAAGATCGATCCAGTTGGGATAGAATGTCCATTCATTAAAAGGAGTTCACCTTTATGATTTATGAGCCAAACATGAACCACAGTATATATTCACCTACTGCCAACGGGTTCCCACTAACATAAGATTTGCCAGTTTTGTTTCTAATCCCAAATTTCCCAAACGCTTTGCCCATTCTTATTTACAAGCTTTGAACACGCGGATCATCTGGATACATTTCCTTTATGTTTATCTTTAATTGATCAGCAATTTCTTGGTAAGTTATTAGGTTTCCGTTTATTAATCTTAGATAAACATTCACCGGCTCAGCAATATTTTGCCGAATGGCATTTCCAAAAGGGGATGTAAACTGATGATCATCGATATTCGTTCCGATCTTCTCTTCAAACATTTCCGCATATTTTAGAGACTCATTCAAATCACTCAGTAGCGAAAGTTCAGCCAACAATTCAAGCTCATATCCTTCTAAATCTTCTCTCTTCTTTAACATCGCTTTTGCCTCGAAAAACTGCGATTGCTTAACCAATACATGAGGCATAGATCTACTTACAAAAAAGTTATTTGGCTCTAATCGAAGCACCTCTTCATAAATATTCTGAGTCAACCTATAATCTCCCTTAACTTGGTACTCCTCGGCTTGAGCGATTAATTTGTTAATACTTTCTCTCCTTTCTAAATAGCTACTCAATAATTGTTCACTATTCATCCCTACTATTTTACTAAGAGCTTGTTCTAAATCCATATCCTTTAAAGCTATTAAAATCTCAGTGATAGCCGCCATTCCGAATTGATCGACAAGCTCTTTTACAGCAAAGTAGCTTTGGAGATATGGCTCAGCATTCCCATCTCTTTCCTTATAAAAGGAGGTGTTCGTCATTAACTCTTCAAAATCCATCTTTTCTATCTGGTCGATATCGACCTCAGTATCCCTGTATCTCATTAATTCGGATATCCCTTCGTTAAACCAAGTAGGTATGCTTTCACCAGAGATCCCATGCTCCTCTAAAAATCGATCCGTTCTGTAATGGGCATACTCATGATGAAATAAATTCTCGAATTGAGAGCCTGATACCATAATTTCACTCTTAAGGTGGATAGATTCATTTAATGGAAGGTAATATCCACCTGATTTTTCAGAGGAAGAGGCAGCATGAAAAGCCTCTTCATTAGCATACACGATAACAGTCAGTGCATCAGAATGACTGCCATATAATTTATTTAACTCCGCTTTTGCTTTTGGATATATCGCTTTTATCATTTCCACCGATGTCCTGTCTTCTTTTTCAAACTTAATCTCCAGACCTTCTATATTCTCAGTAAATAGTTCCATATTTATGGGATTTAATGTTCTTTCGTTAACTAAATTGTGAACGAATTCATTAAATACAGTTTTCACCTCATGTATAGCATATACACTAAACAGGACAAGAAAAATAAACACAACCGTTAGGATTTTAAGAACATTTTTCAATTTCAACTTTCTCCTTTTTTAAAAAATAATGGTTTCCTAATCTCTTAGTTTGAAATAGTATCCCTTATAATTAAACACATTCTCAAATCCCAAATTCTCCGCAATCGCTACAGACGGCCAGTTCTCTTCCATGCAATCCCAATAAGGAATATTACCATTCTCTAAGCAATCTTTTACAAAATAATGGGCAATCACTTGCGCTAGTTTTCTGCCTCTATGCCCTTGGAGGGTTTCAATTGCGATGCAGTGAATGTTTTCAACGACAAATCCTGAAAGACAAATACTAACAATTATATTATTGAATAACACACAGTAACCTTTACCAGTATTCAAAAAAGAATCAGAAGAAGTCCAAAATTCAGAAACTTTCAAACGTAAAAAATCCATATTTTTTATGGAAGAGTCCTTTAAAAGTTCAGAGCTGATTTTTGTCACGGTATAGCCTTTTTCCATTGAATACGATTTTTCCTTATAAGTAGTTTTTGATAACGTGTATACCTTTTGATTCCAAGACTTTAAATTTCGAGAAGTAAATAACTTCTCGATTACTGTATCCCATCCTTGATGATTCCCTAATCCTTCAAACCATTCTAAACCTACCTTCCTTGCCTCCGGTGCAATCACAAGGTCTAAAAAACCGTTTATTTCATAATTAAATGCATCATTATGCTCATTACCAATAAATACGAAACCATCATTATTGCCTAACCAAAACCAGCCCAGTAGTCGGTGATATAGGATGATCCACAAATATTCGCCCAGGATTAATTCCTTCTACAATGGCTTTCACTTCTAATTGACCAGCTCCATTTATAATGCTTTTACATTTATGAAAATCTTCCTTGCTTAACTCACAAATCATGCAGTATTCCACCTTTTCTCATGTTAACATTATAGATTGTTGAGCATAAATATAGTTTGCCCAACTTCAGTTATGCATACTGTAACGCTTTCTTGATATATTTCTCGTTCGCATCAAGATTCAAAAATTAGAAAACTGCTCAATAACTGCAGAGTCAATTATACTCATACCGATTCAATTTTTAAATAATGCGTTGTGCTAACGAGGGCCTGTTAATCTGGAGGCACTCCTTCGCTCAAAAGAGTAAATCCTTGGCTCATATTAACCAAAGTCAGATTAGACTTGCCAAATATTTACCTTTAAAGAACTAACGAAGATAGTGGACAATAATCTGATAAATTGCGATAGAAAGTCCTAGTAGACTTGCTTTCATTTTTGAAGGATGATTGCTTTTACTGCGGTACAAATACAAGAAAAGAATGATAAATCCTAGCGGAATCCATAGTTGAAATTGACCTTTTTCCGTACTTTGAGAATATATAGGCGCAGCATAAGTACCAATTAAAAAATATAAGAAAACTTTATAACGTCCAGTCTCCAATTGCCTACTCCACCGCATTAAGAAAAATAAGATAATAAGTCCGACAATCGTAATATGTAACGGTGGTAGCATAAGAGCTCCATTTCCAATTGGAATTTCCATTACAGCTTCCTCCTCCTTTTTAAATAGCACCTCTCCATATTACCATAATCATCCAAAGTGTTTCTGAACATTTTGTTTCAGACTTTCTAAAAAGAGGCTACTTACCCAATACTCCCTTTTTTCAATGACAATTCAAATAACATTCATTATACTTAATATAACTTTATAAAGGAGCGATGAATATGAAAAGCTTAACACTTACTTTCACAAGCAAATCGGAGAGTATGTTAGCTTAAAATCTATTTTTGTAAACCTATTCTCCGATTTGAGTATCCAAATCTCATAAATCGGAGGAAAAACATTGAAGATCAAAAATATCTATTATTTAGTAACTAGTTCACGTGCATTTATGATCCAAATGGTATTTACATTGAATGCTATTTACTATGTAACTCAGGCTGAGTTAAATCCACTTCAGCTAGTGTTAGTCGGAACTATTATGGAATTATCCATTTTACTATTTGAAATGCCAACGGGACTAGTGGCTGACTTTTTTGGAAGGAAAAAATCCTTAGTCGTCGGGACGTTCAAGCTGCCCATCTACTTGAAGGGAGTTTTCCAGAATTTTGGGCAATTGCCATTGGGGCTATTTTATGGGGACTAGGTTGGACGTATATTAGCGGAACAGAAGAGGCATGGATTTCTGACGAATTGGAAAGCAAAGAATTGGAGCAGGTTTTCCTAAAAGGGGCACAATACAGTTCAATTGGAAGGTTTAGCGGGATCATTGCCAGCGTTCTGGTTGCCGCTTTATTTTCAGTTCAAGCAACTATTTTGACTGCTTAGTGGGAATGATTGCCCTTTATACATCTGTACAAGTTGGGATGGCTTCTTCTACGATCTTGATTATTCCCACATTGTATTTTTTATGGTCATTGAGAAAAGTGACTTAGAAGAAAAACCTTTAAGGAGCCCAGGCAAAATGCGTAGCTTGGGCTTCCTTACTCAAAGTTTGGTTGCATTTATCCTAAAAGTTCAACGGAAGCCACGAAAACTAGCATTACTAACTACAGTTCTGCATACAGTAAACGAAAAAATTCATTTTCGCTTGAGCATGACTGCTCAGCACTGTTAATGACCATTAACTAGACACTTAGCTTGGGAGAAAACATGATGTTTGATCTGTTTGCACCTTATCCAATTATAATAAGTCTCATAAGCATCCTTCTTAATATCATTATTGCGATAGCAGGGATACTGCCTAGCACTTTCGTAACGATTGGAACAGTTAGTGCTTTAAACTTAAATTTCGCCATTATCATATTAATCATTGGTGAAGCAGCTGGTGCCATTATTAGCTTCACTCTATACAGAAAAGGACTGCAAAAATTATCTGCATTTCCTCGCTTCAACAAACTAGAAAATCGCTATTTAAGCAAATTAAAGGAGTCAGATGGAGCTCATGCTTTCTTTATTGTTATCTTCCTAAGAGTGCTTCCCTTCGTACCTTCTGGCATTGTCACACTTACTGCAGCCATAAGTAAATTGAAGGTATTGCCTTTCTCTATCGCCAGTACAGCTGGCAAAATTCCCGCTATTATGATAGAAGCATACTCCGTTGTTTATTTTTTAACCCTCGGGGTTGAATGGCAAATTTTGGTTGGGGTTGTTATCTTATTTATTTACCTCATTTATTTAACCTTTAAGAAATCATTTAGAAAAAGCCGCTGACTTTGTATGGGTACACTCAAAATTATTCGAAATTCACTAGTCCTAGATGATACCTGATCCACAATATCTTTATAAGAAAAATGAAACAAAAGTTAGTCGTTTGGCAAGTGCAGACCACTTTGAATGATGTTTACAATGTGGATGAAATGACTCCCATCCTCATCACCTTAAAAAACGAAAGGATTGGTTCCCCTTAATACCAATCCTTTCTCTATTTTTAAACTCAAAGCTTTTTCATATGGTGGCGTTTACGATTTCGATTTTTCAAGACTGCAATTCCAGCAAAAATCATCATAAACGAAATGATCATAAAAGCATTTAATTTCTTGGAATCGTCCTTTTTTTCAACTAAATTTGGTTCATCTACTGTTGTTGTTTGTATTTCAGGTATTTCTATTTCATGAATCGGATATGATGTAATTTCATCTCCATATTGATTCTTAATTCTTAAAAGACCATCCGTTGTCATTTCTTCGTTAAATTCTTCGTTTTGTACAAGCGGAAATTTATATTCTTCTTTTGTGACAAAGATTCGCTCACCTAAAGTAAATTCTTTCCCTTTAGGAATAGAAGCAAAATGATAGTTGGCAAAGGCATAATCAAGTAATTCTACTGTATCATTGTAGATTTCGGTTTGCGTGGCTCCCTTTAAAACGACAGCAATTACTGACATCTCCCCTCTTTTTGCCGTCGTAATTAACGTTTGGCCTGATTGATTAACATAACCATTTTTTCCGCCAGTAACTCCATCATATGGCCGCCCTAACAACAAGCGGTGATGCGTGTAGATCGTCGTATCCCAACTTTCACCATCCCAATCTAATTCTCTCGTTCCAAAAATTTCGCGAAACACTTCATTTTTCATGGCGTATTGGGTAAGTAAAGCCAAGTCTCTTGCTGTAGTCGTATGTTCCGGATCAAATAAACCATGAGGATTGATAAAATTCGTATTCCTTAAGCCTATCTCTTTTAAATAAGCATTTAATTCATGGGCAAATTCTTGCACAGACCCATGCAAATGTTCCGCAATCGCTACACCCGCATCATTTCCGGAATTAATCAGCAAACCTTGAATAAGCTTTTTTAATGAGACTCTTTCTCCCACCTCTAAATACACTCTAGTACCATCAACTTGTCTGGCCTTTTCACTCGTCGTAGCAATCGCCCCTAAGTCCCCGTTTTCGATTGCATATATGGCAGTCGCTACCTTTGTTAAACTAGCAGGATACATAAGTACATCCGGATTTTTTGCATATAAAACTCTACCGCTGCCCTCTTCTATTAAAATGGCAGCTTCACTTGCAATTGTAGGCTCATCCAGTAGTTCATTTGCATAAGCAGTAGAATTTGAAAGCAGATTTACACTTAAAACAATGGTTAAAATCATAAAGGTTATTTTACTAAATCGATTTAAATTTTTTAAATGTTTTAGTTTTTTATTCATACTTCCATTCCCCATGTTTGTAATTTAAATCAGCACAAAAATTTTGTGCAAAATCTTCAGACACAAACCTTATTTTATCCAGAAGTAAAAAATCCATTTTCCTATAATTATTACCTATGACCTATATTAGCATATTTTACATGACAAAAGACTCACTATATTCGAAACCAATACGATTTATTTAACACTACTCGTAATTAAGCTTGGTTTCTTTATCCTTCCGTGTAGCTTTCTTTTAAAAAAGCTTTGTTAAACTCTATGGTTGATTAAACGATTTTTGGCACATTTCGTGTGAAACCTTAGTTTCACACGCCTTTCAGTTATACTGAAAAGTCTTCTGATTCCATGAAGCGATGTGAGAAAATAAGCCAAATATCAACACCGACATATAACAAAGCCTTTAGATAAAACACTCTATTCACATTGTACCCTTAGTAGCGATTTCAAAGATATTAAATCTTCATGATATTTTTATAACAATATAACAATTGAAAAAGAAGATAATAAAAAAGCCTATTATAAAGTAATCCGGAAATGATGTAAAAGTGTTGCCCCTTAGTCCAAGGGAAGTTTGACCAGAACGATCCCCCGTTGCCTCTATAAGACAAATTCCTTTGTTAATATTGCACTTTAAAGAATTGCAAAATAATAAACTGTCGGAAAAATCCCTTAAAAAAAGCAAGTGAGGCTCATTCACTTGCATTACTTGGTTTTGTCTGAAAGTTTCTGATTCGTGGGGACAGATAACGCTTAAGACTGACCTGGTTTTGTCCTCATGTGTTGTTTATGAGAACAAGGTTTGCTCTTTTTTGGCGTTCTTTGTCCTCATGGGCCCTTCATGCGGACACAGGATGCTCCTTTTTGATGAGCTTTGTCCTCATGCGCCCTTCATGCGGACACGGGGTGCTCTTTTTTGGTGGTCTTTGTCCTCATGAGCCCTTTATGCGGACACGCTTGACTCCTTTTTGGCGCTCTTTGTCCTCATGGACCCTTCATGCGGACACGGGATGCTCTTTTTTGACGCTCTTTGTCCTCATGAACTCCCTATGCGGACACACTTGGCTTTTTTTGGACTTCGTTTGTCCTCATGAGCCCTTTATGCAGACTTACTTACCTCGGTGCTATTCCACTTTGTAAAAGAAAACCGAAAAGAACAAAATCGCTAACGCAACTCAATTAATACCCAAGTGTTGATTACTCCCTTGGGTCTTTCCTCGCCTGTATCATCGCTCCATTACAAAAAGGACAAACTACTTCTTCATTTTCTTCTAAATAAAAATGAAACTCCTCCACTACATAATCTGGAGCTTCATCTTCTTTGCCACAGTCTCTACAATTAAAATGATGAATTTCATTTCTTCATTCAACTCGAATGGATCTTCTTCATCAAACCATTTCAAACATTCATCCTGCTCTTTGTTTTTGCCCACAGTTGATCCTCCTCATCGTTTTGATCGATTCCCTATCCTCAGATACTAGAATCCATAATCTGTATTCCAGATCTCAACTAAGCCCATCTCTCGATGACAATGAGAATAATCCGATACTCAGCTATCGCTGGTCTTGCCAAGTATCTACCGATGTACTTTGCTGCACCCTTAGCGTCTTTCATTTTCTTTTGTTCATTCACATAGAATCTTTTCGAATATCGTTGATACCGTTCATTAATCAGATTAAGAACACTTTGGTTTTCAGGAAACCATTTCTTTAACAGATCTAACACGACTTTTTGCGAAGACTTTCTCAAAGATTCATAAGGAATATATCCACTTGGCACCCATTCATTTCAATGATCTAGGGCACCTTCCGTAACCAAAAATGCATTTGTCTATAGTTTCAGGTGAACCAGATATATGCCAGCCTTTACATTTCCAGCTCCACAGATTATAATCAATTCTATAAACTCGATTTCAATGAGCATATCATTCATATTAGAAGAGGTGCGTTTTGTGAGTGCGGTAGTTTCTAAATAGGATAAAAAATTAAAGGAAATAAGGATGTTTTAATAACGGGGGATTTACCCCTTATTTTGTTTTGGACTTATTTCCGCCTATGAAGATACCTACCCTACTTTAAAAACAAGCGCGTAATTTCAGAATTTGAACTATCCCATTGATAGTTTTATTTATGTATTTTACTATTTCCTTGTAAACGTAAAAGCTGAGGTATCTGCCTCAGCTTTTTTTATTTTTTAACAACTCATTGAAATCCTGACGCTAGGTATCTTCATTGCTGATAAACTAATCACATTGAGGAGAGTAAAAACATGAATATAAGTACTTTTGAAAAATTACAATTCAACGAATTAAAAGAGATCGTAAAAAATTATTGCATTAGTGGATTAGGCAAACAACTAATTGATAAATTACTGCCTAGCTCTAACTTAAAAATTGTCAAGCAGCGCTTAACCGAAACATCTGAAGCACGGGTTATACTTGATGCAGGAGGAAACGTACCATTTATAGGTGTTTCTAACATTGAACACATTATCGCTAAATTGGAAAAAGGCATCATTTTAGATCCAGCAGAGCTTATAAGTATTTCCGACTTTTTACGGGGATGCCGAAAGATTAAACATTTCATGATCAATAAAGAATTTTCTGCACCTACATTAGCGTCCTATGCTAATTCCATGACAGAATTCATGGAGATAGAAGAGGAAATTAATTTATCGATTAAAAACAATCAGGTTGACTCGTCCGCCAGCAAAGAACTCAAACGTATTCGCGACCATATCACAACAACTGAACAAAAAATAAAAGAACGTTTAAATAAATTCTTAAACAGCAGCGTAAATAGAAAATATATTCAGGAATTCATGATTTGTATAAAAGATGACCGTTATACAATACCTATAAAAGCCTCATACAAAAATCAAGTACAGGGAACCGTTATTGAAATATCTTCTAAAGGTTCGACAGTCTTTATGGAACTTAATGTGGTCGGAAAATTAAGTGGTGAATTAGCAACTTTAAAATCTGAAGAAGCTATGTTGGAATATCAAATACTAGCCACTTTAACGGGGCTAGTGACAGAAAATCTCCAGCTTATTAAAATTAATATCGAGCTTATCTCCCTTTACGATATGACTTTTGCCAAAGCCAAATACAGCAAGCATGTTGATGGAATTGAGCCAAAAATCAATAATTTTGGAAAGATGAACTTAATCAATTGCAAGCATCCATTATTATCAGGTCATGTTGTTCCGCTTCAATTTCAGATTGGAGGCAGTTATCGAAGCTTGATCATTACTGGACCTAATGCGGGAGGAAAAACAATTGTACTGAAGACAATTGGTCTTGTTACTTTAGCTACTATGTCCGGGTTCCATATTACAGCTTCTAAAGAATCGGAAATTGCAGTATTTGACCATATTTTTGTAGATATCGGTGACAATCAGAGTTTAGAAAATGCACTAAGTACATTCTCTTCACACATGAAAAACATATCAGAGATACTTCAATCGGTTAACAACAATACACTTTTACTATTTGATGAGATTGGCAGTGGAACAGAACCAAACGAAGGGGCAGCTTTAGCAATCTCCCTATTAGAAGAGTTTTATCTAAAAGGATGTATTACTGTTGCCACAACGCATTATGGAGAAATAAAACGTTTTTCCGAAATGCATAGTGATTTTATGAACGCTGCCATGCAATTTGATAATGAAACATTGGAACCATTATATAAGCTTCTCATCGGAAAATCCGGAGATAGTAATGCATTATGGATCTCACGGAGAATGAACATTCCGGAAAATGTTCTAAAAAGAGCCGAAGATTATATGAAAAAGAAAGAATATCGATTGGAACAACTAAATGAAAGCAAAATCAAAAAGCCAAATATAGTTGTTGAAAAAGCAGAGAATATTATCAATTACCAAAAAGGGGATCGTGTCAAACTACTTGACTATGACGACTTCGGAATTGTGTACAAAGAAAGGGACAAGTACTATAACGTTACTGTGTTTTATCAAAATCAATTTATTGAGATAAATGAAAAACGACTGTCTTTAGAATTAAAAGCTACAGAATTATATCCAGAGGGCTATGATTTAGACACTTTATTCATTGATTATAAAACCAGAAAACTAAATCATGATATTGAACGAGGTTCAAAAAAGGCACTTCGTAAAATTCATAGAGAAATACGAAAAGATAAGTAAATAAAAAGAAAGGCGTAACAGAGGATTTATTTTTAAAGAATGTACACAAAGTAATGTTTAAAAGTCAATTCAGGAATAAGTTAGTATATTAAATTCGGGAGTGTTATTTAAACTATGTAAGTAAGAATGAGTATGGCTTCTTACTTACATAGTTTTTTTCTTAATGAATAATAAGGATAAAACTAAGGAAGTGTTTGATGGGAAATGACCAGAAAGCTGTAATCCGTAGAATTAACACTGCTAACCTATGCTTAATTTCGTTATCCAGATAAGTTGAAATACCCAATAATACGAACTTTAAACATTTTTCGGGAAATGTTACCTATTATTCGATATAGATTAACTTAAACTCAAAATGAATCCTATTAAATAATAACTCATAACCATTTTCCAACTTCTATTATTAGTATTTAAAAATTTCGAGATTACCACAAGGATGAAGAAATTCCGAAAACAATTGGACCACTCTGGCTTGTTCTGTTATAACTTTTCCTCATACAGACATAGATCGCTAAAATTAAGCTTCCCTTGTACTCATAAACAGCTCATGCGGACATGGAACGCCAAAATTATGCTTTCCTTGTCCTCATAATAAGTTCTTGAAGATTCAGGACGTCTAGTTTAAACTATGTTGTTTAAGATGTATCGCACCATGATGTTCATATTATTTAATCTCTTTTAATAAGACTGATGATGTAGCCCTATGAATTTCGCAATATATTCTCCCCCTCCGTTCCCTGTAATATCGAAAAAAATAGCATTAAATCTACAAAAAATAAATGACATAATCAACATAACAGCGAAAATTGAGCATAAGTTTTATTACATTAGAATCGCTGGAAAAGAGTGACAACTGAACTTGCTACCATTTTAACCATTAAAAAAGACTGAACAATAAAAACTTTTCAGTCCATAAATATATTCTCTAATTTCGTAACCTTACCATCTTCTATATTCGTAATTACCTTATATTAGCTATTAACTTCTTGAAGAATTAGCTAGCCTGAGATTGGGGCATTTTTAAAGGCAATTATTCCAATAATAGCAAAAATAACAAATAAAACCAAAATCGAAATCAAGATCATTTTTAATCTTCGAGTCATCGTAATCATTCCCTCCTGCAATTCAATTAAAAGTAACGACTGGGTAAAACACTTTTTATTATTGCCTATAGAACGACCCCGACGATTTACCTTTTGCCCCACCTTCAACTTTAATAATTATGGTACCTATTTGAATCCCCCAATCAGTACCTATTATACCAATTTTATAATTGAAAGTTCCTGAACCATAATACTTACCACCACTTACATAACCAGATTGACCTTCCTTTGTTGTGGTAACAGCAGGATTAAAATGTCTATTAACATAAGCATTTGTGCTTAGATGCTTTGTTGCTCCACTTGAATTATATTCGTATGTCCCATCTATTTTATACTCTGTCCAATTAATTCCCATAGCAGTCAAAACACCTTTATGAGATACCGTGCGACTATTTGCAAATATAGAGATTGATGGTGTACTTTCAATCATTTCATAAGTTAAATTAGGATCATTTCCTTCAAAAGTTTCTGTTAATAATTTTTGCGGGTTTCTCATGTAATCTAAAAATTTTACTTGATCATCATAACTTAATTCTAGGAAATCCTCTAATGTTTTTTTTGCATCGTTGACTGTAGCATTAATTTCTTGTTCCGGAATTTGAAATGATGCTGCATCTTCCTTATCATAATTCTTCAAGTAATTAATATAATTTTCAGGAGTTTCAAGATATACAAAAGGATTTTCGGTATTTGTTTCTTGTGTAGTTTCGGCAGATGTTTTCAAACTAAACACGAAGAAAAAAGTCAAAAACAGAACAGCAATTAACAGGAGCGATTTAGAACCATTTTTACGTAAAGCCATTTCTATCACCCTCCTAATTATGTTAAATATTACCTTTACAATATTACAATATAATAAACCAAAAACTCTGTCAACCTAATTTTGGAAATTTATAGTCCCTTCAAAAAAGATGAATTTGCTGAGATAAAGTCAGCACCAAAAAGAAAACTCAAAACACCACGCTTAAAAAATAAGCTAGATATTTTTTCAAGAAAACAATACACCGTTTATTAAGTCAGACTCAGAGCAGATTTCCATTTTATCCAAAGGAATACGGATGAAATTTTCAATTGCAATCGCCCTGTCCCATCATGTTGACTTTCTGATCATGGTCGAACCAACAAGTGGACTTGATCCACTTTTTCGGGATGAATTAATGGAAGTACTTTTAGATTTTGTTAAGGAGAAAGGCAGAAATGTATTTTTACTACACTTATTACCTCTGATTTAGATAAAGTTGCAGATATGCTTCTATTAATTGACAAAGGCAAAATTTATTTATTCTAGTGATTTTTTATTGCCAGTTTTCTTTTATATAATCATGCAGTTCCGGCCCCTACGCCCTTGCGTAAAGTTTTCTTTCTACAAAAAGAGGCTTTCTAATAGAAGGTCTCAATTATAGAAAGCTCTTATTACGCTGTATTGGGCATTTAAACTATGTATTGTAATAGCAGTATATTTTAGTATCTAAAAAAAGCCCTTCAACAACCCAATGGGTGTCTATTGAAGGGCTTCTGATTATCGGAGCTTATTAAACTAAACCAGCTAATAGGAGTCAAGAACTTCTTATTAAAATATTTTTTCTACCGTGTTATACTTTTTGAAGGCACGCCAAATAACCCTCCAAATTCCGTTTGGTAGGTTTTTCATTAGTTGCTTTTTCTTGTTGATTAAGCCAAATCTAGGAATTGCTCATTTCTTTTTAGGATTGCATAAATCCAGTGTAAAAGCTTGTTTACGCAAGCTATCATCGCTACTTTTGAAGGCTTTCCTTCTTTTCGTTTCCGATCATAATACTCTTTTAGCTTCTTGTTCCTGGAGCTTCTTATACCGCATAATACGGCCATATACAAAGCGTGCCGTAATCGGCTTGAACCTCGTTTGGTAATATGATTTATCGTAGCGGTGAACTTACCTGATGAATGGACACTTGGATCTATTCCTGCGTAAGCTACAAGTTTCTTAGGGTGATTAAACCGGTCAATTTCTCCGATTTCGGAAATAATCGTTGCCGCGATTTTTTCTCCTATACCCGGAATTGACTGGATTATCTTACATTCTTCAATTTCTTCTGCCAGGACATCTATCTGTCTCTCCAAGCTGGATAGGTGTTCCTGGTATTGAAGAAGCATATTGATGTACATATCCAAACTGAACAACTGGCTCTCATAAACACCTTGTTGGAAAGGATTCCGCTTAGCTGAAGCCATTAATTTAGCTGCCTTCTCCGTCATCCAACTTTGGGACCGTTTAATACGCATTTCCTCAATTCGTGACATTATCTTTTCTTCCCCTGCCATCAGTATATCTTCAGATGTCGGAAACTCTTTTAATATTTTGAGAGAAACTTTCGAAAATAAATCCCCGAAAACTCCCCTGTATTCAGGAAATATCTGATCAAGAAGGGTATGGAACTGAAGTTTTGCTTGGATGTAAAGGTTCGTAACGGTTTCATATTGCCTTGACAATGTTCTCAGATTTAGAAGTCTCAGTCCTCTTTTCTTATACGGCTCAAATTCTTCCTTGTAATAAAGAACACAAAGTTGATATGCATCAATCGCATCAGTCTTTACCTTTCTAAGGCTTGTTTTCTTAGCTTGATAAGAAATAATTGGATTAACCAAGATGTATAGATACTGACTTCCTTCAAGACATTGAATAATTGGTGTATGGTAATGTCCTGTAGATTCAAGAATAACTGCTGGTCTAACCCCAGTATTTCTCTCTATCTCTCTCAAAAAAGAAATAAGCGAATCTAAATCCTCCTTGGTATGCTTTACACTAAAACTTTTCCCGAATGGCTTGTCTTTATCCAAAAAAGCCTGTACCTCACTTTCTCCTTTGGCTACATCTAAGCCAATGACTGGATTCATTAATATCTCTCCTCTAGTTTTATTCACCAGTAACCCCTATACCTTCCTGTAGTTACATAGCTTCGCTTGTTATACGAGATCATTTGTCCCAACCAGCCTCAAACATCATTCTACAAGTAGGGGGTGAACAGTTTAGTTGACGAGATCTAACTCCCACGCACCCGTACGTTCTACCCTGGCTACTGAAATAATAGGTCCTATAAAAAAAAGAGCAACCAGTAAAATCTGGTTAACTCTATAATACGAAAACACCCGTTAGTGAAAACTGGAAATATGTTTTAGTGAGGTGTAAATTCTATTCAGGATTATTATCAAATCAGGTTTAACTGTTATCCCAGAATGTGAACCTTCCTTTAGAGATATATTTTGGGCGTTATAATGCACAGTAGGAATAAGCTATTCACTCTCCCGTGCTAATGATTATAACACTTGCTATTAGTATCTACTACTAATTTACAGACCAATTAAATTTATCATTCAACTGATCTGCACGTTTTATATCTGAGATTCCTTAATAAAACGCCCTTAATTAAGATAGACCCATTTCTGATTAACGCTAGTACTTTTTTCATACACATTATTGAAAATTAAAACATCAAAACTCTTTATAATCGAAAGTAAGTTATTCCACGAGCTTGCCCGATTGTGGAATAAAGAAATACTCTATTAAGCAACTTGTTTTAATAACTGGTTGCTCCATTAAACGATTGCACCCTGTTACTTGAATAACTTATACCAATACAAAGTGGTCACTATATTTGGATTATAGGACTGTTTCATTGTGTCAACTCCACCTAGGATGAATCCTTGTTTCACATAAAATCTGCATGCTCCAAGATTATCATCTTGAGCCTCTAGTGACATTCCGATAAGCTTTCTTTGTTTTGCCCACTCTTCCGCTTTAGTTAAGAGCAACTTCCCGATTCCATATCCTCTAAATTCTTTTTTGGTCGCGATATTTTCAATATAACAGAAGCGATTCCAATCCTTAATGATTCTAATTTGCCCAATGCAATGATTATTCTTATAGGCTAAAAAAAGAGCCTTATCTTCCCGGTTTATATATTGGCTCCAATCAAGTTTATCATCTGGGAAACGAATTTCTTTTGTTTCATCGAATAGATTCTCTTCAAAAGACCATTTTCCTGATTGAAAACTGGGTACAACCTTACCAAACACTTTAAAATCATCATTTGTTTTATTGATGTCATCAATTAATTCATTCTTTAATGGAGTAATTATGATTTCCTCTGCCATATTCATTTTGACACCTTCCCAAACCGAAAACTAAACCCTATTCAACATTACTGCTCTGTTAATGCAATAAGCAATCGCTTCGCCATTATGTAAAATCTTACATTTTTATTGAATAATAATTTAATAACCATAGCGCCATAAACCATTACGTTCCTGTATAGAATCATTTTGTATAGTTCTGTCTAATAAAAAACAAATGAAGAAAAATGAGTTATTTTCTTCATTTGTTTTTTTAGATTGGAACTTTTCAGACAGCTCGATCTCAGCTAGTTCCCGTTCTGACTAATTTCTTGCGTAATTGCTCAGCTGCTGTCAAGGCAGCATTATCATGTAAGATCTCTCCTGGTTTACTTCCCTTTCCTAAAATATAACCATCCAATTTCCCACCAAAATAACCCATTATATGCTGAAACGAAAGAACTAGGGGTAAACCTTTTATATGTGGTTCATCACCACCCACCGCAATCAGGAAAGCTTTCTTGCTTCCCATTTCTTGACGGAACTGAGGGAACTCAGAATCTCTCAACGTTTCAGTCCAGCGATCGACAAAATTCTTCATAAGACCAGACATCGTGTACCAGTAAATCGGGGTGGCAAAAATCAGAACATCATGTGCCATGACTCGTTTAATAACACTATTATAGTCATCTCCTAGATCTTGAAAGCCCCTTTCAGAATGACGTTGATCGTCGATTGGAAGAATATGATAATCGCGCAAATAAATTTTCTCACTCTGCAATCCTTCAATCGCATATTCAGTTAGTTGCTCTGTATTTCCGTTCTGCCGTGCACCACCGTAAATCACCGCTATCGACATATTACCCGTCCTTTCATGTTGAGCATGTATTTGTAAAAAATATCTAATATCATTGTAACAAGTTCTTATCAGAAAGAAAAAAAAAGCGATTTTCTTTGCTGTCGGCTAAATAGATATACAAAATCATCCAGAACTCAATGGTTTCAATGTTCAATGATTTTTCAATTTTTTATATGCTAATGGGGTCATATTCATCCATTTACGAAATTTTTCAATGAAATAACTTGTGCTGTTAAATCCCACCTGATATGCCACGTCAGTAACATTAGAATCCGGTTGTTGCAGTAGAATTAAACTTTTTTGAATCCGATATTCACTCACATATGTTAACGGCGTTGTATTTAACATTCGCTTGAAATAACGGCAACATTCGGAACGGCTTATCTTCCCTGCTTCGGCGATATCATCTAAAAGAATCTTTTCATCATAGTGAAGATGAATCCAATTTAGCATCTGCTTTATTCGTTGATTCTTTCGCATTTCTTTCTGTTCGTGTTCTAATGTGATTCCATTCATAATGAGATTTTTCCAAATGAATGCAAGCTGCACACATATGTCGATCTCAAAGAATGGCGGGCAGCTTTTTATTATTTGATTGATCTTCAACAAGGAAGTCAATATATTATTGGCCCAAGTCTCAGTTGGAAGTAAGTGTAAAAATGGGATATTTGTAGCCTCGACATATGGTGCGACAAGAGTTGTATAAAGTTCTTGCGATAAAACGAAATTAGGAGCGACATTTAAACAAATATAGGTGCAGCCAGAATTATTCTCCTCTCTTGCCATATGGACACAACCACTATTAATAAAGAGCCCTTCCCCTTTTTCAACCTTGATATTTATCTCATTAATTTGAAACATGGCTTCCCCTTTGACAAGGTACACAAATTGAAACTCATTATGCCAATGTAGCGGTATATATCCATGGATATTATCGTGAATCGTAGTTTCATAGCATGCCAGTGGTAATTCACGCATTCGATGCTCCGTTAATTCTTTTAAAGTGCCATCGATCTTAAAATTCTTAATTTGCATCGCATAACCTCAATATATTTATATTTTTACATTCGATTTTTGTATTTTTTTAAGGGTTTACAGCTTATTATTGATTATATTGTAGCACTATTTTTATATTGAAGGTGGAGAAAAAAATGAATAGATGGCAGGGAATAGTACTTGTCATAACAGGCGCAATATTTTGGGGAATCGGTGGTACAGCTTCGCAAAAGCTTTTTCAACAATATCACATTGAAGTAAATTGGCTCGTAACGACTCGATTGCTGATAGCAGGATTATTGCTTTTATTTATTCAATTTTTTAATAAAGGACGGTCGCAAATTTTTGCTGTATGGAAAAACCGAAAAATAGCGATTCAATTAGTGATCTTCGGTTTACTTGGCATGCTTGCAGTCCAATATACATATATGGCTTCCATAAAACACGGAAATGCGGCAGTAGCAACTCTCTTACAATATTTAGCACCGGCTATGATCATCATCTACTTAATTGTCCGCAAACAAACCGTGCTAGCACGGAGAGATTTACTGACTGTTTCCCTCGCATTAATCGGATCCTTTTTCTTATTAACAAACGGCACCTTTTCACAATTATCTGTGCCGCTGCCGGCGATTGTCTGGGGGATACTATCTGGAGTCGCTCTTGCATTCTATACCTTATATGCAGCATCGCTCCTCAAACAATATGATTCACTTGTCATTGTTGGATGGGCGATGATTATCGGCAGTTTTGCCTTGAGTTTTATCCACCCCCCTTGGCGGATCCATCTATTGAACTTGCCTGTAGAAGCCTATTTATACTTGCTCTTTGTAATCCTATTTGGTACCATGCTTGCCTTTTGGTTTTATATCGAAAGCCTCAAAAGTCTGTCGCCTAAAGAGACGAGCCTTTTAGGCAGTGTTGAGCCGTTAGCTGCTGTTATCACCACGGTGTTTTGGCTTAAAGAACCTTTTGGAACTTTCCAATGGGGTGGTTCTGCATGTATTATTGGAATGATCATCTTACTATCCTTAAAGGAAAAAGGGACTACCACATCCGAAAAGCGAACCGCTTAAGGTCAGCTAATGCGGAATACCATTAGCACCTAAATAGTTGCAATATATTTCTATTTAGGTGCTAAGCTGTACTAGTTTAGCCAGTCAGAATTTTTCTTAAAGCTTCACAGCACCAATTTGATAACAGCGGTGCCTAAAATTGGCTGTAGTAGAATCAACATACAAACGAAAGCTAAAATCAGCAATGGCGGCAGTACACCCTTACGAAAATCAGTAATATACCTCTATTTCTTTGCATACATAGCGACAAAATACAGAATCATACCAAGCTTCACCACTTCTGACGGTTGAAACATAAAAGAACCGATTCTCACCCATCTTTGAGAGTAATTTCTTTCGACTCCAACACTGGGAATTAACACCATGACTAGGATCATGAGCGAAGCAACCACAAAGAGCGGGCTAAGATTTTTATAAACCTGATGCGGAATAAAAGCCAGCACCACAAACAAGGTAATGCCAACAGCGAAAGATTTAAGCTGTCTCGAAAAAAATATCTCTCATCGCCATAATTCTCCAGCGCTAACGGATAACCAGCACTATAAACCATGACTAAACCAAAGAGGCACATTATGATTGTGGTGATAATCAAAATATAATCGAACTTTTTAAGCGCTCTAAAAATCATGCCATCACCTACAGAACCGCATCTATTTTTTACTAAACATGTAATGCTTTGATCTTTTATGCACACTTAACACCAGCCCAAGACCGATCATATTCGTGAGAAGGGCACTTCCTCCATAACTGATAAACGGCAATGCCAGTCCGGTTATCGGCATCAACCCTATTGTCATGGAGATATTTTGGAATACCTGAAAGGCAATTAAACCAATAATACCCGCAATGATATAGACAGCAAATAATGTATTAGCACGCAAAGCAATATGAACCATTCGAAAGATTAGTAGCAAATATAAACAAATTAAAATCGAGGCACCGACGAATCCAAACTCCTCCCCTATAACAGCAAAAATAAAATCGGTATGAGCCTCCGGTATCCTGCCACTTTGGACTTGGCTACCCTGATTAAACCCTGAACCCGTCATTTGTCCTGAACCAATCCCAAGCATAGATTGAGTCAACTGATAACCATAGCTCGACGAAAAATGATCCGGGCTTAACCAGCCGTATATTCTTTCAAGTTGATGCGGTTTAATGATCTTAATGAAAATATCAAAGAAATGATTATGCAGGTAAACTAAACAGGTAATTAAAGCGGCAAATCCAGATAATAAAAGGAGCGTTATTTTATAGGAAATAGCGGAGACACCAATTAATGTAAATAGGACAGCAGCAATTACTAGTGCAGAACCTAAATCAGGCTGAATTAAGATGAGAAAAAAGGGGACCATCGTGAAAGAGAGTAACTTAAAAGTTATTGGAATGCTTTGTATAAACGTTAAACTTTTTTCCCCCACTCTACTTAAATAATAAGCTAGCAAAAGGACTAAAAAGATCTTCATAAACTCTGACGGCTGAAGTTCAAAGAGGCCGAAGCTGATCCAGCGTTGCGAACCATTTTTAAATGTTCCAAAAAAATGAACTAACAACAATAACCCCATTCCGACTGCATATAATGGGAGAGCCCATTTTTCTAACAACTCGTAATCAAAGTGCATCACTACTGTCATAGCAATAAAACCAATAATATACCAAACCACTTGCCTCTTGACGAAATAAAATGGATCATCTGCCTGGTACTGACCTGAAGCGCTATAAACAACAACCAAACTAAAAATAAATATTCCGAACAAAATAAATAATAGTTGTGAATCAATTTGTGGCTCTTTTCGTTCCATACTCTCTCCTTTCGCTCTTGCTATTGTCTATGAAAATCTTGATCTATTATTCGCTATTTTTTTAATATTGTTACTACAACCTGAACTGCAATCGCATCATCCACATAGCCAATTGGGAATAAATAATCCGGGATGCAGTCTATAGTTAAAATAAAGTAGAGCAAAGCTCCCCCCATCAACGAAAGTTCTTTAACCGACCCTTTTTTCAATCGGAATTTTTCATAAAAATCTTTCAGATGATTAATAGCTGATCCGATACTATCGACCTTTTTTAGCTTTTCTGCGAATCCATTAACAATCGTCTTTTCTCCCTCTTTTGTTTGCGCAAATTGTTCATATTTTGCTAATTCTTGTTGAATATCTTCTACAGTTAAATTTTTCTTCGGTAATTGATTCTCTTCAAAGAAAGGCTTCATTGTTTTCAAAAAGGCATGGTACTCGGAAAACACTTTGCTATCTTTCTTTTCAACTTCATACCCAGCAGCCTTAAGCAACTTATGTAATGGGACTTCAAAACAATCGGCAAACCTTTGCAAATGGTTAAGGTTTGCCTTTCTTTTGCCATTCAATATTTTGGAAATCGTTGCTTTATCAATCACTGTTCGTTCACTCAATTTTCGCAGTGACCATGAGCGCTCTTCCAGCATCTCTTTTAATAGCTCGCACAGTTCATCATCATCTCTATTAACCTTAACCATTGTCTCTTATTCCCTTCATCTACTTTCTTTGACCAATATATCTCCATGTTGACATTTTGTCAACACACGTCGTATTTTGTCAACAACAACTAATATAGATCTGGAATTATCCTATTACTTACAAGAATGAAGGCTTAAATTCGCTGTACTTTTTTTAAAAATATGCCTTCTTTGTACAAGAGACTCATCTTAGGATGTTATATTATATATAAAAATATTGAAAAAATTGTTAGGAGAATTGACATGTTAAATGCGTTAACAGCTATTGGTGGCAAAATAAATGATCAGAAGATAACATGGGGACTTGGTGGCTCACTCTTACTAAGTTTTTATAATCTAGAGGACAATCCAAATGATATTGATATTTTGGTAGAGGAAAACAGCACATATAAATTGAATCAAATGTTATCAACCATCGGACAGTGTAAGGAAGCCGTGAGTTCTGACCCCTTTCGAACAACCTCTTTCTCCAAATATCTAATTGAAAATATGGATGTTGATGTAATGGGGGGATTTGCCATTCAACATCACGAGGGCATCTATAAAATTGCTTTCAATACCCATTCAATCGTCGATAGCAAGACTATAAATGGAGTAAGTATCCCGCTCTGCTCACTAGAAGATTGGTATATTTTATATTGGCTTATTCCTAATAAGCAGTATAAAGCACTACTTATTGAAGATTTCTTAAAAAAAACAGGTGTCAAGCATCCTGAAATCTTTAAACAAGCCTTAAACCAGCCATTGCCGTTTGAGGTTAAAGAACGGGTAAGAGCATTATTATAGGTCGTTGTACTTCGGCAATATTGTCATGAATCAGAACATTTTTTCTTCTAGCTGCTGCTTAACAGCATAGAATCAAAAAACTTTTAGTAAATCTTTTTTACACCTTTATCGAACAACAGTCGTTACAAATTGAGGTGCATTTGCTTAGCACAGACAGTCTTTTTCAGCTCTCAATAGCTAAATAGCCTTTTAATATTACACCCTTAAACTCATCATAATAAACTGCTTACCAATCGGGCCAGTTTTCCTTTTTCCTGTATCTTGAAAACCAACTTTACGATACATTTGCTGAGCAGCTATATTTTTGTGGTTAACAGCAAGAACAATTTCGTTACAGCTCGGGAATTCCTTACTAACAAACTCTTTTAATAGTGACATCGCACCTTTTCCATAGCCTTTTCCTTGGTCAACAAAGTTGATGGACAACGCAGTCAGCAGCATAGCATGTGGGTTCTCTGAATATTCCTTTACTCTATTGGTGGAATGTAATAAAAAGAAGCCTACTGGCTTTTGGACTTTAAGAATAACAATCCGGTATTGACCATCTGTTACTTCGTGATAACAGTTTGGCAGCGATGTAAATTGAGCTTGCTCTTCAGGTAGCTCAAAAGCATTCAGGTGCATCCATATACTCGTGTGCAAAATGTTTCAATTCGAGATTATTTATTTTATCCATTTATTCCCCTTTCCCTCTTTCAACACACTCAAAAACTGGAAAAATTTTCTTTATAAAAAAGAGAGATTTTATCTTTAAGCTCTGCTTATGGTAATCATTCCTATCTTGTCCACATTACTCGTAAGGACAATAATGCGGAAGTTCTGATTGGAATTCTTTTACGTTGACAATACGGTTGTCTTGGTCAAATTCTATTAATGAAACCCCATCAAAATCACTGACATTTCCCATATACTCACACTTAAAATACCATTCAACAGCAGTTACATTGTCTTGATGGATAAATTGTTTTATGTCCCACTGCAATACAGTACCTTTTTGATTCCAATCATGGAACCATCTCTTAATCATTTCAACTCCCTGATATTCAGGACCATAACATTCACTGTAAGTAATATCTGCAGAGAATATCTCGGTTAATTTTGAACTGTCCTTGTTGATCCAAGACTGAAAATAACTCACTATAACACTTTCTCTCTCCATAATAGCCTCTTTCCTTTTCTTATTTTTATAGATTATTCTTCTCTTTTTTCAGCTGAAATTCCTTCTTTCTTTGATTGCTTATTTCTGAGAATGGCTTAGTGGATGGTAATAGAATCCAGAGTGTTCGAATAAAAAGAACAAGTTTTGTTACACTAAAATAAGGAAAGGATAGTACTTATCAAAAAAGACCATCCTTTCCTTATTTAAACTGTTTTAAGTTCCGCTGCCACATTAGGAATCAGGTTTGTATAGTTCCTTTAAGATATTCAGAGCTTTCTTTTGACGGCTTTCATTCTGCTCTGACATAAGTAATACCGTTTCCCTAATCACTTCATTCTTGAAGACCTGTTGCAGCTCCTCATCAAATAAAGCGGATACATTAACCTCTAACGCCTCAGCTATTTTCTCTAGCGTATGTAATTGCACATTCGTTTCTCCACGTTCCAAACGACCTACATAACTTCCTGTTGAATCGATTGCTTCCGCTAATTGCTCTTGTGTCATTTTACGTAGCTTTCTCAACTCACGTATCCTGAAACCAAGTGACTTTGCAGTTGATACATCATTATTATACATAATAAAACACCTTCACTTTAACCAAATTTTAGACAATCATGAGAAGTCTGTGCAGGCATTTTTAGTGACAATATTACTATTTCTGTTCTTGTAAGGACTATTTTTGTATTATAATAAAAAGAAAAGGAAAAAATCATTAGATCTTGTCAAGTTTATCACAGCACTTATTGGAATTTTCCTTTTACACGTGGTTAGAACATGTTATTACCAAGAAAGGAACATAGCAAACATGGATCAGAAAAAATTACTGGAAGAATTTGAAATGCTTAGAAAAGAAATGAATAAGCTGGGAAAGATATTTGGATTAGATAACAAAAAAGTACTGGAATTAAGCAGGAAAATAGATAAGATACATAATGAATTATCCAAAATTCAAAAGAATAAATAACCATTTTAGGAAGTCCGTAGGACGTTTAAAGGAAAACGATCTTTTGGCTAATGTATCCATTCAAGTCGTTTTTTAAAACAAGAGATTACTATCAGGGGATCAATATGCAGAATCCTCTGATTTTTTGGTAATCCCTTTTTTAATATCTTTTAAGAATCATTGTCAGCAACACTACAAATTTGACAATGAAAAGCTAAAAAACTGTCATGGATCAGGGAACATAATCAGATTTATTTAGCCATGATTAGTTTTTAATTGACTTTATTAATGAAAAAGAGATTCAATATAAAGGTACCCTGTTTGTGTTTAAGAAATTTTAAAAAACGTATAAGGCACCTTTGACGAACTTTCTCGTAATCACATAAACAGGTATTTAAGAAAAATATTGAAACTTAAAGAATAAAGGAGGAATGAAAAAGATAGTAAAATTAAAATTTGGGAGTTTTATTAGAATATGGTTAAAGGGACGTCTCCAATCACTGCCCTTTTTTCTTTTTAATTTTACTACACTAACGGTAAACGGAAATTTAAAATATGAAATAATGGTATGCTTCCAATATTTTGCCCTTTTAATGAAACGTCATTGTTTCAAAGCAACAAAGTATTCTTTGACTACCATTACAGTAATAATAAATCTAAGTGATCTCCTTTCTAATAGTTCAGCCTTGTGATTCTCTCTAACCTATGCAAATGAAGGAGGATTTTCTCTGTTTAGAGTATATATATGCTTTTTTCCTAAGTTATAATATTGTGTAAAGGAGGTAGTCCTCATTGGAAGCTCTGATTTTACAAATGATGGAGGCTTTTAAGGATCTATCATATTTTGGCATAATGCTTGCGTTAACATTTGAATTTGTCCCAGCTGAACTTGTTCTACCGTTAGCTGGTTATTGGGTATATGAAGGAGAAATGAATTTATTTGGAGCGATTTTTGCAGGTTCAATCGGTGGAGTACTTGGTCCGCTTACTTTATATGCATTAGGTCGTTACGGTGGCCGAGTGGCCATATTAAAATTTGGAAAATATTTCTTCATAAAAGATGAGCATATGGATAAATCAGATCAATTTTTCGAAAAATATGGTGGGAGTGTTGCCTTTTTAGGGCGATTTGTTCCAGGTGTTCGAACAGCTATTTCAATTCCGTGTGGAATAGCGAAAATGAACGTGTGGAAATTTATTTTTTATACGTAC
Source organism: Robertmurraya siralis (assembly GCF_005502275.1). Taxonomy (GTDB): domain Bacteria; phylum Bacillota; class Bacilli; order Bacillales; family Cytobacillaceae; genus Robertmurraya; species Robertmurraya siralis. The sequence continues at coordinate 95,700 of NZ_SWLZ01000010.1, forward strand.
TTAGCCATGCTCCCAGTTACAGCGATTTATGTTTATTTAGGCTACAGTCTTGGACCTCAATGGGAAAAGGCTGGTGAATTATTTGGACAATATGCCAACTATTTGTTAATACCAATTGCACTGTTCATCATATGGCTAATTGTAAAAAGAAGAAAAGTTAAAGCACAATAACTTATAGCTAGTCAGCGGACGAATACAAAGTGTAAAAGTGGCTTTAGCCCATATTTCAAGGGACTAAAGCCGTTTAGTTTCTTTTGATGTCTCCTCTGCAGCTCCTGAAAATTCTTTAAATGGCCCGTTCTTGTTTAAACATGTTTCTTAACTCTCAAGCCCAATCATCATTTTGATTAGCTGTTATGATTGAGCACATAAAAGCTCCCTCGAAGGCAAAACAGATTTTTATTTTTAATCTGTCTTCCTCGAAGGGAGCGATCAAATTGAGTCAGTCTCTTTTCCTGAATTCTCACTTCTTATCGTTAATCGTTAACTTGTTGTTGCCAACATTTCATTTCCATCTAATTCATCCCTTATTTCCCCAACAATTTCAGATAAAATGTCTTCCATCGTAACAAGACCAACACAAACACCCTTTTCATCCGTCACAATAGCCATGTGTGTACGGGTTTGCTGCATCTTGAGAAAAACATCCTTAATTGAAATTGATTGCTTGAACCGTGGAATCTCGTGGATGAAATCATCAATCTTACCATTCCTTCCAGCAGCAATACTTGTAAGCATTTCCTTCGTATTGATAAATCCTATAAAATCGTCTGCTTGATTACTCAGATCATTTATTGGATAACGTGTGTAATCATACTTATCAATCACTTCAATCATATCATCTACGGATTGATGCTTTTCAAGCGTAATCATATCAGCCTTGGGAATCATGATATCCTTTAGCTGTCTTTCATCAAATGCGAAAATATTCTTTAAATACGCAAGCTCTGTTTGATTGATTTCTCCACCTTCATAACTCTGAGCAACAATCAGCTTCAACTCTTCCTCAGAATGAACCGAATCGTGACCGGATGGCTTCACACCAAATAATTTAAGAAGCTGTCTGGCAGATCCGTTTAGGAGCCGAATGACCGGTCCCATAACTAAGCCAAACCAATAAAGCGGCGGCGCCAATAATAACGTCATTTTTTCTGCGTATTGGATAGCTAATGTTTTCGGTGCAAGCTCACCAATAACAACGTGCAGAAGTGAAACTATAGACAATGCAATGAAATATGAAAGCATCGTAGCAACTGCTGTTGGGACTTGAAACTCTTCAAACAAAGGCTGTAATATTTTTTGTACAGTTGGTTCACCTAAAGCACCCAATACAAGAGCTGTAATGGTAATTCCCAACTGACAAGCAGATAAATAATAATCCAGTTCCTTTGCTACTTTCTTTGCTAACTTTGCCTTCTTATTTCCTTCAGCGATCAATTGATCGATTCTAGACATTCTAACCTTTAAAATGGCGAATTCCGCTCCAACAAAGAATGCTGTTAGCAGGATGAATAGTGCAATCAAAAATAAATTTAACATTATCAATTCGTCCAATTATTTCCCTCTCCCCGAGGGATTCACCTCCAAGATGTTTCCGTTAATGGTAGAGAAGCTTTCTTCTCTTCAGCTAATTCTTGCTCATTATTCAGATGAAAAATAACCTGTCTTATTTGATAGTTATCCACTTGATCGACTGTCCAAACATTGCGGCCATGTACGATTTCATCACCTTTTTCTACAACATCGAGATTTTTCAACTGAATCCATCCGGCAATTGTATCAAGATCTTCGCTATCTTCAAATTCCAAACCGAACTTTTCTTCAAGCTCAGAAAGGAGTACACGGCCATTGATGATATACTTATTCTCGCCAGCCGAACGAATATCTGCTACCTCATCTCCATCAAATTCATCCCGTATTTCACCGACAAGCTCTTCCAAAACATCCTCAAGTGTTATAACACCAGCTGTTCCACCATATTCATCCATGACAACAGTCATATGAACCTGGGCCTGTTGCATTTTTAAAAAGATGTCCTGAATACTTGTTGCCTCAACCACATGTGGTACATCAAGGATAAATTCTTCAAGCTTACTTTTTCTACCAGCAACGATATGACTCAACATTTTCTTAGCATTGACAATTCCAATAATCCGATCCTTATCGCCATTTTCAACAACTGGGTAACGTGTATAGTTATGTTCATCCAGAATTTTAATAATTTCTTCATAGCTCATATCTTTATCAATCGTAACAAGATCTGTTCTCGGTACCATAATATCTTTTGCAACACGCTCATCAAAAGAGAAAACATTTTCTATATAATTCAGCTCGGTCTGGTCAATTTCCCCACCCTGGAAGCTTTGAGCCATAATAATTTTAAGTTCTTCTTCCGAATAAGCCTGCTCATGTGCTGCTGCCGGAACACCAACCATGCGTAGGAGTACTCGAGATGTACCATTCAAAATTTGGATAAACGGATACATAATCTTTCCAAACCAATATAGTGGACCCGCTAGAAGCAGCGTTGCTTTCTCAGAAAACTCAATCGCAAGTGTTTTTGGTGCCATTTCTCCTATTACGACGTGAAGATATGTGACTACAGCCAGTGATACCCCATATGAAATGACTGAAGCAATTCCATCAGATACATTTAACCAATCAAACACAGGATACATCAATTGTTTCACAAAGGGCTTACTAAAAGCACCAAGTCCTAATGCCGTAACCGTAATCCCCAGCTGACAGGCAGATAAATAATAATCAAGATCCGTAACAACCTTCTTTGCTACTACAGCTTTCTTGTTCCCTTCTGCTATCAATTGATCAATCCTTGACATTCGGATTTTCACAACGGCAAATTCAACAGCAACAAAGAATGCCGTCAACGCAAGTAAAATTATCAATAAAAAAATGTTTGAAATCGTGTATATGTCCAATTATTTCCCTCTCCCTGAGGGATTCACCTCCAAAAATAGTAAAACAGTCTCAATTGTTTTATGGCATCAAATCATTACCTCTTGATGAAGATAAAAACAGAACGTTCCATCTAACTATATTAACGATGGTTCTAGCTTAGAAATAAAAGCAATGTTTGAATTAGAGACAAGCTCTCGCGAGAAATTTTCTCTTTAATTTCCCCACATTTTTTTTGATCTGTTTTTTCAAGATGAGTAAGAATGCCCGAAACTTCCTTTTCCAAATCCGTCATTTTCGATCTTAACTCTAATACATCAACCTCTTGTGAGCGAGTCTCAATAATTTCTTGCTTAATTTCCTCTAAAGATAACCCTTCTTTTTTTCGCTTTTCAATAAAATGAACTCGATCAATAGATGAGTGGTTATAATATCGATAATTAGAAGGAGAACGTTCCGCTTCCAATAATCCAAGATGTGTATAATAATCAATTGTCCTCTTTGTAACATTTGTTCTTTCAGCTAATTCACCAATTTTTAATTTTTCAGCCCCAAAATAATTCCTCCTAAACTAAAACGTTATAGTTTTATTATATGAAATATAATCTTCATTAACAAGATTTTTCACTCTGATTCCATTTTTTGTTGTATTCCGTTACAGGAGCAGTATTTTTCAGATTGAAATTGCGCCGAAAACCGCAGCATGCTTTTTTAGTTATTTAATTTTTAGGCTCTGTTATATATCGGTGTTGATTTTTGGCTCATTTTCTCTTTGATTCCATGCAATGAGCCCAAAATCATTTTAACAACAATTCTATTTCACAAAGCCCATTTTTAAAAACAAGCGCAAGAAAAATGATCCTTCATGATTGAAGGATCCACGCATAATACCTCACAATATTACTTCTCACAAATCAGCTAATTATTATTGTTACGAATCAACATCTTTCTATTCGTTACAAGTGGAGGTTGTTCCATCCATTGCCTCTCGACGACAATATCAAATGTTTCTTTGGCGTAAAGCATTACCTCCGCAATGATTTTGCTATATTGGGCTGTAAGGTCTGTTCTCATTGTTACTGACATTGCATGTGAGATTAAGCTAATATCTACTGAATTCAAAATATTAATCATTGAAAAAATGAGTTTGTCTGAGAACGGTGACAAAGTGGAATCTGTTACTTCCATACTTACTGTCACCGTTCCAAGAAGCTCTTCTTGCATCAGTAACTTATTGAAAAGTGAGATCTGTTTTTCACTAACATCTTTGCCTTTAAGAATATGTTTTTTTAAATTTTTGTCTTTTACTACTTGAGCAAATCCAAGCATGATTAGGACGGAAAAGTAATTACGTTCGATATTAAAGAAAATTTCAGATAGTTCTATTGCATTTAGAGGGCGTTTATCTCCAATAATCCCCGAAAGAAAGGACTCCTTTTTCACAAACTCAATTTCTTTCGGATAGTTCATTTTAGGTGGACGATCATAAATACCTTTTGACAGCATCATCTTAACCGCTCTCCCAAACAGTTCAGTCGAAGTATGTATACATTCGGTAAAAAAATCAAGGACATCGAGACGCACGTTGTTTGAAGCAGTAAAACTAAAATTAATCATTCCTAACCGATTCATCATATAAACATAGCTTAAGGCAAATAGTCATGAAATAATGGAGGTGCAGCCAAATTTAAATCTCCCTCTGAAAAAGCGGAAGGTACAGGGAAATTTTCTGCAAGGAAGATTTCTTTTATTTTTTCTAATCGAGTTTGTGAAATTTGCAGTGATTCTTTTACGAGTGGAATGATTTCTTTATCTTGTAGGTGATGCAAAAAATATGTAAGAAAACAAGAACTCATGCTTTCTTGAAAATAAACGCCCCAGAGACCACCAATCTCCGTACAAGATAACTCAATATTTGCTTGTTTTTTTTCCGAGTTCAAGTACAACCCTCCTAAATATTTTTTAGGTTAGTATTACATAAAAGTTGAAGAATAATTCTCCACCAAAAAAAGATTTCCTAAAAAACCGTTTCGTTCAATCATAATCCCCTCCCACCGCTTCATAACCAAATCCTTTAAAAAGGATAAATCTGAGACTAAAAGCAGATACTACCTTCATAAAAAATTATTGGAGGAACAGCATGGAAAATTTCCAAAATACAAACAAGTCAAGGCGCTATAAGGCTTATGTAAGTATTTTTGGAACAACACAGATTCATTTAAGGAACCCTTGGACTATAGCCATGTGGTCATTGCATTCCCTGGATTTGGACACTTTCTCTTAAATAAGTATTTTAGAGCTTTTTCTTTATTTATATGGGAAATCTATATCAACCAGGCAACAAGGCTAAATCAAGCCATGGTTTATTCATTCACAGGTAACTTTGATGCAGCAAAAGAAGTATTGGATTTAAAAATGGTTCTAATGTATATACCTGTGTATCTTTTTGCAATCTGGGACAGTTACCGCACCACTGTGGATTTGAATAATATTTATACCCTTGCCAAAAGAGAGGATGCTCGGTTTAATTCATTTTCAATAGGAGCCTTTGAAATTAACTATCTGGATAAAAGGAATCCTATAATGGCGCTCCTTTGGTCAATGACTATTCCCAGCGTGGGTCAACTTTACGCACACAGAATTATCCTTGCTGGTTTTACACTTATTTGGACTGCTGTTTTTATGTATTACTCGCATTTCCTCGAAGCACTTATTTACTTACTAAATGGAAATCTTGATAAGTCAAATGCGGTTCTCGATGCTCAATGGCTTTTATATTTACCTTCTTTCTATTTTTTTACGATTTTTGATTCTTATGTAAGCACTGTCGAAAACAATAAATTATTTGAATATGAGCAAAGGAAATATTTAAGAAGTCATTATCAAAAATATAGATTTAGTTTACAGAAAGGAAGCAGGGTGAATAACGTGCTCATTTTTGCCACTTTTGAACATTCAACCTATCTTGAGCTGGCAATGACAGAATTGGAGGAATACGGAATCACAAACATTTTAGCTGTTCCTTTAAACAATAGAACAGAGGAGCGCAGGATATTTGACAGCATTCATCATTCTGATGGAGTTTCTCTCATCTCAAAAGGAATGATACTGGCTTTTCTCTTTTCAACAGTAGGCGCCAGCAAAGGGTTTGAACTCGAATGGGGACCCATTATTTGGGGGCTAATCGGAGCAGGAAGCGGATTCTTGATAGGTTTCATCATTGATTTGTTTATGAAAAAAATTTCTCAACGGAAACAGTTTTTATTAAAACGGAAAAATTCAGAAGTTGTTCTCATTGTTGAATGCGACCACCTTCAGAAAGAACGTGTAGAAAGCACTCTCTGGAAGCAATTCGCCCTCGGAGTAGCAGAGTTAAACCAAATTTAAATACCATCCACCAGTAACTATTCAAAGGTGAAAGTGACATAGCGATTATTGTATTGCTGACAGTGAATCTAGTCCTAATGGTTGAAATTTTTAAAAATGATCTCTCTCTGCTAACAAGTGCCCTTCTTTTTACCAGAAATTTTGTTTTTAAGCTTGTGACAGATAATATTACCATGGCACTCTCTTCTGGGGAAACTGTTACAATGGAAGATTAAGCACTTTCAAATGACATAATTTCATAACATCATATATCAAGGTTCCCCTAATATTAGGTTAAAACAAAATAAAAATTGCTCATTTTCAGTTTCTTTTCAGCAAACTTCAATTTGCTTTAAAATTAACCTTGGAGCGACTTTTCCCGTACGGGATACAAAGCGGTGTCCCTACAATAGGATCAACTGTAACCACACACTGCATATCAAAAACTTGTTGAACAAGTTTAGCATTCACAATATCATTTGGTTTTCCCTGTGCAATAATCTGTTGATTACGTATCGCCACCAGGTTATGCGCATAGCGACAAGCCAAGTTAATATCATGTAATACCATCACGATCGTTCTTTTCTCTTTCTCATTCAAGTCGTACAAAAGATCGAGAATATCAATTTGATGCGCCATATCTAAATAAGTTGTTGGTTCATCCAGCAATATAATATCAGTGTTTTGTGCCAATGTCATGGCAATCCATGCCCTTTGTCTTTGTCCCCCTGATAACTCGTCAATGGCCTTATCCTTAAATTCGATTAAAGAAGTTGAAGCAAGAGCATTCATTACATGCCATTCATCTTCTTTTGTCCATTGCTTCACCCAATTTTGATATGGATACCTCCCTTGTTTCACTAACTGCAAAACGGAAAGTCCTTCTGGAGAATCTGGTGCCTGTGGCAGAATTGATAATTTTTTAGCCACTTCCTTTGTAGGTAACTTTGCAATGTTTTTACCGTCAAGCAATACCATTCCTTCTTCAGGCTTCAAAAGACGGGCAATGGAACGCAGGAGCGTAGATTTCCCACACCCATTGCCACCAATAAATATTGTAATTTCACCTTTCGGAATCGTTAAGTTTAACTCTTTAATAATAATTGTATCACCGTATGAAAGAGTAAGCTTTTCCGTCTGCAAAATACTTGTCATCATTACTTCCTCCAGCAATTAACTATTTTTTGTTTTCATTAGAAGGTATATAAAATAGGGAGCACCTAAAGTGGCCGTAAATACACCTGCTGGTACGACAGATGGTAAAAATAATGTTCTACCCATTAAATCCGCTAACATTACGAGAATAGCACCTACTAAAGCTGCAACAGGTAATAATGAACCGAACGAAGAACCGACAAGCTTTCGGGCAATATGAGGTGCCATAAGTCCCACAAATCCAATTCCTCCAGCAAAAGCAACTGCAGTTCCTACTAAACCCGTACTAATAAGGAGAAGTATAAAACGTTGGCGCTGAACCCGACTTCCAACCCCTGTTGCAATATCTTCACCAAGTGATTGAACATTAACATTGCGTGCCGAAATAAATGCTATCATCAACAATACAATTGTCACTGGCAGAAGCACACGAACGTCTGACCAAGTTACACTATTTACACTACCAGTAATCCAAATATTCGCCTGGCTTGCCATATAGACTGGACCTAAAACCATAAATATTGTTGTACCAGCTTGCATCAGAGCGGAAACACCTATTCCGATAAGTATAAGTCGTACAGGGGTTACTCCATCCTTCCATGATAAAAAATAGACAAAAATGGCCACTAACAAAGCTCCTATAAATGCTGCAACGGGCAACCATTTTATACTAACCATTAACGAATAATTTTCATCACTAAAAAGCCATAAAAAAATCATTACTGACATGCCCGCTCCCGCAGTTATTCCAATTGTATCTGGAGCAGCTAAATGATTGCGGATTATTCCTTGGAGAATTCCTCCCGCTACCGCTAATCCCATTCCAACCAACATTGAAGCAAATATTCGTGGTAATCGAAACTGATAGATTACGAGTTGTTCCAGCTCTGTTCCGCTCCCCCAAAACAGGAGATTAACCACTGTTAACGGGTGGATTCTAAGGTCACCCAAACTAGCGCTTACAATGAAAATGCCGAAAGTGAAAATAATTAGAATGACTAACTTTACTATCGTGTTTTTGTCTAATAGTAGGGACACCTGATCCTTACCTAAGCGAACACTTTGATATCCCTTCATCCCTTGTTAAACCCCTTTCTTGCAATATAAATAAAATACGGAGTGCCAAAAAGAGCAGTCATCACTCCTACAGGAATTTCTTGAGGCATTACAATATATCTAGCACCTATATCAGCAGCTAATAAGAGCACTCCTCCTAATAGGCCTGCAAAAGGGATTAACCAACGATGATCGTTACCTATTAAACGTCGAGCAATGTGCGGAATAACGATTCCAATAAATCCAATTGGCCCTGCAATAGCGACGGATCCACCCGCAAGTAATATCACTATCATCCCTACCGTTAGCTTTAACAATCCAACTTTTAATCCCAGCCCTTTAGCTATATCATCACCCATAGCAACGACATTCATCATTGGAGCCACGACAAGCGCCATTGTCCAGCCGACCAATAAATAAGGGAAGACAGATGTTAAATATTCAAGCTTTCTCCCTTGAATAGATCCGGAAAGCCAAAACAACACTTCATCAAGTGCAGCTTCATTTGTTACCAAAATCCCTTGAGTAAAAGAAGAAAACAACGCTGTAACTGCAGCTCCAGCAAGAGTTATTTTCATTGGGGTTAATCCTTTTCTACCAACTCCGCCTACAAAATAAACCACTATTGCTGCAATAGCTGCACCTAAAAAAGCCACCCAAGTAAAGATGTTAAGGCTTGAAACTTCAAAAAAAGAGAGAACAAAAACTACTGCAAAGCTAGCTCCTGCATTTATTCCTAATATTCCAGGAGATGCTAAAGGATTTTTAGTCAGAGTTTGCATATAAACTCCTGCTATTGCAAGAGAAGCACCTACACAAGCTGCAATTAATGCTCTTGGCAAACGAACCGATTGAATGATTAAATGCTCATTCCTTCCATCAAATGATGTAAAGGCTTCGTAAGCCAATTGAATCGATGTATCTGTATAACCTAAAATAATACTCATCCCAATAAATAAAGCGAGAAAAACGATTGCCACTGCAACTTTACCTAAATTCTTCCATTCAAATATCCCATTCATTTGACTGTCCATCCTAATTATTTATATTGCTAGTTTAGAAGATATTAAAAACTCAGTCAATGATAATGATAATTATTTTCAATGTATTATTGACTGCAATTCTTCCTTCAAGTAGAATAAAAACAGCCATACTAATTGATAATGATTATCAAATTCATTTATTTTGCACCGGGAGGGAAAGAATTGAAAAGGAAATTCAGGTTATTAGTACCGATTTTTACCATTCTATCACTTTTTTTATTAGCAGGTTGTGGAAATACCAACGAAGAAGCTGCAAATAAACCTGAAGAAGCAACGAAAACAAAAGATACTAGTTATTCAGTAAAACACGCCATGGAAACAACAGAAATACCGGCAACACCAGAACGCGTTGTTATTTTAACAAATGAAGGTACGGAAGCATTATTGGCACTTGGAGTTAAGCCAGTGGGAGCCGTGATGTCATGGGGGCAGGATCCTTGGTACGAACACATCAGTGCCGATATGGAAGGCGTTGAGGTTGTTGGAGATGAAAACGAAGTAAATATTGAAAAAATCGCCAAACTAAAGCCTGATTTAATTATCGGCAATAAAATTCGCCAAGAAGCAATTTATGAGCAATTAAAAGCTATTGCACCAACTGTTTTTTCAGAAGATTTAGCAGGTGATTGGAAAATAAACTTTGAATTATATGCAAAGGCACTAAATTTAGATAAAAAAGGAGAAGAAATATTGGCTCAGTATGATCATAAAGTTGAAAAATTAAAAACTGCGCTTGGTGATAAGGTAAATCAAGAAGTTTCGGTTATACGTTTTAGTTCTCGTCCAACTCGTATTTACTACACGGATTCTTTCTCAGGTGTGATCTTTGAGCAAATTGGCTTTAAACGAGCAGCCCATCAAGCAAAATTATTTACTGAAAACAATAAAATGGGGAACTTTGCCGTAGAGGTAGATAAAGAATTAATCCCTGAAATGGATGCAGATGTTCTATTCTACTTCACTTATGCAGATTCCGTTGCGGTCGAAGAAGAATGGACAAACGATCCGTTATGGAAAAACCTAGAAGTTGTCAAGAAAGGAAATGCCCATAAAGTAAGTGACATTATCTGGAACACAGCTGGCGGTGTACTAGCAGCCAATATCATGTTGGATGACATTGAATATATTTTCTCAACACAATAACAACCAATGTAAGAAAAGCGCACGCACCTTCGGAACAATGAAAGTTCGAATTGTTCCTGCGACGTTAAATTAAAGCCTTTTTCCTTAGTGCTTATCGCTATCCAAAAAAGCCGGGTCAAACCCCCCGGTCTTTTTTGGTTCGTAATATCCCGAAATTTGTACGTTCGTAATGGGATCTTTTATAATACTGAAAGTGCATCTAAACAACTACTCCTACAGATAATCGAAGGGAATGACTCCTACGAACTTTGATTCTTACCAGCCAAACGACATGGTTCTTGAACAATATTCCTCACAAAATAAAAAAGTCGTTTTCCGGTCCTATTGGTGAAAGTTTTTGCAGCAATGAGCAATAACATATTTCTTAAAATAACTTATCCATATACCCACGCGGCTCTTCATTCCAGATATCTTCCTCATTTGAGACGAGATCCAATAGCTCATTTAAAGCAGTGATCGCTTTCATACGGGCAATCAACTTTTGATCAATATATTCCAATGAGTGAATAGCCATTTCTTTTGCCCGTTTAAGATGTTGATTTTCTGTTTCAGATAATACTTCTCTAACAATATCCAATGACCACGCGGCACGAGAAACTGTTCGAATAATGAGGATTCGTCTGACATCTGCTGGTGAATACAAGCGATACCCGCTCTCTTGATGACGAATAGGATGAATAAGCTCCTCCAGCTCCCAATGCCGAATGGCTGATGCTGCTATCCCCGCAATTTCTGCTACTTCCCCAATCGTATAATAATCCTTTTTCTTACGACTTCGCTGAAACCATTCAACTTCCTCCACATCGAGCATCTCTACAACTTGTTCTGCTTGATGTCTTTCCTTTTGTAGCAGAGTTTGGACCTCGTTAATTCTCCACAGAACCTGCATAACTTCTCCTTTTTGAATCAACGGCATGATCTCTCGAACGAACTTCATCCCAAAACCAATATTCATCTTTACAATACATTGAAAATAAGCTGCATGGATGTTTGTATACTTTCGATAGCCATTTTCAGCTCTGGGTACTTCTGGAACAAGCCCCCATTCTTCATAATGCTTCAACGTGCTTGTTGACACATTACAAAGCCTCGCTATTTCAATACCCTTCATCCCTATACACCATCCCTTTACTCTTCATTATCCCTAATTCACCCTTAAAGTACAACCTTCAAGAACATGCTAAACTTTTAAAAATCTTCTCCTATCAGAACAATTGCACATTCACTAAAAGTAGGGGGATTGCATCAAAGTTGTATGATGGAAGAGCAGGTCCAAAGCTGATATAGCACCCAGCAGCAACTATGTGTACAACTTCCTTTTTAAAAAGACCTCAATATATGTCGGTGATGATTTTTGGACCTATCAGCAGTGTGAAACCTTGATTTCATACGCAATGAGCCAAAATTCGTGGGAAAGTCCCAAAAGTATTGCGGCTTCTCAAAAAATTCGTTTTTCCTCAAGTTTTCAAAAAGCAGTGCCAAGTTTAACTTTTGGTACACACCGCTCTAGCCTGAAGTTCCCAAAAAAAAGAAAGAGTTCTCCATTAAAGGAATTCTGTGCTAAGCCTGTCCTCATACTGGGTTCATGAGGACAACCTCAGCTTTTAAAAAAAATAGAATAGGAGGATATTTATATGTTAGAGACCATTCGTATTGAAGGAGCACAAGAAAATAATTTAAAAAATATTACTTTGGATATTCCCAGAAATCAACTGGTGGTCATTACTGGACCATCCGGTTCTGGAAAATCAACCCTTGCTTTTGATATATTGGAACGTGAATGTAATCGTCAATTTTTAGAATCAAGTGGGCTATCAACTGATGTATTTGAACGGCCAAAGGTTGAACGAATCAGCGGTCTCTCCCCCTCCATTGCAATTGGTCAACATGTAACCAATCGTAATCCTCGCTCAACAGTTGGAACCGTAACTGATCTCTATTCTTACTTGCGGAAGCTCTTTGAACAGAAAGGTGAGCGTCCATGCTCAGCTTGTGGTAAAACCCTGCCTTCACTACCAATCGGGGCAGATGAGAAAATGATAGTGTGTGAAAACTGTCAGAAAGCCCACAACCGGTTGACACGTGCTGATTTCTCATTCAATAAACCTTCCGGTGCCTGCCCTACTTGTTCGGGATTAGGTGTTGCAAAGGAAATTGACTTAAAACGACTCTTTAATCCAGATAAATCATTAATTAATGAAGGAGTAAGCATTTGGACTGGTTCATGGGGAGAATACAATACAAATGTGGTTACTGCTGGAAGCCAGTACTACGGCTTATCTATTACTGCGGACAAACCTATCAAGGACTTCTCAGAAATAGAGCTGGACTTTCTTTACTATGGTGCTGAGGATGAACGCTTCACACGTCACTTTCCTAATATCAAACCACCAAAAACTGTTGCAAAAGGAAAATTTGCTGGAGTATTAGGTGCTATGTGGCGTTCCTATAAAGAAAATGGAGAAAGTTCACAAGTGGCAGATTTTTTTAAATCCGAAACTTGTCCAGACTGTCACGGTGAACGATTGCTCGAAGAGATTCGTTCCGTTCGTGTAAACAAAAAAAGATTGCCCGAACTTTCACTTCTTCCCTTAAATGAACTTTTACGTTGGGTACAAAACACCAGTGAACTATTTGCTCACGAGGAAGATGAGATTTTAGCCACTGTTCTACATGATTTACATGAACGACTTGCCCGAATTTTACAAGTCGGACTAGGCTATTTAACACTGGATCGGCAAGCCATCACTTTATCAGGGGGAGAAGCACAAAGATTACGCCTTGCCTCAATCTTAGGCTCCGGATTAACCGGTGTACTATATATTTTAGATGAACCAACAGCTGGATTGCACCCCCGCGATACAGATGGATTAATTGATGTCATGAAAAGTTTACGTGATCTAGGAAACACCGTTCTTGTTATTGAGCACGACGAAACGGTCATGGAAGCAGCGGATCATTTAATTGATATTGGTCCAGGTGCTGGACGACTTGGGGGTGAGATTATAGGGGTTGGAACGACCTCAGATCTTATGAAAAATCCAAACTCCATCACTGGTCGCACTCTTGGAAAAGATATTACCTTACCTTCCAAAGCTCGTAAAGGAAATGGGAAAGCATTAACAATCAACAATGCTACAAAGCACAATTTGAAACGAGTTTCTGTTGACCTGCCTCTTGAAACCCTCACAGCTATAACGGGTGTTTCAGGCTCAGGAAAGTCGACATTAATTTTCGATGTTTTAGCCACTCAAGAAGGGTGTGACAGCATTTCCGGAATGGAAGAAATCGATTCAATTATTAATATTGGACAAAGTCCACTGGTTCGTATGGCACGGTCTAATGTTGCCACTTATCTCGATATCTATACGGATTTGCGCAAGCTCTTTGCCGAGCAAGAGCATGCTAAAAAACTGGGACTCACAGCTAAATTTTTCTCATTCAACACAACTGGGGGACGCTGCGATCGCTGTGAAGGAATGGGGAAAGTGGACGTTGATCTACATTTTCTTTCCAATACACAAGTAACTTGTCCAGAATGTAAAGGCAAACGATTTAAAGAAGAAGTGCTGGAGATAACAGTTAATGGATATACGATCTCAGACTTTTTAGAAATGAATGTGGAAGATGCGCTAAAGCATATAACTGGGAAAAAAGCGCAAACAAGATTAAACTTACTTGTCGATGTTGGCTTGGGATACCTTACTTTGGGACAGCAGCTTACCACCTTATCTGGCGGTGAAGGGCAGCGCCTGAAACTGGCAAAAGAATTAAGCGGTTCTCAAAAAGGACACACACTCTATTTACTAGATGAACCAACGAGCGGGCTCCACACTTCAGATATTACACATCTGCACGAATTGCTAAATCGTCTAGTAGATGCAGGCAATTCAGTGATTATTGTCGAGCACAATATTCCAATGATTTCTTCAAGCGACTATATAATTGACATGGGACCAAACGGTGGAATTGAAGGTGGAGAAGTTATTGCTACTGGAACTCCGAAAGAGTTAAAAGAAAATTCACAATCTGTTACCGGAAAGTATATCTCTATCTAAATAAAAAGATGCAAAACCTGCTAAAAAAACAGGATATCACTTTGGAATTTAACTTGTGATCCCTTAGTTGCTTGAACGCTTAAAGCTTATTCCCATCAATTACTTAAAATGACAATTCAGGAAAAGAGACTGACTCGAGGGCTATTATATAACCTGAGACTGTCTCTTTCCTACTTCCAAACCGCAGGCTATGAGGCATCAGTGCCGCTAAAGGACATCTCTATCACCCTAACTCATTTCCCTTTTTTCACTCCTGTTTCCTTTGCCAGTAATAAATGGCTAACTGTGTTCTATCACGAAATTCTAATTTGTCTAAAATAACCGATAGCATATTTCGGACAGTTCCAACACTCAAAAAAAGCTGTTCAGCTATTTCCTTATTCGAAAATCCCTGAGCTATTAGCTCTACGATATCCGTCTCTCGTTCCGTTAAACCTTCCAAGGCTGCTTTTTCTGGTTCCGTAATTGTTTTTAAAACATCTGCATCCAATATTGTGGAGCCTGCTTTTAATGCCCTAATTTGCTGAGCCATGTTTTCAATTGATGCCGATTTTAGCAAATACCCTGCCGCTCCCGCTTTTAATGCCAATCTAATATTCTTCTCATCCCGAAACGTCGTTAACATCATAATTTGGATAGAAGGCCATTGTTCTTTTATTCTTTTTGTACTTTCAATTCCATTGACAACTGGCATTTGTATATCCATTAAAATAACATCCGGTTGTTCATTTTGGCATAATTCCATCGCTTCTTGTCCATTCACTGCTATATGAATGACTTCCAAATCATGTTCCTTTCCAAGCAGTAACTGTAAGCTTTGACAAACAAGCGGATCGTCATCTACAATTAAAACCTTCATCTATTTAACATCTCCTTATCCAAAGGAATAACACAAACGACTAAAAAGCCATTTTCATGACTGATAGATAAGCTGCCTCCCATGGAGCGGGAGCGCATTTGCAAACTTCTTAACCCACTTCCTGTATGGCTCAGCTTTTTAGCTGTGCCATTATCCTTGATTGATAGACGCACAATCGATTCTGTCACCTGTAAATCCACTTCAACCTTTGTAGCATTACTATGTTTGGCAACATTCGTTAAAGTTTCTTTCACACACGATTCTAACAGACTCCATATATGAACCGGAACCAAGAGCATATTTCCTGACTTTTTAAACTCAATATCCTTTTGTTGGAAATTTCGCACAACGCTCTCTAAGCTTTCCACACCGATTCGTGTCATTGGTGTCATATTATGGACAGTTTCCCTTAAACTTTTCGTACTACGCTCTAAACGATTTTTAACCTCCTGAAGAATTTTCTTGGCTTCTTCCGGTTCCTGAACATATTGATAAGCTTGTAAGGCGAGTGTTGCACCTGTTAAATCATGTCCTAAGTGATCATGAAGTTCTCTTGCTATCCGATATCTTTCCATTAGTTCCGCCTGATGGGAAACCGATTGATTCGCTTCCAGCAAATCTATTTTTATTCGTTCCAGTTCGTACCGGACCTTACGTTGCTCATCTATGTCTACCCTATACATTTCTTGATTTTTCAAGAAAATAAATGAAAAGACTCCAAAGAAGAATGCCTGGAAAAAAAACCAAAATAAGAAGGATGATGATGCCTGTGCAAAAAATACACCTGCGCATAGGAAAAGAGAAAACAAGCATTTTCCCTTTAAAGCAAGTTCAAAAATAGGCAATGCGAAACCGTAATAAGCGATATCCGTATATGGAAAATAGAAAAAACAAATAAGAATATCTACTAGTACAAACCAAACTGGCAATGCAAAACGCCAGCGTAGACAAGTCATAAGCAGGAGCAGGAGGATAAGGATAAATGAACTAATCTGTGAGTCGCCTAGCACCCATAAATGAATAAAGGCACCCATCATTAAAAAACGCCAGCTATTTACAAATAGAAGCGGTTCCATTAGCTTTTTCATCCTTATCAACCTCTTTAATTAATTTTTCTTATACTTCCCACAATGACAAATACAATGGTATAAAGCCATAGCACCCCATTAATCAATAAAAAATCGAGGATCTCTTCACTAAAAACAATCCATTTTAAACCTTCAGCCAGCCAATAGGTTGGGAATATGACCGCTACTCGTTTTAACAAATCAGGGAAGATCTCAATTGGAATCAGCAATCCACCAAGAACAACAATAATAAAGATTAATGACATATAAACCAGAAAGGAGGCATCTTTGTTACGATAAATAGAAATCCATGCTAATGCAATCGCTAATGAAGCAAAACTAAAAGATCCATATAGAATGAAGAGCCAACCGGGTTGATAAAGCTCTTTTCCAAGAAGGACACCACCATATACAACAATAATACATTGCAGAATTAGAATTATTGAATAAGCCAGTAAATTTTGACTTAAATACTGAAAATGACTTATTGGAGCTACGGCTAAACGTTTAACCACGCCTTTTTCGCGATCCTCAAGAATAATGGTTGCCAATCGTATGCCGACAAATAAAATTAACAAGCCAAAATACTGATAACCATAAGGAAGAAAAGGCCACTCTTCTCCATTCGGCAAAAAAATACAAGCGATCGGGAAAAGGGTAAGAAAAATTATATTAGTTGTGTTACTGAAACTTCTTTTTAAAGCAAATTTAAAAATGGTCACCCTATTTTCCTCCTCCCTAAAATGAGCATCACCACAAATAAGATGATAATTGCTCCTAAGAGAATATTCGCTTGGAACCAAGCATCACCGATATTAGATTCTCCCATATCGCGAATTGCACCCATCGATAAAGTCAATGGATTTCCATATGACCCTAAAAAATCGAAAAAGCCATTTTCAGGCATCGGGAAAAATAACCCAGCTAAAACTACAAAACCAATCCCATACACTTCACTTAATCGTTCAGCAATTTTGAAATTTTTTACTGAGAACGTGAAAATCAAGCAAACAATGATCGATAAAACCGCCATCAAGGAAATAATATAAATCATCCACAGCCAATTCTGCCACATTACACCTAGAACAAATTGAGAATAAACCATTAGTAGAGCGCCTAATAGAGTGGAAAATAACGCACCACACATCATAATCGAAAAAGCATACATTGTTTGATTAAAAGGTAAAGCATACATTCTTATTTTATTTTCTGTAAATAGATCATTGTAGATAAGGGACATGACAATTGAACCGCCAAACAACTGAAAAACAAGTACCTGAGTCATTGAAGTTTCGTTAATATATGGGACCCCTGATTCTGGGACAGCTCCTGAAAGGATAAAAGAAAATACTGTAAGTAAAATGATGGGAACGACAAGCAGGAGTAATAAAACAATGTAGCTTCTCAGCATTCTTAATGCCGTAAATTTCACGGTTGAAAGTACCCGCATTATTCTCCCCCCTTGTCTCTTAAATGCTTTCCAGTTAATGTTAGAAAGACGTCTTCAAGATTAGGTTTATCAGCCTGGATTCCAAGCACCCCTGCATACTCCTTCACAATGGAGATAATCCGGTCTAAATTGCCCGAATGAACAGCTGAAATAACGGTGATTTGGCTTCCAGATACGATAACCTTTTTAACTCCAGCTATCTTCTCTAAGCTATGAATGGGGACACTTTCAGGATCAGTCACATCCATTTTCACTTTTTCTTCGTGCTGTACCGTTTGAATGAGTTCATTTACTGTACCTTCCTTAATAATTTGACCTTGGTCCATAATCACCACTCTAGTAGCAATGGATTGAACTTCCTCCATATAGTGGGTTGTATATAAAATCGTCGTACCACTATCTCTCAATTTTTTTACCGCTTCTAAAATATAATTTCTTGACTGGGGATCAATTCCGACCGTCGGTTCATCCATAATCAATAGTTTTGGTCGATGTGTCAGGGCACAAGCAATATTTAATCTACGCTTCATTCCACCAGAAAACTTTGTTGGCATCTTTCCTCCCTTATCTGCCAAACCAACAAATTCCAATGCCTCTGCTACTCTTTTTTTCTTTTCTTCTCCTTTTAACCCATAAACCCCTGCAAAAAATTGCAAGTTCTCCTTTGCTGTTAATTCTTCAAATACCGTAATTTCCTGCGTAACTAAACCTATTTTTTCCTTATTTTGATTGGAAAACGGATTTTCTGTTTGTCCAAAAAGCTCCACTTTCCCCCGTTCAAAAGCAGTAATTCCGGTTAACGTCTGAATTAATGTTGTTTTTCCCGCTCCGTTCGGACCAAGCAAACCGATAATTTCTCCTTCTTGAATATCTAAATCTATATAATCCAGTACAAGCTGTGATCCATACCTTTTCACAACACCTTGCATAGAAGCAATCATCATATTGTTCATCCTTTCTTAACTTATTACCTCCATTATTCCAAAGTCCATTCTCCCTCGATAGTTACATTTGTCATTAAATAAAGCCGGACAAACATTCCATGTCAATAATAAGCAGTGGTAATCTCAGTAATAATCCTATCAAGGATAATTCCTTTCATTGGCGACGATCAAAATACACGACCAATAGCCCCGCAAAATAACTGCAAATACATTTGTGGCTTACAAGTTGACGACTCTACCACAATCCAAATGTAATACAAACTCCACTGCTGCAAATTCACATTGCCAAAAATATGTTCAACGTTAACTGAATTTATAGCTTAAAGCCATTCTACAACTCATTTTGAAGCATTATAATTGAACTTAAGCATGTTCTCCCGGTCTAGTAGCAAACATTATTGAAAAATATATCCGATTGAACGAGGGTAAACTTCATGGATCTAAAGTGGGAAACGAAGTATGTAATCTTTCACAACAGAATTTTCGCTGACTTCTTGAAGAGTATTTAAAAATGAATCTCACTTTTATTCCACAATTAAAACCACCAGTTCATTTTGAACTAGTGGTTTTAATTTACTGGAATCCATGATTCTACTTCGGTGTTAAGACGATTCCCATTCGGTAATACTTCTCCCTGAAATTCATTTTTTAGTTAAGGTTTCATTACTCACGGTGATCGAAAGCTAAACAAGATCATCCTCTTTTTTCTGACTAAACTAAGGAGTTCGCCTGGAAAAAACACTCAATCTTTTCCCTTTACTTGAATAAATCCCCATATTGTGAAAAGAAGCCAGCATCCACTTATTAAATAGGCACCGACAATATCACTTGGATAGTGCACCCCTAAGTAAATACGACTTATTCCAATAAGGGTGATAAATAAAGTACTAGTGCAGAGCAACATGATTCGGCCGCTTTCCTTAGGAATATGTCTCCATAACAAAAAGGTAATAATGCCATACAAGGATAGTGCTGCCATTGCATGTCCGCTAGGAAAACTGTACCCATCTTGAACAATCATTCTATAAAAGTTAGGTCGTTCTCTTTGAAAAAAAAATTTAAGTAGCACATTTAAAATCGCGGAACCAACTAGGACTATAATAAAGAGAATGATTTCAATTCGTTGATGAAATACCTTATATAAAATCAATACGATAATAATTGAAATCACAATTACTCGAACTTTATCACCGATATAGCTTAAAAACTTCATGATATAAGTGAATGTTGGATGTTCTAACCCTTGAATACTCTTTATTAGTTGTAGATCAATATTTTCTACGAAATCAGAATCATATACCATTGCTAAAAAGATAAAAAAAGCCAAACTAAAGAAACATAATAAAAGTAAATGATTGTATTTTGTTCTCAATGATTTATCCCCACCAACTCATATGACTTTACATTTGTGTAAAAATAATTCACTCATTTTCTTTATCTTCCCCATTATTTTCTTATTTAATATGCTTTTGTGTCACTAGACGCCCACTCTACCTTCTTAGCCTATACTGGCAACATCAAACGAGTGGAAGAAACTGGTCTACCAAAAATAAGTAGGGCGATACAAACCTTTAGGAACTGGCAGACTGAAATCCTAAATAGTTTTGTCTATAACTATTTAAATGGATTTTTAGAAAGGATCAATAACCTGACAAAAGTCATAAAGCGAAATGCTTTTGGTTATAGATGCTTTGAGATTTCCGCAAAAATACTACTAACACATAAGTATAAAAGAATAGGAGTTCATATCGGATAGTGGAGGATAGCAAATATCCTTTTCATATGATGATGGATGTAGCATCCATCATCATATGAAAGGCAACCAAGCGAAGCGAGGTAGCCTTAACTCCAACCATTGACGTTAAACCTTCCTTTTTCAATATGCAACATTATTTTTTCAAAATTCACTCATAATAGTTAATGTTTGTTCACCAAGTTGACCTTTACCTATAACCCTGCCATCAGATTTATTTCATTGGCTTTTTTTTATTTACTAGAGCAAGTTCATCCCAAAACACTAAACACAAAACCTGTAATGCTTTAAAAATTATTAGTCCTTATCATTACTACTTAATTTGACCAAATATAGCTGTGCTAAGTTCCGTAAAACAAAAGCAGGTATAAATTTACATTTTCATTATAAAAAAGCGAATCCTCCTCTGAAAAGGCAGGCATAACAAAAGCAACAGAACACGATCAAGGTCAGCTTGAAATCAGGGTAGAGGAACAAGGACTACATGTATGTGTTTGACCGTAGCAATCTCGGTTACGAGCGCTTTGATCGCATGATAGTACGTTCTTTTCTCAATTCAATTCTAATATTTGTTGTCCCAAATTCATTAATTCTCGATCATGTGTTACTAAAACGACACTTGTACCATCTTTATTCAAATCTACTATGAGTTGAATGACTTCATCTCGACTTCGTTCATCTAGATTACCAGTCGGTTCATCGCAAATTAATAGTTTCGGGTCGTTTATAAGCGCTCTTGCAATTGCTATTCTTTGTTTCTCACCTCCTGAAAGTTGTGATGGAAAATGTTCTAATCGATCAGATAAATTTACTTTTTCAAGAAGATGAAGAGCCTTTTCTTTCACTTTATTCTTGTTCTCAAAAGGAAGCAAAGGTAGCATGACGTTCAATAAGCAATTAAATTGAGGAAATAATTTAAAATCTTGATAGATAAACCCTAAATATTTTTGTCTATAATTTTGCAGTTCATCTTCATTTGCTTCACTTATGGATATATTACTAAATTGTATCTGGCTCCCTTCATCCGGGGGGAGGAGACCTGCCAAACATTGTAGTAATGTCGTTTTACCTGAGCCCGATCTACCTAAAATGGTGATCCACTCACCTTCTTCCAGATTAAATGTAATATCTTTTAATATTTGAATTTCTCCGCTTGCTGTTTTATACGTTTTATTTAGATTCACCACATTTAATTGCATTTAGCGCACCTTCTTATATCCAAGATTAATTGACTTATGGAGGACATTGGACAATACGAACAAAGAAACTAATAAAATTATGGTGAAAAGCATGACCGCAATTCCTCCGACCCATATTAGTGAATCTTCGATCCTACCAAATAATATTTGATAGCTAATTACACTTATAAGGACACCTATAAAAACAGATATTCCTGACCATAACGCTACTTCTTTTAAATAAAAACTGTACAATTGTTTTTTATTCCATCCAATATGATGGAAAGTGTTTATTTCATCTGAGCGTTGTTGCCATAGGGAAAGCAATGATTCTATCAAGGTTAAAATGGTTAGCGAATAAAGAAAAATTAGCAAGACACTATAAAACCACTCCATTTGTCCATGGACATATATACCTAACGTCGTTTGCGTAGTTTGCTTTTCTTGCAGTACCATTACTAATGTTAAAAATATTGAGACAATTGTCATTATACAGGTTTGAAACATGGAAAAAGTAATATGACTGCGATAATACCAAGTGTTTTTCCAAGTAATTGTCCCGTTTCTCGCAGGAGAGTACTCCTGTTTGACATTTAATTTGTGAACTTTTTCAATTAGAAACATAGATAAGCAAACGATAATGAAAACAATAACTAAACTAATAATTAATAAGGTTTCTTTCATAATAAAACTAGCCACTAACATCATAATAAAAGCTAACATAAAGGGGCTGCCTAATATCAGAGACCACTCATTAAAGCGCAGTCTTTTAATGTGCTCTTTCTTCCATCCAAAGCTCATTAGAAGTAATTCATCATTTCGACGAGACTTTATTAAGTTCGAGAAACTAAAAATGATATAGACAAGACTAACCATCATAAAAAAAGTAACTAGAATAATTTTGCTAATATCCCAGCTTTTTAGAATTGTATCTGCTGCGCCCAAGGTTGTCCAAGGTTGAATAACCTCACCAATTCCTTCTACATTAATGGTCAATGATTGATTGGATGCACCTGCAACAATATCAACTGTGAATCCCTCAGATTCAAATTCCGCAGCCATATTTTTAATTTTATCGGCTGCAGATTTATCGTATCCAGAAATATCAGCTACTCTGACTCTAATGGCATCAATAGGCGTATCTGTTTTCAATCGTTCTGCCCAATTTATAGAGATGAGTCCATGTGCCGGAGTTGTAATAAAACTCCCTGGCAATGATGTAGGTTGTAAAAGAGTTTCCTTGTCTTTAGCTAAATAGGTAGGATGAATCCCATATATACCTAGTGGGGATGCGGCTAATTCCTCTTCATGTTGATCTACTTCAAAATATCCGACATGTTTAAAGTAAAGTCCCTCACCCTCTATCACATTTGGACCTTCAGTAACAAAATTGATTTCTTTTTGTATATCACGATAAAGAGGGATATCTGATTTCTCATCTTTTCCAATTTGTTTAACGAATATTTCATTACCTGAAAATTGATAATTAACAGGACCAACGCTATAATAGGTCTTTTGACTACCAGAGTCAATGGTACCCCACATTTCTTCCCCTGTTGGATGCTCCTCATAATTCAACAAATGGTAATCCTTATCCGCATACAAATAATTATCATAGAATGGAGATATTGCTTTCGAAAAATCCAGTTCATATATTTCTGTCGAGATTGATGTTTTTTCAGCCATTTCTTTCATTAATTGGGTATGTAATTCTTTATCCCGATATGACAATGCCTCAAAGCCAACACCATTATCTGAATCAATTTTATATTTATGCTTGAGCTCCCGTATATCATCCTCACTTAGGTCAATGTTTTCAATCTTTATCGAAGCTTTTAATGGAACATTGGCATCTTTTAATCCGAGGATTGGAATTTCATCAAAATCAGGGTTTAACCCTGAAGAACTCACTTCTAGCTTTGAATAATCCTCGCCGGTCAATTTTTTCTCTTCTTCTACATCTATTGCTACTACTTGATGATAAGTTAGTGGAAAAAGAAATGACGGATACTCTCCCCAAAATACATTGACTAGTGAATCATCGGTTATAGTAGAGTAATCAGAAAACCTATTAGGATCTAGAAATGAGTAGGCCGTATATGTCTCTCCTAAATCATAAGTATTGACTCCATCTGTCGTCGAATATTTTACTGTATATCGGACCGAGTCGCCTCTTTCAGGTAAAGAATAGTTAATGGCACTGGCGGTATAAAGTCCAATTGCCGCAACTGGTGCTGCCACTTCAACGTCTTCTCGATTCTTTACACTCTCCCATTGTTCAATAGAAATCCCACCATCGCCAACACCTAAATAATTTTCTTCCACTAGCCCTAATTTTTTCTCGATTGGAGTTTGACTATTCCTTGGGCGTAGCAAAATATCGTAATCGCCTCTTGAGAAATCATAAATATCCTGTTGTATAGTCTTATTTGCAGAATTTAATGAGAACATCGAGCAAGATAATAGAATAAAAATGATAAATAATAGAAAAATCAATTGCATTATTTTCCTTTTTTTAGAAAGAGTGATTTTCATGGCATTCCCCTCAATATAAAATAATACTCTGATTCAATAAAAATCAGAGTAAAAAATATTGGTAGTTCTCCATTTTTACCATGCTTTTACGATGATACTCTTACTAACTACACGTGAGATATTTAACTGATCTTGGGTTTGAGCACTTGCAGTATAAGATTTTTGATACTGATAGCCTGGATAGCTATGGTAGAAAATTCTATTCTGTTCACCCCCCCTACCATCATAGCGTTGTCTTGAAGTCCCATCACCTGGAGTAAAATAAAATACATGCGGCCCATTGGTCGATGTTGTTCCAACTTTAAAATCATATCTTTGCCCAGCGGTAAGTGGACCATTAGGTACAGTAAAAATACATGTAGGAACAGCAGCAGCTACGACATTCTCTGTACTATTATTTGAATCACTTTCATCTTGGTTGGCAAATACACTAACACTAAACACTAAACATAGACCAAGTACAGCTGCTAAACTACTAAACAATTTTTTCTTCACTAATAATACCTCCTTTTTTTTACTCAAAATCCAAATTTAACCTTTCGAATGTCATTATAACAGATTTCAATATATTGTAAATTCTAAATCAAATAATTTTTGAATTTTGTAATCATTTTAACAACACTTCTATTTAACAAAACCATTTTCTATTATAATAAGCGGTAATATTTAAGAAATAATGCATAAAATTGTGGGAAATCCACATTTTTATGCCTATTTTGGAGGGACAGCCTTTGGTAAACTATAAATACAGGAAATAAATTTTCATGCAGGTTGCAGGTGAAAATGGAAAGGGATCATTCTATTTTCTTAGTCAAGGATCCTGTCAAAACTATAGAGTACGATATTTTAATCAATTACCCAAAAGGTTTTAACCGATCAGTTAAAACCATTAGAAAAAAATTGCCTTGTAAAAAGATTGATATTTAATAAGACCTCTTAAAGTAGAATGATAGGAGATCATATATCCCTGTATTAAGTGCGATATGTGAATGGGGAAATCGATAGCTCCCCATCAAAGAGCTCGTAATAATATGGTGCAACAATTAAGGAGCTGAACTAATCTGATCAACAGCTTTTTCATTCCAGCAGTTTTTAATTTTACTCTTCAATACTAGAAGATCATGGTTAACAAAACGATAGCAAAGGTTCATTCTCACCTTTGTACAAACGCCAGTTAGTTCAACATAAGGCTTATCGTCTCCAACAAAACGATAACATTATTAAGAAAGGTGACACAAATGCATGCAAACACAAACTATCCAACTTATTAACCTTGCCATTGGAAAACCAAAAGAGATGCGTTACGGTTCAGAGGAGAAGGTATTGAACACGGCCATTCAAAAGGAAATGGTAAAAGAAGCTTATTTAATGAAGGAAGGATTTATCGGTGATGGTGTGGCAGATTTAGTTAACCATGGTGGCCTTGATCGTGCCGTTTGCTTTTATCCTGCTGAGCACTATTCCTTTTGGGAAGCTGATTATGGGAAAACTCTAGACTCAGCCGCATTTGGAGAAAACATTACGATTTCCGGATTAGATGAACGTACCATCTGTATTGGTGATATCCTTCAAATCGGTGAAGCGACTGTCCAAATTACAGAAGGTCGTGTGCCGTGTAAAACCATTGACAGAAGAACCGGTATGGAGAAGCAATTCAAAAAAATGATAGAAACTGGTTACACAGGGTATTTTGGTAAAGTTCTTAAAGAAGGAAAAGTTCGTTCCGACGACAGCATCAGCATCATTTCCAGAAATGAAGATGAGGTAACCGTATATAAGGCACATCAAATCTATTTTCGGCAAATCGTAGATGAAGAGGCACTTCAGCAATTAATCACTAATCCATCACTTTCCGATAATTGGCTTCAACATTTGAAACGCTTATTGAAAGGCGAATCATGAAGATCCCCTTTTTCATTTAATGCTACTTAATTGACAAAATAATTGTAATTTTGTTACTGTAAATAAAAGATTTTCATATCACAACACAATGATTAGGAGTAGTAAGGAAGGTGAATTGTCCAGAAAACTGCCGGTTGCTGAAAGGCAGTCAATGAGCTTCCCCAACTCGCCTAGGAGTGGTTAGACTGACATGTAGGTCTAAACGGAGCAAATCCGTTATAAATTGATGAGAAGGTTTACTTTTGTTTTGGCAAACGAAAAAGAGTGGTACCACGTTAGGTAAGGCCTATCGTCTCTTTAGAGGCGACAGGCCTTTTGTGTTTTTTTATCCTAAAAAGAGAGGGGTTTTTATGATGATCATTCGGGAAGCAACATTGTCCGATGCTGAAGGCATAGCGAAAGTGCATGTTGATAGCTGGAGAACCACTTACAAAGGAATCGTCTCCGATGTCTTTCTTGAACAACTGTCTTATAAAAAAAGAACTGAATCCTGGATCGAAAATATACAACGACTGGATAATTATGTAGTTGTAGCAGAAAATGATGATGGCCAAATAGTAGGATTTGCTGACGGAGGAAAAAGAGAATCCAATCTTATTGAGCATTCAGGGGATTTGACCGCCATCTACATTCTCGAAGAATACCAAGGAAAAGGGATTGGAAAAAAGCTTGTTGGCAAATTATCTGAGCACTTCAAAAAACTTGGCTACAAAAAAATATTTGTAGAGGTATTGGAAGACAATAAATCCCGATTGTTTTATGAAAAACTAGGTGCTCAATATTGCGAAACAACGAAGATTACGATTCAAGGAGACGAATTGAATCTAGCAATTTACAAATGGGAGAATATAAATTCGCTCCTTACTCCTCGTTAGTCCACGTACCCTTTTAAAATTCGGCGTCACCTCGGACGTTAATGGTTCAGGCAGCTTGAGAAGTAGCATGCCCTGTACACAATAAGGCGCTCACTTAAAAAGTGAGCACCTTACTATAATCAGTAAAATTCCGGCGTAACCGTTCCGGCTAATTATTTGAGTGGTGTGTGAACTACTATTTGGGTGAAAATTTACTTTAACTGCGAACGTAATCGCTTATTTAAAAAAAGTTGAATTTTGCGTTTTACCCTTTTGTAAAAAGGTTAGAGCAATTCAGTCAGTCTTTTCTCACAAATGCAGCCGATTGTATTGTTCATACAAATAAGAAGTTGTGTTATTCCATTTTTGCTCTTAAAAGAATTTTATCTTATTTAATGAAACGAATAAATCGCTTTTTACCAATTTGCAATACGTCTTCGTTCATTAATACAATGTCTAAATCGTCTTCATTTATTTTTTCATAATTGAGCTTTACGCCCTTTTGTTTAACTAAACGTATAAATTCGCTTTTACTTTTTACGAATCCTTTTTCAATGAGCTGTGGAATGACAGCTTCAACTGTTTCCGCACCAATTTCAATTAATAGTTTGGGAATATCAGCTGGTACTTCCTTTTTGCTAAAAGCCGTTTCAAAATAAGTTAACGCTCTTTTTGTTCCCTCTTCTCCCCAGTATAAATTTGTGATGATTTTAGCTAGTTTAAATTTAATGTCTCTTGGATTAATTCCTTTTTCAAGAAGTTGTTTAATGTTTTCTATTTCATCTGGATGTTCATCCGTTGCCAACTCAAAGTATTTAATGATTAGGCTATCTGGTACTTCCATTACCTTTTTAAACATTACTTCTGCTGGTTCATTTACTCCGATATAATTTCCAAGACTTTTGCTCATCTTTTCTATACCATCAAGACCTTCAAGTAAGGGCATGAAAATGGCAATTTGCTTTTCTAATCCCCAATGTTTTTGAAGTGTACGGCCCATTAGAATGTTAAATGTTTGATCTGTACCACCTAATTCAATATCCGCTTGTATCTCTACCGAATCATATGCTTGCATTAGTGGGTAGAAAAATTCGTGTATTCCGATTGGCACTTGATTTTTATATCTGTTTTGGAAATCATCACGTTCTAATATTCTTGCCACTGATGTTGTTGCTGCTAATTTGATGACTTCCTCGAATGTCAATTTTGAAAGCCACTCACTGTTAAAGCGGACCGTTGTCTTTTCTGAATCTAAAACCTTAAAGATTTGTTCAAAGTATGTTTTGGCATTTGCTTTAACCTGTTCATCACTTAAAGCTACCCGGCCTTTTGCCTTTCCTGTTGGATCTCCAATACGGCCCGTAAAATCACCAATAACAATAATTGCTTTATGACCTAGATCTTGCATCTGCTTTATTTTTCTTAAAACAACGGCATGACCTAAGTGTATATCAGGTGCAGAAGGGTCAAGCCCCAGCTTAATCGTAAGCGGAGTCTTTAACGCGTATGACTTCTCTAATTTAGCCAATAATTCTCCTTCGTTTACTACTTCTTGAACACCCTTCATAATCATTTTTAATTGTTCTTCAGGTTTTACAAACATACTAACATCTCCTTGTAATATTATTTCTAATATTGCAAGTTCTATAAGAAACAAAGGATAATAAAAAAACGCCCTCTTGGATTGACCAAAAGGACGATTCATCTCGTGTTACCACCTTTAATTCATAAGCAACTCACATTGCTTATCTTAATAAGTACAGTCGTTAGACGACGATACCTTAGCACATGATTACGGGTGCTAAACCGGTATAGCCTACTAAGGATTTCCTGTTCGGGATACAGCTCCAAGATGTATTCACAATCGTTCAACATGCACCTCTCATCAACCGGTCACTTTCTGTCTGTTTACATGATTGCTACTCTTTCTTATCATAGCCTTTGTTCTTATACTCCGAAATGTTTTAAACAAATCTTCGTTATGCAGATATTAATTGTTACTGATTCTAACTATGTTATTTAAATTTGTCAATACGGTAGATTCCTATTTTTGAAAAATCAAAGAATATTAAAGCCGGCCCCAACTTTTTTAATTCTAGCATCCCTTACCTCTTTGTAAATGCCCACATAAATAATATTGATAAAATAATGGCAATTACAATGACAAATGATTTCAGAACAGCCAGCATGCCTAAAATCATGAACACCACTATCATACCGGTTAAAATTACGATAAATAAAGAAGTCCTTGCTTTCCTTTTTTTCGCCAAGGAAAATTGCCATATACAAACAATCATTCCAAGTACAATCAATAAATTAAACATAACATTTCACCTCTTATTTATCTTAACTTTAGCGTCTTACAATTGCATCTACTGACACTATATTTCCTCCTTTACCGGTGGACTAAAGGTTACAATCCATTGATGATGAAAAATGTATAGAGAATCTACAATGAACATCAGATTTTGACCAACTATCATTAAGTAATAACTTGAAATAGAAATGATTGAAGCAAATATTATTTGAGGAAATCCCATTTCGATTCTAGAAACAATCATTATGAAAACAACGTAAAATAAAAAAACATCTCCCACTAAAATGATGACGAGATGTTTTTAAATCACATATTTATATAAACCTTTGAAACTGGAATAACAAAGAACTGTTTATTAAACAGTAGACAAATTACCAAAGTTTAAAATTCGTTTTGTAAAATTTCCAGTTACATTAAAGCACCAGCGTTCCCTAACGCTGGTCTAATATTTTATAAATAAACATGATAGCTAAAGAGAGAATTTTTTACGAGATTTCGTTACATTAAAATCTTCATTTTTCCCTCTCGAAGCCTAAATATCGAGTGCCTTGAAAGTTTAATATTCCAATATCACCTTCAGAAAGTAAACCATACGCTTTACCAGAAACACGGAACTCTGAACGATCACCACTTTCGAACTCAAAAGTAACGAAATATGTCGTATGTGTGTTTGATGAATGAATATGGTGGTCTTGATGAAGATGCATATTTGAGCTACCGGAAACATCCGCTCTTTTTGATTTAACTAGAGCCTGTACGTTTAGCTTTGGAGACTGTTCATTTTTTTGCCACTGTCCTATCCCTTTGAAAACGGAAAACAAAATTCCACCGATAACGATTACAAAAATAACTGCTATAAAAATAGGGACGATTTGAAACATCGTATCACCCATATAAAATGGATCTGACATATAAACACTCCTTCCGTTTCTATTTTATCATCATATACGATTAAAAGTTGTGCAAAGTTTCATAAAGGAAATACTGCTAATTATGTTATTAGCTTCTCAACTTTGTTGTTCGAGAAAGAAAAATGCCTTGCCATTATTGAAGCAAAGCACTTATTTCTAATCGAAATAACGTTGTTCAGTTTTATTCCAGTTGTTAAAATATCCACTAAAAGAACCAAAAAATGATTAATTCCCTATTTGTATGCCATGAGATATGGCAATAGGAGCAACAATAGAATTTTCTAAAAAAATAAAGCATAAAGTTTCCACCCTTAGGGTCACTTTAGTTTAATGGAACTATTCAGACCATTGTCACTTCATTATCTTTTTATGTAAATGATATTACAGAAATTTTATCGTTTATTCTGTTATGTTCAGTTGATAGGTACATACGAAATAATTTCTGGGTACATGTTGTTACCAAATGAGGTCCGGATCTCTTGATAGCGTACCGGAACCAATGTTCCAGATAAATCTGTCTTAAACAGGCCTATTCGTGTTTCTGGTTCATTCCAATTTTTATTATCTATACAATTTTCTGCTTGTTTATAGTAGTAACCAACATCGTAAAGTCCCTCATATTTTTCCCTCACCATTTCCAGTAAATCTCCCTCCTGATAAATCAAGGAACGTTGCTTCAGTTTCAGTATTCCCTCAATAGCATGATTCTCCCAACCCTTTAAAGCTTCTTTATTAAAGGTAGAGCGCTCTCTAATATTGAATTCAGAGCTAAAATGCAAATCGACTAGACTTATATCTTTTTGTTCTAATATTTTTTCAGGAATATCAAATTGAAAGTGGTATGACGAGTTCATTTCATATACTTTCAACTGCTGCGATATAACAATGGATGGAAAAGGAAAGGTTTTTACAATTGATTTTGCTCGGTCTATTCGTGCTTGATATTCCTTTTCAGAAACATTTTCTTCAAAAATAGGGAGATATTTTCCGGACAATAGTAGTCGATTACGTTCTTCATAATTACACTCCAGATACTCCGCAATGCGCAATAGAGTTTCACGATTAGGAATGCGTGAGGAACGGCCAATAAGCAAATTTTTATAAGTAGGAAAAACCTCATCCGTTAGCTCTTGCTGAGAAAAACGCTTCATTTCTGGATGTTGGGTATTAGCATATTCACTTTGACGTTTTTTACGTAAAGATTCAATTTCATTAAGAACATCATGAAGGATATTGCTTTGAGAAATTGATTTCATTCATTTCACCTCTTATCTAGAAATCTTTCAAGTGTAGTTTTACTCTTGGTGAAAGATTATTTTTCAGTATACTCTTTATACAAATGGAACACAAAAGTAATTAGAAAAAAACGAGGAGGTATAAACATTGGTGCGTGCAGTTGTAACAGATCATACAACAGAAGAGTTCTTAAAAATTAAGAATAACAAACAAGTACTAGCTGTCCAACCATGGGAGGCAGTCATTGAGGTAAAAGCCTTCTCATTAAATCGAGGAGATATAACGGGAGCGTTAGAGAAACCAAATGGTTATTTCCCTGGATGGGACTTTTCCGGAATTGTCATAGAACCAGCGAAAACTGGAGAAGGACCTTCAAAAGGAAGTCGGGTAGTAGGCCTATTACCGGCAGGCTCTTGGGCTGAACGAATTGCAGTCCCAAGCAGTTTCTTATCAGTGATACCAGATTCATTAAATTATTCTGAAGCAGCTACTTTACCTGTTGCTGGACTAACAGCACTATATGCATTACGAAGAGGTGGTAATTTATTAGGAAAGCGAGTATTAATTACCGGATCAACCGGAGGAGTAGGCTTAATAACTCACCAATTAGCTGCTTTGGGTGGAGCGTACACAATCGGGGTTGTACGTAATGAATCAAAAATTAGGCAAGTAAGACAAGCTGGAGCAAATCATGTAATGATGGCAAATATGGATTCTAAGGAATGGGATAAGCTAGAACCTTTCGATCTAGTGATTGATTCGGTTGGTGGAGAAAATTTAAGTAATCTTTTATTAAAACTAAAACCAGAAGGAAGTATTATATCAATCGGATATTCTGATTCAGAAGTAGTAACAATAAATTTCAGAAATATGCTTCATACTGGTGGTCAAATGTTGTACCGCTTTTATCTTGGTACAGAAATTCACAAGCACAATGTCCCAGTTGATTTGCAATATCTTGCGCAATTAGTAATCGATGGAAAGCTAAATACAAATATTGAAGTTAACACTTCATGGAAAAATATTGCTGAAGTTAGCCAAGGGTTATTAAACAGAACTTTTTCTGGAAAAGCTGTTTTAGTTATTGATTAATGTTTAATGAATGTGTTAAAGCTAAAATCCGATTATAACCAAACCAAATCTACCAAACTTACTTATAGAACTAATAGAAAAAACGAAAGGCTTAGTCCGAGAAGATGTAGTTTATTATTTGAAGCTGTTCATAATGTTCCTGATCCGTATGAAATTGTGTGGAAGGTTAACAACAAGGGTGACGAGGATCAAGATATTAACGACTTAGGGCATTCAACCAAATACCAATATTACGAAGGTAGCTTCCATTGGGAAGGAACTGTATATAAAGGAATCCACTCAATGACTGTTAGTATCGTAAAAAACAGAAATGTTGTAGCTAAAAAAGAGGTACTTGTAACTATCATCTAAAAGGCAAAGTATATTTAGAACACGAAAACGCTTAGGGTATTCAAACACCTAAGCGTTTAACTTTATATGTTGGTTTTCTTCAACTAAACCAGCTAATAGGAGTCAAGAACTTCTTATTAAAATATTTTTTCTACCGTGTTATACTTTTTGAAGGCACGCCAAATAACCCTCCAAATTCCGTTTGGTAGGTTTTTCATTAGTTGCTTTTTCTTGTTGATTAAGCCAAATCTAGGAATTGCTCATTTCTTTTTAGGATTGCATAAATCCAGTGTAAAAGCTTGTTTACGCAAGCTATCATCGCTACTTTTGAAGGCTTTCCTTCTTTTCGTTTCCGATCATAATACTCTTTTAGCTTCTTGTTCCTGGAGCTTCTTATACCGCATAATACGGCCATATACAAAGCGTGCCGTAATCGGCTTGAACCTCGTTTGGTAATATGATTTATCGTAGCGGTGAACTTACCTGATGAATGGACACTTGGATCTATTCCTGCGTAAGCTACAAGTTTCTTAGGGTGATTAAACCGGTCAATTTCTCCGATTTCGGAAATAATCGTTGCCGCGATTTTTTCTCCTATACCCGGAATTGACTGGATTATCTTACATTCTTCAATTTCTTCTGCCAGGACATCTATCTGTCTCTCCAAGCTGGATAGGTGTTCCTGGTATTGAAGAAGCATATTGATGTACATATCCAAACTGAACAACTGGCTCTCATAAACACCTTGTTGGAAAGGATTCCGCTTAGCTGAAGCCATTAATTTAGCTGCCTTCTCCGTCATCCAACTTTGGGACCGTTTAATACGCATTTCCTCAATTCGTGACATTATCTTTTCTTCCCCTGCCATCAGTATATCTTCAGATGTCGGAAACTCTTTTAATATTTTGAGAGAAACTTTCGAAAATAAATCCCCGAAAACTCCCCTGTATTCAGGAAATATCTGATCAAGAAGGGTATGGAACTGAAGTTTTGCTTGGATGTAAAGGTTCGTAACGGTTTCATATTGCCTTGACAATGTTCTCAGATTTAGAAGTCTCAGTCCTCTTTTCTTATACGGCTCAAATTCTTCCTTGTAATAAAGAACACAAAGTTGATATGCATCAATCGCATCAGTCTTTACCTTTCTAAGGCTTGTTTTCTTAGCTTGATAAGAAATAATTGGATTAACCAAGATGTATAGATACTGACTTCCTTCAAGACATTGAATAATTGGTGTATGGTAATGTCCTGTAGATTCAAGAATAACTGCTGGTCTAACCCCAGTATTTCTCTCTATCTCTCTCAAAAAAGAAATAAGCGAATCTAAATCCTCCTTGGTATGCTTTACACTAAAACTTTTCCCGAATGGCTTGTCTTTATCCAAAAAAGCCTGTACCTCACTTTCTCCTTTGGCTACATCTAAGCCAATGACTGGATTCATTAATATCTCTCCTCTAGTTTTATTCACCAGTAACCCCTATACCTTCCTGTAGTTACATAGCTTCGCTTGTTATACGAGATCATTTGTCCCAACCAGCCTCAAACATCATTCTACAAGTAGGGGGTGAACAGTTTAGTTGACGAGATCTAACTCCCACGCACCCGTACGTTCTACCCTGGCTACTGAAATAATAGGTCCTATAAAAAAAAGAGCAACCAGTAAAATCTGGTTAACTCTATAATACGAAAGCACCCTTTAGTAGAACAAAGTGACAATAAACTCATTGAAATGTACCCTTTGTTTAATTCAATCTATAAGTTAATTGAACAACGCCAGAAGAAAACTTTTTGGTTTCAACTATTTGTAGATTTATTCTCTTGTTTATATCTATAAATAAAGGTTTTCCTTCTCCCAAAATAATTGGATGAACAGATAATCTAAATTCATCAACAAGTCCCAAATTGATAAAAGTTGTAATAAGACTTGATCCACCATATAGCCAGATGTCCCTACCAGGATTTTTCTTTAATTTATTAACTGCTTCCACAATGTTATCATTTATTAATATCGCTCGATTATCAGTTTCCTTTTGTGTTCTGGAAAACACATACTTCTCTTTGCTATGAACCAATCTCCACATTTCTTTATCGGTATCCGAGTCTTCATTTCTTGGAATATATTGCCCCCATATATCGTAGCTTTTTCTACCATATAGTATAGTATCAATTTGATTCAAAAATTTATTGAAATCCATATCAGGGTCCATAATGCACCAGTCAACTTCTCCATTCGGCCCTTCAATAAATCCATCTAAAGTAACTGCTAAATCTAAAATCACTCTTCTTGCTCTCTCGTTAATTGTCATATTTTTATCTCCTTTTATCTTATAGAATTTCCCCTAATTGCTAAAATCATAAGGTATAAACTATACTATACGTAAAACATGACAAGTAATGACATGATTAAATGAAAAAGGTGAAAAAAATGTCAAAAGCCAAGCGTCTGTTAGATATTCTTTTGTTTGTTACGACTAAGAAAAAGTTTACTGCACAAGAAATAGCTGATGAATTTCATATATCCATTCGTACTGTACACAGATACATATTAGATCTATCTGATATGGGATTGCCCATTTACTCAGAACAAGGACGTAATGGTGGGTATACAGTATTAACGAGTAGATTTCTTCCTCCAATTTTATTTACAGAAGAAGAAGCTGTTTCTATTTTCTATGCTTTTCAATCTCTAAATTACTATCGAAACTTGCCATTTGATACTGAAATTTCCTCGGTCGAACATAAATTATATAGTTCACTCCAGAGTGAAGCTAAAATAAAAATAGATAAAATTCGGTCTTATATTGCTTTTTGGAACCCCAAAAGAACAATTGATACCCCCCTTTTAAACGATGTTTTAAAGTATTCTATTGAGAATAGAAATTTACACATTCAATATGAATCTAAATCAGGTATAAGGAATAAACACATCCGTCCTATCGGTGTATATGCCCATGATGGATTATGGTATTTGCCTGCTTACGATTATCATAAGAAAAAAATATTACTGTATCGTGTAGATCGTATTCTTTCCATTTTATCAACTGAAGAAAACGAAGATGATTTCATGAATTTAAAAGAATGGTTCAACTTTATTGAAATAAAAAACCCAATTCGACTGCATGTGCATTTAACTATGGAAGGTATCCGTCAATGTAAAAGTGTTCCTTATTTTGAGGGCTT
This sequence comes from Robertmurraya siralis, assembly GCF_005502275.1. Classification (GTDB taxonomy): domain Bacteria; phylum Bacillota; class Bacilli; order Bacillales; family Cytobacillaceae; genus Robertmurraya; species Robertmurraya siralis. Next base: position 132,045 of record NZ_SWLZ01000010.1, read on the forward strand.
TGTAGTCACGCAAGAAGATGGAACTGGATATATAGATACAATCATAGATAGAGGTGAACTTAATTTTATAACATCACTATTTTTAAGACTGGGAAGTCACGCACGAATTTTAGAACCAAAGGAATTAATCGTGGGATTACGTAAACAAGCGGAAGAAATTTTAACTATGTATCAAGATGATAATTAAAATATTTATTTTTTTACTAATCCACTATTAAAATCAGGAGCAACTGTTTTAATGTTCGCCTTATTTAACTTTTCTGCCCGTTAGCGTAAGTACATTTCTTCACAATCTGAAAATAACATTATTATAATTTTCCAAATTAAAAATCATCTCCCTTCAAAATATCATTTAAGGAGAGATGATTAATTTGCAATACTCATTTTATGATAGTGATATTCATTAAAAATATACATTGCAATTACAGAAAAGGTAATACTTATATCTATAATATAAAGAAAGTAAATAATCTTGTTATTTTTTTAAAGCTTAAGTTTGTCACCTATGCTTTAAGCAACACTACAGTTATTCCGAAAACTTTATCTTTATTGAAGCATAATTTTACCTAGAGTATATTGAAGCATATCGTTGCCAAAACGGCAAAATTATGGTTCAAGTCACAAATACAATGTGACGTAAACCATAACTTTTCCTTCAAATAATGCATAAAGTTTCCACGCTTAGGGCCACTTGAGTGTCTATGGCATCATAAAAATGTAGGTTATGGCATTTAATTTATGCAGTGCCTGGAAGGTACTGCATAAATTAAAAAAACCACTTGTCAACATTCCAAAATACACATACACTTCCTGTTGG
>NZ_SWLZ01000011.1 GCF_005502275.1 Robertmurraya siralis
TATACTATTACAATCACAAACGAATGAAGGCAAAATTAAAAGACCTAAGCCCGGTGGAATACCGAACTCAAGTCTTAAAAGTTGCATAAAAATATTTGTCTAACTTTATTGGGTCAGTTCATCTCGCGTCACTTGCTTTCTTCTTTCCATTTTTCCCACCATGTCGTTGATGTAAACCGATATAGGCTGATAGACTCTCATTTGGACAATATACGGTTGAATTTCTCCCCCCTTGGCATGTTATGAGGATAAAATTCCTTTTTCAAAGACCCTCCTTGAAAACGAACTTTTTTTGCTCAAAATCTGCTCACCTTTGTCCTCATGAGCTCTCTATGTGAACACGGTTTCCTTCTTTTTGGCGATCTCTGTCCTCATGAGCCCTTCATGTGGACACGGTTTCCTTCTTTTTGGCTTTCTCTGTCCTCTTGAGCCCTTCATGCGGACACGGTTTGCTCTTTTTGGGATTTTTTTGTCCTCATGAGCCCTTCATGTGGACACGGTTTGCTCTTTTTGGGATTTTTTTGTCCTCATGAGCCCTTCATGTGGACACGGTTTCCTTCTTTTTGGCTTTCTCTGTCCTCATGAACCCTTTATGCGGACACGCGGTGCTCTTTTTTGGCTTTCTTTGTCCTCTTGAGCCCTTCATGTGGACACGGTTTCCTTCTTTTTGGCGATCTCTGTCCTCTTGAGCCCTTTATGCGGACACGGTTTGCTCTTTTTTGGCTTTCTTTGTCCTCATGAACCCTTTATGCGGACACGGTTTCCTTCTTTTTGGCGATCTCTGTCCTCTTGAGCTTTATGCGGACACGGTTTCCTTCTTTTTGGCGATCTCTGTCCTCTTGAGCCCTTTATGCGGACACGACGTGCTCTTTTTTGGCTTTCTTTGTCCTCTTGAGCCCTTCATGCGGACACGACGTGCTCTTTTTTAGCTTTCTTTGTCCTCATGAACCCTTTATGCGGACACGGTTTCCTTCTTTTTGGCTTTTCTTTGTCCTCTTGAGCCCTTCATGCGGACACGGTTTGCTCTTTTTGGGATTTTTTTGTCCTCATGAGCCCTTCATGTGGACACGGTTTCCTTCTTTTTGGCTTTCTCTGTCCTCATGAACCCTTTATGCGGACACGCGGTGCTCTTTTTTGGCTTTCTTTGTCCTCATGAACCCTTTATGAGAACACGCGGTGCTCTTTTATACCTTTCTCTGTCCTCATGAGCCCTTCATGCGGACACGGTTCCTTGAATTCTACTATTTTTTGTCGGCATGCACCTTTTTAGTGACTGATATAGCCATTATAAAACCGAATCTAAAAAATCCTTTGTTCTCTGTTCTTGCGGGTGCTGAAACAATTCCTTTGGATGACCTACTTCAACTATTTTTCCATCATGCATGTAAATAACCCAATCTGCGACTTCGCGGGCAAACCCCATTTCATGTGTTACGACAATCATTGTCATTCCTTCTAATGCAAGCTCTTTCATAGTAGCCAATACTTCACCAACGAGCTCGGGGTCCAATGCTGATGTTGGTTCATCAAAAAGCATAATATCCGGCTTCATGGCTAACGCTCTAGCAATCGCAACTCGCTGCTTTTGTCCACCTGATAACTTAGAAGGAAAAACGTTCGCTTTTTCTGATAAGCCTACTTTTTCAAGCAAGCGCATCGCTTCCACTCTTACTTCCTCCTTCGGCATCTTTTTCACAAATAACGGCGCCTCCATCACATTTTCTAATACAGTTTTATGGGGAAATAAATGGAAATGTTGAAACACCATGCCTACTCGAGCTCTAACCTGATTTAAATCATGGGTGGTCTCTTCAATTTGCTCTCCTTCAATAATGATCCTCCCGCTATCCTTTATTTCTAAAAAGTTTAAACAGCGCAATAACGTACTTTTACCAGAACCACTTGCACCGATTAAACAGACGACTTCGCTTTCTCTCACTGTCAAATTTATATCCTTTAAAACATGTAATTGACCAAAAGATTTGTTTAATTTTTCCACTTCAATCTTCAACACAGACATTATATCTCTCCTTAATCACTGCTTGCCATTTTCTTTTCTACCTTTCCAACAAGGACTGAAAAGAATAGAACAAGCACTAAATAATAAACTGCTACAATCAATAAATAGCTCATGTAGTCAAAATCACTTGAGCCGAGTGTTGTAGCTACGTTAAAGAGCTCATACATGCCAATAAACGATGCGAGGGAAGAATCCTTTAAAGCAATAATAAATTGATTTCCCAATGGTGGTAACGCCCTCCGAAACGCCTGTGGCAAGATGATTCTTCGCATCGATAATCCACTTGACATCCCAAGAGACCGAGCTGCCTCCATTTGCCCTTTATCCACTGACTGGATCGCACCGCGAAAGATTTCTGCAATATATGCCCCATTATGAAAAGCAAGCCCTAGTACAACAGACCAAAACTGAGAAATATTTAAAGCTGTCAATCCGAAGTAAAAGATGAATATTTGTACGACGAGCGGGGTTCCGCGTACGAGAAAGATATATAAATTCGCAATCCACTCAAGTATTTTGACAGTTGATATTTTTAAAAACGCAAAGAACAAACCAATAAATATAGCAATCAAAATAGAAACAATCGTTAATTGAAAAGTAAGGAGCATCCCCCGCAAAAAAATTGGAGATGTCTCTATAAATAAAGATAATAATTCCAAAAAGATACCTCCTAACAGCGATGGCGAATGCAGCTATGCACATTCGCCATTTGCTTAAGATTCTTCAGGGAGTACTGTAATATCCTCGCCAATATATTTCTTACTAATTTCTGCTAATGTGCCATTTTCTTTTAATGTTTGAAGAGCTTCGTTGATTTTTTTTAAAAGGGCTTCATTGTCTTTCGCAACAGCAATTGCCTGTTCACTTTTTCCCAGCAATTCTTTCCCTTCGATTTCCATTCCGGCCCCAATCGCTTCTTTGCCCGTTACAAAGTCCGTAATAACCGCATCATGCTTTCCGCGGTTAAGTGCCTCAAGTGCTGTGACATCACTGTCATAAAATATGATATTCGTTGAAATACTTGCTGCATTTTCCTCATAAGTAGAACCTTTCGATACGGCAATTTCTAATCCCTCTAAATCTGCCAGCTTCTCCACCGAGCTATCCGGACGGACAAAAATTTGTGGACCAGAATAATAATATGGCGTTGAAAAGCTTACATGCTCTAAGCGCTCTTCTGTAATTGTATGACTGGCAATGGCTGCATCGACACGACCTGCCTTCACACTTTCGACAATGCTACCGAACTTCATCTTTTTCTGCACTGGTTCAAGCCCTAATTCCTGTGCTATCGCCTCACCTACTTCGATATCAAACCCCGTCATCTTACCATCTGCAGCCGTGACACTGAAGGGCTTAAATTCGCCTGAAGATGCGAAGACTAGTTCTCCATCTTTTATCAACTTAAATCCATCTGCATTTTCTGAGGATGCCCCGCCTGAGCCACAAGCTGTGAGGAGAAGCAACAAAAGAACCCCAACTGCTCCTTGTGTGAATCGTTTCATAACAACAACTCCTTTATTTCGTGAGTGATTTCAACTTTTGCAAAAGGATGAAATCGCGGCAAAAAGTATTTTTTTGTAACAAAACCCCGTTTTTACCGAATTTTCAGTTTATTTTAACTAAATTTAATTCATTACGGAAAAAAGACGTTTAACTTGAGATTTTCCTAAGCTTGGACTGGTTTTTATATTTGTATGAACTAAAAGTAAAAAAAAGAACTTGATGATTATGATCCATCAAGTTCTTTCAGTGACTGGTATTTTATGCCATATAATTTTCAATCGCAGTCCACGCTTCATCTTTTCCCTTTCCCGTTTCTGAAGAAAAAAGAATGATTGTATCTTTTTGATCTAAATCCAATGTTTCCGTTGTTACTTTCAAATGCTTTTGCCATTTTGACTTCGAAATCTTATCCGCCTTTGTCGCAATAACAATACAAGGTATATCATAATGCTTTAAAAAGTTATACATCATAATGTCATCGCTTGTGGGAGGATGACGTAAATCCACAATTAACAGTACGGCACGAAGCTGTTCGCGAGAAGTTAAATAAGTTTCAATCATTTTTCCCCATGCTTCCCGTTCTTTTTTGGAAACCTTCGCATAGCCATAGCCTGGAACATCAACAAAGTGAAGAATTTCATTGATTAAATAAAAGTTCAAAGTTTGCGTTTTTCCTGGCTTCGAAGATATTCTCGCCAACCCTTTACGGTTAAGCATTTTATTAATAAAAGAGGATTTCCCTACATTCGAGCGACCGGCTAATGCAAATTCAGGTAAATTTGTATCGGGATACTGCTCAGGCTTCACAGCACTTATGACGATATCTGAACTCACTACCTTCACGATGGTGCACCGCCATTAAGAGCAATCGATAGGACCTCATCAACATGGGTTACCGGGAAAAACTTAAGTTGATCTCTAACACTCTCTGGAATATCATCTATATCCTTTTCATTATCCTTTGGAAGGATAATGACAGAAAGACCAGCACGATGAGCACTTAATGTTTTTTCTTTCAAGCCTCCGATTGGAAGAACCCGTCCTCTTAACGTAATCTCACCAGTCATTCCGACTTCTTTTTTAATTGGTTTTCCTGTTAATGCAGAGACGAGAGCTGTCGCCATTGTGATTCCTGCAGATGGACCATCCTTCGGTACCGCACCTTCAGGGACATGAATATGAATATCATTCTTCTCATAAAAATCCTCTTCTATCCCAAGCTCTGCTGCTTTTGAGCGAACATAGCTAAACGCAGCCTGGGCTGATTCCTTCATCACATCTCCGAGCTTTCCTGTCAATACAAGCTTACCTTTTCCAGGTGATAGCGATACTTCAATTTGCAGTGTATCTCCGCCGACTGTTGTATATGCTAGTCCTGTTGCCACACCGACTTGATCCTCAAGCTCTGCCTGACCATAACGGAAAATCGTTTTTCCTAAAAATTCTTCCACATTCTTTTCCGTAACGACAACACGCTTCTTTTCGTTTGAAACGATAATTCTTGCCGTTTTGCGGCAAATCGCTGCAAGCTGACGTTCTAAGCTGCGCACACCCGCTTCTCTCGTATAATAACGGACAATTTTTTGGATGCCATCCTCTCGAATTTGCAATTGGGACTTCGTCATCCCATGCTCTTTAATTTGCTTAGGCAATAAATGATCCTTCGCAATATGAATTTTTTCAAGCTCTGTATAGCCAGCGATCGAAATGATCTCCATTCGATCTCTTAACGGCCCAGGGATCGAGCTTAAATCATTTGCCGTTGCAATAAACATGACCTTCGATAAATCATATGTTTCTTCAATATAGTGATCACTGAAATTATGATTTTGCTCTGGATCCAATACTTCGAGCATAGCAGAAGAAGGATCACCTCTAAAATCACTTGACATCTTATCAATTTCATCAAGCAAGAATACTGGATTAATCGTTCCGGCCTTTTTCATGCCTTGAATAATGCGCCCTGGCATTGCGCCAACATAGGTCCGTCTATGACCGCGAATTTCCGACTCATCCCGGACACCACCGAGTGAAATACGGACGAAATTACGATTTAACGAACGAGCAATCGATCGGGCTAAACTCGTTTTTCCGACACCGGGAGGGCCGGCAAGACATAAAATCGGTCCTTTTAAGGAGTTCGTCATCTTTTGAACAGCCAAATATTCAAGAACCCGTTCTTTTACTTTTTCTAAGCCGTAATGATCTTCATCTAAAATTCGTTCCGCTTTTAAAATATTGAGATCATCTTCCGTCGCATTCGTCCAAGGTAACGAAATAAGCCAATCAATATAGTTCCGAATGACGGAGCTTTCGGCTGAAGTTGAAGGGACCTTCTCGTAGCGGTCTAGCTCTTTTAAAGCTGCCTTCTTCACGTGTTCGACCATATTAGCTTTCTCGATCTTCTCAGCTAGTTCAGCAATCTCGCCTGTTTTTCCATCTTTATCGCCAAGCTCCTTTTGGATCGCCTTCATTTGTTCACGCAAATAATATTCCTTTTGCGTTCTTTCCATTGACTTCTTGACACGTTGGCCGATTTTCTTTTCTAAATTGAGAACTTCTTTCTCATTATGAATAATTTCAATTAATCGATTGACCCTATCCTTAACATTGATCGTCTCTAAAATTTCTTGCTTCTCTTTTAGCTTAAGCGGCAAATGTGAGGCAATAATATCTGCCATTCTTCCTGGTTCTTCAATATCTGTTAAGCTTGAGTAAGTTTCGGCTGAAATCTTTTTTGACATTTTTATGTACTGTTCAAAATATTCCAGTAGCGTGCGCATAAACGCTTCGTCTTCAACATCCTTTTCGGTTGAATCCACATACGTTTTCACACTTACAGCAAAATGATCATTTTCATCAAAAAAGCTAATAATTTCAGCTCTTTTTAAGCCTTCCACAAGAACGCGAATCGTTCCGTTCGGGAGCTTTAACATTTGCTTTACCTTTGTCAAAGTTCCCATTCTGTATAAATCCTCTTCCCCAGGATCATCTATGGACATGTCTTTTTGCGTTGTTAAAAAAATGAGACTATCATCTACCATTGCCTTCTCTAAAGCTTGAACAGACTTATCCCGGCCCACATCTAGATGCAAGACCATAGTAGGATATACAAGTAAGCCTCGAAGCGGTAGGAGGGGGACGATTACTTCCTTCTTATTCGCCATTTACTAGCACCTCCAAATGCATATCTATCTTCATAAAAATGAGAATAATTCATTGTACAATTCTATCGTATTTACGAATAATAGTCTATTTTAAGGCTTTCGATTCAATTTCACAATAACCAAAGGAAAACTTTGAACAAACGATTGGGGAACATTCTTTAGTATCAATCATTTTCTGACGACAATGCATGAATCTGGAGAATTTCTTTGACAAATAAGAAATTTGCTCCCTATGCTCCTGAACCGTGGGAATTTTCCATTTAAACAAGAGCATTCACCGCAATTTCTAAAGAGAGAGGGGAAGAAACCCAATAAAAAACTTCGGCTTTTTGTACAAACCGAAGTTTTTTTTGAGTGAAAGTTAAATACTTTCTTTCTTCTTTAATTCGACAGAAGCCGTAATCACTCTTTCCTCAGGCTTTTCTTTTAATAAGGCCACATCAAATACTTCTGATAGGTGCGTGACAGGAACAATGGTGATTCCCTTCACTTCGTTCAAAATAGATTGGACGTTTTCTTTCGGAATGATGACCGTTTCTGCCCCTGCTTTTTTCGCTGCCTTTATCTTTGGAAGAACTCCGCCAATTGGCTTTACATTCCCATGAATACTAATTTCTCCTGTCATTGCAACCGTATGATCGATCGGAAGCTTATAAATGGCAGAGTAAATTCCTGTAGCCATGGCAATACCAGCTGAAGGTCCATCTATCGGAACCCCACCTGGAAAGTTTACGTGAATATCAAACTCATCTGCAGGAACCCCCATAGAGCGAAGAACAGTAATAACATTTTCAATAGAACCTTTTGCCAAACTCTTTCTTCGAATCGATTTACTTCTATCGCCAATACTTTCTTCTTCGACAATTCCAGTAATATTGATTGTGCCTTTTTCTCTGGCAGGGATGGCCATCACTTCTATTTCCAATAATGCTCCTGTATTGGGACCATAGACTGCTAACCCGTTAACGAGTCCAACTGAGGAAAATTTCATGATCTTTCTTTCCATCCGTGGAGAAAGCTGGCTTGAATGGACGACCCATTCAATATCTTCATCTTTAATATAATTACGTTCTTCCTGAATCGCTAGACCAGCGGAGGTTTGGATTAAATTAACGGCTTCACGACCATTGCGAGCGTAATTAGCAAGGGTTTTCAACCCCGTTTCACCGATCTTCAGCTTCACCTTATCCGCTGCCTTCTTGCCGACCTTTTCAATTTCTTCCTCAGTCAGCTCTCGGAAAAACACCTCCATGCACCGGGAGCGGATCGCTGGAGGGATTTCACTCGGTGTCCTTGTTGTTGCACCAATTAAGCGAAAATCCGCCGGCAATCCATTTTTAAAAATATCATGTATATGATTCGGGATTTGCGTGTTCTCTTCGTTATAATAGGCGCTTTCCAAGAAGACTTTTCGATCCTCTAACACTTTCAAGAGCTTATTCATTTGAATGGGATGAAGTTCACCTATCTCATCAATAAACAAAACTCCCCCATGGGCATTTGTTACGGCACCCTGCTTTGGCTGAGGAATACCAGCCTGCCCCATCGCTCCAGCTCCCTGATAAATCGGATCATGGACGGAGCCGATGAGAGGATCGGCAATTCCCCGTTCATCAAAGCGGGCTGTAGTTGCATCTAGCTCTACAAAGACAGAGTTGGGCTTAAACGGGGATTTAGGATTTTTTTTCGCCTCTTCAAGAACTAATCTTGCTGCGGCTGTTTTCCCAACACCAGGCGGTCCATAAATGATTACATGCTGTGGATTAGGACCGCATAAAGCTGCTTTAAGCGCCTTTATTCCATCCTCTTGACCGACAATATCCTCAAAACTTGAGGGGCGAACCCGTTCTGAAAGTGGCTCAGTTAAAGAGATGGACCGCATTTTTTTTAGCTGGTCCATTTCCTTTCTTGATTCCCTATCTATCGATACTTTTTGTGTACGCTGATTTCTTAATAAATTCCAAAAATAAAGCCCTATTACAATACCGAAAAAAAGCTGGATAAATAAGGCTATCCCTGTCCAACTCATGGTCTTCCCTCCTGTACCTCTCTAGCTTGTATAATGGGTTGCATTTTATATGGATGCCTCTTTCGTTTCTGCCTCCATCTCATCATTTAAATAACTTGCATTTAAGTTATTTGCATACGTTTAGTATCTCCTCTTCAAGAATGGAATAAACAACAATTTTATAGAAATCTTTGAAAGAGAGGAAAGGAAAAAAAAGTGGATCTTCAAAAGTTATCAATTCGTTTTTTTATTGCGAGGAGCGGCGTTATTCCTCATCTATCGTCGTCCATGCGATAGTGAGCTTATTCCTGTGATGAAGGAACGATAGCACTTCTTCTGTAACTTTTCGAAGGAAAGCGAATCCTGAAGTTTGTTATACACACATGGCTAAAAACGAAATCTATAGTTTCCCGAAACGATAAAAAGTCAAACCAATAGCTGGTTTGACTTTTTAAAAGCTTTATTACATTGCCAACGGACCGCATAACATTAGCCAGTTAAGGCAGCCTTAATCATCATCTCATGCTGATGTTTTCGTTTCTTCGTCAATCACAGTTCCATCTTTTAGAAGAAGCTTCGGTGCACTGTTCTCAATAACAGTTTCCTTCGTGATGATGCATTTTGAAATATCATCGCGGGAAGGTAATTCATACATAACATCAAGCATAATCGCTTCGATAATCGATCTTAATCCACGAGCTCCCGTTTTGCGTTCAATTGCTTTTTTAGCAATTTCTTTAAGAGCCTCTTCCTCAAATTCTAGCTCAACATCATCAATTTCAAGCATCTTTTGGAATTGTTTAACTAAAGCATTTTTAGGCTTCGTTAAAATCTGAATTAATGCTTCTTCATCAAGTGAGTTCAAGCTCGCAATGACTGGAAGACGGCCAATAAATTCAGGGATAAGCCCGAATCTTAATAGATCCTCTGGTAATACTTTTGACAATAAGTCTTTGTCTTCCACTTCTTGCTGTTTAACATCGGCGCCAAAGCCAATAACTTTCTGACCTAAACGGCGTTTAATAATCGGTTCGATGCCGTCGAAAGCACCACCGCAAATAAATAAAATATTTGTTGTATCAATTTGAATAAATTCCTGATGAGGATGTTTTCTTCCACCCTGTGGAGGTACACTTGCTACTGTACCTTCTAAAATTTTTAACAATGCCTGCTGAACACCTTCGCCTGATACATCTCTTGTAATCGAAGGATTCTCTGATTTACGGGCCACTTTATCAATTTCATCGATGTAAATAATGCCTTTTTCTGCCTTTTCCACATCATAGTCAGCAGCTTGGATTAATTTAAGTAAAATGTTTTCAACATCTTCCCCTACATATCCAGCCTCTGTAAGTGATGTAGCATCAGCGATAGCAAAGGGAACATTTAAAATTCGCGCAAGCGTCTGAGCCAGCAATGTTTTCCCACTACCAGTTGGACCAATCATAGCAATATTACTCTTAGCCAACTCAACATCATCAATTTTACTATTTGAATTAATGCGTTTGTAATGGTTGTAAACAGCCACTGACAAATTTTTCTTTGCCTGGTCCTGACCGATTACATATTCGTCTAGAATATCCCGAATTTCTTTCGGCTTCGGTACATCCTTAAATTCCACTTCTTCCTCTGTTCCAAGCTCTTCTTCCACAATTTCTGTGCAAAGCTCAATACATTCATCACATATATATACACCTGGTCCGGCAACTAACTTACGAACTTGGTCCTGTGTTTTACCACAGAAAGAACATTTTAATTGTCCTTTTTCATCATTAAATTTAAACAATTTTTTCACCCCTTGAAAACGTCTAGTATCGTCTCTTGTTTACGTAGAACTTTTCTTTATGTAAAAATTTGAGCCGATTTCACGAAAGAATATCCACTTGGAAAAATTTTTACATATAAAGTTATTTACATTTCACCAGAGGCTCCGCTGGACTTTCTTTGTCGCTACACGCCAACTAGAACATCTGCTCCCTGCTCGTTCACTACTGCAAATTATTTCTCTATCTTAAGTTATTTTAAACAAAATACTGCTTTAGTTTTTGGTAAAAATGAACGCAAAATGGTTCTTCTTTACAAACAATTTCAATAGTTATGTATTGCATTGTACCACATTTTATGTACGGACAGGAAATAATAACTCTTATACACAGAAGCTGTTTTTCCAGACCTTGAGCAGGGCTAGATTCACGAAAACGGAAGAAAGACCTTTTAACTGGTGTACAGTTAAGCTTAACCAAAAACGGTCAAATTAAGTCGGTAGTTTTCCTTAAACTTATTTTTTAAATTTGCAGATACTTTTGATTATATGTATATGTACAAAACTGACAATAATTGAATAACGCCAGTATAAATATTATATTTTATATTTTATAAAACAAGGCACGAATAAATCGTGCCTTGTTTTATTAAGTTTGTTTTATATTATTCAACCGTTTTGCTATTTTCAACAAGGAAATCTAAAGCTTTGCGAACTTGCACATCCGCTTTTAGGCCTTCGAGGCTACCTAAAGCAGCAGTGATATTCTCTACAGGCATATTGTACATTTCGGACATCTTGTTTAACTCTGCATCCATTTCTTCAGGTGAAACTTCAATGTTTTCCGCCTTTGCAATCGCTTCGAGAGTAAGGTTCATACGAACACGCTTTTCAGCCTCTTCTTTCATTTGCTCGCGTAAAGCACTTTCGTCTTGACCTGAGAATTGGAAGTAAAGTTCAAGATTCATTCCTTGCATTTGTAGACGTTGCTCAAACTCTTGCATCATGCGATCTACTTCGTTATCGATCATGATAGCCGGCAAGTCAATCTCAGCATTTTCAGCCGCTTTTTCTACAACTGTATCGCGTACAGTATGCTCAGCTTCATGCTTCTTGCTTTCTTCAAGGCGCGTTTTAATTTTTTCTTTTAATGCATCTAAAGTTTCTACTTCATCATCTGCATCTTTAGCGAATTCATCGTCAAGCTCAGGAAGTTCTTTTCCTTTTACTTCATGAACTTTCACTTTAAATACTGCCTTTTTGCCAGCAAGCTCAGCCGCATGGTAATCTTCTGGGAATGTAACTTCTACAGCCTTTTCTTCACCAGCAGCAGTTCCAACTAGCTGCTCTTCAAAACCAGGGATAAATTGACCTGAACCAAGCTCAAGGGAATAGTTATCTGCCTGTCCACCTTCGAACGCTTCTCCGTCAACAAATCCTTCGAAATCCATTACGACTGTATCGCCATTTTCAGCAGCAGTTTCTTTTATTACTAACTCAGCATGACGCTCTTGAAGTGAGGTTAATTCTTGATTAACATCTTCTTCTGTTACTTCAGTATTAATCTTTTCTACTTCTATCCCTTTGTATTGCCCAAGCTTTACTTCCGGTTTAACAGTAACTGTCGCTTTGAAAATAAGAGCTTTTCCTTTTTCTACTTGTTCAACATCAATTTCCGGACGATCCACCGGCTCAATTCCAGCTTCCTCAATCGCATTTGTATAAGCTTCTGGAAGAAGGATATCAATCGCATCTTGGTACAAAGATTCTACTCCAAAACGCTTTTCAAACATTGCACGAGGCATTTTCCCTTTACGGAAACCAGGTACACTTACTGTTTTAACAACTTTTTTGAATGCAGCGTCCAAACCCTCATTAAACTTCTCTGCATCTACTTCAAATGTAAGAACTCCTTGGTTCCCTTCTTGTTTTTCCCATTTTGCAGACATACTTATATTCCCTCCAAAATCTATTATCATTGGTTCTTTTCCACACGATTTGCTATTGCTGTCCTAAAGAATCACGCTAAAGCAAAAAAATAACGCCATTCACTCCATTCATAGCAGGAAAGCAATTTGCTAAAATGAACTACGGCTTTGCAATTGGCAATAACAATCAGTAATTTGAAAACAACCATAATGAATATGCATCCTATAGCCATATCCAATTTAATATGTAAATACCAATGATTACACATTACAACCACTACATTATAACATACGATTTGTCTCTTTCAACATTGAAGCTAAATAATGGGATAAGAAATTTTTTCTAATTTTTGAATAAAGAAATAGGCCCTTTCAACTTCCTCAATAACAACCTGATACTGTGCTGCTATATCTTCTATATGAGCGTCGACTCCGTTGAACCTCAGACCCGTAAGATGATATGCTGCTGCCCATAAAACCGGAGCAACGGGCGACCATTCAAATGGATAAAGAAGATATAAATGTCGTTCAATGAGGCTCATAATATGTTGATAGAGAACAGGATCTTCATTCTCAAGATGAAATAGCTCCTTTTGTACATCCTTCATTTGTTTCATTTCAGTGGAAGGGATGAGTAGGCTTGGAACAACAAGCTTCACCTTGCCAAATTTCTCAACCTGAATCTCTTTTTCATATTCCTGTTCTTGCAATATATTGAGGAGCATCGTTTTAAGAAACGGATGACCTTCTTCGCTTTCAAGATATTGTTTTACTTCCGTTATGTATTGTCGAACATTTTTATGTGCCAATTCGGCTATCGCTAATACTAATTGATTAGGGTCTTTATTCGCCAACAAATTTGTGTTTTTGTTCTCATCATCAGCATATTGACTTCGTTCATCCTGCTCCACTTTATTCTCAATCATTCGCTTGCAAAATGCCAAAAGTTTGGAAAAATGCTCCTGTTTTTCAAACGGAATTTCCTTCTCATCCTGAAGAACTTCGATCGTTGTCATAATTTTTTCATATTCATGAAGCTGAACGAGGATCATTAAATAAAGATCGACCGTTTGGAAATACTCGCCAATTCCTTCTTTCAGCATGTCTTCAGCGAGCTGTTTTGCTTTCTCAAAAACCCCTGCTTCATAATAGGCTAAAACCAAGCCAACATAAACATCGCCATCCTTGGGCGCAAGGCTCTTCGCTTCTTCAAACCATTTCACAGCTTCTGTAAAATTCTTCTGCTGAAGTTGTTCTAAGCCTTTGTCTAAAAGCCGTTTTTCAAGGTCAGGAAATTGAATAACATTGCCTTTTATTCTCTTTCGCCCCTTTTTGTTCATATAAAATACCCCTTCAAATAAGTTGAGGTAAGTTTAGCATGTTCTAAAACATGTCTGCAAGCGTGGAGTAAAGTAATGAATAATACATCCTTTTCAGTAAAAGTCACCATACTTTTTGAAGCTTATGCACCTTAATCGTGTACCATAAAGAAACCCTGCAGGAGTGCAAGCTAGAATCAAAACAAATGAACATTTTTTCCTTATTTACTACGCAATACTGTACCGAAAATGTACGGCATGCAGCCCGTTGAATAAAGAGCAACGGCTAATCATAATACATGACTAGCCTATCCTTTCAAATAAAAAATCCCACAAACCGAAAGCATAGACATAGTCTAAGCTTCGATATTGTGGGGTGCTCCATTACGATTGCTAAATAAATTTTTTAGTCTATCTATGATGTTGATACATTACATCATTTATTAATCGTATCTCAAGTACGATCAAGTAAATAAGGATTAGTCAGACCTCAATACAACTGACAGGCAATTAAAGTTGTGTGTGCCCAACCATTTCTTACTCCCACAATAATTCTTTAAAATTCTATGAGCCTGAATTCGCTAACGTTTTAATCATTGATGTAATCTTATAAATAAGCTTCTTTCGGATCATTACCAAGTTCTTCGATGGTAAGATAATCAAAACGAACGACTTGTTCTTTTCCTTGAGGACTACATGCGTATACTCCCGCTTGAATCGTTGCATTCTTGGAAATATGTAAATGGGCAATTCTTATTTGATTCCAAACCTCGCCATCCCATGAAAAATCAACATAGCAGTTTTGTTCAATTTTAGATATTCTATAGTAAATTTGAACATTATTACAATCCACATATTGTGTCGACCAATCAGAGTATCCTCTATTTGTAACTACTGCTCCTAACTTACTTAAACCATCTGGTATATACTCTAAAGACGTTTTCACCCATGTATCTTCCGATAATCGTATCATAAGTCCCGCTTGGTCATACCTTGAACTTGGGGAAGCTTCAACTTTTGTTGTCATTCTAAAATTCTTTATTGTTTTTGCATAGAGGAAATGTCCATTGTCTGCCTGAAAGCCATAATGTGTTCGTTGCCAATAATCCGTTCTTTCATCCGTTTCTAACACAAGTTTAGATGAGCTGATTTCCCATTTTTTTGGCTCACAACGCCACTCTAATTTGTCATTTAATCTTTCTCCACCAAAATCCTCATATAGAATCAAACCCTTTTTCATGCCATAACCTCCTGTTAAGTTATTTCTTTCACTCTGACATAGACTCACTTGGCTCTTACTAGCAAAATTTATAGAACGCTATGACTACTTTTTACCATTATTATATTATTAAAATTTTTTTTTTAAATCTTACACATAGATAACAAAGTTTACGAAAACATTCTTCCTTTTTCTAATGGCTAATGCAATTTTCCAACGTTGAGCATAAATCATTTCTCTCCAGCAAAGATTGTTAGTAGGTTTCATTTTTTTGTTTCATATAGAATTTATCGACATATAAAACATATAAGTTAAAAGAATTTATCACAATCATTCAAAATTGATTAAATTTTTACGATATCTGAAAACATAAAAAAGAACGAGCATTTTAACTGCTCATTCTCTAAACACACTCAATATTTTATTTCTCGATTTAGTTCGTATCTTCGTAAACCATACTAAAACCCTTCTTGAACATCATAAAAAAGTTTTTTTATTAAACATCGATTTATACACTTGATTCGTTTCAAATGCTAAACAAAGTGACAAAGTCTAACTTAGTTGTTCTCGGAGTCAAAATCCATTATTTTTACAGTGTGCTTGCCCGTAGTTTAATACCTTATAAATCTATAAATTGTTCGCTTGTTCATATGCTGAGATTTTAGCGTCTAGCTGGAGGGTAATTTCAATCTCATCCCAACCATTAACGAGCATCGTTTTCCAATAGTCTGAAATAGGAAAGGTTGCTTTAAAGCCTTCATGATCTGTCACTTTTTGTTCAACTAAATCAATGTGAAGAATCACGGCCTTTTCCTTGCCTTTTGCAATCAGAAGCTTCACTTCCTCTTCCTGCAGCACAATTGGCAGGATGCCATTTTTTAAACAGTTTTGCTTAAAAATATCTGCGAAAGATGGTGCAATCACGGCTTTAAATCCATAGTCAAGCAATGCCCACGGAGCATGCTCCCTCGAAGAGCCACAGCCAAAGTTTTCATTTGCAATTAAAATCGTCGCTCCTTGATTCTCCGGCTTGTTCAATACAAACTCTTCATTTGGAACTCCTTCCGCCTTATATCTCCAATCATAAAATAGAAACTTCCCAAAGCCTGTTTTCTCAATTCGTTTTAAAAATTGCTTCGGAATAATCTGAT
Organism: Robertmurraya siralis; assembly: GCF_005502275.1. Taxonomy (GTDB): domain Bacteria; phylum Bacillota; class Bacilli; order Bacillales; family Cytobacillaceae; genus Robertmurraya; species Robertmurraya siralis. Next base: position 16,081 of record NZ_SWLZ01000011.1, read on the forward strand.
CAGTATCCACATTGGCACGATCAAGCACTACGGCTTTTCCCCCAAGCTCTTGAAATCCAGTCATTCTCTCACCCTCCTTATAGCGCTTCTACTTTGTTAAGATTACGAATGTCGACAAAATGGCCATTTAACGCTGCTGCTGCTGCCATTTGCGGGCTGACTAAATGCGTTCTGGCACCGGCACCTTGCCGTCCTTCAAAATTTCGATTTGAGGTTGATGCACAATGCTCACCACTTGGCACAACATCTGCATTCATGCTTAAACACATGCTGCATCCTGCATCGCGCCATTCGAATCCTGCCTCTTCAAAAATCCGGTTCAATCCTTCCTCTTCAGCTGTCCTCTTCACAAATTGAGAGCCTGGAACCACTAAAGCACGAACCCCCGGATGAACTCGCTTTCCTTTTACAATTTCTGCCGCAGCCCGAATATCTTCAATCCGTGAATTTGTGCAAGAACCGATGAACACGTGTTGGATTCTGATATCCTGAATTTTTTGACCTTCCTTTAACCCCATATAAGCTAACGCTCTTGCCAGCGATTCTTTTTCCAATTCAGTAGTACACTCAGCTTCGGTTGGAATTGAACCATCTACTTTAGCTGTCATCGAAGGATTTGTTCCCCAGCTTACCATCGGAGCAATATCACTACCATCAATTTCAATGACTTTATCATATTCGGCGTCCTCATCTGAAGCAAGGGCTTTCCAGTTCTCAACATACTGATCAAAAATCTCTCCCTTTGGCACATGCTTTCTTCCTCTTAAATAGGAGAAAGTCGTCTCATCCGGGCTCACCAAGCCAGCTCTTGCTCCACCTTCAATCGACATATTGCAGATCGTCATCCGTTCTTCCATCGACAAGTTCTTAATGACATCCCCACAATATTCAATTACATATCCTGTCCCAAACTTAATCCCATAGTTTGCTAGAACATATAAAATGACATCCTTGGCCGTGACGCCATTTGCTAAAGCACCATTAATCTCAAGCTTCATTGTTTTTGGCTTTGATTGCCATAGCGTCTGCGTAGCCAATACATGCTCCACTTCACTGGTTCCAATTCCAAAGGCTAGCGCTCCAAACGCGCCATGAGTAGAAGTATGGCTGTCTCCGCATACGATTGTTTTCCCCGGCTGAGTCAAACCTAATTCTGGACCGATGACATGAACAATCCCTTGCTCTGGACTGTTAATCCCAGCCAGTTCAATCCCAAATTCACGACAATTTTTCTCCAATGTAGTCATTTGATTTAAGGCTACTTGATCATCTATTTGTTGGCGATTAATCGTTGGAACATTATGATCCATCGTCGCAAATGTTTTATCCGGTCTACGCACTTTGCGATTTTTCATCCTTAAGCCAGAAAAGGCCTGTGGAGATGTTACTTCGTGCACAAGATGTAAATCAATGTAAAGCAAATCCGGTTTTCCCGCTTCCTTATGAACTATATGGCGTTCCCAAATCTTATCAACAATCGATTTCCCCATCTTATCCCTCCTACAAAAATATTTCTAAATTAGAGCTTTATAGATAAACACGACCGTATAGGTCGTGTTCGTGTCATACTAGGTAAAATATAAAAAGACCTACTCATTAACCATGGCACTTATACGTAGCAGCCCATAATGCTTTGAATCGTTTCATTATCGAGAATGGTCGCCTTGACCTCTTCGACCATTTTTGTCGTTGTCACAAGCTTTGTTCCTACTGACACGATATCTTTAGTTCGGAAACCACTTTTTAACACTTCATTTACGGCAGCTTCAACTGCTTTTGCCTCTTCCTCGAGACCGAAGGATAGACGAAGCATCATGGCAACGGATAATATAGTAGCAAGTGGATTGGCAATATTTTGCCCTTCAATATCAGGTGCAGAGCCATGAATTGGTTCATATAAATATGGGCCACTTTCAGAAATACTCGCCGATGGCAGCATTCCCAGCGAGCCAGTCAAAACAGATGCTTCATCACTCAATATATCGCCAAACATATTTTCCGTTACGACAACATCGAATTGTTTTGGATTACGAACCATCTGCATTGCTGCATTATCGACTAGCATATGTTCAACTATTACCTCAGGATAATCTTTAGCTACCTCTTCAGCAACTTCTCTCCAAAGTCTGCTTGACTCCAATACATTGGCCTTATCTACAGATGTAACACGACCTTTACGGTTCTTCGCTAACTCAAAAGCAAGCTTGATCACCCTTGTCATCTCTGATTTTTGATAAAATAGCGTATCAACGACTACGTCACGACCATCCTGCTTCATTCGTTCACTAGGTTTGCCAAAATACAAACCACCCGTTAACTCCCGAACCATCAGCAAATCGACTTCTTCAATCACTTCTCTTTTTAATGGTGATGAATCAGCAAGGCTAGAATAATAGAGTGTCGGCCGTAAATTCGCATACAATCCTAACTCTTTACGAATCTTTAATAACCCTTTTTCTGGACGAAGATGGACAGGTAATCGATCCCATTTCGGACCCCCAACTGCTCCCAACAGGACTGCATCGCTTCCTTTGCAAAGCTCAATCGTTTCATCTGGTAATGGTGTCCCTAACTCATCTACAGAACCACCACCAATTTGTCCATAAGAGTAGGAGAACTGATGTCCAAATCTCTCTCCAACGGCACGGAGTATTTCTACGGCACCTCTCGTAACCTCTTTTCCAATCCCATCTCCCGGTAGTACTGCGATCCGTTTTTTCATCATTACCCCTCCATCCTTTCCTTATGATGTGAAAAATGTTATTTCGTCACCACTTCTTTTTTACGATTCTTATTAACAAATGGCATCATAGCACGAAGTTCTTCTCCGACTTTTTCAATGAGATGATCTTTCTCACTAGCATTAATTGCATTGAATACTGGACGATTCGCTTGATTCTCAAGAATCCATCCTTTCGCAAACTGACCGTCTTGAATATCCTTTAACACTGCCTTCATTTCTTTTTTCACTTCATCTGTTACGATCCTTGGACCTGTGACAAAATCACCCCATTGAGCTGTGTCTGAGATGGAATAACGCATTCCTGCCAAACCGCCTTCATACATGAGGTCAACAATAAGCTTTAATTCATGAAGCGTTTCAAAGTAAGCTAACTCCGGCTGGTAGCCTGCTTCTACAAGTGTTTCAAAACCGGCTTTTACCAACGCTGTTGTTCCTCCACAGAGCACTGCTTGCTCTCCAAATAAATCTGTTTCCGTTTCTTCTTTAAACGTCGTTTCCAGCGCTCCGGCTCTTAATGCACCAATTGCTCTCGCATAGGCAAGAGCTAGCTCTTTTGCCTCTCCTGTCACATCCTGATAGATAGCGAACAATGCTGGAACACCTGCATCCTCTTCATATGTCCTTCTTACTAAATGTCCCGGGCCTTTTGGAGCTACTAAAAGGACATCACAGGATTGCGGTGGTACGATTTGATGAAAATGAACGTTAAACCCATGGGCAAACATTAGTGCCTGATTCGTTAAGTTTGGTTCAATTTCTTCTTTGTATACTTTTGGTTGCAATTCGTCTGGTAAAAGAATCATTACGACATCTGCTTGGGCAGTTGCTTCCGCTACTGTATATACTTCTAATCCGTCTTCGGCGGCCTTATCCCAGGATTTCCCTTTTCGAAGTCCAACAATTACATTTACTCCGCTATCGCGCATATTTAAAGCGTGGGCATGCCCTTGAGAACCATAGCCAATAACCGCTACTTTTTTTCCTTCTAAATAATTTGGATTTGCATCTCCGTTATAGTACATTTTTGCCATTTGTCCTCTTCCTTTCGAAAATAAATATTATTTTATTTATGTTTTATTTACGGATTCGCTTAGTTTAAACGATAGAAATATTTTTCACCTGATTGCTTGAACGTTGAGTGCCTCTTAAGAACGCTGTCGCTCCTGTTCTTGCGAGTTCTTTAATTCCATATGGCTTCATCAGTTCGATAAAAGCTTCGATTTTATCAGATTCTCCAGTTATTTGAATGACAAGAGTGTCTTTGCCAACATCAACAATTGATGCTCTGAATGGCTCTATTAACGCATTCATTTCACTTCTTGTGTTCGGGGTTGACAGCACTTTGATTAATGCTAATTCTCTTGCAACAATCGATTGTTCACTAATATCAGTGACTTTTAAAACATCAATTTGCTTATTTAATTGTTTCGTAATTTGTTCAATCACTTGATCGTTCTCAACATTGACGACACAAGTTATTCTCGATACATCTTCGATTTCTGAATGGCCAACTGTAATACTTTCGATATTGTAATTTCTTTTTGAAAAAAGATTGGTGATTCGATTCAGTACCCCCGGTCGATTATTTACAGTCAACGTAATGATTCTTTTCATTTTTGCTTCACCCCTACCATTTCATTTATTCCTTTTCCCGGGGCGATCATAGGGTAGACATTTTCATTAGCGTCAATGCGGAAATCTAATAGCACTGGTTCACGGTTTTGAAGAACTTCAGCCAACACTTCTTCTGCCTTCGCTTCCGATTCAATGACATACCCTTTAATGTTGTATGCTTCAGCTAGTTTCACAAAAGAAGGCTGCACCGGATTTTTACTATGGGAGTAACGCTCTTCGTAAAATAGTTCTTGCCATTGTCGAACCATACCTAAAGCAACATTATTGAGAATAACGATTTTAATCGGTAAATTCAGTTCACGAATAACGGCGAGCTCTTGCGTACACATTTGAAATCCACCATCTCCAAGAACCGCTAACACAGTGGCATCTTTATCTGCAAGTGCAGCACCAATGCTAGCCGGCAACCCAAATCCCATCGTGCCTAAACCGCCTGAAGTAACCCAGCGATTCGCCTTCCCGAACCGATAGTATTGCGCAGCCCACATCTGATGCTGACCGACATCTGTTACGACAATGGCTTCACCATTGGTTTTTTGATAGAGCATTTCTAACACTTTTTGAGGCTTAAGCGTATTGGCGTTATTTTCATAAACATAAGGATATTCGATTTTCCAGCCTGCTAATGTTTTTAGCCATTCATGATGTGAAGGCGGCTTTCCTTCTTGAGCAATTAACTCGATTAAAGCTTCTTTCGCATCTGCTACAACTGGAATTTCCGTCGGAACATTCTTGCCGATTTCAGCAGGGTCAATATCAATATGCGCCACTGTGGCATTAGGAGCAAAATGTTTTAAGTTTCCTGTCAAACGATCATCGAATCTGGCTCCAATATTGATAAGTAGATCTGACTCGTATAATGCCATATTAGCCGTATAACAGCCATGCATCCCGGCCATCCCTAAGGAAAGTTCATGTTCAGCAGGAAATCCTCCTAACCCCAGAAGAGTATGGACAACTGGAATATTTTGCTGTTCCGCATATTCTTTTAATTGACAAGAAGCCTTGCTATGGAGAACTCCGGCACCTGCTAAAATGACCGGTTTTTTCGCCCGACTGACTGCCTCTGTCAGTTTGCGGATTTGCAAATAATTCGGCTTTAAAGTTGGCTGATAGCCTGGCAAATAGATTTCCCTCTCCTCCGGAACTTCTGTCACCGCTGTTGCAATGTCCCTCGGAATATCAATTAGAACGGGTCCTGGTCTACCAGAGGTAGCAATATAGAATGCTTCCTTTATGATATGGGGAATATCCTCAATATTTCGAACTTGGTAATTGTATTTTGTAATAGGTGTCGTAATCCCTAAAATATCAGCTTCCTGAAAAGCATCCGTCCCAATCACACCTGTTGCAACTTGACCTGTAAAGACAACAAGTGGTAGAGAATCGATCATAGCATCCGTTAATCCAGTAACAATATTTGTGGCGCCTGGTCCAGAAGTTACAATGACGACACCAGGCTTCCCCGTAATTCGAGCATACCCTTCGGCAGCATGGATACCACCTTGCTCATGTCTGGGTAATACGTGAAGAATTTTAGAATCATAGATTTTGTCGTAAATTGGCAGTACTGCACCACCTGGATATCCAAAAATGACTTCTACTTTTTCCTTTTCTAACGCTTGCAGCAAAAGCTCCGATCCGTTTAATGATTTGTTCTCAGCCTTAGTATTTGTTAAGGCGGTTTCCTGTAACATTCCTTGCCCTCCTCTTTCCTTAGCTATTTTTTTCAAAAATTAAGGCGCTTTTCGCAGGCAATATTGCGACTTGCATAAACGATGGATAGCATCGCAAGCGCCGTGCAAAACCGATAATCATGCTTTGAATTTTGCAAGAAGTGCAAATGTCTATTTCTGACCATTTGCGTAAGCAGTTGATCCATTAAAAAAATTGACAATATAAAAAACCCTTCCACCCCTCGTAAGCCCAGTTAAATCTAGGCAAAAGGGATGAAAAGGCTTTGTAGCATTTCCACGGTACCACCCTTGTTCATGCTCTCTGGCATGCACTTATGGCTATTATCTAGCCGTTTTGATAACGAGTGTTGCCACTCGACTGTCCCTACTAGAAACTCTTTCAAGACAGCACTCTGAGGTGAGTTCATTTTATGCTGTGACCACCGGTTCTCAGCATTTCCGGCTCTCTGTCGATCCACATAACATAAAACTACTTATCCTCTTCGTCGCTTTTCCATATAATTTTTTTATCCCTAACTTACACGTGGTGTCGTTTCGCTATATACCTTAACACCATCCATGACAACTCGTTCTCTAAATTTCGCTAATAATCGGTTTGTGTGTACTCCAGGAGCACCATCACCAATTACTCTCCCATCCACTTTCACAACCGCAATTACTTCTGCAGCTGTACCAGTAAGAAAAACTTCATCTGCTGTATACACATCGTGTCGTGTAAATGGTTCTTCTTTAACCTCGTATCCAAGTTCTTTTGCGATATCAATGACAGCATTTCTAGTAATTCCATCAAGTGCACCAACATAACCTGGAGGAGTTAAAAAGCTGCCGTCTTTGAAAATAAAGACGTTATCAGCCGATCCTTCTGCGACATAGCCTTGATCATTTAACATGAGCGCTTCACTCACATTCGCTAAATGAGCTTCTATTCTAACTAATACATTGTTCAAATAATTAAGTGATTTTACCTTTGGACTTAATACATCAGGACGATTTCTTCTTGTTGCCACGGTAATAATTTCAAGCCCTGTTTCATAGAGTTCCTTTGGAAAAATGGATAATGGCTCCACAATGACGATAACACTTGCTTTTGCACACTTATAAGGGTCCAACCCAAGATCGCCGACTCCCCTAGAAACGACGACTCTTATATAAGCATCTTCAACATTGTTCTTTTCAACCGTATTCGCAATGATTTCTGTTAACTCATCTTCCGTATAAGGAATCGTAAGCAGAATCGATTTTGCAGAGTTGTACAAGCGCTTCATATGCTCTTTCATCCTAAAAATATTGCCACTATATACTCGAATTCCTTCGAATACCCCATCCCCATAGAGGAAACCATGGTCATAAACAGATACCTTGGCATTTTCTTTCGTGACATATTGATCATTTAAAAAAATCCATTGCTCTGACACGAAACCACCTCTTCGCTTTAATATAAAACCGCTTTAAACGACTGAAATTTAATGTTAAAAAAAGATATATCTTAAGATTCAAAAAATTTTCAGCACCTATGTTTTTTAGCTAGTTCATTTCTCCGTGAATATTTATTTGAGGACTATCTTACTCGCATTTTCCGCCTTCGTCAACAGTATTTTTGCGAATTGTGCGATTATTTATATTTATCTGTCTAATTGGATACGCTTACATTATTGATGTGACGATATTCCTGTCTGAGAAAATTTTTATATTTTTTTGATAATTCAAATTGATTTTTTCCACTTAGAAAAAGGCTTATTTTTTTGATGTAAGTATAATAGAAGAAAGATGGATTTTATGTAAGAAAATCTAACATGAAAGAAAGCGCTTAAATAATTGCTGAAGTTTAATGAAATTGAAAAAAGTTATATCATTAGTTTTTGATATTTATCGGTATTGTTTTTGGCTCATTTTATCAACATTGCTTAACAAAGGCTGAAAATAAAAAAACGTTAAGTCACATGAGATGCAACTTAACGAATATGTACAAAATTGGTGTGTGTAAATGGCGTCCCAGGAGAGATTCGAACTCCCGACCGACGGCTTAGAAGGCCGTTGCTCTATCCAGCTGAGCTACTGGGACAAATCATATAATCATTATTTAATTTTGTGCACTCAAAAAATATTTCGTTCGCCATACTACGAAAAGTGCGGCTTCTTTCTGCAAGGACATTTTTTATTATATTGTGCTAATAATTAAAAGTCAACAGGAAAATTAAGTTTTTTACGTTTTCTTTTTGACGGAAAGGGGGGGAAATGCTCTCCCCCATAGGTTATATAGCTCTTACTTTTCATATTTAGGTCGCAAGCACGGAGCATTTAATAATATATTAGCGATAATTTTGTTATATCGGCGAAATTTAAGATTTATTAGCGATATTACAATTACAATTATAATCGTAAATACTAAAAAAACCGCTAGCGCTCTAACAAAAATCTTTGATGCAAGTCCGTCATTTCTCCTGAATCATAGTCATACACATGAAGGTCGACTGTTGTACCTTGAATGTTCAGAATCACATAAGTTCTCTCTCTTCTTCCCCTCGGAAGCCGGAGACTGCCAGGATTAATAAATAACTTATTTCGCACCATTTCCGCTCCTAGTAGATGGGAATGACCAAAACAAACAATATCCGCATTTACTTCTTCAGCACGATATTGGAGCTGTATGAGCGATGACTTCACAGAAAACAAATGACCGTGTGCAACGAAAAGACGAAACCGATCAAGATCTTTTATTATCTCCTTTTCAAAGTCATTGCCAAAATCGCAATTTCCCCTTACTACATGAAAACCTTGAAGCTCCTTATCCTGCTTTGAGAGCTCAGAATCCCCACAGTGAATCATTAAGTCGATGTCTTTTTCATGTCTAGCTTTCAATTCAGTCAACTCTTTTCGCTGACCGTGGCTGTCACTAACGATTAACACTTTTGCCATATTCCCGCACCTTCTATATCATGCATTAAATTTCCCTGATTGGATGATTTCTTCTAATTTTTTCAACGCATTGGCCCGATGGCTGATCTGATTTTTTTCGCTTGGTTCAAGCTCTGCCATCGCTTTTCCTAATTCATTGACAAAAAATATTGGATCATAGCCGAAGCCATTGACTCCTCTTCTAGTTCTCAAAATCACGCCTTCACAAGTGCCATTTACTGTAAATGTCTTTCCATCTGGTTCAGCAACCGCTAAAGCGCAATAAAACCTCGCTGTCCTTTCCTCATCCGGGACTTCTTTTAATTGCTCAAGTACTTTATCAATATTCGCTTCATCATCTTTTGCCAAACCGGCATAGCGTGCAGAGTAAATACCCGGCGCTCCATTAAGCGCATCTATGACCAGCCCAGAATCATCAGCAATAACAACCTGGCCAGTTCTTTCAGCGACTGCTTTTGCTTTTATTATGGCATTTTCCTCAAAGGTTTGGCCCGTTTCCTCAATATCTTCGATTTCATCAAAATCTAATAATGTTTTTACCTCATAACCGAGAGGCTGAAACATTCTTACAAATTCCAGTGCTTTACCACGATTTTTTGTAGCTATAATAATCGTTTTCATTTTGTTCCATTCTCCTCGATTTTTGCAGTGGCTTCTTCGCCAATTGCTTCCCTTTGGTGCTCAAATATTGCGCTTATTCCCTCTTGGGCAGCCTTTAACAATTGCTGTAATTGCCCGTAGGAAAAGGTGGATTCTTCTCCAGTACCTTGAACTTCAACAAACTCACCATTCCCCGTCATCACAACATTCATATCCACATTCGCATTAGAATCTTCTATATAATTTAAATCTAAAACAACATTACCATCTTCAAGAATGCCAACGCTCGTCGCTGCTAAGAAATCCTTGATCGGGTATTTAGAGAGCTTTTTTTCAAGATAGAGCTTATGTACCGCTTCAGTCATCGCAACGAAAGCACCCGTGATAGAAGCCGTTCTAGTCCCTCCATCCGCTTGAATAACATCGCAATCAATCCAAATCGTTCTTTCGCCGAGAGCATCCAAATCGACGACTGCCCTTAGCGCTCTTCCGATCAGACGTTGAATTTCCATTGTTCGTCCAGTTATCTTTCCTTTCGCTGCTTCTCTTATATTACGCTGTCCTGTAGCACGCGGCAGCATGGAGTATTCAGCAGTAATCCACCCTTTCCCTTGACCTCTCATAAAAGGCGGTACTTTTTCTTCAATACTGGCTGTGCAAATTACTTTTGTCTTTCCCACAGTAATTAGTACAGAGCCTTCAGGATGCATCAAATAATTTGTATCAATCTCAATAGGGCGCATCTGGTACGGTTGTCTTTCATCTGCTCGCATACTCATTTTCCTCCTTTTCCCAATTGTTCCCATCAAAAAAGCACCATAATGAAAGGAACAATAAAGAAGAGGTGGCTATGAATCAAGCCACCTTCTTCTGCTGTCCTATTTATAGTATATCAAAAAAGAGTTTTTAAAAACTAATTGTATTTACTTTTTCAGGTCTTGTCACAGGTTCTACAAGCTTTTCTCCATTTTCCTTTACAAGCTCGGCTTCTCCATCAACCATTACTTCCACACTTTCAATTCCGTCCTGCTCTGTTAAGGATAAGACAAGCATGTTTAAAACATGTTCAGAAATAATTTTTTCCTCAAAGCTCCCATAAATAGATTCATTGAAGTTCAATGTCACTTTCCCTTCTTCAATTTTCGGCTCCTCAAGCAATTCGACATCAGGTGAGAAGTCATTGATTAATGTCGATGAGTAGCTCGGCCCTTTAACCAGTTCAGCAACAACACCTTCTACATTGTTTTCCTCAACTCGGCGTGTAACTGGCACGTAATAATAAGAACCTTCTTCGCCTGAAACATAGTATACAGTGGCTGCTTTCGTATTGGTAATATCAACAACGTCTGTCGTATCAAGATTAATCCCATTTTCCCTGCTAACCGTTTTTCCAATCGGAGTTCCTGCAACCGGCATTTCAGTTAGTTCATGGCCATTTAATTTCAATTTAACATTCTCCACTGAGTCAAACTGGGTTACAGTCCATGTAACCGCCTCTAAAATCTTCAATTCATCCTCAGGTTTATAATTTTTAAATTCATTAGAAAAGTCTACAACTGCAGTATTGTCTGTAATATCGACGCTTACCTCCGTTTCAGCAGGCAGTACAGCTGTAAAGCCATTCGGAAGCATATCCGTAACTGGCCCTCCTTCAACTAAATACTCAAGAGCTTGCTTCGCAACCGACTCCGTTTTCGGTAATGAAAAAGTCTGTGGTACTACATAGCCGTTCTTATCGAATAAATACAGTTCCGTCTTCACACTACCTTCACTTGCCTCTTCTGTATTTTCCTCTCCTTCCGTTCCCTCTATTACCTGGCCATCATCCGTGTATGTAACCGTTTGTGGCGGATCGATTTTCTCCTTTTCCTTCCCCTCCAGCAAGCCACAGCCAGACAAGAGAACAGATAAAGTAATCATTGATGTTAGTACAATTGTTCTTTTATTAATGGACATGCATATCCCTCCAAAGACAGTTTGTACTAACATATATACGAGCTTAATTTTAAATTAGACCGTTTCGCAACAAAAAAATTGGACAATCGAAAATCATTCTGAATCATTGCCAAGTCTACTGTTATTTTTTCAATCAACACTTCCAGTCTCAATGAATGATTTGCATTAAGATTTAAAGCCCCTCTTACCAATCTCGGCCTAAACGGACCCACAAAACAAGTTTTAATACTGGATTCTACCAAAAGCCTGTAATCGTACTCAATTTCTTTCCTATCGAAAATTTTCAGATAGGTTAAGAAAATTGAGCAACATTTTCACCTATTCATAATATGAAAATGACTATCAAGACAACTCAAAGCATTCATCATTCATCTTTATTTACTGAAACTTTTTAGCGACAAAGAATTCGACTAAAGGTAGTAGAATCATCGCTAAACCTAATATTGCTAACAGAAAGACATTGATTGTACCATTTACTATTTCGTCAGCTGCCACAGCAATCAGAATTAAGAATAATAGAATGAAATAGCTGATTTTTGAGCTTTTTTCTGTAATTCGTTGACCAAGTTCCTCCTCGATTAGTATTCCGTCTTTCTCTTCTTTATTTCCCCATGTGATTGTCGATAAAAACATCATTAATAACGTGCCAATTACGATAACTTCTTGGAAGCCAACTGCTTTTCCCGTAATAATATTAAAAATTGTGTAGCCTATTACAATTAGAGTAGCTGTACCAATTACTACAGCACCTATTTTTCGTGTCTTCATTAAATTTCCCCCTCATCACAAAATAAATGATCAACTGTCATCTCCAAAGTTTTCGCAAGCTTAAAAGCTAATTGTAAACTTGGGTCATATTTGTTATTTTCAATCGCATTAATTGTTTGCCTACTCACATTACATAAATCAGCTAACTTCCCTTGGGAAATGCCTTTCTTTTCCCGGCATTCTTTTATTCTATTTTTCATATGAACAGCACCTTCAAATCAAAGTGAATGTAAAACATATTTTACACCCATATTATAAAATAAGACGAAACAGGATGTCAAAGATCTTTTACATGTGTTCTCCTTTTAATATTTATGTGTTTTATGATTCTATTGATATTAGCTCATTTCGTGAGAAATCTTAGTCCCTCACATTTTTTAGCTATAACCAAAAAATAGCTTTGACTCGAAGAAAATTTTTTTCTTTGAGTCAAAGCAAACATGAGCCATAAATTTCCTGACATAAAAAAAAGCCCCCTTACAGGAGGCTTTCAGTCTTGCTTTCAATTTTGATTGTTTGCACATGAAGGATGCTTTTCCCTAACCATTGGCATGCTATTTTAGAAAAAATGCTGCTTGATCCGGTCGTGTAATACTCATGAGCAGGAACGGCGCTATTAGTTGTTAAAAGACCTTTATAATAAAGAATACTGCTCACCTCTCGTGCAGTTTCTTCACCTGAGCTTATTACTTTTACACTTTCGCCCATCATCGATTTAATAATCGGTTCTAGTAAAGGATAATGAGTGCAGCCGAGAATAAGAGTATCCAGCCCTTGATTCTTTAACGGAGCAAGGGTTTCTGCCACTACCCGTCTGGCAACAGGCCCATCGTATTCTCCACTTTCTACTAATGGAACAAATTTGGGGCAGGCTAATCCGCTGACTGAAACAGATCCGTTGATAGACTTTAAGGCTGTTTCGTATGCTCTACTCTTTATCGTTCCCTCTGTGCCAATGACGCCAATTTTATAATTCTCTGTCACCTTTAATGCAGAAATTGCTCCTGGATAAATAACACCAAGCACAGGAATTGGCAATGTCTGTCTAATTTCTTCCAAAGCAACAGCCGTTGCTGTATTACAAGCAATGACAAGCATTTTTATATTCTTCCCCAATAAAAAATTGGTCAGCTGCCATGTAAATTTCTTCACTTCTTCGCCCGTCCGTGGACCATATGGACAGCGGGCTGTATCGCCCAAATAAAGAATTTTTTCATACGGTAATTGGCGCATAATTTCTTTCGCAACTGTTAATCCGCCAATACCAGAATCAATAACTCCAATTGGTTGTTCCAAATAACTCGCCTCATTCTCGCATATCTTGATGTAATCGCATTAAATTATCTTTAAGCGCAATAACCTCTTCCGCAGAAAAATTTCGCAATACCTCTTGAAGGTACGCTTGACGTTTTTTGATTACTTCATCAATAATTCGTTCACCTTCCTCCAAAAGGTGTATTCGCACAACTCTTCGATCATTCGGATCTTTCACACGCTTGACAAGCTCATTTTTTTCCATCCGATCAACCAAATCTGTTGTCGTGCTGAATGCTAAATACATTTTATTCGATAACTCCCCGATTGTCATGTCTCCTTCCTCAAAGAGCCATTGCAATGCGACAAATTGAGGAGGAGTAATCGTATAGTTACTCAATATCTCTCTACCTTTTTGCTTAATAATTCCAGCTATGTATCGCAAGTCTTTTTCAATTTCCGCAACAATATCTAAGCCGTTGTTCTCTTGTATTTCCTCACGCTCCATCATTCCACAACTCCCTACTTTTAAAATACTACACAAGTTTTATTTCCATATTTAAAATCAAATGTGTAATGATTGATTAAACCCGTTCAAACATGCTTTTTCTTTTATTTTCTACTTTTTTCACATAAATTTCAAGCAAAATTCGCAGCGAGAATGTCGAAGTATGTCGAACAAAACAATTTTCACTAAACCAAAACCGTTGTTGAAATCGATTTTTGACTGAAGCGATTTTACGAGTAAACCGGCTTCCAAAAATGGATAGCCGGTTTGCATTTAAAGTTCTAGCTCTCCCATTCGAAGGAGTTCTACAACTGCTTGTGAACGCCCCTTAACACCGAGTTTTTGCATGGCATTCGAAATATGATTCCGAACCGTTTTTTCGCTGATAAACAGTTCACTAGCGATTTCTTTCGTTGTTTTATCTTGTACTAATAGCTCGAATACTTCTCTTTCACGTTTGGTGAGTAATGGCTTGTGAGTATATTCATTCTCCTTCAAGTATTGTAACCCTCCTTGCCTTCGCCAGCTATGAACAGCGGGATGGGTATATATTTAGTCACCATATCATATGTGAAGGGAACTATCTGAGTGACAACAATCCTTTAAAGGAGTTTTATATTTAAAAAAAATGTGCGGATGCGGAGTTATTGAATCAATTCGCCCTCCAACATTGCTGCCTTCACTTCACTTGACCAAGGAATACTTTTACCCGTTTTCTTAGAGACTTGAACAATCGTTCCTCTTCCAACAAAACAAATCTCTTCATTTTCTCTTTTTCCCATATAGTGAATATCAACTGAAGAAGTTCCAACACTATGAGCCCTAACATATATCCGTAGCTGTTCATCAAAGTACACTTGTTTGAGGAAATCACATTGCAGATCGGCGACAACAATGATCGCCTCACGTTTTCCATCAAGCCAATCTGTCATCATGCCCTTGCTTTTAAAATATTCAATTCTTGCTTCTTCATAATATGTAAAAGGCACAGTATTGTTCAAATGTCCAAACATATCAGTTTCAGAAAATCGCACTTTCACTGGATAATAAAAATCGAAGCGATGTTCCCAAGTTGCCAAATCTTCAATATAGCTTATTCTACTCATCTTATCTTTCCTTCCGTCAAGAAATGAATGACTATTCATTCATTATACTGCATGATCGAAATTTTGAAAATATTTAAGCTCGGAGCTCTTTATTTTTGGACAGTGCACTTTACAGTACTATCGATGAGAAATTCGCAATGAATAACGCAAAAAAGAGTATTCCAAACATATGGAACACCCTTTTTTCAAATTATACTTGGTCGCTACCGAAGAAGTTCTTAAATGATTGCAATGTAGTATCCCTGTTTAATGCAGCAATGGATGTTGTAAGTGGAATTCCTTTAGGGCAGGACTGAACACAGTTTTGAGAATTCCCACAGTTTGTAAGACCGCCATCTTCCATAATGGCATTTAAACGTTCTGCTTTATTCATTTCACCAGTTGGGTGAGCATTAAATAGGCGCACTTGTGAAAGTGGTGCAGGACCAATGAAATTTGATTTGCTGTTTACATTCGGACATGCTTCGAGACAAACTCCGCACGTCATACATTTTGATAGTTCATATGCCCATTGGCGCTTTACCTCAGGCATACGCGGTCCTGGTCCCAAGTCGTATGTCCCATCGATTGGAATCCAAGCCTTCACTTTTTTCAAGGAGTCAAACATTCTACTTCTATCTACTTGTAAATCACGGACTACCGGGAAAGTACGCATTGGTTCAAGCCTTATCGGCTGTTCCAGTTGATCAACGATTGCGGAACAAGATTGTCGAGGCTTCCCGTTGATAATCATTGAACATGCTCCACAAACCTCTTCTAGACAGTTCATATCCCAAGTTATCGGAGAAGTTTCTTTTCCTTCCGCATTTACAGGATTACGTCTGATTTCCATCAGTGCAGAAATCACGTTCATGTTGGGACGGTACGGTACATGAAATTCTTCCTGATATGGTTCAGAATCAGGAGAATCCTGTCTAGAGATTATGAAATGGACGGTGCTGTTTTCTGCCATCTCTTATTTCTCCTCCTTTTTCTTAGAGTAATCGCGCTTACGAGGTGCGATAAGGGAAGTATCAACTTCTTCATAGTGAAACTCAGGCGCAGTTTTCGCATCAACAAATTTTGCCATTGTTGTTTTTAAGAAATCCTCATCATTTCTCTCCGGAAATTCCGGCTTGTAATGAGCTCCACGACTTTCGTTGCGGTTATAAGCACCGAGTGTAATCACACGAGCAAGTTGGAGCATATTTTGAAGTTGACGAGTAAAAGTCGCTCCCTGATTACTCCATTTTGCCGTGTCATTAATATTAATATTTTCAAAACGCTCTAACAGCTCTTGAATCTTCTCGTCTGTTTTTAACAGTTTATCATTGTAGCGAACAACCGTTACATTATCTGTCATCCATTCGCCAAGCTCTTTATGGAGAACATATGCATTTTCTGTTCCGTTCATGGACATAATTTGATTCCATTTTTCTTCTTCTTGTTGGACATAGCCTTCAAATAGTGAAGAAGAAAGAGAATCAGCACTCTTTTCAAGTCCGTTAATATACTTCACTGCATTTGGACCAGCTACCATTCCACCATAAATAGCAGACAGCAAAGAATTAGCCCCTAAACGATTCGCTCCATGCTGTGAATAATCACACTCACCAGCAGCGAATAATCCAGGAATATTCGTCATTTGGTCATAATCAACCCATAAACCACCCATAGAATAATGAACGGCAGGGAAGATTTTCATTGGTAATTTACGAGGGTCCTCACCGGTAAATTTCTCATAAATCTCAATAATTCCACCGAGCTTAATATCAAGCTCCTTAGGATCTTTATGAGAAAGATCGAGGTATACCATATTCTCGCCATTAATTCCTAATTTCTGATTCACGCAAACATCGAAAATTTCACGGGTTGCGATATCACGCGGAACAAGGTTTCCATAAGCAGGATACTTCTCCTCTAAGAAATACCATGGCTTTCCATCTTTGTATGTCCAAACTCGGCCACCTTCACCACGAGCAGACTCACTCATCAGGCGAAGCTTATCATCTCCCGGAATTGCAGTAGGGTGGATCTGAATGAATTCACCGTTTGCATAATATACTCCCTGCTGATAAGCAATGGCCGCAGCAGAGCCTGTATTAATGACTGAATTAGTCGACTTACCGAAAATAATTCCGGGACCACCTGTTGCCAAAATCACTGCATCTGCGGGGAAGGATTTAATTTCCATTGAAGTGAGGTTTTGAGCAACGATTCCACGACAAATTCCTTCATCATCGATAATCGTCCCTAAAAATTCCCAGCCTTCAAACTTATTTACTAAACCGGCAACCTCATGGCGACGAACTTGTTCATCCAATGCATAAAGTAGCTGTTGTCCTGTCGTTGCCCCAGCAAATGCTGTACGGTGATGCTGTGTCCCACCGAAGCGACGGAAATCAAGCAAACCTTCAGATGTACGATTAAACATAACCCCCATACGATCAAATAAATGAATAATGCCAGGTGCTGCCTCACACATTGCTTTTACTGGCGCCTGATTTGCTAAAAAGTCACCGCCATAAATCGTATCATCAAAGTGAATCCAAGGAGAATCCCCTTCACCTTTTGTATTTACAGCTCCATTAATACCGCCTTGGGCACAAACAGAGTGAGAACGTTTTACCGGCACCAATGAAAATAACTCCACAGGTGTTCCATTTTCTGCTGCTTTAACTGTTGCCATTAAGCCGGCAAGTCCTCCGCCGACTACAATAATCTTACCTTTACCCATGCGTTTTCACTCCTTTATTTCCTCTTGCTACATGTCTACTAATCTATGAAACGAATGCGAATATTGCGCGAATTCCTACGATTGAAAGGGCAATGAAGATACCGATTGTGACATATGTTGAAATAAGTTGTGATCTCGGTGTCACTGTAATCCCCCAACTTACAGCAAAGGACCATAGTCCATTGGCAAAGTGAAAAATAGTTGAAACTACCCCAATTATGTAGAACCACAGCATAAATGGATTCGATAAAATATTCTCCATCATATTGAAGTTGACTTCAGCTCCAAAAGCAGCCGCTATTCTTGTTTCCCAAACATGCCACACAACAAAGATTAACGTGACAATTCCGGTAAAACGTTGAAGAACAAACATCCAATTCCGGAAAAAATTATATCTACTCGCATTATTTTTTGCTGTAAAAGCAATATAAATGCCATAGATAGCATGGAACAATAACGGTAGGAAAATAACAAAAATTTCAAGAACATAACGGAATGGCAATGATTCCATAAAGTGTGCTGCTTTATTGAAGGAATCTGCTCCCTTTGTAGCAAAATGATTCACTACAAGATGTTGGATAAGAAACAGTCCAACTGGAATAACCCCTAGCAATGAATGCAATCTGCGATAAAAATACTCTCGATTACCCGCCATAAATTTACCCCCTTTAAATTTTGAAAGCTCTAGCGGTCACTTCTCCCTATTCCCCTTAAAGAGAATATGTATCAGCTAAATTGAAAAAATGTCGAATAATTTTTTACAATTATGTGACAAGTCCATTTTACTCTCTCCCTCTAAGACCGTCAAGAAAACGTATACACAAAATACCCTATAAAAACAAAATCTTTCGACTATATAAACAAAATATCCCCGCATTTGTGTCACTTTTTTTCGATATATTAGAATAACAAAATTTGCTAATATACTGACGATTGTTTTTTTATATTTCGTGCGTAAAACAGTCAAAAATGTATATAATAGAATCATAGAAAGAGGGGAGAGCATTGACTGAAATGATTACTTCTGAAAATACACATCCATCAGAACCCAAAAATGTTCCAGCATTTGGGTATGAACTGATTCGAGAAATTTTAATACCAAGTCTTCTCGGAAAAGAAACTTCCGCCATTCTTTATTGGGCCGGTAAAGATTTGGCGCGTAAATTCCCACTAAATAGTTTCGATGAAACAGTCGATTTCTTCGAAAAAGCTGGATGGGGATACTTAACCATTAAAGAAGAGTCAAAAAATGAGCTTCTAGTAGAATTGACAAGCCCTTTAATCTCCGAAAGACTTCGAAAAAAAGAAATCTCTACCTTTCAACTGGAAGCAGGATTTTTAGCTCAACAGGTTGAAGCTCAAAAAAATGTCGTTGCTGAAGCATATGAACATCCAAAGAGACGAGCCAAAAAAGTTGTGTTCACGATAAAGTGGGACAATAAAGATACGATCGAATAGCATACCTCTATTAATCGATAACCAGTTGTTCATAAATGGAGCCAAAAAGCACTAGCATGCTTTTTGGCTTTTTTCTTTTATGATTTCACTGTTGTACCTGCTAATTCAAAAGCTTGATGTAATGAATCTACAGCACGGATCATATTTCCCTCTTCTACAACAGTTGAAACCTTTATTTCAGATGTACTGACCATCTTTACTTCAATAGACTCATTTGCCAGCACTTCAAACATTTTCGCAGCAACACCTGGATTTGAAACCATACCTGAACCAACAATTGATACTTTTGCTAGATCTGATTCGAATTGCACATTCTCATATTTTAGACTTTCCTTATTGTCCGCTAAAACCTGCAGCGTATCCTTTAGATCCTCTGAATGGATAGAAAATGATAAATCTGTTGTATTTTTGTTCGTTGTACTTTGGATAATTATATCAACATTAAGGTGATTATTCGCCAATGTCGTAAAAATCGTTGATAAGCTTGATAATGTATTGGATAAACCTAATACGGTAACCTTTGTAATTTTATCTTCAAAGGCAATCCCCCGTACTACTAAATTTTGCTCCATTTTTCCTTCCTCCTCGATGATTGTTCCTGATTCCCTTTCCATACTGGAGCGTACTTCTAAAGGAACATGATAATTTTTAGCAAACTCAACCGCTCTCGGATGCAAAACTCCAGCACCTAAATTAGCAAGCTCTAGCATCTCATCATAGGAGATCGAGAGTAATTTTCGAGCTCCTTTTACATAGCGAGGATCAGTCGTAAAAACCCCTGTAACATCCGTATAAATATCACATTTATCCGCTTTTAATGCTGCCGCAAGCGCAACCGCTGTCGTATCAGACCCTCCACGCCCTAATGTAGCTATCTCTCCATCGGCCGTAGCCCCTTGAAAGCCAGCGACAATGACAACTTTTCCTTTTGCAAGTTCAGCTTGTAAGCGGGTGCTTTCAATATTTAGGACACGAGCATTCCCAAATACTGGTTCTGTTTCAATCCCCGCTTGCCAGCCTGTAAATGAGATCGCATCATAGCCTTTATGTTGTAATGCCATTGCTAACAGCGAAATTGTAATTTGTTCCCCGGTTGTTAAAAGCATATCCATTTCCCTTTTGCTTGGACTAGATGTAACTTCCCCTGCAAGCGACACAAGCTGATCTGTTGTTTTGCCCATAGCAGAGACTACTACGACAACATCATTGCCACGATTCTTTTCCTCAATGACTCTTTCTGCCACATTGAGAATTCTTTCTGAATTTCCTACAGAGGTTCCCCCAAACTTTTGTACAATTAATCCCATGCCGTTCCCTTCTTTCTTCCCAGTATGTCCATCATAGTTGAACAGGCAATAAAAAAGCAGTGAGATATTATCTCACTGCTGCGCTGTAATAACGTAAAAAAACAAGGTATTACGTCTTCGCAAAGTAAGATAGCTCTCCAAGACAAACAAGTCTTGACAATTCTGCACCTATTCAGTCACAGAACCAGCAAAAAAAGGAATGAGCCTTTCTTCACTTCGGCGCCCACCCCTTTCAAGACTTTTCTTCGAAACTCATCTTTCTCCAAGCCCTTACTCTTCGTGTCCGCACCTCTACCTTCACTTTATTAATTCGGCCTTTCCTTGCTTTTAGATCACTTCTAAAAAATTTGAAAAGTACCGTACAAATAAATTTGTATTACTGAACTACCTCTTAGATGTAAATGTCGATTTTGGACATTTACAAAAAAATTTTAGAGATCAGCAATTAACAAGTGATAGCGATATAAAATTGTCCTAATTATAGCACAGCTATTTTATGAAAACAAACTCATTCCTGTAGTTTTTTATATAGGTTCTCTGCTATATTCGCTGGAATTCCCAGTTCTCTGAACTGTTCAACCGGTGCTTCTTTCATTTTTTTCACAGATCCAAAATACTTCAATAACTGCTTTTTTCTCTTCTCTCCAATTCCTGGTATGCCGTCCAAAATGGATTGGAAAGCGGTTTTTCCCCGTAATTGACGATGGAAGGTAATCGCAAATCGATGTACCTCATCCTGAATTCTTTGCAGAAGATAAAACTCTTGACTGTTCCTTGCCAAAGGAATGATTTCAAGAGGGTTGCCATATAAAAGCTGTGACGTCCGGTGCTTGTCATCCTTTACTAAACCCGATAGAGGAATATCTAATCCCAGTTCATTTTCAAGCACATCCCGAACTGCTTCTACATGTCCTTTTCCACCATCAATTATAATTAAATCTGGTAGCGGCAAATGTTCCTTTAATACTCTCGAATACCGCCGTCTAACCACTTCCCTCATTGATTCATAATCATCGGGACCTTTGACTGATTTGATTTTATATTTGCGATACTCCCGTTTTGCCGGCTTTCCGTCAATAAAAACAACAAGTGCTGAGACTGGATCTGTCCCTTGTATATTTGAATTATCAAAAGCTTCAATACGCCGTGGAATCGAAATGCCCAGTTCGTTTCCTAATTGTTCAACAGCTTTAATCGTGCGCTGTTCATCCCGTTCCACAAGAGAGAATTTTTCCTTTAACGCAATTGTTGCATTCTTTTCAGCAAGCTTGACGAGGTTCTTTTTTTGACCGCGTTTTGGCTTTGTTATCTTTACGTTTAAAAGTTTTTCCGCGAGTTCCTCATCGACCTTTTCTGGCAAAAGAATTTCTTTCGGTTTAAAATGGCTTGCCTCATCATAGAAACGGCCCAGATAGGTTAGAAATTCCTCTTCCGGTTCATTATAAAAAGGGAACAGTGAAACATCCCGTTCAATCAGCTTCCCCTGTCTGACAAAGAAAACTTGGACGCACATCCAGCCCTTATCTACTGCATAACCGAATACATCTCGATCAGTAAAATCAGTTGACGTCATTTTTTGTTTTTCCATTGTCGACTCAATATGCGCAATTTGATCACGAAATTCCTTTGCTCGTTCAAAATCAAGCTCTTCAGAAGCCTTTAGCATTTTTTCCGTTAATTCTTTTTTGATTTCTTGATAGCCACCATTTAAAAACCTCGTGATTTCTTCAACCATTTCACGGTATGTCGTTTCCGGCACCTCATTGATACATGGTGCTAGGCACTGACCTAAATGATAGTATAAACAAACACGATCAGGGAGAGTCGCACATTTGCGAAGAGGATAAATACGATCGAGTAATTTCTTCGTTTCATTTGCAGCCCCGACATTGGGGTAAGGGCCAAAATACTTCCCTTTGTCCCTTTTAACCTTTCTCGTTGTAATTAAGCGGGGGTGGCGCTCTGCTGTAAGTTTAATGAAAGGGTATGTTTTATCATCCTTTAACATCACATTATATTTCGGATCATGTTTTTTAATTAAGTTTAGTTCAAGCAAAAGTGCTTCCATATTAGATGAGGTTACGATATATTCAAAATCCTCAATTTCATTAACGAGCACTTGCGTTTTTCCATTATGGGAGCCAGTAAAATAAGATCGCACCCTATTTTTAAGAACCTTCGCTTTCCCAACATAGATAATTGTTCCTTGCCGATCCTTCATAAGATAACATCCCGGCTGGTCTGGAAGAAAAGCTAATTTGTTTTTTAAATTGTCGTTCATCATAAATCTCATCCCAACTTTGCAATTCTTGAGATAAATATAACATAACTAGCAATGAAGTGCTTGCAAGAAAAGCGCAGGGCGTACCTGCGCAGTAATTATCGTTCGTTTTGTTCCAGCGGGATGAAGCTTCCCGTCTATTCTCGAGGCAAGGTCAACTTACAAGGCAAAAATCCAAAGTGAACTCACCAAAAGCTAGAAACTCCAAGTACCGATTTTTTATTTGTAGCTAAAGACAAGATGCACTCATTAAACGAAAGCGATAAAAAAGCTTCCGACATGGTCTGCCGGAAGCCTTAATTTTTATAAGTGTGAGTTTAAACGTTCAGCTAAAGCCTCTTTTGGCTGGAAGCCAACCACTTTGTCTACAACTTCCCCATCTTTGAATACCAATAATGTAGGAATACTCATCACACCAAACTTAGCTGCTGTTTCTTGATTATCGTCGACGTCAAGCTTAACGATTTTCAACTTTTCTCCAAGTTCTGAATCTAACTCCTCAAGGACAGGAGCAATCATTTTACAAGGACCGCACCAAGGTGCCCAAAAATCAGCTAGTACTACACCAGAGCCTGTTTCAGTATCAAAATTTTGGTCAGTTACATTTGTAATTGCCATTATATATTTACCTCCTAAAAATGAACTGGCTATGAATTTGATCACATGCCCAACTTCATAGCAATTTTCTGTAAAGCTATACTATCGACAGTATATCACCGTTTATGCTATGATGCGAATAATTTGTTCGAAAGTAATTTTCCCATAAATCTCGCATCTATTCATGCTGTCCTTCACATCCACCTATATAAATGAAACGAGCGGTTTCATACACCGCTCGTTTCATTATTTAGGCATTCACTTTCAATTTCTTGAATTCTTCTGTCAGCATTGGAACAACTTCAAACAAGTCCCCAACAATACCATAATCTGCAACATTAAAGATATTTGCTTCTGGATCTTTATTAATCGCCACGATGACTTTTGAATTGGACATGCCTGCTAAATGTTGAATCGCTCCAGAAATTCCACAAGCAATATAAAGATCAGGTGTTACAACTTTACCCGTTTGACCGATTTGCAATGAATAGTCGCAATACTCTGCGTCACATGCACCTCGAGATGCGCCAACAGCTCCACCAAGCACATTTGCAAGTTCTTTTAGCGGTTCAAATCCTTCTTCACTTTTAACTCCGCGGCCCCCAGCGACAACCACTTTCGCTTCAGAAAGATCAACCCCTTCAGTTGCTTTTCTAACAACCTCTTTGATAATTGTTCGCAAGTCTTTAATATCAACCGCTAGAGTAGAAACTTCTCCTGTTCTCGATTCATCCTTCTCTATTGGAGCAATATTATTCGGACGAATGGTTGCAAATATCAAACCATCTGTCACAATTTTCTTTTCAAAGGCCTTTCCTGAATAAATTGGACGAGTAAAGACAATATTTCCACCTGTTACTTCAATGCTTGTGACGTCCGAAATTAATCCCGAATGAAGTTTGCTCGCAATTTTCGGTGAGAGGTCCTTCCCTAAAGATGTATGACCGATAATAAGCCCTTGAGGCTGCTCTTCTTCGATAACAGCTAATAACCCTTGAGCATATCCATCTGATGTATAATGGGCCAATTTTTCATTTTCAACGACAACGACTTTGTCCGCACCATTTTTTATTAATTCTTCAGCTAGAGGCTGAACTGAATCCCCCAGTAAAACACCGACCACTTCGCCGCCTTCAGCGACTGTCTTGGCAGCGGAAATTGCTTCATGCGATACGTTACGCAATTGTCCGTCACGGACTTCACCTAACACTAAAACTTTTCTAGCCATTTCGATTCCTCCTGTGTAATAGATTCAGAGATTAACATCATAATTTTTTTACAAGGTCTTTATTTAATTCGCACACGCTTCTTAAACTCAAACTACTTTTGCCTCATTATGAAGAAGATCCACTAATTCCTTCACTTGGGCGGAAAGGTCTCCTTCCAGAACTCTCCCTGCTTCTTTCTCGGCTGGTAAGAAAATTTCAATCGTTTTAGTCTTCGCTTCAACGTCATCCTCTTCCAAATCAAGATCATCCAGTTCAAGCTCGTCTAAAGGTTTCTTCTTTGCCTTCATAATCCCTGGCAAAGATGGGTAGCGTGGTTCATTTAAGCCTTGTTGAGCTGTGACAAGTAAAGGCAAGCTTGTTTGAATGACCTCTGAATCACCTTCTACATCCCGGACAATAGTCACTTCCGAACCATCTATTTCTAATTTTGTAATGGTCGTTACATATGGAATTTGAAGAAGTTCTGCAACACGCGGTCCAACCTGACCTGAACCGCCGTCAATCGCAACATTTCCGCCAATGATTAAATCGGCCTCTTTATCTTTTAAATATTCTGCAAGAATTTTTGCTGTTGTATACTGGTCGCTATCTTCAAGCTCATCTTCAATATTGATCAGTACTCCCTTGTCTGCACCCATTGCTAATGCAGTCCGCAATTGCTTTTCAGCTTCTTCATTCCCAACCGTAACAACTGTCACTTCTCCACCTTTTGAATCGCGAATCTGAATTGCTTCTTCTATTGCATACTCATCATAAGGATTGATGATGAACTCGGCACCATCCTCATTAATTTTGCCACCAGCAATGGAAATTCTCTCTTCTGTATCGAACGTTCTTTTCATTAATACAAAGATGTTCATGATTTTCCCTCCTAATATATTCCGGATAGATGATTCGGTTTAAGTCTTTTTTCCTATGTTAAAGAGGCTTGGAATGCAAGCTCTTAAACGCAATACGAATTGTTAACGCTCTCAAATTATAGAATAGAAAATGTTTTCAAAAAATTTAGTGTGAAATAAAATGAGTTATCTACCTTTAAATACAGGCTTCCTTTTTTCAAGAAAGGCAGCAATTCCTTCTTTTGCATCTTCTGAGCGGAATACTTCGCCAAACAATTCAGCTTCTCTTTTAACCCCTTGATAAAATTCCTTCGTTTTCGAATAATTCAACAGTTCAATTGTTGCTTTCAAAGACAATGGACTTTTCTTCGCAATTTTCTGCGCCATTGCCTGCGCCTTTTCCAACAGTTCATCTTCGTGATAAGCATGATTGGCTAAACCATATTGGACTGCTTCTTTACCTGTAATCGGGTCACTTGTAAACATCATTTCAGCAGCCATCGCTGCTCCTACATATCGAGTCAGGCGTTGAGAGCCTGCAAACCCTGGAATAATTCCTAGCTGTAATTCCGGCAACCCTAATTTTGCGGTTTCAGACACAAGCCTGAAATGACAGGCCATTGCTAACTCTAACCCACCGCCAAGAGCCGCACCATGAATGGCAGCGATAATCGGCTTCGGAAAAGTCTCCATTCGTTCAAATAGTTCCTGACCATTTGTTCCTAGCCTTGCAAAGTCTTCTCCAGACTGGACTGAGGTAAATTCCTTTATATCTGCTCCAGCAGAGAAAAACCTCCCTTCACCATGAATCAAAACAACCCGAATCTCTTCGTTTTGTTCTAATTCATTTAATACCTCGGCTAGTTCCTTAATGACTTCTGAAGACAAAGCATTGGCAGGTGGACGATTTAGTTTAATCGTCGCGACATTTTGCTCATCTGACCAGCTTAAATAGTTCATTTACCTTCCCCCTTATATTTTGCCATTATTGCTCCCCACGACAACCATTTAGAAGCAGCTTGTGAACCGGTGCTGCGAGCGCTTGTAAATCATATTTCAAATCATTCATCACCCATGTTGTCGCTGTTTCATCCATTGTTCCAAAAATCATTTGCCGGGCAAGTCTTAAGTTTAAGGCCGCAGCAAACTCTCCATTTTCCTTACCCTCCAATAATATTTGGTCGATAACTTTTAAATACCCTTTTAATACTTGATTAATCCTCAGGCGAAGCTCCTTGTTGGATTGCCGTAATTCTAGCTGTGTGACAATGGCTAAATGGCGATCTTCGGATAGAATCTTAAAATGCGTTTCTACCATCATTAATAATTTCTCTGCCGCTGTGGCCTTTCCTGCAATTTGCTCTTCAATTTTTTCGACAAAGCTTCCCATTTTTTCTTGAAAGAGAGAGATGAGAATATCTTCTTTATTTTTAAAATATAAATAGATCGTACCATCTGCTACCCCTGCCTGCTTCGCAATTTTGGACACTTGGGCCTGATGATAGCCGTTCTCGGCAATCACGATGACAGCAGCATCTATAATTTGTTTGTATTTTGGTTTATTCTTTTTCAACGAGATCTCTCCTTCCAAGAAACACAGACATATGTAACATTGTGATATCTATCCTTACCTTAAGGCAGCAATTTTTTAAATTGCTTTTTAAGCATCTAGTGGAAAAATGTTATGAACAAGGGCTTTGACCTTTATTTTCACACAGATTCTAACCTTTATAATCTAAACACATGATATAATCGATTCAGTTACCAATTCAAAAAAGAAAATTATGAATGAATAATCATTCATAATTTTATGATAGACGTGTATTTGCTTTATGTCAAGAAAATATCTTCCGATTATTATAGTAAAAAAGGACAAGTTTTTCCCTTTCCATTATGCCTTTATTTGTTCTTCATCTTGCCATTTTTTCTTTTCTTCATCCACTAAGGATCTGCGCAAAATTTTCCCTACTGCCGTTTTCGGCAATTCGTTTCTAAATTCGTATATTCTCGGTACCTTATATGAGGCTAAATGCTTTCTTGCAAATTGATCTAATTCCTCTTCTGAGACATCCGCACCTTCTTTTAACACAACATAAGCTTTAACCGTTTCTCCTCGATACGGATCTGGAACTCCTGCTGCCACTACTTCTACAACATCTGGATGTTCATATAAGACCTCTTCTATTTCCCTTGGATAAATATTAAAACCACCTGCAATAATCATATCTTTTTTCCGATCGACTACGTAAAAGTAGCCGTCCTCGTCCATATAACCAAGATCACCTGTTAACAGCCAACCATCCTTCAACGTTTGTGCTGTTTCTTCTGGACGATTCCAGTAACCCTTCATAACTTGCGGCCCTTTAATACATATTTCCCCAATTTCTCCCGCTGGCAGCTTTTCCCCTGTCTCTAGAGAAAAGATCGCAGCATCCGTATCCGGCCATGGCACACCAATACTCCCTTTTATGCGTGGACGATCCCAGAGAAAGTTTGCATGGGTGACAGGTGAGGTTTCCGTCAAGCCATATCCTTCAACAAGCTTTCCTCCAGTAACTTCCTCGAATTTCTGTTGTACCTCAACAGGGAGCGGTGCTGAACCTGAAATACAGGAATCAATGGATGAAAGATCATATTTTTGTAAATCAGGGTGATTCAACAAGCCAATATACATCGTTGGAGCTCCAGGAAATAAAGTAGGACGCTGCTTTTCTATCGTTTTTAAAGCAGTTTCCATATCAAATTTTGGTAAAAGAACCATTTTATTTCCTTGCATTACAGATAAAATCAATACAGTTGTCATTCCATACACATGAAAAAATGGCAGAAATCCTAGAACAACTTCCTCACCCTTTTTACATTTATACAGCCACGCTTCACACATTGATGCATTTGCTACTAGATTTTTATGAGTGAGCATAACCCCTTTCGGAAAACCGGTCGTTCCCCCCGTATATTGCAATAAAGCAAGATCCTCTTCAAAATCAAACTCATGCTCCTGCAATGCTTTTTGAGGCTGTCTCAATATTTCGGCAAATAGATGCTGGTTTCCCTCATGCTTTACATTGACAGAAAAACCGTACTGCTTCTTCTGAATATATGGATAAACCAAGTTTTTCGGAAACGGCAAATAATCTTTGATAGCGGTTACAATTATATGCTGCAAAGCAGTTTTCGGCATCACCTTAGTGACGCGCGGATAAAGAATATCTAATGTCACAATCATTTTCGAGCCTGAATCATTCATTTGATACTCAATTTCTCTTTCCATATAAAGCGGATTCGTTTGTACAACAATGCCGCCAGCGAACAATATTCCATAATAACTAATCACAGATTGCGGACAATTAGGCAGCATGATCGCAACTCTATCGCCCTTCTCAATACCTAAGCTTTGCAAATAAGCGGCAAACTTAAGTGATGCAGAGTACACTTCCTGGTAAGTCATCTCCTTGCCCATGAAATGAATGGCTATTTTATTTGGATTTTTTTCAGCTGTGTTCTTTAAATAGTTTTGGACAGGTTCATTTGAGTAGGTCAATGTATGTGGAATTTCTTCTGGATAGCACTTTAGCCACGGTTTCAAATCAGTCATAGTAGCCCCCCCCATTCTTATAATTTTTTGAACATTCTAATTGTTCATCATTAATTATAATATAGGAGCATTTCAGTGACAATCAAATATTGCTTGCCAGTTTAGCCAATCGTGTCTTATTGATTTTCGCTAAGAAATTAATAACTTCCATTAATGCAAAACAAAAGTGCACAATACCTTGCAGGAACAATTAAGTTTTGATTTGTTCCTGCAAGGCGTTATCGAAAGAGCTTTCTCTCCGACTCAACATCGCCTTCCAAATGCCTGTTTAAACGATAATAAAACCACCTGATTGGGCCGACTGTTGCTCACGCTTCACCTGGTTCCGCAGGAAGGCTTGTGAAAAAACTAAGCCGCAACAAATAAAGTTCATAGTTGCAATCACGAAAAAAACAAAATCCATCGAAAGGGCTCCCTATGGATGGATTTTGTCATTTTTGGATTGGAATTGCGCTAAAAACGTTGATTTCCTCTCCAGACGCTTGCTTTCCGGGGGGCGTGCGCCGAGCCTCCTCCTCGTGGATGCTCGTGCGGGGTCTCGGCTGTCACGCTATTCCCCCAGGAGTCAAGCGCCTTCCGCTCCAATCAACGAGTTTGGCACTCACTCATCCTTAATCTCTTTCCATTCTTCTTTCTCAAATTTCTCAGGAGGAAAAGGCTTCTTCCCATGTTCTTCGCGATCTAAATTGAGTTCCATTTGAATTCACAAAATGTCATATAAATAGCGATACGTTTTCATGTTGAAAGATCACTCTCATTAGGTAAGGTGAAATACTTGAAGGAAAGTCCCATAGGCTCGAGGTTGACTATAAAAGATAAATAATCCCGATCACAACAAATACAGCACATAAAACAAAAAGAATTTTTGCCAATTTCTCCAAATGTACTCGCTCCTTATGCGATATTCGCACCAATTACAAATGATAAACTAATCGAAATCATCATAGAAATAAATCCGACAGCTCGATTATCCTTTTCTATTTCTTCATCCACTTTAAATTTTGGGGTGAAAAATTCAAAAATAAAATATCCAACCAACAACATTAAAAAACCATAGGCTCCCCAGCCAACCATCGTAAATAACGTATCATGTTGTGAGATAGAATGTCTAAATACGTTCACAATCCCAAAAATTTTTCCTCCTGTAGCCATTGCCACTGCTAAATTCCCATTTTTAATTTCTTCCCAGTTTCGATACCTCGTTACAAGCTCAAAAATGGCTAAAAACACAATAAGACATAAAATAACAATACTAAAATAAGCGGCAGTTTCTACATAAATATTCTCCCAAAAACCGGTCATCTTGAACTCACCCCATTATTTAAGATTCTACTAGAAGTAGAGATTTTTTATTTAAATTCAACCACTGTAACGCCAGTTCCTCCTTCTCCAGCATCACCAAAACGAATCTTTTTCACAGAACGATGATTTCGCAAATATTCTTGGACCCCCTGTCTCAAGGCACCGGTTCCTTTTCCATGAATAACTGAAACACGGGGATATCCTGCAAGAAGGGCATCATCAATATATTTTTCTACGCGGACAAGGGCATCCTCAAATCGTTCGCCTCTTAAATCTAATTCTAACCCAACGTGGAAATCCTTGCCTTTAATCGTAGCCATTGGTTGTGTCTGTAAGGCTTTTTCACTTTTTATAAATTGCAAATCTGCTTCATTGACCTTCATTTTTAAAATGCCTATTTGAACTTGCCATTCTTTATCGGAAACCTGTTCAATCAGATTGCCTTTTTGGTCAAAACTCACTACTTTTACTTCGTCGCCTGGTTTGAAAACATGTGTACTGTTCTTTTGAACTGCTGCCTTTTTCGACTGTTTCGTCTTTGGAACTGCCTCCTCAAGCCGTTTCTTTGCTTCAATCAGTTCATGCTCCTTCACTTCCGCCTGCTTCTCTATTTGCATTTTCCGCAAGGAGCGAATGACTTCTTCTGACTCTACCTTCGCCTTTTCAATGATCTCTTGAGCCTTTTCTTTCGCTTTTTCTTCCAGTGTTTCTTTTCGAGTATAATATTCAGCCATTTGCTTCTGCAGATCTTGATGAAGCTTTTCTGCATCCCTTAATAAGCCATGTGCTTCTTCAAGTTCAGCCTCAGCCTGCCTACGATTTTCCTCTAGGGCAGCGATCATCCCTTCCACTTGATTCGAATCAGCACTAATATATGATTTAGCCGTCGCAATTACAGCCTCCTTCAAACCTAAACGCTTTGAAATTTCAAAAGCATTGCTTCGCCCCGGCACACCGATAAGCAGCTTATACGTCGGACTTAATGTCTCAATATCGAACTCCACGCTAGCATTTGTAACCCCTTCTCGATTATAGCCATATGCTTTCAATTCAGGATAGTGGGTTGTCGCAATGACCCTTGCCCCGCTTTTGTACACTTCATCTAAAATGGAAATGGCAAGTGCAGCCCCCTCCTGTGGGTCTGTTCCTGCTCCCAGTTCATCAAACAAAACTAAGCTTTGAAAATCGACTTCATTTAAAATATCAACAATATTGACCATATGTGAGGAAAAAGTACTTAAACTTTGCTCAATCGATTGTTCATCCCCAATATCTGCGAAGACCGATCCAAAAACAGCCATTTCCGAACCATCTAATGCCGGAATTTGTAATCCAGCTTGCGCCATTAACGTACAAAGGCCAACTGTTTTTAACGTAACGGTTTTTCCTCCAGTATTTGGTCCGGTAATCACAATGGTAGTAAAGTCCTTACCAAGGTAAATATCGTTTGCGACTACTTCATCTCCAGGAATTAATGGGTGCCTTGCTTTAACAAGATTTATCCGCCCCTCATTATTCATTTTCGGCTTAGAAGCTTTGATTTTGTTCCCATAGCGTGCCTTCGCAAACATAAAATCAATTTGTGCAAGAACATCGACAATCTGTCTTAACTCCACATTGAATTCAGCAACGCGGGTAGATAATTCGATTAAAATACGCTCTATTTCCTGCTGTTCTTTGATCCGAATTTCTTGAAGCTCATTGTTCAGTTGAACAATCGACTGCGGTTCAATAAATAATGTTTGACCGGAAGAACTTTGATCATGAATAATTCCACCGTAATGGCCGCGATACTCCTGTTTAACAGGAATAACAAAACGGTCATTACGAATGGTGACAATTGCATCAGAAAGCATCTTTTGCGCATTCGAAGAACGAATCATACTTTCTAACCTCTCACGAACACGATTTTCTTTCGTCCTTAATTGGTTTCTTAAAGAACGTAGCAATTCACTGGCACTATCCAAAATCACTCCGTTATCGTCAACAGCCATTCGAATCGCATCTTCTAATTCAGCTAATACAACTATCTCATTCGTCAATTCATGAAGATATGGTAGTGATAGTTCTTCCTCTAACAAATCATTGATAAATTTCTTAATCATCCGGCTGGCATGGATCGTGCTTGATATTTGCATCAGTTCTTGAGGACTAAGCATTCCACCGATATCCGCTCTTTTAATATGGGGCCTTATATCATAAATGCCACCTAACGGTACATTTCCTTTTAAACGTAAAATATTAGTGGCTTCATCCGTCTCTTCTTGACTTCTAACAACCGTCTCGAAATCAGCTGAAGGCTTTAGCTCTTCCACGAGCTGCCTTCCTAAAGACGATGAAGCAAGCTCGAGTACCTGCTCTTTCACTTTATGAAATTCTAAAACCTTTAAAACGCGCTGTTGCATGGAGAACAATCCCCCTTTTCTTTAAACAAAGCTGTTTATTTTTTAATGTTTTGTATTGAATCTTTAACTTCTCTTATTTTTGCTAACATGAATAACTGCCTTTTTTGCTTGTCTGGGGCGGCAAAGCAAAAGAAATATATAAATGAAGTTAGCTTTTTCCTTTACTCGATTTCCATTTTACGCAATCGAAGTCAAGTAGGCTAGTATAATATATTGTTTAACGTTCGTGTAAAAATTGCAGCAGCTCGTCCAAGCTTAATGCATTCAGGACATTGCTTCGTTTAATCCATCCTTTTTTGGCTGTCGAAACTCCAATGCTCATATGCTCCAGCGTCTCCATCCTATGGGCGTCCGTATTAATCACCACTTTAACACCAGCTTCTTGTGCTTTTTTAATGTGCTCTGCACTTAAATCAAGGCGATTTGGGTTGGCATTAAGCTCCAAAGCAGTATTTGTCTCTTTTGCCAGCTCAACTAAGAAATCGATATCTACTGAATATCCTTCCCTTATTCCGATTTTTCTCCCTGTTGGATGGGCAATAATATCGACATGTTGATTGTTTAATGCATTTATCAGTCGCTTCATTATTTGTTCCTTCGTTTGGGAAAAACCTGAATGAATGGAGGCAATCACAAGGTCCATCTCTTCGAGGAAGTCATCTTCAAAGTCAAGGGAGCCATCTGGAAGAATATCCATTTCCACTCCAGCAAGTATGGTGATATCATCGTATTTCTCATTTAATTTCGCAATTTCTTCCCGTTGACGTCTTAGACGCTCTTCATCTAAACCATTCGCTACCTTTAAAAACTTCGAATGATCAGTAATGGCCATATACTTATAGCCGAGCTTACGGCACTCGTTAATCATTTGCTCAATCGAATGTGCCCCATCACTCCAGGTTGAATGCATATGTAAATCACCTTGAATGTCCTCTATGGAAATAATATTTAGTTCTTCAGAGTAGTTTTCGATTTCCTTCCCATCTTCCCTCATTTCCGGAGGGATTAGCGGCAGATTGAAATGTTGATAAAAATCAGCCTCTGACTTAAATGTTAATATTTCACCTGTTTCAGCCACTTCAACACCATACTCGCTAATTTTTTCGCCACGCTCTTTTGCCAGCTGTCTCATGCGCACATTATGAGCCTTAGAGCCCGTAAAATGATGGAGTGTGGTGGCAAATTCCTCAGGTTTGACTAAACGGAAATCAACCGAAACATCATAGCTGTAATCAAGAATGAGCGATACTTTTGTTTCCCCAGCAGAAACAATCTCCTTTATATTCTCAAACTTTAGTAGTTGTTCCTTAACTGCTGATGGTTTGGCAGTTGATATAATAAAATCTAAATCTTTGACCGTTTCTCTTACCCGGCGAATACTCCCCGCTCTTGAAAAACGTTCCACGTCATGCATTTTTTCCAGTTCCTCTTCAAGATGCTGGGCAATTGGCAGCATATAAGCGAGCGGAAGACGGTCTGGCTGGTTTCCCACACTTGCTATGGCAGCCAATATTTTTTCCTCTGTTTTCTGTCCAAAACCAGCTAGAACTCTCACCTTTTTCTCGAGGCATGCTTTCCTTAAATCGTCAACATTTTCGATCCCTAACTCCTTATGAAGCTTAGCGATCTTTTTCCCACCTAAACCCGGTAGTTGCAGAAGGAGAACAAGTCCATTCGGCACTTGCTCTTGCAATTCTTTCAGGACGACGGATTGTCCTGTCTGCAGAAATTCCTCAATTACAGAGGCGGTGCCCTTCCCGATCCCTTGCAGCTTTGTAAAATCTTCTATTTCATCGATCGTTTGTTCCTCTACTTCAAGCGCTGCCGCTGCCTTGCGAAACGCTGAAACTTTAAAAGGATTTTCTCCCTTTAGCTCCATATAAACCGCGATCGTTTCCAGCAATCGAATGACATCCTTTTTACTAACAGTCATCTTATCACCTCTTAAAAATGGATTTTTATATATTGGTCATACTGAATGGTGTATGAAATTTTGGTTACACACGAATTGAGGAAAATATCGTTATAACAACAATCAAGCCTAAAAATATCGCCCTTGTTTTACAAGTATCGTTAAATCCGTTACAATTATTGTTACCTTATTTTGCAGATGGAAACATTTTCATATTGTAGCGGTCAATAGGAACAAATTATTACATTGTAACACTTTTCATACACCCTCTGACTTAAAAAAACTTCTCTAAAACAGAGAAGTTTTAAGATGCGATATAGTCAATCCATAGCTCTTTAATTTGACTAGAAAAATATGGAGTATTTTCTACAATCATATTGGCAAGTGCAGAGTTCCCCAGTGCATTTTGCACAACTTCAATCGGCAAGAGAGCTGATATATAAAGAACAATAAATAGCACAAGATAAACTTCGACAAAACCCAGTAGTCCACCAGCCCAAACATTCAACATTTTTAAAATAGGGAGGTTAGCAACAAAATCCAACATACTTCCGATAATTTGCATGACAATTTTTGCCGCAAAAAAAATCCCGACAAACGAGATGGCACGATAATAGGCTACTTCTAAATTTCCGTTGTCAAGTAATAATTGAAAAGCTGAGTCACTCCCAAAATTAGGGTATGGAATCCAAAGGGTAAGCTTCGGCGCGAGCTGATCATAATACATATAAGCAACGACAAAAGCAACGATAAAACCAATTACGTGGATAAGCTGAAGAATAAACCCTCTTCTTAAACCTACTAAAAAACCAAATAATAATATAATAAAAATGGCGAGATCTAGCATGAATACTTCAATCCTTTACTCTTTTTAATTCACCTTCTAATCGTTCAAGCTGTTCTTTCATTTTCAGATAGTCGTTAACGGCATTGACAGCTGTTAATACCGCAAGCTTGCTCATATCGAGTGAAGGATTCTTGGAGCTAATTTCACGCATTTTCTCGTCAACCATTGAAGCGATAAGCTTTACATGGCGTGAATCTTCAGTGCCGATAATAACATATTGTTGACCGTAAATATCAACCATTGTGCGCGTTTTCTGTCCTTCTGACAAGCTAGTTGCCCCCTATTCATAGAATCCTAATCACTATGATAACATGAACCTATTAGAGTGAAAAGTCTAAGCATGTCTAAAGATAGCGGATTTTGGAAGGCTGAATAAGCGGTTTACCAATTTCATATTAATGGGCATTACACCAATTTTATAAAATAGTTAGGAGAAATGAAATGAGTCAGGTCGTACTAAAATTAACTTTAAGTGACATTGCTACCATGAAGAAACATTATGAGCCTTACTTAAGCACTGCAAATCCACCAGGCAGCGTTTTTTGTGCCAAAGCTTCCCAGTGCACGATAACAGCTTATAAGTCAGGAAAAGTTCTTTTTCAAGGCAGCAACAGTGAAGGAGAAGCAAGCAAATGGGGAAACCCCGCTGAAAAACAGGATTCCTCGAAACCCAAAACTTCTGGAATTCTTCCACCTCATTTTGAAAGCTTATCCGTAATCGGATCCGATGAAGTTGGAACTGGCGATTACTTCGGACCAATAACCGTCGTTGCTGCCTACGTTCGGAAAGAGCAAATTCCATTATTTAAGGAATTGGGCGTAAAGGACTCCAAAAATCTGAAGGACGATGCAATTGAAGTAATTGCAAAGCAAATTAAAGAAATCATTCCCTTTAGCTTATTAACTTTACACAACAAAAAGTACAATCAATTACAGCAAAAAGGGATGTCCCAAGGGAAAATAAAAGCACTATTACATAACCAAGCGATCGGCCATGTTCTTGATAAAATAGCTCCTGAAAAACCAGAAGCGATTCTTATTGATGAGTTTGCTAAAAAAGAAATATATTATCAATATTTAAAAGGACAGTCTGTCGTCCATAAGGAAAATGTCTTCTTTAGCACAAAGGCTGAAGGTGTCCACCTTGCCGTTGCAGCTGCATCCATCATTGCCCGATACGCCTTTGTACGACACTTTGAAAACTTGTCAAAAGAAGCAGGTTTTACTATTCCAAAAGGAGCCGGACCGGCAGTCGACAAAGCCGCAGCAAGATTGATAAAGGACAAAGGAGAAAAAGCATTACCAAAGTTCGTCAAATTGCACTTCGCTAATACAGAAAAGGCCCTTAAAATCGTTCGCAATTAAGATTTTTGCCCCTCACAAAATGGGGGAGTAAGATAAAATTTTTTAGAGGTGATTATAGTGAAATATAGAGCTTTAGGAAAAACAGACCTAAATGTATCAGTAATTGGAGTTGGAACATGGCAATTTGGCGGAGAATGGGGCATTAATTTTAACCAATTGGAAGTTGATCACATTTTAGCCAAGGCTCAAGAAGTTGGGATTAATTTCATTGATACTGCAGAATGTTACGGAGATCATCTTTCAGAAAATTTCATCGGAGATTACATAAACCGTCACAATCGTGAAGATTGGATGATTGCCACAAAATTTGGCCATCATTTCCAAAGGAATTTTGAACGAACAAGACATTGGAGCGCCAACGAAGTCTTACAACAGCTAGATGCTTCACTGAAATCGTTAAAAACAGATTATATTGATTTATATCAAGCACACTCTCCCGGCGATGATGAATTTGACAATGATCAATTATGGACGATGCTTGATAAACAGGTACAAGCAGGGAAAATTAGACATCTAGGATTATCCTTAAAAACAAATGACAACATTTTTCAAACAACAAAAGCAAGCGATCTCAACATCAGAGCCATCCAAGTCGTATACAACCGTTTAGACAGGGTGCCGGAGGAAAAAGTATTCCCATCCGCCGAAGAGCAAAATTTAGGTGTATTAGCAAGAGTACCACTTGCAAGCGGCTATTTAAGCGGAAAATACAAACCAGGTGCTAGCTTTACTGCTAACGATGTGCGGTCCAGACACAATGAAGAAGAAACTACAAAACTTCTTAAACAGGTGGAAGAAATCCAAAAAACAGAGGTTCCAAAAGGAGTGCCGATGGCTTCTTGGGCATTAGCCTGGTGTTTAGAAAATCCTGCTGTCACAACGGTCATTCCTGGATGTAAAACTCCGGAATAAGTTGCATTAAACGCGAAAGCAGCAGAATTATTATAAGGAATTCGTGCTGGGGATCAATTAATTCCGGAATTTTTAATGGTAATTCTGGAAATTTTGACGGTAATTCCGAAAAAATACGATTAATTCCGGAATTTTTGATGATAATTCCGGAAAAATGCGAATAATTCCGGAACTGGCACTCCCCTTCATATAAAAGTGGAGCATTCACTTGCGAATGCCCCACCTTTTTTTATCCTCTCAACACAGCTCCAGCTTTTTCTTTCACTGCTGTTAAGACTTTGTCATGTACCTTTGTGACTTCTTCATCTGTTAATGTTTTCTCTGGATCAAAGTATTTTAAAGAGTATGCAATCGATTTCTTGCCAGGTTCCATATGTTCACCTTCATATAAGTCAAACACATGAACATCCTTTAGCAACTTTCCACCAGCTTCAACGATAATGCTTTCTAATTCACCAGCTACCTTTTCCTTTTCAACAACAAGTGCAATATCCCTTGTAATCGATGGGTAACGTGGGATCGATTGATACTGTAAAGGAGCTACCTCTTCAGAGAGTATCGCTTCTAAGCAAAGCTCAAACACATACGTTTCTTTTAAATCGTATTCCTTCTGAAGCGTCGGATGAAGTTGACCGACGAAGCCAATTTTCTCTCCAGCCAAATAAACTTCAGCCGTTCTGCCTGGATGCATCCCTTCAACTATCGCTTGACGATATTCAATCTTCTGCTCGAATCCAAGCTTTGCAAACAATCCTTCTAAAATTCCTTTTAAAACAAAGAAATCGACTTCTTTCTTTTCTCCTTGCCACTGATGCTGTTCCCACACCCCTGTAATCGCTCCTGCTAAACGTTCTTTTTCATCAGGAAGTTCTTCCGTACCATTTGCTAAGAAAACAGGGCCAGCCTCATACAGAGCAACACGATCATTTTGACGAGCCACATTATATTTCACTACTTCCAATAATTGTGGAATAATGCTTAATCGAAGGTGGCTGCGGTCCTCGCTCATCGGCATAGCAAGTTTGATCGGCTCCCGTATTTCAAGTGCAAATTGAGTCGCTTTCTCCTCACTTGTTAAGGAATAAGTGAGCGCTTGATACAATCCTGCTCCTTCTAAATAGCGACGAACCGCCCGTCTCTTTTGCTGGTATGCTGTTAAATGACCCGGTGTCGATGAACCGCTCGGCAATGTGGACGGCAAATGATCATATCCATAGAGACGAGCGACTTCTTCAATTAAATCCTCTGCAATCGTAATATCACCACGACGAGTAGGAACGGTCACCGTAATTGTTTCATGATCGACGCTTGTTTCAAATTGAAGACGAGTAAAAATACTTTTGACCTCTTGAATAGAAATATCTGTCCCAAGAACTCGATTAATTTTTTCTAGCGTAATCGAAATAACAGCTGGATCAATCTGGAGGGTATCCACTACAGCTTCTCCTTCTAGTACTTCACCGCTCGCATATAATGCTAATAATTCAGCTGCTCTTTCCGCTGCCGCACGAACACGATTTGGATCGACACCTTTTTCAAAACGAGAGCTCGCTTCACTTCTTAACCCATGATCTTTTGAAGCTTTACGAACAGTTTCTCCTTTAAAGTAGGCAGATTCAAGCAAAACGGTAGTCGTATCTGCTTGGACCTCTGAATTAGCACCACCCATAACGCCTGCAAGAGCGACTGGTTCAATTCCATTAGTAATAACAAGGTGATCTTCCGTTAAAATTCTCTCCGCAGCATCAAGAGTCACAATTTTTTCACCGGCTTTTGCCCGACGTACAAGAATTTCTTTTGAACCGAAACGATCATAGTCAAAAGCGTGAAGTGGCTGACCATATTCAAGCAAAATATAATTCGTAATATCAACGACATTATTATGCGGACGAATACCTGCTGCCATTAATCTTCCCTGCATCCATAATGGAGATGGAGCAATTTTCACATTTTTTATGACTTTCGCTACATACAACGGATTATCTTCGTTTGCCTCTACTTTAATAGAAATGTAATCAGTTGCCTTTTCCGCAATTGGTTTCACTGTTGGATTTGGGAGCTTCACTTCGCGGTTTAAAATAGCCGCTACTTCGTAAGCCACTCCAAGCATGCTTAAGCAGTCTCCACGATTTGCTGTTAAGCCAAGCTCCAAAATTTGATCATCCCGTTGTAATTTTTCTAAGGCATCTTCCCCCACCGTTACATCATTGGGAAAAACAAAGATTCCTTCAGAAAATTCCTTTGCGACTAACTTCCCATCTATTCCTAATTCAGATAGGGAACAGATCATACCGTTTGATTCTTCGCCACGAAGCTTTGCTTTTTTGATTTTAAAATTTCCGGGTAACACTGCTCCCACCGTAGCAACTGCTACCTTTTGTCCTTTATCCACGTTTGGTGCACCGCAAATAATTTGCACAGGGTTCTCTTCCCCAATGTCGACTAAGCACTTGTTTAACTTATCTGCATTTGGATGTTGTTCACGCTCAAGGACATGACCGATAACGACACCTTTCAATCCCTCATTCAGTACCTCGACACCTTCAACTTCAATCCCACTGCGCGTAATTTTTTCTGCTAGTTCATCAGGTGTAATTCCTGATAAATTTACATATTCCTGTAGCCATTTATATGAAACAAACATGTTATATCCTCCTTCTTATTCCTTGATCTAATAAATCGCTCAACCTTTGAAAACAATCCAAAAAGCGACAAAAATAACTTGATTTGCTAAGCAACTATTTACAGAAGAAAATTTATTATACTAGTTATAAAAATATCGCTTTTTGTATTAAGCGAACCATTTTAAATTAGTTGAGTTTGAATTGCTTTATGAAACGCGTATCATTCGTGTAGAAATGCCGTATATCATCGATGCCGTATTTCAACATCGCAATTCGTTCTACTCCCATCCCAAAAGCAAATCCTGAATACTTCTTCGAATCAAAGCCAGACATTTCAAGGACATTTGGATGAACCATCCCCGATCCTAATACTTCAATCCAGCCTGTTTGCTTACAAATATTACATCCGTGGCCACCGCATTTGAAGCAAGAAACATCAACCTCTACTGACGGCTCTGTGAACGGGAAAAAGCTTGGACGTAAACGAATTTCACGGTCTTCACCGAATAATTTTTTCGCAAATAATTCAAGTGTCCCTTTTAAATCGCTCATGCGAATATTTTCGTCAACGACAAGGCCTTCAATTTGCATGAATTGGTGAGAATGGGTCGCGTCGTCGCTATCGCGTCTGTATACTTTACCAGGACATATAATTTTTACTGGACCTTTTCCACCATGTTTCTCCATTGTTCTCGCTTGAACAGGAGATGTTTGCGTACGAAGTAATATTTCCTCTGTAATATAAAAGGAATCCTGTGCATCTCGAGCCGGATGACTTTTTGGAAGGTTTAGTGCCTCAAAATTGTAATAATCCTTTTCAACTTCTGGACCTTCTGCAACGGTATAGCCCATGCCAATAAATAAGTCTTCAATCTCTTCCACAATACGAGTAAGCGGGTGATGATTTCCTGTCTGAACAGGTCTTCCCGGAAGAGTTACATCGATTGTCTCCAATGCAAGCCTCGCTTCAACAGCAGCTGCTTCTAAAGCTTGCTGTTTTTCCTCTATTTTGGAAGAAATTAGGTCACGTACCTCATTTGCGAGTGCTCCCATTTTTGGGCGCTCTTCTGCAGAAAGCTTCCCCATTCCTTTTAATACTTCGGTTATTGGACCCTTTTTTCCTAAATAAGAAACGCGAATGTCGTTAAGTTTCTTTAAATCAGCTGCAGCATCAACTGCTTGCAATGCTTCCTCCTGAAGTTCCTTCAATC
Source organism: Robertmurraya siralis (assembly GCF_005502275.1). Lineage (GTDB taxonomy): Bacteria > Bacillota > Bacilli > Bacillales > Cytobacillaceae > Robertmurraya > Robertmurraya siralis. Next base: position 57,864 of record NZ_SWLZ01000011.1, read on the forward strand.
GTTCTTGCATGTTTAAATCCTCCTTAATTTTTCATAAATTTCCGTTTGTCTGTTCCCCATTGAAAAACAAAAAACCTCTATCCCTGAAGGGACGAGGTTTATGATCGCGGTACCACCCTAATTAGCCACATGTTATGGCTCACTTCATTACGATAACGGCTTTTTAGGCCGATGCATCTTTACACGAAAAATTCATTCTGAATTTTCATGGTCCCGATGCCAACTCAGGAGGTGAACTTCACTTACTTTACCTATAAAAATGCTTTCAGTCTAAGGCATTTTCTCCCTCAATAGTCGAGTAAGTTACTTTTCTCCGTCAAAGTTTTTCATTATGTAATAAGAACAGCGAAAAACAGCTCATTCATTGCCATACAAACTGGAGGGGTCCGTTCTTCCAAACACAATTCATAGTTGACTTATCGTAGAGAGGGAACCTGAAGTTTGCCCGGCTTTGGCAGCTTGCGCTAGACAATTCTCAATGGAGAATTATCGCATCTTATCCTTAAATTATATCGCTGTTAATTATAGTACATTAAAGAAAGGGATTCAAGCCTTCATATAATAGAGCAATATCCCTGCTGCAACTGCCACATTAAGGGATTCGCTTTTCCCAAAGAGTGGAATGTACAAATTCTTTGTTGTCTTCTGCAACAGATCAGGATCGACCCCACTTCCCTCGTTGCCAACGAGAAGGGCAAAGGATGGGGAAGGGCTTATTTCCGTATAAATTTGACCATTTTCTAAAGATGTGCCATATATAGGAATATTTTTAGCTAATAACTTTTCCATCCATTCTTTAAGTGCTCCTCTTACAACTGGTAAATGAAAATGACTTCCTTGGGCTGAACGAATAACCTTTGGGTTATAAATATCGACACTCCCATGCCCAACAATAATTCCATCCATCCCTGCTGCATCTGCTGTACGAATCATCGTTCCTAAATTCCCCGGATCCTGAACAGCATCAATTAGCAAAAACTGCTTCCCTTTAAGTTCTTCAACCTCTTTCTGTGCCTCACAAAGAGCCAAGACACCTTGGGGAGTTTCGGTATCACTCAGTTCTCGAAAGATTTCAGGTGTGACCGTCGTTAAGGAAATAGAACCATAATCCATATGTGGAGGGAGCTCAACCCCCTCACATACGATGATTTCTAATGCTACATCAGCTTTAATTGCTTCTTCAACAAGATGAAATCCTTCGACTAAAAAAGTTCCTGTTTTATCCCGTTCTTTTTTCGTTAAAAGCTTTTTCCATTGCTTAATTTGTCGATTTTGAGCAGATTGTATATATTTCAACGGATACTTTCTCCTTTTAGCAATATGTAAGTTTCCTCATTATAGCCTAAGAATAGTGGGAATCTCAATGGTGAATCCATTCCTCCTTTAAAATAGCGTAATAATATTCATCCCACCACTCATTACCTGCTGGAATACATTTTTGAAAATATCCTTCCTTTCTCATCCCAATCTTCTCCATCACTCTTGAAGAAGCGATGTTTTCAGGTTGACACGTTGCAATGACCCTGTGTAAATGCATATCTTCAAAACCGAATTTTAATATTCCCTGTGCTGCTTCTGATGCATAGCCGTGATTATAATACTTAGGATTAAACACCCACCCGATTTCATATGTGTGGTCACCAAAATACTTATGAAAAACGATGTGTCCAATCACCAAATTCTCATCTCTTAAGACAACAGCAAACTTTTCTGCCGAATCACCCACATTCTTCTTTATAAAGTCTTTTGTATCATTCTCCGTAAAAACTCCTTCTGGTATATATTTCATCACCCTACAATCTGAAGTATATTCATGAACAGCTTGCCAATCATTATTTTCAAAGTTACGTATTAATAATCTATTTGTTTTGATATACATTTCATTTCCCCCAATTAAAACTAAATACAGTTAATTATTTCGATATTAAAATAAAATAACCTCTATAATTGTTGTGAAACATTCCATTGCAGTCATAATATTCAAAGTCGCAAAACCTCATCTTCTTATACATAATTCATGGCAAATTAGAAAATATATAAAGGAAGTTATTTTAGAAGGAGCGTGTACGTATGGATTTGAATTTACGCAATGCGATTATTCACAATGTATCAGGCAACTCCCAAGATGAATTACGGGAAACGATTGTCGATGCAATTCAAAACGGTGAAGAAAAAATGCTTCCTGGTCTAGGCGTTTTATTTGAAATCATTTGGAAAAATGCTTCAGAAGATGAAAAAGAAGAAATGCTCCAAACCCTTGAGTCAGGCTTAAAATAAAGATGAAATCCATCGGCGAAAAACTCGCTGGTGGATTTTCCCATCTTAATTATATTCGGTAATTGGAGAGAAATTCGAGAAACTCCTGTTGTTGCGAATGTTTATATTTCATAATGGCATATGTGTAGATGTCCGGTAATTTAAAAGAATGCTGATACACCTCTAATAATCTCCCTTCCAATAATTCTCTCCTAACTGTAGATTCTGGTAAAAAGGAAAAGCCTAAACCTTCTATAATAAATCTTTTAGTAATATGTGTCTGTGAGACTTTCATTGTCTTGATGACTGGATACTTGCTTTTCACAGCTTTAAGCAAATCCGCCCAGTAACTCGGATGATTATCGGTAAATAAATAATAGTTTAAAAAAAATTCCTCCTCCTCCAATGGTGGTGCCGTTTCAGCATCTCTACCATCATGAGGAACAATGAACAAAATGCGGTCCTTATACAGGAGTTCATTGATTAAGCTAGAATTTTGAACGTTTACACATGAAAGCCCCAGATCGACTTCATCTTTCATAACCGCTTCCTCAATATACATGGAATCAAGAATCTTAATCGCGATTTCCACATCGGGATGCTTATTTGTATAGCTTTTAATCACATAAGGTAATATTGTCTCGGCAATTAAGGGGGAAATAGCGAGAGAAAGCTTTGTCATATATCCTTGGCTAAAGGAATTCAAGTCAGCTAGCCCCTTTTCATACAATCTTAACAATTCCACTGCATGGTGATGGTATCTCCGCCCCGCTTCCGTCAGCTTGATTTTCTTTCCATCCCGCTGAAACAATTGAACCCCTAAATTTTTCTCAAGCTGTTGAATATGAACAGTAACTGATGGCTGAGAAATATAAAGTAATTCTGCTGCTCTACGAAAATTTCCACATTGCGCGGCCGTCACAAATGTATTTAACCATTGAAAGTCCATTTCGCCCCTCCTTATTAAAAAAAATAATCAATTTATTTATAATTATTTAATTATCTTAATAATAATTATTTTATACAATAAAACTAAAGAGGGAAAGGGGAAAGGTTAATGATGTACGAAAAAGGATTAAAAGGGGTAATCGCTGCTGAAACACGGATCTCCTATATTGACGGTCAATTAGGACGACTTGTTTATCGGGGATATGACATCCAAAAGTTAGCGGCTAATTACCATTTCGAAGAAGTAGCCTATTTGCTTTGGTACGGACATTTTCCAAACAAGGAGCAACTTTTCATCTTAAAGGAAGAATTGAAAAAAAATCGCTGGTTATCCGATGATCTAAAGTCGATTATTTCACTACTGCCTCCAACCATGGATTTGATGAGTGTGATTCGAACCGCTGTCTCTGCGGAAGGTGGGTATGGGGAATATCAATTTCCACCAACTATTTCCCAAGCAGTCAAGTTAACTGCTCTCATCCCAAGTATCATCGCCTTTCGTAAACGCAAACTGGAAGGGCGGGCTGAGGTTCCACCGCGAAATGATTTAGACCATATTGAGAATTACCTATATATGTTAACAGGTGATATTCCAACAGCTGCCCATGTTCACGCTTTAGAAGCTTACATGATTTTAACATTGGAGCACGGGATGAACGCCTCGACATTTTCAGCACGGGTGACGATATCAAGTGAATCTGATATCGTATCCGCTGTCACCTCCGCAATCGGAACGATGAAAGGGCCTCTTCACGGTGGCGCTCCATCAGGAGTGCTTGAATTATTAGATGAAATTTCCACGGTCCAAGATGCTGCAAAAGTGATTCGAGATAAGCTCATAAGAGGCGAAAAGTTAATGGGATTTGGCCACCGAGTTTATAAAACCCATGATCCCCGTGCAATCGCTTTGAAAGAAAAATTAATAAAGTTAGGCGGGCAAGATAAGTGGTTAGATTTAGCGATGGAGGTGGAAGAGAGCGCCATTACTTTATTAGAAGAGTTCAAACCGGGAAGGGCTTTGTATACGAATGTCGAGTTCTATGCAGCGGCAATTATGAAAGCCATTCAGTTAGAGCCCATACTTTTCACCCCCACTTTCACTGCCAGTAGAATCGTTGGCTGGACTGCCCACATATTAGAACAGGCAAGCGATAACGTCATTTACAGACCACAATCAAAATATGTCGGGTCATTTTTTTAATCCACTCCATTATTTATAGAACTGTAACAGGTTTCACAATGAAATCGTATATGACTTTTGCTTTTCGAAAATATCAGTGCCCTTATGGTAATTATAGGGCACTGCTCCATCACCTGAATAAATGAGTCTGTAAAGCCTTTCAGTTATACTGAAGGGGCTTCTGATTCCATGAAGACTTCCCCATCCAATAAAGCGGAAAGCCTATCTATTCCTATTGCTTAAACGCACGCTTTTTCCGGCTTTTTTTGTAAACATTTGTATGCTTCAGCTAATCTTTCATATAAAATGGAGCTATAAACTAAAGAATTGTTTAAGGAAGTGAAACATGATCCAGCTCTATAGAATTAAAAAAGGCGGAAAGTACGTTCATACTGTTGAATATGAATCTCAAAATGAAAACGATCCTAAAATCTTATATACAGAAAAAAAGGAGCAATCATTGGTCATTTCTGCGTTAGAAATCATTAAATATCAAAAACTCCTAGATAATGTCTTAGGACACGGCAGCTATATGCTAGAGTCTATCACCGACTTAAATTAAGCGTTTTATAACTGAAATTTTCCTAATTGGAGTGAGGGTGACTGTTGCTCAGATCATGTCCCAAGTCTTGCCTTACTAATCACAGGGGCCCTTTTCTCAAGATAACAATGACCATGCGAAAGAGAGAGTCTGCCAATTATCACTCGTTAAATCCAGTGAGCAAAAAGCTTTACCTCCAAATTGAGGTAAAGCTTTTATGATTATTGAATGATTACTGTTCAATCATCTGAATGAGGTTTCCGCATGTATCGTCGAAAATTGCGATTGTAACTTCCCCCATTTTTGTTGGTTCCATCGTAAAGCTCACACCTTTTTCAACTAAACGCTCGTATTCTTCCCGAATATCACCAACCCCAAACATCGTTACAGGAATTCCTTCAGCAAATAATTTCTGTTGATACTCTTTGGCAGCAGGATGGTTATTAGGTTCAAGTAAAAGTTCTGTACCTCCCTGTTCATCTGGAGAAACAAGCGTTATCCACCTATATTCTCCACTTGGAACGTCATGCTTTTTTATAAAACCTAATGTTTTTGTGTAAAACTCCAGTGCTTTTTCTTGATCTTGGACAAATATGCTGGTAACAATAATCTTCATCTATTCTCTCCTTTATTTTCTTATTTCGACTAGATCGCAACCTCATGATTGCTTACCATGATAATACTTAATTATAGCAAAACAAAGCAAATAGCCAGCCACACAGTCGGTCCTTCTAAACTTCTAAGCTCCCCTGTAACTTTTACACATTAGTAGTGGATATAAAAGATATTCCAAGCAGATGACACTGTACGAATGCACTACCAAATTCACACTTCCTCCTTTCAATAATTGGTTAACATCACTTTACCTTTAGCAGATTCAACCGTTTCAATCGCCTTTTTAATTTCCACTAGATGATAACTTGCATGTACCCTCTTTAAAGTTAATTTTTTCTCAGCAACTAACTTAATCACATTCTGAAAAGCCTCGTGCCATTTATTAAGCGGTACATTCCCGTTCCAATTTCGCAAGTGAAACATATTCGCATTTACTTTAGCTTTTTGAACAATTTCGGACCAATTAACCTGAACTCCTGATAATAATCCAATGGATAAAAAATGACCGTTTGGGTGTACACAAAAAGCTAGCTCATGCCCCGAGTTACCGCCAATAGAATCAATAGCAGCATCTGCTCCTTCTCCATTCGTTAACTCCATTACGGTCTTATGAAGTGAAGCTTGTGAGAGATCTACCACTGCTGAAGCACCAAGAGTGCGTAATCTTTCAGTATAATGATTATTTCTAACAACAGCAATCACTCTAAAACCTAGTATTTTCGAAAGCTGCACAAATATCTGTCCAACAGAGGAACCAGCCGCATTCACCAGTAAAACATCATTCGGCTTCAACTGTAATACTTCCGTGCAAATCACCCATGCGGTAATCGGGTTAATATAGAGTTGGGCTGCAACAACATCATCAATGGAATCAGGAACTGTAATAGCGAAATCCGATGCAGTCTTTACATATTCCTGCCATGTTCCTTCTCCACGTAAAGGCAAAACACGTTTCCCAATCAGCTCCTGGGAAACAAGTGAACCAACGTCCTCTACTATTCCAACCCCTTCATACCCAGGAATATTCGGTAAGGAAATTCGATGAGCGTAAGCTCCACTTATCGGTATCAAGTCGGATGGGTTGATAGGACGTGTTAACATTCGCACTAAAACTTCATTGTCTTTTGGTGGAGTGATAAATTTTGATTCCACTTTCAACACTTCGTTCGGACTTCCAAATTGATAAAATATCACACAATTTGCATTCAAAGGTATTGACTCTCCTTTTATTGAAATCATTTTTTCCAACATTCCGCTAATATCAACTTTATTGGTTCGATTTTTACATCCCTTATTCACTTCAATATAACTGGGTTGTCCAACAATTAGACTTACTCTGGTCTGAAAATATTCATTGCATTCCCATGAATTCCCTATATTCCCCTTTCCTTCTTAGGACACTTACGATGCAGCAAACTTTGAGCCAGGAAGCAAAAAGAGCGATTGAATCTGAACAAAAAAGCTCTACTTCTATTGGAAGTAAAGCTCTTTTTGATAAAAAAATATTAAAATTTTCACCGCATTCACTTTACAAGCTTTCTTCTTTTGTCGGACCCATTACACCAGGAACAGGTAAGCCAGCTTGCCGGAGAAGAACGGTCATCTGACCACGGTGATGGGTTTGATGATCAATAAACATTCTTAACAAAGCACCTCGTGGTGTTGGTCCCCCAAAACTATCAACCGTTTCAAGCAACTTCTCATCCGTCATATTTGTTTCTACGGCTTGTTTTACATCTTCAGCGACTTTTTTATAAGCATCAACGATTTCATTTGCCTTCGTTGGCACCACTTTCGGGTCAACTGAAGATTCTAATTTTATGCCAACAAGGCTCATAAAGAATACAGGAGTTGTCGTAAGATGCCAGCCAAGCCACCCAAGAGTACTATGTCCTTGCACGATCGCTTGATCCAATTTGTCATCTGATAATGATTCAAACACTCGAAGTGTACCCTCCGCTGAATGAGTCCAATCTGTTAAAAAGTCATTTACCGTTCTATACATATTATCACTCCAAATTATAATGTATTTTTTGCAATCATTTTCCTGTGCTTACTCTGACTGACTACCTCTTCTCAAATTCTCTCATGTATTTAAAAAATCTGCAAACGCATGCATTCAATAGCTCATGCTAGCCTTAAGTTAGCTTTCACTTTATATCGAAATATCCTTGCCTTTAAGAAAAAAGTGTATTTTTAAAAATCTCTGGTTTTTTTACGTAACTTTCGATGATGAATCAACAATTAGTGCAAATTATGTATTCAATTCTTAGCCAAAAGTTCGTTTCAGCATCAATCATTAACGGATTCAAGTACCCGATAAACTCCTTATATCGTTCACTAATTCTGTTAATCCATTGGAAAATAAGTGCTGTTTTCCTTCGAGCACTCGTGTTTTGCCATGTGGAAGCTTTTCTGCCAATGCTAAATGATGTGAAAAAGGTACAATTCTCTCATCTCGACTATGATATAGGAACAAATTGTCGATTTCACTGAGGCGTTTCTCAAACCCACTTTGGAAAAAGAAATCGCTCCGTTGCCAATCTTGATCAATTCCCCAGAACGGAGCTGAAACAACAAATAGTCCAGGAATTTTTATCGGATAAGATTCTTCGGAGAGGTATTTTAATAGAAAAGAACCTCCCAATGAATGGCCAATTAGAACGACCTCTCCTGATAGTTGATTGAATTCCTGCTCAAATGCTTTCTTCCACTCTACATATTTTGGATTCTCAGGAGTTGGCATGCTAGGAGAATGGAAATTGTAGTCTTCCTTAAGCTCCTTCTTCAAATAGGTAACCAAATTGGAACTACCTTGATTTTGACCTTGTGGACCAGCACTATGGATGAACATCACCGTCGCATTCATTAGACCCCTCCTCAATTAAATAACTGCAGCTAAAAAAACGTGAATCCTTTATTCAATGACCACCTGCTATAAATAGATCCCACTAACAAGATACTAACATGGTAACTTAATGATTTATGCTTTTTTATACAAAATTTCTTTTGGATTTAGAACCTACTACAAAATAAGAAAGTATTACATATTCTAAACCCTCTAATAATTCTCCATTTATCAACACAAGTGAAAAATTAAAACTTTTTTGAAGTTCATTTAAAGCGTACCCTCGTCAGCTTAATTCCTCACCCAATGGTTCTCTGACTAAATTATCCAAAAAAGCTAATAACATTACAGATGTTTTTCTCTAATGCTTTGTAACAATAATCGAGCAGCTTTCGTACATTTATTCTTCATCATCTCGAAATAATTCATATAAAAACTTTTCCCGTCTTGTCAAAAAGTTTAGTGTTAAACGATAATGCTCCGTTTCTTCATAGCGAATTTCCTGAATCGGTGATTCGTCAAAATTATAAATTTGCGCATCTGGATAACCGAGGAGGATAGGTGAATGGGTTGCAATAATAAACTGGGCATGATCTTTATTTACTAATTCGTGAATGACTCTTAAAAAGGTTAATTGTCGAGCAGGAGATAATGCTGCTTCTGGTTCATCCAACAGGTATATCCCTTCCTCTCCAAAGCGGTTCGTGAACAAAGATAAAAACGACTCTCCGTGCGATTGTTGATGCAACGATTTTCCACCATATCCTTGATAATGAAAAGTAGGATCTTCCTGGGCTAACTCATCTAAGTAGGAAGCAAAATGATAGAAACTCTCCGCTCTTAAAAAGAAACCTTTGTTTGTTTTCGGGAACCATGAAAGCCGGATATAATCACCTAAATCAGAAGCAGACGAATCTACATCATAATTATTATTCCTGCCGCCGCCAGCACTATTGAAACCACATTGATAAGAAATGGCCTCAAGTAAGGTCGACTTCCCCGAACCGTTTTCCCCGACAAAAAAAGTCACCGGATTGTTGAACTCTATTAAATTCGTATATTTTAAACTCGGGATCGAGAATGGATAGCTATTTGGATTTTCAATTCTTTCCCTCATCATTTTTACGCTTCTTAAGTACAAAAGAATATCACCCTTTTACTTTAACAATATTTGCTTTATGTTTTTACTCGTCCCATATGTAGGTTATTATCAGTTCTGCTCTAAATCCTAAATTCTAATCCAGTCGGTTGGTTAAATGGAATTTTATATTCTGTGAAAACCAGCTTGAACTTCGAAGGATCATCAGGCAAAGCAGGTGATACAATAAAAGAAAAGGCTTCATGGTTCATAGTACCTCCCCCACCATTCTGGCGGCAATCATGCTGAGTTTCTCCTCCTTCAACTGCTAGTTCAAAATAGGTATGCTCTTCTTTATGCCAATCCATTTCATTTGTAATATTTTTATCGACATTCAAATGAACAACACTTGCATTTTTAAACTGCCGGATGAAGGTTACTGTATAAAACTCATCCTCTCTTTCAAATGATTTTAATATTGGTATATTCTGTATAAAACCTTTTGGCTCCACCATAGGTCTATAGATATCTTCATGTTGAAAGTCTGTAAAAACAACATTTAAAAATTCTTCAAGTAAATGATATTTTTTCGACCAATCTGCGATAAGTTGTTTAGTTGGAAAACCAGGATTATTATTTGAAATTTCTTTGCGTTGCTGAATTAATCGGCAAATCTCATCATCAATTGCTTCAATTCTTTGATCATAGTAAGTTGATTCTCGTTGATTTGACATTCTCATCATAAGTACTCTCCTCCATGTATGGGTCATAAATTCATATTAGCATATCCTGCTAATAAATATTTTTATTGCCATAGTCCACTTCTTAAATATTAAAATCACTATTCTCCAATCCAAGTCCCTTTATAGAAATGAAACTGCACCGATATGGCAAAAACACGAACCATTGGTCCCGTCTCAGTTTGTCGACAAAATGCCTCAAGAATACTCCCTCTCGATGTCTGTTATTTTTTAACGGAATCGCGGTAAAATTCGTTAATTTCTCCTCCATATACTTGCTTTTTTAGTGAACGTTCGCCAAGCCTCTTGTTTTTATTCCTTTCGGATTCACTCGGCTTTAGGAATCAAGTATCTCCCCTCCAATCAACAGCCAGTACACCCACTTTGAAAATGCAAAATAAATCGTCCTTGACCAAACGACCATTTAGAAAGGAACGATTTTTTTATGTACCTATTGAAAGCATAAATGTACGTAAGCAAAGATAATTTGTGGAGTCCCGTCTGCGCCAGGGATAAAAACAGCCCTTGAATGTGAAAAGAAACACCCCCTTAACGCTCGAAACAAAATCGAATTAGAAAGTGTAAATTCAGTCTCATCTAGGGCAATCGATTTTTCCGTAGATTTTCTCTGCGGTTTCGATAAAATACATGTTAATGTTCATAAATTGTTGACATCGTGAAAGTACAGGTATCCGCTGTTTCTTCTTATTATCCATGAAGAGAAAAGCAGTTCGTTTTTCCCACTACCTTATATTTTAGTGACTTGTCGGACAGCGGCCTTTAATACAAGTAACTTTTCTCTTTATCCTAGCTCCGGATGAAGCCACCTTCAGAATGAATCACCTGACCAGTGATCCATTGTGCTTCATCACTTGCAAGAAATGCAATGGTTTGGGCCACATCCTCAGGCTGCCCAATCCGACCCATAGGAAATTTAGGTAATAGATATTCCCTAATTTCATCGTTCATCCAGGTTGAATCTGTCGGTCCGGGATTAACCGCATTAACAGTTATTCCTAACGGTGCCAATTCCTGTGAGAGCGACTTAGTAAAGGCAGAAATAGCGCCCTTTGTTGCCGCATAAGCAAGTTCTCCCGGCATTGGCCCTAAATCTTGTCCTGATGTCAAATTAATAATTCTCCCTTTATGTAAGTTTGATTTTTCAAAGCGTCTGGCAAATTCTACACAAAGAAGAAAAGTAGATCTCATATTAACAGCATAATGCTCATCTAGTGTCTTAGCATCCAAAACCAAATATCCATCATTCTTTGAATGAGCGGCATTATTGACAAGGATAGATGGAGATCCAAGTTTATTTTCCACAGAATGGAGGATTTCCATTGCCGCATTAACTTCTGATAAATCAATGTTTAGACTCTCATTACGGACACCCATATTGACCATTTCCAGTTGAAATTCTTCAATCCAATTCTGTTCTGATTTCCAATGGGTAAAGAAAATATCTATTCCTTGTGAAGCGAGTCTTCGGCAAATTGCCGTTCCTATATCTTTTGGGCTACTAGCTCCAGTCACTATTGCAATTTTATTTTTCGATCCCATCATTCATGTCCTCCAAATCTAAAATACCACAATATGAATTGGCAATCTTTCCGTTTGCCGCAGCTATTTTTTAAACGTTAACCCTTCTTCCGCTAACGAGGCTCTAAGCATTGGTATGGAAGCAGGTCCAATTCCATGGAGATTTAATATTTCCTTCTCGGTATGCAATGAAAGTTTCTTCAATGTATCTATTCCTTCGTGAAGCAAAGCATTTCTAGCAGGTGAGCTAAGTTTTGCAAGGAATCCGCTTTTTGGCTTATTTTCTTCATGACAAATTGGATAACTTTTACAATCGCTACTTTTGTAATATTGATGACCTTTTTCGCACACCCTTAAATCTTTCTCTGTCGTCAAAATCATCCCTCCATTTCCTAAAATAATTCTGTACTTATATTCAACAAGACTCTGCGGTTTTGCTTCCTGCGAGAACTGCTCGCTCCGGTTCAATCGAATTCTTATTCCTGCTTCTGCTTCCTTCAACGTCACTTGAGGCTAGGAAAGCAATCTTTACCTCGTGCTTTCACAAAATATGAAGCTCTCACTTGTAGACGAGTTATTTCATAAACAATAGTTTTGCTCTCATGAATACGTTCAAAATTAAACTACCTTAAGAATAAAATATAAACTCATCTCTTATCGGTACAGCCTATAAAAAGAATAACTTAAACTTCTTTCCATGCCTATCTCCCAACAAAAATAGCATACCAACCATCATAGAGAAAAATTGGTATGCTGCCTAAGTTGTTTAATATCGTTTTCTTATTCATACGTAATTTTGTTCACTGTCTCCGCATCAAGGCGTTTAATCACTTCTGCAATTAGTTTAACGGCATTTTCATAATCATCACGATGAAGCATCGCTGCGTGTGAATGAATGTATCTTGTTGCAACCGAAATCGCTAAAGAAGGAACGCCTTCATGTGATAAATGAATAGAACCAGCGTCTGTTCCGCCGCCTGCTACGAGATCAAATTGATAAGGAATGTTTAATTCATCGGCTACTCCTGTAACGAAATCACGAAGGCCTTTATGGGAAACCATCGAAGCATCATACAAAAGAATTTGAGGGCCTTTCCCCATTTTACTCATTGCTTCTTTCTCACTTATTCCTGGAGTATCTCCGGCAATCCCCACATCTACCGCAAATCCGATATCAGGCTTGATCTTATATGAAGCTGTTTTCGCTCCTCTTAAGCCAACCTCTTCTTGTACATTTCCAACTCCATAAACGATGTTTTCGTGGTTTTCGCCTTTTAATTGCTTTAAGACGTCAATTGCAATTGCACAGCCGATGCGGTTATCCCATGCTTTTGCGAGGAGCATTTTCTCATTGTTCATAACGGTAAATTCGAAATATGGTACGACCATATCCCCTGGCTTTACGCCCCATTCTTGAGCCTCTTCACGGCTTGATGCACCAATATCAATAAACATATCTTTAATCTCAACCGGTTTCTTACGCGCTTCTGGAGATAAAATATGTGGTGGCTTCGAACCGATAACCCCTGTCACATCCCCTTTGCTTGTCACGATCGTCACCCGTTGTGCAAGCATCACTTGTGACCACCAACCGCCAACTGTTTGGAAGCGTAAAAATCCTTTATCATCAATTTGCGTTACCATAAATCCTACTTCATCCAAATGGCCTGCCACAACTATCTTTGGTCCGCCTTCTTTTCCGATCTTTTTCGCAATCAGGCTCCCTAAACCATCAGTGGTCACTTCATCTGAAAATGGTGCAATATACTTTTTCATGACTTCCCGTGGTTCTCTCTCATTGCCAGGAATCCCCTTTGCATCAGTTAATTCCTTAAGCATCAATAAGGTTTCATCTAATTTAGTCATTATTTCGACTCCCTTAATATGTAGAATATGGATTCATTATAACGAAAATTCTTGCAAATGTACAAATTAATAACCTTCCTGTTGCCTCTTATAATTTACTTCATTTTTTGCAATATATGCTTCCTTTATTTCAGAATCGCTAAATCCAAGTAATGATGCTAATAATAAGTAATGTTCAAACATCTTTTCATAGCTGCTGCGTGATTTAACAGCGCGAAATGTATGGACAGATTCATATACTTTTAAAAATTGTTCAGTCAAACTAAGCTCATTTTGCTCCTGTGCGGATATGGTTTCGATTCCTGCAAAGCCACATTCAATCCCTAATGAAGCAATAAAATGTATCCCATCGACAAACTCTTCAAGAATGACACTTCGAGGAGACGGATCTTTCAAGCTCCAAAATTTGAAACAACGAGTCTCGTTGGCAAGCTCACCTAATTCAACTAGCAATGCCAGCGTTTTTCGGTCAAATAAATCTTCGTCTTCCAGCTGGTGCTGCTGCTCAATATGTTGATCTAATTCTTTTTGCATTTTAAAAATTTCTTTTAACTCCATCTATGTCCCCCACTATCTTTTAACTGTTCTTACATTATCGGTGAAGATAAGATGTTTGCTCATTTTCGTTCTAATACAAAATGAGCAAACAATTGCGCGTTTCCTCTCGCATTTATTTCAATCAGAACATTCCCTTAAGTATTGTTGAAAGCATAATCTCCTCACAAAATAAGCGTAATCTTCTATTTTCATAATAGCGAAAACTTGGGAGAAATGAAATAACGCATTCTTTTTTGAAAATATATTTAAAAAATGAAACCTTTTCTTTTCTCATTCGTATATAAGGCAAAATGAATGGAGGACGACGGTATGTGGATGATACGTTTTTTATTATTTGCTCTCATAATCTTTTTAATATATAGCTTGATTAAATATTTGCTTAATCCAAAACGAAAACTTGAACTTGCCCATGAACAAAAACGCTTTTTTTTCCTCGATAATAAAAATAATGTGCGAAAAAACTTCCTTATTACGTATAAAGGGGTTCTGTTTGAAGGTGAAAAATATTTAGGCACTACAGAAAATGCCTTTGAGGTTGTCAATGTATTTATATGGCCTCATCGCATTGCTTCTTTAAATGGTCTTGTTCGAGAGGATTTTGAGTTCATTGAAAGAAAAGTGCATGAAAGCTATCCTAATGCAAGCATCGACTGGAAAAGTCCTATTCATGAATTTATGAAAAAGAATAATCACTCTAAATCACCTTTTAGGGATGAGTAACTAACTTACATCCAAACGGTAGGCAAGCCCGAAAAATTTCGAGCTTGCCTACCGTTTTTTAAAGAAAATTCCCACGATTTCCCCATATTTAGGTTATTATCTGCAATTGCTAGAAAACCAACAAGAGACAGCGAATTTTCATTTTCAAAACCCATTTTTAAGCTGTCGCTTTAAAAAAATCACGCCATTTAATGACGGTCAATTTCTCCCTCAAAATATAAACAAAAATAGAAAGAGAAAACAAAATAACAACGATCATGGTCGGTGTAAAACGACTGATAAACTCACCAAAAACGGTATAAAAAAAAGCAAGAGGAAGATTGGTAAAAAAAGAAGCTTTCATATAATCTTTAAACCCGCGATATCGTTCTAATAGACAAAAACTTAGGAGATGGTAATGAATAAATGGAATCAAACGCAAAATCGCGACTTGGCCAGTCGTTAAATTCCGATATTCACCAAACCACTTTTTTTTGATATTACTTAGTTTCCCATGAGTCTTCGGCATTCTGTGGATCAATACAAAAAAGAGTAAACTGCTTAGCAATAAACCGAGTACAGAATAAAAGGTGCCAGCAACAGTTCCAAATAATACTCCTCCGGCAATACAAATAACCACTACTGGAATAAATAGAAACTGCCTAAGAAAATGTAATAGAATGAATGCAATCGGTGCTAAAAATCCACTTGTTTGTGCGATAACCAAAAGCATTGCGATCTGTTCTTCCATGCTACCACCTTCTTTTGTGTCATTTCCAGATGCTTGGGGTGTTTAAAATGGATATGTTATTAAAGCTTATCAATTTATTTTAGCTTTTATGACAAAAACATTGAATGAGCATTATTCAAAAAGAAAATATCCGAGCATCCCTATCTGTAGCAACGCCAATGCTGGAAACCCCCATTTAAACACGATGTGCTTTGTTTTATGACGAAACCAGTTCATTCCTACTGTCATTCCAAAAGCACCGCCTACTAGCGCTACTGTCCATAATGTTTTTTCACTAATACGATATTCATTTTTCTTCGCTCTTTTTTTATCACTATACATTAGATATAGTCCCATCACATTGATCGCTATTATGTAAATTATCGCTTCATGCATCACTTTCCATTCCTTTCTCAAAAGATACATAAAAGCCATCCTCTCACTGGAGAGAATGGCTTTATTGAAATAAGCGAGAGCGACAGTAGTCGATTTTCACTTATAAAATTATTTACTTAAGTTTTGCTTTGCAACAGATGCTAATTCAGCAAATGCTTTTTCATCTGAAACAGCTAAGTCAGCTAGCATTTTACGGTTAACTTCAATACCAGCTTGCTTTAAACCAAACATTAAACGGCTGTAAGAAAGTCCGTTCAAGCGAGCTGCAGCATTAATACGAGTAATCCAAAGCTTACGGAAGTCGCGCTTTTTCTGGCGACGGTCACGATAAGCGTACATTAATGATTTCATTACTTGTTGGTTAGCAACTTTATATAATGTATGTTTTGAACCGAAATAACCTTTAGCTAATTTTAAAACTTTTTTACGACGTTTGCGAGTAACTGTACCGCCTTTTACACGTGGCATTCTATTTCCCTCCTATATTCTAAGTTTACTTAAGATTGACTAATAAATTACGGATGCGCTTGTAATCGCCAGAAGAAACAAGAGTTCCTTTGCGAAGTTTACGCTTTTGTTTTTGAGATTTGTTCGCAAACATATGACTTCTGTATGCATGAGAACGCTTCAGTTTACCAGATCCTGTTCTCTTGAAACGCTTTGCAGCGCCGCGGTGAGTTTTCATTTTTGGCATTTGGAATTTCCTCCTTAATTACTTTTCGTTTTTAGGGGCAAGCATCATAAACATGCTTCTTCCATCCATCTTTGGATGAGATTCAACAGTCGCAACCTCTTTGCAACTTTCCGCAAAACGGACTAAAACACGTTGGCCGATTTCTTTATGAGTAATGGCACGACCTTTAAATCGAATCGATGCTTTTACCTTATCGCCTTTTTCTAAAAATTTAATAGCATTTCGTAGCTTTGTATTAAAGTCATGCTCATCAATTGTTGGGCTTAAACGAACTTCTTTAACATTGATAATTTTTTGGTTCTTGCGTGCTTCTTTTTCCTTCTTCTGTTGTTCGAATTTAAACTTACCATAGTCCATAATACGAGCTACTGGCGGTTTCGCATTCGGTGCAACGAGTACAAGATCCAAATTCACACGTGCAGCAATTTCAAGTGCTTCGTTTTTTGACTTAATTCCAAGCTGCTCGCCATTTTGGTCAATAAGACGAACTTCTCGGGCACGAATACCTTCATTCAATAACATGTCTTTGCTAATAGTTAGACACCTCCAAGAATTTTTACGAACACAACGTTTGGGTCAAGAATTTTCCAACATAAACGATCAATAATTGCACCGATTCCAAATTATCGCATGACTCAAGAGTTGAATCGCAGTGTTTACCTTAATTCGCAAATAAAAAAGTGTGGATGCATGAAACACCCACACTTTACGAAAACAAACGTAAACAAATAATTATGTTCGTAAAACCTGCCAACTGCGCTTTTGCGTCAATCAGGTGAGAAGCGGGTGCCTCTTCTTTTCCCTAAACTCGTATTCAGTTACCCAACTATTTTACAATAAACGATGCTACCTGTCAATGTAACACTTCTTGTTCCAAGCAACTATCTAAATTGCAATGACAAAAAACATCTTATCAAAATTTTAAGAGCTTGGCAACAACTTTTTTATTTTAACTGAATACAATGCTTTGTATTTTTTTAGAAATCGTTTTTATACGAGCCGGATGCTCTTATTTTAGGCTTTGTTAAATAGAATTGTTGTTAAAATGATTTTGGGCTTATTTCATCAACGGAAGGACTCAATTGGGTCAGCCCCACACACATAAAATAAGCTTATAGCCGTGCCACCTCTTTGTTTAACGCCGCCAAAAACTCTTTAAATGGAACCGTTTCAGACTTTTGCTCTCCATATTTGCGGACATTAACAGCCTTCTCCGCCATTTCATTATCTCCTACAACAAGCATGTATGGAATTTTTTGAATTTGCGCCTCACGAATCTTATAACCCATTTTCTCATTGCGGTCATCAAGTTCAGCACGGAACCCTTCAGCCTTCAGTTGGTCAAGAATATCCCTAGCATAATCGTAATGGACATCTGGTGATACTGGAATGACCTGAACTTGAACAGGAGCCAGCCAAGTTGGGAACGCGCCTTTATATTCTTCGATTAAGAAAGCGACAAAACGTTCCATTGTCGATACGACTCCGCGATGGATAACGACGGGACGATGCTGCTTTCCATCCTCCCCAACGTATGTTAAATCAAAACGTTCAGGTAATAAGAAGTCTAACTGAACAGTTGAAAGCGTTTCGTCTTTTCCAAGTGCTGTCTTAACTTGAACATCGAGCTTCGGTCCGTAGAACGCCGCTTCTCCTTCAGCTTCAAAGTAATCTAGGCCTAGATCATCCATCGCTTCTTTTAACATCGATTGAGCTTTTTCCCACATTTCATCATCGTCAAAATACTTCTCAGTATCGGCTGGGTCACGGTACGATAACCGGAATGTATAGTCATTAATATCAAAGTCTTTATATACTTCTAAAATTAAATTTACGACGCGCTTGAACTCATCTTTAATTTGATCTGGACGAACAAACACGTGAGCATCATTCAACGTCATGCCACGGACACGCTGTAATCCTGATAGAGCACCAGACATTTCATAACGGTGCATTGTTCCAAGCTCAGCAATGCGGATCGGCAGCTCTCTGTAGCTATGAATTCCTTGCTTATAAACCATCATATGATGCGGACAGTTCATCGGGCGCAGAACGAGCTGTTCGTTATCCATCTCCATCGGCGGGAACATATCCTCCACGTAGTGAGCCCAGTGGCCAGAAGTTTTATAAAGCTCAACACTGCCCATAATTGGTGTGTACACATGGTCATACCCTAAACGCACTTCTTTATCGACAATATAGCGCTCAATTGTACGGCGAATCGTTGCCCCTTTTGGAAGCCACAACGGCAGCCCTTGACCGACTAATTGAGAGCTTGTGAACAGGTTAAGCTCTTTTCCAATTTTGCGGTGATCCCGTTCCTTTGCTTCCTCAAGCAGGCGTAAATGCTCGTCCAAATCTTCCTTTTTAAAGAAAGCTGTACCATAAATTCTTTGGAGCATTTTATTATTGCTATCTCCCCGCCAATATGCACCAGCAATGCTTAAAAGCTTAAACTCCTTAATTTTTCCTGTAGAAGGAACATGAACACCACGACATAGGTCAAAGAAATCACCTTGTTCATAGATTGTTACCTTCTCATCCGCAGGAATAGCGTCAATTAATTCTAGCTTATATTCATCACCAATTTCCTTATAAAGCTGAATCGCCTCATCACGACTAACTTCCTTACGAACTACTTCAATGTTTTCGTTAATGATCTTCTTCATTTCTTTTTCAATAAGTGGAAGATCTTCCGGTGTGATAGATTGTTCTAAATCAAGGTCATAGTAAAATCCACCTTCAATAACTGGACCGACTCCAAGCTTGACATTTTTATATAAACGCTTGATTGCTTGGGCCATTAAATGGGCAGTACTATGGCGCAGCACTTCTAAAGCCTCTTCACTTCCAACTGTCACGATTTCAATCGCACCTTCCTCTTCAATTGGCCGACGAAGATCATACAACGCTCCATTTAGTTTTCCGGCAATAGCTTTCTTCTTTAGCCCAGGACTAATCGATGCAGCTACATCTTCAGTTGTTGTCCCAAATGGAAACTCCTTTACAGCACCATCTGGAAACGATAATTTAATCACATCTGACATTTTCTTTTCCTCCCTTGAGATATAAGGCTTTCTCGCATACCGTATTTCCTTTTGATAATCATTTCGCTATATCTTTGGAACAACTGCGAAAAATGCCGAACTTAACTAATACTTAAATATACATATCAGTTTAGACAAAACCATTTGCAACATAAAAAACCCGTCCCTCAAACAGGGACGAGTTATCATGATTAACACGTGGTTCCACCCAAATTCTCATTTTTTCAAAAACAGCGAAAAAATGACTTTAGCGACAAAATAACGGTTTTGACCGTCAACCAATACTAATAGCTTGGCTAAATTCATGGTTGAAGTTCAGAGGTGGTAAGCATTCGATTCGTATTAGGAAGATTCCAGCCTAGTCTTCCCTCTCTATTAACCGGTTAAAGAATACCCATATCCTCATCGCAACTTTATGACATTCAATTGTACATGAATCATTATGTAGGTAATTATAGTAGTTTAATTTAGGAAAATCAAGTTTTGTTCAAAAAAATCATCCCTCAAAAAAGTTATTTTTAAACTGCTGAAAATCGTCCACTGCTCTCAAGCGGACACGTTCTTCGAATATATTTTGTATCGTCCGGACAAGAGGCTCCTCCTCATCATCTGTATACACATAAATTTTCGATGGGGATATGGAAAGAAGCGGTGCAATTGTGACTGAATCAATATAAACCGGATGATTCGAAATCAGTTTTCGGTCGATCATGCGAACGAGTTCAGCTCTTTTAATTTCAGAAAAATATTGATCATAGAACGTAACAACATCACCAACATATAAATGGAGCTGTTCTATTTTTGGTGCTCTTTCAGATATAAACTGACGTAATGTTTGAATGAACATCTGATATTCTTGCTCCATTTTATATTCATCAATTGAGATTTCCACATATTTTTCTAATTGCTCCATATATGGGCGCATTCTAAATCTCACAAAGGAATCAAACGAAAAGGAATACTGCTCATCAAATATTTGCGAAACCGCCTTTTCCATTTGCTGGTTCATATTTATATCATGAATTAACGTCTCTAAATCTTCCCGTTCTCCTTCAATAATAGAGTAAATGATATCCAAAATTTGCTGGATCTCATCCTCATCTTCATAAAAAAATTTTTCCTTTAAGATCATTCTAAACCAGTCATGAAGCTTAATTTTTATAATAAATTGGAGGAATGCCACTTTACTTGCTTCAACTAATTCCTTTATGTCCTTGTCGATTTTCACCTTCGCTTTATTATCATCTTCATTTTGAAGAGTTATTTTCTCGTTTAAAGATATCGTTTGCACTTGATGTTGTATGTAATTGTGAAACTGGCTAGCATCCTCTTTATTTTGAAATGTAATTTCAGCCAACCAAATCCCCCCTTTAACAATCTCCTCTTGAACTATTCCGTCCTGAACTAGTCCAATCTCTGTAACATGTATATGGGGATTTGCACAAAAATAGAAGTGATCGAATTAATTCTCTTTAAACGAAAAAGAAGCTGGTACAAAAGTCTTTTTACAATCGACTTTTGTATCAACTTCTCCTAAATTATTCTACCTTCTCCGGTTGGGTCCATCCACTAATACCGGGTCTGTTAAAAAGCGAATTCGTTCTAAAATGCGGCGAGCTTTCATTTTTTCTTCCTCACCGCGCTGGCTGTATGTGAGATGGTGTTCAAGTCCATCATAATCAAAATTCGTGCTGAAAAAAGTTGGCAAGTATTCTTGCATTCTAAATTGCAATATAGGCCCTAATACTTCATCACGAGTCCAGCTTGACATCGTTTCGGCCCCAATATCATCAATCATTAACACCGACTGCTTTTTGATTGTTTCAATTTTTTCGTTTAATGTGGAATCACCAATCGAATTTTTCAATTCTCTCAATAGCTCTGGAAAATACACAATTATTGACGACACATTTTTTTTAGCGAGCTCGTTGGCAATGGCTCCTAATAAAAAGGATTTCCCTACTCCAAATTTCCCGTAAAAATAGAGACCCTTTTGTTTTCCATTCGGATCATAATTTTCAACAAATTGCTCTGCTCGCTCGACAGCTTCTATGCGACTACCATCAAGCAAATCAATATCGGCAAAAGATGCACGAATAATATCCTTTGGAACATGCATGCTTCGAATCAGCTTTTCACTTTTTCGTTTCTCATCGTCCATAATCTTTCGCGGACAGCGATCATAATAAATATCAATCGCCCCTCTTCCAATCACAAGCTGAGGATGATAGCCCTTCAACAGGTTTTGGCATTCTCCAAGGCTCGGGCAATCTTGGCAATGTTTACTCTGCTGTGCATAATCGTAAAGAGTCATCAAACTCCTTTCGATCATGTCTGGTGTCAGCTCTTCTTCATGGCGAACAAGAAATTCGCGAACATAAGGGTTTTGAAGGATTTCCTGTCTCATTTTTTTATAACGTTCTTGGAAACCCATACTGTTTCCCAGTTTGTTTAACGTCTCATTTATTCTTTCCACCTGAGGAGGGCACCTCCTTATTTTTTATATTTTTTCAATCGTTCTTCTAACGCCCGTTTCCTATCTTCAAGTTGCGCATCCTGATTGGACGGGGTAGAAGCAGAAGCAACTTCCTTTTCATCAAACCAATCTGGTAACGCTTCTGTTCTTATTGGTTTTCTCCTTGAATCAGATTTCGTATTTTTATTATCTGCCCATTCTAAATACTGACGATGCTCTTTAATGGCTAAATCCATGGCGTCTTTAACAGTAGAGATTTTTTTTCGAGCCCAATGGGAGGCAATTTTATCGACATACGCCTTCGTTAGCTTCATGTCTGTTTTCAATAATACATATTGAATCAGAACATTGACGACTCCAGGTAAAAGCTTTTGTTTAAACATTACATCTTCTATAATTTTCAGATCGGCTTTAGATGGCACCGTCCCACCTGAAATATCACTCAGGAGCTGTCTTGGAGATGTCGTATCTAAATACTGAATAAGCCTCTCGACCTTTGTCTTCGGTTCATCTACATTGGATTTTTTCAGTGCTGGCTGGATTCTATCTACTAATACCGGGAGCTTATCTTGGTGCTCAAGCTGATACCAATCCCGAGCAGCTTTGCGCAGCTCTTCGATGTTTATTTTCCCCTCCAACTCGTCCATTGCTGATATGACTAGGTTTTTCATTTGCAGAGAATCAATACCATAAAGATACGATAAATTGCTGATCGCATTTTTCACCTTTACAGTAAATGCTTTTTTCGGAACTAACGATTCTGATAAACCAGCCATCAGTAGTTCAAAATCAAAGCTTTCATCAGCTTCAACTTGTATCCCTTTTTGAACAACTCGTCCTATGTATGCCTCATCAGTTCCTTGATTAAGAACTTCACCCATCAATTGAAAATTCTCTGGGGTGGCAGAATCATAGACATCCTGAAATGCTCTCGTAACATTCTCATAACCTTCAGTCTCAGCAGGAAGCACTTTATCAGAAAAAAACTTTTTTAATTTTGTAAATTGCGTTTTTCCAACCTTTTGATATAAGTAAATATTTAACATGCCATCTAAGAAGAATTGTTCAGGAGGCAGAGGTGGTTGAAGCTCATAGACAAATGAACGGGAGCCTTCATCTTCTTGAACGAAGGTTTTAAGCAGCCCGATCCCTTCAAGCTTAAGGCGAGCTTCATAGATGGACTTTAAATGAAGATCCATAAAGCTCATAAGACTATGATGGGAATTACTTTGCGACCATAATCTATTTTCTTCAACCTGAGCCCACAACGTCATATATAAACTCATTGATACGGGACCAATTAAAGGCTGATACAACAACGTAATGATCTTTCGGTCATATTCGTGGAGTACTCCATTACAGGCCACTGTATATCGATCAATTGGCAACATCTCTTTCCAATGCTGGGCCATTTGTGTTCCAACCTTTCCTTTTAAAGCTAATAAGAAAAAAAGCCAAAGGGTTTGTTCATTCTTAAATGCCGTTTGGCCTTTCGCTCCTTGGCTGAGATTTACTGTTCTTTTTTTATAAGCTCTTTAAGCTCCTCGATAAATACATTAATGTCCTTAAATTGACGATATACCGAAGCAAAGCGAACGTAAGCAACATCATCGATCTTGGCAAGACGCTCCATCACCATTTCACCGATAACCTCGCTATCAATTTCAGAAACCCCTTGACTGCGAAGCTCCTTTTCTACCTCAGCAGTAATGTTCTCTAATTTTTGCAGGGCAACAGGACGCTTTTCACAGGCTTTTATTAAGCCGCGCAATATTTTATCACGACTAAACTCTTCCCGTGTACCCTCCTTTTTCACAACAATCAAAGGTATTTCTTCAACCTTCTCAAAGGTGGTAAAACGTGAAGAACAGCGTTCACACTCTCTTCTGCGTCGAATGGAACGGCCATCATCTACTGGACGAGAATCAAGGACGCGCGTATTACTATTTTGGCATGAAGGACATTTCATACAACAATCAGCTCCGAATTCTGAAAATCTTTATTTTTGGCTCTTTTCTCAAACAATTCTCCTATTGAAAATAAACAGTTGCGAAGTTCGTAATGGCCGGTTGTCCAAATACTGATTTTCACTGGGCCTGAAGCTTGTTATGCTTCCCGTAAGTACCCTATAAAATAAGTGATCCACAGCTACGAACCCTGCCATTTTCTAGAACATGAAAAACAAATGTCATTCGATTAGGAAAAAATCTCATTAGTAAAAGAAATATCATGATCGTTTTTTAATTGGCGGTTATGCATTATGAAAGGATTTTAGTTCATAAGAATGAAAGAATAAGAAAAGTGCCTACTACTATATCCGTGCAATTATACTTTAGTGGAATGCAAACGGTCGAAACGAACCCGGGCAAGACCACAACCTGTATAAAAACAGTCTTATAAATATATCTTATTAAAAAGGTGAAAGTAGCACAAGTAATAGAGGGGAAATTAAAAAAAGAGGTGTATCAAACACCTCTTGCGCTCGCTAAACTTTATTTACTGCATGCCTTCACATTGATTTACGTCTCAAACTAAAGATTAATTTTCTGTTTTACTTGAACAGGACCCATCCCACGCGGGAGTTCAATATTTTCACGAGTCTTAGCTCCTAACGCCTCTGCAATGTAATTGGCAGCTATATTAGGATCCATTTCCCCGCATGTGTACACGTCAATGCTGGCATAGCCATGTTCAGGAAAGCTGTGAATCGTTAAATGCGACTCTGAAATAATCACAACTCCACTCACGCCTTGTGGAGCAAATTTATGAAAAGCAACTTCACGAATTTCAGCACCTGACTTTAATGCTGCATCTGCAAAAATCCGTTCAATTTGTTCAATATCGTTTAACTTTTCAAAATCGCATCCCCATAATTCCGAAATAACATGACGACCCATTGTTTCCATATCCAATTTCCCCCTTTTGGCTTTTTACGAAAACACATGAATTTTTCTAGTGGACGATCACTACCACGGGGGAAAGTTAGTCCAAAGAGGTCCTAACCCTTTAAGTAGCAACCAGCTCCTTCATTCATGAAGTTCACGTGGAATAGTATACTTTGTTTGTATTTCTTTTGCAATATATAGGGGGAAATTTGTTTGTATTAAGGAACAAATCGTGTGTACTACTTAAATGTAGGTGAATTCCGGAAAAATCGTGAATAATTCCGGAATTTTTCTGCTTAATTCCGGAAAAAGCAGATGTATTTCCGAAAAAATTGCATTAATTCCGGAATTTCACCCTACAATTCCGGAAAACAGTACAAAAGCGCAGGCGCTTTGCTCAGACCCGTAAAAATCGGACCATTCAGGTAGGAACTATAGGAAACCCTATGTGCCAGCATCTCTGGTTGTCTTATCGTACGTGATAGAGCCTAAGTGCCGAATCTAGACGAGGACAAACTGATTTAGAGTTATAGACATTGTTTACATTTTGTCATTACCGAAACAGAGAAAAAGTCCGCTCAAAAGATTGAGGGACTCATAGTCTAGGCATCTATTAACTCACTTTTACTTCGGTTTTCTGGAGCAGGGCACGGGCAACATGTTTTGTTAAATCAACAACGCGGCAAGAATAGCCCCATTCATTATCATACCAAGCTAGTATTTTCACCTTATTTGCACCCATAACAATTGTTGATAAGCCATCAATAATCGCTGAATGCTCATTCGTATTAAAATCAACGGACACTAACGGTTCTTCAGTGATATCCAGTATCCCCTGTAAAGCCCCTTTTGAGGCTGATAAGAACGCATTATTCACTTCATCAACAGTGACCTCTCTTTTAAGATCAACAACGAGATCAACTAACGACACATTTGAAGTTGGAACTCGTAAAGCCATTCCATGCAGCTTCCCTTTTAAACTTGGAAGTACGAGCGATAATGCTTTGGCAGCACCAGTTGAGGTTGGAATAATCGATTGGGCGCAGGCTCTTGCACGCCTTAAATCCTTATGCGG
Organism: Robertmurraya siralis; assembly: GCF_005502275.1. Classification (GTDB taxonomy): domain Bacteria; phylum Bacillota; class Bacilli; order Bacillales; family Cytobacillaceae; genus Robertmurraya; species Robertmurraya siralis. The sequence goes on from NZ_SWLZ01000011.1 coordinate 84,035, forward strand.
ATTATCAATATTTTTTTGGTCATTTGTATACGCGTGAACAGTTGTCATCAATCCGTTAACAATTCCAAATTGTTCATCTAATACTTTGGCAACAGGAGCTAAGCAATTGGTTGTACAAGAAGCATTTGAAATAATATCATGTCTTTCCAGATTAAGAACTTCTTCATTTACTCCCATGACAATGGTCACATCTTCATTTTTTCCAGGTGCCGTTAAAATGACTTTCTTTGCTCCTGCCTGCAAATGTAGGCTTGCTTTGTCTCTTGCATTAAATTTCCCCGTTGCTTCAATGACTATATCAATCCCGTACTGCTCCCAAGGAAGCTCGACAGGGTTACGATTGCTTAATAATTTGACTCGTTTACCATTTACGACTAAGGCATTGTCTTCTGCGATAATGTTGCCTTCGAATTTCCCATGATTGGTGTCATACTTTATTAAGTGTGCCAACGTTTCCGCTGGATAGCTGGCATTGATCGCTACAATTTCTAAACTATCTTCAAGAATGGCTTTTCTAAATACCATTCTGCCAATTCTTCCAAACCCATTGATCGCAATTTTTGCCTTCATCTTACGGCTCCTCTCGAATAAATGTTATACTTATGAACTTTTTATCACGATTAGTATAACACAATTAAGAGTATTTGTGATGAATTAAATGCGGAAATCAAGAAAAATCGTTCTAAAGATCATTCAAGTTAACTATATATGCCCTACAATTCTTCTAATTTCGGTTAATAAGCCGTTTTCAACTACTCTTACAGTTCCCGAAACTCCAAAAAGTGAAACCCTTTAAGACGTTACTCGTATAATTAAACAGATTCTCTAAATTGGTAAGTAGTTCTTTAATTAAACAGAAAGGATTTTTATCATGACCCTTTATTTATGGATTATTTTTATTGGAATTTTCCTCCTAACTGCATTTCCATTACTTTCAGCTAAGAAAAGGAGTACCTGGAATATCATCCAGACTATTATTGTCATGTTCTCTATCATCATTGCCATTGTTGCAATTGAAATTTTTTACACCCCGCCAATAATGCCGATCGTTTTCATTATTATCGTAACCATTCTTGCTGACAAATCCACCTACACAAAAACGGGATTAATTATTACTGGAATGGCTGTACTTATTCTTTCTGCTTTGGCTTATTACTTATTTCACGATGATCCAGATTATGTCCAGACCTATATTGATAAGAATCCAGATTTAGCTTCCATGCATTTAAGTGTAGATGGAGAAAATTTGATAAGCAAACAAGGGGAAGTAAAACGTCCTCTTGCAAGTGTGGTGAAGACAATCATTGCTATTGAATTTGCCAATCAAGTAGTGGAAGGAAAAATCGACCCTGACGAACAAATTCCATTAGTAGAATTAGAAAAGTTTTACCTTGCCAACACAGATGGTGGAGCTCATCCAAATTGGCTTAAAGAAATGAAGGAAGGAGGCCCAATCAAAAATGATGCAGTTTCTTTACAGGAAATTGCAAAGGGAATGATTATGTTCAGCTCCAATGCAAATACTGATTTTTTACTCGATAAATTAGGTCCTGAATCGATTAATCATGTGATAGAATCTTTAGGTCTAGAAAATCACGATCCAGTTTATCCACTAGTTTCATCATTATTAGTACCTACTTATCTAAATGCTATTGAGGATAAAAAATGGAGTACCAGCCAATTAATAGAAAGATTACAATCTTTGTCACTTGAAGATTATAGAGAGCTCTCTTGGGAGATTCACCATTTGTTAAAGCATAGAAAAGCCGATTTTTTCAACGGCTCTGTTTCAATTCCTATGGATTTACAGAAAATATGGTCTGACCGTCTATCTAATGCAACAGTAGAAGACTATGGAAAGGTTATGAGCGCCATTTCCAATGATACGGCCACGCTCCCAGGCGGTGAAGACATCCTCCGCAATATTATGGAATGGCCAATGAAAGTGAATGTCTCAAATCAGGAAATATATGCTCATCTTGGAATGAAGGGTGGTTCTACCGCTTTTGTCTTAAACCAAGCCTTATATGTTGAAAACCTGGATGGAAGAAAATTGGAGTTGATCATTTTCACTGAAGGATTTTCCATAATTGAGCAAATAAAAATGGAAAAAAACATGAATTCATTCTTAAAAAAGGTTCTCACCGAACACTTTTAATATCTTAAAAAATTATGAAATACAATTACGAGGTTACCAGCAGTATTCTGTGGTAAGAAATGATGAGATGAATTTCAATTTAGAGATTAAGTCTATTCATATGTAAATAAGCCTGTAGACAAGTCCCACTTACAACGAACTTGGCTACAGGCTTAAGGCATTAAAAGTTTTAAATCTTAATATCAAGTCCCCATTGTTCAAGGATTGCATTTAATTGCTTTTTTGTCTCCTCGATCGTTCCATTGTTGTCAATGACGGCATCACTTAATTTAATTTTATCTTTTAAAGGCATTTGCGATTGTATTCGAACAAGAGCCTCTTCTTCGGTGAATTGATTGCGCGCCATCAATCTTTTTAATTGCGTTTCTTCACTCACGAAAACAAGCAGGGTTTTGTCGACCATATGCGTTAATTTACTTTCAAATAAAAGAGGAATGTCCAAAACGATCAGTTTTTCGCCTGCACTCACAGCATGCTCACGCTTTTCATTCATCCTTCTTCGAACATCAGGATGGACTATGCTGTTTAATTTCAACCTCTTTTCTTCATGATTGAAAATAATCGCGCCTAATTTCGCTCGATCTATTTCTTGATTCTTCAGCAAAATATCTTGACCGAAATAGGAAACAATTTCCTTGTAAGCTGGTTCCCCTACTTCTACAGCCAAACGGGCCTCTAAATCCGCATCAATAATCGGCACTCCATGGTCCTTCAATATATTGGATACAGTACTTTTTCCACTAGCAATTCCACCGGTTAATCCTACGACGATCGCCATAACGATTCCTCACTTTGTCTTTAACTGCCGCTCCTTGTACATCAATAGCTCATTACAATTTCCAAATCCCAATAAAAATAAGCAGAATTCCAGGGATAAACGAAAATTTTTGCAGAACACTATTTCTCGAAAGCATAGCACCAACCTTCATCCCAACGGTTACGAAGAGCGAACTCATTACAGCCACTGTAACCGCCAAGGCGAAAGGTGAATAACCAAGCATAGCTGCCCCAATACCCGCCCCAAAAGCATCAAGAGACAGCGCTAATCCAAGAACAAATGCTTCAATTCCAGTAATCGTACCTGATCGATCAAAATCAGCAGACATCGGTTTCTTTAAAATGTTGATCACAAGCCCTAATGATTTAATTTCAAAATTAACAATCATTTTTTCATGGGGGAGCGCCTCTTTCGTTTTCTCTGTTCGAAAAAATTGATACAAAATCCATCCACCTAATAAGACGAGAACAATTCCCCCGATCCTCTCAGCCATGTCAGGGGAAAGGAAGGTTTCAATTACCTTTCCCACTGCCATTGCAGCAATTAACGTTATTGCGGAACAACATGCAATGACGATAATTGATTTAAAAGGGATTTTCATTTTTCGCAATCCATAAGTAAAACCGACGCTAAAACTATCTAAGCTTACCGCAAATGCGAGTAGAATAAGTGAAAATGTAAACACTGGTATAAGCTCCTTCCCATCAAAAAGCTAAGATAGTATATGGAAGGAGCCATTCCAATGTTAATATTAGATTCAGCGGATGCGAATTAAAGCCCGCAAATAAACGAGAAAGATAGCATACTTAACAAAATTATCATTTCTGTTTCTTTTGACATTGCGGACAGAAAACTGTTCCCCTGCCGCCAACAACAATCCTTTCTAACTCTTGCGAACAAACTTTACATTCCTCTCCTTTTCGACCATAAACATATAACTCCAGTTGGAACATGCCGATTTGGCCCTGGGTATTTACATAGGAGCGAACCGTACTTCCTCCTTTTTCAACGGCTTCCTCCAACGTTTTCACGATTTCAGCATGTAATTGAACAAGTTCTTTTTGCGATAAGGAATTAGCGGTCCTTTCAGGGTGAATGCCTGCTTTGAATAATGATTCATCTACATAAATATTCCCTAAGCCCACGACAAGCTTCTGATCAAGTAATACCGTTTTAATGCTTCGATTCGTTTTTGCCAGCATTTCCTTCATACGGGAAACCGTGAATTGAGGGGAGAAAGGCTCAGGACCAAGCTGCGATAACGGAAGCTCTTTAAGCTCTTCCCCTTTTTTAAATAAATGCATCGTTCCAAATTTCCTCACATCCCGGTACCGTAATTGGGTGCCATCCGTAAAATAAAAGATAACATGTGTATGTTTATCAATTTCATCATCAGGAGTAAAAAGTCCGTATCTTCCTTCCATGCGCAAGTGGGAAACGAGTGCAAAGTCGGGTGTATAGATGAGCAAGAATTTTCCTCTGCGACCGATCTCCTCAATGGCCTGTCCAACAAGAGCGTCCTTAAACTGTTCAACCTCTACTGGTCTTTTTATCATTTTTGGCCAAGTTACAGAAACTCGTTTAATTACCTTTCCTATTACAAGCTGTTCGAGCGTTCTTCGAACCGTTTCAACCTCTGGTAATTCAGGCATTCTCTCTCATCCTCTATTCATTTATTTTGCATCAAACCAAGTAGGACCGTAAGAAAAATCGACCTTAAGCGGAACTTTTAATTGTACCGCTTGCTCCATCACTTCTGGAACCATTTCTTTTAATATCTCGATTTCTTCCTTCGGTGCTTCAAAAATTAATTCATCGTGAACTTGGAGAAGGAGTCGCGTTTTTAAGCCTTCTTCATCCAACCGTGCAGCCATATCGATCATTGCTTTTTTAATAATATCTGCCGCACTTCCTTGAATTGGTGTGTTCATTGCAGTTCTTTCAGCAAAACTGCGAATATTAAAATTCCGACTCGTAATCTCCGGTAAATATCTTCGGCGTTGAAGCAAGGTAGAAACAAACCCCTTTTGCTTTGCATCCTGTACGATTTCTTCCATGTAATTCTTAACACCAGGATAGCTCTCTAAATATTTCTCAATAAATTTCCCTGCTTCTTTTCTTGTAATATTCAAGCTTTGTGAAAGACCATAATCACTAATTCCGTAAACAATTCCAAAGTTAACGGCCTTGGCATGGCGACGCATATTGGCTGTTACCTCATCTTGTGAAACGTGAAACACTTCCATCGCTGTTTTCGTATGAATATCAAGACCTTCCTTGAAAGCTTCAATTAACTTTGCATCATCCGCTATATGGGCTAATACACGCAATTCAATTTGAGAATAGTCTGCAGCAAAAATGACCCAATCCTGTTCAGACGGAATAAACGCCTGTCTAATTTTTCTTCCCTCTTCAAGACGAATAGGGATATTTTGCAAATTCGGATCAGTTGAGCTCAGTCTTCCCGTCTGTGTAAGTGCTTGATTATAGCGAGTATGAACCTTATCATTCTCAGGATTAACAACCTTTAATAGTCCTTCAATATACGTTGATTGCAGCTTCCCAAGTTGTCGATAATGAAGGATCTCGCCGATAATGTCATGTTCGTTCTCCAATTTTTCCAATACATCTGCAGAGGTCGAGTAACCTGTCTTCGTTTTCTTAATTGCTGGTAATTGTAATTTCTCAAATAAAATAATTCCTAATTGCTTTGGTGAATTAATATTAAAAGCCTCGCCGGCAAGTTCAAATATTCTTTTCTCAATTTGAACCAATTGCCCATTGATATCCTCCCCCATATTGCGCAGACGCTGTAAATCGATCTTTATCCCGGTCGATTCCATATCCGCCAAAATAAGGGATAAAGGCATTTCTAGCTCAAAGAAGAGGTCAGATTGCTCGTTTTCTTCTAGTTTTTCTTCCAAGATTGGCTTTAGCTCAAATAAGGCAATGGCTTTTCTCACTAAATGCTCTGCAAGAAGCTGCTCTTCTGGGATCTTTCTCTTTGCCCCTTTTCCATAAAAAGCATCGTTCGATTCTACATTACGATAACCATATGAATGTGCAACAGAAGCAATGTCATCAATTGTTTCAGACGGGTTTAATAAATAAGAAGCGATTAATAAATCAAATTCAACTCCTTTTAAATGAATATCATGATGCCTTAAAGAAACTTCAGAGCGTTTCGCATCATAGACCCATTTTTTCTTTTTTTCATCCTCTGCCCATTTTTTAAAAGCATCGGACTTTAAAGCCAAATCTGCTGATAAAAAGTAGCTCCCCTCTTTATGAACGATGGCAAAGCCTATAATGGGGGCATAATGATAATTATCCTCAAGAATTTCAACATAAAAGGCGGATTCGTCGGTAAAGAGCTCTGCCGTTACTTCCTGTACGATTTTATATTCAATTTCCTCTAACGGCTTACTCTCTTCAACAAAATCAAGCTTCTCTAAGAGGGAATTAAAGCCTAATTCTTTAAAGAGTTTGACTACATTTTCCGGCTCAAACGATTCATATTCAATCTCACTAATCTCCACTTCAACAGGTGCATCTCGAATAATAGTCGCCAATTCCTTGCTCATTAGAGCCTGTTCCTGAAATTCTGCAATTTTTTCCTGCAGTTTTTTTCCACTTACTTGTTCAATCGAATTTAACAAATTATCAACAGTCTGGAACTCCTTTAACAGCTTAATCGCTGTCTTTTCTCCTACACCAGGAATTCCAGGAATATTGTCTGAGCTATCTCCCATTAAGCCCTTCATATCAATAATTTGTTCTGGAGTCAGACCATATTTCTCCATAATATGTTCCGGCGTATATTCTTCAATATCAGTGATCCCCTTGCGTGTGATGGCCACAGTTGTTTTTTCTGAACTTAGCTGGGTTAAATCCTTATCTCCAGAAATTATTTTCACATTAAAACCATCCTGTTCAGCTTTTAATGACAGGGTTCCAATAATATCATCTGCCTCAAAATTCTCCAGTTCATAGCGTGGGATTCGATATGCATCCAACAATTCACGAATATAAGGGAATTGCTCAGAGAGTTCCGGTGGTGTTTTTTGTCTCCCGCCTTTATATTCGCTATATGTTTTATGTCTGAACGTGGTCTTTCCAGCATCGAAAGCAACCATAATATGACTCGGTTTCTCTTCTTCCAAAATCTTCATCAGCATCATGGTAAAGCCGTAAACAGCGTTTGTATGTATTCCTTTGTCATTGTTCAATAGGGGCAGTGCAAAAAAAGCACGATAAGCAATACTATTCCCATCAATTAAAACAAGTTTTTTAGACATCTATTCATACCTCACCTTTCATAAAAAAAGCCGTTATTTTCTTCCTTATATTCTATCATGAGAATATAAAGAAGGAAAAATAACGGCTAATAATTATTCGGTATATCCCATTAAAAGTCGTGCATACGGTGAATCAGACGGTAATACAATCACTGTTTGATCATTAATCGTTTTCTTATAGGATTCAAGAGTTCTAAATAAAGAGTAGAATTCTGGGTCCTTTGAAAAAGCTGAATTATAGATTTTGGCTGCTTCTGCTTCCCCTTCTGCACGAATTTTCTCAGCTTCAGCCTGTGCTTTGGAAAGCATTTCACGAACGACTCGATCGGTTTCCGCTTCAATCTTGTTTTTGTCCGCATCCCCTCTAGATAAGTAATCTTGAGCAGTTGAATGACGTTCAGAAATCATTCTTGTAAAAACAGATTGCTCGTTTTCAACTGGTAAATCTGTTCGTTTAATACGGACATCTGTAACGACAATTCCATATTTATCATTTTCTAACAGTTCATTTACTTTTTCTGTAATTCGGTCATTTAATGAGCCACGAGATGATTTTTCATCATTGATAATTTCATCATAATTTAATTGCCCTAACTCGGTACGAACAACGGAATAAATAAACTCTTCCATACGTGATTCAGCATTGACAACTGTTCTTGCGTTTGAAATCATTAGTTTCGGATCCTCAATTCTCCAAACAGCATAGTTATCAATAAGCATTCTCTTTTTATCTTTTGTATTGATTTCTGCCTCATTTACATCATAGGCCATTTGATATTTCGGCAGTGAAGTCACCGACTGGATAAAAGGAATTTTAAAAGAAATCCCAGGTGTGTCGTCAATGCGAACAACCTCTCCAAATTGGCGAACAACCTTGTACTCTCCTTCCTTTACAACAAAAACGTTTGTTAAAGCAAGAGCAAGAATCCCGATCACGACAACTGCAATAATTCCAAGCTTAATATAGGAGCGGCCATTACCATTGCCACCACGCTCGTTCATATCAATAACATTTTGATCACTCATTATTGATTCCCACTCCCTTCTTCTTTTGTTTGCTCCTCTTTTGTTTTTTCCTCTGCTTTCGGTTGATTATTTTCAAGTGGACGAATTGGGAAATACTTCATTGTGTTACCATCATCATTCATAATGTAAATTTCAGTCCCTGGAAGAACTTGCTCTAACGTTTCTAACACTAAACGCTGTCTTGTAATTTGTGGATTGTTTTTGTACTCCTTATATAATTCATTGAAGACGGCAACACTACCATGGGCAGCTTCGATACGGGCAGTTTTTTCCCCTTGCGCCCTGGAACGGATCGCTTCTACTTCCCCTTTCGCCTCATTTTCCTTCTGATTCTTATATTTATTTGCTTCGTTAATCTTTGTATTCATCGTTTCCCGAGCATCGGTCACCTGTGTAAATGCCTGGCGAACTTCATCATTCGGAAGCTCAACATCCTGTAGTTTAACCCCAAGAACAGAAATGCCGATATCATATTTTTCAACTAAGGTTACAAGCAGATCTCGAACTTCCGCCTCAATCTCTGCTTTTCCAGAAGTTAACGCATCATCAATTTCGGAGCTTCCAATAATGCTTCTTAATGAAGCAGAGGTTGCATCCCGGAGGATTTCACGAGGATTATCTGCATTGAACAAATACTTCCCTGGCTCTGTTATTTTCCATTGGACAACTAAGTCAGCAAGGACAATATTTTCATCCCCAGTAATCATTTTTGTTTCATTAGGAAAATCAACGATTTCCCCATCCTTTTCTTCAAATCCAAATTGAAGGCTAAACGTTTCTTTTGATAGCTTCTCAACACTTTGGATGGGCCAAGGCAATTTAAAATTCAAACCAGGCTCTGTTATTCCTTCCTCTACTTTTCCAAAGGTTAAAATAACAGCTTGCTCTGATTCATCTACCGTGTACCAGGTCGTAAACGCCACCACACTTAATACAGCAATGGCAACAACTAGACCAATAATTGTATAAATTCTCTTTAAACTAATCATAATATCTCCTTTCTTCGAAACATATTTCCCTATGCATTATTACGATTAAATGACAAAAAGGTTTCAATTCTCTGACACAATAAATCTTTTTACAACTTTGGCTTTGTTAAACAATATTGTTGCATTTCTTCTAAAACCTTGGTTTGACACGCTTTTCAAACAGAAAAAAGCAAGTGAAGCACGGCATTTAGCTTCACTTGCTTTTTATGATAGGATTTTTCGCAAGCCCGTGCTGCGCTTTATTTTCTCTCCTTTGGGAACGTCTTATGAAGTTCAATTATGAAAGTCGTTCCCTTACCAAGAGCGCTTTCGACACTTATTTTTCCTTTATGCGCTTCTACCAAATGTTTCACAATAGCAAGGCCTAATCCTGTCCCGCCAGAGTTCCTGCTTCTCGCCTTATCAACTCGATAAAAGCGTTCAAAAATTCGCGGAATTTCTTCCTTCGCAATACCAATCCCTGTATCGGAAATAGAAACCGCTATTGTATTTTTTCCTTCTTTAATCGAAACCGTTACTCGACCACCTTGTAAACTATAAGCAATAGCATTGCTGATCAAATTGATGAATATTTGTTTTAACCGATAATAATCACCATCGATCGTAATATTTTTTTGCAGAGGTTGTAGGATGATCTTTATCTCTTTTTCTTCTGCCTTTTGATTAACGATCGGCAACATTTCCTCTAACAACTGATTTATATTGACTTCGCGAATCGAAAGGGTATACCCTTGTTGTTCAATTTTTGATAATTCTAATAAATCGAGAATTAACGATTGCAAGCGGTCGCTCTCTTCTAAAATGATTTTAAGAAAGTGCTCCAATGCATCCTTATCTTCTTTGGCACCATCTAACAAAGTTTCTGTAAAACCTTTAATCGATGTGATCGGTGTTTTCAGTTCATGGGATACATTCGCAACAAAATCCTTTCTCACTTGTTCAAGCTTTTTAATTTCGGTAATGTCATGAAAAACAAGTAATATCCCTTTCCATTCTTCATTTGTCCCTAAAATTGGGACTCCATATACTTCAAAATAACGCCTTTCTATCCCGATAGGAAGATGCATTTGTTTTTTTACCTTTTGTTCGGTCATGAAGATCTCTTCAATTAAATCAGAAATTTCTTGATGCTCAATAACATGATAATAAAGCCTGTTAAGATAATTTTGCCTTTCCACACGAAAAACTTCGATAAAAGTCCGATTTATTAGATTAATGTGGCCTTTACTATTAATAAGGAGGAGCCCGCTGCCCATATTTTCTATGAGGGCGCTTAATCTGCCTTGCTGAATTTCATTTGCCTTAACCATTCCTTGAAGGTTTCGCGCTAATATATTAATGGATGTACTTAACATTCCTGTTTCCTCAAGAGGATCCTCGTAAGTTCTCGCACGATAATTGCCCTTTGCAAGTTCAATCGCGACCTTTGTTGCCGATTCGATTGGTTTCGTATATCTTGCAGTTATGCGTGCTCCTAAAATGAGGATGACAATAAGCGCCAATCCTAAACTGATGATTAACAGCCACCATATTTGCTGATATGCCTTCTGAATTTCAGTCAATTTAGTACTGAGAAAAAGATATCCTTCTTCCGCACCATTGCTTGAAATTGGATGCCAATAATAATGGAGGTTGAAGCCTCCACCTACTTCAAACGCTTGAACATTTGAATTTCCATTTACCTTAGTTTCGATAATATTTTCAAGAGTAGATAAATGCTTTTTTTCATCAACTTGATTATCAATACTGCCGCTGTCAAATTTAAGCTCTCCAGTTAAGTCGGTTACAGTAATTCTACTATCGAGTGTACCACTAAATGAATCCAACTCTTTTTCATTCAAATGATGAATTCCCCCACCTTCTTCAATGAAGGCGGCAATAAGGCTGCTTTCTTTATTTAGACGTGAATCATATGTACTTATAAAATGAGTTTTAAATAGCTGGCCTAACAGTATCCCTAAACCAATTAACACGATAAAAATAAGGGTAACCAGACCGAAAAGAAGCCTTGTTCGATATTTTATCATTCTCCTTTAGGCTCCTCCATCTTGTAACCTAAGCCGCGAATCGTTTTAATAAAGGTCGGTTTTTTAGAATCCTCTTCGATTTTTTCACGAAGATGACTAATATGAACATCCACAATTCTAGTATCACCAGCAAAATCATAATTCCAAACCGCACTTAACAATTGGTCTCTCGTTAGTACTCTTCCTTTATGCTGTGCCAAATATAACAGAAGTTCAAACTCCTTTGGCGTTAACTCTAATTGCTCATCATCAAAATATGCCTCATAATGCTCAGGATATATTTTTAAAGATTTTACTTTTATATAGTCTGTCTTCTCTTTTTCTTGTCCCTCTGCGGAAGGCTGTGCTTGAATTCGCCGCAATATCGCTTTTACCCGCGCCACTACTTCCCTTGGGCTGAATGGCTTTGTCATATAGTCATCGGCTCCCAATTCCAAGCCTAAAACCTTATCAAATTCTTCATCTTTTGCAGTTAACATTAAAATGGGCGTTGATACCTTTTGCTGTCTTAGATGCTTGCAAACTTCAATTCCATCCATTTTTGGGAGCATTAAGTCGAGAATGATAAAATCTGGTTGCTCAGAAATGGCCGCATTTATCCCTTCCTCGCCATCCATCGCCGTAATAACCTCGTATCCAGCCTGCTGTAAATTATATTGTAATAACGTAACGATCGATTGTTCATCATCAACCACAAGTACTTTTTTCACGATTAGCTCCTCCTGTCCGCCAGTTGTTCCTATGTTCATTATAATATAATTTTTCGTTCTAGGTCAGAATTTACAATTCTTTTACAAAGTCACCTTTCTTTAAAAAAGATGAAATTCAGCTGAATACTGCCAATGCAAACAATTTAATGCAGTTCCTGCCTTAACATCTTGATTGATTGGCCTTTATCCATTTTCTACAAGTAGTTTGTGTATAAGCTATGATATTGCATTAGCCATAATATCGTTTACAAACCTTAAAAAAATAGCAATAGCTGCACTTTTTCGTGCCACTATTGCTATTTTTCCTCTAAATTTTTATTATTATATGTCGGTAATGATTTTTGGCTCATTTTCTTTGTGAAAACGTGGTTTCACACGAAATGGCTAAAAGCCGTTTTAATAATGCGTTATGATTAAAAATTCTCTAATGCCTTTCCATCCATTTTCTCAAGACGCTCTGGCGGTGAAACTAACAATTCACCCTGAATCACCAATTCTTCGTCCTCATTTTTCCCTTCTACCTTGATTGTAATCGTATTCGTACTTCTTACTACTTCAATTACTTCAAAAAATAATTCAACAGTCCCATAATGATAAACAGGTTTTAAAAAATGTATTTCTTGTTTGTGAATATGACTCCCTGGACCTGGTAAATATTTAGAAACTGCAGAAGTAATAATTCCTGTAAGCATAATCGTCGGAACAAGCGGCTTCTTAAATGATGTTTGAGATGCATAGTCATGTTGAATATAAAGTGGGTTTGCATCATCCGTTAGCCCTAAATACAATAATAAATCTTTATCTTCAATCTTTTCTGTTAAGGTTAATTTTTCACCTTTAGTCATTTCATCTATCATTCTTCCTAATTTCCTTTTCCGTCCTAACAACATTTCCTCCACCTCTATCCTTGATTGTAAACGCATACATTTTGTTTTATTTAAATTTTTACACTTTTAATTTTACCATAGAAAAGCGGTAAAAAGAAAAATCCAGAGCTTTAACTCTGGATTTTTCGACGTCTTTTAGGCTAACACCGCCATCACATTTCGAACAGATTCTGCTGACTTGTCTAAAGCAGCTTTCTCGTCAGCTGTTAACTCTAATTCAATCACTTTCTCAATTCCATTTGCTCCGAGAATCGTCGGAACTCCTAAATAAATGCCATCATAGCCATATTCCCCTTCTAAATAGGCGATCGAAGGTAAAACACGACGCTGATCCTTTAATATTGCTTCACACATTTCAACCAATGAAGCAGCAGGAGCATAATAAGCGCTGCCATTTCCCAATAAATTAACGATTTCTCCGCCGCCCTTTCGGGTGCGTTCGACAATCGCATCTAAACGATCCTTGGGAATTAATGTTTCCAATGGAATTCCTCCAGCATATGAATAGCGAACGAGCGGAACCATATCATCACCGTGCCCACCAAGAACAAATCCCGTAATGTCCTTAACTGACAAGTTTAATTCTTGAGAGATAAATGTTCGGAACCGTGCCGTATCCAGCACACCGGATTGGCCTATAACACGGTTTTTTGGAAAACCAGATTCTTTGAAAACAGTATATGTCATGGCATCTACCGGATTTGTCAACACAATTATATAAGCGTTTGGAGAATATTTCACAATCTCTTGTGTCACACTTTTCATGATTTTTTGGTTGGTTTGAACTAAATCGTCTCTGCTCATTCCTGGTTTACGGGCAATTCCAGCCGTGATCACGACTATGTCCGAGTCCTTAGTATCTTCGTAATTCGAAGTACCTGTAATATTTGCATCAAATCCTTGCACAGGGCTAGCCTCTAGCATATCCAACGCTTTTCCCTTTGTTGGGTTTTCCATTTGCGGAATATCTACTAGTACGACATCACCAAGTTCTTTTTGTGCTAATAAAAACGCCGTTGTTGCTCCTGTAAAGCCCCCACCAATGACTGACACTTTTTTACGCTTCAAAGTCATAATGATTTCCTCCTTAAAGATTCACTCTTTTCTAAACTGGAGAGGACTGACCCAAAAAATGAGTCAGTCTCAAGGCAACACTTACATATTTTTAATTAATTCATCACCAAATTCAGAGCACTTCACTTCTGTGGCACCTTCCATTAAGCGAGCAAAGTCATATGTTACCACTTTCGAGGCAATGGTTTTCTCCACAGATTTTGTAATAAGATCAGCTGCCTCATTCCATCCTAAATGTTCTAATAATAACACACCAGATAGGAGAACAGATGATGGATTAACTTTATCTAAACCAGCATATTTTGGAGCAGTTCCATGCGTAGCTTCAAAAATCGCATGTCCTGTTTCGTAATTGATATTTGCACCTGGAGCAATTCCGATTCCTCCAACCTGAGCAGCTAAGGCATCAGAAATATAGTCACCATTTAAATTCATCGTGGCCACAACATCAAATTCACGAGGACGTGTTAAAATTTGTTGTAAGAAAATGTCAGCAATGGCATCTTTCACGATAATTTTCCCTGCTGCTTCCGCCTCTGCCTGAGCTTTATTAGCTGCTTCCACACCTTCTGCATCCTTAATTCTATCGTATTGTGCCCAAGTGAATACTTTATCACCGTATTCTCTCTCTGCCAATTCATAACCCCAGTTTTTAAAAGCACCCTCAGTAAATTTCATAATATTACCTTTATGTACAAGGGTTACAGACTTGCGTCCTTCTTTAAGAGCATACTCAATTGCGGAACGGACTAGACGGCTAGTACCTTCCTCTGATACAGGCTTAATACCAATACCTGATGTTTCAGGAAAGCGAATTTTATTAACGCCTAACTCATTTTTTAGGAATGAGATTAGTTTTTCTACTTCTTCAGAACCTTTTGCATATTCAATACCTGCATAGATATCCTCAGTATTTTCACGGAAAATAACCATATCAGTATCCTGCGGACGCTTCACTGGAGATGGAACTCCTTCAAACCACCGCACTGGACGCAAACAAACAAATAAATCAAGCTCTTGGCGAAGAGCAACGTTCAATGAACGAATTCCACCGCCGATAGGTGTAGTTAATGGCCCTTTAATCGCGATAAGATATTCTCTAATGACGTCAAGAGTTTCTGCCGGAAGCCATTCACCTGTTTGGTTAAAGGCTTTTTCCCCCGCTAAAACTTCTTTCCATTCAATTTTTCGCTCGCCTTTATATGCTTTTTCAACAGCTGCGTCCAATACTCTTGATGCTGCTGCCCAAATATCAGGACCAATTCCATCTCCCTCAATAAAAGGTACGATTGGATTATTTGGAACATTTAATACCCCGTTTGTTACTGTGATTTTTTCTCCTGTCATTTTCATTCTCCCTCCAAATTCGTATGTCCCAGTATTCATGCTGCCTTTAAATGCGTAATCAAAGGTTAGAGACCTAGACCAATGGCCTTTGTCTACTAACCTTTCCTCATTCCTATCGCAGTCATTCTTACTTGGCTGAATTTATATAAAGATGTTGTATGTTGCGAAAAGCGACTCGAGTTAGCCCTCGCACAACAACGACTTATATAAAAGCAAGATTGGACAAATAGACTTCACATTTTTTACAAAAAATACCTTTAATAAACACTTTTACTACTCTATTTTACCATAAGTATATTCAAAGGTTAAAAATAATAAAATCGATGAAAGACTTATTGGCCTCTTTGTTGAACCGGTATATACTGCTGCATTCCTGGGCCGGTGTATTCTGCACGAGGACGAATTAAGCGATTGTTATCATACTGCTCTAAAATATGTGCTAACCAACCTGATACACGGCTCACTGCAAAAATTGGTGTAAATAGATCATGATCGATTCCAAGACTATCATAAACAGATGCAGAATAAAAATCTACATTAGGTGGTAAATTCTTTTCACCCGTCACAATGCTCTCAATTTGGGTGGACATTTCATAATATTCTGGTTTACCAGTAAGATTTGTCAGTTTTTCAGACATAAGCTTTAAATGTTTAGCGCGCGGATCCCCCTGGCGATATACTCGATGGCCAAAGCCCATAATTTTTTCTTTTTTGGCAAGCTTCTCACGAATATAGGAATCAACATTGTCAACAGAACCAATCTCCGTTAGCATTTTCATTACCGCTTCATTTGCACCACCATGGAGCGGTCCTTTAAGAGCCCCGATTGCTGCAGTAATACCAGAATAAACATCTGACAGGGTTGCCACACAAACACGAGCTGTAAAAGTTGAAGCGTTTAGTTCATGATCGGCATGAAGAACAAGTGCCTTATTAAATGCCTCAACGGCTATTGGCTCTGGTTCCTTTCCTGAAAGCATATAAAGGAAATTTGCTGCAAAGCTTAAATCCTTTCTTGGTGCAATAGGTTCAAGTCCTTTGCGAATACGGGCAAACGCAGTCACAATTGCCGGCATTTTTGCCTGTAAACGCACTGCTTTTCGATAGTTCGCCTCCGATTCCATTAAATCCGCTTCTTCATCATAAAGCCCCAATAAAGAAACAGCTGAACGGAGCGCACCCATCGGATGAACTTTATCAATTGGATACAACTTAAAATGCTCAATTATTTCTTTTGGCAACTCTGCATTATCAGCCAGTTCTTTATTTAATTTTTCTAATTCGGCTTGTGTAGGAAGCTTTCTGTGCCAAAGTAAATAAATGACTTCTTCAAAACTAGCATTCTCCGCGAGATCATCAATGTTATACCCTACATATGTTAGTGTGTCATCGATAATTGAACTTATAGACGACGATGTTGCTACTACCCCTTCAAGACCACGTGTCACTGTCATGCTCAACCTCTCCTTTACCATTTAAAATTTCCCCATACCATTTTCTCTGTTCCTTGAATCGATTCCACAATTTGCAAAGGTCTCTAAAAAAACAAATGATTTTGAATCTATAAAGAAAAGCAGCTATCACCTTTCGTCCTTTACAGCAAACGAAATTATGAAATTGATTCACGTTACAAAAAATGATCGCAAAGACCATAAAGCCCGACTTAAAAGTCCGGACAATTAACTGTGAAGACATCCCCTGAGCGGTTGCTCAATTATATTCAAAAAAGAAAAGCTTTCACCAAATTGAACTCACCGCTAAAATGATGCACAAATACGCAATCTTTTATTTGTTTGTTTCGCATCACAATACGGATGCGCTTACAAGTCCTATTATAAACAATTATCTGACATTTGTGAATGAAAAGTAACTAAAATGTGAAAAAACTAATATTTTATTAGAAAAATATAACTCTTTCATTCTACACAGCAAAAGAGTTGTACAGTGTCTGACTAGAGTGGATTGGAAAAATCCTATCACTACCCATCTAACCTCACACGGAAGAAGCAACTATTTAAAAAAATCGAAGGCCTTCATAGCTATGTAAGCGATTCCTGCCCCTATTAAAGGACCAACAGCAATTCCTTTGAACAGCGAAACTGCAATAATTGTTCCTAGAACAAGAGCCGTTGTAATATGAGGATCTTCCGTTAATAACGATACTCCGCCTTTCGCTAATAAAGCAACAACGATCCCAGAAATTAACGCAATCCATGCATATGGTGATTTAAATGCCCCGGAAAGATCTTTAAATCCAATATCCCCACTTGCAATGGGAGCTAATACAGCTATTGTGATCACTGTTACTCCCCAATTAATTCCTTTCGACTGTAAAATTGCAAAAAACTTTGAATCTGCACCAAATACCTTCATAATAAGAAGAAAAGCAACTGCTATAATTAGGGAGCTATTTTTAGCAACCAACCCTATAACCAATAATAGAAGTAAAAACAACAATGGTTGAGAAAACATCGTTCAAAAACACCCTTTCACCCTTCTATGTTATTGTAACATAACATCAATATTTCATTCCTTTAAGGTTTTTTACAAATTTTGAGAGAATGAGAATCTTTTTTATTTTTCATACGTAGTGATTAGAAATAGTTATTAGCATATCAACTAAATAAGGAGGTTCACATTGAATAGTACATACTTGCATCGAACTGTTAGATTTGTCATTGTTGTTGGAATTGTCATCCTTGGTTTTCTTTCTTTATACTTTCTTTCAAAGATTACCTATCCTTTCATAATCGGATTGATTATCGCCTTTTTGATCAATCCTTTGGTCAACTTTTTCGAAAAGAAAGCAAGAATGCCAAGGACTCTCGCCGTTTTAGTAAGTCTCGTGCTCATATTTGCTATTTTTGCAGGGCTGATCACATTGCTTATTGCTGAAATTGTTTCAGGTGCAGATTACTTAGCACAAGTTGTTCCCAAACACTTAGAAACATTGATTGATTACATTGAACATTTGTTTGCTGCACAAATCATTCCTTTTTACAATCAAATAACAAGCATGTTCAACAGTCTTGATACAGGACAACAAAATACGATCTTAGAAAATATTGAAAACGTAGGAAAAACGATTGGGACAACCTTGGGAAACTTTATCCAAGCCTTTTTCGGAAAAATCCCGAATATCGTCACATGGTTTCCAAATGCGGCTACAGTCGTTATATTTTCCTTATTAGCAACATTTTTCATTAGCAAGGATTGGAAACGTTTATCTGCTTTAACAGGGAAACTCCTTCCTTCGAAAGCAAAGTCAAGCACCCAAACCGTGCTTTTAGATTTAAAAAAAGCTATGTTTGGCTTTGTTAAAGCACAGCTAACACTTGTTTCACTTACAACGTTGATTATTTTAATTGGGCTTATCATCCTTCGAGTAGATTATGCTATTACAATAGCCCTTGTCACTGGCCTAGTTGACATTATCCCGTACTTAGGAACAGGATTAATATTTGTCCCATGGATCATTTATGAAGCAGTAATTGGAGAAGTTTCCATGGCTATCGGATTAGGGGTGCTCTACATAATCGTCCTTGTGCAAAGACAAATCATGGAACCAAAGGTTTTATCTTCAAACATTGGGTTAGACCCACTCGCAACATTAATTGCCCTATTTGTAGGCTTTAAACTGATCGGGTTCCTTGGTTTAATCGTGGGCCCCGTCACATTAGTTTTAATCACAACATTAAATAGAGCCAATGTTTTTAAAGAT
Organism: Robertmurraya siralis; assembly: GCF_005502275.1. Taxonomy (GTDB): domain Bacteria; phylum Bacillota; class Bacilli; order Bacillales; family Cytobacillaceae; genus Robertmurraya; species Robertmurraya siralis. The sequence goes on from NZ_SWLZ01000011.1 coordinate 103,050, forward strand.
ATTTGGGCATTTATCAAAGGGAAGGAAGCATAAAAACAGAAAGGGTGCCCAAAATGAGTGTGTCCCCTCAAGTAAGTTTCACTCTAACTTTTTGGGGGACAGTCCATTTTGGACACCTTTTATGAGGAAATTACTGATTGGAAGCTATACGGGACCTTGCTCAGTTCAAAAGACTGTTGCAACAAAGAAAGTTTGACATTTCCAAACCGATATTTATTGACAATCTGCGCATTTAGACAATGCCTACATTTTACTCTTTATCACAAGTGTTCCACGAAGGGAACGGTCCTGCCGTTATCGAATAATGGTCACATTACCATTATCGATCCATTTCTTTAAGCCTTTTTTCAAAAGTGCTTTAAAATAATGCCGTGTTTGTGGGATAAGCAATAAAAAACCGAATGCATCCGTAATAAATCCAGGAATTAAAAGTAATACTCCCCCAACAAATATACACATTCCATCGACAATCGCCTCACCAGGTACCCTGCCATACTGCATGTCTAATCGAGCCCTTTTTAACATTTCTAGTCCCTGCTTCTTTGCCAAATAGGCGCCAAAAACTCCTGTTAAAATAATGATGGATATCGTTGTCCAAACACCAATTATCTTGCCGGAAAGGAGTAAAACGAAAATTTCCCCCACCGGGATTATAAGCAAAAGTAACAATATATATCTCATAGTTAACCTCCTTTTCAAGCCATTACCTTGTTGTCCCCATACCTTATTATATTCCTGTCCTCCTAAAAAAACGAATGATAAGAAAAACGCCTTTATCGACCTCTTTAAGCAAGACACACGCAAAAAGGCTGTTCATCCTCCCCATCGACGTGCAAACGTTAGGGCTTGTTCTTGCGATAAAACATTCATTCTGTCCTTCGCGCACTACACCTCTGCTCACATCGAAAAGGGCTGTTTAAAAAGGTTTGCCCCTTCTCAAAATTCTTTCCACAAATTTTTGTGGCCCAGTACAAAGTCTAATCTCCCTAGCATTGAATCTCACAAAAAAAACCAAAAGTTCTTCATATAAAAATCATGAAGAACTTGCAAAGGATTCTCATACAGAGAATATGAAGACATACTCTCGCACTTTTCATGTATGTTTTGTCCTCATAAGGGACTCATGCGGACAAAGTTCACCAAATTTAACCTAATCTTGTCCTCTTACAGCGTTCATGCTGACAAAAAGCCCTCAGATCCGAGCTTGTTTGTCCCCGTCCAACAAGATCGCGCTCGTTCCGATCAAAAGATTGTGGAAACTCCTTGCCATCATACGAGCAATTCACATTGGGAGAGGATCGATAAGGCTCATTGCGGCATTTGCCCAAAATATAAAAGCAAGTGGTGAAAAACAATCCGTTTTTCGCCACTTGCTTTATTCGAACAAACTCTAAAAACGTGACCTATTATAGGACACTTGCATGACCGTTATAAATGACACCTCTTGTTGCATCTACTGTTACTTCTTGTCCATCTTTTAAGATTGTTGTTGCTTTTTCAGCACCTACGATTACTGGAATGCCTAAGCTTAATCCGACTACTGCTGCATGGCTTGTTAAACCACCTTCTTCAGTGATTAAAGCGGCGCTCTTCTCGATCGCTGGAACCATATCAGCATCAGAACCAATCGTAACAAGTATAGAACCTTCCGTTACCTTTGCCAGTGCCTCTCCTGCATTTCGTGCAACAACTACTTTTCCATAAGCTGATTTACGGCCAATTCCCTGAGCTTTTACAAGCACATCTCCCACTACATGAATTTTCATGAGATTGGTTGTACCGGATTCACCAACTGGAACTCCGGCTGTGATAACAACTAAGTCACCATGCTTCACTACCTTGCTATTAAGGCTTTCTTGAACGGCGATGTCAAGCATATCATCAGTTGTATTTGCACTTTCTCCCAATTGTGGGTATACTCCCCAAACAAGAGATAAACGACGATATACTGATGGATGATACGTCACTGCTATAATCGGAGCCTGTGGGCGATATTTTGAAATCATTCTTGCAGTATGACCACTTTCAGTTGGCGTAATAATCGCATTAACAGAAAGATTCAACGCTGTATGGGCAACAGATTGACCAATTGCATCAGTAATATTGGTTTCGATCGCTTTCGTTCTTTTTGTTAAAAGACGTTTATGGTCAAGTGCGGATTCTGCACGGGAAGCAATATTATGCATTGTTTGCACTGCTTCAACTGGATACATACCTGCTGCTGTTTCACCTGATAGCATAATTGCATCGGTTCCGTCAAAAATAGCATTCGCCACATCGCTTGCTTCCGCTCTTGTCGGGCGTGGATTTCTTTGCATAGAATCAAGCATTTGTGTTGCGGTAATAACAGGTTTCCCCAAATCATTACATTTCTTAATTAATTCTTTTTGCACTAGAGGAACCTCTTCAGCTGGAATTTCAACGCCTAGATCTCCTCGAGCAACCATTAAACCATCTGACACTTCCAAGATTTCGTCAATATTATCAACGCCTTCTTGGTTTTCGATTTTTGGAATGATTTGAATATAAGTCCCGTTGTTTTCTTCAAGAAGTTTACGAATTTCCATTACGTCAGAAGCACGGCGAACGAACGAGGCAGCTATAAAATCCACTCCCTGCTCAATTCCAAAAAGAATGTCCTTTGCATCTTTTTCTGTTATTCCCGGCAGGTTTACAGATACACCTGGAACATTAACACCTTTTTTATTTTTTAATGTTCCCCCGTTTAAAATTTTCGTATGAATTTCCTTCGCACCGCGATCAATCTCCAACACTTCAAGACCAATCAACCCATCATCCAATAAGATTTTTGCTCCAATTTGAACATCATCAATCAAACCCTCATATGTAACTGAAAATTTGTCTACAGTTCCCTCCACCTCATTCATGGAGATGGTAACTGCTTTTCCAGCTTCTAATTCGATTGCCCCATTCACCATATTGTGGGTACGAATTTCTGGACCTTTCGTATCTAATAAAATAGCGATGTTTTTATTTTCCTTTTTTGAAGCTTCGCGGATATTTTTTATTCGCTGACCATGCTCTGTATGATCTCCATGGGAGAAGTTCAAACGAGCAACATTCATCCCAGCTTCCATAAGTTGCGTGAGCTTTTCCACGCTTTCGCTAGCTGGACCAATTGTACAAACTATTTTTGTTTTACGCATCTAACGTGTAACCCTCCTGAAAAATCGTTGATTTTTTTATCTATCGCAGCTATCTTAGATTACTTATAAAATCGAAGATTAAATAGATAGTTCTTTTGAAAGCTTTAGCATACCCATATTAATTTGATGCTTCATATTTTCTAATGTTTCAATAATATCATAATCAACTAGCTCATTTTTCACAATTCCTACTGCGCGTCCGCCTTTTTTATCCAGAAGTAATTCTACAGCCCGTGCACCTAGGCGACTTGCTAACACACGATCATTTGCTGTTGGAGTTCCTCCACGCTGCATATGTCCTAGCACTGACACACGTGTATCAAAATTGGTTGCTTCTTTAATCTGCTTCCCGATTTCAACACCACTGCCTACTCCTTCAGCAACAATAATAATACTGTGTTTCTTGCCGCGCTCGCTTCCTTTTCTTAGCCGGGCGACGATATCATCGATTGAATAATTTTCTTCTGGAATGAGAATTGTTTCAGCACCACCAGCTAGACCAGACCATAATGCGATATCTCCAGCATCACGACCCATAACCTCAATGATAAATGTTCTTTCATGTGATGTAGCTGTATCACGAATTTTATCGATCGCGTCAATAACGGTATTTAATGCCGTATCAAAGCCAATCGTAAAATCAGTTCCAGGAATATCATTATCGATTGTTCCTGGTACACCGACACAAGGAAACCCCTGTTCTGTAAGGGCTTTAGCTCCGCGATAAGAACCATCTCCACCGATCACTACTAAACCTTCGATGCCGAACTTCTTCAGTTGTTCAATTCCTTTTTGCTGTCCTTCTTTTGTTTTAAATTCTTCACAGCGGGCAGAATATAGACATGTACCGCCTCTATGTATGATGTCACCTACAGAACCAAGTTCCAATTTTTTTATATTTCCTGATATTAACCCTGAATAACCTCCATAAATTCCATAAACCTCTAGATCATGAAAAATACCTTTCCGAACAACAGCGCGAATAGCTGCGTTCATTCCTGGAGCATCTCCCCCACTTGTTAATACGCCTATCTTCTTCACATTAATCACCTCAAGCATAATGACTTTTGACATGATAAAGAATCACTCTATCACCTATAAAAATACAAATATCTACCTAAATAATCTGCTAGCTATTACAAAAGCTTTGCTAGTATTTTCAATTCACCTTCTTATTATGAACAGAATGTCCTGTATTATTTACTTCTAAAATACCATGAAGCATATAGGTTCACAACTTATGGAAATGCTTACATCAATATGGCAGAATAGTCGGTAAAATGCAAACGCTTCATAATGGTATTTTAAGCAAAAAAACGTACTTTTTTCATTAAAGTACGTCTTTTTGCATATCCCTATTTGTAAGTTGTACTTATATATTCATTATCGGTTTGAACGGCATACTCGCCAATCTGTTTATATTTTTCGTATCTATTTGCGATGAGCTCCTCTTCAGTTAGTGGCAATAATTCTTTTAGTGATTGAACAAGGGCGTGATGAATGGCTTCTGCTTGCAATGCCATATCCTTATGTGCCCCGCCTTTAACTTCCGGAATAATTTCATCAATTACATGAAGCTCTTTTAAATCTGGTGCAGTTATTTTCATTTTCTCAGCAGCAAGCTTTGCCTTTGACGCATCTTTCCATAAAATAGAAGCAGCACCTTCAGGAGAAATAACAGAGTATGTTGAATTCTCCAGCATATGAAGATGGTTGCCTACGCCTAACGCCAGCGCCCCGCCACTACCGCCTTCACCAATGACAATACAAATAATGGGGACACGAAGTCCTGCCATTTCAAAAAGATTTCGTGCGATCGCCTCACTTTGCCCTCTTTCTTCAGCCGCTTTTCCGGGATAAGCACCTTTTGTGTCAATAAAGCAAATGATTGGTCTACGAAATTTATCCGCCTGCTTCATGATTCGAAGCGCTTTGCGATATCCCTCTGGATGAGGCATTCCAAAATTTCTGCGAATATTTTCCTTTGTATCTTTCCCCCGTTGATGCCCAATGATTGTGACGGGAAGCCCCTGGAATTTTGCGATCCCGGCAACAATTGCTTCATCATCGCCAAAGTTACGATCGCCATGACATTCAAAGAAATCCGTGAAAAGAAGAGAAATATAATCTAAAGTAGTCGGACGATTAGGATGGCGAGCAATTTGAACCCGATCCCAAGGTTTCATATTTTCATAAATCTCTTTTTCTAATTTTTCAAGACGGACTTCCAGCTTTTCAATCTCATCTGTTAGATCGACATCCGCCTCTTTCGTAATCTCTCTTAATTCCGAGATTTTTTTTCTTAGCTCGACAACCGGTTTTTCAAATTCTAGTTCTCCAACCATTCGAAGTCACCTCCAGGCTGATGAATATCGAGTATTGTAGTCATTTTTTCCTTTAAATCGAGCCTAGAGATAACCGCATCTAACTGGCCCTTTTCTAAAAGAAATTCTGCTGTTTGAAAGTCTTCTGGCAATTCCTCACGGATTGTCTGCTCGATGATTCTTCTTCCTGCAAAACCAATTAGGGCCCCCGGTTCTGCAAAATTATAATCTCCTAATGAGGCAAAGCTTGCTGAAACTCCACCTGTTGTTGGATGAGTCATAATCGATACAATTAAGCCGCCGTGATCACTAAACCGTTTCAAAGCTACACTTGTTTTAGCCATTTGCATGAGACTTAAGACCCCTTCTTGCATTCTTGCCCCACCAGAAGCAGTGAAAATAATAAAGGGTACGGAAAGCTCGTCTGCCTTTTCAATCGCCCTCGTAATTTTTTCACCGACAACCGAGCCCATGCTGCCCATTCGAAAAGTAGAGTCCATAATAGCAATGACAACCTCATGCCCATTAACACGTCCCGTACCAGTTACAACCGCTTCATTTAACTTCGTTTTCTTCTGATCCTTTTCCAGTTTTTCAATGTATTCCGGGAATTGCAGTGGATTACTAGAAGTCAACTGCTGATCCATTTCCGCAAAACTCCCTTGATCTAAAAAACTGGCAATTCTCTCATTTGCATTCATTGGATGATGATATTGACAGTGAAAACAGACTTTAAGATTTTTGGTTAATTCCTTTGAATACATGATTTTTTTACAGTTTGGACATTTTGTCATAATACCTTCAGGTACATCATGTTTTGCAGCTTCAGAAGGGATTGTTGCATACTTTTTCTTTTTTGGTTTTGTAAATAAATCCTTGATCACGGTCTCTCTAACCTCCCCATGTCACACATTTTGATTCTCTTCCTTAGTGGTCTGGCCACTAACGGATAAAGAAATGCCTACTTCAGGGCAAAAAATTCTAACTTTCCATGTGTGAATGTTTCTCATTTGTTGTCGATATGTGATTTTTCACTCTTTTTGTCCATGTCCTAAAACAGACGTGGGCATCTTTATAAGCGTAATGTGTTATTATTACACAGCACTTTTCGCTCTTATCTGCAACAATGAGACAATGATGTTCGCGAAAAGAGCCTATTTTCACAATAATTTTCTTAATCTCTTGTACTTTTCTATAACTTCTTTTTCTTCTCCAGCCATTAAGGCATCTAATACTGCTAAATAAGCAGGTTTGGAACTCGCCTCTTTTTTCAAATCTACAGAGCGATAAAAGTCGTTTAAAACGACCCAGATGCGATAGAGCAAATGATTATTCGCCAATTCCATCATCTTCAAAAAAAACTCGTCATCTGACACGTCATCCAGCACTTCGACCGTCTGCCGATAATGAGCAATCTTATGATCATTATTTCTTTGCAGAATCACTCTTAAACAGTCCATTTCAATAAACTGAATGGTATCTTTTAGATCTTTGACTGCTTTTTGATCCTGTAGGATGAAGGTGCTCAGCAGCTGAACCATTTGATTACCGCGGGCATCTCGGAGGAAGGTGCCTTCCCCTCTTCGTGTTTCTATTAAACCCAATAATTCAATTGCTCGCAATGCTTCTCGAACGGAGGAGCGCCCAACTTGGAGGCGCTCCGAAAGTTCCCGTTCTGAAGGGATTTTATCACCAGGCTTAAGCCCGTCCTCATCAATCATCATTCTAATCTTTTTCACAATTTCAATGTAAATTTTTTTGCTTACAGCTTCAGAATTCAAATTTCTTCATCACTCACTTTTACCAATGATAGCAAGCCGGCTCGTCTTCCGCTTCACTTCTTCTGGATCGACTTTAATACGAGCAACACCTGTTTCCATTGCTGTCTTGGCAACAGCCGCAGCAACTTCCGGAGCGACTCTCGGATCAAATGGTGCGGGAATAACATAATCTGCTGATAGCTCGTCTGCTCCTATGAGGTTAGCAATTGCTTCTACAGCAGCGACCTTCATCTTTTCATTTATATGTGTCGCACGCACATCTAATGCCCCTCGAAAAATCCCTGGAAAAGCTAGTACATTATTAACCTGGTTAGGGAAATCCGAGCGACCAGTACCAACCACTTTGGCTCCTGCCTCTTTCGCATCATCTGGCATAATCTCAGGGTTCGGGTTTGCCATCGCAAAAATAATCGGATCCGGATTCATAGAGCGAATCATTTCTGTAGTTAAAGCACCTTCCACAGAAACGCCAATAAAAACATCCGCACCTTTTATAATGTCGGCGAGACTACCTTCCTCATTATTGCGATTCGTGAATTTTGATACTTCATCTTTGATCGCGTTCATACCGAAAGAGCGCCCTTCATAAATAGCGCCTTTCGTGTCGCACATAATAAGATCGCGAACTCCGTAATGATATAATAATTTTATAATAGCAATTCCTGCTGCTCCTGCTCCACTAGCAACAACTTTAATTTCAGTCATTTTCTTTCCAACTAGCTTAAGAGCATTTACTAACCCAGCGACCGTAACAATCGCTGTCCCGTGTTGATCATCATGAAATACGGGAATAGAAGTTTCCTTTTTTAGTCTTTCTTCTATTTCAAAGCATTTAGGTGCAGCAATATCTTCTAAATTTACACCACCGAATGTCGGCTCGAGAAGCTTGACTGTTTCTACGATTTTGTCCACATCTGAGGTATTTAAACAAATAGGAAAAGCATCTACGCCAGCAAAACTTTTAAATAAGACAGCCTTCCCCTCCATAACCGGCAAGGCAGCGGCAGGGCCAATATTCCCCAAACCAAGCACAGCTGTCCCATCTGAGACAACTGCTACCATATTACCCTTCATCGTATAATCATAAACACTTTCAGGCTTATCATAAATCGCTTTACATGGTTCTGCCACTCCTGGTGAGTAGGCTAAGCTTAAATCCTTTGCATTTCTTACCGGTATTTTTGATTTTGATTCCAATTTCCCTTTGTTGATTTTATGCATATGCAATGCTTCTTCACGTAAAGTCAAGCCAAATTCACTCCCTTTTCCGATTATACCCCTCTAAAATCCGCAAGTGGTCTGACCACGCTGTATATTAGAACAATATACCATATTCACTTAAATTGTAAAGATTAATATTTTGAATCATTGTTTAATAATAGCGTTCATGATTCACTTTTCAAAATTACATTTTTTTCTCCTAGCAACAGCTTCAATGTATGCAGATATGAATCGCTCGGTTCAACCATACTATCTTGTCCTAATCGAATCGTCCGCTCTTTGCTTTCATAAAATAATACGACAGCAGTTGATCCTTTATGCTCCTTAATAAGCTCTTTTAATTTTGCTAAAAGAGGGGCTGTCTCCTTTTCTTTTTCAATTTTTAAATATAAGGTAGCCGCCGGTTTTTTCATATCCTCGATTACCTTTCTAGCATCAAAGACGGACTGGATAATAAATTGTTTATTTTCCTCACGAATCTCTATTTTCCCTTCAATAATGACAATATTGCCTTTTTGCAAAACACCTGCGAAACGTTTAAAAACAGTTGGAAATACAACGGCATCCATATCGCCACTTTGATCCGAAATAGCTAAAAACGCCATCTCTTCTCCTTTTCTCGTACGAATTTTTTTAAGTTCCGTTATATTAATGAGCGACTTTACCCATTTTTGATTTGGTTGAGCAAATTCAATTTCTGTAATCGCTAGTCGCTCCAGGTACTCATTAAAAATGGAGACGGGATGATCTGATAAATAAAAACCAAGAACAGCTTTTTCAAATTGAAGCTTCAGTTCCACTTCAATCGGGCTGACCTCAACATACTTGGGCTTTAAAAAAAACGTCTCTTCATCCGCAAATAAATCCCCTACTCCTTCTTCATTCGGGTTTACTAACTGGGCGTGCTCAATCGCAACATCAATGCTCGCCAGCAAAACCGCCCTATCTTTCCCAAATTCATCAAAGCTCCCTGAATGAACTAGAGCTTCAAGCACCTTGCGATTCACCGCTCGTGTAGAAACTCTAAGACAAAAATCGAATAAATCAACAAACTTTCTATTCTTTCTTGCTTGAAAAATTTCTTTAAGAGCTGCAACCCCTACCCCTTTAATGGCTGCTAAACTAAAACGAATTCCATTTTGCTCAACAAGGAATGAATAACCACTTTGGTTGATCGATGGCGGCAGAAGCCCAATCCCCATCTGTTTGATTTCTCGTATATATTGTGCAATCTTTGTTTCACTGTTGCTCACCGATGATAGGAGAGCTGCCATAAAATGCACCGGATAATGTGCCTTTAAGTAAGCTAATTGGTAAGCAATCACACTGTAGGCGACAGCATGACTCCTGTTAAAACCATAATTGGCGAACTTAACAATTAAATCATAAATTTCGTCAGCTGTATTTTGGTCATAGCCTTTTGCAAGAGCACCTTGAACAAAGTGTTCCCTTTCTTTATTAAGGACCTCTTTTTTCTTCTTTGAAACTGCCCTTCTTAACAGGTCCGCTTCACCTAAAGAAAAACCAGCCATTTTCGCAGCGATTTGCATGATTTGCTCCTGATATACAATGACACCGTATGTACGCTCTAAAATAGGAATCAAATCAGGATGAGGATAGGTAACCGCTTCTTTTCCATGCTTTCGATTAATGTACAGCGGTATATTCTCCATTGGTCCTGGTCGATATAAAGCATTGACAGCTACGATATCCTCAAAGCGGCTTGGTTGCAATCTTTTCAGGACACTTCTCATTCCATCTGATTCCAACTGAAATACGCCTGTTGTTTCCCCTAGCGAGAGGAGTTTGAAAGTCGCCTCATCTTCCAGTGGAATTTCTTTTATCTGCATGCGTTTGCCAGTTTTTCGATTGATGGAATCGAGTATCGTCTCCAGCAATGATAAATTTCTCAGTCCTAAGAAATCCATTTTGAGTAGTCCAAGCTCTTCAAGATGATCCATCGTATACTGAGTTAAGTAAATATCATTATGGCCTTCCTGAATGGGAATCGACTCTACCAACGGCTTTTCCGTTAATACGACACCAGCTGCATGGGTGGAAGTATGTCGCGGCAGACCTTCTAATTTTGTTGCCACGGCAAATAATCGTTGATTAAGAACAGACTCTTGAACAAACTTCCGTAACCCTTCTGATTCTTTCACCGCAGATGTCAAAGTCGTCCCCGGGCGAGATGGAATCAACTTTGATACTTGATCAAGCTCTTTCCCTTGAAGGCCAAAAACTCTCCCGACATCCCTCATAACAGCTTTTGCTGCAAGCGTTCCGAATGTAATGATTTGTGCGACATGAATCTTTCCATATTTATTCGCAACATATTCAATCACTTCATCTCTGCGATGATCCGGAAAATCGATATCGATATCTGGCATTGAAATCCTCTCAGGGTTTAAAAAGCGTTCAAATAATAACTGGTGGCTAATCGGGTCAACATCAGTTATATACAGAACATAAGCAACCATCGATCCTGCTGCAGATCCTCTTCCAGGTCCAGTTAAAATACCATTTTCTCTTGAAAACCTCATAAAATCCCAAACAATTAAAAAATAATCAGCAAATTTCATGTTCTTAATAATGCTTAATTCATACTCTAATCTCTCTCTGTGTTCATCCGTGCTTTCTCGATACCTCTCTTGAAAGCCTTTATAGCAAAGTTCCTCTAATAATTGTTCTGAGCTTTTTTCTCCATTCGTTGGGAATTTTGGCAAACTCATTTGGTTTAATTCGATCATGACATTACATGCTTCTGCAATTCGAAGGGAATTTTCTAAAGCGTCGGGAAGATGTGAGAAAAGCTCCCCCATCTCATTCGCTGTTTTTAAATAATAGTGATTATTTTCTAACTTTTCTCTTGCCTCATCTTGTAATTTCTCCCCATTTTTGATGGCAAGAAGACATTCATGAGCAAAAGAATCTTCTTTATTGATGTAATATACCTCATTCGTAGCCACCAATTGAAGCTGTAAATCTTTAGATAAATCAACGATGCCTCTATTAATAGTTTCTTCAATGGCGATACCATGATTTTGAATCCCTAAATAAAAATGTCCGTTTGCAAAGATTTTTTTGTAGACTGTGGCACTCTTTACAGCTTCATCATAATTTCCTGCTGCAAGGCTCTCTTCTATTTCACCTTTCGTCCCTGGAGAAATTGCAATAATGCCGTCCGCATAACCCCTTAGCCACTTCATCGGAATTCCTGTCGGTGAATTAGTCTGGACAACGCTCGATATTTTGAGGAGATGATGAAACCCTTTTTGATTTTTCGCTAACAGCACGAGGGGGTAAGAGCTTTCGTTTCTTTCACTCTGAACCATGACTGTCAGACCGATAATCGGTTTAATCTTCGCCTTCAAACATTCCTTATAAAAGGCAATCGTTCCATACATAACATTTTGATCAGTAAGTGCAATGCTTGAGAACCCTTTTTGCTTTGCTGTCTGAACAAGCTCTGCGATCCTCGTCGTACTTTTTAAAAGACTATATGAGCTATATACATGAAGGTGAACAAATGACAATACGATCCCACCTTTCCATATGCTGCTTTGATCAATTTCGCAAACTAGATTAAAAGCATATTTTTTGTCTTTTGTTTTTTCTAGCTGCCTATAGTTCCATGTCGATTTCTTAGAAGTATCTTCAGTTCTTATTATAGAACCTCAAATAAAAAAAAGAAAAGATGTTCTCTTTATTTAGGAAAAACTCCTCCAAGAACTCCGGATGAAAAATCATATTTTCAGAAGTTTGTCCATATGAATGTAATATGTATGCATTAATTGACCATTGAGTTGATTCACATTGGCTAGAGCTGTCGTTGATAAAATCGATGCAAAATAGAGACAGACCAAAAAAAATAGCAGGGAGCAATTCTCATTGAATATACTCCAAATTACTGTAGTGAGGATGAACGTACATGAAAGAGCAGCCTTTTTTTTCTCTATTAATTGATAGCTATTTTATTGCATTAGGTGTGTTGCTTGGAGGAGCGTTAATTGGTGGCATCGGTGCCTTTTTAACCGGAAAACCACTGATGACAGAAATTTTCCGCATTTCCTCACAAATCAGAATTTGGGCCATCGTCGCTGCAATTGGTGGTACATTTGATGCAGTCTATAGCTTTGAGCGGGGACTATTTGCCGGTGATACGAAGGATATCTTTAAAACCTTCCTGCTTATATTAAGTGCTCTTGGCGGTGCACAAACAGGCTCCTTCTTAATTACGCTATTAACCGGGGAGCATGTGTCCGAATGAGAATCCCATCCTATCATCAATTTCAAGAATGGCGAAGATTATTGGCAGGAATGGCCATTGGCGCACTCATCAGTTGGCTTATCTTCCTTTTTATCTTTGGTGAGTGGATGGAGGACTACAGCATGGAAATCAAGCTTCAAGAAGAAGAAATTCAAGATCTGAAAAAAGAAAAAGAAATATGGCAAGAGGATGTTGAAAAAATTAATAAAGAAAATGAAGAAAAACTGACGATTCAAAAAATTGAAGTAAAAATTTTAAACCACGAAAGATACAAGCTTGATTCTTATAGCGTTCATGAAATCGAGGAGTCAGCAAAGGAAGATATTCGCACGTTGTTAACACAAAATATTGAAACTGCTTTTAAAAGCAGGGATCTCATAAAAAGGACGATTGAAAACCGGACCTTTAAAGCCCATGAAAAGCGATACCGCCTTAAGATCAAGGAAATAGTCTTTTATACAACTTTAACAGTTCAAGTTGAACTACAATTTGATAAATAACAGAGAGGGAATTTGCAAATGCGCCATTCCCTCATTCCCCATTAAAACTCCTGCTGATAATTGATACACGCTTCTTCTAACTCTTTCATGACATGCTCAACCTCATCCCATGAATAAATGGAAGCCCCTGCCGCAAGCGGATGCCCACCCCCATTAAATTTTCTCGCAATACTGTTAATAACAGGTCCTTTCGAACGTAATCGAACACGAATTTGATCCTCTTCTTCAATAAAGAATACCCAAGCAAGGAGTCCTTTCACATTCCCCAATGTACTAACAAGAAGTGAAGCTTCTGAAGGAATCGCAGCAAAATCTTCTAAAAGCTCCTTATTCAAAATGATCGAAGCAACACCGTGTTCATTCATATTAAAATTTTGCAGTACATAACCGTTTAATTTAACAAGATTAGACTCTAGTTCATACATCCGATCAAACAGCTCTGTTCTGTCAAAATTATATTTAATTAGTTCGCTTGCATAAGCAAAGGTTTTCTCTGTTGTACTTGGGTAAAGAAAACGACCAGTATCTCCAACGATTCCAGCATACAAAAGACGGGCAGCAGCATCAGACATTTTCAAACCTGAAGCCTGCCCTGCAAGGTAAAATTCATAAATCATCTCACTGCAAGAGCTTGCCTCAGTATCAACCCAGCTCAAATCTCCATACGGCTCTTCATTCGGATGATGATCAATTTTAATAAGGTAATCTCCAAGCTGATAACGTTGATCACAAATTCTCGCTTCATTCGCTGTGTCTGTCACAATTACCAATGCTCCCTTATAGGTCTCATCAGCTATGTGATCAAGTCGTGATAAATAATGTAATGACGGTTCTTCCTTACCTACCATATAAATTGATTTTTTCGGAAAGGAGGCTTTGAGCAGCTCGGCTAATCCCCCTTGTGACCCATAAGCATCCGGATCAGGGCGAACATGACGATGGATAATAATGGTGTCATATTTTTGAATGGTTTCAAATATCTTTTCTCTCATTTTTTACTCCTTATCCGTTTTTGTAGTGTAGTCCTCAAAAAACTTATCTATCTCCATTTTTACCATAAATAAATGAAAAGAAAAGATAATTTATACAAATTCCTTCTTTAGATGGTGGCGGTTTCACTACATAAAAATGATGACAGTGGAATTTTCTCTTAAAAGTCGTTAAGATAAAGAGTGAAGTTGTTCAAGCTTGGAGGAAATATCAAATGAAAATACTCGTTATCTTATTTGTGTTCGCTTTCTCTTTCTATATTTTTTATAAGGTGAAGTATTTTCGCACACAAAGACCTGCAGAAAAAAAGTGGGTTTCAGCAAAAGCTACTGTTGCACTTGGCTTATTTGTTGCCCTTTTTGGATTGAATCAATTCTTCATCAATCAAACCGCGGTCGCGTATATCGTTGGAAGTGTATTTCTCCTGTTAGGCGCTGTTAATGTATGGGGTGGAGTGAAGTCATATAAATTTTATTTACCTCATGCGATTGAAGAAGCTGAGCAGTTGGAAAAATAATAGGCTTTTCTAAATAATGCGCGTAAGAGAATGTCCGAAAAAAGTCTCGCTTTTTTGGACATTTTTTACATCCATTCGGAATGGTCTCAGCACGAATGAAGTAAAGGGGCCCATTATACAGCTTATCGGTGAAGTTTGGTAGGCGAGAAGGAGCCAGAGCTTCCAAAATTAAACCAAAAAGCAAATGTAGATAAGCGATTGCTTTCTGCATTTGCTTTATACTGGAACCATTGCACAGTCACACTTTATTGTCTGTCTAACAACTGGCACATCATCATTGCTTTGCCTACGAGAATCCCATCATTAAATACCTCTACATCAACCTTTCCAAACTTACGCCCTAACTCTAGCACCCTTGGATAAATTTCTAAAGTGCTATCAATTTGTACCGGCTTTAAAAAATAAATGGTCATATTCTCAACCACTAAATCTCCTTTTTTAAAACCTCGTAAAACACCGTTCGCCGCCTCCGTTACGATTGTTGTAAAGACGCCATAAGAAATGGTGCCAAGATGGTTCGTCATTTGTGGCGTAACCTCACAGCGATAAGTTTCATCATTCTTCATTTTTCCTTTTGACAGCACTAACTGGCTCGTAACAATATCATCAATCGTTTCCCCAACTTGTGGTTGGCGTTGAATCATTTGCAGGGCTTTCAATACGTCCTGACGACTTATAATTCCTATGAGCTTGTTATTGTTGTCTGTAACTGGTAAAAGCTCGATTCCTTCCCAAACCATCATATGGGCAGATGAGGCAACGCTCGTTTGTCCGCTAACCGTCATCGGATTCTTTGTCATAATTTTTTCGATCAACTGCTCCGGATCTACCCCAATAACGTCTTTGGAAGTAACCATTCCTTGCACTTTCATATTCTCATCTACAACCGGATAGCGCCCATGCGTTGTTTCACGGTTGTATTCATACCATTTAGACACCGTATCTGTTGTATTTAAATAAACCGTATCACTAACAGGTGTTAAAATATCCTCAACTAAGACAATTTCCTTTTTAATTAACTGATCATAAATCGCGCGATTGATCATTGCCGCTACTGTGAACGTATCATAGCTGGTTGAAATAATCGGAAGCTGAAGTTCATCAGCGAGTTTTTTTACCTCTTCTTCCGTATCAAAACCCCCTGTTATTAATACAGCGGCTCCTGCTTTTAAAGCATGCTCATGAGCCCTTGTCCGATTTCCAACAATCAACAAATTGCCTGCCCCTGTGTAGCGCATCATCGCGTCAAGCTTCATGGCACCAATCACAAATTTATTAAGTGTTTTATGCAGGCCAGCTCGTCCGCCTAGTACTTGTCCTTCAACAATGTTGACAACCTCTGCATATGTTAATTTTTCAATATTTTCTTTTTTCTTTCGTTCAATTCTAATCGTGCCAACA
This sequence comes from Robertmurraya siralis, assembly GCF_005502275.1. Taxonomy (GTDB): domain Bacteria; phylum Bacillota; class Bacilli; order Bacillales; family Cytobacillaceae; genus Robertmurraya; species Robertmurraya siralis. Next base: position 119,221 of record NZ_SWLZ01000011.1, read on the forward strand.
CGTTCTATCGTACTCACATACCCTTTATTTTCAGCGTCTTTAATAGCCCTGTACGCAGTACCTTCACTCACATTTAATGCCTTGGCAATTTGTCGTACGGATATTTTTTCTCCAACTGGTAGTTGATCAATATACTCTAAAATTTGTTCATGCTTTGTAGCCAAGACCTTCACCCTTTAAATTAAAATTATCTTCTCATTATATTTCAACATGGCCTTTACCTGTCTTATCTACCATGATAAAATTTCCGATTTCTTCTCTTATTATAAGGTGAAGGAGGCGATAGATTCAATCAATTGTATGAACGAAGGCGTTTTTGCGACTTTACCGGGGATTTTCTCACATTTTCTCTTGCTTTTTTCGGTTCATATAATAATGCAGAAAGATTGCCAGCGATCACAATAAGGCAGAGAATAAGCCAGGATATAGCGAAAACACCAGCAAGTCCACCGTCATGGATCGGCAATCTAGGTAAAGCAAAATAAAGCATCGCAGCGCTCGCTAATAAGCAAAGAATATAACGATTTTTAGCCATGTGCGTTCCTCCTTTATTTCTTTAATTAATATTTATGCGGGCAAGCCAAAAAAAAGTCGTTTTATTTATCCATATGCTGATATCGGCGAAAAAACAAAAATATCGGAGTTTAATGACATATATCCGCGAAAACCGAAATAGCGTTTTTTCGAACACAAAAAAGCGTAGCATTTCAGCTACGCTTCATTTTACAACTTTATCTCTGCTCCAGGCTCAAGCACCTTGCCTTGTCCATTTGGTAGCATGTTTACAAATTGATATGGATCCTTTTTTATAACCGGAAAAGTATTATAGTGAATAGGAACAACCGTTTTCGCACCGAGCAACTGAGCCGCATATGCCGCATCCTCAGGTCCCATCGTATAATTATCACCAATTGGTAAGAAAGCCAAATCAATTGGGTGTCTTTCACCTATAAGCTTCATATCTGAAAAGAGAGCGGTATCGCCAGCATGATAAATCGTTTTGCCATCAATCGTTAAAAGAACTCCCATCGACATACCCAAATAAATAATTTGCTGACCCGCTGTTTCATACCCAGATGAGTGATAAGCTTGTGTAAATTTAACTTTGCCAAAATCAAATTCGTAACTCCCGCCAATATTCATTCCATGTGTGTTAAGTCCTTTCCAGTGAAAATATGTTGCTATTTCAGGACTGCCTATGATAAGAGCACCACTCTTTCGCGCGATCGCTTTCGTATCCCCTACATGGTCATTATGACCATGTGTGATGATAATATAGTCCGGGTTCAGCTCATCCACCTTTAAGTCAGTCAGACCATTCCCGTTAATAAACGGATCAATTAAAATCGTTTTGCCGTTCGTTTCAACTTTAACTACTGCATGTCCGTGGTAGGATATCTTCATTTACACTCTCTCCTTCCTTATTATCCATCTACTCTAATTTCAACAAATGTCAGTTCATTCCTGCTACTCTTTAAAAATTGATATTGCTATTCTTGAACTTTTAAAAATGAACCTCGCTGACAGGAATAACAAACATGCCATTATTGTATCATTCAAAAAAGACTTAATAACACACCCGTTTTCAATTCTTTCAAGCATAATGCCATGAAAATCCTTAGAATCTCCACTATATGGAGGACTTTTGCAGAATAAGCAGCAAGCGAGTGACATGTGTAAAAATGAGACAGGAGTCAAGCGCCCTCCGCTCCCATCCGCAATTATATTCTTAAAACTTTGACTCAAAATCTATTTAAAGTCAAAGTCAAGCACCTTGCCAAGTCCAAGTTGCCAATATCTTTACATTCGCAGCAAGAGTAAGCATCGCCTGCATGGACAATCTCTTTTATGGTTTGACGCATGGTACGAATCCCAAAAATGTATCGTATAAACACCATTTTAAATAAAACGACTGGAGCAATACTTGGACGTCCTACCTCCGAATAAAGCTCCTTCACCAATGGAAAGATACATGAAAAATCAATAGCTGACTCAAGCTTGCGAACGAAATAATTTGTGGAACGAATGGATCAATCGCTTGCATTTCAAATTGTTCACGTTCATTGAACTGATTTTTTGTCATCATGGTTGGTCACCTCTAGATAAAAATAATGGATGAAGTGTAATAAATTGATGGGAACGGAAGGTGGCGACTCCCGCGGGAAAAGCAGCTCGGCCCCACCCGCGAAAAAGCGTCCACCCGGAGTGGAAATCTAACCACATTGTTATTCTATCTACATTTTAAAATAAAATAGACCGTAGACAAACTCGAAATCCTCGAGTTTGTCTACGGTCTGAAACACATTTAGAGTGTTTAAGTTAGCTCAATTATTTACTCGAAAAAGTTTACAATCTCCTTCGAAGTTGCTAACTTTAAATTAGACCAAAATAAGGGAGATGTTTTCATGGAGCGTATACATAAACTTTCTGAGTGGATGAAAGAAGAGGATATTCAATTTTCCTTTCTCACTTCAACAGAAAGCGTTTTTTATTTAAGTCAATTTTATAGTGATCCTCATGAGAGGTTGCTTGGAGTCGCTGTTTTCCAAGATGCGGAGCCATTCTTAATTTGTCCGGCAATGGAAAAAGAGGATGCCAAAAAGACAGGCTGGAATCATGAAATCATTGGATACAGTGATATTGAAAATCCGTGGGAGCTTGTTAAACACGCTGTCTTTAAAAGAATTGCCAAGATCAACCGAATTGCCATTGAAAAAGAACATCTCAATGTGGAAAGATTTGAAATTTTATCTGAGCTGTTTTCAAACGCTCAATTTATTTCTGCTGAAGAAAAGCTAAGAACGTTACGACTAATAAAAGATGAGAAGGAGCTTGCTGCTATTCGTGAAGCCTGTTCATTGGCCGATTACGCGATTGAAGTTGGCTGTTCTGAAATCAAAGAAGGAAAAACAGAATTAGACGTTCTAGCAGCAATTGAATTTGCCTTAAAGAAAAAAGGCGTCACAGCCATGGCCTTTTCAACAATGGTCCTGACAGGTGCAAACGGAGCCTCGCCACACGGGAATCCAGGACTCACGAAAATCAAAAAAGGGGATTTAGTTCTCTTTGATTTAGGTGTTGTCGTCAATGGCTATTGTTCTGACATCACCAGAACGGTCGCTTTCGGAGACATAAATGATAAGCAAAAAGAGATATATGATACTGTCTTAAAAGCACAATTAGCGGCAATCTCAGCTAGCAAACCCGGGATTAAATGTTCAGAGGTTGATTTTGCTGCGCGCAGTACAATTGAAAAGGCTGGGTATGGTGATTACTTCCCACATCGACTTGGGCATGGATTAGGCATTAGCGTACATGAATATCCTTCTTTAACAGAAACCAATGATCTTCTGTTAGAAAAAGGAATGGTCTATACGATTGAACCAGGGATCTATGTCCCAGGAGTTGCTGGCGTGCGCATCGAAGATGATGTGGTCGTCACAGAAAACGGAGTGGAAATTCTCACTAAGTTCCGAAAAGAGCTGCAAATTATTTCATAGACTGTGAACAGTTGGAAATAGTTTTTAAATTAAATAAAGCAATAAAAGGATAGATAAACGGGCTCTTTTCTCCTGTTTATCTATCCTTTTACTTTGACTATCGAATGCTGCTTTTGGCACATTTTCAAAAAAACGGTCCTGCTGGTTTTGAGAGAATCAGTGCAACCTTCTTCACTGATAAGAAAGTGGCGCAAACATGATTTTTCTAAAACAACCAAATTTTATACTTCAAATAAGAACAAATATAACAGAAATCATTACGAGCTTCGCAGCAGCCAATTTTCTCTAGTCAGCTTCATATTAATAGAGTCAATCGCGACCCCTTCAAATTGTAACTCACCTCGATCAACACTCTCACTGACAAAGCCAACTTTTTCGTACACATGTTTAGCCCTCGGATTGAAATCATATACACTTAATGTTAAAAAGTTTAAATCAGTGTTCTGAAAGATATAATCGATCATCAGCTGTGTTGCTTCCGTTCCAAGGCCTCGATTTCTTCCCCTTGGACCTATTAGTATTCTGAAATTCATACTGTGGGTTTTTTGATCATATAAATTAATGACTGCTTCACCAACTAAATTTGCTTGCACTTTATCTTCCACAGCAAGGTCCAATCTGTCTTTTTGCTCATTTCTTGTACGGTACCATTGATGAAACAACTGCCGATCAAAATTTGCACTGCTTCCCGTCAGTTTGATGACTTCTGGATCTTTTAAACACTCTTCTATGAGCGGAAAATCCTTCTCTTTAAAAGGCCTTAAAATCACTTTTCTACCCTCAATAGTCGGTTTCTCACTTAGGTTAATCATCTGAATCATCCCCTCGGAGTTACTTATTAAGAAGCTCCTGTACTGGCACATAATTTAACTCTAAGGAAGAAGCCACTGCTTCATAGGTAACAAATCCATCTAATGTGTTAATTCCTTTTAATAATGCATCATTATTTAAGCATGCTTCACGATATCCTTTATTTGCAATTTGAAGTGCATAAGGGACGGTCACATTAGTCAAAGCAATCGTAGAAGTGCGTGGTACCGCTCCAGGCATATTAGCAACTGCATAATGAACGATGCCATATTTATTATAAGTAGGATTATCATGTGTTGTAATACGATCCGTTGTTTCGAAAATACCACCTTGGTCAATCGCGATATCTACTACAACTGAACCCGGTGACATCGACTCAATCATTTCCTCTGTTACTAGTTTAGGAGCTTTAGCCCCAGGAATTAATACAGCTCCAATAACAAGATCGGATTCTTTTACAGCCTCAGCAATATTATAGGGATTCGAGATTAACGTAGTCACATCGCTACCAAAAATATCATCTAACTGGCGAAGGCGTTCTGGTTTTAAGTCAATAATCGTCACGTTCGCACCGAGACCAACAGCAACCTTTGCAGCGTTCGTCCCTGCTACTCCTCCTCCAATTACCGTAACTTTCGCTCTCTTTACTCCAGGCACTCCAGAAAGTAAAATCCCTTTTCCACCATTCACCTTCTCTAAATATTGGGCCCCGATTTGAGCGGCCATACGTCCAGCGACTTCACTCATTGGTGTTAAAAGCGGCAATGACTTGTTTGCAAGTTGAACGGTTTCATAGGCAATCGCAACAACCTTCTTTTCCAATAAAGCATTGGTTAACTCTGGTTCAGCTGCTAAATGCAAATATGTAAATAATATTAACCCTTCACGGAAGAAAGTGTACTCAGATGGAAGTGGCTCTTTTACTTTCATGACCATTTCCTTTGACCACGCTTCCTCTGCTGTACTAACGATGGTGGCTCCCGCATTCATATAATCTGAGTCAGTAAAGCCCGAACCGAGGCCTGCATCTGTTTCAATATATACCTCATGACCATAGTTTACTAGATTAACAACGCCAGCAGGCGTCATAGCAACACGATTTTCATTGTTTTTAATCTCTTTCGGTACCCCAATTCGCATCCATTTTCCCTCCTGATATTTCACAAATCCGATTCTACTATACACCTTAGAAGATAAAGAATAAAGTTCTTTTCAAAGAACAATACTAATAAAGGGACGGCATCAATTGCAGCGGCAAGTAAATTCAAACATTGCAATTTTTAAAATAAGCTAAAAAGAAGAAGTGCAATGTTTGCACCTCTCCTTTTCTGAGGGCTTTGTTAAACAAATTGTTAATAAAACGATTTTGCCTCACTTCAAAGTGTGAAACCAAGGCTCGCCGAAGCTGAGAAAAAAACAAAGAGTAACACCGACATATAACAAAGCCTTCTAGAAAAAATTATGACATTTCATCTTCTTGCTCTGATTCATCTTTTAATGTCTCGTAATGACCATCTGCTTGATCGATGACACCGCTGTGATAAGCGTTCATAATCTGTTCACTAACCTGTTCGGTTCCTTGTTCATCGTAATCAAAGTTAAGACCCTTTTTCGGTTCTTTTTTCACTTCCGTTCAACTCCCTCTCATAAGAATCACTGACAATATTATTTTTCGAAATTTTGTTACAGATATTCATAAAAGAGGGCTGTATAATAAAGGTAAAGGAGGAGATAAATATGAGTCTCACTTATAAGAACATATTGGTTGCAGTTGATGGTTCAACTGAAGCAGAATGGGCATTTAAAAAAGCGATTGAAATCGCAAAAAGAAACGATGCTAAAATTGTTCTGGCACATATTATCGACACACGTACATTTGCAACAGTAGAAGCTTATGACCGGACTATTGTCGAAAGAGCAGACAAATTTGCTACAGAGCTTATGGAAAACTACAAAAAAACAGCGCTTAATGCTGGAGTGAAAGAGGTAACCTTCACTGTTGAGTACGGATCTCCTAAAGTTAAAATCCCAAAAGATATTGCCAAAAAATATCAAGTTGATTTAATTATTTGCGGAGCGACAGGGCTTAATGCTGTCGAAAGATTTTTAATTGGCAGCGTCTCAGAACATATTGCAAGACATGCAGCATGTGATGTCATGATCATCCGCACTGAAAAAGACGAATAAAGCTTAAACCTTGTAAAGAATTTCAAAAATAATGACCTTCAAGGTTTGTCTCCTCAACCGGAGCAGGTGAAATAACGTTTAATGGTAGTCTAAAAGAGGGTGGGACAAAACCCATCTCTAAAATGAAAAAGCCAGTGAAATTTTACGACACGTAAAATTTCACTGGCTTTGATTCATTTTTGTATAAAAATAAGGACCTCTTCTGATAAAAT
>NZ_SWLZ01000012.1 GCF_005502275.1 Robertmurraya siralis
ATTCTATAATCATGAAAGATATCAAAAACGATTAAACGGCCTTAGCCCTATGGAATATAGAGCTAAAGCCGCTTAGATCATTTTTATTATTTCCACTGTCTACTTGACAGGGTGCAGATCAATTTACCTCTCGATGCCTTTTTGCCGACATTCTAAAAGAGAGTCTCTACTCTCTTTTTTTATGCATCAAATACTTCAACTTTCTCCATCACATCGCCTTGTTTATGGTTAAGAACGGTTTCCATTCCGGAAGTCACCTTGCCAAAAACAGTGTGGACGCCATTTAAATGCGGCTGTGGTTCGTGAACAATGAAGAATTGACTTCCACCAGTGTCTTTGCCTGCATGAGCCATTGATAAGGATCCTACCTCATGTTTATGTGGGTTCCCAGCAGTTTCACATTTTATTGTATATCCTGGTCCACCTGTTCCGTTTCCAACTGGGCAACCACCTTGGCTAACAAAACCAGGGATGACACGGTGGAAAGTTAAGCCATTATAAAAGCCTTCATTTGCCAGCTTTTCAAAATTGGCTACCGTTCCCGGTGCTTCATTAGGGTATAATTCAAATTCAATTTTCTTTCCATCTTGCATTTGTATGTATCCTTTTTTTGTCATCTCGACCACTCCTTTATCTAAATGAATCAGTCTTTATCATACATGAAGTTAATAAGAAAGAAAAGCAAAGGGCTTGTTTACGTGCATGAAAACCAGCCCTTTTAGTAAGAACTGGTTCCATTTTATAATCCTTATTTTACATAAATTGTTTCTGTCTTTTGAAAGCGGGAGATGACTCCTGTTATAACCATTGTAATGACGACTGGAATAAGCCAGCCTAGCCCGTGCTCATAGAAAGGCAATGTTTGTTTATAAAAGGAGATAATCGGTTCCATCCATCTAAAATAGGAAATTTCAAGTGAATCACATAATGTTTTAAAGCCATCTATAATGCTAATTAAAAAGGCAACTACTGTTGCTGCTACATACACTAATCTCGCATGATTAAAGAATGGTGAAACGAAAGTTAACATCATAAGTGTAATGGCAAGTGGATATAAAAACATCAATACTGGAATGGAGAATGTAATGATATTTGCTAATCCAAAGTTGGCAATAACAAACGAAAATAGAGAGAAAATAATCACAAATACTTGATAGCTAACTTTTGGCAGCAACGTATGAAAGTATTCTCCACAAGCTGTTATTAACCCAATGCTGGTTGTTAAACATGCAAGTGTGATCAAAATAGCGAGCATCAATGAACCAAATGAGCCAAAATAGTACGAAGAAGCATTGCTTAATACTGGTCCGCCTGTTTCAAATAACCCAAAACGCTCTGTCGTGGTAGCTCCTAAATAGGTGATGCCGACATAGATTAATGCCAGCAAGGAAACTGCTACAAGCCCCGTTTTAATGGTAGCCGTTAAAATTTCTCCTTTCGAAGTCACACCTAATGCACGAATCGCATTAATAACAATAATTCCAAAAACGAGTGAAGCAAGGGCATCCATTGTATTGTAACCTTCGAGAAAGCCTTTGCTAAATGCCCCATTTTTGTATGCGTCTTGAGGTGCTTCAAAAGAGCCGATTGGGTTTACGATCGACATTAGCAATAATACAAATAGTAAAATAATAATTCCTGGTGATAATATTTTTCCAACTCGGTCTACTATTTTCGCTGGATTTAATGATAACCACAATGTAATTCCAAAGAAAATAAGTGTGAAAATAAAGAGTCCAAATTGTGAAAATTTTTCTCCCACAAAAGGAGAAATTCCAATATCAAATGCAACAGTACCGGTCCGCGGTGTTGCAAAGAAGGGTCCAATTGTTAAGTACAATAATGAAGTAAAAAATACTCCATATGTCGGATGAACACGACTTGCTAAATCCTGTAAATTGGAACTTCCAGAAAAGCCCATTGCTAAAATCCCGAGCAAGGGAAGTCCGACACCAGTAGTTAAAAAGCCAATGACGGCTGGCCAAAAGTTTGTCCCAGCATTCTGCCCGAGCTGTGCCGGAAAAATTAAGTTCCCTGCTCCGAAAAATAGAGCAAATAGCATAACTCCTATGACAGAATAAGATGAAAAAGAAAGTTTGTTCTTCATAAAAAAACTACTCCTTAGACGATAAAAATAATCAACAAAAGCTATCATACAACTATTTTTCTGAAAAAACAATAATATTTTCTGGAATTGCGTAAATTTTTAAGAAAATTTCACAATTTCTTACTTTATCACTCTTTTAATAATACATTTATTATAATCATGAGGTTGCAAAATTATATATCTCGATAATAATTTTGTTAATATTTAAAATTTACTTGAAACTTTTTTTCATTTCAATCGTCTGTGCTTATAATGAGGTGAACAATGTGAAGAAAAAAACAAGAATCATTCTTTTATTTATTTTCTTACTCTCCATTATTGTCTTCTTTCGAAAAGGAATTATTCTTGATTATCTCGGGGTTCACTGGGAGAATCCATTTATACAGAAGGTTGAAATTCCAGCTGCATATGCTAAAGTCGATAGAAATGAGAATCAGATACCAGATCCAATCGATATTGTTGAAGCAGCACGAAAAGAGGTTGAGCAGCGAACCCGTTATGAAAGCAATTATTATGATGGTGGCTATCCCCCGGATGATGAAGGGGTGTGTACAGATGTGATCTGGCGTGGATTATTGGGGGCAAATATTAATTTGAAGGATGTCATGGATGCCGATATTGCGACTAACACGGATTTGTATCCTCGTGTAGGAGGGGCACCTGATCCAAATATCGATTTCCGTCGAGTACCTAATCAATATGTCTTTTTTGAAAGGTATGCTGAGAGCCTAACTACCGATTTAGTACCAGGAGATGTGGAAAATTTGAAAGAGTGGCAACCAGGCGATATTGTCGTATTTCTAGATGGATATCATCATGTAGGAATTGTTTCTGACAAACGTGCTGCAGACGGTACTCCCTATCTTATTCATAATAACCCACCCTTTGCTGCGGAAGTCAAATTAACTTCATTTAAGACGCCTATTGCCGGACATTATCGCTGGAAATATTAATGCGTTCCTAAAACAAACCTAGTCTGAAGCTGTAGCCTTCAGACTAGGTTTGTTTATTTAAGCTTGTGTAGTAGCTGACAGCTTCGGGGAAATTTGCTAACTCCTTTTTTCCTAGTTCACTAAGATCATAGACTCCTCTTGCAATCCTTCTGAACCAGCCGTAATGGTTTTGAGATAAAATCGATAGCGTCTTATCTCCAGTTCCCAATTGTCGAAGCTTTTTTGGTGATAATGGTCCGTATTGAAGGAAACAAGTGGCAATCTGAATACAATTTTCCTTATAGGCGGTCATGATTTTTATCTGATTGCTCCCACCAATATTATCGTTTATATTTCGACCTTTAATTTCATCAAATAGCTTTTGACGTTTTCTTTTATAACTTTGAATACTATATTTTCGATCATATGGTCCAGGTTCTAAAATCACTTCAAGTTTAGTAGTGGATTTTAAAAATGTAACCATAATTAAGCCTAGCTCTAACCTCTTCAACAGATGGCACATATCATGCCATTTTTTTGAATTTCGTTTGAAACGCGGTTTTGGAATGGCAACGTACACTTGATCCGTAAGACGTTGCCGGTTTGTTGCTTGAATTAGTAAGTCACTGTTGAAGTGTAATTTTAATTCGATAATAATCAATTCATCCGCTTTAACGGCAACGACATCACAGTCGTTCACCTCTCCATATACTTCATAGTTCAGTTTAGAAAAATATTTTTTAACTGGTGGAAATAAATCTTTTTCATATTTCTTCTCTTTGTTCATCACTAAACCCCTCATACTTTCTGAAGGTAAGTATAACATGAATTATTTAAAAGGAAGTGACCTTATATATACTTTCCAGCAGTAACAAGCCATTATTTTATAGAGATGAAAATTCTTCAACTAGTTCCTTAAACTTGGCCAAAGAATTCTTGATTGGTTCTGGCGAAGTTAAATCGACTCCCGTTTTCTTTAACAGCTCAAGCGGATAATCGGAGCTTCCACTCTTTAAAAACTCTAAATAGTTGTATAAAGTTTCTTCATTACCTTTTAGAAGATTCGTCGCAATTTGAATTGCTGATGCAAATCCTGTTGCGTACTTATATACGTAGAATGGTCGATAAAAATGTGGGATTCTTGCCCATCCGTATTTCATCTCTTCATCGGCAACGATAGTATCACCATAATATTCTCTTAATAAAGTTTCATAGATGGTATTAAAAACTTCAACATTTAATGGCTCCCCTTGTTCAGCTCTTTCGTGTGTTAATTTTTCGAATTCAGCAAACATGACTTGTGTGAAGAATGTCCCTCTAAATTTATCAATGAAATGATTAAGCAAATGACGTTGTACTTTTTCATTTTCTTCGTTATCTAACAAATAATTGATAAGCAACACTTCATTGACCGTTGAAGCTACTTCTGCAACGAAAATACTGTAGCGAGCTGTAATTTGTGGTTGGTATTGAGAACTTAGTTGACTGTGTACGCCATGGCCGCATTCATGGACTAACGTAAATAAACTATCGAGATCATCTTGATGATTCAAGAGAATAAACGGATGCACGCCATAGACGCCAAGATTATAGGCGCCTGAACGTTTCCCTGGAGTTTCTCTGACATCAAAATAGCGCGCCTTTTTGAAGTCCTTTAATGTATTTACATAATCCTCACCTAGTGGAGCTAATGCTCTTAGCATAATATCATATGCTTTATCATAAGGGATAACCTGCTTTACACCACTGACAAGAGGAACATTCATATCATACTGTCTTAATTCATCGAGCCCAAGCTTTTCTTTACGAAATTCTGAGTATTGATGCAATGGTGCAATATGCTTCTTGGTCGCCATGATTAAGTTTTCGTACACTTCTTTTGGAACGTTATCTGCAAATAAGCCTTTTTCAAGTGCAGATGGGTAGTTGCGAATTTTTGAAGTGGTTACATTATTTTTAATTGCCGCAGCCAAGGTTGAAGCGATTGAATTTTTCATCTGGAGATATGGTTTGTAATAAGCTTTATAGGCTTCCTTTCTCTTATCCCGATTTTCATCCTCGATTAATTTCGAGTACATTCCTCTTGTAAGCTCAACCTTTTCCCCACTTTCATTTGTCACCTCTCCAAACTTAATATCAGCATTATTGATCATCGCATAAGTATTGGCTGGTGCTGATAAGGCTTCCCCAAATTGAGACATGAGCGCTTCTTGTTCCTTGCTCAATACATGCTTTTTGTATCGAAATGATTCAAAAAGGTCTTTCTCAAAATAAGTTAATCCTTTCTCCTCAGCTATATATTTTTTTAAGGTATGTTCATCTAAGCTTAGCAAAAAAGGGAGAAAGAAAGATGTAGCTGAACTAATCTTTACACTTAATGCTCTTGCACGTTCCAATAATGATTGGGAAGTTGTATCACGAGTATCCTCATCAACCTTTAGCATTGCATAGGCAAAGAGGTGATTAAATTTATAGGACAGTTTCTCTTGAGTTGTTAAAAATTGATATAACTGAATTCCGTTGTGTATAGCTCCATCAAAAGTTTTTAATTCATTTGCCAGCAATTCTATCATTTTTAAATCTTCTTCCCACTTTTGAAGATTTATGTAAAGGTCCTCTAAATTCCATTTTTCCTTTAAGGGAACTTCTTCGCGTGATTTGTAAGTTATTGTCATAGTTGCACTCCTTCTTAATTTAACTGATCTGGGTCCATTTGGACAAAAGACTTTTCCGTTTTGATAAAAGTAAGAGACGTATATACCTCTATTTTCTTTTCTGTCAACCATTGGCGATCTGAAATGCCTAACATTTTTTAGCAATTACAGCAGCATCTCTCATCGTTTTATAAGCAATCTCTGTTTTTTCCTCCTGCTACATAAATTTCTTTTACTTCCGGTGATACATTTGATTCCTCGTGAAAAGTTCATGACCTAATTTCATTCCCTCCAAATATGCAGTTTATTTTTTTTTCGAAATGACATTTTCAATTGGGATGAGAATTTCAAAATGTGGATCTGACAAGTCTCTATCACGCGGGTATCTTTCATGTTTAATCGGTAATGGGTCGTAATAGGTTTTACTTGCATCAACATACGGGATATAGTTCATTTTGCTAATCCAAATTCCGATTTCCGAATAGCTTTGCCCTATATTCTCTCCTTTATCGTGATGTGTGGTGACATATGTGAGTTCAGGAACATAGAATTCCACCATCCCAGGTGGTATTTCCTCAAACTCGTTTACTTCAAAAAGGGAGTAATGGACAAAACCGTCTGGTCTTAAATGATAAGATAAACCAAGCTGTGTGTTGCGATCAAGTGGATTTTTTAACTCGTCTATTCGTAGAGTCATTTCATTGATTACTTCCTTTAATTGTGCCACTTCGCTGTATGCACCTTCCCATTTCAGGCCAATGGCCCGATACGCAGGTAACTTCTTGACAATATAGCGGGATGATTCCAATTATCATACACCTCTTTATAATTTATTAACATTTAATTCTTCTATGATTACGAAAATTCCTTCTATTTTTGGAAGGAATTCAATGAAGCGATCACGTATTTTATTCAATAACATAAATATGGGGGAATGAAAGTTGAAAAAAAGACATGAAGTTTTATTTAATCAATTAGAAGCATATCGTTCTTTAACTTTAAAAACTATTGAAAACATTAGCGAAGAGCAAGCTGAACTTATTCCAAATGGGTTTAACAACAATATTCGTTGGAATTTAGGGCATCTCTATTTAGACCAATATCTTTGGATTCAGGCAGTAACGAAGGAAAAAGTGAATCTACCCGAAGTTTTTCAGAGGTCGTTCGGTTTCCGCACATCGCCCAGCGATTTTACAGCGGAAACTCCGAGTACACAGGAGTTAAAAACACTTTTAAAAAACCAGCCTAGCGAAATCAAAAAACTCTTTGGCGAAAGATTAGAAGAGGAATTTGAACCTACAGATATGGGGATGTATACTATTGAACAGGTGCTCATCCGCACAATTTTCCACGAAGGAATACATTTTCAAGCCATTCTAGATATTAAGAAATTTCTATAATTGTTTAAAAGCCGCCAACTTATGTTGAACGGCTTTTAAACATTTCTTTATTATTGTCGTTCACTCTTTAAATGAGTGCATCGATGGTTATTATCATAGGTTTCCATTACGCCAGAATAAGCCTTGTCTCGATGGATATTGCGAAACTATCACTGTTGCGAAGCTCATTCCTGCACTATTGATCTCTAACTTAATGACTTTTGTTGCGATTCTGACTGTTTTTGGATTAACACTTGATGCGGGAGTGGGATTTCAATTCCATGTGCATCGAAAGCCTCTTTAATAGCTTTTCTTAATTGTCTTTCGATTGCCCATTGTTCACCGTTCACTGTTTTTGCAATGACGCGAATGACAACCTCTGAGGTACCGAACGCTTGTACACCAAGAACATTTGGTCCCTCAAGGATTGTTGAGGTTTGTTTAGCAACTCGCTCACATGCCTGCTGCATAACATCAATGGCATGATCGATATCATCCTCATAGGAAATACCGATATCGACTAGCGCGCGCATATTCCCCCTTGAATGATTGCTTAAACTTGTTATTTCTCGATTTGGAATAAAGTGCAGTGTCCCATCGAAGCCTCGAATTTGCGTTGTTCTAAGCCCCACTGCTTCGACAATGCCGTCAAAGTTTCCGACCGTGACATAATCATTAACATCAATCTGTTTTTCAAGTAAAAGAAAAAATCCGGTTACAACATCACTAACCAGTCCTTGGGCACCGAAACCGACAGCTAGGCCGACAATCCCGGCTCCAGCGATTAAACTTGCAACCGGTATTCCGAGAACGCTAAATAGAGTGGCAGCAAGGATAAAAACTAATGCATATGAAAAAATATTCTCTGCCAAGCGATGTAATGTTAAGGCTCTTCCTTCGGTTATATCTTGGCGGTGCAATATATTATTAAATGTCCGATCAAGAATTTTACGGCCAATCCGTCTAATAATCCAGTAGGCGAAAAGTATCCCAATTACTTTAAGTGTAATTACTCCGCCTTTAATCAGCAGATTTTCCCAATCGAAATTTGTAATGAAGTTTTCTAATTTAAACATAAAGACATCCTTTCTTTTCTTAAACAATCTCTCTGTTATCTGATGTTGTTGGCTTTTTAGTTTGATTGATGAAAATCGAGCCTTCTCATATTTAATGTCGCCCCTTCTCCCAGCATGGATATGTCGGAGATCTACGATAAAATGAAGTTAAAAAACAAACGGTTTATACTAGTTTGAAATTCTGTTAAATTGACTTTGTTATTTGTCGGTCTTGAATTTTGGTTCTTTTTCTCCAACTGTTTCGTGGAACTGAAATTCTTGTAAATCCTCTCTTTCGCAAGAAATGTAACAGTATTTTTAATAAATCCTCAAAAATAAAAGATGAAACCTGTTGATTTCATCTACGTTTATTTTCTTCATTCTCAGGAAATAAAAAATAGGAAATAATTCCTGAAAAAATAACGGCACCGAATGTAATCAACATTCGAATGGAAAGATCAATTTCGGAATAGCCTGTTTGCAGCATATAAATTGATGCTATGCCAACAATAACCATTATTGGAACGATAAAAGTGACTCTTTTGGATTTCAAGATCGTTTTTCCCCTTTTTCAGCATTATCTCTTTCTATTATAGCGGTCTAGCATCAGTTGGTAAAATGGAAGGATTCATAAAAATGCTTCAATATATGGATTCTTGCAGAGTAAATAAAGAGGTCATCTAAGTTATTTTCTACATATTCAGCAATATTTTCGAGTGCTTTGCAAGCTCTAAAAATTAATAATTCAGATTGTTCCTTTTGCCAATTAAATTGATTAAGCCGAACAATTTCTTCCCCTAATAATTGTATACGATATTCTTCTATGATGTTTTTAAGGCGAAATAGTTTATGGTGATCAGATAGATTATTGATGTTTTCACTATTGCGAACATACTGAGCAAAATGAATTAAATTTTCTCCAAATAGAGTTGCTCGCTCTTGTTCAAATTTCAATTATTGTCCCTCCTCACATTACTGTTTTCTACCGTAAATGTATGTGAATTTGTCGATTTTTAGAAGATGCTTTGAACGATGAATATCCGATTTATTTCGTGGAAACCTAGGGATGAGGAGGTGTACATAATTGAAGAAAAAAAATAAACGATGGATCAAGTTTTTCAAGGCTTAACTCGTGCAACAGGAGTTGATAAAGGGAATGATGGAAAAGAGGGAAATGGATCTTTATTCACAACATTGCCCTTTATTGACATAAATTTTTTTGTAAAGGAGAAGACTATGCAAATTTCACAACAAACACCAATGCCGTCACCACCACCGGCCATTACGACAAAGGACTTGTCCTATTTAAAGGATGCAATGTCGTGGGAATTACTTGCATTCAAGAAATTTCACTTCTATGCACAGCAAGTAAATGATCTTGAGATTAAACAAGCATTTGAACAGGCTGGACAAATGCATCAAAATCATTATCAACGTTTACTTTCCCATTTACAGGTTAATAACGATGCCATTATGGCGAATGTTCCGAATCCAAATCAAGGTCAACAGCATTAAGAAAGCAGGTGATGTATTTTGCAAAATCAACAACAAAACAAGCAGATTGCAAATCCTTCAACAGGACAGTTACCGAAGATAAAAACACCAGAAATGAATGAAAGAGACTTTATCAATGACGGATTATCCACGTGTAAGTATTTAACAGATAGTTTAAATATTGCCGTTCGTGAGGCAAGTCATGACCAGTTGTATCAAGACTTTTTGCAAATATTGGAAGAGACGCATCAAACTTCAAGAGAACTTTTTAATTTAATGTTTAAAAAGGGTTGGTATAAATTGGAGGCAGCTGAACAGCAAAAAGTTGATCAAGCGTACCAACAATTTAGCAATTACTCTACACAATTCCCTTATCAATAATCTTGCCTTTTGCAGGGACGATCCTTGCAATGTTAAGCTACATGAAAAATATTAATTATAGAAAATAATTTTTCCGTGTTAAAAGCTTGCTCTGACTCGATCAAATGTTAAGAGAGTGTTGACTTTCTCCCTTCGTTTTCTCGAATCAGAGCCGTGCTAATGTTTCGTTATTTGATCACAAGCAAGCGTTCTTTCTCTTTTTAAATGGCTTTGTTAAACAGAATTGTTGATAAAATGATTTTTCCCTCATTTCGCGTGAAACCAAAATTTCACTTGGGGCTGTCCAAAAAAGTCAGTGAAAGCAGACTTTTTTGGACAGCCCTTTTCTTTTGGCTAAATTTGTTAAAAACGAATGAAGTTCATTCGCTTTCTTTTATGGTCTAGGTTTGTTGTGGATCACTTTTTTATGGGTTTTCAAGCAGCAAAGACCTAACATCTACAAATCGGGGATTTAACTTTATCGTGTAAGGCGATAAGCACTCAGAAAAATAGCTTTGAAATAACCATTGCAGGAGTATCTCGAATTTTAATGGTTTCAAAGATAATTTGCGCTTTTTTCTTTTGTTAAAAAACATAATTAAAAAAAGAAGAACCCTTGACAAAATATTCTAATTTTTCAAAAAATCTGATACAATGTAAATAAGAGCAAACTCAGTAGCTATTTCTATTGCACATGACACCAATTATTTAAATGAGGAGGTTTGTCCATGTACAGGATTAAAGAAAAGGAAATGCTTTTTATTTATACCGGCCCTGATGGTTCTGGTCGAAAAACGGTGGCAAAAATGGTGGCGACTGCTTTTGATATGGAGACAGTGCTCTCTTACACGACACGTCTGCCCCGCCACTACGAAACAAATGGTGAGGATTATCACTTTGTAGATGAAGAGACATTTAGAACTATGAATCTAGCTGGAGAATTTTTAGAGGCTGTTGAGCTTGATGGAAATCACTATGGCATTCGAGAAAAAGACATAATTAGAGCCTTTGAAAATCACAATCTTGTCTATTTAACTTTAAATCCTGAAGGAACGGAAAAGCTTAAGAGGATGTATGGTGAACGGGTCATGAGATTCTTTATTTATGCCAACCGTGATACAGTCATAAATAGACAAAAGGAACGGGGCGACAATGAGAGAGATATTGAGCGCCATCTCACCCATTACGATGAAATTATGGCTTACAAAAGCAAATGTGAATATGTGTTTGAAAATTATGATTCGCCACAAATATCGTATCAGGTCAGCGAAGAAATTGAAAAATTTTTAGACCGAGATTTGATTGTCACCGATTATTAATCACGATTCAATTAATGAAAAGGTGTTGTTAAACAATAATTGTGGATAAAACGATTTTTGGCTCATTTCGTGTGAAACCAATGTTTCAAACAAAATGAGCCAAAAATCAACTCGGTATATAATAAAGCCTATAGAGGTCCTACCAACAAAACGCGAAAAACATATGCTAAGATTTCGACATGAAGAAAGCCGATTTCCTACGCTAAGTAATCGGTTTTTTGATTTGGTGTTGATTAAAAATAAATTTCCTACTTCACAATATCCATATTCTTTTCTTGTTCCCACAGTAGGAATATGAATTAAACATTCAAAGCAAAGATATACAGTTTAACTTGTTGGAACTAACCATTTAGAGAGAATATAGTAATAATAGATCGATTAGAGGGCAACGTAAATTTCTAGAAAAGAAAAAACTCTGTAGAGATTTCTTTCTACAGAGCCCTTCTTAAGGGACAAGGAACCTGTCCCTTAAGAAGGGCAGTCAATCGAAGAAAGCTTGAAGAAATAAAAAATAAGGATCATTAATTTTCTTGTCCATTTACTTTTATTACAGATTACTTTGCGGTCTACAGCATGAACCCTGTCTATCATCAAGCCTAATCAAAAAAACCGTTTGTAAAAGTTTGACTTTTACAAACGGTTTTTTTGATATTCATTAAAATTTCATTAAATGAGTGTAAGTTTTTTTATTGAGTTCGAAGATATCCGCCTCAATTAATAAAAGAGAACTCCAAATTTCTATCACAAAATTAGCGCTAGAATAATATTCTTTTGTCCATTCGTAAGATGAATTCATAGAAATCTCTCCTATACCATTTTCAAAATAGTCAATAGATGTGAGTTCTAAATAATCCCCATCTTCTAATTCATAAAAAGAAAATCTATTTTCTCCATTGTTCTTTAAAAAATAATAAGAAGAGACATTTTTAAAAGCTATTTCAAAATATTCAACATTTCCATTTTCCGTTAACTTCAAATTCATACGAATTGAGTTTTCCATTAAGTTAAAGTCAATTTTTTCAATTACACTTGCCCACAAACTACCTAACTTTTCATTCAAATTCTCCATTTACATCATTTCCTTTTAGCTGCATTTACCATCTTGGTTATTTGACTTAAGAAGTTATCTCCTAAATCAATATGAGTTTGTCCTTTGTCCCCAGATAGTTTACCTTTAATTGTATAAGACCCTTTTCCATCAATACTTACTCTAAAATATGGTTTAGCCCTTCCACCTGAACCAGTATTCATTATTCGAACAGTAATCGGTTTCTTTCCATTAGGTATTTCAACTTTATAACCATTTTTTAATTTGGAAGTTTTTCCGCCTATTTTCTTTGCTACAAGTTTTGCAACAGTTTGTGTAGATGGTATTGGCATTTTTCCTTTATATTTTTTGGCAGCATACTTAATCCCTTTTTTTGCAACATATTTAACAACATACCGCCCACCAGTATAAACTAAAATAGCCACAAGTGGATGCTCACCGTCCGGATCATCTAGCATAACTGGATTATTTTGAGCATACGCATATGGATGCTGGCTAATAGGATCTATTGCTTCACCTGGCTTAGGATCAACTGCTAAGAAAACTCCTTCTTTTGGTTCATAATATCGTGCCAACAAATAGTATAAACCTGTTTCATTGTCATAACGGTAAGAGGCATATCGATACGGGTTTACATCTGCCATCGGACCGCTTTTTGATAAAATATTTCCCCATCCGTCATACATATAGGAAGCGACAGTGTTTCCAAATGCATCCGTTAAGGCAGTAACATCCTTATGTTCGTTAACTACATAATAATAAGTATTTCCATCCTTTGTCATTGTCAGAGGGCGTCCATAATCATCGTAAGAATATTCTGCAGTAATGGTGCCATCCTCATTCGTTTCAAATAGCACCTGATTTTCATCATAATGATAGTATGTTGTTTGGCCGTTGATGGTTTTGCTGATACGGCGGCCTTCTTCATTGTAAGCATAGGTTGCTACAATTTGGCCACTTAGTTTCTGAACTTCCACCAGCTCATTTAGTTTATTATACACATACTTGTAGCTTCTGTCCCGCATACGATTTCCGTTTAGGTCATAAATGTATGATTGACCATTTGATGCTGTTAGTTGGTTATTGGCATTATACGAATAAGTCTCGGTTGTAATCTGATCATTTTTCGCCGTTATCTGCTTTGTCCGGTTGCCTAATCCGTCATACTCATATGTAATAGACGCACCGTCTATGGTCGTTTCTTGGATTAGCTGGTTATTGCTATCATATTGAAATGTGGCTGTACCAGCATTAGACGTAACGGATGTTATATTTCCTCGTGTATCATATTCATACTTAAAGGTATCGAAAATCGCTGTTCCTTTTTTAACCGTCAGCGTCTTCAGCTGTCTCGCTACATCATATTCATACGTTGATGAAATACCATTTACATATGAAATTGTAGCCGGTGAATCTGTTGTAGTATACGTTAAAGATACCTGGCTGGTTCCATTTCGCTTAACGTGTGACAGACGTTCCAGATTATCAATTGTATAGTTTTGTGTAAAAGACTGTGTGCCTGATAGGCCTTTCACAGAAATAGCAGCATCTGTACTATCATAACCATATTGAACAGACTGGCTTCCAAGTGTTGACTTTAATATTTTGCCATTTGCATTATACAAGAAAGTCTTTTTTGCTCCTGTTACAACATTAAGTACAGCAGCAACATTGCCATCCGCATTATAGGTGTATGTCCATTTTCTTGAACCATTTAATGCTATATGAGAGAGCTGATTATTATTATTATAAATATTTTGTAGTTTATCTCCAGATGGATAAACGGTTTCTTTTTTATTTCCATTCTCATCATAGATATAAGTTATTGTCTCTCCAAGTGGCTCTTTTCTTGATGTCATCTGATTCTGAGCATTATATGTAAAAAGAGTCTGTTGCATTGCTGCATTTGTCGTCATTATCAAATTTCCATTGGCATCATAATCATAAGAGGTTACATTGCCTTTAGCATCTTTTACTTGTGTCAACAAATTTCGAAGGTCATAGGTGTAATTAATTGTATTTAACACCGGATCAGTAACACTTGTTGTGTTTCCATATTTATCTTGAAGAGTAGTGGTGGTCCTTCCTAGAGGATCCGTTACAGACTTCTGATAGTTTTTATTTTCGTCATATACATAATTTTCTTTCGTGCCATCCGCAAATGTTGTACTAATCAAATTTCCATAACTGTCGTATTCATGGACCGTTGTTTCCCCTGCAGGATTGATCTCCTCGATCAGATCACCTACACTGTTGTATACGTTTGTTGTTGTTCCTTTGGAGTCGGTAACCGTCAGTGGCTGGCTAAATTCATTATACGTATAGGTAACCGTATTCCCCAGCGGATCTTTTGTGGATAACAGGTTCCCTTTACTGTCATAGGTATTAATCGTCTGATTTCCCAAGGCATCTGTTTGGATGATCGGGTTATAGTTCGTATCATACTCGGTACTTGTGATATTTCCAAGAGGATCGATGGTTTCTAGTATGACATAATTATCATCTAACCAATACTCTGTTTGGTTTCCTTTCGCATCTGTTTCTATAGCTATATAATTCGAAATATCATAGGAATAGGTTGTTTTTGAAAGAGCTGTATCTGCAATCGTTGGCTGTTGTACATTTGTTAAAAAGCCGTTTGTATAGGTGTAATTGGTTTCCTGATTTTTCGCGTCAATAACGGTAACTAATTCACCGTCTGTATTATAATTGAAAGTTGTAACAGATCCTGTTTCTCCATCTTTAAAAATGGTAGATGTTTTTAAATTACCGTTTGCATCATACGTATAAGCTGTTTTCTTGGTTCCTTCAAAGCTCGTGGAAACAATACGGCCATTTTGATAGTCCAATGTTAATCTACGACCAGATGCATCGGTAATACCTGTTAATGTGCCATCCGCTTGACGCTGATACGTAATTTTGTTCTTATTCCTGTCTTCCTCATAATCGATTCGGTAAATTCGGCTTGGTGCTTCAGGATCTTTAATCAGATCACGAAAAACCGTCCGATTCCCATTGTAGTCAGCTAAAACAAAGGAGTCCGTATTGGCTTTGGTCAAAGTCAAATAAAGACCTGCTGGAGCTTTATATGTTCCAGTTGTTGTGTCGTAAGTGAAAAAGTGAACCGTTCCATCTTCCTGCTGATAGAGAACATCATTATTAGGAAATTGGGTTACCGTATCGCTGCCTGTATATGACCATCCATAGCCAATCGGTGAATCCTCTACCGCTTTGGAATTGTATGTTCGGGAGAAGGAAAAACCAGAATTCCCACGTCCACTGACAGAAAAATCAGTGGTTTCGAGAACCAGATTCCCAGTTCCGAGATTTACAAAGCCTTGTCCATCAGAAAGTGCATGCTCCGCATACGACCAATAATCTTCTAGACCTAGTCGGCTGACAGGATAATATACAATTGAAAGCTTGGGTGAATATTTCAAATCACCTGTTGCCCCAGAAGCATCACCGGAATAAAACTTTTTGTACGTCGCAAGTGATTCATTCTAAGCTTTTAGCATCAAGCCTAAATTTTGAGAGGGCTGATTAATCCACTTCTGGACGATATCTGCACTTATACGCCACTTAAATAATGGTGGTGCTGGAAGAGAAGTATCAAGTGCGCCAATTGTCTGGGCGGAAAGGCTGACAGGTGTATAATCACCGCCTTTGTTCGTCCACAAATCGCTTAATGTTCGGCGATTCCACGTAGCTCGGTTTTCCTCCCAGGCGTTCCTCATTTCAAAGAGCTGAATAACGGATGATGTATCATTCCAGACAGATGACAGATGGAGATTTAACTGAGCACTCATTATTTTTGCGCCTTTAGGCAATGTTCCAACATCAAATTGAAGGAGCGATCGAACAATATTGTTAGAGGTTTTATGAAAACCTGCTCCTAGTTCCAAATCGGCTCCACCTGTTGTATCTGGCAAGGCACTTCGGATCGTTGTATCGTTCAAGTCTTTTTTAGGTTGGAATACTTTCACAGTAGGGTCAAGTACAACAGGGTATACCCTCTCTGATGCTTTTAGCCATTCCATATCAGGTTTCAGAGTAAGGATTAGGTTATCTCCATTTTGCTCGGTATACATTTCAATTTGATCACTCCATGCCCCTTCTGGCATGGGCGTCTTCATATTAGAAACAAATCCTTCTGGCTTTGATGAATCCATCATAAAAGGCTTTTCAATTGCAAAAAGATGTTCTTTCGAGGAAGAATCAAGTAAATATAAGTAACCATCTTCTGTTTTTTCCAATATTAATCCACTGATATTAAATTGAAATGTATATTCTAACTGCTTGTCATTGCTTGGTTTTTCCTTTAATAAAATATCTTCTTTAATCTTGCTGTTATTAACGGTGTAGGAGAGGTCTGTATTGGGATAAATCTCTTTGTATATAACTTTATTTTCTTCCACCACGGCAGGGACTTCCGCTGCCAGTTCTCCATTTTGATCAACCGATTCAATTTCTACAGCTTTACCTTGTTGTTCAATTGACATAAGAGGCTGATTTGGTTTAATTTTTGACGAGAAAGAGGCATCGAATTCATTTTTCTTATTGTGAAAACGGCCTGTTTTTGTTTTCGTTAATGTATTATCAATCGGTTCCCATTTTTTTGTTTCTTCGTCTTGAACATGAATGGGTTCCGAGTAGATTTCCATTTTGTAAGAACCATCTTCCTGTTTAAAGACTTGAGATGTGGACGTCCGTTTTTCAACAATTTCTTGCTCTTGTTGAGGAGAAGGCACTATGACCTCTTTTTCTTCTGCTGAAGTTGCCTCCACATTGTTTAGTGGTGGTACCACACTGAATAACAATGTTGCAACTACTAGTTTTGCTATAACTCGATTCAAATATATTCCTCCATATCTATTTAATTCTAAGAATAGTATAAACTTTAATTATATATGTTAAATAGGCATAACTTACTATTTTGTAATCTATCTGTAAAATTTGTAAAATAGTTGTTTTAACACAAGATAGTGTCACAAATAAATCAAATTATTAATTTTCTGTTTGTTTATAAATGAGACAAAACAGAGAAATTTTGGCAATCGTTAAAATTTTCTTCCTCATGCTCCCTCCCCTTAAATGGATATGACTATATTACAACGGTTAAGGAACAAGCGTAAAATACATATTTATTATGATTTTCATAACTTTAAGTTATATCCAATGCGTGAGGAAGAATGCTTTGAAATATAATCGATAAAAGTTCGCCCGGCATATGAAAGATATTTATCCTTCTTTGTAATCAGCGCAAGATTCCAGGGGGTTATCGGAATAAGTTCTATGATTCGAATGCGCTTATTCATAACTCGATTACAAATTGATTCCGGCAGGATCGTTACCCCTAAGTTGGCAGCGACCATTTCTGACATAAAGTCCCACTGTGAGCTTTTAAATAAAATCTTTGGTTCAAAACCGCTCTCGATAAATTTCTTTCACATAATGTCATGGAGGGTAAAATCTTCATGATAAAAGATGAGCTCTTCATCCTTTAATTCTTTAAGATGAACTTTTTTAAAGAAGCAAGTTTTTACATTTTGCTATTGTAAGAAAATATTTTAATTGCCGCAATTCCATTTAAAAAAACCTCCAACCCTTTTCTCTAATTCATTTTTAGCACGTTTTTACTAGGTAAACAATCAGCATTCATTACTAATATTTCATCTTCTCCCATTTACAAAATTAAGATTTGCTCCTATAATACTTTCATACAAATGAATAAGTGCATTCACTCATATAATCGCGGGGATATGGCCTGCAAGTTTCTACCAGTGTACCGTAAATATACTGACTATGGGTGAGCAATGGGGATAACACCTAATGAAAGGTGTTTATTCCATTTCCTTCTATGATAGCACCTGAAGGTCATTGGCTCACTCATGTTTGAGGAGTGTCATGACGTTCAGGTTTTTTATGTAATGGCTTTTTATACTGTCCAATTTTTGGTTCATGTCCTCTCTGATCCTAAAGTGTTTCTTAAAAGGGTGTGAAGCTTTGATTTCATACGAAATGATCCAAAATCACTTTATCAACCATTCTGTTTTAAAAAGCCAATGCCATAAGGAGGAAAATGATGAAAACATTAAAAGACAAAATTAGGTTTGAAGGAAGAGTACTTTCTTCACAGGTTTTAAAAGTTGATTCTTTTTTAAACCATCAAATTGACCCCCGATTGATGGCGGAAGTTGGAAAGGAATTTGCCAACCGTTTTAAGAAAGAAAATATTACCAAAGTGTTGACTATCGAGTCTTCCGGAATTGCACCAGGCTTAATGGCCGCTTTAGAATTAGAGGTTCCTGTCGTTTTTGCTCGCAAAAGAAAGTCACTGACTCTAGTTAATGATTTACTTACTGCAAGCGTGCACTCGTTTACAAAAAATGAAACCAACGAGATTTCTGTTTCAAATCAATTTTTAATGCAAGATGACCGTGTCTTAATTATTGATGATTTTCTCGCTAACGGTCAGGCAGCATTAGGTTTAGTCGATATTGTCAAAGCTTCGGGTGCAGAAGTCGCAGGTATTGGGATTGTGATTGAAAAATCATTCCAAAATGGTGGCAGCCTACTTAGAGAAAAAGGCTTTCGAGTCGAATCTCTTGCTAGAATAAGTTCTCTTGAAGGTGGCGTGCAATTTTTGGATGAAGTGGAGGCTGCGCTATTATGAACAGAGACTTGTTTAAAACAACATCATTAGGGATTCAGCATGTTTTGGCCATGTATGCTGGAGCAGTGATCGTACCTATTATTGTCGGAGGTGCGTTAGGATTAACAGGTGAGCAGCTTACTTATTTAGTATCAATTGATATTTTAATGTGTGGGGTTGCGACCCTTTTACAGGTTTGGAAGAATCGTTTTTTCGGAATTGGCTTGCCGGTTGTACTCGGATGTACATTTACCGCAGTGGCTCCTATGATTGCTATTGGTGGAGAACATGGAATTTCCGCAATTTATGGAGCTATTTTAGTATCAGGCTTAATTGTCATTTTAATTTCTACTATTTTTAGTAAATTGGTTAAATTTTTTCCACCTGTCGTAACGGGCTCTGTTGTGACAATTATCGGTATCACTCTTATCCCGGTAGCGATGAATAATATTGCCGGCGGTGAAGGAAGTGCTGACTATGGCTCACTGACAAATATTTCCCTTGCCTTCTCTACGTTATTGTTCATTTTGCTTTTATACCGCTTTACGAGAGGATTCATCCGCTCCATCTCAATCTTAATCGGGCTGTTAGCAGGAACGGCTGTTGCTTACTTAATCGGCATGGTTGATTTTAGTGAAGTTTCCGAAGCATCATGGGTGCATTTGCCAACGCCATTTTATTTTGGAATGCCGACTTTTGAATGGTCTGCTATTTTGACGATGACGATTGTTGCTATTATTAGTCTTGTAGAATCCTCAGGTGTCTATTTTGTGTTAGGTGAAATTACTGAGAAAAAGATTACTGAAAAGGATTTATCGAAGGGATATCGCGCAGAAGGTTTAGCCATTGTTTTAGGCGGCGTATTTAATGCTTTCCCTTATACGACTTACTCGCAAAACGTTGGGCTTCTGCAGCTCTCCGGTGTTAAACGTAATAATGTTATATACACAGCAGGAATCATTCTCGTCCTCCTTGGCCTCATTCCAAAAATTGGTGCATTCACAACGGTTATTCCAACCTCTGTGCTCGGTGGAGCAATGGTTGCCATGTTTGGAATGGTTATTGCTGCAGGAATCAAAATGCTTAGTAGGATTGATTTTAACTCTCAGGAGAACCTTTTAATTGTTGCTTGTTCCATTGGAATGGGGCTCGGTGTTACAACTGTTCCGGCTATTTTTAACAATCTTCCAGAAGGAATTCACATTTTAACAAGCAATGGCATCGTTATCGGAAGTCTAACAGCGATCGTGTTGAATATCATCTTTCATCTTGCCCCTAGAAAAAAAGCAAATCATCCTGTTCAAGAACAGCAAGCCTCATAATAGATTAAAGCACTCTTTCTTTTTAGAAGAGTGCTTTTTAATGTTTTGAAAAGATGATGCAATCACTTTTGTATCGGAAAAGATTCATATGTTCAATGAACATTTAAGATCCTATTTTTGAAAGATTACATTTTTCGCTGAGTTAAGTTGTCAAGAAATTTATAGAGGACACTGTCTTCTGTTTCATTGTTTGTCGTTTTAATGATACTTCTTTCAAACGATAAATCGATTGTCTACCGATGGAATGGTACTCAATCGCATATTGAGAAACTTCACTGAGCGCAAAGCAATTACGACCGTCAAAGATAACGGGTCTCTTCATTAATTTTTCATATAATGCCAAAGGGAAATCTTTAATAACATCCCAATCGGTGACGATAAAGGCGAGGTCAGCTTCTTGCAGAGCATGCCGGATATCATCGGTAACCTTTACTTCATCTGGAAGCAGCTTTCTCCCCTTTTCATACGCAACAGGATCAAATGCTATCACTTTTGCCCCATCTTGAATAAGTTTGTTTGCTAATGGCAGAGCTGGAGATTCCCTCAGATCATCTGTGTTCGGTTTAAAGGAAAGGCCGAGGAGCGCTATTTTTAAATGTTTAAGCTTCGCAAATCTCGTCTTTGCCTTTTCAAAAAGAAGTGATTGCTGCCGATTATTTACATGGATAACAGCTTCAAGAAGTTCGAATTGATGACTTAAATTCCCAGCGATTTGCATTAAGGCGTTCGTATCTTTCGGAAAGCATGAGCCGCCATAGCCGATTCCAGCTTTTAAAAATTGCGTTCCGATTCTTGAGTCACTGCCCATTCCTCGAGCGACATCTTCAATATTGGCGTTTAATCTTTCGCAAATGTTGGCAATTTCATTAATAAAGCTAATCTTCGTCGCTAAAAATGCATTGGAGGCATATTTAATTAGTTCTGCGCTCCTTAAATCAGTGCGAATAATGTTCAGATGCAACGGTTCATATAATTCCATTAAGATTTTAGCGCCAACGTCATCATCAGCACCGATGACGATCCGGTCTGCGTGAAATGTATCTTGAAGTGCTTGCCCTTCTCGTAGAAATTCTGGATTGGAGACAACGTGGACATTAATTGGCTGTACCGCATGCTTTTCGATAAATTTCTTTACTATTTCACTCGTACCGACGGGAACAGTGCTTTTTGTGACCACAACGATTTCATCATGGGCTGAGAGACTGATTTCTTTGGCGGCTTCCATCAGATAGGAAAGGTCCACGGAACCATCCTGCAATGATGGGGTTCCCACTGCGAGATAAATAATATCCGCATTTTGAATGGCTTGGCGATGATTCCACGTAAAAGAGAGTCGTCCGCTTTTTAAATTTTGCACTAATAATGTCTCTAATCCAGGCTCATATATAGGGGATTTCCCAGCCATTAAAAGGTTGATCTTGTTTTTATCAATATCAACACAGATGACGTTATGCCCGAGTTCTGCTAGAGATACGGCGGTAACTAAACCAACATAGCCCGTTCCGATTATCGCAATTGCCCTCTTCTCCAAAATGACCCCTCCATTTATAAATTTGCAATCATGCGCTTAGTTTCTGTCTTCGTAACAACGCCTTCGTATTGCATTAAAAGATCCGAAAATATTCTTTCCCATGATTGCCCTAATGCATAATTTCTTGCTTCCAGGCTCATTAATTTTAGAGTAGATTGCTTATTTACTAGTTCAGTGATGCTTTCAACAAACTCGGTTACATTTCCTGGTTGGCATAGTTTTCCAGTTCGTCCATCTTCAATGATTTCTTGAACTCCGCCAGCTTTAGCTCCAACGACTGGAGTTCCACAAGCAAAAGATTCTAGCACAACATTTCCGAAAGTTTCAGTACTTGAAGGAAAAACAAACAGATCAGAAACTGCATAAAGCTCTGCTAAATTCTCTCCCTTGATATAGCCGGTAAACGTCATATTTGCTAGCTTCTGTCCTTGTAGTTCCTCATACAGCGGCCCGTTACCTGCTATTATCCAATGCACTTTATTTTGGATATGAGAAGGCAAGCGCTTTGCGATTTCCATTAAGACATCAAGATCTTTCTCAGGTGCTAGCCGTCCTACATAGCTTAAAATATATGGCTCTGTTATTTTGTATTG
This sequence comes from Robertmurraya siralis, assembly GCF_005502275.1. Classification (GTDB taxonomy): domain Bacteria; phylum Bacillota; class Bacilli; order Bacillales; family Cytobacillaceae; genus Robertmurraya; species Robertmurraya siralis. Next base: position 22,450 of record NZ_SWLZ01000012.1, read on the forward strand.
CTCTCTTAAGCGAGTAGAAGAAAAATGGGGATGAAATAAAGAGCAATCCACACCTCTACTCCAAATATCTACATTTGTAAACCCTCTGTTAATCAATTCCGTTTTTGTTTCATAAGAAGGAACAAATGTTTTTTTAAATGAACGATGAAACCAACGTAGGTATTTCCATATGAATTTAGATAAAAATTGTAAGTCGTAATATTGCAGATATCGATCAAAATGGGTATGGTATGACCCCACAAGGGGAATCTCAAGTTTTTTCGCATAATAAATACCGGCTAATCCAATATTAAAGGGAGTCGCCACATGAATGATATCCGGTTGAAATTGTTCAAGTTCTTTTTTTATATGGATGATATTTGGTAAGGCGAGGCGACATTCAGGATATAGAAAAAACGGATAACTTGTAAATCTGAAAATTTGGTTGGAAAATAAATCTGTCTCATGACCGTCTGGAACAAATAAACGATATTCGATCCCTACTTCATCTAAATAATCGACAAAGCGTTGAAACGTTAAGGCGACCCCATTAACTTGTGGTGTAAATGTATCGGTAAAGATGGCGATTTTCATGCATGTTTCCCCTCCTTAAAAAATCGATACGGCTAAAATGGCAAAGAGCGAACCTAATAATGCACCTGCTAACACATCTGAAGGATAATGCAAGCCTAAAACGACGCGCGATGCCCCTACACAAAAGCCAATTGGATATAGGATGAGACTGGTGATTGGCAAATGGATAATGAATGGAGTAATGACGGAAAAAATCGCTGTTGTGTGTCCGGAAGGAAAAGAGTGATCCTTTAATGGATTGATATCAACGTATGCTTCTTTAATCGAGAGATAGGGACGTTCTCGCGGATAAATTTTTTTAATCAGCATGACAATAAGATGGCTAAACAACAGAGCAAGCCCACTTTCAATTCCCCACATTTTTACTGGGGACTCTGCGAATAGAATGATAAACAGGCAGAAAATGATTGTAAAAGTGGCTCCGCCAAAATAGGTTATACGGCTAAAGAAGATATTTAATGCTTTGCGCTCAAATAGACAGTTTAGTGAATGAAATAATCCGCAATCATAACGATACAGATGATGGGCCCATTTTGTGATCATGAGTAATCCCCCTTTATGTCGTTTTACTTTATTTTAAGCTGTTCGTATATGGGGAATATTAACAGGGTGTAAAACTTCATTAAATCTTTATTGATTAAATTAGGCAAAATGTTTCATGATGACATCAAAAAACCGTTTCCTCTTGATTAAACATTTAAGTAAATTTCAGCATTTCAAAATATAAAAGCCTCCCAAATCGTAATTGGGAAGCTTTAGTAAAGATTATAATTACACTAAACTTGGAGTGCCGCTCCTCTTTTCGTTTCAAGTACTGAACGAATGACAACATTTTGGATTGCATCATGGCGACTTAATGGTTTAACCTGAACAATCTTTGATGCGAATTTTTGACACCAATGGGTGACTTCTGATAAAAGAAGCCCAGAGAACAAGAGATATGGAATGACAATCACCCGTTTTCTTTTTTTGGCGAGCATGCCATGTAATCCTTCTTGAAAAGTTGGTTTTGCTGCCGCAAGATAGCAAGTCGAGATTTCCGTGATTTTTAGCCTGTGTTTAATTCCTTCTTCCATTTCAAAAAATGCCCTTTTAATATCAGGATCACTGCTTCCTCTTCCAACAATTAAGAGAGCATCATCATGCGATAAATCTGGCACCGCCAATATAATTAATTGTGCCAGTGCATCCAATATTTCTTTTTGCACCCCAAACGCATTGCCAATTGTGACTTGAACAGTTGGATATTTCTTTTTCAGTCCACCTATCACTTCAGGTATATCTTTTTTCATATGGCCAGCAGATAGAAGAAAAATCGGAACGATCATAATTTCTGTTGCTCCCCTCTCGACACACTGATGGAATCCTTTGTCTATGGAAGGAGAAGTGAGTTCAAGAAAGCTCATTTCTTGTATTTGAATCGGAATTTTTTTCATGATGTTTTCGATAAACATTTTTGCCTCTAAAGCTTCTTTTTTTGAGCGGGTTCCATGCCCTACATAAAGAATGGCTTTCATCGTAATCACTTCCTAAGTTTATTTAGCTCCCGGTTATTGAAACAATTGAATTCTTTTCAGCATTAAACCAATTTAATTGTCGATTAAGGCCCACTACTTCACCAATGACAATCATGCTTGGATTGACGATATTTTCCCTATCTACGATTTTGCTAATTGTTTCGAGTGTTCCAATTACTGTTTTTTGTTTCATTAAAGTGCCCCATTGAATAATGGCGATTGGAGTATTTTTATTCTTTCCATTTTTAATTAAATTTTCAATAATGAATGGAAGTTGGCCGATTCCCATATAAACACAGAGTGTATCTACCCCTCTTGCCAAATGGTGCCATTGCTGCTCTGCAGCTTTATCTCCAGCTTGGTGGCCTGTTATAAAGGCAAAGCTTTTGCTTAATGTCCGATGGGTTACAGGGATCCCTGCGTAAGCAGCAGCTCCGATGCCTGCTGTAATCCCTGGGACGACTTCAAACGGAATTTGATGATGGATGCATGTTTGCGCTTCTTCGCCTCCGCGACCAAAGACAAAAGGATCTCCCCCTTTTAAGCGAACTACTTGGAGTCCTCTTTTTGCATATATAACAAGAATGTGATTTATCGTTTCTTGTTTCATTGTATGTGCGTGCGGCTGTTTTCCACAATAAATTAATTGTGCATCCTCACGTGCATATTGTAAAAGCTCCTGATTAACTAAGCGGTCATATAGAATGACATCTGCCTCTTTTATATAGCGAAGCCCTTTTACGGTTATTAAATCAGGGTCACCTGGACCAGCTCCAACTAAATATACTTTGCCAACCATAGACCCCTCATCCTTCCTTAAACTATAGAAGATTTTTTTTCTGTAAAAAGTGAATAATTACCTCGACAGATTCCTGAATGGATAATAGATTTGTGTGAATGACTAGATCAGGGTTTTCAGGTTCCTCGTAAGGAGAGTTAATCCCTGTGAAATCTTTAATTTCTCCTCTTCTCGCCTTCGCATAGAGCTGTTTTGGATCCCTCTTCTCACATTCTTCAAGGGGACAGTCAATGTGAATTTCAAAAAATTCATCATCGTCAAAAAGCTCGCGCACTTGATCCCGATCCGCCTGAAAAGGTGAAATAAAAGCTGTAGTAACAATTTTTCCACTGTCGACAAATAATTTGGCAACCTCACCAATTCTTCTTATATTTTCAGTGCGATCCTGTTCACTGAATCCTAGATCTTTATTTAAACCATGGCGAATATTATCACCATCTAGAACATATTCGTTGATGCCATGACGAAATAACTCACTTGAGACCGCATTAGCAATCGTTGATTTGCCAGATCCAGAAAGTCCGGTAAACCAAAGGACGCAACTCCCATGTCCATTCTGGTTTCTCCGTTCTTGCTTTGTTATGGTTGTTTGATGCCATGTGAGATTACTAGCTTTCAAGTTTATCTTCCTCCTGACATTGTTGTTGCTTCTTTAAGACCATCGATTAGGACTTTGATTACTTCTTTTCTACTAAAAGTAGATGGCGGTAAAACACCATTGCTCAGCATTTCTCTAACTTTTGTTCCGGAAAGAATAACCCGTTCTTCTATTCCATGCGGACAAGTTTTGTCCGATGCCATTCCTTCGCATTTTTGACAATAGAAACTATGTTCAAAGAAAAGTGGTTTTATTCCTAATTCTTCCTCTGTGAATTCATTAAAGATTAGTTGTGCATCATAAGTGCCATAATAATTACCAACTCCGGCATGATCCCTTCCAACAATAAAATGAGTACAACCAAAGTTCTTGCGAGCGATGGCATGGAAAATTGCTTCACGGGGTCCCGCATATCTCATCGCAGCCGGGTAGACTCCTAGATGGACCCTTTCCGTTGGATAATAATTATCGAGCAAAACTCTATAACTCTTTAAGCGAATATCTGCTGGAATATCATCTGCTTTTGTTTCTCCCACAAGTGGGTTGACAAAGAGTCCGTCAACCGTTTCCAAGGCAACTTTTTGGATATACTCATGCGCTCTGTGAATAGGATTTCGTGTTTGAAAGCCAACAACTGTTTTCCAGCCATTTTTTTCAAAAAGAGCACGTGTTTCCTTCGGTTCATACCAAACATCTGCAAAGATACCTTTTTCAGGTTTTTTCACGAGAACAATATCTCCTGCAACATAAATACTTCCTCTTTGAAAAAGATTTTTTACTCCAGGGTGAGCAATTTCATCAGTTCGATAGACTTGAACAGCTTCTTTTTGTAAATTTGGCTCAAACCACTCAGATACAGTAATGACGCCAAATGTCTCCCCTTCAAAGTTCAATTTATACGTTTCCCCTTCTGTCAAAGTTTTAGCGATCTCAGGTGTAATCGGTAATGTAATCGGAATCGACCATACGGTACCATTTGCTAGCCGCATGCTTTCTACGACGGATTCGTAGTCTTCTTTGCCAAGAAAGCCAGTCAGTGGACTAAAGAGGCCGGCTCCAATTAGTTCAAGATCGCTTAACGAAATGGCATCAATAGGAATTTCTTTCTCAATCGATTGTATATCGAATGTTGGATTATATAATTGGATTAATGTTCCACCATGTGGTGTTGGTAAAAATGACAAACTTCTCAACCCTTTCCAAAAAATTAACTTTTTTCCGTTAAAGATGTTTCCTTTCTTGCTTGAGTTGGCAAGGAAACAAATTTTCTTTTCATAACAAGAACAATGCCTACAATCAATATCAGCGCCATTGCCAACACGAATATTGGATAGAAATTCTTTTCAATGATTATTTGAATAAGGCTGTAGGAAAGTGTCAGCGAAATAATGGGGGAAACGACCCAAACGGTTAACAATTGAATGACGATCTTCTTTTTTAGGACATTGATACCGTCTTTTACAAAGCCAATACCGATAATCGAGCTCGTCGTAATTTGCGTTAACGGAACAGGGATGCCAAAAAGGGAGGCTGTCATAACGATGCTTGCTCCAGTTCCGGAAATAATGCACCCATCTTCTAAACGTATGCTGGTAATTTTTTTTCCGTTCGTTTCCAGTACCCGTTTTCCGAGAATCAGCGCCCCCAATGCAACAAACAGCCCGCCCCAAAAGATTCCTGATTGAATAGAAAGTATTTTTGCTCCCACCAATGGTCCGACTGCATTTGCAACATTGTTCATTCCTGCCGAAAAAGCTTCAAACATACCCATCACGATCACAATGAACGGTAAAATGCGGCTGATCGAAGGTTTCTCTAACCATTTTTTAATTTTCTTTATTTTAAGAATCATGGAAGAAACAACAGCCATGATGAAGGCAATAAAAGGAGTCAACACCCAGAATAGTAAGATCCATGCCAATTTATCGAAAAATAAAGATTGATAGACAATCCCGACTCCGACAATTGATCCTACAACAACTTCACTTGTCGAAAGAGGGATTCCTAAAATATTCGCTAAAAATAAAGACAAGGCGGCTGAAAGAAGAACTAGAATTGTAACGGATACTGTAAACGTATGTTCCGGAACAATTCCGCTCCCCAATGTTTTCACGACTTCTCCCCCGCCTAAATAGGCACCTAGAAATACAGCAATGGCACATAGAAACAATGCCATCCCCTTTTTAACAACGCCCGTTCCATAAGCAATCCCCATCGATGCTGCGGCACCTGAAGCTCCTATGTTTAGGGCAAAAAATAATGCAATGAGAATGGCTAAAATCACCATCGTGCCAACCTCCCCTAGCTTGTGTGAAGTCCACACTCTGTCTTGCTACTACCAGACCAACGGCCTGCTCTAGAATCACCCTCATTTGCTACCGGTTGTGTACATGGAAAACAGCCAATACTTGGGTAATGATGATCGTGCAATTCATTGTATGGAAGTTCATGTGCTTTAATATATGCCCAAATTTCGTCCCACGTCCAATGGATTAACGGACATATTTTTATATTTTTAAATTTTTCATCTTTATTAAGAAATTCAGTATGAGCTCTTGATGGTGATTGTTCTCGTCTTAACCCAGATATCCATGCCTCTTTTTTTCCGATTGCCTCTCGTAACGGAATAACTTTGCGGACATGGCAGCATTGGTTCGGTTCTCGTTTCCACAATGCCGTCCCATATTTTTCGGCTTGTTGTTCTAAAGTAAGAGCAGGTTTCTTTTTTTCAATTCGTAGTGTAGGAAAACGTTTTTCTATTTTTTCGATCACGTCGTATGTTTCTGGAAAATGTAAATCTGTATCTAAAAAAACGATATGTGCATCAGGCTTTATTTGATGAATAAGGTCAATTAAGACAATTCCCTCAGCCCCAAAGCTAGAAGCGTAAACGATTTTCTCTTCAGGATATACTTGGTAAGCCCACTCAAGTACAGAATACGCTCCTTTAAAAGGTTCATCCATTTTGAACAGATGGGGAATTGGCTGCCAATTTTCATAAGTTATCGCGGTTTTCATAGATTAAACCTCCTTTATCCATTGGCTTTGTTAAATAGAATGGTTGTTAAATGATTTTGGGCTCATTTCATGTGAAACCAAAGTTTCACATGCCTTTCTGCATAACTGAAAGGTCAGTGAGAAAATGAGCCAAAAATCAACACCGACATATAACAGAGCCTATCCATTAAAAAAAGGCAGACTTCCTTTATAAAAAAGGATAGCCTGCCTCTAGTTGTCTAGTCAGCAAGTGTTCATATCAAATGTTTAAGGAAGACGAATCTTTTCATTTTTTTCAATCTGAACGATCTTTCCATCCTGTACGACTAATGTAATAGATCCAAATTTCATTGTCGTAAGCATTTCTTCTAAATGCTTGATTGTATTTTGCCAATTTGCTTGTTTCAGAGCGATTCGCCCTCCTTTCATGAAAGAAGTTTGTAAAAATCACCTTAGAAGTACTTTTAATCCTACCATTTCGATATGATTTGTCAACATTTAAAGACGAAATATTCTAACTAAATTTCTCTTACTTTACATCATGAAAATTGGTTCCATCTGTTGTCTCTCCAACAATCCCGGCGCGTATCACAAAATCTCCGAAATGTTCCCCTTCTTTTCTCTCCTTTGCGTATCTTGGCAGGAGTATTTTTAGCTCTGATAAAATTTCCTCTTCGCCAATGTTCTCACGATACAATTTACTGAGGCGGCTACCATCAAATGCCGCACCTAAATACATATTGTATTTGCCAAGTGATTTACCGATAAATCCGATTTCTCCTAATGCGTGTCTGGCACAGCCGTTCGGGCAGCCAGTCATTCGAATCGTGATCTCTTCATCATGCAGACCATTTTCATCAATAATCGTTTCGATCTTGTCAATAAGAGTAGGTAAATAACGTTCGGCCTCTGCCATGGACAATCCGCATGTTGGCAATGCGACACAAGCGATCGAGTTTCTGCGTAAGGCGCTGAAGTGATGTCCATCTGTTAATCCGTAATTTTCCAATAATTCATGTATTTGTTTTTTATTGCGGCTTGACACATTTGCAATAATTAAGTTTTGATTTGGAGTAAGTCTGAAATCCCCCTTATGAATTTTGGCAATCTCACGAATTCCAGTTTTAATTTTAATATTTTCAAAATCTTTCACCCTTCCCCCTTCTATGAAAAGGGTGAAGTTCCATTTTCCTTTTATTCCTTTCACCCAACCGAAACGGTCACCGTTATGATCAAATTGGAATGGTTTTGCTTGCCCTAATGACCACCCCAGCCTTTTGTTTAACTCTTCTTTGACAGCAGAAAGGCCAAGGCGATCAACTGTATATTTAAAGCGGGCATTTTTTCGATTGGAGCGATTTCCATAATCTCTTTGAATCGTGATAATTTTTTCTGCTACTTCGTACATTTGTTCTGGTTTGCAAAAGCCAATTACTTTTGCTATTTGCGGATAGGTTTCCGGATCTCCATGGGTCATCCCCATTCCGCCACCGATCACGATATTAAAGCCTACAAGTTTGCCATCTTCAACAATTGCAATAAAGCCTAAATCCTGTGAAAAAACATCGACATCATTTGATGGAGGAATGGCAATGCCGATTTTAAATTTTCTTGGTAAATAAACTGGCCCATACATTGGCTCGGCTTCTTCCAATTCTGGACTACTAAAAATTTTTTCTTCATCTAACCAGATTTCATGATAAGCTCTTGTTTTGGGCAGCAAATCATCACTGAGCTTTTTCGACCATTCATATACTTCAGCGTGGAGCTCCGATTGAAAAGGGTTTGCATTGCTCATGACGTTACGATTCACATCGCCACAGGCAGCAATTGTATCGAGCAGGACTCGATTAATTTCCTGCATCGTATTTTTCATATTCCACTTCAAAATACCGTGCATTTGAAATGTTTGTCTTGTTGTTAATTTAAGCGTTTGATTTCCGTATTTTTCAGCAATTTCGTCCATAATAAGCCACTGCTCAGTTGTAGCAACTCCTCCAGGCAACCGAACGCGAATCATAAATTGATAGGCCGGCTCAAGCTTTTGTCTTTGCCGTTCATTGCGAAGATCGCGATCATCCTGCTGGTAGCTTCCGTGAAATTTTAAGAGCTGGTTTGAATTTTCAGATATTCTTGCATGAAGCGGGTCTGCCATCTCTTCTTTTAATATACCTCTTAAAAAATTGCTCTCTCTTTTTAATTTTTCATTTTTACTTGGAGGGCCATCAGGGGCTTTGATCATTTTGTCTGCCATTATTCATTCTCCTCTCACCTGAATCTTTAATATACATCTCTTTGATAGCGCCTTTGCTGCTGAAGTTTGCTCAAATATTCTTCTGCAAGTGTTCGACTCACATTCCCTTCCTTTTCGATAATTTCAATTAAGGCCTCGTGTACATCCTTTGCCATATTCTTCTCATCTCCACAAATGTAAAGGAAAGCACCTTCCTCAAGCCAGGAGTATAGTTCTTTACTATGCTCTTTCATCCGATGCTGTACATAAATTTTCTCAGATCCATCGCGGGAAAAGGCGACACTCATTTTAGTAAGTACTTCATTGTTTAACCATTGATTCCATTCTGTTTGGTAGAGAAAATCAGTCATAAAATGCTGATCTCCAAAAAACATCCATGATTTCCCTGATGCCCCTTGTTCTTCACGTTCTTGCATAAAAGCGCGAAATGGAGCAACTCCTGTACCTGGTCCAACCATAATAATCGGCGTACTTGGATCATCTGGAAGGCGAAAGTTATCATTAGATTGGATATAAACAGGGATCTTGTCACCAATAGAGATTCTTTCTGCACAGAAAGTAGAACAAACCCCTTTTCGATTTTTTCCATGGGCGGTATATCGGACTGTACCAACCGTTAAATGAACCTCGTCTGGGTTTGCCTCATAACTGCTTGCAATCGAATATAAACGCGGCGGTATTTTGCGTAATACCGATACAAATTCTTGTGCTGAATGGCCCCATGTGCCAAAATCTTCTATAAGATCAAGAAGATCTCGCCCTTCAATGTAGTCTCTAAACGCTGTCTCGTTTCTAGCTTCCAGAAGTTCGTCTAAATCGGGGTGCTGAAGCAATTCTTGAACCTTTTGCAAAAGCGGCTTTGTAATGACAGTAATTTCATAGTGGCTCGTTAATGCTTCTTTTAATGATAAAATCTCGCCTTGTTTATTAATTGTGACAGTTTCATCTGCGCCCCATTTTAAAACGTTTAACAAAGAATCAACGAGCGCAGGATCATTTTCAGGAATAATCCCTAAACTATCTCCTGGTTTGTAGGTTAGCCCCGAGCCTTCTAGTGATAATTCTAAATGGTGTGTTTCTTTATTAGAGCCTTTTCCGTTTAAATTTAGATTTTCCAGTACTTCAGCTTTAAAAGGATTGCTTCTCGAAAATGTAGAAACGGTTGGCGCAGTTGATAAAAGCTTCAGTGCTTGAGGTTCGCCGGCTGGATTGGAATCTTTTAAACTTTTGATTACACCTTCTAGCCATTGCTCGGCTGGTTCATCATAATCGAGATCGCAATCAAAGCGAGGATAAATCCTTGTAGCGCCAAGTTCTTCTAGTTTACGATCAAACTCTTTTCCTACCTGGCAGAAAAACTCATATGAGCTATCTCCAAGTGCCAAAACGGAATAGTGCAAGTTCTCAAGTTTTGGTGCTCGTTTCCCATGTAAAAATTCGTGAAAGATAATGGCATTATCAGGGGGATCCCCTTCACCATGGGTACTAACTATAATGAGTAGCTGGTTTATCTTTTTTAGTTGATTTGGCTTAAAATCGTTCATGGCTGCGACAGTCACTTTAAAGCCGTTTTTTTCAAGCTCCTCTTGCGCTTTTTTTGAAAGTCCCTGGGCATTTCCTGTCTGTGAACCGTATAGGATCGTAATTTCTTCCTTTATCGTCACAGTCGGTTGCTTTTTATTACTGACCGCCGTTGTCCCACTATCTCTAGATATGGAGCCAGAAAAAAAACCACTTAACCAGATTTTTTGTGAATCTGTTAAAGTTGCGAGTAATTGATTTATAAGTTCTGCCTGCTCCTGATTAAATGGACTGTTTCCTACTTGAATTTGCAATACTATCCACCCCACAAAAAATTTGGTAATATATCATTATATTTACTTTTCCTATCAAATAAGTTGGTTTTATAATAAAAAAAATCTCATCCTCGAAATTTCTGAAAGGCATTTAACTATGTAAAAACTTTAACGAAGAAAAGTCAATATGTAAAATAATTTTAAATAATCGGAATTATTGAGATTCCTAATCATAAGGTGGGAGATGAATGCAGTTAGAAGAACTAAAAACATTTGTGACATTAGCTGAAGTGAAAAATTTTACGAAAACAGCGGATAAACTTTTAATGTCTCAGCCAACCGTCAGCCTCCATATTAAAAATTTGGAAAAAGAATTTAATACGGAGCTATTTCAACGCTCACCAAAATTTTTAAAAATAACACCAAGTGGACAGTTGCTCTTAAACCGTGCAAAAGAAATTATTGAAATTTACGATCGAGCGAAACAAGAGATTTTGGAGTACCACCATAAAATAGCAGGTAAGCTGACGATTGGTGCGAGCTATACGATCGGTGAGTACATTCTTCCCTCCCTCCTTTTTGAGTTACAGAGAAAATATCCTGCTCTTGAAATCGAAATCATGATTGGGAATAGAGAAGAAATATTGCAATCTGTTCGCCAGTTTCGTATTGATATTGGCTTCATTGAAGGCGAGGCTAAGGAAAATGAGCTTCATATTATTCCCTTCATGGAGGAAGAGTTTTTTGTTGTTTCTTCATCTGATCATCCACTCGTTCATAAAGAAAAAATCAACTTTTCTGAACTGATTAATGAAACCTGGTTATCACGAGAAGTAGGCTCCGGTAATCGCGATTTTCTAATGGAGGTCTTGGCTAAAAATGGTCTAAAAATAAAATCGCTTTTAACGATGAATAGCATTCAGGCAATTAAAGAATCAGTAATAAATGGACTGGGACTTTCCTTGTTAGCGCAAAATTCTATTAAAAGAGAAATAGCACATCGCTATTTAGCTGTTCTTCCAATCGCTCAGCAGTCATTTAAAAGATCTTTTTCTTATGTATATTCCCCAATTATGAAAAATAACAAAAATGTTGAAGCCTTTATTTTAGTATTGGAAGAGCAGTGGAAGCAAACATAACGATTGGTAAGGATTTGGATAATTTACAACTTAAGTAGCCATATTAAATACATCGAATTTTTCTTAAGGAGTGACCGTATTGGAGTACTTATCTAGAACACAAATCATAAATGAGTTACAAAAGCCTTTTCAAACATATCTTGAACAATATGAAATTGATGAAATTGGGATTTATGAGGAAGCTGGGCAGGAGGGTATTTACCATATGGGCTATACTGTTACAAAAGACGGAAAAACCTATCATATCCACACATCTTTTCAAAAGAATAAAGATGAATTTTTAGCTCCTTTAGATGATTTGTGGACGCTAGAAACTGACGAGCCTACTGAGGATGATCGCACTGGTTATCGAGATTTAGTGAGTGTATTTCGGAAGATTTAAAAATACAATTCTCAAGCTTTACGAGTGAAAAACGTAATCTGTAATAGAACGAAATCGCTCATGTCTAAATGGATTTTATTTCAAAATATAGATAGAATCCCAACGTGGTTAGATTTCCATACCGGGTGACGCTTTTTCGCGGGCTGGGCCAAGCCGCTTCCCACACTACTAGGAGCGGAGATCAGCCTTTTTCCCACCATTCCTAAACAAAAAATGACAAAAAAGGTAGCGAGAAGGGCTTCTCACTACCTTTTTGTCGACAATCTGAAAGCTCGTTTCCTTTATTTGAGAAATGAGCTTTACGCCACTCTTACAGTGTTATAGTCCATGCTCTTTTGTATTAACCATTTCTACATTGAATTTTTGTTTCCCGAAAAATACTAAAAATAGAAAACCTAGCCCAGCAAAAGCTGAGTAAATGAGAATAAGATTTCCGTAATTAATAAACGTTGAAATGAAACCAAATAATAAGTAACCGATCGTTTGCCCAATTTGTGTCGCATTCATGTACAGCGTCGTTGCTGTACCTTGTGCCATTGGAATAAAATCTTGAAAATATGAGATCGCAATTCCTGCGGTAATCGATACTTGAGCCGCACTTAGTATTTGCAGTGGATAGATTTGCCAGGTTTCTGTTACAAGGCTAAACAATAAGAAATAAGTAAAAGCAATAAAAAATCCTACTTTAACAAGCAGTCCGTTATCCATTTTTGTTGCTAGGATGCCAAGTGCAATCATAAAAGGTACCTCAAATATGGGAGGAACGCTAAAGATTACTCCTACATCAACCTCTGTTCCATCAAGGACTTTCGTTACAAACTGAGGAACATTTAACATATGGATTGATGTCGCAGCTGCTAGTAGCAGAGCGGCAGCTAGATTAGCAAGAATATGCGGCCTTGACAAATAGTTCATTACTGCTAAGGATTCTTTTCGTGCTTCAGTTTGTGTCTCTATATTTTTCAAAAAAAAGAAAATCGTTAAAAAAGCTAATAAATAGCCTGCTGCGACAAATAAAAATAATCCTTTGAACCCAATCATAATAAGTAACCAGGAACCCAATGCGGGTCCAATCGTCCATGACAGCGCGAAAAACATGCGAAAAACATTCATGACGAAAGGGGTTTCTTCGCTGGCAATATGAGCAGCCTTTAAGGCATCTCTAGCATATGCCCATAGCTGCGGTACTGCGGCGGCTGTTGTCCCAAGTAATACAAAAGCTGTTATGAGCAAGGCTGCATAATCACGCAAAAAGGCAAACGAGGTATAGCCTAGAATCCCTGTTAAGGATGTGAGCAGTAATAATGTTCTCCGGCTTGTTTTTGTGTCGGACCGTTTGGCGATATAACTGCTAATCACTACTCCACCGACCGCCATAACAGTCATAAAGATCCCGAAGCTTGCGTTTGTCATCCCTACTTCATCAATGCCGAAGAGAGATGAAAAGGGGACAAAGAAAGACATCGACAATCCAAAAATCGTATTAATAAGAAATAAGATTGGAAAGGACGGGATTGCCCATACAAATCGTATTTTTTCTATAATCTTTTTCATTAGCAGCATCTATCCTAACAATAAAAATATTAAGTGATCACTATCTTATAAAACCGTGCCGTTGGAAGCAATCACTTTCTTATACCAATCAAAGCTTTTCTTCTTCACGCGGCGAAGATCATGTTCTCCTTCCTCATGCTGATTGACATAAACAAATCCATAACGTTTTTGGAATCCGTTCAGCCAACTCAGTAAATCGGTAAAAGACCAGACACAATAGCCAAGTACGTCTACTCCATCGGAAATGGCTTCTTGCATCGCTTCGATATGGGTACGAATATAGTCAATACGATAATTATCATTGACAACATCGTCTTTTTCCAGCTTGTCAAAAGCTCCTAAACCATTTTCACTAATTAAAATTGGTAAGTTGTAGCGATTGGTTATGCGGCGCAGAGCAATTCTAAGGCCAAGAGGATCGATATTCCAATCCCAGTCAGTTCTATCTAGATGAGGATTCTCTACTGTTTTAAAGACCCCTGGAATCCCTGTATCCTCCGAGGTGCCTTTTTCCCCAGTCGTATTAATTTTGGCTATTCCTGCTCCGTTGTTTAAAGGGTTTTCTTCATAGGTTGTTGTTTGATAATAGTTGACCCCCATGAAATCAGGAGTACCTTGACTCAATAGTTCAAAATCTCCTTCTTCAATTTGAGGAGCAAGACCGTTGCTTTCTAAATAATTCCAGACGGCTTTCGGATATCTCCCCCATGCATATATGTCCATCCACCAATGGCTATTTAGCTCTTCCGCATTTTCAGCAGCAATAATATCTTTTGGATTGGATGTTCGCGCATAGGCAGGCGAATAGGCAAAACTTGGGCCGATTTTTCCATCAGGCACATATTTTCTAAATTCTTTAATGACGCTTGCGCTAGCTAGATTTGCATGATGGTTGACTTGATAGAATAATTTATCATCCATGACACCAGGAGGATGAGCGCCCAGACGATAACCTAGCATTGTAAAGATATTTTGCTCGTTAAGGCTGACCCAATATTTTACACGATCACCAAAACGCTTAAATAATTCAACACTGTATCGGGTAAAATCCGAGATGATTTCTCTAGATTCCCAGCCTCCATATTCATCCTGTAGAGCTTGTGGAAGATCCCAATGATAGAGCGTCAAAATCGGCTCAATCCCTTTTGCTTTTAAGTCGTTAATTAAATGCTCATAAAATTCAATCCCTTTTTCATTTATTTCACCGCGGCCACTGGGGAAGATTCGAGTCCAAGCAACAGAAAAACGATATGCTTTCATCCCCATTTCGGCCATTAATTGGATATCCTCTTTATAGCGGTGATAATGATCGACAGCGACATCACCTGTTGTCCCCTTAAATGTTTTACCAGGAATCCGAACAAATTTATCCCAGTTCGAAACACCCTTTCCATCAACATCCCAAGCTCCTTCTACTTGATAGGCAGCCGAAGCTGCACCCCAGAGAAAATGTGGGGGAAATGGTTTAAGTTTTTTATGGATCATGTCCTTCACTCCTCTACTTGTCATAATAGTTCCTTTTTTAAAAAGGGAAGATGCTCTTTCATCCCCTGCATGCAGACCAACCTTCATTCATCATTAACTCAGCTAACGTTTTCTCTGCAAAATGCCCATTTTCAATGATCGATGGACCGTTTGGATGGGCAGAAATCGCCCAGCATTCACCCGTTTTTTCTAAAGGAATTTCATAGCCATATCTTTTTCTATAATATGTACTACCCCAGATTCTTTCATGAAAAATCGATTTTAAAAATAATGGTTGCAGTTGCAACTTTGTTCCCCTTTGTTTAGTTTTGTTGCAGTGCCTCATAAGCCAGGAGTAAGGCTCCTGTTATACCAGCATCATCCCCCAATTGAGGAGAAACAATATAATTGGTTAATTCAGGTAGTTCAACATAACCGTTTACAAGCTCTGTTAAATGCTGATAAATATAAGGAAACACATGTTTTTGCTTCATTACTCCACCGCCAAGAATTATTTTTTTCGGTGATAGGATCAGAATATATTGCATAAGTGCCTGAGCAATATAATAGCCTTCTAATTCCCATACTTCCGAGCGTTCCGATAGAGTTCTTCCTGACTGTCCCCAACGTTTTTCAATACTTGGACCTGAAGCTAAGCCTTCTAAGCAGTCTTTATGATAAGGGCAACTTCCTGCAAATAAATCTTTTGGATGACGCCGGACATAGGTATGTCCCATTTCTGGATGTGACAAGCCCTGTAATAATCGTCCTTGTACTAGTGCTCCTGCTCCGATTCCAGTCCCAACAGTAATATAAAGACAGCTATCTAGTCCGATTGCAGCTCCAAGTTTCGCTTCCCCTAAAGCGGCTGCGTTGACGTCTGTATTAAAACCGATTGGAACTGGAAATATTTCCTTTATCGTTTTTGTGAACGGGAAATCTCGCCAAGCTGTTTTGGGTGTAGAAGTAATATACCCATAGGTAGGGCTTTTTTTATTTACATCTATTGGTCCAAAAGAGCCGATTCCAATTGCGTCTACTTTAAATTTTTGAAAGAAAGTGCTCACTTCCTGGAGTGTTTCATTTGGTCCAATTGTGGGAATTTGTATGCGTTCAACAATCATTCCTTTTTCATCGCCAACGGCGCATACAAATTTTGTGCCACCTGCTTCAATGGCTCCTAGCATAGCTCATCCCTCCAATACATGGTGCTAGTTGATAGTCGTCACTTCAAATTTGTCATAGCGGTGCCGTGAAAAAGAGTATTCAAATGGTACTCCATTATTTAAAAAACCGACATGTTCGACTTCTAAAATGGGGTCATCAGGTAAGCACGCCAAATATTGATGATCAAGTTCTTCTGATTTACATGCCCGTATTTTCCGATGTGAGCCTGCAATTGTAAGTCCTAACGTCTCACGAATATATGAATAGATTGAGCCATGTAAAATTTCATCTGTGATTCCTGGAATCAAGATCGTTGGCATATATGTCCTCTCCATCACATATGGTTCATCATCAACCAATCGCAGACGGATTAAAAAGTAAACAGGGGTTTTTACGTCTATAGCTAAATGCTCTGCGACTTCTTGCGTAGGAAATTGGACATCAAATTTAATCACTTTGCTCGTCACTTTCTTCCCCTT
Organism: Robertmurraya siralis; assembly: GCF_005502275.1. Classification (GTDB taxonomy): domain Bacteria; phylum Bacillota; class Bacilli; order Bacillales; family Cytobacillaceae; genus Robertmurraya; species Robertmurraya siralis. Next base: position 39,169 of record NZ_SWLZ01000012.1, read on the forward strand.
CAAAAGTCGTGACAAGCCTAGAATCTCATTTGTACCAACGTTTACAACATTCTGAGATATAGCAGATTGAATAATAAAAGTTCCGTGCCCCCTTTTCCGGTACAGCAAACCTTCTTTCACTAAAATATCCAGTGCCCGTTTCATAGTCATTCGGCTGCACTGAAACTCTTTTGCTAAGGTAATTTCATCTGGTATTGGTTGATCGATGGGATAAAACTGATTTTTTATTCTTTCTCTCATTACGGATGAAATAGTTTCGTATTTTGGCATCACCGGTCTCCACCTTATTCATAATTTCTTTTTTTAACAGCTGTGCGAGATTGGATCGTTTTGAGTATTCCCTATTTCATTTATTAGGATAGCTTCTCACTTCTTTTTGGCTAAGAAAATAAAATGATCCGATAATTGTCTTTAACTCACACAGCTTTTCTATAAGGTTTAATTTCAAAAAGATATCATCTTACGCCTAAAAATGCGCTTTCTACTCTATCATACATCAAGTTATCAAAAATGGCTGATTGTTTTACCGATCTTCTTCTTCGTTGAAAAAAGATGGTCATAACGACCATCTTTAAAAACCATTATGTTCTGAAACGCTTTTAAACCACTGACCGCTCTTTTTAATTGTTCTTTCACCATCTTTGTTTAAATTCACTGATACTAGGCCGTATCGATTTTTATAAGCGTTAGACCAAGACCAATTATCCATAAAAGTCCAAAGGTGATAGCCTTTCACGTTCGCTCCCTCTTCCAACGCTTTATGAACCCATTTGAGATGTTCTTGAATAAATTCAATGCGATAGTCATCTTGAATCATTCCATTTTGATCACGGAATTTTTCTTCACCTTCTACTCCCATTCCATTTTCTGAAATAAAGCACTCGATATTGCCGTAGTTCTCTCTTAAATTTGTTAAAATATCATAAATCCCTTTTTCATAGATTTCCCAGCCACGATGCGGATTCATTTTACGACCGGGCATCTCATAATGATCAAAGAATCGCTCAGGCATAAAAGGAGCATTAGGATTCGGCAAATTTTCCTTCGCTTTTACTCTTCTTGGCTGATAATAATTGACACCAAGCAGATCGACAGTGTTTTCTTTAATAATTGCTAAATCACCACTCATTATTTTCGGTAAAAAACCTTCGTCTTTGAGAATTTGTATCAATTCTCGCGGAAATTCTCCTTTTACAGATGGATCTAAAAATGAGCGATTAAAGAAGGCGTCTGCAAGTTTCGCTGCCTGCAAATCAGCAGAGTTTTGGCTTCTTGGATATGAAGGAGTTAAATTGAGAATGATTCCAATTTTTCCATCTTGTTTCAATTTTCTATAAGCTTGAATCGCTTTAGCGCTTGCAAGAATTGAATGGAAAGCAACTTGAACCGCTTTGCCGAAATCAACTTCATTAGGGTAATGGAAATCATATAAATACCCACCTTCAACTGGTACGATCGGTTCATTATGGGTGAACCAATATTTCACTCGATCACCGAAAAGCTCAAAGCATGTTTGTGCATATTTTACATAGGCGGCAACAGTCTCACGATTTGTCCAGCCCCCAATTTCTTGCAACTTCAATGGCATATCGAAGTGAAAGAGATTAACGAATGGTTCGATTCCGTGAGCAATCATTTCATTTATGACATTATTATAAAATTCAACTGCTTTTTGATTGACCTCACCTCTCCCTTCAGGAATGAGGCGTGACCACTGGATCGACATTCGGAAAGAATTGTGGCCGCTTTCTTTCATCAGGAGGATATCATCTTTGTACTTGTAATAAAATTGCGATGTTTTGTCGGGCCCCACCCCATCAAAAAAACGATTTGGCTCAATTTCATACCAATGATCCCAAATATTCTTTCCTTTGCCATCCACCGCAGCGGCCCCTTCCGTTTGTGGTCCAGATGCGGCAGTTCCCCACCAAAACCCTTTTGGGAAGCGATATTTTATCTCATTCATGTTAGTCATCACTGCAGTCTCCTTTTTATCAAAATTTTGGGCAGGGTCTTTAATCTTTTTCGTCAAATACCTGCTCCTATAAGCTTTGAAATTTTAAGCAGCCTTTTCTGCTTCTTTTTCTTTCATTAAATTGGTTTTATCCAAAGTTTTTAGAAATGGGAACCAAATCAACCCAACAATCACCATATTTACTAACTGCAAAATACCTCCCGCTAATGAGTTAGTTGCCATGATCCCGTTGATGAAGAATGGTACTGTCCAAGGTATCGCCACCCCTGTTGGTGGTGGTACTAAACCAATTGACATAGCAAAGTAAGAAACGAGTGTTACAACCATTGGTGCAATAATCCAAGGAACAATGACAATTGGGTTCATGACGATTGGTAATCCAAAGATAACTGGTTCGTTAACATTGAAGAGACCTGGTCCAACCGCAAGCTTACCCACTTGTTTTAATTGTCTGCTCTTCATGAAAGCCAGCATTGCAAAAACAACCACGAGTGTCATACCAGTACCGCCCATTCCAACTGTATAAATTTCCATAAATGGTTTGGAAATAATATGCGGTAACGCTGCACCTGCTTGATAAGCTTCATAGTTTTCGATCATTAAAGTATTCCAAATTGGATCCATCACAGAGTTAATAATGATTTGTCCATGTAAACCAAAAAACCAAAAGATTTGAATAAAGAATACAGCTACTAATGTTGGAACAATTCCACTTCCTAATCCTACCAACGGTGCTTGAATAGCGTTATAAATAATATCATGCAAATTTGTGTTAAATAATTGTGTCACCAATACGTTAATCATCAAGAAAACAGTTAATGTTATGATTGCCGGAATTAACGCTGCAAATGATTTTGCTACTGCTGATGGAACTCCAGGAGGCATTTTTATCGTTATATTTTTTTGAACGATACGTCGATAAATTTCAGTGGCAAGAAATGCTGTAATCATCCCAAGGAACATGCCTTTTGCACCTAAGCGATCGAGCGGAATCACACCTGACACAACCTCCCCACCTTCAAGTGTTACAATAAATGGGGTTAATAATAGAAAGGAAACAAGTGAAATAGCGCCACCGAAGATCGCTTCCACCTCATAGCTTTTCGATAAGTAATATCCGATACCGAATACAACAAAGACAGACATAATCCCCATCGTTGCGGAGGAGGCGATTCCAAACATGTCCTTAAAATTTGCTAAAGCTCCAGCACTCATAATTTTTTCTAAGAATGGTAGATTTGTTAATACGACAAAAATGGAACCGAAAATCGTTAATGGGAACGCTAACATAAATGCGTCGCGCAGCACTGATAAAAAGCGATTGTTATTTAATTTTCCAGCGATTGGAACAAGATATTTACTTAGTCTCTCAAACATCACTGCTTCCTCCCTTTATAATTTTTTTTGTTTAAAGAGGTCTAGCAATTCCTTTACTAGCTCTTTCATTGATAATGTTGACATTAAATGATCTTCTGCGTGCATAAGTAATAATGCAAACTCGACTTTTGCCCCGGAAGCTTCTTGCTGAACCATCTTAAAGTGAATTTGATGGGCGACTTTTAAATCTTCATCTGCTTCAATCAGCAGATGATCAGCTTCTGTTACTCTTCCTTCTTTATATTCGCGCAGTGCTTGAATGATTTTACTCCTTGCATTTCCGCTGTGGAGAATAAGCATAAAATTGACTTGTTCTGCTGATAGCTCTTCTAAATTGAGGTTATCCACGACCATTCCTCCATTACATTAGTGAAAGTGCTTGTTCATAAGCTTTTTTACCATCAGCCATACCGTAGGCCATCATATCGATAACTTCCACTTTAATTCCGTATTGTTCTGCTTCTTTCTGAAATTCTCCCTTTAAAAAACTCATTTGCGGTCCGATTAAAACAACATCCGCATTGGCGAATTCTTTTTTTGCCTGGTCCTGGCCTACTGCCCAAATTTTTACTTCATCTCCGATTGATGCCGCGTACTCTTCCATTTTCGTCACTAAAAGGCTTGTTGACATTCCAGAACTGCAGGCTAATAAGATTTTCTTCATCTGAATCAAACTCCTTTATTATGAAATATTAGTTAAGAATTCGAAAAAGCGCTTTCTTGAATCGCTTACAAAATTAATTATATACTTATTTTATTAAATGTCTATACTTTTAATTATAAAAATATTATCTTTTGATTTGAAGGCTCTGTTTATGTTTACTGAAAGGCATGTGAAACTTTGGTTTCACATGAAATGAGCCCAAAATCATTTTAACAACAATTCTATTTAACAAAGCCAATTTAAGAGAAGAGAATATCTATAAACCTATTAAAGATTTGTTCAATATTTTTCGGCTCATTTTATCAATAATTCTGTTTAACAAAAGTGATAAAGAGTTTTATCCGCTCCATGATTATTAATAAGCCCCCCATTTGCGTTTGATTTTCCACAAACGTAGCAAATTTCACTAGCATCATTTAATTGCCTATCTTTTCGATAAAAAAATTTTTGTAATTACATATACAAGTCCCTAAAACGTAAGCTATGATTATACATATTTCAGTTTATAAGGAGAACGGATATGATGGATCTTTACAGTAAAAATGATAATCCGTTTAAAGGAAATTTTAAGACATTGGAAAGCTTGGTAGATCGAATAAGTGAAGTATTCCACTGTCCTGTCACAATCGAGGATGCCAATCATCGCCTTCTTGCTTATAGTCAGCATAATGAAGAATCCGATCAAGCGAGAATTCAAACGATTATAGGGCGGCGTGTCCCTGAAAAAGTGATTAACAGCTTGTGGAAAAATCATATTTTAGCAAAAATAAATCGTACTGATGAACCTGTACGAATTGCTCAAATTAAAGAAGTTGGTCTCGGAGATCGAATCGCGATCGCAATTCGAAAAAACAACGAGGTACTTGGTTATATTTGGGCGTTGGAAGTGGAGAGAAAGTTATCTGATCAATCTTTCCCCCTTTTTAAACAAGCCGCTCAAGCAGTGAAAAATCAATTACTTCAACTTCAAGGACAGCAAAAAGAAGCAGATGAGGGGGTTAATGAGTTTTTTTGGAAGCTTTTAACAGGGAATGTGCGCTCGAAAAAAGAAATCCGCGAAAAATTTGTGGAATTTCAGCTTTTGCCTCCCGTTTTTTTTTCTGTTGTTGTCTTTCAATTTCAAGAAGTGATTTCTAAGGAAAATCAACAACAAATTTTCTACCTTCTTTCGACGACTCAACAATTGAAAGTCATTTTTCGTGTTTTTGATGAAAAGGAAGTGATTATGCTCACTGCCCCGAACGAAGATAAGTATACAGAGAATGATTTGAAAACATTTATCAGGGAATTTATTACCCGTATGAGTAATAGGTTCAGTATAAACTCAATCACTGGTGGAAGTGGGACAATTTCTCAAGATTATACTGATATTGAACGGAGTTATCAGGAGGCTCTTTTCGTTCTACAATGCCAAAAGAAGTTTCCGGATCTAACTGCACAATTGTTCAATTATCGAGAGCTGGGGATATATCGTTATTTAGATTTGATTCTTGAAAAAAACAGATTGGAGCATTACGAAAATCATTCATTAAAAAAGCTTAAGCAATATGATTTAAAGCATCACTCCCAACTCTTCCATACATTGGAGACGTATTTGAATTTTGATAGCAATATGAACGAAGCTGCTAAAGCATTACATATCCATTTAAATACATTAAGCTATAGATTAAAGCGAATCGCAGAAATAGGAGAAATAAATTTGCGTGATCCCCATCAAAAAGTTACATTGTTCATTGATTTAAAACTTGAGCGTCTTCAAGAAAAGGAGCATTTGTGAAATTTAACAAATACTCCTTTTCTTTTTTTATTCTTTCAACAATGTTCAAAATATTTTCAAAAAAATATAATTAAAATAGATTTTTTTGGTGAACATTTTATAAGGGGGTTTTTAAATGTTAATTGGAGTGCCAAAAGAAATTAAAAATAACGAAAATCGTGTTGCAATGACTCCTGCTGGTGTTATTGCTCTAGTGAAAGCTGGTCATCGTGTTTTAATTGAAACAGAAGCTGGAGCTGGAAGTGGCTTTACAGATAAAGCTTATATCGAGGCTGGTGCTGAAATCGTTTCAACTCCTGCTAAAGCATGGGCCGCCGAAATGGTTATGAAGGTAAAAGAACCTCTCCAATCGGAATATAGTTATTTTCGTCAAGGTCTAGTTCTCTTTACGTATTTACATTTAGCTGCTGAACCAGAACTGGCAAAAGCGCTGGTTGAAAATGGTGTAACAGCCATTGCTTATGAGACAGTAGAAGTTAATCGCACTTTGCCGTTGCTGACACCAATGAGTGAAGTAGCAGGTCGAATGTCAGCGCAAATTGGGGCGCAATTTTTACAAAAATCTAACGGTGGTCAAGGAATTTTGCTTTCTGGTATTCCTGGCGTCAAACGTGGCAAGGTAACGATCATCGGTGGAGGCGTAGTAGGTACGAATGCAGCCAAGCTTGCTATTGGCTTAGGTGCCGATGTGACGATTATTGACTTAAGTCCCGACCGTCTCCGGCAGTTAGATGACTTATTTGGAAACGATATTCAAACATTGATGTCGAATCTACTTAATATTGCCCAATCAGTGCGGGAGTCTGATTTAGTAATCGGTGCCGTGTTGATTCCAGGTGCAAAAGCGCCAAAATTAGTTACAGAAGAAATGATCGAATCAATGAAACCTGGTTCAGTTGTAGTTGATGTCGCAATTGACCAAGGTGGTATTTTTGAAACAGTGGATCGCATTACCACACACGATGCTCCAACTTACTTGAAACATGGCGTTGTCCACTATGCTGTTGCTAATATGCCTGGTGCTGTTCCAAGAACGTCTACAATTGGTCTAACGAATGTTACTGTTCCGTATGCTTTGCAAATTGCCAATAAAGGTGTACACAAGGCCGTTTTTGAAAATCATGCTTTAAAATGTGGTGTTAATGTTGCTGCTGGCACCATAACTTACGAAGCAGTCGCAAAAGATCTCGGTTATGATTATGTAGACGTTGATACTGCCTTAAAAAAAATTCTTGAGCCGATTTAATTGTCAGAGCAAAAGCACAGGCGCTTAGCTCTGGCACGTACAAATTGGACCGTACAGGTAAGAGATCTAGGAAACCTGCGGTGCTAGCACCTCCGATTCGGATGGGATGGGAAATTTGATAAGGGTAAGTGCCGGAGCTAAACGTAGGTACACTCATTGAAAGAGTTATATATCAATCGAATAAAAGCGCCAAAACCTTAAACAAGAGGTTTTGGCGCTTTTGATCTCAATTCACTGCTTCTGGAGCAATCAAGAACCAATCCCAAAATTCCTTTGATTTTGCTAGATTAGAAACATAAATATCAAGATGATGCATCAACCCTGTTGCCATATGTTTATCCACTCCTATTCATTTATTTATGTGTATTACTTGAACAGGGTATGAAACCGTGTTAATATGATTGTAAACTTTCATATGAACACTAGGGGAGTCTTTTTTGGGGACTGAGATTGAGCAAGATGTTCTAAACCCTTTGAACCTGATCCGGTTAAAGCTGGCGTAGGGAAGTGGTTATGTTGTTTCATTTAGAGAGGCAGCCTCCACTTTTGTGGAGGTTTTTTGTATATAAATATATGAAACTTTTATTAATTGAACAAGATTGAACTGAATAATTTCATTTTCTGCTAGGGGCGCCTTATGGCTGAGAAGTACCCTTTGAACCTGATCTAGTTCGTACTAGCGTAGGGAAGTAGGTAATGGTGCATGACACTCTCATGCCTTACCGCTTTCCATAAATCTGGAAAGCGGTTTTTTATTTATATACAAACATACTCAAACCTGATTATTAAAGGAGGAAAATAAGGTGGAGATAAGCAAAGCAAGTAAATTTACGGAGCGACTTTATGAAAACGTGCAGCCAATATGGGAAAAAATCCATAGTCATCCGTTTGTACAGCAATTGGGAGATGGTACACTCCCTCGTGAAAAATTCGCGCATTATATGAAACAGGACTATGTGTATTTAATCGACTATGCGAAGCTTTTTGCCGCTGCCGTAACAAAAGCACGTGATCTGGAAACAATGGATAAGTTATCTAAAGTATTACATGAAACCCTTCATTTTGAAATGGAACTTCATCGTCAATACGCTGCTGAGTTTGGCATCTCCCGTGAGGAGCTGGAAGCTACAAAGCCAACACCAATCAATCTTGCCTATACTCGTTACATGCTAAATGCTGCACAAAACGGAACATTGGCTGAGGTCGTTTCATGTTTATTACCATGTGCTTGGGATTATTGGGAAATTGGGAAACTTTTACGCAAACAATATGGAGAACGTATTACTTCAAATCCATATGCTAAATGGATTGATACATATGATTCTGAAACGTTTGCAGAAGGCGCAAAATGGTTGATTAAACTTATGGATGAATTGACTGAAGGACTGCCGGAGCGTGAGCTTGCTTTATTGGAGGAACATTTCCAAATTACATCCAAATACGAATACTTATTTTGGGACATGAATTATTATGAACACGATTGGCCCATTTAGACGAGGATAAGACGATGACACTTTTGCTCAAAAATGTTACTTACACATTTCCAAAAAAAGAATATCCAGTTATTGACAAACTGTATTTAACCGTTCAACAGGGTGAGTTTGTTTCGTTAATTGGAAAAAGCGGTACGGGAAAAAGTACCATTCTTAAGTTGATCACAGGCTTGTTAACAGCGGATGAAGGTGAAATTTCCCTTTATAAAAAGCCTGTCACCCTAGGTGACGTTGGTTATATGCCGCAAAAGGATCTGCTATTTCCGTGGAGAACGATTCTTGACAATATCATGATTGGTGCTGAAATTCAGAAAGAAATAAAGCTTTCAAAAGAAGATGCTCGCAGTTGGTTAAAAAAAGTAGGCTTAAAAGATTACGAGCAAGCTTATCCTAATCAGCTTTCTGGTGGAATGAGACAGCGTGTAGCTTTCCTGCGCACACTGCTAACAGAAAAAGATGTGCTCCTACTTGATGAACCCTTTGGCGCATTAGATTCAATTACAAAAAAAGAAATGCAAGCTTGGCTTTTATCAATTTGGCAGGAACTTGATAAAACAATTATCTTTATTACACATGATCTTGAAGAAGCATGTTATCTCTCGGACCGGATTATTTTATTGAAAGATGACAGAACGATCGAGGAAACGACTGTTCCTTTGCCACGGCCGCGCTATCAAGAAATGCTTCATTCGCAAATTTTGCTCGAGTTGCGAAAAGAATTGGAGAAAAAGATTTAACATGAAAAACCTCCTAAAGCAATACAGTTTATTTATCGTCTTTGTCGTTTTAATAATGGTCTTGGTTGAATATTTGGTGCGCAGTAAAATCGTCCCTGCCTTTATTATTCCTGCGCCAACAAGCGTTGCAAACCATATTGTTGAACAGTGGAGACCTCTTATATTTGAACATTTAAAGGCTACGATGTCCGAGTTCTCCATTGGTTTTATCATTGCTGTAACAGCTGGAGTAGGTCTTGCAGTAAGCATGTATTTCTCGAAAACAATTGAAAAAATGCTCTACCCTGCTGTCTTGATTTCGCAGATGATACCGATCATCGCCCTCTCTCCCATATTTGTTTTATGGTTTGGTTACTCAATTTGGAGCAAAGTAGCGGTGACGGTATTAATGTCTTTCTTCCCTATTGTTGTTGCAACATATGATGGCTTAAAGTCGTGTGATAAAGACTATATTGAATTGTTACGATCAATGGGCGCAAACAAACGGCAAATCTTTATGAAATTAAATATTCCAATGGCACTTCCCTCCTTTTTTTCTGGCTTGAAAATTGCGATTGTCTACTCTCTTGTTGGAGCAACCATTGGTGAATGGCTCGGAGCAAGTGAAGGACTTGGCTATTATAGTCGAAGAATGTCAGGAGATTTAAATGCAAGTGGCGTATTTGCATCCATCGTCATTTTAACTGTTGTTGGGATTATTCTTTTTGCCCTTGCATCATTACTAGAAAAGAGAACATTACGTTGGAAAAACAGATTATAAACTTTGGAGTTGAAATTAAATGAAAAAAAGGATTATGTTCAGTTTTATATTTATTTTAACGATACTCATTGGCTGTTCAAACACTAAATCTACTAGCAATGATCTAGAAGAAATAAGCATTATGCTCGATTGGTATCCAAACGCAGTTCATTCTGCAATCTATATGGCAGAAGAAAAAAGATATTTTGAAGAGGAAGGCTTAAAGGTAAAGGTGGAAATGCCTGCAGATACAAATGATCCACTTAAGCTCGCGGCAACAGGTAAAGTTGATTTAGCCATTAGTTATCAAACCCAGTTATTAATGTCTAGAGCTGAAGATATTCCAGTTGTTTCAATTGCTGCCCTTGTTCGTCACTCATTAGATGGAATTATGTATTTAAAAGATAATGGCATTGAATCACCGAAAGACTTAGTGGGGAAAAATGTTGGCTACCCTTCTTCTTCCGTAAGTGAAGCGATTTTAAAGACTATGGTAGAACATGATGGTGGTGATGCTAACGATGTAAAACTAACGGATGTCGGTTGGGATCTTATGCCTTCGTTAGCAACCAAAAATGTTGATGCATTAGTTGGAGCTTATGTAAATCACGAACTTGTGCTCCTTGAAAAAGAAGGTTATGACGTAGACATGTTTCCTTTAACGGATTATGGGGTTCCTGATAATTACGAGCTTATTCTTGTAACCGGTGAAGATACTTTAGAAAAGAAAGAAGAAGTATTGTTGAAGTTTTGGCAGGCTCTTACAAAGGGACAAGAAGACGTCAAAAATAATCCAGAAGAAGGATTGGAAGTGCTATTTAACAATGAGAATGACAGCTTTCCACTTGATCGAGATGTTGAAACGGAAAGCTTAAACGTTCTTCTTCCATTAATGGATGACCCCTCTCACCCATTCGGTTATCAAGAGGAAAAAGTTTGGAAAGATGTTGCAGCATGGCTTCACCAGACAGGTATTTTAAAAGAAGAAGTTGATGCAAAAAGTGCTTTTAAAAACATCATATCCAATTAGAGAGGATAAAAATCTATGAAAAAAACAAATAAGATGACATTGACGGCATTAATTGCAGCAATTACAACGATTTCAAGCAGCATGATTTACATCCCTGTTGGTTTTGCAAAAATTTTTCCTATCCAGCATTTTGCCAATGTCTTATCGGCGGTTCTTCTAGGACCATGGTATGCCGTGTTACAAGCCTTTATCTCTTCTTCCCTGCGCAATATGCTCGGAACGGGTAGTGTCTTTGCATTCCCTGGAAGTATGATTGGAGCATTGCTGGCTGCCTTTCTGTATCAAAAAACAAAAAAGCTCTCATTTGCGGCATTTGGAGAAGTGGTTGGGACAGGAATGATCGGTGCGATGGCAACATACCCAATCGCCGTACTGTTTCTAGGGCAAGAGGCGACGCTTTTTGGACTTGTTCCCGCCTTTGCGATTAGCTCAATAACAGGAGCACTGATGGGATATGGATTATTAAAAATATTAATAAGAAATAAGGTAATTGGAGGTATGATTCATGAAAACAGCGCTAACAATCGCAGGTTCTGATTCAGGTGGCGGTGCAGGGATTCAAGCTGATTTAAAAGCTTTTTCTGCTAACGGGGTATTCGGAATGTCTGTGATAACCGCTGTAACAGCTCAAAACACACAAGAAGTGCGGTCTGTACAGAACATAGACAACAGGATCATCCGCGAGCAGATTGAAGCTGTCTTTGACGATATTCCTGTCGATGCAGTCAAAATCGGGATGCTTTCATCTCCGGCTACGGTCGAAACAGTCGCCCAGGCTTTGAAAAAATACCAACCTAATCAGATTGTTCTAGACCCTGTGATGGTGTCAAAAGGCGGGCACCATCTTTTACAGGATGAGGCAATCCAATCATTAATTGAGCATATGATTCCCCTGTCAACAATGATTACACCAAATATTCCGGAAGCAGAAGTGCTCGTTAAACGGAAAATAGACACGGAAGAAGATATGCTCACCGCCAGTAAAGCATTATTGGAGCTAGGTGCGAAAATGATTTTATTAAAAGGTGGCCATTTACAGGGTAATCCAAACGATCTCTTTTATGATGGACAATATTTTCACTGGCTTCACGGTGAAAGAATCGAAACAAAAAATACTCATGGAACTGGCTGCACCCTTTCTTCGGCAATTGCTGCCAATTTAGCCAAAGGCCATTCCATGTTCGAAGCAGTTAAATTAGCGAAACAGTATATTTCAATAGCGATTAAGCATAGTCTTGACCTAGGCCACGGGCATGGGCCGACGCATCACTTTTATGAACTTTATGAAAAGGCAAATCTTAAATAAAACGGAGGATGGAATACGTGAACGAAGTAATTAAAGACTTATTTACACAAGTAAAAGAAGTTCAACCTCTCATTCATCATATAACGAATACAGTTACAATTAACGATTGTGCCAATGTAACTTTAGCTATTGGCGGTTCTCCAGTAATGGCGACAAGCGTTGAAGAAGTGGCTGATATGGCTCAACTCGCCCAAGCTCTTGTGATCAATTTTGGAACGATCGACGATGCAATGTATGAAGCGATGATGCTTGCTGGTCAAGCAGCGAACAAAAAAGGCATTCCCATTGTGTTCGATCCTGTTGGCGTTGGGGCAACACCTTTCCGCACTGAGCGTGCGAAAGATTATTTAAACACAGTCAATGTCTCGGTTGTTCGGGGAAATGCATCAGAAGTATTTGCTCTTATCGGAGGCAATGCACACACACGTGGTGTCGATGCCGGTGATATCTCGATCTCCAGTAGAGAACTAGCGCTAGAAGCGGCTCGGAAACTGAATGCGATTGCTGTTATCAGTGGAAAAATCGATTATATTTCGAACGGAACCGATGTCATTGGCATTGATAATGGTGATCTTTTATTAACAAAAATTACAGGGACAGGTTGTACGACAGCCTCTTTAATTGCTGCTTTTGCTGGTGTAAGCACTGATTGGTTTGCCGCTGCAGTTGCAGGTATGTCTACGATGAGCATTGCAGGTGAGCTTGCTAAAAAGCAATTAAAAAAAGATGAAGGGATTGGTACATACCGTATCAAATTATTGGATCAAATTTTCTTAATGGATGGGAATACGTGGGAAGAAGGTGTCCGTTTCGCATGAAAGAACAGTTAAAATTATATCTTGTCACAGAAGAATCCATTCCACTTCCTGAGCTTTTAGCCATTGTCGAAGAAGCGATAAAAGGTGGAGTGACAGCCGTCCAGCTTCGAGAGAAAACGAACTCTGGGAAGTTATTTTTTGAAAAAGCGCTTAAACTGAAGGAACTGACCTCTCACTATAAAGTCCCTCTTTATATCAATGATCGGGTTGATATTGCCCTGGCAGTCGGAGCTGATGGTATTCATGTTGGACAAGAGGATCTCCCTCTTACTTCCATTAAACAAATCATTCCTTCTACTGTTAACGTAGGTGTCTCAGCAGGCTCTGTTGAAGAAGCGATTGCCGCTGAGAAAGATGGAGCAGATTATATTGGCGTTGGCGCCGTATTTCCAACTGCTTCAAAGGATGATGCCAAGGTTTTAGCGGAAGGAGAACTTGAAAAAATCATCCATGCTGTTTCCATTCCGGTTGTCGCCATTGGAGGAATTAAATTAATTAATCTAGAGAGATTAAAAGACTTACCAATCGCTGGTATTGCTATTGTATCAGAAATTATGAAAGCCGATTCTCCTCGAAAAGCAGCCTCCTTATTAAGGGAAAAATTGAATTAAAGTTAAAGACGGAATTTCTTCTAGAAAAGACAATTCCGTCTTTTTTATTTTTTCTCCTTTACATTTTTAGAAATAGGATTAAAATGAATGAGTACTTGAGATTTGGAATTTCAAAAGGAGAAAATAACGTCGTGGAAGAAACCAATAAATATAAAGAACAAACACTGTTTCAGATTACATGGCCACTTTTTATTGAAATCGCGTTACATATGAGTATGGGAATAATCGCTACCTTTATGCTTGGTCACTACTCTGATGACGCGGCGGCAGGTGTCGGAGTCGCCAATCAACTTCTTAACATCTTTATTTTAGTATTTAATGTTACTTCAATAGGTGCGACGATCTTAATTGGACAAAAGATTGGGGCAGGTAAACTGGCCGATGCGAAACAAATGGCTCGTTCTGCCTTTGGAATGAACTTTTGGTTCGGCTTAATGATGGCGCTTATTGTCTTTCTATTTGGAGAGCATTTTTTAAAACTCTTTGATGTACAAGGAAAAATTTATGATTATGGGCTCATTTTTATGCAAATTTGTGGCCTCTCTTTATTCTTCGAATCCCTTGCTCTTGCACTTAGTGCCGTGCTACGCAGCTATGGATATACAAAAGAATCGATGGTTGTTACCATCCTTATGAATATCATTAGTATTGGCGGGAACATTTTTGCTCTTTCCGGATTATTCGGCCTTCCAATCACAGGTGTAGTTGGTGTTTCCTGGGCGATCGTTATCGCTCGAGTAGTTGCCGTGGTCATTTTAGTTTTTCTAGTATATAAAAGGCTTGCTATTTCAATCAAATTCCGTGATATCGTAAAAATTGATCATGTCGATTTTTTTGGTCTCCTTCGAATCGGTCTACCGTCTGCTGGAGAGAATTTGTCCTATCAATTTTCACAGCTCATTATTACAGGGATAGTTGCTTCACTTGGAGCGGCTGCGTTAACAGCAAGGGTCTATATCGTTAATATTTCCATGGTTTGCTTCTTATTTACGATGGCAATTGGAATGGGAACACAGATTTTGGTGTCTAGATATATTGGAGCAAAAGAGTATGACAAAGCTCTTCACCGTGGATTAAGGACATTAAAAATTGCCACTGCTGCATCTTTTATCGTTTCATTGGTGATTGCCTTAGTTGGCTCTCCGATTTTAGGAATGTTTACAGACGACCCAATGATACTAGCGGTCGGAATCCCCGTTCTGTGGGCAATTGTCTTCATTGAACCAGGAAGAGCAATGAATATCGTCCTTATGAACTCATTAAAATCTGCTGGTGATGTCCGTTTTCCCATGATTACTGGAATTGTTTTTATGTGGGGAGTCGCTGTCGTCTTTAGTTATGTTTTTGGAGTTCATCTAGGATTAGGCTTACTCGGAGTTTGGATCGCTCAAGGAATGGACGAATGGATTCGAGGAATTCTCGCCCTTAGGCGCTGGAAAAGCCGCCCTTGGGAAAGGGAGACATGTATGAAAGATGTGCAGGTGAATAAAGGATAAATTAAATATAGATTTAGAGTAAGTCTATAAACTGCATAATGTAAAGGATAGATAAGTATCTATCCTTTTTTTACCATATTCAAGCATCTTGAATCGGAGAACTATACTGGATGGTTATTTTTAAAGGAGTAATGTTAAGTTATTATCCTGTTGAACCCATTTTAAAATGGCACAATCATGAAAGCTCAAATTCTCAATAGCCTCTTTGCCGATTCTATCAGAGCTTGCATTCACATATTTTTCATATTTTTTTAGTGTTTTATCTACAAATCTTTCATTATCCTCACAAAATTTTGTCACAGCGTTGATGACCGAACGAGTTGCCTTGTTTAAAGTAAAGACCCTTATATCAGCTATGTCTGATAAAATTGTTTCTGGTATTTCTTTTTAAGAGCTCTTGATTATAAATAAACCCCTCGTGAAATTGTTCGATAGCCCTCTCTCGATTAAAAGGTTCACATTCGATTTCATCATCTTCAGCAATCTCTTTTTGCAAATGAAGCCATTTTTTTAACTCATTGCTATAAAGTTGTTGAAAATGTTTCAGCCTGCTTATCTTTCTATAAGGACAGATGAAAATCAAAGCTCATACCATTTTTTTTATTCTCCTGCTCTCAATAAAGAGTAAAATTTATTAACGATCTCATCGTTAAACTATAAAAGATGATTCTCTTTTTTGAAAATGGCAAAAAATAGTTTTAAATAAAATATCTTTATGTTATATCAATTTGAGAATAGTAACGCACGGACTTTCCTTGTTTTTTTGCGTACTCAATTTCTTTTCTTGTGCTATTTCCAATGTAGCCATCTACATCAATTACCACAATTTCATCAGAGATATTAATTTTTTCATAATGTATTTTCTCAAATAATCTTACTTGTTCTTGTGTGATTTCAATCCCTTCGCTTTGTTCAAAAAAGCCAAGACTAATCACAATGTTGCCCTGCATTGTAAGATAAGCATTTGTTTTCTCAAATTGCTCTTTAAACTTTGTAGAGCCACATAATGTAATAACTTTCATATAAATATGACCTACCTCCTTTAGGATAATAGTTTGTTCCATTATTCTGCTCTATCGCTTAACTAGCCGTTTGTTATCATTATTTCTCTATCTGACATCTACTTCAATGAACTTTGCCTCTTCACCCCGGAAAATAAATTATCCCGATATGTAATTGCTACTGGAATATTACTTTCCAACATTTCTTGGATTTTCAACATATAAACCTAAAACATACCCACAATGTGAGCAATAAAGTGAAGTCATTGATGATGATTGCCCTCTTGGATTAGTGAAGGAAAACATTTGAACTGACGCATTTCCTGACTGAATAATGCCTTTTTTTAATTGATCGCTATGGCATTTTGGACACACTTTTTCTTCCATGTTCTGGTCGCTCCAATCTCAAAGAATATCAATATAAATTTTTGTTCATCTATACTTACGAACTACCGGTAATTATGTTTCCTTTACTTGCAAAATTTTTACCCTTTTAACTGTACACATTCTCATTATACTTTCTTTATAACGCTGAAGATCACTTAGGCAGTATAATTCCAATTATCACTTTGTAACCTCCGTATTTGATGTGAAGATAATTACCGCACATCCAATCATATTTTCTCAAAGAAAAAATAAAGCATTTTTGTTAGTAGTGCAGGTTAGTTCAATATGAATTTCTTTTACTCTAATACAACCTTGGCCTATCGTACCAGAAGTAGCACGTAATTTTTCGAAAATTTAAAATATGAACCTATCTTATGATAAAATATAGATAAAATTTTGCCAATTAAGTATTACGGAGGTGCATATTTTGAAAGAAATATTTAGAAAATTTGAAGATACTGCGGCTGAGATTTTGAAATTAAATGAGAAATCTGAAGCCGTTCTTTGCGATCCAATTTATGAAGGAAAATGGTCCATAAGAGATATCGTGGGGCATCTTTATTATTGGGACAAATTCATTTTAGAGAAGTTGGTCCCTTTAATGGCGGATGGCGCTGATTTGCCACCGTTTCCTGAACATGACAAGTATAATGCGGAAGCGCTCGCATATTTAAAGAATGATTCAGTAGCAACGATCATAGAGCAATTTATTGAAACTCGAAAACAATTAACCAAACAATTGGCTGCCGTGGATAATGGCATACAATTTACTATTGGTGGAAGGAAAAAGAAGTTTTCAGGAGAAAGCTTTACAAAAATGTTCCTCATGCATGACGAGCACCATTTAAAACAAATCACTGAAAAACTGCATCGTTAAAAGAGGCTCGTGAAATCAAAAAACGCATGGAATCAAATTTGGTTACATGCGTTTTGCTTTCAATTTTTTACCTAATCCCAGCCTCTTTTTTGTACCATGGGGAAACAGCTAAATAAAGCATCAATTTTACTCGTTCACTCGCATTTTTCAATTTACTGCTGCAGTAAATGTTAGACGACTTATGAAGAAGGGGATAAGTTTCCTTTATTTCCTTTTCGTTGTAATAATACCGCCCCAATCACGATGAAACCTTTAAAAGCTTCTCTTAAAAATGGCGGAACACCAAATAGATTTAATAAATTGTTCATGACGGCGATAATAAGCATTCCATATACCGTTCCTAAAATGAAGCCTCTTCCACCGCTCATACTTGTTCCACCGACAACGGCTGCTGCAATGGCATCCATCTCCATTCCTCTACCGGCATTTGAAAAATCCATTGAACCGACACGAGAAACTTGGATAATGGCAGCGATCGAGACAAGCAGTCCCATCAAAGCATAGACGCGTAATTTTATTTTATCAACATTTACACCGGATAACTTTGCCGCTCTTTCATTCGAGCCGACGGCAATGATTTGTCTCCCGAAAGTGGTCCGCTTTGACACAAAATAGAGAATATATGCAATGACAGCCCAATAGATGATTGGCATAATCATGTAGTTTCCTATATTAAAGCTGGCAATCTGTAAAAATTCAGAAGGAAGAGTTGTATTATAGCCTTGCATAAAGTGTTGGGTAACACTCCTGAAAATAAGCATTGCTCCGAGCGTCACGATAAATGGTGGGACATTCCCTTTTGTAATCGTCACTCCAATTAGCGCCCCAAGAAGGTAACCAAATAAAAGCACGAGTACAATCGTCGCAATAAATGCAGGCATACCAGTCATTCCAAGCATTCCCAAGATCCCTTTAGTTCCTGTATCAAGGAGAATCATGGAAAACGCACCTGTTGCCACTAATGTGGAACCGACTGCTAGATCGATTCCACCTGTCATAATGACGAAGGTCATACCTAATGCGATAATACCGATACTTGCATTGTTTCTTAAAATATTAATCCAGTTATTAGTCCATGACTGAAACCAGCTCCCGAACGAATCATAGTCAAAACCTAATACTAATGTTTGCAGTATAATCATGATAATAAGTGCAATAGCTGTACTAAATAACGGTTCATTTGACCATTTATGTTTAAACCAACGAAAGAAATTCAGTTTTTCAACATTCGATGTGCTCATTGAAATGGCCCTCCTCTTCTTCTAGTAATTTCCCACCGGTAGCTAGAGTCATAATTTGATGTTCAGTCATGTCCTGACCCGATAACTCTCCTTGGATCACCCCGTGATACATGACTAAGGCACGATCACAGACTCGGATAATTTCATGGGCTTCACTTGACAATACGACGATGGCAATCTTTTCGTCTGCAAGCTTCAAGATGATATCATAAATATCCTCTTTCGCACCTACATCGACCCCTTGTGTAGGATTATCCAAAATGAGGAGCTGTGGATTTGCAGCCAGCCATTTCGCTAATACCACCTTTTGCTGATTCCCACCTGAAAGGCTGTTAATACTATCTGTTAGTTCGCCCATTTTGATCCGAAGTGTTCTCCGATGACTCTCGAAAACTTCTTTGTGCTTTTCTGCATAAATAATCCCTCTGTTTGCGAATATTGGCCATGTAACAATAGAGGCGTTTTCAATAATATTCATATCCTTAATAATGGCATTTTCTTTGCGATTTCGAGGAAGATACGCGATCCCTTTTTCAATAGCCTGAGTCGTGCTTCTAATTGTTACTTTATCACCATTTAAACATAGTTTTCCTTCTGGAATTCCTTCAGCTCCGAAAATCGTTTGAAAGAGTTCGCTTCGCCCATCACCAAGTAAACCTGTAAAGCCTACGATTTCTCCAGCATGTATCGAAAAATCAATATCTTTAAAAAATGGCTCAGAGGTTAACCCTTCTACTCGCAACACTTCTTCCCCTAACTTTTTCTCTCGTCTCAATGACTCGGTTCTGACATCGTAGCCGACCATATATCGTGCAAGATCATGGGTCGACACATCGGAAATATTGCCGTCCGTTACCAAATTGCCATCACGCAGAACGACAAAACGATCGCAAATCTCCATCACTTCATTCAATTTATGAGAAATAAAAATGATCCCAACTTCATGCTCTTTCATCGTTCTCATCATGGTAAAAACACGTTCTATTTCTTGTTCAGTTAAAGATGTAGTTGGTTCATCCATGATAATGATCGAGGCATTCGCCATCATCGCTTTGCATATTTCCACGATCTGTTTGTAGGAAGCATCTAAGTCATGGACCATCGTCGTCGGGTTTAATTCGAGCTTCATTTTCTGAAACATTCTTGCTGTTTCTTTTTGCATCTTTTCCAGATCAAGAGCGCCACTTTTTGTCTTAAGCTCTCTCCCAAGAAACATATTTTCATAGATTGGCAAGTCATTAATCAGGTTAAGTTCCTGATGGATAAATGCGATCCCCTGTTTTTGCGAATCTGCGGGAGATTGAAAGTTTACTTCGTGATAATTGATAACAATTGAACCAGAATCTTGTTTGAGGACACCGCCGAGAATATTCATTAGTGTTGATTTACCAGCTCCATTTTCCCCCAGTAAAGCACAGATTTCCCCACCTTTTATGGAAAAAGAAACGTCTCTGAGGACTTCGTTGCGACCAAAAGCCTTATTAATATGATTCATTTCAATCCGCATAGTATCACTTCCACACATGGTTTATGTATTAAAAGAGAGGGTTCAGGCACTGCTATCCCTCTCTCATCTAACTTAATAAGGTGAACCTTCGTCTAAAAATTGTTCATAATTATCTCGATCAACAATCGTTGTCGGGATGATCGTCTCTTCTTCTACCGACTCTCCATTTAATACTTTCACCGCAATATCGACAGCATCCTTTACCATCGCAGGACTATAAAGGGCAGACTGAATCCAAATATCTTCATTTTCAGGCATCAGCTTGAAGTATTCCTGCATACCGCCGCCACCAGTAACCACTTGAATGTCTGTGCGACCTGCTTCTCTAATAGCTTGCAAAACACCAATCGACGTCTCATCATCCATCGAATAAACAGCATCAATTTGGCTATTACTTGTTAAAATATCGGCGAAATCCTTCAATCCATCCTCCCTTGTAAATTGGGTAGCATAGGTTAATAAATTCATATCCGGAGCAAGGCTTTCGATCGTTTCAACAAAGCCTTTCTTTCTCAATTCTGAGACGGAACCAGAAGATGGAACTTCTAAAATAACCACATTTCCTTCAGTTCCAATTTTGTCGACAATATAGTTTGCTCCTTGAATTCCCATATCTTCATTGTCACCAGCAACACGATATACCCCATCTACATTTATAGCAATATCAAAATTAATTACTTCAATCCCAGCATCAACTGCCCTTTGAATCGGAACTTCCATCCCTTCCCATTGCGGAAAAGCAACAATCGCTTCTGCTCCCCATGTCATGAGATCATCAAGCTGTGACGTCATTTCTTCAGCGTTCGAACTCGTTTGAATTTGATACTCGATATCATCAGACAATTCCTTTGCTCTTGCTTCAGCATGATAAGCTACGGCAGCAACCCAGCCATGGGTAACGGCAGGCGCAAGAATACCAATTTTGTACTTGTTTTTACTGCTATCATCCCCTCCATCATCTCCAGGATTACTACTGGTTGTCGTATTATTGCATGCGGCTAAAACGGGCACCAATATTAGCACAAATAATGAAAATACCTTTAACGCCTTCTTCATAAAAATTAACCCCCTAAATTTATTAGTAATCTACCTGAGTCGATTTCATAACAATTTAACTATCGTTATGAAAAAGATTCCATTTGTTAAAGCGCTTTCATTCAACTGAGGATAATTGCACTATTTGTTCACTTTCCAGAGATGTTTGAATGGCCTCCATCATTTTCATTGTTGCAAGTACATCGTTTAATGGGATAATATTATTCTCTTCATTGTTTTCAACACAGTTGATAAAGTAAGAAAGTTCATTTTGAAATGCATTCTCTTGAGGAATATCTATAGAAGATTTTTCATTACTCTTGTAGTAGTGGACAGAACTTTGGGTGATTCTCTCGATATTGTTACCAGCCGATAAGCGAAAATCAATCGCAGCATCTTCTCCTTGAATTCGAAAAAACATTGAAAACGGATAAGCTGTCGGCATACGATGTGATGCTTCAACAAATGCCTTCGTGCCATTTTTCAAAATGAGAGTGGTCATAATATGATCCCATGCCCCATTTTCATTTTTCGAGCCGACGGCATATACAGTTTTGATTTCACCAAGAAGATGGCAAATAAAATCTATATCATGAATATGCAAATCATAGAGGGCTCCACCGCTTTTTTCAGGATATTTAAACCAATGGTTCCATTTTGGTACTTGCCCTAATCTTCCCGCATGAATGAATTCAACATGGTTCAGTTTGCCCGTATCATAATACGATTTAATTGCTTTGTATTCGGGCCAAAATCGAAGCACATGGGCGACAAACAATTTCACTTTATTTCGTTGAACTGCCTCTATGATCCTTTCAACCGATTCAACTGTTAATGACAAAGGTTTTTCACAAATAATATCTTTTTTTGCTTCTGCTGCTTTAATGATAAATTCTTCATGTAAAAATGTCGGTAAACAAATATCAATAATGTTAATTTGCGGATCGTTCAAAAGAGCTTCGTACGTTTTCACCAATCGAACCTTTTTCCAGTTAGGTCCATCTATTTTTTGTTCATCGCTCTTGCTAAAGACGGCAGCAACGTTAGCGCTTTCAATTTGTTGATAAGCGTCAAAATGAGTTTTACCAATAAAGCCCCAGCCTACTAATCCGATGTTCTTCATCTTACTCCTCCCAGTTTACTTAGAATGGTAGAAAGATAGTGGAAGGAACGTTGAACGCTATCGTTCACCACTTCAAGGCCACTCGGCCCTTCAGGGGTAAATTCGATTTCCACACTGATCGGTCCCTTATAATTTGCGCGTTCAAGTATCTGGAAAATTCTTAGGAAATTAATATTTCCATCTCCAATAGCAGGGAAATTCCATTCTTGATTAGCGCCGAGTTTATCCTTCAGATGAATAAATTCAACCTCCGCTACTGATGCCTGTAAATCATCGTACGGCTCAATATTTCCATAAAAGAGCACATTTGCTGTGTCATAGTTGATTTTTATTCGCCTAGAAAGCAATTGAACAAGCCTATTTAAAGCAGTTCCAGTGGCGTAATTATTTCCATGTGTTTCGATCACGAGAACCTTGTTCAATCTTTCGCACATCTCAATAACTGGCAGTAGATTACGAATTAATATTTGTTCATCTTCTATGACATCTGAATCGTGATGGGGGTCTCCGGTGGCAGTAATGATATATTTGCACTCAAAAAAATTTGCTAATTCGACATTTTTGAGCACATTAATGATGCCAGCTTCCGTCATCACATTGCTATGAGCTCCTATCCCAACACAGCGCATTTCATATTGATGTAGCAGTTTCTTTATTGCAAGTAATTCTTTTTCCGACATTTCTGGTAAAACATGAGCCGTATGATCTTTTACTGCTGCAAGCTCAATTTGCTTAAATCCAGCTTTAGCAGCCCCTTTAACCGCATCCTCCAATGAAAAGCCGTGGTACGTATTTGAATTAATAGCCAATTGATCTATCATGCGTACCTCCTTTAATTGATGTAATTGATTTCATTATTCGACATTTCCGATATTTCAGTTCTTTTACTAATTTTATAGAGAAGTAAAATCGCTGATTATGTAATCCGTTACATCTATAGTAAAAGAAAATTCTGACTTCGTCAATTCCATTTAAAAAAGACTGATCTTTTTACTTTATGTTAGTATTTTTTCAATGACCCTTAAAGTAGCTATTGCGTCTTCTCCTGTAACTTCTGGTTCTTTATCATGAACAATTGCATCAACAAAGGCATTAATAACCCCACTGTTAGTTTGATTGTCATTCGTCTGAATGGAATCAAATTGATATTTGCACACTTCTCCATCTTTTTTTTCAATAATTAACGGTGCTTTCGGATCATGATAGATTTTTATGATCCCTTTTTGACAATAAATCGCTGTAGAATTATCTTCGGCACCATAATATGTCCAAGAGAAGGAAGCGGTTCCCAGACGTCCTTTTTTTGTTTTTAGCGCACAGACAACGTTGTCGCATACTTCTATTGGCTCCCCATTTTCGTCTACTTTATCTAATGCGCTATGGAAAGCATGGACTTCAGCGATCTCATCGTTCAATAGATAATGAATTAAATCGATTTTATGGATCCCTAAATCGCCTGCAACGCCCGAATAAGAACGAGCTTTCTTAAAGAACCAGGTAGAATTACTTTTATTAACACCCCATGATTCAGGACCTTGGTGACCAAAAGTAGTTGTAAAAGTTAAGACTTCACCCAGTTGCTTGCTGTCAATTAATTCTTTTGCCTTTTTATGAGCCTCAGTAAAGCGTTGGTTATGAGCAACCATTAATTTTTTTCCTGACTTCTTTTGTGCTTCGAGTATTTCTTCAGCATGTTTTATGCTGATTGCCAGCGGTTTTTCACATAAAACGTGCTTATCGTGTAATAATGCTTGAATCGAATGAATATGGTGTACATCATTGGTTGAGCAAACACTGATTGCTGCAATCGTCCGATCTTGATAAAGCTCCTCTACAGACTGAACCGCATGGCCAGCAAATTTTTCGGCTAACGCCATTGCACGCTCCTGATTATGATCAAAGAAAACTAAACGATCAACATAAGGATTTGCTTTATACTCTGGTGCATGGCGATGCTTCGTGATGGAGCCGCAGCCAATAATCCCTACTGAAATCCCCATTCTTTGTAACCTCCTTAACCCATTGTCGATTCACGAATGATCAATTCATGATCTAACAAAATGCTTTCCACTTTATTTTCATGAATACTATTAATTAACATGGTCGCAGCAGTACAACCCATTTTGTACATTGGTTGAGCAACCGTAGTCAAAGTTGGATTTGTCATATTGGAGAAACTAATATTATCAAAGCCGACGACAGCAATATCATCTGGAGCTTTTAACCCTGATGCGTTCATTTCCTTTAAAGCACCTATTGCCAAAGTATCTGATACTGCAAAGATTGCAGATGGCTTTTCTTTTAATTTCAGAAGCATTCTCATCGCTTGCACTCCGTCTTGGAAATCAAGCTGGGTTGTATTATAGATCCATTCCTTGCGCAGCGGTAGATTGAATTCAGCCAAAGCCCTTTCGTAGCCACTTCTTCTCTGTCTCGCATAAAGAAACTTTTCGTCTGAATTGATAAGTGCGATTTTTTCATTGCCTATTTTAATCAAATGCTTAACTGCGTGATAAGCGGCCAATTCATTGTCAATACTTACATACGGAATTACATTGCTTTCATCATACTCACTACATAAAATAATAGAATGGTTTTCAGCAAGCTCAATCAATTTTTGCATATTGACTGTAGGGTCCATGGAAATGACACCATCTGCCAATTTGTTTTTTACCATATTAAAATAGATATCTTCGCGCTCTGGATTCGAATTAGTTTCACATAGAAGAATATTGTAGTGATGGGCAATTGCGGTATTTTGAATACCATTAATAATTTCCGTATAAAAGGGATTTGAAATGCTTGGAATCAACACTAGTAGAAGACGGCTCTCCGAATTTCGCAAGTTTCTCCCGAGCATACTCGGTTCATAATTTAATTCTTTTATTGCATTTTCAACTTTTAATCTAGTGCTTGGACTTACAGTTGAATTGTTATTTAGCACTCTTGAAACGGTAGCAACTGAAACCCCAGCTTTTTGCGCTACTTCCTGTATATTCGCCATCAAACATCCTGCTTTCAAACTCATAGTAATGTAATCGATTACAAAATAAATTGTAAAATTAATTTCTTGCTTTGTCAATCATCAAAAAAAGTTAATATATTTAGAGTTTTAATGATTATTTCAATTATTTTTTTGTTATAATCAAATGTAACGGATTACAAAAGTTATAAGGAGGTTTGATTTTTATGAGATTAGGTGTTTTTTCTGTATTGTATTCGGATAAAGGCTTGGAGGAAATGTTAGATCATGTAGCTGCAATGGGGATTGAAGCAATCGAAATTGGAACGGGTGGCTACCCTGGGAACGCTCATTGTGACATCGATGAGTTGTTAAATGATAAGGAAAAACAAAAGGAATTTGTCGATAAAATATTAAGTCGCGGCTTAATTGTAAGCGCTTTAAGCTGCCATTCCAATCCACTTCACCCACAAAAAAAGATACGTGACGAAGCAGATGAGTTATTAACAAAAACAATCAAGTTAGCAAACCGCTTGAATATTCCGGTTGTCAATACTTTTTCCGGTTGTCCTGGCGATCACGAAAACGCAAAATTCCCCAATTGGCCAGTTGCTCCTTGGCCAAATGATTTCCAAGAGATTTTGAAATGGCAATGGGAAGAAAAAATAATCCCTTATTGGAAGGATAAAGCCCGTTTTGCTGAACAACATCAAGTAAAAATTGGACTTGAATTGCATGGCGGATTTTCTGTCCATACTCCTGCCACTCTTCTTCGATTAAGAAAAGAATGTGGGGCAGCAATTGGAGCAAATCTTGATCCTAGCCATATGTGGTGGCAGGGAATTGATCCAGTTGAGGCAATTAAAATATTAGGTCGCGAACAAGCAATATATCACTTTCATGCTAAAGATACAATCATCGATCAGCCTGTTTTAAACCGGAACGGGATTACGGATATGACCTCCTATGCCGATATGAAAAATCGTTCTTGGTATTTTCGTACGGTTGGCTACGGGCACGACGCTAAAGTTTGGGCTGACATGCTGAGCGTCCTCCGCCTTTACGATTATGACTATGTCGTCAGTATCGAACATGAAGATGGCCTTATGTCGATTGATGAAGGATTATCAAAAGCAGTGAATACGTTAAAGCCGTTAATATTTAAAGAAGCTACTTCTAATATGTGGTGGACATAAACTGCACGGGCCTTTTGCTTTGTTTCAAAGCGAAAGGCCTGCACTTTGGAACTCATATGCTTTTTATTCTTCCTATATTTCTTTGTTGTGCGTCTCTTCTGCTGGCGAATTTTTATATGGGCTATTTTTGCTAAGATAGAACTTCTCTTAAAAGGACAGAGTTATTACGCACTACTATTTAAAAAGACAATTAACTCCTCGAACGATTTTCATATGGTGAGACAGAATTCTTGCATGTCTTCCTTCCTCTGTGTAACGGTTTTGCAATGGTTTGAGTCGTTCAATAAACTCATGGTCACAACGGCAGCGATCCCTTGTCCGTTGATAGCAGAAGTCATGCTGTTGGCACGCTGCATCGACAGCGTTGATAGGGGCTCCTGGACCACTGCATCCCGGTCCGCACCAATTATAACGAGGGAACAAACAAAAACGCGGAAATCTTACCACCCTCTTCACCTCCTTGTATACAATTAAGACTGTCATAATACAATATGAGTGAAAAGAGAACGAAGTATAGCCGTTTATCAAGTAAAAGAAATAATCGTATTTTCTCTGGTTCAGCTTTCTTTTCTTTTAAAAAGTATAATAAGTAAAGCAAAACTGATAATGAGGTAAAGGAGGACGAAGATAGAATCGGTGAACAAAGATTCTAAAAATAAAATTTCATCCCCCTCCTCCATATGCTTGATTACGGTAAAAACCGGTGGAAATATCCATAAGAACCAATTTGCAATTGATGCTAATTCCGCCAACGATTTAGCAGAAATAGAGAGAACGATTACGAGCACAGCAGATAACCACGAATACTTTTTCGTCCCCCATTTTGTTGCTGAAAAGAGGGTTCCTATTAAAATACCAAAAAACGAAAAAATCACATGGCTGCTGACAGAGATTAGAATTAATGGGAGCGAGAGACTTCCCTTAAAGCTGTCTGTCATGATTGGGTAGAAAATTGCAAACGCATGAAGTGGAAGACTAATCACTATGATGGATAGCCATTTTCCTATTAAATATTTTTCCTTCCTCCCAAGTTGAAAAAACAAAATATATTTCTCTTGTTCTTCTTCCAATGAAAAAACTGTCATTGAAATCCATGTGATTGTTAAATATATCGCAATCGATGAAGCCCCATAGCTGCTAAGGATGGGGGCATTGTCATAAGTGTAGAGAATAAATATCCATAACAAAAATAGAGAGGCAGGAGGAATAAACTTTAATGATTGAATATAACTTTTAATTTGATAATGCACAAATGAGCTCACTACCCTACCTCATTTCTTTCAATTCTATAATTGAACAACCTTGTTCAAGAAGAATTTTTAACACCTTATCAGATTCAGTAAACGGAACTTTGACCTCAACAGTATTTTCTTCTATAAGCTTTTGGTCAATAAATGTCAACTCTTGTAAAATGCTATTCTGTGGAACTTTTGCTTTGATAATGTTTAATTTCTCCTTTATTTCCACGAAAGAATCGGAAATGATTTTTCCTTTGTCAACCTCAATTATTCTTGGAGCAAGTTCGCTTATAAGAACTTGTTCATGTGTCGTTAAGATAATGGTTGTATTATTTGCAAAAGCCTGCAATAGCTTGATGACTTTAGATTGAGTTGTTTGATCCAACCCAGTCAGTGGCTCGTCTAATAATATCAAGTCAGGTTCCTTTAGCAACGCTTGGATAATTCCAACTTTCTGTTTTGTTCCTTTCGAGCATTTTCTTAATGGTGTTTGGAGAAATTCTCCAATAGCAAAAACGTCTACATAGGACTCTATCTTCTTGTTAATCTTCTGTTCAAGTTTCCCGCTTATTTTTGCGATCAAATGTAAATAATCATTTATACTAAAACGAATATTCTCAGGGAAGTGCTCCGGTACATAACCGATATTCATCTCCGCCCGTTCGATATTTCCGTAAGAGGGCTCGTAGATTCCGCCTATTAGCTTTATCAAACTGCTCTTGCCAGAACCGTTAGTACCTTTAATTGCGATTGTCTCACCTTGACTGACGCATAAGGAAATATCTTGCAGAACTTTAACCCCAGCAATTTCCTTGCTCACCTTTCGCGCTTTAAAAATATCCATATAAAACCTCTGTTTTTCTTTTATTTTACCACTTTGAATCGGGTTGCTATTAAGTAATTTATCATTTCCTCCGATTTGTTCATCCTCAATTTTCAGTAACACAACATTAATATGAGTGGGGGAAGTTTTGTATAGAGCTAGATTTCTACATTTACTCAAAAAAAGGCCCATTGTTTATCTTTTGCAAAAAACAATAGGCGCTGGGTTTAGTTTATTTTTTAATCATAATGTGATCGTTTCTAGTTTAAATCCTTCTAGGTGAATATCTTCTTCGATTTCGAGCAATAAGCATTTTTTTCCTTCAAACATAATGTATTTTACTTTCTTCATTTCTTTCGGATTAATGGCTAAATCAGCTACATGCGTGCTAATCCTGATTTTTTTCGGAACGAGATTTGTTGCTTTAAATTCGTGTTTTTCGTCCTCTATTACATCCTTAAAGGCAAATTCTACTTTTTCTGCATC
The DNA here is from genome assembly GCF_005502275.1 of Robertmurraya siralis. Lineage (GTDB taxonomy): Bacteria > Bacillota > Bacilli > Bacillales > Cytobacillaceae > Robertmurraya > Robertmurraya siralis. Next base: position 68,314 of record NZ_SWLZ01000012.1, read on the forward strand.
AACATCTTCCACACCACTAACAGTCAAAATTCGTTCAATATCTTTATAGTCGAGCTTGGGCTCTTCGTTTTCTTCGTTATCCTCGTTTTCTTGCACAACTCGGGCAATTTCTTCGTATACATTGGAAATCGTCCCCGTGTCCACTTCATCACCAATGACTTTTTGAATAATGATTTCAAAGCTAGCTTTATCTTCTTCAGCAGTGATAATGTCCTCGCAATTCAGCACTTCTGCAATGAACCGATAATCTGGTTCATTCGCTTTTCCTGCACTATAAAGAATTCGATTTACATCTGCGGCGTTTTCATGAAAAACAGGGAACATAAAACCAGCCAAAGGTGCTGTTAAATTAATGATTGGATCAAGATTTGTATTGGGCTTAAATTCTCTTTCAATATAGTCAAATGTTAACGCCTTTTTCGGTTGATCAGCCTTGTTAAAACTGCAAAAAATGAAAGAACTGGAATATACTTCGTCATCCCCACCTGTTTCTGTGTCTTGATCACGTTTTTTGGTTGGTTTTTGATACTCCCCGCGGATAAAGGTAACTACCGTATCAAATTCATATACTTTCACAGCAAACATTTTTTCTACGATTTGAAGCATTTGCTGTTGCCAATCTTCCGATAAACTTGATTGTAATCCTTCAAGGAGAATTTTTTGTGTACCGCCGAGCGAATCATGCTGAAATTTTAATTCAAACAGCTTAGAATCAAGTTGGCCAGTTAGAACTTTTTTGAAGTTTGCCAAAAATAACTCCTGTGCTTCTTTTTCAAGTATCTCAAAGGGTTGACTAATATGAGTATATATTTCTCCTGTCTCCTTTTTCACATAAACGTTGAAAATTTCTTGTATTTGCATATAGTTGTTCTTTAGTTTAAATTGCTTTCGGATATTAGCGATGTCATTTTTATTCATTTGTCTCAACTCCCATATCCGATTATACTTTGTTAAAAACATTTTTGTAATACTTGATTTTCATGGATGTAAGTTATCTGTTTATTGAATTACTGAAATGATTTCCATTTCTCTTTTGAAATCACTTGCCATCCATTCGCTATAAGCCTCTCAATGTACGTTTCCCATTCTATCTCCTCTAATTCTATAGCGAGCGACCGTAGCGACACATATTTATGTGATAATTAATAGTGACCTTAACGACTTCGTACCCATTATGATATTGCGGATGAAAGCCTGGAACATCAACGATATCCCCGATCATCGGACGAAAATCTGATTGGTAGCTTTTTTGCAATACTTCATTTTTATGATTATTATTTAAAGATGAGACGAAAATAAGTAGGTTTATGTTCATGCTCACTCCTTCTTTTTGGTTCAATCCATTTCTCTTATGAGTTTTTCTTCCCGTGCTTTTTGCAACAAACGGCAAGGTTGTCCCACGCTGTATACAATTAATTTATGCATAGCTCTTGTGCAAGCCGTGTAAAAAGTACGGCTCAGACTTTCGTCGCCGTATACTTCCTCTGAAGCATCATAAATAATAACAGCATCAAATTCAATTCCTTTTGACAAATACGTTGGGATGACAACGATGCCTCCCTCATATTCGAGAGAATTGCTTTTCAAAAGTTTCATATCTTCGATCATGGATAGCCCTTCATAGGCATGTCTACTTTCCGCGGCAGATTTACATATGATGGCAATGCTATTAAAATTACGATTACGCAAATCGCTAATTTTGTCAGCAATAGAACGATGAAGCTCATTATGGTTTGATACTTGTTTTAATACAGGTATCTCGCCCTCGCGATCAAAGGGAATAATTTGGTCACCATTTGAAAGAAGTGATCGTGTAAATTCAATAATCGGTTTTGTTGAACGGTAACTCCTACTTATATTAAATATTTTTGTTTCATCTTGACCGTAAAGATTCGTCAGTTGTGTAAAGTCGATCATCTCCCGTGCGTGAGCAAAGATTGCTTGGTTAAAATCACCGAGGACGGTCATTTTAGCATTCGGGAATAGATGTTTTAAAAATTCAAACTGAAATGGGGAATAATCTTGTGCCTCATCAACAACGATATGTTTAATCGTGCTGTTACTCTGAAAACCTTGAATCAGCTCCTTTAATAATAAATATGGGGTTGCATCTTCGTAATAGAGCCTATCTTGCTCCAGCATGTTTACTGTCAATTGGGAAATGTCAGCCCAATTTGCCGGCATTTCTTCGCCAATCCACTTTTTCACCTTTTCCGAATCAGTAAAAAATTGTTTATATAACTCTTTGAAATGAATAAAGCGCAAAGTCTTTACTTGTTTTCGTAACGGTTTTAATTTCTGGTGAACGATTAAACGGGCAAGTGCTTTCGGTTCCATTTCATACTCAGCTAATCTTTCCCGTGTAAAGCCTCGTTTTTCTGCTAAAATTCGATGTGCGCGATGGTATGCATCATTACTTAGTAATTCTATTTCCTCCTCTACCCACAATTTATCCCGTTCTTTTTTTTCAATTTTTTTAAGCTCCATTATGAGCCAGTCCTTGACCTTTTCAAGTCGTTGATGAAATCGCAGTGAGCCATTATGGTTATAAAATTGTTCGGCGATTTGGGATGAAGTGATGATTGACTTTCCTCTAAAGAGCAGATCATTGAACTGCATACCAGAAAATGCTAATGACTGTTGGTATCGATGTAATGCTTTGAAAAAAGTAGTAGTAGCTTTGAATTGAATATTCGCGATTCTTAAACTGTAAAATGAAGAATTCTTTTGTGTCAAAACATATTCCAATTGATCAAAAGGGGTTTCGAGTTGCGATTCTTTCTTTAAGCGGTACTGTAAATATTCCTGAAACGTTACTTGCTGCATATTTTCTTCGCCGAGTTCAGGAAGCACATTGGAAACATAGCTATTAAACATTTTATTGGGAGAAAAAAGAATAATTTGATCGGCAAGAAGATGACCGCGATATTTATAAAGCAAATAGGCAATTCTTTGCATAGCTGCCGATGTCTTCCCACTCCCTGCAGCTCCATGTACAATAAGAAGTCTTCCCTTATCGTAACGGATAATTTTGTTTTGATCCTGTTGAATCGTTGCAACGATATTGTGCATTTTTTTATTGCTTTCTTTACCAAGTACTTCCTGTAATATCTCGTCTCCAATCGTAATGCTTGTGTCAAACATTGAGTGAAGAAGACCATCACGAATAAGATATTGCCACTTTTTTTCTAGTTTTCCTTGAACTATCCCACCTGGAGTCGTGTACTTAGCTGGACCGGGTTGATAATCATAATAAACACTTGACACCGGAGCTCTCCAATCATAGATGAGAAAGTTTTCTCCGCTAGCATCCCGAAGAGTAGAAATTCCGATATAAATTTGTTCTGGTACTGAAGTATCTTCTTCCAAAAAATCGATCCGTCCAAAATAAGGTACGTCCTGCATACGTTGCAATGTCGAGAGACGCTTTGATGCATGTCTGTGTGTGCCCTGACTAACGGATAACGCTTGCACCTCTTGTCTCAAACCAATGATCGTTTCAAGATAGTCATCAAAGGTATCCGTATTTACTTTCACTTCATCCCAGAAGTGTTTACGAATTTGTATGACTTCATTTTTCCGGCGTGACGTTTCATCTTCCAATCTGTTTATCTCCTCTGAGATGATTTTCATTACGTTGGTTAATCGTTGTTGCTCCGCCTCGAAATTAGAATTCATAAAAAACACTCCTAAAAAAGTTTTTAAAAGGGTTGACGAATAAATCGCCTGCGTTGTATAATTAAGTTAGGGTAGTATTGTTACTTTTAAATTATACAATGAGTATCTATATAAATTTATCATAATCACGTATTTTTTTCAATGATTTTTTGATGCAAAAAGAGTAGAATTTGAGCAACGTCAAATTCTACTCTTTTTTATTTATTATAGTACTAATCCGTATCATTCGTTTTATTGGCTTCATTAAAGAAATTCTCACAAAGCCACTGACCTTCTTCGCTAAATAATTTTATGCAGATGTTTCGATCTATCGAAGCACCCGCAGCCCAATTTAGAATCGTTCTCACATTTGCTTCTTTCATAGGAAAATGGTGGATAAACACTTCTGATTGCTCATTTAGTCTTGTTGACCATATTTGCGAACGTGCCATGACCGTTGAATAATACGTACGGATGAGTTTACGGGCAAATCCTTGTGTGATGCTTTTAAATTCTTCATCTGAAGCTATACTTATTCTTCTCATAGTCCGTTGCAAAACATCGCAAATATCTCCATTGAAGCTTATCGCTATTTCCGGTGTTAGTTTATAAGGACCAAATCGCGGTCTTAAATCTTCTCCGTATAGACAAACACATAATTCTTTAAGAAATGCCTGCTCATAATAATTTGCCGGATCCATTATATAATCGTAATATCCGACAGCAATGCCGACTTCACGAAACAGTAAATTAGCTTTGTATGACAATTGTTCAGCAAGAAGTTTTAAATGGCTCGACTGATCAGAACTCAGTTGTTCCTGATAAACCGCAAGAAGATCCAAGTCTGACTTACATTGGATAGCATCTCCTCTTGCAACACTGCCATAAACATATACACTGTGCAAATTTCTTGAAAAACTGTTTTTAAGTTTTTCTACCGACTCTCTAATAAAAGGCATATAGACGTCATCAATTAATTTCAAGTTAACGTCACTAACGATAAACCCTTCATCATCAAGGCCGTCACCTGTTTTTAACCTCCTCCTTTTCAATCGCTCACCTCCTCATTATATAGCTGCCAAAAATCGTTACCATTCGTTCCTTTACATCTCTTCTAATCAAATTGTTCACTACCGTCATTATGGAAGCAATTGAAAAATAGGTTTTACTTTTTTACCAACGTAACTGCTCCCCCCTCGTTGTTTCACATCTTCAATCATCATCGCAATCAAAAGATCTTGTTTGTCATGATCATAGGCAACAAACCAGCCGTTTTCAGTACCTTGTGTGTCGCTTTTGCTGGCTTTGATTTCGGCTGTACCGGACTTTCCGGCAATTGTTCTTGTAGGAATATAGACACCATGACCAGTGCCATTAGGGTCTTTCACAACATCAAGGAGATATGAATCAATCCGTTCAACTGTTTCATGGTCAATAAGGTTGTTTTTCCATATCTTTCGTTCTTCCTCTTTTAATAAGAGTGGATAAAGCATATCTCCATCATTGAGGAAGGGTGTGTATGTCATCGCTAAATGAATAGGGCTCATCAAAATTTCCCCTTGACCATAGGCGGAATCGGCTAATTGAACTTCTGTATTGATCCCAGCATTGGATAGTTGAGAAGGAGCCATGGTGAATGGCAAATTCAGCTCCTCATTAAAGCCGAATTCTGTTATCGCATTAACAAATCTTTCAATTCCCAATTCAATTGCTTCTTGAGCAAAATAAATATTGTCTGAATAGACAATAGCATCTCTTAAATTAACTGTAGACTTATTTTTCACTCGGGTCACGTAATATCCACCCCAAGACTCATCCTTCGACCAACGAAGACCGTTAATTTGCTTTCTTTCATTTGGCTCTATCGTTCCTAACTTTAAGCCAGCGGCTGCAGTAATTGTTTTGAAAACAGAACCGGGGGCGCTTCGGTTAAGAAAACGATTAAAGAACGGATTTTTTGGATTTTGATTCCATTCTTCCCACTGTTTTGTTGATAAGCCACGGACAAATGCGTTTGGATCAAATGCTGGAGTGCTCACTAACGCAAGAAGAGCACCCGTTTTTGGAGCAACCGCGACAGATGTTCCCGCATCTCCCTCGAGTTGTTGATAAATTTCATACTGTAAGTTCGCGTCAAGTGCAAGCTGAAGAGTTTCTCCATCAACAGCATCTGTTTGCGCCAATGTTTCTTTTAGGTTGCCATCCTTATCACGGATATAGATATGGACTCCATTCTTTCCTCTTAATTTATTTTCATAAATGCTCTCTAATCCTGTGTTACCAATAATATCACCAGCGGAATAGCCTTGCTTCTCTAACTCTTGTAGTTGTTCCGCGCTGATTTCTCGAACATAGCCAATTAAATGAGCGGTGGCAGGACCAAAAGGATACGTTCGAACCGTTTCTTCTTGGATCATCACACCTGGTATTTTTAAAAAAGGCTCGATATCCTTTTGACCGTAAGGAAGCGTTACTATCGGAACAAACAATTCTGGCTTAACCCAGTCAGCGCTTAATTTTTGTTTTATCTCGTCAGGTGTTATTGCTAACAGGTCAGCCAATGCTTCAATCGAAGTCTCTTCTTGATCTGAAAGCTTTTCTGGCACTATTCCCACTACATAAGCTGGTGCATTGATCGCAAGACCACTGCCGTGTCGATCATAAATCTCTCCTCTTGTCGCCTTAAGCGTCCTCACTCCTACTGTATCCCCCTCCTCCATCGGTGGAAAAATAAGAGAGGGCTCCCAATTAACAAACCACTGTTGTTTTTCATTACTTTTTTCTTTTACCAACTGGGCTTGGTGATCAAATTCAATCGGCCCAGCATTTGTGGTCATACGGACCGTATATTTCAATGTTATTGCCCCTCCTTTCGTTTCTTCCGTGTCCGTATAACGCCCAGTAATCTTTAATTGTTTCACTTCAATTCCGTTATAGATCTTCTCATACCTTTCCACAAATTGTTGTTCTGACATTCTTTCTTTCGCATTCCCGGATAAATGCTGATACATTTCAGCAAAATTCATTTCTTCCCAGCTTTCAAGATACATGGAAAAGCTGTCCTCAGGACTTAACTTTTTTGAACAGCCACCGGCCATGAACATGAGGAAGAAAGTGAGCATCCATAAAGTAATTCGTTTCATCTTTTTCAACTCCTGCTTATAACTGCGATTGTATTATTCATTAAAAAACACCCTGAAGATTCTTTGACTAATCGTGTTAGCCGTACTGTGTGGGGCAGCATAACCATCTTTGTATGCGTGCGGAACGATGACGGCGAGCGCAATTTCTGGCTGATCAAATGGGGCATATCCGACAAAAGATTGATTCCATGTTTTCACACCATTTTTGAACGATTCCGCTGTTCCTGTTTTTCCTGCAGCATTATATGGCTCGTTGAGAAAAAATTTTCTAGCGGTTCCTTGTGTTCCATGAGTTACCTGCCAAAGTCCCTGCTGCACCCGTTCGATGTATTTATCCTCCATTTCAATCCGGTTTAAGACAACTGGATGAATTTTTTCAACAACATTTCCTAAAGTTTCGTTTTCTATTTGTTGTTCTCTTATTTCTTGAACAAGTAACGGCTTCATCCGATAACCACCATTTGCTATGGTTGAAATATATTGGGCTATTTGCATTGGTGTATAAGTGTCTAACTGTCCAATCGCAATTTGAAAAAAAGTACTTTGATTCGTGCCTTTAATTCCAGCAGTTTCATTTGAAAAGCCGATTCCAGTAGGAACACCTAAGCCAAATTGATTAAAGTAAAAGCGGATCATCTCAATTTTTTCAGGATCAAATGTTAACGGTCCATTTTTGACATACTTGCCATTCATCATTTCGATTGCTGTCAGCCACATATACACATTCGAGGAACGTTCTAGCGCTTTTAAATCATTAACTCGATTCATTACCGTATAGGACGAAAAAGTACCAGAACCTTTAATATGCAAAACTTCATCCAAGATCGTTTCTCCTATTTTTCGTACACCTGTTTGATAACCTGCAAGCAACGTTGCTGGTTTTACCACAGAACCTTGTTCAAAGGCATAAGTAAATGTGCCAGGCGTATAATCATAAAACTTCTTTGACTCTCGGTCATACACTTTTCCAGACATAGCAAGAATATAGCCAGTTTTTGGTTCCATTGCCACAACAAATGCTGTATCAAGAGTTTCTGTATGGGACTGTCGTATTGCCTTTAAGAGCTCCTCTTCCATAATGTTCTCGACTTGTTTTTGAAATTCCATATCAATGGTAAGGACAATGTCCTTACCAGGTGCTCCCTCGGCGACGATCTCCTTATCTATCACTTTTCCACTTTGAGCAGATGTAATCTTCATTTGACGTTTATTGCCCTGTAACACTTGATCATAAAGCTCTTCTAAATAGCTTTTTCCAACCCGATCATTGAGATTAAACCCCATTGCTTTATATTGTTCTGCCTTTTCTGCTGGAAGACCCTCATCTGTCGTCGTCACTTCACCTATCATATTCCAAAATGTATCTCCATAGGTGCTTTCTCTTTTCCAATCTGTTGTTACATCTACACCAGGTAAACGAGCTAAATTTTCACTTACTCTAGCAAACTCTTCGTCAGATACATTTTCATTTTTAATGATTGCAGGTGTTAAAGCGATGGCACTTGAAAGCTTTCGATAAATAGCTGCCGTATTGCCCTCAACGCTTTTTAAATCATTTGCAGTAATTCTCTCAAGTTTTTTGTTGTAAATTTCCTTATCCGTAAGGTCACCATTTTTCCAAGCTTGCCATTCTTCTGCAGTTACAAGCTGTTCCCCATTTTCATTTTCTAGCAACCAAATATCTTTCAATTCCCGAGTACGGACTTTATCAATATCCTTTTGATTCATCTTGATCATTGCAGATAGTTCCTTGGCCAAATCCAATAGTTCAGTTGGTTGTGGATGCTTTGGGGGCGTGAAGGTGATCGCTTGTTCAGGTGTATTATAAACAATTAAACGCTGATTCCGATCGTATATTTTTCCTCGTGGAACCTCATATTGAACAATAGTCGATTCTTGTTTTTCTAATTCATGAAGATACGCTTCCCCGTTCACAATTTGTACAACGCCAAGACGAATAATTAATATGGAGAAGAGAACAAAAACAACAAAAAACAAAATATTCATCCTCTTCACAGGTTTATTTCTCTTTTTATTCAAGTGACAAACCTCTTTCTATTTAAATGTTTCGACGATCACTTTCGCTGTATTAGCAATTAACTCATCATTGTAAGTGGCTTCCACTTCATCTTTGCTCGACATAATCACCATAATGATTGGCTTTCGCTCAGGCGGCCAGACAATCGCGATGTCATTTCGAGTTCCATAACCTCCCGCACCGCTTTTGTCACCGACGACCCAATCCTTGGGAACTCCAGCCCGAATAAGTGAATCCCCTGTCGTATTTCCCTTCAACCAATCTTGAAAAATATCTTTCTTAGATTGGGAGAGAAATTCATCTATTCCAACATATTGAAGGTTTTTAGCAAGGGCCTTTGGTGTACTAGTATCCCTAGAATCACCAGGTGTTGCTTCATTTAATTCCGTTTCATAACGATCGACACTTGTTGTTTGATCACCAATTTTTCTCAAAGCCTGCTGTAACCCCTTAGGTCCCCCGAGCTCCTCAAGCAAAAGGTTTCCTGCTGTATTGTCACTGTATTGAATCGCTGCTTCTGAAATTTCTAATAAATTCATACCCGTTTGAACATGCTTTTCTGTAATCGGTGAGTATGTAACAAGATCATTTGTCGTAAAGGTCTTCAATTTCTTTAGTTCACTAATAGTAGACTTTTGCAGAATAAATGCTGCTGCAAATGGTTTAAAAGTAGAAGTATATGCAAATCTTTCATCGGCCCGATAGTTAATCGTCTTATTCGTTTCTGTATCAATTACATAAACACCTAACCGGGCTGCAAATTCTTCTTCAAGCTGTTTAAATTGCTCTGTTGTGGAATCCACTCGTACTTCTGTTTTTGCTGCTTCCTCACTGCATCCAGTAACAGTGAAAAAAAATAATAATGTCATTGCTTTATATAGTCGTTTTTTAAGCTTCATTGTTCATTTCCTCCCTATTTGATTACGTTAGTAATCTGACTACATTTGTAGTATAATACTACATACGTAATCAAATAATGTCAATTTTTTATACATCGAATTGCTAATTGATTAAGAGAATGGTAGAATTCGAGTATTATCAAATGTTGAATAAACATGTAAGGAGGGATATTAGGATGTTTTTAAATCATTTTATGATCGGTTTTATCGCTTCATCTTTTTCGATCATCGTCATTTTAGTTATGAAAAAATTATTTAAAAATCATCTTTCTGCTAAATGGCATTATCATCTATGGTACATCCTTTTTATCGTTTTAATGATTCCATTTATACCTCTTCACATCTTTAACATTAACGAACATTTTCATTTTCGAACGATCGAAAATGAAATTCAGACACGTTCTTTAACTGCTCAGGAAGGTCATAAAACGGGTGAAACATTCAATTGGATTGAAGATTTTTCAGTTACGGTCAATCAGCCTGATTTATCCCTTCTGAATGTCCTACTTGCGACAATCTGGCTTGGCGGAATGCTATTTTTTGTCTGCGTCACATTGAAAGCATGGTTTTCCATTAGAAACATCAAAAAATATTCGGTCCAGTTAACCGATCGTGAGACTATAAAAGTCTTTGAAGTTTGTAAAAAAAGACTGGGAATATCAAGAAATATTAAAGTGGTAGTATCGCCTCATATTACTTCACCCATGATGTATGGGCTTTTTCAAACATATGTTGTCTTACCTTCCTCTTTTCAGCTATCGAAGAAGGAAATGGAACATATTTTTTTACATGAGCTAAACCATTATAAAAACAACGATATTTTAATCAATTATTTTTCCATTGCTTTTCAAATTGTTTATTGGTTCAATCCACTTGTGTGGCTGGCATTCAAAAAGATGCGTCTTGATCGTGAAATTGCTTGCGATATGGCTGTTCTACAATCATTGGAATCAGATGCTCACCATGATTATGGATACACGCTTATCAATTTTATCGATAAAGGTATGTTCAAAAGAAAATTTACTTTGGCAAACCTTTTAAACGGCTCCAAGGAGCAGATGAAAAAGAGAATAGAACAAATTGCCTCCTATTCACCGCAATCTAAAAGCTCAAAGTGGAAAAGCTTTTTCATCTTTAGCTTCATAAGTATAGTGATCGCAACTCAATTACCGTTCATCTCTGTTTTTGCTGAGGAAAACAATCGCTACTATAACATCGAGGATAAAACGGTATATGAAGATTTAAGTAAATATTTTTCAGGCTTTGAAGGAAGCTTTGTTTTATACGATCAAAATAAAGATCAGTACCGCATATACAATGAGGATAAAAGTTCATTAAGAGTATCGCCAGACTCCACTTATAAAATTTATAGTGGTTTAATTGCCTTAGAATCCAATATCATTACACGGGACTCTTCCACCCTTACATGGGACGGAAAAGAAAACCCCTATCCAGCATGGAATATGAATCAAGATTTAGAGTCTGCCTTAAAAAATTCTGTCAATTGGTATTTTCAACAGTTAGATAAAGAAAATAGTCTTGAAACGATCGAAACCTTTTTAAAAGAGCTGGGTTATGGAAATGAAAATATATCTGGAGGAATTGATTCATTTTGGCTTGAATCTTCTCTAAAGATTTCTCCTCTCGAACAAGTCAACGTTCTTCACGATTTCTATACAAATCATTTTTCCTTTAATGAAGATAACGTCAATACAGTTAAGGACGCTCTCCGTTTGGAGGAAAAACCTGGGCGGGTTCTCTCAGGCAAAACAGGGACAGGAAATGTAAACGGAGTAAATATTAGAGGATGGTTTGTTGGATACGTTGAAACGGATGACAATACTTTTTTCTTCGCAAGTTATATTGAAAATCATGGAAATGCAGCAGGAAGCAAAGCTGCAGAAATTGCCTTATCGATCTTAGCAGATAAAGGTATATATTAAAGATTTATGGATGAGGAGGAGGATTGTTGGTGAAGAATATTCCCAACATTTCAGAATCAGAATGGGAAGTAATGAATATTCTTTGGAATAAATCGCCATTAACGGCCAACGAAGTTATTGCTTCTCTGCAACAAACAACTGATTGGAAGCCTAAGACGATTCGCACCCTTTTAGATCGTCTCGTTCATAAAAACGTCGTAGGTGTCAATCGAAATCAAAAAGTATACACTTTTTATCCTTTGTATTCTCAAGATGAATGCCAACGTGCTGAAACGGAATCATTCGTAAAAAGAATATACGGCGGAGCTGTAAAATCGATGCTTGTTCAATTTATTGAGGAAGAATCTCTTTCAGATGATGATATTAAGGAATTGCGAAAGATTCTCGATGAAAAGCCTAAAGAGAAATAAAAAAGAACACGTCCAGATTACAAAATCTGTTCGTGTTCTTTTTTGCCATTAATGTTTTCTGAAGAAGAAAAAAATTCTTTTACTCGTCGAAAAGCTAACAGACAATGCATGTTAAGAAAAGGATTTTTCCAATTATTAGCGAATATTTACTTTAATATATTGATTGGTGGTGTAGTGATGATCAATAAATTTGTCATGCCTGAAGTAATATTCGGTCATAATTCCCTCCATCAGGTTGGAGAAAGTTGTATCCGACTCGGAGCAAAAAATGTACTAATTGTAACTGATCAAGGAGTTATGGAGGCCGGCTGGGCAGACGTGGTTGAAAAAAGCTGTAAAAGTGCGGAATTAAGCTACACAAGTTTCAATGAAATTACAACTAACCCGAAGGATTATGAAGCAGAGCTTGGTGCCAATGTTTACGTTGAGAATGAATGCGATGCAATTATCGGAATTGGTGGCGGTAGTGCTATCGATGTAGCAAAAGCAGTTGCTATTTTAGTTACAAATGGCGGAACAATTTCAGAGTACGAAGGGGTTGATCAAATTAAAAAACCACTCCCTCCCCTTATTATGGCGGCGACAACGGCAGGATCCGGGTCCGAAGTTTCACAATTTTCTGTAATCGTTGACAGTAAAAAGAAAAAGAAAATGACGATTATTTCAAAATCGCTCGTTCCCGATATTGCAATTATTGATCCGCTCACCCTTTCGACAAAACACGACCATCTTACCGCTTCAACTGGTTTGGATGTTTTAACACATGCTATTGAATCATATGTAAGCGTTGCCGCAACTGCGTTAACAGAGGTATATTCAAGAAATGCTATTCGACTTATCTCCCAATATTTACGGCCATCAGTAGCGTCAAAATTAAATAAAGAAGCAAAGGAGCATATGGCCATGGCAAGCCTTCAAGCCGGGCTCGCTTTTTCCAATGCAATATTGGGGGCTGTTCATGCTATGTCGCATTCAGTTGGTGGTCGATATCCGATGTTGCATGGCGATGTAAATGCCGTCCTTCTTCCTCATGTAATGGAATTTAATTTGTTAGCAGCCCCCCAAAAATTTTGCGATATTGCTGAATTGCTTGGTGAACATATTGGAGGTTTAAGTGTATACGAAGCTGGAAAAAAAGCGATCGAGCATGTAAAACAATTATCACTTGATATTGGTGCCCCTCAATCCTTATCGGAAATGGGGCTTGAGGAAAAAATAATTAGAGAATTAAGCTGTCTTGCCTTGAACGATGCTTGCATGATTACGAACCCCCGTGATATTAAGGAAGAAGATGTAGAAAGGCTTTTTCATCAAGCATTATAAGGGGGGGATTATTCCGTGAATACACAAGAAAGAATGATCGAATTATTAACTGGAATTCAATCGTCAAAAAGGAATTATTACACAGAATTAAAAGAAACCGTCCACGAGCTTGAAAAGAAAAACATCCAGTTAGAAATTATTAATGAGATCATGAGAAGCTTTAATGTCGACATGTCCATAAATGATATGCTAGAAAAAATGCTTGGAAAATTAAAAACTATTTTTCCAATTAATCGAATATCACTTTTCTTGAAAGTCGAAAATACCCTCACTCTTTCACACTGCTATCCATCAGATTCGCACTTTTTTGTGCAAGGAATGATTATTCCAAAACAGCAAGGCTTGTACTGGACCGTTTTAAAAACGGGTCAAGCACGCCTTATCTACATTGAAGAAAGCGAGGAAATGTTCGAGGTACAGGCTTTGCGCAAAATCGATCTCACAAGCTGTCTTTTATTGCCTTTAAATTATAAAGATAAAACGATTGGTATTCTGCTATTAGGGAGCAAGGAAAAGCTCGAACTATTGGAGACTGATCTCACGTTCTTCCAACAGCTCTCCAATCAAATTGCTGTTTGTTTAGAAAACGCACGTCTCTTCAATGAGGTGCTGCAAAGAAAGAAACAGTGGGAAGAAACTTTTCAAGCCGTATTTGATGCAATTTTCATCATTGATTTAAATGGCATCATTCTTCAAGCAAATAAAGCAGCACAACAAATATTTTCCCATTCCGAAAAGCTGGAAGGACGTTTAATTCATGATTTCCCATTCAAACAAGGCGACTACCAGTTTCAATTTTCGCCTATTTTAAATATCCCCTCATCCGGGGAGCTCCTTATTGCCAAAAGGATTTGTGAATATTATTGCTACCCTATTCTGGATGAACATGGCGCTCAATATGCGTCGATCATTTATATTAAAGATATTACCGCAAAAAAACAGATTGAAGCACAGTTGCTCCAATCTGGGAAGCTCGCGGCGATTGGGGAAATGGCTGCTGGTGTAGCGCATGAATTAAATAATCCCTTAACTGCAATTATGGGGAATGCACAACTTTTAAATAGAAAATTAAATCTAAAAGATGTTCAATTAAAGCAACTGCTTGAAGACATTCATGAATGTGGAAAAAGAAGTAAAAATATCATTCGCAATCTTCTGACCTTCTCTCGACAGGAGCAGTATCGCTTTGAAAAGTGCTCCGTAAATGATGCTGTTGCACAAGTATTGAGCATCATTGGCAATCAATTGCACAAACAAACAATTGAATTAGAAACGAAGCTCGATCATAAACTTCCATTTATTGATGGAAACTTGCAACAAATTGGGCAGATTATTTTAAATTTATTATTAAATGCCAAGGATGCGATTGAAGGCTGTGAGCATCCGAAAAAGATTTTGCTTGAAACTTTTCAAGAACAAGGAAACGTTATCCTTGCTGTAACAGATAATGGCTGCGGCATCGAGGAGCAAACTATCTCTGAAATTTTTAATCCCTTTTTTACGACAAAAACAGATGCAAAAGGAACAGGTCTCGGTTTATCAGTTAGCCTTGGTATTGCCGAAGCCCATGGTGGAACGATCAAGGTAATAAGTAAACAGCATCAAGGTAGTACATTTAAGCTGATTCTTCCAATTAAGGAGTGAAATAATGGCAGAAATTTTAATCGTTGATGATGAGAAGGAAGTTAGCACATTTCTTTCTCATCTGTTAAATGATAAAGGACACTCTATGACTATTTGTTCTAGTGGTTTGGAATTCGATTCAAACATACAAAAAAAACAATTCCAATTGGCATTTCTTGATGTGAAACTGCCTGATCGAAATGGTCTTGCGATTTTGAAAACATTAAAGGCGGTGCAGCCTGCTTGTAAAGTAGTCGTCATGACTGGGTATGCCACCATTCAAACAGCTGTGGATGCGATTAAATTTGGTGCAAATGACTTTATTGAAAAGCCTTTTGATGATATTAAAGATATTGAAAATTTGACGGAGCAGATTTTACAAAATGAAAATGGTTCTAATCACGCTGAAATTGATAAATTAGCGCAACAATTGAATTGTTTTATCGGCAACAATAAAGAAATGATACAAGTATTCAAATTAGCTCACAAATTAGCTCAGAAAAATATCCCGATCCTTATAGAGGGAGAAACCGGAACAGGCAAGGAGATCCTTGCCCGCTTTATTCATCATGCAAGCTTGCGTAAAAACTATCCTTTTGTCGGAATAAATTGCGGTGCCATTTCAGAAAATTTGCTAGAAAGCGAACTATTTGGTCATGAAAAGGGAGCATTTACCGGTGCTACGAAAGAGAGAAAGGGATTCTTTCAACTTGCAGGCAAAGGCACTTTATTTCTTGATGAGATTGGAGAAGCTTCATTGACTACACAAGTGAAGCTTTTACGAATATTGGAGACAGGCGAATTTATAAAAGTTGGCGGCGAAATGACTGAGTTTAGCCTTGCCAGAATTATCGCTGCGACCCATGTTGGACTTGAGGATGCTGTCAAAAATGGTTTATTTCGTGACGATCTCCTTTATCGTCTTGATGTAGTGAAGCTAATGATCCCACCGCTGCGTCTTCGCTCTGAGGACATTCCTCTTTTCATTGAATTTTATCTACAAAAGGAGCAGTTGAACTTTACTTTTACAAAAGAAGCACTTGATTGTCTTCGTTTTTATACATGGCCAGGAAATATTCGTGAGCTAGTTAATGTTATTAAAAGAGCCGTCGCTTTTGCTGAAGAGGAAACAACAATGATTACAGCGGATTATCTTCCGGAAAGAGTTCGAAATGTGAGCGCTCGTGATAGCAGGACAAATAATCCATCCTTTCCAGCTTATCACCATACCACCTTTGAACAATTTTTACACAATTGGTCAGAAGAAATATTAAAAATGTTATATGTACAAAAAAGCTCAGACCTAAATAAAGTGTTTGAAATGATGAATATACTTGAAGCTAAAGCAACACAAACTTTTATTGAAAAAGCTTTAAAGAATACAGTTGGAAATCGAAAAAAAGCAGCAGAAGAACTGGGGATTACGTTGCGAAAATTACGCTATTATTTAAATGAAAAAAAATGAGGAGTGCAAGAATAAAACCTTGCACTCCTCTTGTTAATTCATCTTTAAAACAACTCGACCGTTTATCTTTCCATTTATCATTCGCTCAAATACTTTATTTACATCGTCTAAGGAAGCGGTTTCAATTTGGCAGCGGATTTTCCCTCTAGCTGCAAAATCGAGTGCCTCCTGCATGTCCTTTCTAGTTCCTACAATTGAACCTTTCACTGTGACTCCATTTAAAACAGTATTAAAAATCGGAATAGGTAGATCATCATGTGGAAGACCTACAACAACTAGTGTTCCACCTCGTTTAACAGAACGATACGCTTGCTCGAAAGCCTTTTGTGTGACTGCAACACTAACTGCTGCTTGCACGCCCCCTACCTTTGCCTGAATTGCTGCCGCCGGATCCTCCTTCAATCCATTGACAGTAAGATCTGCGCCTAATTCTTGCGCCAACTGCAATTTTTCATCCTGAATATCAACAGCAATAACATTAAACCCCATCACTTTTGCATATTGCAGTGCTAAATGGCCTAAACCACCAATCCCATAAATAGCTACCCAATCTCCTGGTTTTGCTTCAGATACCTTTAATGCTTTATAAGTCGTCACACCAGCACAAAGGATTGGGGCTACTTCAACGGGATCAAGTCCTTCTGGAATTCTTGCTACGTAATCTGCTGGAGCCTTACAATATTCGGCATAGCCGCCATCAACAGAGTATCCCCCGTTTTCTTGTTTAAGACAAAGCGTTTCACGTCCGCTCAAGCAGTATTCACATTCTCCACAAGCAGAGTAAAGCCATGGAATCCCAACTCGATCGCCTATCTTTAATGATTTTACTCCATCACCGACCGCCTCAACGATTCCAACCCCTTCATGACCAGGAATTAAAGGCAACTTAGGTTTTATCGGCCAATCACCATGGGCGGCGTGAAGATCTGTATGGCATACCCCACATGCCTCAAGCTTCACTAGTACTTCTCCGTAATTTAAAGTTGGTTTTTCCACTTCCTTGATCTCCAATTGTTTCTTAAATTCATTGACAATTGCCGCTTTCATCGTTTCCATTCCCCCTGTTTAAAAAAGTTCACTATTTTTATGCAATTACTGTGCCAACTCATCAGTTCAAATAATTGTTGTTGTTTCAATAATAATGAGAGGCCTTCCTCTTTCATTTTTAAAAAAGAAACGATAAATCGGCCAAATTGGCCGAATTTTCGTAAAATTACGATTAAACAAAAACTTTAATCTGTGAAAGTTAACATGGCTAAAAAATATTTATTAAATTGAATAAACATAGTATGATAATAATTAAAAAATAGGAAGAGGTACGTCGATGAGCTCAACTTTGGCACCAAAACAAGCAGTGAAAACCAAAATATTAGTAATCAATGCGCTTTTTATCGCATTAGTTTTTGTATCGACAATGTTCATTAATATTCGCCTGCCAATCATGGGAAATGGCGGACTGATTCATTTAGGAAATGTTCCCCTTTTTATCGCCGCATTTCTCTATGGAAGAAAATCAGGAGCGATTGCAGGTGCTGTAGGAATGGGATTATTTGACCTTATTTCAGGCTGGACAGCATGGGCCCCTTTTACTTTTGTTATCGTTGGAGCAATGGGGTATCTTGCTGGACTGATCGCCGAAAAGCTTCCAGGGAAAAAGTTATACGTCTATTCAATGGCCGTGGCCGTTGCTTTAATTATTAAAGTAGTAGGCTACTATTTTGCAGAAGTACTCTTATACAGCAATTGGGTCTTACCATTTGGTTCAGTTCCCGGGAACATCATGCAAGTCGTCATCGCTGGCATCATCGTAATTCCACTTGCAGCACGATTAAAAAGATATGTATAAAATGAGTAAACTGGATGATGTTATCACGAACTTGCTGCATCATCCAGTTTTGTAATCAATGTCTTTTTTGAATTTGCTTACATACTAATCGTTCCTCCCCTATCTACCTCTCACAATGATCATATTCACAACCTTATACAATGCTGTACATGACTGGTCAATCTTGTTAGATAACTAAAAAGCCCTAGTGGAGATACTAGGACTTGAAAATACGTGAGTGATAAAATGATTGCCTACTCACCAGAAACCCAAACTAATTTAATGCTATATTTAGTCGTTCCTTTTGTAAAAACACGATTAAACTTGCCATCCATAATTAATTGTCTTAAAGAACGTTTTGTTTCGTCTGCCCACTCATTGATCTTGCCACGCCCATCATAAGGAAAAACGGAAGACTGTTTTGCATTGATTTTCACAAGATCATCTCCGTCAAAGTGATGCCGATAATTATAATTGTAGCTTTCTGATTTATCCTTTAGTTTAAGTGGTGCACGATCGATTAGCTTGTTTTTGCGGTAAAAAGAAATAATATTAGCTTTTCCTGACTTTATTTTATCAATTTCTATGATAATTTCCTTCTCATTCATATGCATAGTCTCCATTTCCAAACTATATTTTTTAAACCTTATTAATAGTCAGTATCCCCAAACAAAGAAAGCTATAATTCTGTTTCTTTCAAAGTGCTCTTGCCTGAATAGATTTAACTCACGTTGATTAAGTGCTGTTCCTTCCTTTGAATTTACATTGTTTCATTAACAAAAAAGCTTGCAGCCTGTTTTCATTAAACTCGCCTGCAAGCTTTAAAGCTAAAATCTCGTTACTTTCATGATACACTTATTTTCGCTAAATTGCGAACTTATTTGATGAATGTTTACTTTAGCCAACACTGAATATGGAGATCAGCTGTTAAAATATATTATAATTTCAAGAGATCGAGTGGAAACTCCTCCACTTCTCTTCCTTTTCTTCCAATCGTTGTTTTTGCCCTCGTCAAGGAATTTAGAATTGCTTCCTCAGTTGCTTCAGCAGCTGCGCAAAAAAGCATGTTCATCATACGCTTGTCTTCTCTAAAAAGGAATTGCTGCTCTATCCTATCGCTTGAAAAATGAGGAAATGTCTGTGAGGTTGAAAAGGCCATTACAATATCTCCACTTCCGTGACTCATATGGCTTCCTGTTCTTCCGAGACCGATTCCACATCTTTTCGCCATTCTCTGAAGCTGGCGTTCATTAACAGGGGCATCCGTAGCCAACACGATCATGATCGAGCCGTCTGTTTGTGCATCTTCGTTATTATTTTCAACTCTTCGTTTTTTTTCAGTGTCAATAAAACGATTATACGAGTATAGTTCATCTTGAGTACCAAAATTACTCAATACTAAACATCCAATCGTGTAAACTCCTTGTTCTCCATCATCGACCACCAATCGTGATGAGCAGCCTATTCCACCTTTATAACCGAAACAAACCATTCCTGTTCCTGCTCCAACTGCTCCTTCCATTGCCTTATCTGTTGAAGCTATTCTAATGGCCTCTTTTGCATGCTCCGGTTTTACTGACATCATTCGAATAGAATTCAAGTAACTATCATTACATTCCCCAACGACGATATTGGCGGTACCTGTAGTCTCTCCAATTTCTGGATTTTGCTCCAACAAATATTCTAAAGTCCCTTGTGTTACGGCAGGAATTGAAAATGTATTAGTAAGCATGATCGGAGATTCTAATCTTCCTAATTCATTCATTTGCACTAAGCCTGTTGATTTACCAAATCCGTTAAAAACATAGCTTGCCGCGACAACTTTATTCTGGAAGATATTTTCTTCGTGCGGAAGAATCGCTGTCACGCCTGTACATGCCCATTCATTATCGGCATTTGCAAGTGGATGATGTAAAGTTACATGACCAACACGAACCCCCTGTACATCAGTGAGGCAATTTTTCGGTCCCGGTGGCAATTGTCCTACTACAATACCCAGATCTCTAATTTTTTTTCTTTCCATAGACATCCCCTCTTACGTTATGAGAACCACTCCGTTAAGCTACTCTTATTGCCTTTTACATACATGCCATAGTAAATAATTTCTGTAAACAAGCATAAAAATTAGAAATCATGATAATCCCTTTATAAGTGGAAACTCTGATTAGCGCTAGCCCAGTGTGGCGATAACTAACCGCTCTCTTTCAATGCTATTGTTTCTCATCTCCCTTTTCCATCGTCAGGTTGATCAGAAACGAAAAAAACTGTAGATAACTCTATTTCTTTTGATTGTCTACAGTTTAGATGGCCGACTTGATTACTTCAAACGTTAAGCTGTATTCTAAACTCCACGCTTATTGCCCCAAATAAGTGTATGGAGTTGTGGAAGTACTTTCACACTTTTTAATGTATGATCGTCTATCGTTTTATTGATCAGCCATTCATACTTATTTAATAGCTGGCGAATAAGTGTCTCATTATCTTCTGTTTTACTGTCATCATTGCCTACTTGTAAATAAAATGGTAAATTCGGATAACGCAGATGGATCTTTTTCGCATACAAAAAGTCCTCATCATCAAATATCACAACTTTCAAGCTAATCTGACCGGTACTTGACTCGATATAATTATGAATAATTGTATCAAGTGCCGCAAAGTCTGTGTTCATCCCTGAGCTTGGAGGCTTTGGAGAAATAGTCAACTGATCGATCTGAAGGAACCAATCTTGCCATTTAGACCCTTGCGTTTCTAATCCAATATCGATATGATTTGCTTTTAACAGGGCGATTAAATTCGAAAGATTCTTTAACAGGGCTGGGTTTCCTCCTGATAAAGTGACGAAGGAAAATCCATCGCCACCAATTCTCTTTAATTCATGCCAAATCTCTTCTGCTTCCATTTGTTTAATTAAGCTTTTACCTGATCCATCCCAAGTGAAGGCAGAATCACACCATGAACAGGAGTAGTCACATCCAGCAGTTCGGACAAACATTGTTTTTTGGCCAATAACCATTCCTTCACCTTGAATAGTTGGTCCAAAAATCTCCATTACCGGAATTTTACTCATTTTCCATCCACTCCCTTCTTGCCTCGGCATAGCTTGTAGGTGTTTCAAATAAACGGATAAATTCAACTCTAGTATTTGGATAGGACTGGGTTAGTGCAGTCTGTAATTTTTCATAAATCCACACAACCATATTTTCCGCAGTTGTGTTCATTTTCGGCAGCGTTTCATTTAAGTAACGATGATCTAAGAATATTTCAATATCCTCTTTCCAAATTTTTTTCAGGTCAGCAAAATCTATGACAAGACCAAGCTCGTCCGTAAAGCCGCTCACTCCTAAGATGACTTTATACGTATGTCCGTGAAGATTTTTACATTTTCCTTCATAACAATGGAGATGATGAGCTGCATCAAAGGTAAATTCTTTGCTTATTAAAACACGCTTCTGATGATATTTTAATTCACTTTTTTGAATGTCTTTATCTATTTTTTGCAATTGATCAACGATGCGAAAACCGAACATAGACTGATCCATCATCCCTTCACTCCTTCACGAGTGGAAAGATAGCTTTCTAAACCGTTTTTTCTTAGCTTACAAGCAGGACACTCCCCGCAGCCATCACCAATAATCCCATTGTAGCAAGTAAGTGTTTTTTCACGGACAAATGCCAATCTATTAAGCTCATCAGCCATTTTCCACGTTTCTTCCTTGTTTAGCCACATCAATGGTGTATGAATGACAAATTCCTTATCCATGGACAAATTGATTGTAACATTTAATGATTTAATAAAGGCATCACGACAATCAGGGTAACCGCTGAAGTCAGTCTCACAGACACCTGTTATAATATGTTTTGCATTGACTTGACTAGCAAGGATTGCGGCGAATGAGAGAAAAATAAGGTTTCTTCCAGGCACAAAGGTAGACGGAAGCTCACCGTCCTCCCCTTCTTCAATTTTAACATCATCTCTTGTCAACGCATTGGTCGTTAATTGATTCAATAAATTCATATCTAAAATATGGTGATTTACATTCAACTCTTTTGCGATCTTTTTAGCACACTCAATTTCTTCAATATGCCGTTGATTATAATTAAACGTAACCGCCTCAACTTCCTTAAATGTTTCGAGTGCCCAAAACAAACAAGTTGTGCTATCTTGTCCACCGCTAAATACAACAATCGCTTTTTCATCTTTTAACATAAAAATTACTCCTTTTCAAAAGAAAAAACAGTACCCCAAGATCGAAGTACTGCTTCATCTTAGTTTTTTTAGAGAGGGGTGCTAGAACCTCTTTTATTCAGCTATTACAATACTAGCATAATTTTTCTAAAAGGGGTACTCGGATGAACATAATGACGAGAGATTATGTGATTAGCCAAAAATCGTTTCCTCGATCAGGATCGTATAAAAAAACCTCCTATTAAGAGAAAAAGCCTCCTAAAAATAATTAGCGAGGCAGTTTATATTACAATATTTTCTTTTGCTCCAACTTATCTTCGCTCACCATTTGTTCCAATTCAAGTCTCATTTTCTCAGTTTCTATTAAAAAGTTTTGATGTTTCAATTTCTCCAATTCCAATTGATCTTTAATCATCTTATGCTTCATTTTCGTCTGCTTTTGAAAATGGTCTGTAATAATAGCAACGAGCGGGATCGAAAAAATCATGATGACAGTCACTGTTCCAGTCATAAAAATCCTCCTGACGAAATATTATTATGCTTACATTTTACACCAGAAATTATTCACAAGGAATGATTTTATGAAAATTGCAGCTATTGGTTTTTTACCATTGCAAAACTAAAAATGTGATTTTTGATGCTCATAACAATATACATTTCCTTTAAAGCGATTTGAATGAGCAAGACAGTATTGTGTCACTTTACTAGAAACTACTTTACCACAAGTTTTACAAGTGGAATTTCCCGTTGAATTAGGAGTTTCTTGAGTTTGTCCGTTCAGTGTCCTGATGTGTGCTGCTCTTATTTTTTTATCGGTTATATTCCCCTCACTCACTGTGGTATACATATTTAAAATATCAGCTGTAGTAAAAGGTGGCTGTGAACTGCTTAGCTTGATAACATTTAATTTTCTCGTTACGTATTCTAATAGTTCTATGTCATAGATGATGAGATCGTTAGAATTAATTTTTCTTAGCTCTTCATTTACTTTAAAAGTACTTCTGCGGTTAAAGGAAACTACTGAAACAATATTTTCATTTGTTATTTTTGGTAAAATCGACTTAACAGCCTCAATATGGCCATAATTTTGATGAAATGGGTTGGTGAAATTGAATTTGCCATTCAGTGACCATTCAGTGCGATTTCGATGGCCATAAATAACACCGGTATAATTTTTCGTCTCAATAACAAATATCGCATGAGTCGTAAAAACGATATGATCAATTTGAGAATACCCAGATTTAGTTTTTTTGCTTGGAAGCAAAACATCACTTAAGTATTTAAACTCTTGCGGTAATTGCTCTAGCTGGAGATTAATTTTATATTCCCCTATTTCTCCAATTCTGGTATTTTCAACTTTATTTTTTTTGCCTTCCTTCAAACTAGTTTTATTCAGTTGCTGCTTACTTGAATTGTTAAATAATCTTTTAAACATATTTGTGCCTCTCTTAAAATGGAAACTCTTCACATTTGCCGAAATCCTCAATCATTTTACTGGAACATACCCAGTCTGTTCCACGATATATTGTCCTTGCTCAGAAAGCATCCAATTGATGAACTCCTCGACATGAGGATTTGTATTTCCACTTGTAGTTACCGCGTAAAGTGGAGCAACGATTGGATAAGAATCGTTTTGAATATTTTCTTTGCTAGGTGTCATTCCGTTAATCGCGATATATTTAATTTTACCATTCTCCACCATGTTTTGTGAAAAATGCCTAAAAGAAAAGCCGATCGCATTGGTGCGATTTTGATAATTGGTGGTTTCGGTAATAATCCCTCCCATGGCCGAAACGATATCTTCTGATGGCGGTTCCATTAAAGGTACATCGCCCATCACGTTTATTAAAGCTGATTGACTCCCGCTGCCTTCAGGACGTTGAAAAGCACGGATTTCCTCATTCTTTCCACCAAGCTGCCTCCAATTGGTGATTTTTCCCGAGTAGATCGCTTGAATCTGTTCCATTGTTAGTTCATTAATCGGATTTTTAGAATGAACAAAAAAAACAAATGCTTCTCTCCCAATCGGTGTTAAATTCAATTCAATCCCAAGCTCTTCCGCATTGCGCATCTGTTTTTCCGATGGCTGCGCAATAAAAATAAGATCTACATCGCCTTTTAAGAGACGGTCGAAAGCTCCGCTTGTCTGACTTGAAACAACTTCACTATCGTGAAGTGAATAATCCTTTTTTGGATATACCGCTTGGGCAAAAGCAGAGTATACAGGATATAGCGCTGTGGCACCATCTAACTTAGGAAGATCATCGGAGATTTTCAGTGTTGAAGGTTCTTCCAGCGAAACAAGTTTCGAGCCTTCAACAAACGGGGTGTACTCTGATAAATCAACATCTTGGGTGCTCACCACTTCAAGTGATCTTTCATAAGCTTCATATCCTTCATATGAAACGATTGAAACAATAGCAGCTGCAATAAGAATGATTGTACTTCTCTTAAACATTTTACTTTGTGCTTTCCCATAAATCAGAAAAATAATCATTATAATGAGTGCAATTGTAAAAATAGGAATAAAAAATAAATAAAATGGTTTGTAATCAAGCAATGAAATAAAAACGGTCGTTGCAAATCCCAAAAATCCCAACAAAAAAATGGTCAATATTGAGACAAATAGCTTCATCAATTCTTCCTCCCTAAATAACTAAATAATTTAAAATTCTATAGTGTAATTTTACACTATTAGTGCTATTTGTCAATTATATTTAGCAAGATCAACCAAATTTGCAATGCGCCATTTTTAATGAACAGCTGTATTGGTTGTGTTTAAGTTGTTGGTTTTGTACCGCTCTGTCGAAGAGTAGAGAGCTTTAATGATGAGAAACTTCACTTTTCTTTTAATTGACTAGAACTCTTGTTTGTAACATTGCCTTCTTGCACATTTAGCCCATTTCTTTAAGTTCATGGCACTAAAAGTAAGCATCGCCTGCATGGACTTGTTTTAATTCCTCTAAAAGTTGTCCATCGCATACCATGCTTTTCTTTTGCGTCCGCAAAGAGTCGTTCAAACGACTCTTTACGGCATTAGTATAATTCTTTGAATTCATTTGTATGACAAAGGTGTTCAGCTTCTTATAAGTGTCGCTGTATTCGCTTCTTGTGATTTTTACTCAGTGTATACTGTTCAAACAAAGGAACACTTTCCATTTCACCGAATTCGATTTATATTTTCTATGTCCTTCCTTTTTGTTGTAAAGGGATATCTCCCAGTACCACCTCTCATATTTTAGCAAAATCTAGCATCTGCTCCCTATTTCGAAGCAATTCTATTCTAACCCTTCAATCAAAATTTCTTTTGCTGGTAGAAAAAACTCTCCTGTATCTAAGTAACGAACTTCCACTTTATCACCTTCCTGTAAATAGATAGCAAAGGGATTCGTTTCAGATGAAATGACGTAGCTCTGTTTATTATTCAATAAGAAGGTGATTGTCGTAAAATCGCCGACCTTCTCCTTATAAACACGTATAACTGTTCCACTAATTTCCTTTTCCTCTGCTTTCGAGCTTCCATCAACCGTACTACCCCCTCGTTGCAATGCTGTTTTGTAGAGCTTCAGTGCTTCATTTGGTGTATTTGCATACACAGAAATTTCTGGGTTGGCAGCGGAAACGATAAAATAGTTTTGAAGGAAGCCATTTGAATCAAGTACTGGAGTAAGCCAACTTGCTTCGCCATAGAAGTTATAGAGAACAGGCATCTGACCCTTCCACTTCTTTTCTATAAATTTCTTTTCAATAATTTGCAAAGCACCTTGTGAATCCATGTAAGACTGTTCAAGATTGCCAGTGTAGTATGTTGCTTCACCTGTTCTAGCGTTTGTGAGAGAATAGCCTAGCATCGAATCTACATTCTCTTTTGGACTTGTGAAATCAGTGAAATAAAACATATCCCCATTTTCATCAAATATCGGACTAACATTTGCCACTGTTCCTTCATCAGAAGGCAGCTTTACATCTTTCTTTCCAAACTTGCTATTCCAAAATCCGTGAATATAATTTCCGAAATAACTATTGTGTAAACTGACAACTTCTGGAGAAACAGCACTATCAATAAATTCTGGAATTTCTGCTAAACGAAAGTCACTTGTTTCCCCTGTCTTTGGGTCTACCATCACAATCCCTTTGACATCAAAGCCATTTCTAGCAGAAATGAATTGTCCATAGGAACGAATATAAAAAGGCTTACCATCATCATCAATTTCTAATTGCACATCCCCATAAAAAATATGATGCGGATATTTCATCCGTATATGGCGTTCAAGATTCTTATGAAGATAGGAGGATGGTGTGTATTCCATTTCAGCTTTCATAAATTTGGGATTGTCACTTGAATCGGTTGCACTGATCGTAAAATAACCTGGTGTATTATCGCCATTTAACCATTTAAAAAAACCTGAAAATTCTACAGGTGCTATATATACATATTCTCCATTAACCTTTTGAATTTGCAAATTTCCAAGTTCGTAATAGCTTGTGTTTGGAACCTGGCCAAACGCTTTTTTCATCTTATTTCGAGCAAATTTTGGTGGTACACTTGCTGGCGTTTCACTTTCAGAAAATGTTTCGATTTCTATTTTTTCGCTCATTTTTGCTACTTCGTATTTTTCATTAGCATTAAAAACAAATGCTGATAATAATACCGCTCCAAATACTAAACTTCCAAGAAACAATGCTCCTTTGATCAGCCTTTCTTTTCCAGAAGCAAAAATTGTTCCTAACAGAGTCACAGGGATAGCCAATCCCCATAAAGATGTAAAGTTTCGATCAAGATTTGTTACATAGTAGAATGTAAAAATAAAAATAATGATAAGAGCAATCCCAATCAGCATTACTCCTGTTTTTGATTTCTTTTCCTCTTTCTTATTTGTTCTCCTACCAGTAAAGGGAATCAGCACCAGTGCAGAGGCTAATCCCGCGATAAGTGAAAATAGATAAATATTGCCCATAATAACCCTCCTGTCATAAAACCTACAAATAAATTTACGGATGAGCAAAGCAGAAGTTTCAAAAGAAGAATATTAGCGCTAGTTAGGTTCCCCTTAAATGTAGGAGAACTATCGATTTGTTTCTTACTATTTGATCGTCTCTTAAAGAAGGAGAGTGCTAAATTTGCACTAAACATAAATACAACCCACAAAAGAGTTCGCCTTGAAATACAAATTCAATATTTTTGCACAAAAAAAGGGATGAGAACTGTTCCCATCATCCCCTACTTAACCACTTTTATATAAAAGTAAATATCTTGACCGTCCTTTTCTGGCGCAACTACCAACTCATACCCGTGCTTAACAGCTTCTTCCGGTACGCTACGGAAGGACTGTGGACAATCGGCAATCACTTCCAACACCTCTCCAATTCTCATCGTTTTCAGCGCATCCAGCGCATAAATAACTGGGTATGGTCAAGGTTCACCACGAATATCTAAGGTGTAGTCGATTTCAAGTTCTTGTGACATGGATTAAACCTCCTTTATGGTGATATGTTTCGTTTGTTCATGTTTAATTCCTGTTCCATAACGAAACCGTTTTTCCCACCAATTTGAGAACAAGAACCATAGCACTAACATAATTAACGTACCAATAAGAGCTCCTGTTGGCCCCCATTCAGTAATTAAATTAACCTGCGGCCATCCAGCTGCAAGTGTATTGAAAATGCCAAAGTGATCCCAGCCATAGGATAACAGGGTAGCCCCAACAATGTTCCCTGCTCCCACAATCAAAAACAATACTTGTCCCTCCATGGCACGATACATCATCCCTGTTTCACAGCCTCCAGCAAGAACAATTCCGAATCCAAATAAAAGACCGCCGATTATAGTACTAGGTGCGGCGATTTTAATAATTTGGGTAGAGCCTGCTTGAATAAAAATAAAAGTAACAACAACGCTAATAATCATCCCTACTGCGATCGCCTTTGACATGATGGCACGTCCACTAATCCATAAATCGCGGAATGCGGATGTGAAACAAATTTGTCCCCGTTCAATCAAAATACCAAAGAATGCCCCTGCAAGTGCGCCAACTGCAAGTAGATTTTTGCCTGTAGCAAGAAAATATACAATAATCCCCGCATATACGCAAGCTAACAACCACCCTAAAACGGGTTGTATATTCGAGTTCTTTATTTTTTTCCTTTTCATACTTCTTTTTCCTTTACTGCTTTGAAGGTTTGGTTTTCCAAGCCACCATCTTGTATTGACCACTTTTACTCCAAAAAAAGTTCCGACCGCTGTCATAATCATAAAAATCCATGCGTGGAAAGAAAACTGAGGAACCCCCGTAAAAAAGGCAGCTAAGTTACACCCCATTGCCAGTCTCGCACCAAAACCAGCAATAATCCCACCAATAAATCCTTGTACAAGACGGCGTTTTTGGTTAGGTATACGAATTTTGAAACTGCTACTTAACAAAATCATCATCAATGCTCCCACGAGCATGCCAATCACAATCCAGCCATCCGTACGATTAAGAGGAGACCCATTTATCCCAATTAACTCGAAGTAGGCCCATTTGGACACATCCACACCGAACCATTGTAAAACATGTCCTCCTAATCTTGTAAACTCCCCCGTTACAGCCCAGACAGTTCCGGTTATTCCAAAATATAGTGCGCTGAGCAATCCTGCAATTCCAATCGCTACATAAGGGTTCCAATATTCTTTAAATATTTTATGGTATAAATTCATTTTATGATGAATCTCCTTTTAAAAACTTTTCTACTTAAGATAATGTAATCACTTCATATTTAGAAGATAACTCAATAAAGTGTTGCATACTGCTGATTTTTCCAACCACTAACTTCTTCTCTAGTTCATAGTAGTCGACGCATGTTTTACAGGCTAGAACGTCAACACCTTTCTTCTC
Source organism: Robertmurraya siralis (assembly GCF_005502275.1). GTDB lineage: Bacteria > Bacillota > Bacilli > Bacillales > Cytobacillaceae > Robertmurraya > Robertmurraya siralis. The sequence goes on from NZ_SWLZ01000012.1 coordinate 97,701, forward strand.
CAGTTCGATTAAATGAAGAGAAACGAGAGAATCCTCTGTTAATGTTCGTACACCCCTATTCATACAAAAAATGGCCTTAGGTAACTCTTCCTTTTGCTTAAGAATGGTAAAGAAGGTTTCTAAAATTCCCTCTCCTAATTCTGCTTCCCCCTTCCCAAGCTGATCAGATGAAAGCAATATAATTTTATTTTCCATTAATTTTCCCCTTCTTAAAAGTTTTCTTAATTCGATGATAAATAGCTATAAATCAAGATTAATTCTCACATTTTCAAATTTTAACATTTAATCATCTAGTATATTCATTCATTTTTTAGATAGAATCAATAAATATTTATCTATTTTTTGAATGTGCAGTTGAGTAAAATAGGAATTTCTTGAACGAATGGAATTTAGGAGATAGTGTAAGTTCCTTCTACTTTGAAGTGATAGGTAAGGCCTCCTTAACATTGTATGATCTTATGAAAAATAGAACGTCCCTCCTTCCTGCTTTGTTTTACAGTTCAGAGGGAACGAAATCGATTTATGTTCGCAAATAATGTTTTTCGCCGTCGAAAACAGGAATTTCATCGTTAGGTAGATACCATTGTGTTTGAAGATGAATGTTGTGCTTTTTTAAAAGCCTATGTAACTCCTCCATATACACACCACGCGTTGGATCACAGGAAGGGCTGCTTTGTATAGCGAGTGAACCGACGATTTCATATCCCGCACATGTATATTCTTTCAATTGTTCAATAATAGGCAGTAATATTTTTCGACAATGAGTGCGATATTCTTCATTATTGTATTCTTCATATGTCATCGATGGTCTGTCTAAGCCTAGAAAAGTAAATTCCGGGCATGGGAGCTGCAGGACACCTACTCCTTTTTTTTCAATCCATCGTAAAGCAGAAGGAATCGCACCAAGTGCTCTTGCTTCATCATCAATGACTGTGTTTTGATTTAAAATACAATGGGAAGATAGCAATATTTTCTTGCTACGCTGCATGTTTATTCGCTCCAATATGATAGACTTTTAATAGATAAGGGAGTTTTGAAACAATAAACATAACGAGCAGACATGTGGCAATTTTATCAAGGAAGTTTCCGGTAACTCTTGATATGAATGTTGAAGCAAATACGCTTTCCCCTGAAGCTCTTAGCCATAAAACGATGACATCCATTCCGCTGCCATTCAGACCACCGAAGACAGCAACTGAAATGGGAGTGCCAATCAACGGTGCAATAATTGCTAATATCATTCCAGTTATTAATGCAACATACCACTTCATGAAATTAAATTTCCTTGCCATAAAGCCAACGACAAGTGCGACGGCAATATTAACAATTCCGAAAAATATCGCCGATGGTGATGAGGTTACACCTAATACAAGATTGGTTAACAAACCAACAAGTGCTCCCCACCATGGACCATATAAAACTGCCATCAATACTGTACCTATTGTGTCTAGAAACAATAATGGTATTTTCAATCCACTTACGACGGTTCCTAGCACAACATTTAATGTAATACACATTGCTCCATAAGTTAAAATCAATGGTTTTCTTTTGTTCATATCTCTTCTCCTCCTATTCAAAATATATCATCAATCGGAGAACGTAAGGATAGTTTAAATCGATATGAACGATATGTATTAATTGAAGAAATCTATTCGAAACTTGTGAAAATGGTTTAAGCAATTATTTCAATCGATAGTTAACAAATTTATATTACATTTTTACGTATAATATACGTTGCAATTCCAATCAGACATTTAGTCTTTAATAATTAACCCGAGTAAACTCGCAAATTGTAATGCCTGATAAGTTGAGACTTTACAACCTCTCATATCCTTCATATCAATAATTAACTGCTCAAATGTCGAGGTACTGATATCAACCCCTTTTAATGAAGTTTCACTAAAATTAGCTCCTTCTAATTGACACTCATGAAATTCCACATTTTTAAATTTGCAGTTAAAGAAATCAATCCCTTTAAGCGAACTATTTTGATAGATGGTCTTTTCCAGTTTCGAATCAGCAAATGAGCCAAATCAACACTGACATTGACAAAATCTTATTTTTAAAGGGCTCTTCCTTATTATCTTAATCTTAAATTGCAAGGGAAGCGAATCTTAAAACGCTTTAATAGTAACAATGAACCAGGATCAGTTTGATTTAGCCATTATTCCCTAGCAGCAAATTTACTACTTATTTTTAAATATATACTGACCTTAAAACAAAAAATCTGCCCACACTAAGAAGGACAGATTCTTATTCATACATAGATACTTCTAGAAGCAAAATTACTCACAACGCAGAATTCTCTTTGTTTTGTTAAAACGTCCGCTAGCTTCACATAGCTGTTAATCCACCATCAACAACATATTCAGCTCCAGTGGAATAGCTTGATTCATCAGAAGCCAAGTACAACACGAGACTTGTCACTTCCCTAGGTTGAGCCATTCGGGCAAGCGGAACCTGTTTCGCATATTCTTTAATCATCTCAACGGCATCACCTTCTGTTACCATTGTTGTTTCAATTATTCCAGGATGCACCGAATTTACTCTAATTCCCAATGGAGCCAATTGAAGAGATGCTGCTTTTGTCATCCCGCGGACAGCAAATTTTGTATCGGTATAACCTACTGCACCTCCAACTAGCCCGTTAATGGAAATTTCTTTTATAGAAACAGATCTTTACTTATTTTTACCGGAAGGAGCAAGAAAAAGCAGTTAATAACCTACTAGACTCTTATAAAAATTCTAGCTGTTTTAAAATGCTAGAAAACTATCCTTTCATTATTTTAACAAGTGCAAGTACTTTGCTCTCCCTTACTGCTTTTCTCTCATTAGTTTTTTATCTCTATCCAGCTCTTCCTGTGAACTGCTTTTATCTTTAATGAAAAAAGAAATAATCAGCCCACTAAGTGTGAGGAGCGCCACAACAATGAATGCTACATTAGCCCCATATATGTCAGGATTTATAATTTCTCTGCTAGCTGCCGACCTTTCTGATGTCGTCATAACTGTGACAAGTATTGCTGTTCCGACAGAAGCAGCAATTTGTCGCATCGTGTTATCCATTGCTGTTCCATGAGGGATTAATCGTTTAGGCAATTGATTTAAGCCTGCTGTTGCAATAGGCATCAAGACCATTGATAAGCCAAACATTCGAATGCTGTACATAATCGTTAAATATGTTATTGTTGTCGATGTATCTAAACGAATAAAAGCAAATGAAGAAATCGTTAAAATAATCAAACCTACCATCACAAGTTTCTTGGCACCAAATTTATCAAAAATTCTTCCCGAAACCGGAGACATCAATCCAGTTATTACTGCCCCTGGTAGCAATGTCAGGCCCGCTTCAAAGGCGCTGAAATCACGCATATTTTGCATATAAAGCGGTATGAGTGTTTCGACTCCTATCAGCCCCATGAAAGCAATCATTCCAATTGCTACAGCAAATGGGAAAATCGAATATGTAAAGACACGGAACTCGAGCATCGGATGCTTTAGCTTTAATTGCCGGTAAATAAAAATGACAAGTGACACTACTCCTATAGTCAGAGATAATATCGTGATCATTGTAAACCAGCCATTATTACCTGCCGATGTAAATCCATATAGCAAGCCACCAAAACCGAAAGATGAAAAAATGATTGATGGAATATCAAGCTTTGGCTTTTGCACTTCTGTAACATTTTTTAGAGCGAAAAACGCGATAATGATATCAATAATTGCGATAGGCAAAATAATATAAAATAGCACCCGCCACGAATAATGTTCCGTTACATAACCGGATAACGCCGGCCCAATTGCCGGTGCAAATGAGATTACCAGTCCAATCAGCCCCATTGCTGCTCCACGTTTGTTGACAGGAAAAATCATTAAAAATACCGTTTGCATCAAGGGTAGCATTACGCCAGCACCAGTGGATTGAATGACGCGACCGACTAATAGCATTGGAAAATTCGGGGCAATAGCTGCGACAAATGTGCCCACTGCAAATACGCTCATCGCTGTTATAAATAGCTGTCTAGTCGAAAAACGCTCTAATAAAAACGCACTAATTGGAATCATAATGCCGTTAACTAGCATAAAGACAGTTGTTAGCCATTGCGCGGTATTAGCTGTAATTCCCATCTCTTCCATAATCGGCGGAATTGCTGTAATCATTAATGTTTGATTTAATATAGCAATAAACGACCCTGCAAGTAACAAGATAACAATTGTTCTTCTGTTGAAATTTAAATTTTGCATAACATACCTTCCCTCTTGCTTTAGATTACTTTATAAAGAATACATGATTCGGTACCAATATTCTATTAGTTTGTTTCCAATTTAATGAAATTTAAGAGCAGCTTTGTTTACAGACATTTTGTAACAGCAAAAACAAAAAATGGATTAAAAACAAAAAACAGCAGGAACAGTTCCTGCTGTTGGATTGGTTATATTTCAAATCATGTAGAAATTGTATGACTTGCTTCATGCTTATCTTTATTCATTACTTTACGGAGGTATGGCAATACGTAGCGATCTAATCCGTATTTACCAGCATTATAGCCTGCTGCTGCAATAAATACTCCCATGATGATGTCTGTTGGGTTATGAGATACAGTGCCGGAAAGCATGAATGAGAAATTCATCACGAGGGCAAAAAATGCTGCTGCTGTTGTTAAACAGCCAAGTATCAAACCTAAACCAACTAATAATTCTCCCCAGGCAACGAGAGTGCTAAATAAACCTGCATTTGGAACGGCAAAGCTGTCCAAAAATGTTACCCAACCACTATACACTGCTGAACCATCCGGTCCCGTAACAGGGTTGGCAACTGCTCCCTTTAAAAAGCCACTTGCATCAAATCCTCCTGTAATTTTGCCCCATCCTGCTGTCATCCATGCCCAACCAAGATAAATACGCACGACCGTTAAAATAACTGCAACAATATTGTTCTCCCTTAATAATTTACCAATCATAATAAATCTCCCCTTATGCAACTTGCTAATATTATTTTCTTTCTACTTAAAGATTAGCATTAAAAACTAAGAAATACATTATATTGTGATTTTATTCACAAATTTGATACAAAGTTATGGCAGACTTTTGAACATGGTTCATCAATAATTTAATGTGTAGGAAAACTTATCTTTTTTCTTCTAACTTGCATATATCGATAACATTTTTGTTGTTTTCTCTCATACACTTTATGTAGAGGTGATGACTGTGGCGAGGGTGAAATATACGGAAAGCGATGTAGCCTTAGTGGCAAGAATGATGCGGGCTGAGGCTGAAGGGGAAGGTCGACTCGGAATGCTTATGGTTGGCAATGTTATCGTCAATCGACTTAAAGCGAATTGTTTAGACTTTAAAGATTTAAGAACGATTTCACATGTTATTTTCCATGTTCAAGGAGGAAATTATTCCTTCGAAGCTGTACAGAAAGGAAATGTTTTTTATAATCCTGCACGTGCTGTTGAAAAGAAATTAGCGAAACAAACTTTAGAATTTTGGAGAGAACATCCTTCCAAGTATGCATTATGGTACTTTAATCCGTATGCTCCCTGTCCACCTACATGGTATGATCAGCCATTTGCAGGACAATTCAAACAACATTGCTATTATGAACCACAGGCAAATACATGTGATAGTGTATATGCATGGTAAAAAATCGCCAGCGGCAGCGACTTTTACCTTCTGCAAATACTTTAATTATAGTTTTCTTTCCAAGATGAACTGCCCGTTGTTTACGGGCAGCATTCCTTTAATCCTTATTCATCTGCTTACGTACATAAATACTTGCCAAAATTACTGCGCCAGTGAGCAAAGATGCCCACCATGAGAATTCAAAAGAAGGACCGATTTTGGGCAGAAACTTGACTGTTAATAAGATCAAAGCCATACCGATGGCTCCAATGAGACCAGCTTTCATTATCTCTTTCCATTTGCTTTGTTTTTCCTTAAACAAAGTGCCCTCAATCAACTTTAAAATATATATTATCGTCACAATCACAAATGTGGCAATGACGAATGCAATCACGATAACAGTAACCGGATATACAGTTGAATTAACTGCTGTGAACGGGGACAATACTAAGAAAAGAAAACCTCTAATTATAAGCAGCCAACCAACAATATTGGCAACAATCCCACTAATGAACGGGAACAGTTCTCGTTTCTTAGATTTTGGAAGCTGCTCGATAATTTCATCTGCATACCCTTTTAAGTCATCACCAAATATATCTTTTCCTGTTTTTCCTATCTGCTGCCCTTCAAGTAGATGATCAAGTAATTCCATTAATATTTCTTCTGTATGCAATTCGGAAAGTCTGAACTTAAGTCGGATATAAATTAATAAATCACTATAATATGCTTCATTTTCTGGAGTTAATAATTCTCTTTTGCGATTGTTCTCTTCAACCAAAGCTTTAACATTCATAACTGGCTTCCTCCCCCTATCAGCAATTCATTGACTGGTTTTGATAATTGAGTCCATTCTTCGGTTATTAGTTGCAATGCCTTTTTCCCTTCTTCCGTCAAAAAATAATATTTGCGATTTGGACCGGATTCAGAAGGCTGCATTTCTCCTCTAATTAAGCGGTTTTTTTGAAGCCTTAATAAGATCGGATAGATTGTCCCTTCACTAACATCTGCTAAGCCAATCTGAAATAATTTTTGCGAAAGCTCGTAACCGTACACAGGCTCTTTCTCTATCACTGCCAATACACATCCATCTAATATCCCTTTTAACAACTGGCTTCTTATTGACATTGGCATCATCCTTTCCTTGCTAGTTTGTAATGCAAGATAGCATGGTATTAAATAAAGCTATTTGGTAAAACATAATAGCTTTTCAAAAAAAAACTAACTTGCAATACATAATAGTCATTTTCAGTGTAGCATCGTTGCAATTTTTTTGTCAAGATATCTTTTAAATGCCACTAAAATTGCTTTCATTTCGTTTAAATCTGTCGTTTGATCAAGTTCATGCACCATCTGGAAACAATAAGAAAAATTATAGAAAATTGGAGAAACAAATATGATAAGGTATAAGCAAAAATTCGTCTCAGTGAATCTCTCACTGCAAAGATATGTTGGTGTTGAGATGAAAAAGCAGTGAGGTTATCCCCACTGCCTTCTCTCTATTTTAAGCTGAAATAGTTTGCCCTGCTTCGTTCTTGCCTTTCCCTGTTAATTTACGAAGATATGGTAATACGTAGCGATCTAAACCGTATTTGCCAGCATTGTAGCCAGCAGCTGCAATAAATACGCCCATAATAATGTCTGTAGGATTATGAGATACTGTCCCAGATAACATAAATGAGAAATTCATAACAAGCGCAAAAAATGCAGCTGCTGTTGTTAAACAGCCAAGAATAAGTCCTAAGCCTACGAGGAATTCACCCATTGGAATTATGAAATTAAATAATCCTGCATTTGGAAGGGCGAAACTTTCAAGGAATGTTACCCAACCGCTATAAACTGCTGTTCCATCTGGACCCATTACAGGGTTTGCAACTGCACCATTTAAAAACCCACTTGCATCAAAACCGCCAGTTAGTTTTCCCCAGCCCGCTGACATCCAGGCCCAACCTAAATATATGCGGACCACTGTTAAAATCCCTGCAACAATGTTGTTTTCTCTTAATAATTTACCAAACATAATAATCTCTCCTTACTAAGGTATAAATGATGAATATATAATAATTTCTTTCCTGTGAAAAGATTAACATGTCTAATCCAACAAAAACATAATATTGTGTAATAGTTCACAATGTTGAAACAAAACTATGACAAATTTTTGAACATCTAAACTAAGCTATTTTTACTTCTTACAATTTCATATTTAAGATTTTTATTAGACCGACAATTATGAAACAGATTGTTAGAATATGTCTTTCCTTTGACGCCACTTCATAAGAAAAATAGCTTCAGCAAGCAATTGAATACAACTGATCTAAGTAATTTACAATTAATGGAATTGAAAGTTGTAATGAAAAAAGTTGAAAATATTCGTGAATCAATATAGTGATTGAGGCCATGAATGCAGATACTATATAAGAGAACTTTAAGGAGTTTAAAGATAAATGGAGAAACAATTTAGCTTTAAGTGATTTGACTAGTAAATAAGGAAAGGAGACTTTTTATATCCTGATAAGTTTTATGAGACCTATTAATTTTAGTATCCTTATTTCGTGCTCAACTGACGAACCTGTTAATTAATACCTATATTAAAATAAGGAAAATACGGAGATATAAATCTACAGCATTCCCCAGAAAAAACTGATTTTAGCGGTAAGAAAGAATAGAATCATCCCTATTATAACCACCTTAATGATTTGTTTTGGAGTCTGATACAATATAAATATTGTGGAAATCCAAAGTATCAATTCTAGAGTATCCTTGATATAAATATACCAATTTCCAATCCCAAATGCCTGTCTAGAAATGAACATGATTATTATTGCAGAAATTGAAGTAGCCATTATTCCCTTACCTTTTGCATACCAGCATACATAAGCGAATAATGGCGAAATAATAGTCATGATTATCCAAATTGTCATATATGATTTAGGGAAAAATCCAGCGATCATAATAGTATATAGATAGTAGCTACTTACCAAGCCTGCAAAAAACAAAAAAACATTTATTCCGGACCTAACAGGTGTTTTGCTATACACAGATATTAGTATGGCAAGGAAAAGCCAAATTCCCATACGCGAAAAAAAATTCCGTAAATCTAACACTTCAAGAAAGTAAGGTAATAAATTACTTGCAGTTTCATCAAGAACTTTGGAGACTAATCCTAAAACAACTCCTGCAATAAATATTAAGACAGAGTATAACAATTGTCTTGATTGTGATATTTTTATTGGTCTGCGAATCTCATTTAAAAACTTTTCCATATATTCCTCCAAGGCTTACCCAAACAAATTCTAAAGCTATTTTCCAATTGTAGCTGCTCAACTATTTCTAGAGCTTCCTGCATTTAACACTAACAATTTAAAATGCATAAAATGTTATTTCAAAAATAAACTATTTCATAGAAATCTTCAAGATAAATTGGTCAAAATAGCCATCATATTCACAAAAAAGACAGGAAATTTATCATTTATTTCCTGTCTTTACCCTTTCAAAATGATTATGGCCATTACACTTCTAGCAATTGTCGCTCTTCAATTGTTACTTTTATTTTTTGCGTTTCCTTCTTTTCCAATAAGCCAAGCGTTTCGGAAGTATTCGTGTGAACTGCTTGCAACAATGCTTGATCTTCCACAAGTGATTTCCCATACGATGGAATCATTTCTGTAATTTTTTCGTTCCATTTTTCTTTATAATCAGGAAAGCATTTCTCAATAACCTCGAGCATAACATGAACTGCAGTCGAAGCACCTGGAGAGGCACCTAGCAATGCCGCAATTGAACCATCTTCGGCGTTGATCACTTCCGTTCCAAATTGCAAAGTTCCTTTGCCTCCCGTTTCAGTATCCTTAATTACTTGAACTCGTTGGCCAGCAACGATTAAATCCCAATCCTCCGATTTGGCAGTCGGGATGAATTCACGAAGCTCTTCCATTCGTTGTTCTTTTGATAACAGTACCTGTTGGATTAAATACTTCGTTAATGGGATTTCTTTTACCCCTGCTGCAAGCATGGTTAACAGATTATGGACTTTTAAGGAAGTGATTAAATCCAACTTAGAGCCTGTTTTCAGAAATTTCGGCGAAAACCCTGCAAAAGGTCCGAATAATAATGACTTTTTATTGTTAATGAATCGTGTATCAAGATGTGGAACAGACATTGGTGGTGCTCCAACCTTTGCCTTGCCATAAACCTTTGCATGATGCTTTTCAACCACTTCCGGATTATTACAAACCATAAATAATCCGCTTACAGGAAATCCGCCAATATGCTTTCCTTCAGGAATACCTGATTTTTGCAGGAGGTGAAGACTACCTCCCCCGCCACCGATAAAGACAAATTTCGCTGTATGTCTTTCAGTCAGGCCGTTTTCTTCATTTTTTACTTTTAATTCCCACTCGCCATCATCCGTGCGATTAATATCTTTAACACAATGATTATAGTTAATCTGTACATTTTGTTCCTTTAAATGTTGAAACAGCATCCGAGTTAAAGCCCCAAAGTTTACGTCCGTACCTGAATCGATTTTCGTTGCTGCTATCGGGACATTCAATTCGCGCTCTTGCATAATGAGCGGTATCCATTCTTTTAACTTATTGGGATCATCGGAAAATTCCATTCCTTGAAAAAGCGGGTGGTTTGATAGCGCTTCAAAACGTTTTTGTAAAAAAGAAACATTTTCTTCTCCTTGCACAAGGCTCATATGCGGTAACGCCCGAATAAAATTTTGTGGATTTTTGATCAACCCCTTCTTAACTAGATATGACCAAAACTGCATAGAAACTCTAAACTGTTCATTAATATTAATGGCCTTGCTAATATCAATTGTTCCATCTGGCTTTTCAACTGTGTAGTTTAATTCACAAAGTGCCGCATGACCAGTCCCAGCATTATTCCACTCGTTAGAACTTTCTTCACCTGCAGAAGCAAGCTTTTCAAACACTGTAATGTTCCAATCTGGCGCTAATTCTTTTAAAATGGTTCCGAGCGTAGCACTCATAATTCCAGCACCAATTAAGATAATCTCTGTTCTTGTTTCCCCGTAGCTCATGTTTATCGGACTCCTATAATTCGCAGAAAGAATGATAAGCACAGTACTTAGACTTACCTCGACTCTGGATTTATTATTATTTAATGATAGTTTATCAGAATTTTTGATAGATTAAAATATTTATTTACTATAAGTATAAGTAAAACCTAATAATACTTGATAATTCGTAGAAATGGAAGACTTAAATTAAAGCGTTTACATATTTTTTCCTAAAAATTTACAATTGCTTAATGTAAAACAAGGATCGAATTATTAGCCTAGAAAAATATCAATAACTAGAATCAAATTTTTATTGCGGAAGTATGATTTCAAGTGAAAAAGTCGAGAATGTAAATGTCTCTCTTTATCATTCTTGAAATATTGAGCGCCACTAATCATTTAATTAGTCGTTATTTGAGGTTTACCCTAAGGGAATTAGTGATACCGCAAAGTTTGACATATGTTAGATGGTGCAAAACAGCAACTTGAGTTAGAGCGACTTTAACCAAAATTATTCAATGTCTGGTTATATATTTTTATTAAATTTTTAATACCATATAAGGAGGAAAATGAAAAATGTCTTTAATCGGAAAAAAAGTATTACCATTCACAGCACAAGCGTATCACAATGGAGATTTTATCACTGTAAGTGATGAAAATTTCAAAGGGAAATGGAGTGTTGTTTGTTTTTACCCTGCAGATTTCACATTTGTTTGCCCAACTGAGCTTGAAGATCTGCAAAATGAATATGCTACATTAAAGGAGCTTGGAGTTGAAGTATACTCCGTTTCTACAGATACTCATTTCACACATAAAGCTTGGCATGATCATTCAGAAGCAATTAGCAAAATTGAGTATATTATGATTGGTGACCCCTCACAAAAACTCTCTCGTAACTTTGAAGTTTTGGATGAAGAAGCAGGACTTGCTCAACGCGGCACTTTCATCATTGATCCAGATGGCATTGTTCAAGCTGTTGAGATCAACGCTGACGGCATCGGACGTGATGCAAGCACATTGGTAAACAAAATTAAAGCGGCCCAATATGTACGCAACAATCCAGGCGAGGTTTGCCCGGCAAAATGGCAAGAAGGCGGAGAAACACTGAAGCCAAGTCTTGATCTTGTAGGGAAAATTTAAGGAGTAATATCATGTTATTAGAAGCAGATATTAAAGCACAATTAGCTCAATATCTTCAGATGATGAAGGGTGACATTCTTCTTAAAGTGAGTGCTGGAGATGACCAAGTATCCCGCTGACTATTTAATTCGTAGCTAACAAGATGGAGAGGATTAATGTCTCCCTGAAATAATTTATAGAATACTGATTATATGATTAATAAACATCTTTCCATTCTGCGATATTTTCTTGATCATGATTTGCGTTCCTTCTCCATCTTCTACAACCTCAAGAGAACCTTGCTTCAGATGCCCGCCCTTTGAAAAAAGAATTGATGAACTGAACCTCGAATTACCATCATTGCTGTTGACAAGCAGGAAGGTAAATGAATTGAAATGATGTCAAAAAAAAATAAAAATTATAGAACAATTGTCTACATAGCCAATGATTTTTCAAAAGTAATCGAGCATTTGTCAAATCCAGATACTAAGTTGGAGCGTTTTAACCACCAAATTATATAACAGGACCTTAAACATAGTACATTCTTCACTATTCTCTCTTTCTTTCATGATTTCCCTTCCATAACTAGTACTATTTTAATATACTATGTGTAACATGATATAAAATTGGAGGTTTACTAAGCTTGTGAAAGGAGAGGTACGATGGAGTTTTTACCTTTTGGAGAATCTCTGAGAAATATACGCAAAAGAGCCGGTTTTAGTCAAAAGGAACTAGCTTCTGGCATATGCTCTCAGGCCCAAATTAGTAAAATCGAAAAAAATATCGAAATTCCTTCAGCACTGATACTAAATGAAATTTCTAAAAAACTTGGTGTTGATATGAACTATTTTTTTGAAATTCAGCAATCTCACAAAATTGAATTTATAAAAGAGTTCAAAAGTAAAGTTTGGAATTTAAAAAAGCAAAAAAAATACGCAGAGCTGCAAAAACTAATCTTAAAAACAAAAAAAAATCCCCTTTTTCAGGATGGAGAAAATCTAAAATTTCTAATATGGCATGAAGCGATTTGTCTTCATTACGTACAAAATAAATCCTCCGAAGCGGTTGACCTATTAAAAAAAGGACTTCAAATTAACCCTTACGAAAAAGAAGAATTTTTTAAAGAAATTGATATACAAATTATAAATAGCCTTGCAGTTCTACAAAAAGAATTAAAGATGTATGAAGAATCAGAGGCCAATTTCCAAAAAGCTTCTGAACTTCTGAAGTACATTCCGCAGTTATCGGATAATACAATTGAGTTAAGAAGATTGTTCGGATTAGCACAGCTATATACGGATACCGATAGGTTTGAGGAATCTCTCTCTGCCTGTATAGCTGGAATTAAGCTCTGTAATGAATTAGAGACCCTTTATTTATTAGGGCATCTCCAATATCAATTGGGAGAAAATTATGCTAAGCTTGGCAAGATATCTGAAGCAAAGAAAGCATTTAATAAAGCATGTCTGATTTTCCAACTCCAGGACAACTCGTTTTATGTTAAGCTAGTTAAAGAAAATGAAGCTGAACTAATAGGGAAAAGTCATTAGATTTTTGAAGTAAGAGGTGTAGATTTGAAAATGTTTAGTCTTGGTCAAGCAATAAGGGAACTTAGACAAAAAATGGGATTAAGTCAAAAAGAGCTGGCTTCTGGTATATGTAACCAAGCCCAGATTTCAAATATTGAAAAAAATAATTATACCCCATCAGCAATGCTGCTAAATCAAATCTCCACTAAGTTAGGCGTGGATATGAATTATTTTTTTGAAATGCAAGAATCCTACAAAATCGAGTATATTAGCAATAGTAAGAAATATATTCGTCAACTAGTACGGAATAGAGATTATGAAAATTTATATTTCACGATCCTTTCTGAAAAAAAACATCCATACTATCAAGAGAAAGAAAATTTACAATTTATTTTGTGGCATGAAGCCATTTGCATTCATTATGTGAAAAATAATTCAAAGTTAGCCTTTGAGATGTTGGATGAGGCTCTTCACATAACGAATAATAAACGCTACTACACAGAACAAGAAATGGAAATCCTTAACAGTATTGCCGTAATCAAGCGAGAAACAGGTTTCTTTGAAGAGTCCGAACAACTGTTTCGGAAGGCGCTAAAAAAATTATGCGAAATCCCTAAAATAACAAATCATTTAATTGAACTTAAACTCCTATTTGGGTTAGCCCAATTGCTTACAGATATTGAGAATTATGAAGAGTCATTACACTATTGTGAAAAGGGAATAAAGATTTGCAATCAAGCTGAAATTTTATCAATATTAGGCGAGTTCCTTTATCAACGCGGTGTAAACCTTGCAAGATTAGGAAATTGCGAAGAAGCTCGAAAATCATTCGAGCAATCAATTCATATATTCGAAATTCAAAATAATACTTTTTTATTAGAAAGTGTCAAAGAAAATCAGGCAGCACTATTAGGGGAAAAAATTAAGAATGGATCCGCACAGGAATTCCTGCGAGAATGAATAAAAGGGAGCTTTTCCTCGTGAATAATCGAATAAGCCTGCGCCTTGCTTATCGAAGGGCGATGGTTAAAAAGGATAGACAAAGAGGTAAGAATTCCTCAGTGTCTATCCTTTTTATTCGGGCTATTCATTTTTCACAAAGCTTCCCGTATTCAGCCATTCAAATTGACGGTGTCTAATCTGGAACAAAATCATCGGATCATAAAATGTTTCCGGATTGGATTTGAAAGATTGCAGTTCTTTTTCATACAGTTCTTTATCTCTCTCTAACTGCTCGACCGTATTTTGCAAAGCGTGGATTGGATTGCTGAAAAACATGGAAATGTCACGATCTAAAGAACGCTCAAAAATATCAAGCTGCTGCAAAAATCTCTTTGTAATCAATTTTGTTACTTCAGTGAAATCTTCATGTTCAATATGTTTTTTGTATTGTCCTGCTAAAAATCCTTTATTTTGTGATAAACCACCTAATAGTTTACCAGCACTCTTTAGTAAAAATTGTGTTGGGCTAAACCGTAAAAAGAAATTTTCTTTTTCATAGGAGATAAAACTAGTCATGCGTTCCATATCACGCTTCCAATCATTAAGGACTTGAAAATCACATTCCATCTGCAATCGATCTTCCCCTAGCAATTGGTTCAACCCATCTGACATCTCATCCAAAAATTTCTTGCTTTCAATAAACTCTAATTCCGATTTTTTTACCCATCCTTGAAACTTCTTCTGAAACAATGGCTGCACTGTTTCGTATAAATATTGCTGAACTCGCTCATTCATGGCCTCATTAATTTCAACATGTATTTTTTTGAAATCACTATTTTCAGTCACCAAGTCAGAGCAACTCTTTAAAATTTCTGGGATCTTTGACTCAATACTATTTTTAATATCCTCTTTATTCAGCGCAAAAGATTTCTTGATTACTTTATTCTTTGCAAATTTTAAATCATCAAGCTGATGTACTGCCCCGTTTAATTTTGAAAGGATTTCCTTATGCCAATTAATATTGGTTTGTAGCTGCTTCTTCTGCTCTTCTTTCTTTTCTAATAACAGATCCAGCAACTTTCTAATTAATTGCAACATGACTTCATAGCGTTCCACTTCATTAAATTCCTGTAAAAACAGTTTGATATCATCATCATTTTCAATTTTTACTGTTTTTCCATCCCATTTAAGGAGTTCGGACATATTAATCGATTCATCCTCCCCCCAATTAATAATATCAAACAAAAGCTGTATACTCTCTTCCATAGACCTTATTGAAACAGGCTCACGACTTATAAAAGCTTCCGCACTTTCAACTACTTCCCTATCCAATGTTGTTGGAAAATAATCATTCCATGCTAAGATTCCACCATTTACAAGAGGAGCATCTTCTAAATCAACGATTCTTACCCAATTTTTAAATAAATCTGGGATCAGATTTTCGATATCTTTAATTAAAAACTTACCGTTTATTAAAGTAAAGAATACCTCGCGAAAGAGCTGCTTCGTTTCCTGCCAGCGCTCCTGTTCACCCGCTTCCATTTCGTTAAACAGTTGATTCAAACTTTGCACCCAATCTAAGAGTTTGCCATCTTCCTCATACCTCTTCCATAAAGAGGAAAGTAATTGTTCAAAATGCGCTTGGCTAAAGTCCTTTAAAATCATTAAGCTTTCTTTAAAATATTCAGGTGGTAATTCTTTTGTATACCCTTCTACTACATAGGATTTTAAGATTGAAAACCACTGTACTGACTTTAATCTTATTCCCTCTTGAACAGCTAGCTCAACTGCACTTTTCCAATCTTGATTTTCCTCATAAAATCTTCGAGCTGTTTCCGTTACTTTAGGATAATCTGGATTAATCGAAACGACCCATTTTATAATATGGTCTGCCTTCTCTAGATTTCTAATTTTTGTATATAAAGAAAATAAATGCAAACCAATTTCGGAGTTTAAGACAAGGGAATCTGTCACAATGGACGTATAAAGCTTTTCACCCTCTGAATAATAGCCTAATTGAACATATGCATCCGCCATATTCTTTTTTGCCCATGAGCTCAATTCGTTATTAACATATTCCCATTTATATATAGCTGCCTCAAAATCCTTATAATGATAATAAAGCTCACCTTGTGCATAACGGATATTCGATAGGTCAGCCTCATCTTTTCTTTGTTCTTCGGCAAAAAGCCCACCTAAAACTTCCATTGAATTTTCATATTTATCTTCACTTAGAAATTGTTCAAAGTATTGTCTGTTTTTTAACATTTCTTCTAAATTCATAGCATCCTCCGAAGAATGTATTTTTAAAGCGAAGTCGATCTTAGCTTTACCATCGACGTTTTTTCACTATTCCTTACTCTACCATGATAATTTAGCAAAGGACTATATGAGAAAAGTAGCAATCTTGCGCATCGTTTCTTAAAAGACTATGGGACGATCTGCTCTTTTCCCAAAAAAGTTAATTGCCAAAAACACTTATCATGGTACAACCTTTACGATTCTGGAACTTTCTACCTCCCCTTTATAAATATTGGCTCTTTTATGACTATATGTCGGGTCATTTGTCATATTTCTATTGAATTTGAAACTTTTTTTATCAAATTAAGAACAAATGTCACTACTTTGTTCTTAAAAAAGCAGGACGGATTATGTTAAGGTTATTCCATTGCAAACAACAAGGAGGTAGCAGCATGAATACAATTATAAAAAGACTAGTAACAACAAGTGTTGCTACTTTAGTATTTCTATCGATACAGAGTGGCATCACTTTTGCTCAGGAACAGGATGAAAACAAATTAGAAATATCAAACGAGGGAAATTCGGACATTCAAAATGACATTCCCTTTTCAGCTATAGAAAACCCTGATAAACCAATTAATGAAGGGATATTAAAAGAGACACCCGGATATAAGATTTCATCAAAGGAAAAAGACTTGCTGGCTCGTTTAGTTGAAGCTGAAGCAAAGGGTGAATCGTTTGAAGGAAAGGTTGCTGTCGCTACAGTTGTACTAAATCGAGTCGATTCAAATCAATTTCCGAACAGCATCACGAATGTCATTTATGAAAAGGTTGGCAATGCTTATGCTTTTTCTCCTGTTCAGAATGGAGAAATTAATAAACAAGCATCAGAAGAAGCGACTCAAGCGGTTGAAGAGGCATTAAAGAGCCCAGACCGTTTAAATAATGCGCTCTATTTTTACAATCCAGAAATTGCAACAGATGATTGGATTCGTTCGCGTCAAATTGTTAAAAAGATAGGCAACCATGTTTTCGCAATCTAAATTTATATTGAAAAAGACGGTTCGTCGTAAAATGATGAGGCGTCTTTTTTTGACGAAAACTACCAACATCAAGAATATAAAGCGCGTTTATACTATCTACATACCCCACTTTATTTGTTTAAATTGTACCATTTAAACGTTTCTGAATCGACTAAAAAGCTTTCCTTCCAAAGGTCATCACGACCGCAGACACCGAGTGGGAAATCGAACGTTCTTGAATGACACAATCGGATTATGTGTGCGTTTACGATGCGGATAACCAGCCTGAGCCTCAAGCACTTCGCTTTCTCATTGAAACTGCGGAGGAACGGCAAATGCTGTAGGGACCGTCGGCTATTAAAAAAATCAATGAAAAAGCCAATATGCAGACAAGAATGAATGATATTTCGCATAACCATCTCTTCTTCCCTATGATATGATAGGATTGATTAGTTTTATATGAGGAGAATGTTCATGTTAAAAAAGCTGCACCATTTATATGCTCAATCACTCTTGTCCTCTACTACTCCTGATTTCCGTAAATATGAGCATTATTACTGGTTTTATTCTGATACTGAAAGCGACTGGTTAGGAATTCCAAAAAATGAGCTAGCTCATAAAGAATTAACCATCTTAAAAACGTTGTATCATTTATATGATCCTAGTTCACGCACTACTCTACAGCAAAGCTGGTATGATTTTTTATTTTCAAATGGAGAACTACCCTATCAAACAAGTAACGAACCGATACGACTGATCCATTTTAAGATGAAGAAAATGGACTGGGAAAAGGAAGATGTAGAATCTGCATTGAAAAACTTCTTTATTGCAAATATTTTCATCGTGTGGGTAGATGAACTAGAAGGAGTGATCCTCGAAAAGCTAGGAGAGCATAGTTCGACGAAAAGCAATTTAAGCTCGCTGCTTTCCAATTTGGAATCTGATTTATTTATCCGAATGTCCATTTATGTCGGAAAACCTCACGAGGTCGATGCTACTCTTCCAAACCATTTCTTACAAGAACGAAAATGGTTCAAAGAAGGACTTCATGCCCTTCCTTCTGAGCGAATTTTCAATTTTGAAAAAGTCTTTCCTTTTATCTTAGTTGAACAAATGTCGCACGAGCTCAAACAACATCTTTTGGCAAACTTCTCCCTTTTCAATGAAGATCGTGAGCTTCTAAAAACGATTCGGATTTTTATCGAGTGCAGCTTCAACGTTTCACTCACAGCAAAAAAAATGTACATTCATCGCAATACTCTCCAATATCGAATTGAACGCTTTACGGAAAAAACGGGGATTAACTTAAAAGACTATCATCAGGTATCAACAGTCTATTTTGCCTGCTTGCTCTTTAGCCAAGATGATTAAGGGATGGACACCGTCATATTGAACATAATTTTTAAGTATTGATTTTTTGTAAGACATATGAAAATTATACTATTGCATATCACGTTAATGTAGATATTGTTTGATTTAGACTATCCTATTTTCTGTATATTTTGGAAAGCAGATAAACGAACGAATAACTTTTCTTACCTTCCTGCTTATTTTCAGTTCGACTCATAAATTCCTTCTTTAGCAAGTGGGGATTACTTATAACCTATGAATCATGAGCTTCTAATTAACATATTTATTAAAAATAGTTAACAGTTTCATTCCTTGAGGCATGGCTTTTCCCTAAAAATAGGTGTTTGAATTAATACAAACTCATCACTCCTTTCATATTGTATTAGTGAATCATTAAATGAAAGGGGAATAAATCATGCATTGTAAACAACCATCTCAAGTATTACCTGCGATTGTACACCCAACTAAATGTTGCACAACACATTCTTTTAATAACGTTGTACAACCGCATATTCATCCATCTCACACAACACACGTAAATCATACTAATATTCAGAACCAACATTATTTTCCTCATACTCAATCTGCAGTAAATCAAGTAACATCTACAAACATGAATATGGGGCAAGGACCTAGTGTTGCTGGAGCTTTCATGCCTGGTCCTGGACCAATGCCCGGTCAAGTAGCTGGTGCATTTGCTCCTAACATGCCTGCTCCTGGCCAAGTAGCTGGTGCATTTGCTCCAAATATGCCTGCTCCTGGTTCGCCTGGATTCCGTAAACCAGGATTTGGGCGTTAAGAATTAGCAAAACACTCCTAATCTAGAGGACCCACCTTAAATTGGTGGGTCTTCTGATTAAAGGGATACTTACAAACCATTTAGACTTGAAGATTGACGTATGCGCAACAGTTTTATAATATATGAAGTGGAATCATGACCATAAGAGGTTCATAGCTTCACCCTCTATAAAAAACTATGGATACATGATACTTTCCATGTCCATATTGGACATGGTTTTATTTTTTATTAGGAGGATTTTATAATGTCAGGTCGAAATAAAGAACAAGGTTTAGATGACTTAACGTTACTCGGAAATCAGCATACAAACTACTCATTTAACTATGCACCAGAAGTATTAGAATCAGTTGATAATCTTCATTCTGAACGGGATTATTTTGTGAAATTCAACTGTCCCGAATTTACAAGCCTATGCCCTATCACATCACAGCCGGATTTTGCAACGATGTATATAAGCTATATTCCTGATAAAAAAATTGTCGAGAGCAAATCATTAAAGCTCTATTTATTTAGCTTCAGGAACCATGGGGATTTTCATGAAGATTGCGTCAACATCATTATGAATGACTTAATTAAATTACTTGATCCCCGTTATATTGAAGTTTGGGGGAAATTCACTCCACGTGGAGGAATCTCTATTGATCCATGGTGCAACTATGGAAAGCCTGGAACGAAATACGAAGAAATCGCCAACTTCCGCTTGATGAACCATGATTTATATCCGGAGAAAATTGATAATCGTTAAGTTGCGAATGAGGTCTTGATGTAAAATCAAGGCCTTTTTTATTCAATGGCTTTTGTTAAACAACATCGTTCTTTAAACGATTTTTGGCTCATTTCGTATTCAGGCGTCTTTCAGTTGTGTAATTTTAAAAATTGAATTTAGTGGTAGTTCGTAATAACTTGACATGGATCCTCTGACTTTTGAGCCAAGAAGATGACAGTATAGCAAGGCTGTCATGCCGCCCCACCATTAGACCATATTAAGAAATGCTTTCACATAGTTCTAAATCGACGCTTTTTTATCGGAGTTAATGAAGCCACAACCGACCGATTGCCAATTTTATTCAGCAAGGCTTTATGTTAAAATACGTTTAAAAAGGAGTGAGATGATTGTATGTAAAAGAACTTTCAAAACCGGTTAAAATAAGCGTTCTTGAAGTATTGTTAAAGAGACTTGTTGATAATCACCCGAAACAATCAGAAATAGAAAGAGATTTGACACTACTTTTAGCTGGCTATAAAGGGGAAAAAGCTGTATCCTATTATTTGGATTTTCTTCCTGAAAAAAACTATTATATTTTTCACTCATTACGGCTTCCAAGTAATGGTCATTATTTTCAAATGGATTATTTACTCCTCACAACCCGCTTCGCCCTCATCCTCGAATGCAAAAATTTCTTCGGTACTCTCTTTTTCGATCAATCTTTCCATCAGTTAATCCGTACAGTCAACGACAAAGAAGAAGGCTTTCAAGATCCTCTTTCTCAAGTAAAATGGCATCAGCACCAGCTTCAAAATTTATTCCACACTTGGCGCTGTCCTCTTCCCATCGAGTATTTCGTCGTCATTGGCAACCCTTCAACTATTGTTAAAACGAACCCTCAAAATAGACATGCTCTTACTAAAGTTGTTCATGGGCATCGATTGTTAAATAACATTCAAGAGATCGAACGAAAATTTCAGAAAGAAGTATACGATGTTAAAAAAATACGCAAATTATCGAAATTACTGGTGAAGCAACATACTCCCGAGACTTTTGATCCAATACAAAAATATGGATTGACACACGAAGACATTTTGACCGGAGTAAAATGTCCAGAATGCGGACATGTTGGCATGGTTTATAATCATGGAAGCTGGATATGCCAGCAGTGTCAAATAAAAAAGAAAGATGCCCATGCAGAATCGCTAAAAGATTACGCATTACTTATTAGCCCTATGATTACAAATCAGGAATTTAGGCATTTTTTCAACGTTACATGTCCTGATGCAGCCAACTATTTGCTAAAAAAGCTTCAACTGCCCCATTCAGGAGGTACAAAAAATCGTGTGTACTATTTGAACGAAGATGAATTCTGGAAAAATCGGAATTAATTCCGGAATTTTTCCGCTTAATTCCGGAAAAATCAGACGTATTTCCGGAAAAATGACAATAATTCCGGAACTGTACCCCATAATTCCGGAAATCATCAAAAAGGACCACTCACAAAAGTGGTCCCTCCAATTATGTTAATCTCATTTTAAAATCTTCATATCCAAACTTGTGTAAAACATGGCAATCACCATTTTTATCACGAATGGCAATAGAAGGCAATGCCATTCCATTAAAGGTCGTATTTTTAACCATTGAATAAATAGCCATGTCACCGAAAACAAGTCGGTCTCCAGCTTTTAGTGGCTCATCAAATGAATAATCGCCAATATTATCTCCAGATAGACATGTTGGCCCTCCGAGACGGTATGTGTAGGCTTTCTCGCCTGCCTCACCAGAACCAAGAAGAGGCGGACGATAAGGCATTTCTAACACATCCGGCATATGGCAAGATGCGGATGTATCAACAATAGCAATATCCATCCCGTTTTTCATTGTATCTAGTACAGTTGTAATTAAAAATCCGGCATTGAGCGCCACTGCTTCTCCAGGTTCAAGATATACTTTCAAGCCGTATTTGTTCTGCATTCTTCTAATGCAATCTTCCAGCAATGGGATATTGTAGTCTTCGCGGGTAATATGATGGCCACCGCCGAAATTAATCCATTCGAGTTGTGAAAGCCAAGGACCAAACTTTTCTTCAACTGCATCAAGAGTCGTTGCCAGATCATCTGAATTTTGCTGGCACAGGGTATGAAAATGGAACCCGGAAATCCCCTCCAATTGCTCTGGACGAAAATGCTCTATCGTCACACCAAATCGAGAGCCGATCGCACAAGGATTATAAATTTCATGCCCCACTTGAGTAGAACACTCAGGATTAATGCGAAGACCAAGCTTCTTCCCAGCTTTTAACACTCTATCACGGTATTTTTCTACCTGTGAAAAGGAGTTGAAAATTATGTGATCACAATAAGAAATAATCTCGTCCATTTCTTCTTCTCGATAAGCTGGGGAGAAGACATGGTTCTCCTTGCCCATCTCTTCGTATCCGAGCTTCGCTTCATACAAACCACTTGCTGCAGTTCCACTTAAATACTGTCCAATAAGCGGATACATAGAATACATGGAAAATGCTTTTTGTGCGAGAATAATCTTCGCTCCAGTCCTTTCCATGACCCCTTTTAAAATTTGCAGGTTTTTTTCTAAAAGAGCTTCATCCACTACATAACTTGGTGTCGGCAATTGTTCAAAACGCATACTATCAGACGAGCTCCGGTAATTTTGCAGTATCATCCGTATCAACAAGCACTGGGTTAAAATCCTCTTGCCATGGAAGTCCCCATTTGTTTAATGCTTCCATAAATGGATCTGGATCAAATTCCTCAATATTATAAACACCAGGTTTATTCCATTTTCCAGTCATGATCATCATTGCTCCGATCATTGCAGGCACTCCTGTCGTGTAAGAAACTGCTTGAGAGCCCACCTCTGCGTAACAAGCTTCATGATCACAAACATTATAAACATAATAGGTTTTCTCTTTGCCATCTTTTTTACCACGGAAAATACAACCAATATTTGTTTTCCCTTTTGTACGAGGTCCAAGGGAAGCTGGATCAGGCAGGACAGCTTTTAAAAATTGTAACGGGATGATTTGCTTTCCCTCGAATTCAATTGGTTCAATTGAAGTCATACCGACATTTTCAAGAGCTTTTAAATGGGTCAAATAACTTTGCCCAAATGTCATGAAAAAGCGAATACGCTTAAGTCCTGGGACATTTTTTGCGAGAGACTCAAGCTCTTCATGATAAAGTAAATACATATCCTTTTCACCAATTTCAGGGAAATCATAAACGCGCTTTATTTCCATCGGCTTTGTTTCAATCCACTCACCATTTTCCCAATATCTGCCGTTGGCTGAAACCTCACGAATATTGATTTCAGGGTTGAAGTTTGTTGCAAATGGATATCCGTGGTCACCTGCATTGCAGTCAAGAATATCA
This sequence comes from Robertmurraya siralis, assembly GCF_005502275.1. Classification (GTDB taxonomy): domain Bacteria; phylum Bacillota; class Bacilli; order Bacillales; family Cytobacillaceae; genus Robertmurraya; species Robertmurraya siralis. Next base: position 121,458 of record NZ_SWLZ01000012.1, read on the forward strand.
ATATACTCTATTTCATCGAAATGGTGCTTTAAGGCATGTGCAGTGAACACACCTGTTACACCTGGATCAAAGCCACTTCCAAGCAAAGCTGTGATGCCAGCTTTTTCGAAACGCTCTTTATAATCCCATTGCCATTTGTATTCAAATTTTGCTGTATCTTCAGGCTCATAGTTTGCCGTATCTAAATAATGTGTTTTTGTTGCAAGACAAGCGTCCATAATTGTTAAATCCTGGTAAGGTAATGCTAAGTTCATCACGATGTCAGGCTTTACTTCTTCGATCAAAGCAATGAGTTCTTCAACGTTATTGGCATCAACCTGCGCAGTTGTAATTTTTGTCTTACCACCATCTAATTTTGCCTTTAAATCATCGCATTTTGACTTTGTCCGGCTAGCAATACAGATTTCTTCGAATATCTCACTGTTTTGTACACATTTATGGATGGCAACTGATGCCACTCCACCACAACCAATAATAAGAGCTTTTCCCATTTTTCATTCCCCTTTTCCATAAGATTTTTTGCTCACGGCCAAAGAACAAATAAAAAAGCAAGTGAAAGAACGCAAAAGCTTGCGTATCACTTGCTTGAGATATAAACATAAATATTTAAAAAGCTGATAAAAGACATGAAAATAGTATGTATTTAACTGATCATGAATGGAGAGCTTTTAAATATTTAAATATATCAATAGGTTCAGAGTCTATATAGCAAATAATTACTTTTACCACTCTTATTGACCGTTTCACAAGTTGATATGCATCCGCACACTGGTTGTAAAGTAACCAACTTATAAAATTTGAGCTTTTAACTCAATCAATAAGGCAACTAAGTTGCCAACCGGCATTTGACCCGGCGAACCGATGCCTTAACTTTTTCAAATAGAAAAAGTGGTCAAAATTATCTGCTTGGAAAGACCCTGATATTGACTATCTGCTTTCCATTAATAATTCATTCACTATATTAACAACAATCATCTAAAAATGCTAGAAAAAATTTAAAAAATGTTGAAATTAATCTTGCGCCACTTCTTTATGCTCCCATTACTATGCCCACTAAGATATATTAATCAAAGGACACAATCAGTGCTCTGAACATAACGCAACATTGCCTTAAATACAGACGAAGTGGAAATGTTTCACAAATTGTTAATACTTATTCTGATTACTTTCGGAAATATTTTTATATACTAGATATAGAAAGCGCTTACTTATCGCTAAGTCTAAAAGGGGTGTTTATGGTGAACTATCATGAAATCAAACAAACATTAGAGGAAAAAAAGCATCACCTAGTGGATAAATTAAAGGATCCAAATTTACTAAGTGAACAAAAAATTGAAATTCAAAATGCGATTGATAACTACGAATATATCATTGAATTGACTGAAATGAACCATTATAAACGAGGAACCCTCATTGAAGGGGCGAGCGATAACGAATAATAGCTTACCCCGAAAAAAACTATAAATTACCCCCTAAGAGGTTTCGTGCCTTCTCTAAACTTGAGGGTGGGACAAAACCCATCTCTAAAATGAAAAAGCCAGTGAAATTTTACGACACGTAAAATTTCACTGGCTTTGATTCATTTTTGTATAAAAATAAGGACCTCTTCTGATAAAATTAAG
>NZ_SWLZ01000013.1 GCF_005502275.1 Robertmurraya siralis
TCTATGTATTGGAATAGTTTAACATATTAGGTAAATTTTATTAGGAATCGTGTCGAAAAATATTTTTTTGGCACTCCAACAGCGGTTCAAACCGTTGATATATCAATATTTATAGAGGGAGTGATAATAATGATATACATACTTTTATTTGTTGTACCGTTATTAGCTGTATTATGGTTTTTAAACTTTACTACTTTTTTAAAAAATCTAAACGTTGATAAAAACACTCAAACTCAGATTATATTAGGGGCTCTTTTGAGTTTTATGCTTGTTTTTGCAATTATGTATGGCTTTGTAGGACTTCACTAAAGAATTTAGTAGCATATATAATTATTAATACATTTACTCTAAACTTCTCAATAATCTGAGGGTTTTTTTCTTGATAGTTTTACACTCTACTTTCTATAAATTTTCATACAACAACATTATTATGTTTCAGAGTGTCGACAAAAGCCATCGAGAGGCAACCTCTCGGTGGCTTTTGTCATTTTTGGATAGTTGACTGTAAAAATCCGTTGATTTCCGCTCCGGGTGGCGCTTTCCGCAGGCGGGGCCGAGCCGCTTCGTGCACAATTAGAAATACTGACAATAGATCAATTAGTTCCTGATGATCATCTAGTGCGCAAGCTTCCGCCATTCAAGACTAGATCTTTTGAGCTTGATTGCAGCATTTGGAAAAGGAATTTCAGCAAGTTTTTTGTCCGTTATAGGTGTACTAACAAAAAATATATGTTAAAGTAATGGTATACGAAGCCATTCGTATCAAGGATAATACCAATATTTTATTGTCCTTATAGAAAAGACAAATGTATTTCGAGTTTTCGCAAAAATAAGGAGGTACCCTATCATGTCGAGCAAAAAATTAAACGTTTTTTTACAATCAAATTTGCAGGAATTAAAAGAAAAAGGACTTTACAATGTGATTGATCCCCTCGAAAGCGCAAACGGTGCCATCATAAAAATTAATGGAAGAGCACTGATTAATCTATCCTCAAATAACTATCTAGGCTTAGCTACTGATGCAAAACTGAAAAACGCTGCCTCAGAAGCAATCGAAAAATTCGGTGTAGGTGCTGGTGCTGTTCGGACGATCAACGGTACATTACAATTACATCTTCTCTTAGAAGAAAAGTTAGCAAAATTTAAAAATACAGAAGCTGCTATTGCTTACCAATCAGGCTTTAATTGTAATATGGCAGCGATAAGTGCGGTAATGGATAAAAATGATGCGATTCTTTCAGACGAATTAAACCACGCTTCCATCATTGATGGCTGTCGTTTATCCAAGGCAAAAATTATCCGCTACAATCATTCCGACATGAATGATTTACACGCGAAAGCGAAAGAAGCAACTGAATCTGGGCAATTTAATAAAGTAATGGTTATTACAGATGGTGTCTTTTCAATGGATGGAGATATCGCGAAACTACCGGAAATTGTCGAAATCGCTGAAAAATTCGACTTAATCACTTATGTGGATGATGCACATGGGTCAGGTGTACTCGGCAAGGGAGCAGGTACTGTTAAACATTTCAACCTATCAGATAAAGTCGACTTCCAAATCGGTACACTGTCTAAAGCAATCGGCGTTGTAGGAGGGTATGTGGCAGGAAAGCAAGAATTGATTGACTGGTTAAAAGTGCGGAGCAGACCATTTCTTTTCTCCACTTCTTTAACACCAGCAGATGTTGCCGCAAGTATAAAAGCGCTTGATATTTTAATGGAAAGCTCAGAGCTTAATGAGCGCTTATGGAAAAATGCTGATTACTTGAAAAAAGGGCTAGCAGCGCTTGGTTTTGACATCGGTGAGAGCGAAACCCCTATTACACCATGCATTATTGGCGATGAAGTAAAAACACAGAAATTTAGTCAACGTCTAAATGAAGAAGGTGTATATGCCAAATCAATTGTATTTCCAACTGTTCCTAAAGGAACCGGAAGAGTTAGAAATATGCCAACTGCAGCCCATACAAAGGAAATGCTTGATCAAGCACTTTCAATTTATGAAAAGGTCGGAAAGGAAATGGCGCTGATCTAACATTTTCTAGCTTGTGACAAATAAGGATGTAGTAAGGCAAAGGGTGGAGGACAATAGCAATGAAACGAATATTAATTACTGGTGCATTAGGGCAAATTGGTTCTGAATTGACGCTTAAGTTAAGAGAAATATATGGTAGAGATAATGTAATTGCTACAGATATTCGCCAAGAGGAAGAAACAGAAGGTCCATTTGAAATACTCGATGTTTCAGATCAGTTTCGCATGTATGAGATTGCCAAGAAGTTTAGAGTGGATACCATTATTCACCTTGCTGCATTACTTTCGGCAACAGCAGAAACGAAACCAATTTTCGCATGGAATTTAAATATGGGCGGTCTTGTAAACGCTTTAGAAACAGCAAGAGAGTTGAATTGTCAATTTTTCACACCTAGCTCTATCGGCGCTTTCGGACCGACAACACCGAAGGATCATACCCCACAGGTCACCATTCAGCGCCCGACAACGATGTATGGTGTCAATAAAGTAGCTGGTGAGCTGCTTTGTGATTACTATTTTCATAAGTTCTCAGTTGATACCCGAAGCTTGAGATTTCCAGGGTTAATTTCTTACGTCACCCCTCCAGGCGGAGGGACTACTGACTATGCAGTTGAAATCTATTATGAAGCGCTTCGCAAACAACAATATACGTCTTACATTGCAAAAGATACTTACATGGACATGATGTATATGCCAGATGCTTTAAACGCCATCATTCAATTAATGGAAGCTGATCCTGCCCAATTAAAGCATCGCAACGCATTCAATGTCACGGCGATGAGCTTTGATCCAGAAGAAATTGCAAATGAGATCCGGAACCATATACCGAACTTTGAATTAAATTATCAAGTTGATCCTGTTCGCCAGCAAATCGCTGAAAGCTGGCCAAACTCAATCGACGCAACGGCTGCGAAAGAAGAATGGGGCTTTAAGGCAACATACGATTTAAAACAAATGACCATTGATATGTTAGAACAGCTTCGTTCAAGATTATAAAACTACTATATTATCGCAAGCGTATTTTTTTGTACGCTTGCCTTTTTACCTTTATCCCACTGTATAATCTTAACTTATTTGAAAAAAGCTAGAGAGGAGATAAATAACTCTAGCTTTTTTGCATTTTAAACGCTACAATATAAACAAAAGTTTATAATTTATAAACTTTTGTTCGGAGCAAAAGGAGGTGAAAGTATGGCAGAACCACTATCAGAAAAGGAGAAATACCTTCTCCAACTGATACGAAAAAACCCGTATATCTCCCAACAGGATCTAGCGAAAGCGTTATCCATATCTCGACCAACAGTAGCAAATTTGATTTCAGGACTAATCAAAAAGGGTCATATTCTTGGTCGTGCCTACGTGTTATCCAAGGATGAACCGATAGTTTGCATCGGCGGAGCGAATATTGATAGGAAGTTCCATGTCAAAGAGAAAGCACAGTTTGGAACGTCAAATCCCTGCAAGTCGACACAAAGCGCTGGCGGTGTGGCACGGAATATCGCTGAAAATTTAGGGAAACTTGGAATGAATGTTTCATTAATCACTTGTTGTGGACTGGATTCCGATTGGCGTTTCATCAAAGAGGTTTCAGCTCCATATATGAACTTAGACTTTGTTTCACAAATTTCCAAAACTTCAACAGGTTCATATACAGCCATTTTAGAAGAAACGGGTGAGATGATTATGGCCCTTGCTGATATGGAAGTATATGAATTCATTACGCCAAAATTGTTGGAAAATCATCTAACTTTATTGAGACAGGCAAAATGCATCATCGCCGATTTAAATACACCAAAAGAAGGTCTCGAATATCTTTGCCAATTTTCCAGGGAAAATAATAAGGATTTAATTCTAATCCCGGTTTCATCTCCTAAAATGAAAAGACTACCAAAAAATTTACAAGATGTCACATGGTTAATCACGAACCGCGACGAATCCGAAGCTTATTTTAATAGAGAGATTAAAGATGCCAAGGATTGGAGCGTTGCTTTAGAAAGCTGGCTCTCCTTAGGAATCAAAAATGTCATTATTACAAACGGAAAAGACGGTGCTCTTATTGGAAATCGAGAAGAAATACTCTATATACCAGCACTCGAAACGAATGAGATCATCGATGTCACAGGGGCTGGAGATGCTTTCTCAGCCGCGGTTGTCTATTCATGGCTTGAAGGGAAAAGCATTAAAGAAATCGGAAAAGCCGGAACGATCAACGCATTAAAAACCTTGCAGTCCCCTCACACTGTTCGAGAGGATCTTTCGGCTGCACAATTACAGAAGGACATGGAGGAAATATAATGAAGTCATATATCGTTTTATCAGAAGAAGTAAAGCAAGCTCAAGAACAAGGTAAACCAATCGTGGCATTAGAATCAACGATCATCTCCCACGGCATGCCATATCCACAAAACGTTAAAACTGCACGAGAGGTTGAACAAATCATACGTGATAATGGAGCAGTTCCAGCAACAATTGCTATTTTAGACGGGAAAATCAAAATCGGTTTGTCCGATGAAGAATTAGAAATGTTCGGCCAAAGCAAAGAAGTGGCAAAGGCATCTCGCCGCGACATCCCTTATTTAATTGCAACAAAACAAAAAGGAGCAACAACAGTTGCCGCAACAATGATTTGTGCTGATTTGGCAGGGATTCGCATTTTTGTAACAGGAGGAATCGGCGGCGTACATCGGGGTGCTGAAACAACAATGGATATTTCTGCTGATTTAGAGGAGTTAGCGAACACAAATGTCGCTGTCGTTTGTGCTGGAGCAAAATCTATTCTTGACTTAGGATTAACAATGGAATACTTAGAAACGAAGGGCGTACCTGTGATCGGCTATCAAACAGAGCGGCTTCCTGCATTCTATACTAGAACAAGTGAATATTTTGTTAACTTCCGCGCGGACAAGGCAGAGGAAATTGCGGCAACATTAAAAACAAAATGGGATTTAAATTTAAAAGGTGGAGTCGTCATTACAAATCCAATTCCTGAAGAATACGCAATGGATGAAAAGGTAATAACGGATGTAATCGAAAAGGCACTGAAAGAAGCAGAAGAAAATCATATTACGGGGAAGGACTCTACACCATTTCTGCTGGCAAAAGTAAAAGAATTGACAGGTGGAAAAAGTCTCGAGACCAATATTGAACTAGTTAAAAATAATGCTCGCCTAGGTGCTGAAATCGCCGTCAGCTTTAATCAATAAGTAAAGCGTCTCTTTTAATTTTCCTTCGTCATCGCTGTAAAACGGTAAAGGGAGCTGCTCTATCGATCACCGAGCTCAAATTGACTTATCATAGCGAATTCGGTCTGGTACTTGAAGTGTATTCCACTTTAAATGCCTGCACAAACCCAGGTCCGACCACAACAAAAGGTGAAATCACAATGATTTCACCTTTTTACATAAATAAGCTTTTCTTGTTTTTCTCTTACTTTCCCAACAATTGCCGCATCAAACAGCTTGTGCTCATGTAAAGCAGATAAATAAGCTGTCGCACTATCTGCAGGTAATGATACGAGCAGTCCCCCTGAGGTAATTGCATCGCATAAGATCATTTGTTCTTCAAGCTCCAAACCTTCATAATGCACATCATTTTCAAGCCATTTATGATTTGATTTCGATCCTCCTGGAATAATTCCTTGCTTGGCTAATTCATAAGTACCTTTAAGCACAGGAACCGAGCTGTAGGAAATTTCAAAGCTTACATTGCTTCCTCTAGCCATTTCACTTCCATGTCCAAGTAAACCAAACCCGGTAACATCTGTAACAGCTCGAGGAGAGAAAGGATGGAGAAGTTCTGCAGCCAGTTTATTTAAAGTCGCCATCACTTTTGCAACAGTTTTTTCCTGCTCTACTGTAACAGCTTTTCTTTTAATTCCTGTCGTCATAATGCCGACACCGAGTGGTTTCGTCAATACAAGCAAATCTCCAGGCTCAGCACCAACATTTTTCCAAACCTTCTCAGGATGAACGAGACCTGTAACAGAAAGACCGAACTTTGGTTCTTGGTCATCAATTGAATGTCCGCCGATCGTAACTGCTCCAGATTCAACTACTTTATCACCTGCGCCTCGCAATATATCAGCAAGAATATCTGGACCAAGCTTTTTCACTGGATAGCCGACAATATTCAAAACTGTCTTTGGTGTACCGCCCATTGCATATACATCACTTAATGCGTTAGCCGCTGCAATTTGACCAAACATATATGCATCATCAACAATCGGTGTAAAATAGTCCAGGGTTTGCACAAGTGCTATTTCATCGGTTAATTTAAACACACCGCCATCATCAGATGTTTCATGACCTACGATTAATTCAGGGATCGGATCGTGCTTTGGTAATAAACGCAAAACTTGCGTTAAGTCCTCAGGACCAATTTTACAGCCTCAACCAGCTTTACTAGATAAGGAAGTAAGGCGAATAACTTCTTCTTTACTCACATTGTCCACCTCCTTAGTCAAGTATAACTCTTTGTCGCTAGATTTCATAATAATTGAGGCCGCTTAAACGATCATTTCAATATACTAATATTTCATTAATAGGGCTACTAATTGATAGCCACCACCAATCGTCCAGAACAGAATTTTATCTCCTCTTTTAATCCTTCCATTTTCAATTCCATCGTATAGAGCAAGGAGAGGACTAGTAGTGCCTGTATACCCAAAGCGATCTCCTACGTACATGAGCTTATCTTCGTCTAATTGATAATACTCCTGAATGGTCTTAATATTACTAATCGAAAATTGGGAAAAACAATAGGCATCTAAATCCGTAATGGTCAGGTTATTACGTGAGAGCATGGTTTCAAACATCTGATAGGTGGGAGGCATTGCAATGCTCCCATCAAAGGGAATCCATACCATTGATTGCTCTTCATTTTTTTTAATGGCATTTGAAAGACCTGAACGAGGGAAATTCGTATTGCTATAGGTAACAGAATCTGTAAAGTATATTGAATCAATGAAGCCGGTATCTTCCTCCGTTTTTTCCAATATAACAGCACATGCTGAATCACCAAAATTAGCAAATGAAATTTCTTCATCTGGATTAGCCATTAGCGTATTATAATCAGAACCGACAACAAGAGCTTTTTGAACAAAAGGGTTGGCTTGCATATAGCGTGAAGCTTGATCAATTGCAACAAGCATCCCGGCGCAGTTAGCGTTTGTATCCATTGTTAAAGTACTATGTTTACCTTGTAATTTATGATGAAGCTGTATCGCATTCGAAGTAGCTAAATATTCAGGTGTTTGTGAGGAGAATATGATCATATCTAAATCTTCACCTGAAAGATGGGATTTTTCCAAAACAAGCTTTGACGCTTTATAAGCCATTGTTAAACTATTTTCATCGTCATTATCAATCATATATCGAGATTTGCGACCGAGGATATTTTCAATAAAATGTTTAGAATCATCTCCTCTACTCTTAAAATGCTCAAAAAAATAATCATTATCAACAGCATTAGAAGGGTGATAGATAGCAATGTCTTTTATTTTAATATTTGTCATATTTAAATTACAACCTCCCATAAATTAAAAAACAAGACCACGAGAGTCTTGTAGGCCAAATCAATCAATCTTATTCATTTTTCTTTGTAAAAACTAAATAACAAGAACATGTTAATTAGTTCTTTTGCATATAGAAACTTTTCTAAATTTCTTTTACTTCAGCATTTGTGAAATTCGTATTTTTAAAGATTCTGTTTAACTGCATTTTTAAGATTGGACTTTTCTTGATTGTGACAACCAATTTTTGAAATCCTGACTGTTGATACATGCGAATCGTATTTTCCATCGCAGGAACCATTTCTTGTGTTAAAACATCCATATCTGTTGAATCAGCATTTAACGTATATTCCTTAGGATCTATACTTTTTACTTTTTCAGAATAATCTGCTACAAACTCTTGCACTTGTTCAGGAGTAAATGTTCCTACAACCACCAAATCAATTGTCTTAGTTGCTTTATTTACCTTGATAGAGAAAGATCCTTCTTTTGCCATTTGCAAAACTCCTTCGAAATTTATATTTGTCTTACTGAATGTAATTATACGAAATGAAGATTAGGCTGTGAATGCCATTCACAACGAAAAACCTAATGACAATAAAATTTTTTCAAAAAAACAAGGAATTTAGAACTACTAAATAAAATACACAAGGGTATTATGAACTAATTTTATAATATTGGCGAATCAATCTTAATTATTTTAAAATAGAAAGTGAACTTTTTGTGAATTTTTTGTGAAAGGAGGGTTATAATGAAAAGCTATTCAATTACTGTGAAATTTTGCATGCAATGAAATTATGCACCCAAAGCCGCGAGTTTCGCGGAAGAATTATTTAACCATTTCCGAGCGAATATAAAAGAAATGCAACTTATCCCTAGTTCTGGTGGTGCTTTTGAAATTGCTGTCAACGGTAAAACGATTTATTCAAAACTCGAAACCGGTGTTTTTCCAAAAAATACGGAAGTGATTAAAAAAATTGAAAGCATGTAATTGAAAAGCCCTACTAATATATAGGACTTCAGCTTGTCGACATGAGGCATTGAGAGACTCTCGGTGTCTTTTGTCATTTTTTAATAAGGGGGCATTAATACCCGTTAATTTTTTCGCTTTCGCGCACACTTGCTTTCCGCGGGGAGAACGGTGAGCCTCTTCGGATCAGTCACTCTTGCGGGAACTACACATCCCTCAGGAGTCAAGCCCCCTCCGCTCCTAGTAAAGTTGCATTTTTTTATGAAAATGGTCATTATTAAAATGGTATAATGAGGATGATCGAAAATGATGGAGGAATTTTAATGAAGAAGACTGTTCGTTATTTACCACCGATCCATGAATTGCAAAAAGATCCTCGTTTTATCAATTTACTTGATGCATTTACAATACATGAAGGCCATTTGACAGCATTGCTAAAAGCAGTAATTGAGGATATCCGAACGCAAATTTTAACAGAGACTTGGAATGGGCCACTGCCAGACGGCGATGACTTTTGTGAAGAGTTATTTAACATATTGCAAAAAAAATTACATCATCAGTTTCAATATACATTAAAAAAAGTCATCAATGGAACTGGAACGATTTTACATACGAATTTAGGAAGAGCACGTTTAAGTAATAAAGCAATTGAACATGTAGTGGAAACAGCGCAATCTTATTCCAATTTAGAATACAATCTTAACGAAGGAGAAAGGGGATCTCGTCATAATCATGTAGAAGCTTTGCTCAAAGACATAACCGGAGCAGAGGCTGCGATGGTGGTCAATAACAATGCGGCAGCGGTATTTCTCGTTTTGCGGACATTAGCTGCAAACAAAGAAGTTATTGTCTCTCGTGGAGAGCTAGTCGAAATTGGAGGTTCCTTTCGAATCTCATCTATTATGGAAGAAAGTGGGGCTACCCTTGTTGAAGTAGGAACAACGAATAAAACCCATTTATTCGATTATGAACGCGTTTTAAATGAAAACACTTCGATGGTCATGAAAGTTCATACAAGCAACTTCAAGGTGATTGGCTTTACGAAAACCGTCTCAACAGAAGAACTGGCCACATTAACAAAAACTCGCGATGATCTTATTTTTTATGAGGATTTAGGAAGTGGGGCACTCTACAATTATCAACAGCATGGAATCGGCACAGAGCCTGTTGTTAGCGAAGTGTTAAAAAGAGGAGCTGATCTTATTTCCTTTAGTGGTGACAAGCTTCTTGGCGGACCTCAGGCCGGAATTATTGTAGGGAAGAAACAGCTTATTGAGCGATTAAAGAAAAATCAGCTTGCACGAGTTGTTCGTGTCGATAAAATGACTTTAGCAGCGTTAGAAGGCACTTTAATGGACTACTTACTTGGGAAAAGCGCACTAAAAAATATCCCCGTTGTTCGCGACTTACTTACGACTAAAGAAGAAATAAAAGATAGAGCGCTGCAGTTTATGAATGAGTTGCAGAAAAAAACCACTTCATATTCAATTCGGATTGCTGAGGATGAGAGCCAGGTAGGAGGAGGGACGATGCCGGAGGTAAAACTGCCAACATTTGTGTTAGTGTTACAGCATCATGCATATTCTGCTGAAAAATTAGCTGCTAAGTTGCGGACTGAGCATAATCCTGCGATCATCGTTCGAACTCAAAGGGAAGAAACTCTTATCGATCTTCGCTGCATTACAAAGGAAGAAGAAAACATCCTTTTAGAAGCACTAGTTTCAATATAAAGAAAAAATGGACTGAAAATCACTTTAAGATTTCAGTCCATTTTTCTTGCTTTGCCCACAACAAGTAGTCCTAGGCAAATTTGACAGTGAAATTAGCAAGTGAACAAGACATCCAACCGGGTTCAACGATTCGAATTTTTTATAACGCTCAGTTTTTTATACTTACATATCGTGATGCTGGTTGTTCTTTTGACGTGTGTGGTTGCGATTTTTAACTTTTTTTGAACCACTTAACGGCTCTGGCTGGCTTGAATTTTCTCCCTTTGGAGCATTTTTCCGCATATCTTTTCCATCATTTTTATTCATGTTAGTTATCCCTCCTAGTATTAGAATGCTGTCCTTACCCTTCAATTATTCCGCATATTTTCAGGTTGGATTGCACATTTTAACGAGAGAAGTCAATATTTCATAAACCTTATCGTAAAAGAACTTTATAGAGAAAGGGAGTATTCAACATTGCCGTATCATAAAAATAAGCAGCAAGCGTTTCAAGCCGCTCAACAGGGAGTGAATGAAGCGCAGGAACTCTACCATGAAATCGTGAAAGATAGTGCTAGTTACGGACACCAGCTCAAACATTTAAAAGAAGAAGTGAACGAAGCATTACAACAAATAGAGAATGCATTAGAGGTTGCTTCAGAACATCAGAAATCACAGCTTGAGCAATTTCGGCAAGATGTGACGGCAATTGCAAACGAGGTAAACGAAGCGGAATATTAAAAAGGCTTGTGAAACTTTAGTTCACACGAAATGAGCCAAATATTGTTTAACAAAGCCATTAAAAAAGAGCAGCAACTTGCTGTGAGAATAAAATTATAACTGGATTACGGTAAACATTAGTGCTCTCGGCGCATTGAACGGGAGTTTGTGTCGCCAGGCAATGCGCCGATCACCATGTAAAAACAGTGCAAAAATTATTGATTCTTCTTACGTTTTTTATTATTTTGTTTTTGTGCTGCTGTTAACGGTTCATTTGTAAGCTCTTCATTATAACCCGCTCCTTTTCCTTGGGCGCCGGCTGCGTTCATCCCCTCGATAATATGATTCGCTCTTCTCTTAACCAATTCCATTCACCTCCATTTTTTACTTTTTCCTTTCTTTGCGCAGTCATGCAATATTCTTGAAAAAACCGTGCAGAAACACTATTTTATAATAATAACGATAAGTTTCTCTTTTTTAAGAATGAGCAAATAAAATATATTTTCACCCTATTTACACTGTAAATCTGAAATAAAATAAGAAAAACTTATCAAAAACGATAACTTTCTTGTTATTTACTTATGTAGAAGACTGTATTAATATAAGGATTGTAGAAAAGTTCGGATGGGAGCAAATATTCAAACTTTTCAAAAGCGGTATATGATGATGAGGGGGAATTCATATGTCAAAAAACGACGTTTATAGCGCTCGCAAAGCATTTGAGCTTAATGGAAAGCGCTATAACTATTACAATTTAGGCGCACTTGAAGAAGCTGGAATTGGTAACATTTCGAAACTACCATATTCCATCAAAGTTTTACTAGAATCAGTGCTTCGTCAATATGATGGCCGTGTGATTACAAAAGAGCATGTTGAAAACTTAGCAAAATGGGGTACGGATAAGGTAAAGGAAGTTGATGTACCATTCAAGCCTTCACGTGTCATCCTTCAGGATTTTACCGGTGTACCTGCAGTTGTTGATCTTGCGTCACTTCGCAAAGCAATGGCTGACCTTGGTGGGGATCCGGATAAAATCAATCCTGAAAAACCAGTTGATTTAGTTATTGACCACTCCGTACAGGTCGATAAATACGGAACAGCTAATGCACTTCAAGCGAATATGGATCTTGAATTTGAACGCAATGCTGAACGTTATCAGTTCTTAAGCTGGGCACAGAAAGCATTTGATAACTACCGTGCAGTACCACCTGCTACAGGTATTGTTCACCAAGTAAACTTAGAATTTTTAGCAAGTGTTGTTCATGCAGTTGCTGGTGAAAATGGTGAATTTGAAACATTCCCAGATTCATTAGTCGGTACTGACTCTCATACAACAATGATCAATGGAATCGGCGTTCTTGGATGGGGAGTTGGCGGTATCGAAGCTGAAGCAGGAATGCTAGGACAACCTTCATACTTCCCAGTTCCTGAAGTAGTTGGCGTTAAGCTAACAGGTGAACTTCCTAACGGAGCAACAGCGACAGACCTAGCTCTAAAAGTAACGCAAGTCCTACGTCAACATGGAGTAGTAGGGAAATTCGTTGAATTCTTCGGTCCTGGTGTAGTCTCACTTCCATTAGCTGATCGTGCTACCATTGCAAATATGGCTCCTGAGTACGGAGCTACTTGTGGCTTCTTCCCAGTAGATAATGAATCACTAGACTATATGCGTTTAACCGGACGTTCTGAAGAGCAAATCCAAATTGTTGAAGCATACTGCAAAGCAAACGGATTGTTCTTTGATCCAAGCTTAGAGCCTATATACACTGATGTCATTGAAATCAATCTTGCTGATATTGAAGCGAATCTTTCTGGTCCTAAGCGTCCGCAAGATTTAATCCCACTTTCTCAAATGAAAGCAGAATTCAACAAGGCTCTAACTGCACCACAGGGGAATCAGGGCTTTGGTTTAGAACCATCTGAGCTTGAAAAAGAAGTGACAGTACAATTGGATAATGGCAAAGAGGTAACGATGAAAACAGGTGCGATTGCTATAGCTGCAATTACGAGCTGTACAAATACATCAAACCCATACGTTCTCGTTGCTGCCGGGTTAGTAGCAAAAAAAGCAACAGAATTAGGACTAGAAGTACCTAAATATGTAAAAACATCCTTAGCACCAGGTTCAAAGGTTGTAACAGGCTACTTGCGTGATTCTGGATTACTTCCATACCTTGAGCAACTTGGCTATAATCTTGTTGGATATGGATGTACAACTTGTATCGGGAATTCAGGTCCATTAAAGCCTGAGCTTGAAAAAGCGATTGCTGATAATGATTTATTAGTAACATCTGTTCTTTCGGGTAACCGTAACTTTGAAGGACGTATCCATCCACTAGTAAAAGGAAACTACTTAGCTTCACCACCATTAGTAGTTGCTTATTCATTAGCCGGAACCGTTGATATTGACCTTCAAAAAGAATCACTTGGTAAGGACAAAAATGGAAATGATGTCTTCTTCAAGGATATTTGGCCATCAACAGCTGAAGTAAATGAAGTGGTTAGTCGCACTGTTACTCCTGAGCTATTTAAAGCAGAATACGAAAACGTATTTAGTGACAATGAGCGTTGGAACGCAATCAAAACAAGCAATGAACCATTATATTCATTTGATGATAACTCAACATATATTCAAAATCCACCATTCTTTGAAGGTCTAAAGCCTGATCCAGATGAGGTAAAACCATTATCAGGATTACGCGTTGTAGGGAAATTTGGAGATTCTGTAACAACAGATCACATTTCTCCTGCTGGCGCAATTGGTAAGGATACTCCAGCTGGCAAATATCTACGCGAAAATGGTGTCGAAATTCGCGACTTTAACTCTTATGGTTCTCGTCGTGGAAACCATGAGGTGATGATGCGCGGTACATTTGCGAATATCCGTATTCGTAACCAAATCGCCCCAGGTACAGAGGGTGGTTACACAACACACTGGCCTACTGGTGAAGTAACTTCTATTTATGATGCTTGCATGAAATATAAAGAAGAAGGAACAGGCCTAGTTGTACTTGCTGGTAAAGATTACGGAATGGGCTCATCTCGTGACTGGGCTGCTAAAGGAACGAACTTACTTGGAATTAAAACTGTAATTGCTGAAAGCTTTGAACGTATTCACCGTTCAAACCTTGCACTTATGGGTGTTCTTCCACTTCAATTTAAAGAGGGAGAAAATGCTGAAGTCCTTGGCTTAACTGGAAAAGAAACCATTGATGTTCATATCGATGAAAATGTAAAACCTCGTCAGCTCGTTCAAATAACTGCGACTGCTGAAGACGGAACAAAGAAAGAGTTTGAAGCAATTGTTCGCTTCGATTCTGAAATCGAAATTGATTACTATCGTCATGGTGGAATTTTACCAATGGTTCTTCGTGAGAAATTAGCCAACTAAAGAACACGTAATAAAAAGGGCTGAGTCAAAAGGTACTGCACCCCAGAAGTTAGAGTTAATAATCTAACCTCTGGGGTGTTTTTGTATGGCAAAATATCGTGAAGAATTTAAATTAAAAATTGTAATGGAATATTCAGGGGGCAAACTAGGATATTACTTATTAGCCCAAAAATATGGTATTCCTGCTGAATCTCAAGTCAGAAGATGGGTTCGTGCTTATAAAGAATTTGGAGAAGACGGACTACGTAGGAAGCATTCTAAACAAGTTTATTCTGTCAAATTTAAGTTAGATGTATGAAACTTTATGAAACACACAGGTGCTTCTTACCAAGATACTGCGATTATCTTTAAGATGAACAATCCTTCATTGATTACCCATTGGTACAGAACCTTTTTAGAGGAAGGTATAGAAGGCCTGCAGGATAAAGTGAAAGGGCGGCCTTCTATGTCTAAAAATCAGAAAGCAAAATTACCAAAACAAGAAAAAGAGTTATCTCGTGAAGAACAATTAGAACGAGAAAATGAACTTCTACGTTTAGAGAATGCTTATTTAAAAAAGTTAAAAGCTTTTCAAGAAAATGTTGAGTACATAGATTACTACAATATTAAGCGTATAAAAGTAAAATTAGCTGCTTAATAAAAACTCTAACTTTGTGGGGTCACCACCTTAACGACTTTTTGATATCAGCTTTTTTTGTATTCGAGAGAAAGAATTCCCATCTTCCACTTCGAAAATAGGATTGTAGCCAGTAAGTACTTGGATAAAACTTTTCTTATTATGTCACAAAATCCTAATAATATGCTTCTTTTTTTGTCTAAGAAAGGATATACTAACGTTAGATTGTCATAAGAGAGAGGTGGTATTATATGTTCAAGAGAGTTACAGCAAGTTTAACTTTTCTCGTTTTGTTAGCAATCGGGATCAGCTATGGGATAAAGGACGCTGAAACTGAAAACAAAAGTGATGCTGCTGCAATTCCAGTCAATCTCGACCAAGGACCAGAAGTCGGTTCTAAAGCACCGGACTTTCAATTACCTACATTAGATGGCGAAATAATTCGATTGTCTGACCTTAAAGGAAAGAAAATCATGTTAAACTTTTGGACGACATGGTGCCCTCCTTGCAAAGCTGAAATGCCTGACATGCAAAAATTCTATACTGAAGAAGGCGAGCAAATAAAAATTCTTGCTGTCAATATTGATACTGATTACGATGTAGCTGGTTTTGTAAAGGAAATGAAAATTAACTTTCCAGTCCTGCTAGACAATGACGAAAGCGTAATGAAACAATATCGCATCTTAACAATCCCAACAACATTTTTTATTGATGAGAATGGTACTATTCAAAACAAATTTATCGGTGCTATGTCAATTGATAAGATGAAAGAATTAACACAAGAACTGTAGCCTTAGTTATTTTTTACTAAGGTTTATTTAACTTTTGAGAGGATTTTACATATAGTGGCTAATGGAGCATTGTAGCATCATAAATTTTCAAAAAGTTGTAATAATTTTAATATTTAATGGAGATAATGACTGTTACAATAGTGGTAAGGAGGGTGATATAAATGAGAAAACCAAGAAAGCGCTCTTTTTCTGAACTTGTCTTAGAAAATAAACGGCAACTTTTGCAGGATCAAGAAGCTCTTGAAAAAATTGAGCAAAGACTGGAAAAGAAACGTTTAGGACAAGCAAGATAAAACTTATAGAACTTGCCAATTATGATTTCCTTCTCCATGCTGATAATAATAGATAGGAGGGATCATGATGAGCAAGCACAAAACACATAAACGAAATTCAGAACACTATGTACCAAATCATATTGGTACCCAGCCACGTGGGTTTGGAGGAAACAAAGGCAAAAAAATGCAAGATAAATCTGGTCAGCATGCCCAAGTCATCCAAACAAAAGGTGAATAGATCGATATGAAACTCGCCCCAGGCGAGTTTTTTATTTTATAAAATAGAAAAATATGGTTATATATTTTCAAAAGAAAGTCACAAACTAATCCTGAACAAAACTTATGATAGGAGGAAATGTAATTGGCTCATAATAAACCAAATCCAGATGACCGCAGTGATAACGTAGAAAAGCTTCAAGACATGGTTCATAACACAATTGAAAATATGGAAGAAGCAGAAGCAACGATGGATTTGTCGAATGAAAAGGATCGGGCACAGATTGCTGCCAAAAATGAAAGAAGGCGTGAAAGTATTAATTCAATGCGGGAAGAAATAAAAGATGAACATGATGCACAAAATCATCAAAAATAATTCTGCATTTATGACCTGATCTTGAATCAGGTCGATTTTTTTTGTGTAAAAGTAAAAATTTGATAAGATAAAGATTATATAGGTTAGAAAAGAAGTGATATTATGATAAATCAACAAGATGAACAGAGACAACAAATTACGAAGCTCCTTTCAAAATGGAAACAGGAAATCATTGAGAAAGGGTATATAGAGAATGAAAGTCAATTGCTCGAAAAAATAAGGACTTTGGATGAAGAAAAGGATAATGAACTGTTATCGACCCTTTTATCATTAGCGGCAATCTCAAGAATAAAAAAAATCAATGCCCATGATTCTATCGTACGTGCTTGGATGGAAAGAGCGCAAAGTTTAAACCCTAAAAATGACGAAGCTAGACGATTTCTCGCTCAATTTCAATGGGAAGGAAAAAAAGACGTATTAACAAATCTGCAATTTCCAACTATTCGTGAAACGGATAATCGCCAACAAAAAAAGAAAACAGCGGAGCAAATTATTTTTTTATGCAAGCTATTTTTACAGGAAAATGAAGAGCATCTTGAAGCTCTCGAAGAAGCGGCGAAAATTGTCAAGGAATTAAAAGACTTAGAACTCATACATAAATATGAATTACTAATCGATCTTCTTGAAAAAGCCATTGAAGCAGTTGTAGGTATAAGAAAAGCGGCAGAGGAATTCGAACAAACGATTTCAGGTTCTTTCTATAATACAAGCTATTTTTATGATATGAAAGCACATCTTGAAAACATCGAAAGAATCAAGGATGAATGGAGCGAACAATTTCAAGAAAAGGAATTTTATGAATCTCGAAATGCACTCAATGAACTGGATTCAATGATTGGTATGGATCTTGTGAAAAAAAGGGTTAAAGCACTCTATCAATTTCTTAAATATCAGAAGGCCCGGAAAGATATTGGTTTTCAAATAAAGGATGAGATTAGCTTAAATATGGTCGTTACCGGGAATCCAGGAACCGGAAAAACATCATTAGTGCGGCTCCTTGCAAATATTTACCACGAACTTGGCGTCTTGCCTCGAAAAGATGTTATAGAAGTTGATCGTTCACAATTGGTTGGAGCATATGTTGGACAGACAGAAGAAAATGTAAGAAAAATCGTGGAAAAAGCATTGGGAGGAATCCTTTTTATCGATGAAGCTTACAGCTTGAAAAGAGAAGGACAATCGGGCAATGATTACGGTCAGACTGCGATTGACACGCTCGTTTCATTAATGACAGGGAAAGAGTTTGGAGGAAGATTTGCGGTCGTAATGGCAGGATATCCGGAGGAAATGAGTCAGTTTCTAGATGCTAATCCGGGACTACGTAGCCGCTTTCCAAGATCAAATTTGATTCATCTTGAAGATTACAGTGAGGATGAGTTGATATTAATTGCGGAGAAGTTCGCACAAGACAATGATTATGTTTTAACGGAAGAAGCGAAAATACAACTGAGAAAACGACTCGAAAAAGAGCGTGTAGACGAAACATTCGGCAACGCTAGAACGGTTCATAATTTAATCCTTGATGCAATTTTTCATAAAGGAGCAAAGGCTGTTGAACAGCAAACCATTTTCGATTATACATTTTTAGATAAAGACGATTTTGTGACAGAAGAAGCAGAAAACACGGCAACATCAAAGTTTTTATTGGAACAGCTAATTGGACTTGACGAAGTAAAGGAAGAAGTGAGAAAACTGATCTCCTTTGTTAAAGTTCAACAGGCTAGAAGGGAACATGGTCTGCCTGTTCTTCCTTTACAGCTGCATTCCGTATTTATGGGAAATCCAGGAACCGGGAAAACAACTGTTGCTAAAATTTATGCTCAAGCTTTAAAGGAATGCGGTATTTTAAAAAGAGGCCATCTGCTTGTCACGAGTAGAGCTGATTTTGTAGCAGGCTATGTCGGGCAAACGGCGATTAAAACGAAGAAGAAAATTCGTGAGGCTCTTGGCGGTGTACTCTTTATTGATGAAGCGTATTCCCTATTAAGTCAGACATCAGGGGATTTCGGTAAAGAAGTTATTGATACACTTGTTGATGAAATGACGAAGCATAATGAAAATCTTGTCATTATACTTGCAGGCTATCCTCATGAAATGGAGCAATTATTAGAAAGTAATCCCGGACTAAGATCTCGTTTTAAGAAGTTCTTTCATTTTCATGACTATACAAGTGAAGAGCTTATTGAAATAATGGAACATTACGGCTCAAATTATCAATATGAGCTTTCAATTGAAGCGAAAGATTATTTACAAAAAGAACTTAGCAACATCGATGTAAATGGAAATGGCAGATTTGCAACGAACTTAATGGATGAAGCCATTCAAGCCCAAGCTTCGCGACTGATGGAATACGAGAACATAAGTGTCATTAATGAAGCGACTCTCGTTCAAAAGAGTGATATCGAAAAATCATTAAATAAACTGAGAAGAGGAGATTCATAATGGAAGTAGCTACAAAAGAAATTGAAGTGCGCTATGCTGAAACCGATCAGATGGGAGTCGTTTATCACGCCAATTACCTTGTTTGGATGGAAGTTGGAAGGACGGCATTAATTAAACAATTAGGTTTTAATTATGCAGAACTAGAAAAGGAGGGGGTTATCTCACCTGTCCTTGATATCCAAGTCTCTTATAAAAAGCCGCTACGATATGGAGAAACGGCGAAAATCGATACATGGATCGAGGCGTATGACGGGTTAAAAGTAATTTATGGCTATGAAATCTATACGGGAGAAGGGGGACTTGCTGTAACAGGGCAATCGACACATGTTTGTGTCAAAAAGGAAAATTTTCGACCTATTTCAATAAAAAGAAAATATCCTGATTGGCATAACGCCTATGAAAAAGCCAAGAAAAAAGTATCAGTTTAATCGCAAAGAGGATTGTTTTCAGCATTAATGTTCTTAAAGGAGTGCGCGTCTATGGCATTTGGAATCAGAAAAGAAGACTTGCGGGCTTGGAAAAAGGCTATTGAAGATGGGGAAATCGCCTTTCTCACTCACTATTGGCTCGACGACAGATTTCCTGGATGTAAAACAGTAACAAAGGTTGGTTGTCGTGATATACAAAGATTAGCACAATGGGGAAAAACCTACGGGCTAAAAAAAGAGTGGATTCATATACGAGAAGATGGGTATTCTCATTTTGATATATTAGGAGAGCAAGAAAAGATCATTCTGCAAAAGGAAAACAAACTAACGGATCTCATAAAGAAGCAGATGTAGCCCAGTCTGCTTCTTTGCTATATACCCTTTAGTTGGAACGCGGTACTATGCTTGCAAAAGTTAACACGGTGTCGCTGAAAATAATGGAGCACCGGTTTTACAAATTCTCCAGAAAATCAATGAGTTCATCAAAATTATGGAGAACTTTAATAGGAGAGCCGCTACATTGTAAATCAGGACGATAAGGATACAGTTCCACATAAAAGTCTGAATCATCTTCCAAAGCGGATACTTCTGTTAAATAGATATAGTCTTTACCGAATGAACTAGGCTCCTTCATTTAAATCACCTTCTACTTTTCTTTTATTTTAAAGTAGAAGGGAGCATATTCAGGATCCTTATTATGTCAATTTATTGAATTATCACATGTTAAGCATGAAGCTGTAGCTTTGGTTGCAGAGGTAATCGGATGCGAAAAATTGTTCCTTCATTTAAAAAGCTTGAAATTTCAATGTTACCTCCATGCTCACTAATAATTTGTTTACAAATCGCCAACCCTAACCCTGTCCCAGATAATTTCGTTGAATAAAAAGGGGTGAAAAGCCTGTTAAGCGAATCTTCACTTAATCCACAACCGTTATCTTCAATGCTAATGATGATATCATCATCTATTCTCTCACTAGACAATCGTATTTTCCCTTCGTTTCGCTCACTTGAGTGAATCGCCTCAACCGCATTTTTAATCATATTTACGAGCACTTGCTTCAATTGATGTTCCTCAACGAAAATAGACGGAATATCGGACTGCAAGCTCGTTTCCAGGACGATATTTCTTAAGTGCGCTTCCCCTTCATAAAGAAGCGCAATATCTTCAATTAAATCATTAATTACTACTTCTTTCCGCTCATTTATTTGTGGCTTTGCCGCATTCAAAAATTGATAAAGCAACTTATTTGCTCGCTCAATTTCATCCAAAGCAATACTGGCATATTGCTCTTTATCCAGCTCAATTAAATATGGCTTCATTAATTGAATAAAGCCTTTAATGGTCGTCAATGGATTCCGAATCTCATGGGCAATGCCCGCTGCAAGCTGGCCTACATTTGATAAATAACTGCGATGCAGGTCCAGTTCATCATATTTTTCTTTTATTTTCTCAAGCTCTTGAAGGCGCAGTTTTGATTGTCGCAATTTGTGCCTCATGCTTTTCATCTGCTCGAAAGTTTTATTGGATAAAGATTCTAACGGTTGGCAAAATAGATGGCATTTACAGTTCTCTTTTTTTTTATAAATTCGGTACGGTGCAGGCGCTTCCTCACGCAAATTTAATAAAAATACTTTCGACTCCATTTCTGGTGCTCCAATAAATTGCAGAAAATCCTCGATACTGTCTACTGCAATGAAATCATTGACATTTTCGGGACATTTTTTTAAGTTTGCCGATGCTGCAATGACATTTAAATCCGCATCAATACACAAATAGGGGAAAGGTAAGCTTAAATATTGATCGTATTCCATTTTTCATCCATCCTTCATCATTTTAAATCAACCCATTTCCTATTCCACAAACAATAGATTCTGAACGAGAAAGAAATGAAGCTTGATTTGTATATGTCTATGGCGAAAAACATCAAATTATGTATATTTAAAGCAAATTTTAAAGCGGCAAACTAATTTCAAATATGGAGAAAAATTAAGACCATTTTAGATTTTCCTGAACTTTTATACTAGTAGTATACAAAATTTGTAGAATATTATCAATAAAGAACGATATTTATCTTATTAAGAACGTTTTTTATCTTTAATTTTATTTGCCTTTGTTAATGAATACTGCTAAAAAACAATTTTGCATTCGTTCCCACAAATGTGAAAGGAGACTCATTTTAAAACTCCTTAAATTTTTGGAGACTAAAACATGGCTCTGCGGATACATTGCTATTGAATTATCATCAGCAACGATCGTTTCTCACCATAAAAAAGCTATAAAAGACAAGGTTATGCCTTTTATAGCCACTTTACTTTTGGCTCTGTTTTATTTTTAATTCGTGATATGTTGGCCCGATGACGATAAATAACAAAAAATGCGAGAATCGATACAACAATAATAAGCGCATGATCGCCGTCGATAAATGCATATACTATGGCAGCAAAAGCAGCAACAATGGAAGATAAGGAGACGTATTTCGTTATGTACAAACAAAGAATGAAAACAACGACAATTACGACAAACATTAAAGGGGCATAGCATAGGAGCACGCCACCAGAAGTTGCAACTGCTTTTCCTCCTTTAAATCCAGCAAAAATAGGAAACATATGCCCAATGACAGCGATAACTCCCGGAATTAAAGGATGTAAATGTAAGTCTGATTGAAGTAGATCGGGAAGAGCGGTCGCAAGCGTTCCTTTTAAAATATCTGCAAGAGTAACAATAATCCCAGCTTTGACGCCAAGAACACGAAAGGTGTTTGTCGCACCTAAATTTCCACTTCCATGCTCTCTAATGTCAATCCCTTTCGCTTTTCCGACTATAAGTCCAGAAGGAATGGAGCCAAGTAAATAAGATAAAATAATGATTGCAATAATGATCATATATTGTTCTCCTTCGCCATAAAAGCTGAATTTCTTTTTCAGTTGTCTAGCGCAAACACCACTCACCCAACAGTTTTTTTGTTCCTCAGACTCATGGATGATTGTTGTGCAGTGAAGATTTCTTCACTTTAAAGACTGATCGGTCTTCCAGTATGAAGAGCGTGGCATGGAACTAGGAATTCCAGGCGGGCAAACATCGCTGAAACAGGGAAGTTGAAGGTGGGTTTCGCTTTTCTAGTTGTCATTATGACCTACTACTAACATTTTAATATTGTACCATGCGAGGAAGCCATTTCACAATGCTTTGAAAATAGTTCTGATTGTTTGTTTTCTTTTTTCTCCGACAAACCTCGTCAAGATCATTGAAATTTCCTTTTTATGAGAGGTTTTCCTTTTCAAGTTAGAGAGAATTCGTTACGATGGGATTAAGGAGGAAAGTCATTCATGGTACGTGTAAAATATCAGCAAAAGAAAACAATCTCAAAGGGCTGGATCATTGGAGGGCTATTGATCGCATTTTGTATGATCATTTCTAGTATTCTACTGCTTCTTTACCCTTTCGCCTCAAAGGAAAAACGAGAATATTTTAGCGGAGAAAATCCGATTATTTTAAACGGTAGTCAAAAAGGAAATGCGATTATAGATGGAGAAAGCGTCTATATTCCTTTAACATTAATACAGGACAATATTGATGACAGTGTCACCTATGATGAAAAATCTAATTCGATTATTATTACTACAGCGGACAAAGTTGTGCAAATGCCTTCAGAGTCGTTAACCTATTACGTAAATGAAAAACCGGTGAAACTCCAGTTTTCACCGATTAAGGACGAGGCAGGGGAACTTTATGTGGCGCTTGAGCCAGTAATTAATTTTTTCCCTCTGCAATATACCATTCTACCAAATTCGAATGCTGTTTTGATGCAACAAAACGGGGACGAATTTATTCATGGTACTGTTACAGAAAGGGATGTTCATAATGAGAAGTTACGCCTTAGAACAAAAGCCAGTCTTCAATCTCCGTACACAGCTGAACTTGACCAGGGGGAACAAGTTTTCATCGAAGAGCAAGAAGGAGAATATTTTTTAATACGCAAAGAAAATGGGATAGCCGGTTACGTTCACAAAAATTTAGTACGTGCAGAAGAAAAGGAGACCATTGCGGTCGTAAGGGAACAGAAAGAGGTTTCATTGCCGGAAATAGAAGGACCAATTCAATTAACTTGGGAAGCTGTTTATACGAAAACCCCACATCCAAGCAGCCTCCCGCAAATGCCTGGAGTTAATGTCGTCTCACCTACATGGTTTGAATTGGAAAATGCGGCAGGTGATGTTAAAAACCTTGGTTCTATACCGTATGTGGAGTGGGCTAAAAATAAAGGCTACCAAGTATGGGGACTCTTTTCAAATGCGTTCGATCCGGAATTAACTTATCAAGCTTTTAAAGATTTTGACACTAGACAAAAAATCATCAGAACATTGATCCATTACAGCCAAATTTATCAGCTTGACGGCATTAATTTGGACATTGAAAATGTCAAAGCTGAGCACGGCCCACTCGTAACCCAATTTGTAAGGGAAGCGACTCCTTATTTCCATGAAGCCGGCCTTATTGTTTCAATGGATATTACTTTTATCGCGGGAGGAAATTGGTCCGAGTTCTACGAACGAGAGAAGCTCGCGGATATTGTCGATTATTTAGCAGTAATGGCCTATGACGAGCATTGGGGCTCCTCTCCAATTGCAGGGAGTGTTGCCAGTCTTCCTTGGGTAGAGGAAAATTTACAAAAGCTCCTTGAAATTGTCCCAAATGAAAAGCTTATCCTTGGGGTGCCACTGTATGCACGATTATGGCAGGTAAAAGATTCAGGAGAAGTGTCATCATCCGCTTTGTCGATGGATAAAGTGCAAGAATGGTTAGATGTTCATCAACTGACTCCTACTTATGATGAAGCAAGTGTACAAAACTATGCTGAGCTTTATGTTGATGAAGAGAAAAGCACTTATAAAATTTGGCTCGAAGACGAGCTCTCACTTAGAAAGAGAGCCGATTTGGCGGCAAAGTATGAGTTGGCTGGTATTGCCAGCTGGTCACGTTCATTTGCCAACGAATTAGCTTGGCTAGCTTTAAATATGGAAAATGAACAGGTTACACAAAAATAAATACTCACCACCTGAGCACAATGACATGATTTTTTTATACTGAAAGCGTAAAATAAAGGAGATACTACTTTGCATACATTGGCAAGATTGCATGAAAAAGCGATTATGACTCCTTTTCATGCAAACTGCACACCATCCGTCTTATTAAACATAGAAAAAAATCAACTGCACGATCAAAGGAGATGAAAAAAATGGCTATTGAAAATCCAAGCCGTGAAGAAATCGGACAAATCCTTAAAAGAGTGAAACGAATTGCTGTTGTTGGACTAAGCGGAAACCCTGAGAGAACGTCATATATGGTATCGAAGGCGATGCAAGATGCAGGTTATGAGATCATTCCTGTCAACCCTACAGTAGACGAAGTTCTTGGCGTTAAAGCGGTAAAATCATTAAAGGAAATAGAAGGGCATGTCGATGTTGTAAATGTCTTTCGACGTCCTGAGCATTTAATGGAGATTGCGAAAGAGTTTGCCGAAATTGACGCTGAAATTTTCTGGGCTCAGCTTGGAGTCGTTAATGAAGAAGCTTATCAATTTTTAAAGGAAAAAGGTTATACAGTCATCATGGACCGCTGTATAAAAGTCGAGCACGCGTTAACGAAATAAACATTTTTTAGCAAAAACTGTCAGGTTAACTTGACAGTTTTTTTACTTCCTTCTAAAATGATTCTTTATTCCTATATATCGCCGGAAACGCCTTTTCTGAGAACTCCTTAAATTGTCAAGATTACCGTATTGTGCTAGTGAAACTAGAAGTAAATTATTCGTCACCTATTTGCTAAATCGTTATATTTATATACAATAGGGCATAGACGTTTCTTTTTAAGGGATTGAAGCTGTTGTTCTTTTTTCTCTAAAACTTTAAGAAAAAAGTCCGTTGATATGATAAGATAAACACCAGGAACAGTCGTTCTACGAATGAAAACGATTCATCCACAATGAAAGTCGTTCATCGATTGTTGTTAATGAAAACTAAAATTATGAGATTGTAGCAACTGAAAGGGGTATGTAAGTGGCAAGAAATCAGCAAAGCTTCGATTATAATGATGATGCCATTCAAGTGTTAGAAGGTCTCGAAGCAGTTCGGAAACGCCCCGGTATGTACATTGGTAGTACTGATTCGAGAGGACTTCATCACTTAGTATATGAAATTGTCGATAACTCTGTTGACGAGGCTCTAGCCGGCTACGGAGACCATATCATCGTTAAAATACATAAAGACAATTCGATTAGTGTTCAAGATAAAGGGCGCGGAATGCCAACCGGTATGCATAAGCTTGGCAAACCAACTCCGGAAGTCATTTTAACCGTCCTTCATGCAGGAGGAAAGTTTGGACAAGGTGGCTATAAAACAAGCGGTGGCTTGCACGGTGTCGGTGCATCGGTCGTCAATGCACTTTCAGAATGGCTGGTTGTCAAAATAAAAAGAGATGGATTTGTTTATGAACAGCGCTTTGAAAATGGCGGTGTTCCCGTCACAACGCTTGAAAAAGTAGGGAAAACAAACCAAACAGGCACAACCATTCATTTCAAACCGGATCGAACGATTTTTTCAACAACCACATACAATTATGAAACTTTATGCGAACGTCTTCGCGAATCTGCCTTTCTATTAAAAGGAATGAAAATTGAAATTATTGATGAACGAAATGAGACGAAAGAGGAATTTCATTACGAAAATGGAATCGAGGCATTCGTGCAATACTTAAACGAAGAAAAGGATGTACTTCATCCTGTAGTTAGCTTTGAAGGTATTAATTCAGGAATTGAAGTAGATTTTGCTTTTCAATTTAATGATGGGTACTCTGAAAACGTTCTATCTTTTGTGAATAATGTTCGTACAAAAGATGGAGGAACCCATGAAGCTGGTGCGAAAACAGCACTAACTCGTGCTTTTAACGAGTATGCTCGAAAAGTGAGTCTTCTCAAGGAAAAAGATAAAAATCTTGATGGAGCTGACATTCGTGAAGGCTTTGCAGCGATTATTTCCGTTCGTGTACCAGAAGAGCTGCTTCAATTTGAAGGTCAAACAAAGGGAAAACTCGGAACGAGCGAAGCAAGATCAGCCGTCGATGCTGTTGTGTCTGAACACCTTTCTTACTTTTTAGAAGAAAATCCTGATATCAGTTCGCTCTTAATTAAAAAGGCGATAAAAGCTTATCAGGCAAGGGAAGCTGCCCGTAAAGCGCGAGAAGAAGCTCGGAGCGGCAAAAAAAGAAAA
This sequence comes from Robertmurraya siralis, assembly GCF_005502275.1. Taxonomy (GTDB): domain Bacteria; phylum Bacillota; class Bacilli; order Bacillales; family Cytobacillaceae; genus Robertmurraya; species Robertmurraya siralis. Next base: position 26,747 of record NZ_SWLZ01000013.1, read on the forward strand.
AAGGGTGAAGCCGTACTTTCAGGGAAACTAACCCCCGCACAGTCACGCAATCCACAGCGAAACGAACTCTACTTAGTTGAGGGTGATTCGGCAGGTGGTTCGGCTAAGCAAGGAAGAGATCGCAAATTTCAGGCAGTACTGCCGTTACGTGGTAAGGTTATAAATACAGAGAAAGCCAAACTAGCTGATATTTTTAAAAACGAAGAAATTAATACCATTATCCATGCAATCGGTGCGGGAGTTGGGGCTGATTTTAATGTAGAGGACTGCAACTATGATAAGGTGGTCATTATGACCGACGCCGATACTGATGGTGCACATATTCAGGTCCTCCTCTTAACATTCTTTTACCGCTATATGAAGCCACTACTTGAAGCTGGTAAAGTGTTTATCGCGCTCCCTCCTTTATATAAGGTGAGCAAGGGAACTGGCAAAAAAGAAGTGATTGAGTATGCTTGGAGTGATGATGAGCTCGATGGTGCCATTAAAAAAGTTGGCAAAGGCTATATGATCCAACGCTATAAGGGACTTGGCGAAATGAATGCGGATCAGTTGTGGGAGACAACGATGGATCCGGAAACAAGGACATTAATCCGCGTCCGCATTGATGACGCAGCGAGAGCGGAGAGACGAGTAACTACTTTGATGGGTGATAAAGTTGAACCACGTCGAAAATGGATCGAAACGAATGTTGCATTTGGATTAGAAGAGGATGGCAGCATCCTTGAAAATGAGAATATATTGGTGGAAGAGGAGGTTGCTGATTCGTGAGTAGTGTGGAAAAATTTCGTGACCTCCCGTTAGAAGATGTCCTTGGCGATCGATTTGGCCGTTATAGTAAGTACATTATTCAAGACCGGGCATTACCGGATGCGAGAGATGGATTAAAACCTGTTCAAAGAAGGATTCTATATGCGATGCATGTAGAAGGGAATACAAGTGATAAAGGGTTTCGAAAGTCCGCAAAAACGGTCGGAAATGTCATTGGCAACTACCATCCTCATGGCGATAGTTCCGTTTATGAGGCGATGGTGCGGATGAGCCAGGATTGGAAAGTTCGCAATCTCCTCGTTGAGATGCACGGAAATAATGGAAGCATTGATGGCGATCCGCCTGCGGCAATGCGTTATACCGAAGCAAGACTATCTGCGATTGCGGCGGAGCTTTTAAGGGACATTGAGAAACATACTGTTGATCTCGTTCCAAACTTCGATGACACAGCAAACGAACCAACTGTTCTACCTGCGATGTATCCGAATCTTCTCGTAAATGGTTCAACCGGAATATCTGCCGGATATGCAACAGATATTCCTCCACATCATTTAGGAGAAATAATTGATGGTGTAATCATGCGCATGGAAAACCCGCAAACAACGGTGGACGATTTAATGACCGTTATTAAAGGGCCTGATTTCCCAACTGGCGGAATTATTCAAGGTGTTGAAGGAATTAAGAAAGCATACGAAACAGGAAAAGGTAAATTTATTGTACGCGGGAAAACGGAAATTGAAACAACACGCGGTGGCAAACAACAAATTGTCATCACTGAGATTCCTTATGAGGTCAACAAAGCCAATCTCGTTAAAAAAATCGACGAATTTCGATTAGATCGTAAGGTGGAAGGAATTTCGGAAGTACGTGACGAGACGGATCGCACTGGTCTGCGCATAGTCATCGAGTTAAAAAAAGATGCGGATGCAAATGGTGTTCTTAATTATTTGTATAAAAATAGTGACCTTCAAATCACATATAGTTTCAATATGGTCGCCATTCATAATAGAAGACCAAAATTGATGGGCCTCATCCATCTTCTTGATGCGTATATTGAGCATCAAAAAGAGGTCGTAACAAGAAGAACACAATATGATTTACAAAAAGCAAAGGACCGTCAGCATATTGTAGAAGGCTTAATGAAGGCTTTATCAATTCTTGATGAAGTGATCGCAACAATACGCGCTTCAAAAGATAAACGGAATGCGAAAGATAATTTAATCGCAAAATTTCAATTTTCCGAAGCACAAGCAGAGGCGATTGTCTCACTACAGCTTTATCGTTTAACAAACACAGATATTACTGCTTTGCAAGCGGAAGCAGAAGAGCTTGCTAAAAAAGTGGAAGAGCTTTCTACCATATTAGCAAGTGAACGAAAGCTATTATCAGTGATTAAAAAAGAATTGAAAGATGTAAAAAAACGCTTTGCTGACGAACGGCGAACACAAATTGAGGCAGAAATAGAAGAGATTAAAATCAATCTTGAGGTTCTAATTGCGAGCGAAGATGTGATTGTTACCGTGACAAAGGAAGGCTATGTAAAACGGACCAGCCCGCGCTCCTTTGCCGCTTCGAACGGACAAGACTTTGGGATGAAGGACTCGGATCGCCTTTTGGCCCAGCTAGAAATGAACACAACAGATGTGCTCCTTCTCTTTACGAATAAGGGGAATTACTTATACTGCCCTGTCCACGAATTGCCGGATATTCGCTGGAAGGATCTTGGTCAACATGTGGCCAATATTGTGCCAATTGACCGCGATGAATCCATTATTAAGGTTCTGCCTGTAAAAGAGTTCGAAAAAGAGGCAAATCTTCTTTTCTTTACAAAAAATGGCATGATAAAGAAAAGTGAATTAAAGCATTATAAAGCACAAAGATATTCCAAACCACTTGTTGCCATTAATTTAAAAAACGGTGATGAACTTATTAATGTACACGAAACAGATGGCAAAACTGAACTCTTCTTAACAACCTATCTAGGATACGGATTAAGGTTTTCTGAAGAAGAAGTTCCGTTAGTCGGTGCCCGTGCAGCAGGTGTTAAAGGGATTAACTTAAAAGATGGTGATTATGTTACGAGTGGCCATATCATCTCTGATTTAGCTGAAGAAAGTATTGTTATTGTAACTCAACGTGGCTCAATCAAAAAAATGAAATTAACAGAATTTGAGTTGACGTCAAGAGCAAAACGCGGTGTCGTTATGCTGAGAGAACTGAAATCAAATCCACACCGTGTGATCGGCGCTGTCCTCGCAAAGGAAGGGGATGACATTTTCGTTCAAGCAGATAGAGGCCATGTAGAAAGTGTTAAGTCGTCTGATTTGCGATATAATGATCGCTATACAAACGGCTCTTTCATCATTGATGAGAGTGAAAGCGGCAAAGTTCATTCCATTTGGAAAACAACATTTGAAAAAAAAGATGATCATGTTGTTTAATATCTACCCCTGCTAAACAATTAGCAGGGGATTCTTTTGCCCATTTTTTTAAACCATTCTAATTAATTATTGCATTCTAAAAAATTAGAACGTATAATATTTTTAAAATAGAATTTTGTTAGACAATATTTTTTGCAAAATCAACACCTGTATTTAACAAAACCTTCAATTAAAGATTGGATGACGAGAAATGGATAATAAAAAAAAGCAGATGGAGATTACGTTAGATCAGCAAAAATTGATTTCAAGTCCACTTAGGGCAAAGATTATTTATTTATTGAATGAACGTGCTATGACTGCAAAACAAGTCGCTGACGAACTAAGAAAATCAAACGGAAGTATTCATTATCATATTCAACAATTATACAATGGTGGAATTATTGAGCTTGTGAAAACGAAAGACAACAAAGGGATCATTGAAAAGTACTATCGATCTAAAGCCACTGAGTTCAAACTCAAAGATGAATTCACTCCTGAAAAAAGAAATTATTTTATGAGAAGGGGAACGCCTTTATCTTTATCCGATCAGGAATTAACTGAATTCATTAAGGAATTTGATGCTTTATTGGAAAAATATATAGAAAATTCAATAAAAAACGAGGAGAAGCGAACCCCTTATGAAATCAATTGTGAATTTATTAAACTTCCAAATGAAGAGGAGGATATTTAAATGCCGAACTCGGTCAAAAGAAATATTACCCTCTTTTTAACTGGAAAGCTGACGGCCGTGCTTGGTTCCTCCATATACGGATTTGCCATCGGACTCTTTATTTTAGAAGAAACAGGTTCAAGCTTGAATTTCTCAATTACATTGCTCGTAAGTGTGCTGCCACGAATTGTGCTTGCGCCGATTGCAGGAACATTAAGTGATCGCTGGGATCGAAAGAAAATTATCATTATATCAGATTTTGCCTGTTCCATATGGCTTCTATTCATTTTCATCATTTTTACGTCTTTTTATCAACAAATATGGCTGTTATTTTTAGCAACCTTCATTCTCAGCTCTCTTAACACATTTTACTCTACAGCAGTGACGTCGGCCATCCCCAATATGGTTGGTCTGGAATATATTCAAAAAGCCATGTCTTTGAACCAAGCAGCCGTTTCTATTTCTACAATCCTTGGTCCTGTTTTAGGCGGAGTCCTTTTTGGCTTCACATCGATTTCAACCTTCATGGTACTTAATATTATTGCATTTACCATCTCTGGAATAGCTAGTATTTTTATAAACTATCAATTATTTGCCAAAGAAAAAGAAGAAACGAAGCAAAAAAACTTTATTGCTGAATTTAAAATTGGATTCGCCTATGTTAAACAAGAAGCATTTATTAAAAACTTGATTTTCCTTGCAGTTTTTCTTAATTTTTGGTTTGCAATCTTTCCAGTGGCTTTGCCTTATCTTGTTTTAACGATTAGAGGGATGGAGTCCTATCAACTGGGAATCATTGAAGGTGCCTTTTCGATCGGGATGCTAGTCATGTCAGTCATATTAGCCCAAATACGAGAAATTAAAAATAAAAAACGAAGCGTGTTTGGTGGTCTGTTCGGGTTATCTAGCATGTTAATTCTTCTTGGTATTCCCAATCTACCGGGCTTAAGTGAACTATCAAATACATTTTATTTTCCTTTTCTCATTATTCTCGTGATATTACTTTCTGCATTTATTATGATCATTAATATGCCAGTTATGGTTCTTTTACAAAAAAATACTCCTGACAATTACCGTGGCCGTGTTATGTCTTTAGTGGAGACGGGAGCCACTTGCATGACTCCGTTGGGATTTATTGTTTTTGGTTTTCTTCTCGAATCACTACCAGTTTGGCTGCTACTATTGATTTGCGGCGGCAGTATAATTATAATTGCTTTGCATTCATTGAAAAATAAGCAGTTTATGCACCAATTAAACAGAACAATAAATGATGATTATATTGCGGCAGAAGGGTAAAGACTCGAATGATATCATTTACCGGGCAACGTTTTTTATTGCAATTGCTATTTTCCTTTTCCCTTTAATTTCTGTGATCGGAATAAGAAGTGAAGGAATTAGTATCATAGACGTTCATCCCTATCTGTGGATAGGGATTTTTAATTGTTTATATAATGTTATTTGTGTGAGGGCTCTGCAGCTATCGTCTACAGACTTTGCCCAATCAAGTGAAGGATGGGCTAGTCTTTCAGTTATGGGAGAGCAAGCACTTATTTTTCCATCAATTTGCATCTTTTTACCAAAATTGGGCATTCTAATCATAACAGATTAGAGGAGGTCTACATAATGAAAAAAGAAGTTCTAGTCGTCATTTTCGCTTTATTTTTTATGTCAATTACAGCGATAACAGGCGCTTATGCCATAGATGAGAGTGAAAAAATGGAAACGATCGTGGAAGAGCACGAAGATTTAACAGGAGATGGCAAAGATGAGAATATACTGGTAAAAGGAGAAGTAATGGATGATGAAAGTGGTCTCTACAAAAGGTTTTTGATTGAGGTCGTCGACAATCAAGGAGGGAAACATCAAATTGAATTGGAAGAAGGGGTTAACCTATATCTCACGTTTCAGGATCTTAATCAAGACGGGATTAAGGACATGCTCGTCTCTGTCAGCAATAGCGGCAGCGGTGACATAACCAATCATTATTTATATGCCTTAAAAGACGATAGAATCACAGATTTGACTGTACCAGATCCACTTATCATTCAAAGTCAATTTTTAAATGGCTATAAAGCAAAAATTAATATCGATAATAATCATAAGTCACATAAATTTAATCTAAAAAATCGGGCAGAGGATTATGAAAATGCAGGGCTTTATTATAATGGTATTTTAAACGAGCCAACTGAATTAATGGTTCAGTCATATAGCAAACTCGAACCTGTCAAACTAAAAGGGAGCAAATTAGGATTAAAAGGGGTTCAGACGATCAGCGGCGCACACCAAGGAGATGTGATCGCAAATATTGAGTCAACATGGGAGTATAAAAGCGGGGAATGGGCACTTGTTTCCACGAAGGTAATTGAAACTCCATATATAAAAAAAGAACAATAATGATTAATTGGCGGAGGCAAAGATAAATTTAGACATTCATGTTAGGCACATGTCACCCTTGTTATTTTTTAACATATATTATCATTAACCAATACTTTAACATTTGGGGGACACCTTCCATGAGCAAGTTCAATCCTTCTAATTTAAAAGTAACATTTTTTCCGCCTGCTACTCCTTTTAAGCCCGTAGACGAAAGAAAATATACGATGACTCATTCGGAAGAAACAGGGGAAATATTCCTGACAATTGGATATTGCTATGATGAAAGCTGCATCAATCCAAAAGTTCATAATGAAGTTATTGCCGAATGGGTGCCGCGAATGGGGCAATACGTATTAAACGGAAAAGTACATGTGAGCAACGGAGAATATGATGAACAAAATTCAAAAATACGGTTCATGTTTTTCCAACAAAAGCTCAGCTTTGCTTTAACAGCGATCGTATATGGTGATAGAGCTCTATACCAATATTACCCTTGGCTCTTAGATTCACCAATTTATATACAATTTGAAAGTATTTATCCGCTCTATCATCAACTTCTATATTTCGGCACACCAAGACAATATTTAACTGCAGCAATGCAAGAAACCGTTTCATAACACAGGAATTTCCTGTGTTTTTTTGTTTTTATAATACAATTTACAAAAGGATTGCAGGGGAAGAGAGGGCCTTTAAAACAGCTGGTGAAGATGAAACTGACGTTATGAAAAAACGACTGTTTCGCAATTTATGAAAAGCAAGGGGCTTTTCATAATGTCTAGAATTTTATTCAGTCGATACACAATAAAACTATACCATAATATAATTATGTAAACTAATGTAATTTTTAAAGGCAGCTTAAATTAGCTGCTTTTAGAATTCGATTAAATGCTTGACTGCATAGGCAAACCCGTTGTCATCATTTGATTTAGTGATAATATCTGCATGTTGCTGGATTTCAGCAGGAGCGTTCGCCATAGCAACAGAAGTGGTAGCGACTTTAAATTGTTCCACATCGTTTCCACCATCACCAAAAGCAAAGATTTCATCAAAATGGACGTTGATTAATTTTTGGTATCTCAATAATGCAGCACCTTTATTGGCCTCAAGTGATGTAAGTTCAACATTATTTGGATGAGAGGAAGCAATCGTCAATGGTAATTTTTCATGAAGAGCATTCTTTACAGCAGTAATTTTCTCCAATTGATCATGTCGGGAGACAGCCATAACTTTATAAATGACAAGATCTTTCTTATTCAGCATTTGCTCATAATCATAACCTGCAAAAATCCCTTCAATTTCCTCATCACTTTTTCCTTGAAGGTAGGGGTTTCTACACGGGAATCCACCCTGATTCGTATAGACCATAATCCACAATCCAAATTTCTTTAATACGGCAAATAGCTCATTATATAAAGAAAAAGGAATGGAAGCTTCAAACAATACATCCTTAGTATCAGAATAAATAACTGTACCGTTTATTGTAAAAATAGGCAATTTTAATGATTTTATCGCATTAAATTGAATGACATCATCGTAAGCACGACCAGTATTAATGATAACAGAGTGACCCTGAGCTTTTAATTCCTTTAAAACATGTAAGTTTTCAGTCGAGATTTCTCGTTTAGAATTTAATAAAGTTCCATCTAAATCAATAGAAAAGCATTTCATCCTTTAATTCCTTTCCATATAACATATTAAATACTATAACAGAAAAGCAGTAGTAAAAAAACGGATCGTAACAGAAATTTTTCCTTTGTCTCACTATCTAAAGTATACTTTAGAATTGAGACTGAAACTTTCTTTTTTAACTCAACTTCCTATAATGTATATTATGTAAACTAAAAAATGAAATGTTTTGGGGAGCAGTATTTCGTCTTTACTCCCCTGATGATTGACACAAAATTACTTATTAATTGATTTTATAATGAATAGCTTCGGCCCTCTATTCAATTTTAATTTCAATATAATTGATTGGAGTTCACCATTGGAATTCCGTACCTCCCAATTACATTTTGTTATTTTATTGTAGGATCTAGCTTCATAATTGCCCCAAAATATTGTGAAGCAGTTGTGAACGTAATAAAAGCACACAATTCACTGATTTCTTCTTCAGATAAATGCTTCTTCAACACATTAAAGATAGCATCTGGTATATTGCCTTTTAATTTTAAAAATACCTCTGCGAATCCCACAGCAATTGACGTCTTTTCGTCGAAAAGGTCAGGTTCAGGTTTCCCTTTTGCCTTGCAGTACTCACAGCCATTTCCTTGTGCTAGCGTTCGCCGCACTTGCTCTTTTAATTCTGCTGTAAGCTTCCCGTCTTCCCCTAATTCATCTCCTAGTTGATTCCATAATTCCATGATTCCTTTGTTGTGCCCTAACAGTTTTTGAAAGGGACTTTCCCCATTCAAAGATTCTGTAATTCTTGCCATATTGATCCCCTCCTTATAATATTATCTTATCTAATTGTTTTGCTGAGTTACATTAAGTTTTCAATTTGATTCACATAATTTTATTAAAAATTAAATAAAAAAAGGAGGATTTACTTTAAATATGAAAACTGACTTTATTGATCAACAGATAATTGATGAATTGCTTGAAAACAGTCGATTATCAATGAGTGAGCTTGGACGAAGGATCAATTTATCATCTCCATCTGTTACAGAGCGTGTAAGAAAAATGGAATCCTTTGGAATCATAAAAAAATATACATTGGATGTGGATTACGAGAAATTAGGTTATCCAATCCAATGTTTCATTGAAGCAACGGTTAAAAATGGTGATTATAAATCTTTTAAAAAGTTTATTGAGTCGTTCCCAAATGTGGAATTTTGCTATCGTATAGCTGGTAATGCTTGTTATATGTTAAAAATGCAATTTGAAACATTCTCGAAAGCAGAAGAGTTTATTGAAAAAGCGAATCCCTACGCCCATACCGTAACGCATTTTATCTTTTCAAGGGTATCTACAAATCTTAAGATTCATTCTTAATCACACGGTTTTGGGCTTACATTTTAGATATAAAGCGATTTTAAAATCCCCCTCTTTTTGAAGGAAGCATAACTTTTTCAAAAGAAAATAAAATAATCCCTTACGATATCATACTGTAAGGGATTATTTGTAATCAAACTTTATTATCATTTATCGAACTAAATAATCAATCCTTTTATAATCTACACTATAAAACCAACCGTTAATCTATTATTTCCCGGTTTCAGCAAACATTTTTAAGCGTTCTCCAATTTCATCACGCACCCGCTGGAAAAACGCCCATTTTTCACCTTCCGTCCCTTCCGCCTTTGCCGGATCATCAAAGCCCCAGTGCTCTCTTTTGACTTGTGGTGGTGTCATTGGACATTTATCGACTGCATCACCACATAAAGTCACAACTAAATCTGCATAATTGAGAATCTCAGGATCGATGATATCTGAAGTTTGAGTTGAAATATCAATCCCCACTTCCTTCATTGCCTTCACAGCATTCGGATTTAATCCATGTGCCTCAATTCCAGCACTAAAAACATTCCATTCCTCGCCTAAATATTTCTTTCCCCAGCCTTCAGCCATTTGACTTCTACAAGAATTTCCTGTACATAAGAAATAGATTGTCTTTTTATCCATGTTATATAGCTCCTTCATAAGTTTTTTAAATGATGAATAACCAAATATACAGAACAACTAAAGTAATAAATAGAGTAGTTAAAATGATACCGGTTTAAAAAATACATTCCCCATAAGATTTTTACAGATAAAAAATGTGTTAACCATACATTTGTTCCCCCTTAATATATCGACTTTCGATATATGCTTGAGATGCGCAGCCCTTCTTCTTCTAGCTGCTGCAAGCTATTAAGCTTGTACAAATGGATTCATAGCTTTTACACTCTTTTACTTTGTTAAACAATATTGCTTCACCAAAAGGCAAGACCATTAAATAAAAGTAATCATAAAAACTTTGTAAAGGTTTTGTAAATACTATTGAAGACAACAACCAGCATCATATAAAATAAGCTTTCCATATCGACTTTCGATATTGAGATCCGCAATCGGAGATGCGAAGTTGGAAGAAAAAATTGAGGAAATTATTTCTCGGCTTCATCCCAATACATATTTTACACCATGCGAAAGAGAATTTGATTTATCGTGTTTGCATGCTGGATATAATATCAGCTCTGGAACCCTCTAATCCCTTTTACATTCAACGGAGAGTGAAGGACTTCTTTTAAAAGAAGTGAGAAAAATTAGAAAATATTACACTATCACTGAAAAAGAACGTTTAGTTTGAACGGAAGCACGTAATAAAGCATATGAACTTTTTAAGGAGATTAACCAAAAGGAGATTTCTATGACACAAAACCAACAGAACAACAGGATAAAAGCACTTCTTGAGATTCTATACATATCAACTAAATTAGGGCTTACATCATTTGGTGGGCCAGTAGCGCACTTGGGTTATTTTTATAATGAGTACATTCAAAAAAGAAAATGGATGGATGAAAAAAACTACGCAGACTTAGTCGCATTATGTCAGTTCCTTCCTGGACCAGCAAGTAGCCAGGTTGGAATCGGAGTCGGTGTAATGAGAGCGGGAATTGTAGGAGGAATCGTATCTTTTATCGGTTTCACTCTCCCCTCAGTTCTAGCCTTAATTATTTTTGCGTTACTTCTGCAAGGAGTCAATATTGGTGATGCCGGTTGGATTCATGGGTTAAAAATAGTAGCCGTTGTCGTCGTTGCACACGCGATTTTAGGGATGGCAAAAAATTTAACTCCTGACTTAAAAAGAAAAGCATTAGCTTTATTCGCACTCGTTGCGACATTATTATCACAAACTGCTTTTGCACAAGTGGGGGTCATACTCATTTGTGCTCTAATCGGTTTCGTCCTATATAAAAATCATCAAGATAGCCAAGACTCAAACATTCATTTTCCTATCTCGAAAGGATTTGCTATCGCATGTTTAACAATATTTTTTGCGCTCCTTTTCCTGTTGCCTATCTTAAGAGAAGTAACATCTTTAAATTGGCTCGCCATGTTTGATAGCTTTTACCGTTCTGGTTCCCTTGTTTTTGGAGGTGGCCACGTTGTACTTCCATTACTCGAACGTGAGTTTGTACCAACGGGCTGGTTGAGTAAAGATGCGTTTTTAGCCGGTTATGGAGCTGCACAAGCAGTACCTGGACCGCTCTTTACCTTTGCTGCTTATCTAGGTGCCGTTATGAATGGCTGGCAAGGTGGACTGCTCGCAACAGTCGCCATCTTCCTCCCTGCGTTTTTACTCATCCTTGGAACACTGCCTTTTTGGGAGGCTCTTCGCCGAAATCCGAAAGTTAAAGGAGCATTAATGGGGGTTAATGCAGCAGTTGTTGGAATCTTAATCTCCGCTTTTTATCAACCGATATGGGTAAGTTCCATCCTTACTCCAATAGATTTTGCTTTCACAGCTATTCTTTTCAGCATGTTGATGTTTTGGAAAGTACCTCCCTGGGTCATTGTTTTAATAGGAGGTTTGGGTGGGGCACTGATAACAGTGTTTTTTGGGAACGTCTAAACATCAAGACTACTTGGATATAAAGTATGCAACCAAATTCAGTTAACGAGTAAAATCTAGAAAACTATATACCTATAGATTAGGGTTTATTCAGCATGAGTATAGCCAGCTAACGAGATAGTTTTACGTATTAAATAGACTATTTTTATTCGTTGTTCCTCGTAAGATTATAATTTTAAAAAAATGCACGCATTTAATCACATAACATTAAACACTTGTCCAAGCATGATCTTAACTAGGGAATAATATAAAGTAGCTCAATAAAAAGGAGGGAAAAATGAATGAGCAAAGTGTGGAGAAACGAAGATATTTTTGGAAGTTCCAAAAGTCATCGTAGTGATGTTGACGTTGATGTTGACACTAGAAACGATAACGATGCAGAAAATGAAACAGATATTAAACTTAAAGACAAAAACGTGAATATCGCAAGAGCCTTTGTTAAACACAGTGGGAACTCTAAAGTCGATCTAGACATTAAAGTAGATAGCGAATCACTTGCGAGAGTACGTGCAAGATCAGAAGCTGATTCCGATCAGGAGCAGGATCAAGATCAGGATCAAGATCAGAAACTAAGACGTTAATTCAATGTTAAAAAGGGGATACTTAACCAGTGCCTTGTATCCCCTTTTTATTCATATAGGAGGGGAAAAATGCAGAAACCTGTTGAAAATAAACTCAATACAATAGTCAGACATAGCGGGAACTCAGATGTAGATCTGGAAGTGAATATAGACATTGATACAAAAGCGATTGCATATGGAATGTTATGTAGCCTATATGCTAAGGGCGAATTAAGTGAAATGGAATTAAATAAGGCCATTCAAAAGCTTGATACCCTTATCGAGAGGGATAAAAGAAAAAAGAAATTAGATAATAATAACTATCAAGTCAACATTGGAAGAAAACCAAAATTATTTGATCTTCACCCTAAAAATACAAGAAGAGAAAAACTTTAAGTTCTTCTCTTCTTTACTGAAATCAAATCATTTTAACTTTCACGAAGAGTATAAAACTGAGTGATAAATAACACTTTATTCCGAAAATTCGGCTGCAATTACAAAAATAATTAATAAAAATGCTCAAAGTAGAACTCACTAAAATCAGGAGTAGTCTTTTAAAAAATTCTAATTTTTATTCGAGTAAGTTGAGAGCCCCCGCTCAATAACATTAGCAGATACTGGCTTTATCCCCATTTCTCTTACCCAAATTGATAATTGTCCAATATGGTGAATTTCATGGGCAATGATATGCCGTACCACTTCACCCCAAGTATGGCTCACATCCTTTCCATCTTCTAAGGTAAGATGCAAAATCTGATTTTCCTTACTCGCATCCCAGTCTCTCACGAAGGCTGAGACTTCAGAATGATATCGCTCATCCAAAGCTCGAATTTCTTTTAAGCTTTTATAATCGTCAAAGTTCTCCTGAATATCAGGTTTGCCTTCTAGCATCCGAATCCAGCTCCACTCTACATCAATGATGTGAAAGAATGTTCGTAATATACTTCCCATTCCTCCCACTCGGGGTTTCAATAAGTCCTCCTCGCTTAACTGTTCACATAATTGATACCATTCTTTTCTTACCATCCAATTATAGTTAAAAAAGATTTGCAAATTATTTCCTCCTCATTTATTATAAAATTCAGATAAAGAAATCTTTAGTTCCTTTTGAGCTGGGACAAGATTGGAGGGTTTCAATATGTTTGAATTATCCGCTGTTGACATGATCTTATCACTCTTATCTATCTGGGTGATTTTCTTTATCTTTCATAGACTTCTTCACCGCTATTCCCAACAGAACAAAAAGTGGCCACAAGATCTCGTAATTACATTGCTACAATCTTTACTCGTCTTCTTCATCATTATCCCACTTATTCATTATTTTCAATAAGCCAACCTTCTAACTTGAGATACGTAGATAAATAGAGGAACATATCCCCTTCATTTCTCTAAGCTCACATAATCACTAATCTTGACTAAAGCGATCGAATTTTGAGTAGCGAAATCGGTTAAATGGGAACATATATGATCAGGTAGGAAACGAATGATACGAAGATTAAAACCTTTTTTGGTTTGAATAGTTGCATCTTTTTGTCTCCAACCAACACGAATTAATTGTACCTTATTAATTTGAGTGTGACATACACTTTAATTTCCTATTGTCATAAGCCCGTGACTTAAGATGAAGCACTAAAGAAGCTCTTGATGTTAGTTCCATCTTATCGTTTCTCACAAACTACTTAAATGCTCATGGATCAGCTTCCACTGATCATGTTCATCCTTGATAAAGACATTTGTTGCACGACCGCTTCCTTTCACGAATTTCCCATTTAAGTAGCCCTCATAATGATATTGATAAAGGCAGGTTGCGCTGTGATCATTCACAGAAATCCATTTGACATCATTGGCAGAATAGACCTCCTCCTTGATCAGCTCCCACGCATTTTCGAAATAAGCCCTAATTTCTTCCATGGTAGTGCATGTTTTATCTGTAAACCAATAAACAGCTTCAGGATGCAAAAGCTTTTTTACATTGGCAAAATCATGCGTATTCGTCGCTGTAATATATTGTTTTAATGCATCTACATAATTCATCTTGAACACCCCTTTTTATTTAGCTTTGTTAAACAATATGGTACGCTTCCCCTAGTAAATATCCTCTAGTAATTAATATACAGATAGTAACAAAGATTGGCAATTGCAGCACAATAAGCGAAATGTAATGTTTACAAATATTCGAAACCACAATGGCTAAAAGAGCAAAGCTGAGTACTAGCACATACGTAAGTATGATCGTCATCATGATTAATTTTTGAAACGTTAAATCATACCAATATATACTTCCCATAAATGAATTGATTCCATTATTTAAAAACATCGCTACCTCATTTGTGGAGTAGATACTGTAATAAACTGAAACTAGAATAGTTGTAATCACAAAAGCTGAAGCATTCCTGCTGCTACTTTCGATCGAAAAAGCCGTCTCCCTGTTTTAGAGGTGTATTGTAAGGCAATCAAATTGTTTTTATAATCCTTTATAAAAATGGGAGAAATTTTTCATTTAAACAATGTCGCTAACACTATTTTCCAGTATAATAGTTATAAATGGGATTTTGCGATTGAAAGGAATAAAAATGATGCTAAAATGTTGGTTGGAGGTGTAATGATGGCGAAAACACTTTATGTAGCAACGACGCTCATTGCATTAGGTTTTATTTTATATTTTTACGGTATCATTCCTTTTGTAGTTATTATTTCTATATTTCTTATCCTTTTCGCACCTGTTATTTATTTCATTTCTAAAAACAAGAACACAAGTTCTAATATAAGGAAATAATCGAAAGTCTTCTAGATGACTAAAGTCCACTATGAAAGCCAGAAAATATACATAGTGGACTCATTCTTTTTAGACACATTTATTTGATTAAAAAGTTTACTAGCTCTTAACTTTACGACCTGAAAATGAGTTTAGTCCACTTCTTCTTCCATTTTTAAATGAATTAGTTGCCAAACCATTTGAAGC
The DNA here is from genome assembly GCF_005502275.1 of Robertmurraya siralis. Classification (GTDB taxonomy): domain Bacteria; phylum Bacillota; class Bacilli; order Bacillales; family Cytobacillaceae; genus Robertmurraya; species Robertmurraya siralis. The sequence continues at coordinate 42,057 of NZ_SWLZ01000013.1, forward strand.
AACGCATGTAAAAAACGTTACCTTAGACGACCATATCCTATTCAAGAAAATTCACCGCAGCATCACACTATAATGCCTCATCGATTTCGGAATCCCTTTTAACGCAAGTTGTCCACTATAAATTAAATAGCGAAGCCGATATTCTAAATAAAATAGATTAATGTTGACTCCTAATTCATCTACCATATTTCCCAACAACAATCCTGCATTTATAAAATCCTTCTTCTCTTGATCATCATGAAGCTTTTGCAGCATCTTCATCAAATGCTGATCATAATAGTTTTCAGGAACGTGCCTAATTTCATCATTTTTCCACAGATGAAGCACTCCTTTTGACTCCGTAAGGCGATTCCACTCTTCCTGTAAGAAATGCCGCTCTGCAAAGGTTAAAGGTGCATTACCGTTATTCTCTGCAAATATTGCTTGCAAAGACTCCGGCTCCAGTTGTGATATATGGAGCTGTTGATTCGAATGAATCAGAATGATGTCGTTTTCCTTTTTGTTTAATAGCTTCAGAAAATAGCGCAAACATATTTGTTCCTCAATATTATTGCTATACCATATGTAAAGAGGAGCCTCGGCTGGAATATCTTCAATCTCTCTTAACGTATTCTTTACTTTTTCTTCAAGTTCAAAATCTTCATCCTCATAATTAATATTTTCCCTTAGCCATTCAAATCGCGCTGCATGTCCCCTCGCTTCATTCAATTTCCACAGTGGTCCAATCGCCAAGAAATCAGGGAAACCAATCACTTTTTTCGGACTCTGTAATGAATATTTTAATGCTCCAGCTCCCGATTCAGATGAAACAAGATGATATGGGTACAAATCCTTCGCTGGATCGCGATATTTTTGGATATAGAGATTGATTGCTTGAACGACATGGTGTAAATCATCCATACTGACGAAATATCCGCGTCCTTGAATGGGCTCTACCTCGAAATGGTTAAATTCCGCAAAAGAATTGCACAACTTATATGTACTCCAATCACCACCTTGATGCATATTAGAAATGGTTATATAATCGTTTGTTTCAATTTTATAAACAAAAACGATATCAGGCTCACGATGAAAATATATATACGGATATTCAGCTCTTGAATGCATCTCAATCACTCCTAGCACTTAGTCTTTTAACCATTCGCTAAAGAACTTGCGATATCCTTCTTTCATGACGGTGCTGGAAAAAGCATCAAAGGCATAGTCTCGATTTCCTGTTGATGTCTTAAGCGGCAGTGCTGCTGCCATATTGACTAACTCAAACCAATTTTTCTCATTTCCTGAGAAAGAGTGCTTGGCACTTATATGATCATAACAGGGGTGCTCTGGCTTCACAACGATTTTTCCCATCGCTAAGCTTTCAGTTAAAGGCATGGCAAACGTATCAAATTTCGAACTGTTCCAATAAACTTTAGCAGAATTCATCAATGTAAAAACCTCATCCTGTGTTAATGCGAATTGTAATTTAACATTACTTGGAATATCATATTTCTTCATCGTATTTCGGTATCTCTCGCCACCAAAAACCATAAATACTTCTTTATCTGGATTGTTACGGGCATAATCAATGACTAAATCCGGGCGGCGATTTTCTTCGTCTCTTCCAATCCATAAAATTCGATTATCAACGACTAAACTCGGATCATAATATTGATTGGCCAGCTCTTCATTAAAACCTATCGGAATGACTGAGACATCCTCAACACCAAAATTGCGCGACATTTCCCTTTTTAAAAACTCAGTTTGAACAATTGCCTTGTCGACCATTTGATAAAACGGCTTCATCATTTCATACCCCGTTAAAGCAGGATCAGGAAAGCTATGGGGAAAAAGTACACTATTTTTTAAAAACATCTTTAAATAAGTAAAACCAGAAACAGTGTAAATAACATGTTCAATCTTATGCGAATTAATTTGCTCAAGAACAATATCATAATTGACGAGATCACCTTTTTCATGCTCATAGCCTGGAATCCAATCGTATCCGCTAACATGTCTTTGCGGTGAAATAAAAACAATTTCTACACCCAGTTCAGCGCTCAGCGCTTGAAGTCTTTCGGCAAAAATCCTCGGTCCCTGCGCTTCAGTAAATTGGATTTTTCTCATGACTAACCCTACTTTTGTCAACTTAAAAAACACCTCTTTTTTCAATTTAAACAATAAAACCTTCCTCAGTATTGAACAGGAAGGTTGCACCATAACTACAGCTACTTATAGAAATAAACTTGTAGATACTGATTTTTGCCAGCATTATAAACAGGAGAAAAGAGCGAATCTTCCCCCTGTTTTTTAAGAGCAGCTTATTTCCCTGAAACCACTTCTTTTAAAATTTCATAAGAGCGCTTTTGCTTCTCTGGGTCATAAATATAGGAGACAGCCATAAGTTCATCCACATTATACTTTTCTTGGAATGCTGTCAATTGTTCTTTAATGGACTGTTTACTCCCAATTAGTGTAACACTCGACATGGAGGTCGCCATTTGCTCCTCATGCGGGCTCCAAAGTCCATCCATCGTTTTAACTGGGGGACTTAAAGGCGTTTGGGTTCCTCGGACAACATTCAAGAAAAATTGCTGCATGGTCGTCGATTCAAATTTTGCTTCTTCATCACTTTCTGCTGCTATCACATTCAAACATACCATCATATAAGGTTTGTCCAAGTAGTTTGACGGTTGGAATCGATCTCTATATATCGATATCGCTTCCTCCATATATCTCGGTGCAAAATGGGAAGCAAACACGTATGGCAATCCTAATTTTGCTGCCAAATATGCCGAATCTGTAGACGAACCAAGAATGTAAATCGGAATATTTGTTGCAACACCTGGATACGCCTTTACATAGCCTTGATTTTCCAAAGGGCCAAAATACGTTAATAATGCTTGTACATCTTCTGGGAACGTAAAGACGGAATCGTTTTTTGATCTCCTCAAGGCACTGGCAGTCATCATGTCCGTTCCCGGTGCCCGACCTAATCCTAAATCCAAACGCCCTGGATAAATGGTTGCCATTGTTCCAAATTGCTCAGCAACAACTAACGGTGAGTGATTGGGAAGCATCACTCCACCGGAACCAACACGAATGCTTTTTGTATGCTCAAGGGTATGTTTAATGAGGATAGAAGTAGCCGAACTCACTAATGTTGGAGTATTATGGTGTTCAGCAATCCAGTATCTTGAATATCCGAGCTCTTCCGTTGCCTGGGCTAAGGAAACCATCGCTTCAATCGCCTCTTTTGCCCCCTGCCCCTTTCGAATAGGAGCTAGATTAAGCACAGATACAGGTACATTTATATTTGACATCGTTACGTTCCTTTCCTTTTGACTTTGCTAAACCATGCTTTTGCTAAAACCATTTTTGACTCATTTTTTGTAAACCTAAGGTTCGATAGAAGAAAATAAGTCATAAATCAACATCGACAAATAACAAAGCCTTTATTTTAAAAGTCCTTTCAGCATTCATTTCTTAGCTAAGCAGCGCTTAATGAAATGAATTTAGTTATATACTACCAATTGATGTTCCAGAAAGAAAATGAAATGCTTATTCTCGATTTTTCCCATATTTCTTTATTTAAATGAGGACTGTCTTTATACTAAAAGAAAAGACTCCTAAAAGCAGGAGGGTTTCAATGGACAGAGAGCAGAAGGAATCAATTGAAAAACAGGAGGAAGAGATAGATTGGGAGGAATTTTTTAACGAAGAAATAGATGAACAATGGGAAAAAGAAAAAACGCAAAGAAAAAAACGACGCTCGTTCATAATGAAGATCATCGGGAGCATTCTAGCCTTTACTTTACTAATCAGCACGTTACAAATATGGTTTAATATCGTCAATATTCCGGCGATCCGTTTCCTAGAAGTTTCTCAAAGACTATCTAAAACACCAGAAGTGAGTAAATATAAAAAATCAGTTGTAACGATTGAATGGGATGGCGCAAAGGGAACAGGCTTCAATATTGATGCTGATGGTCTGATTGTGACAAACAATCATGTAGTTGACCATACAGAGACCGTTCGAATTCATTTTAAGGAAGAAGGATCTTATCTTGGCAAAGTAATTGCCCGAAAGCCTGAACTAGATCTTGCTCTCGTAAAGATTGACGCGACAGACTTGCCTACTCTTTATGTATCTGACGAACCAAACTGGGAGACATTTATTGACGACAAAATCACTTTTATCGGCAACCCGCTCGCTTTTACGCAAATCGCTAATGAAGGGACGATCGTAGACAGTATACAGCTTCAAGATTGGGATGTACCAACGATGGCGATTGATGCGCCAATTTATAAAGGCAATAGCGGCAGTCCTGTTATCAATCAAGAAGGAGAAGTGATTGCTATTATATTTGCAACGATCTCCTCAGATGAACTCAATAAGCGTGTCGGCTTGGCGATTCCCTCCTATCACTTAAAAGAACTGCTGGAAGCTCGCTAGTTACCTGCATGTTGTATACCCTTAAAAAAAGGCTAATGTTGCTGGAAGTTTTCATAGGAATAGGGTTGGGTTTTTTGAACTAGTTGCGGATGCCAAATAAAGAGTGCAAGGGGATTGCTTTTCCACTCATTTTTTTACTAGATGATTTCACATCCGATTTGGAGTCGTAACATGTACCTACATGTAAATGGCAGGAATCCTCCAACAAAGCAAAGAGGAAATAACAATTGTTTTTTCCTCTTGCTTTTTGAATTAATATCTTTCTAGTTTGCATATCTAATTATGCGTATTTTATTCCAGCTTTCTTAATATTGTTTATATCCCCCGAACTACAAGGAGTAACAGCATATGTCATTCCGCATTTAGGGCAGTTCATAATCACTTTATTAAAAATAAATGTTTCTCCGCATTCACAGTTAATTTCATGGACGATTTTTGTCGCCTCTTGAGCTTTTCCCTTGCTCTTCACATGATCAACTACAGCTTTTCCATCCTTTAAACTTGAACATCCACAGCTCATATCGTAACCTCCATTATTAGATATAAGAAAAGAATAGCATAAAGAAGGAAAAATCATTGTGGCAAAGATCACATCTCATTATTATGATCCCTTTCATCGTTTTTCAAATTGATTCTGTTAGAGCGGCATACACAAATGATATCCTTGCATAATATTGCAGTCATTTTCACTTAAAAATAGTTATTGATTAACGATTACCAATTTGCGCAGCATTTATTTTTAAAAATAAAAATACCGCCAATTTAACAAAATTCACTTTAAATTTATGGGAAGAAAATTATCAAATGCTGAGGATATAAGATTTTTTTATTACAATTTTTTCCTGTTTTGACCTTTTGAAGAGCTTTAAATATTATTTTTCATGTACAAGCGGAAATACTATTGTCGATAAGCAAGAACACTCCTATTTTCTTTTTTTATTGAATCAGGTATAATAAAATTGCTTTAAAGTTATTAAAAAAACCGCTTAGTGCTGGTAACACTTAGCGGTCAATACAATAGTAGGTCCCTTTCAAGGGGGATCAGCATTTTCAGGATAATCCACCTAGGCCGGTCAGCTCAAGGGTGGGTTATTTTTTTTGGTTAAATGACAGGACAGCGATGATTAAGCTTGCAAAGGCACACGCAAACATCAATGCTTCAAATACCGTCACAGCATCACCCCCCTTCAATTGGGGATGTGCTGACCACCCTTGAGTTTCTTACTATTGCTTATCCATTATAACATAAAAAATGGAATATATGTTCTGTTTTCTTATGCATCTTTATTCCTGTTTTCAAGCTGAGGATGCTAGGAAATCTAATTATAAATTAAGTGCAACAAAAAAGTTGCACCTTTAAAAAGTGATAAAAAAATCACCATAAATTATTTAAAAATGATCTTCATTACTTCATCTAAAGTCATATTGCTATCCAATTCAAACGTTCCAGGCTTTAAGTCGTTAGAGAGTCCTCTTTTTTCAACTTCATCAAAAAACGTTCTTGCACTATCTATTATTTTCCCTTGAACTAGTGCATTGCCAACATCGATACTGGTCATACCTGGTGCAACATTAACGATTGTTCGATAGATTACATTTTCGCTTTCCTTCTGTTTAGCTTGATCTGCTTGCCCCTCTTTTTCTTTTTGCTCTTTCTGTACCTTTGCTTGAGCTTCTTGTTCCACAGTGGCGATTTGCTCATCCCACTCTGAATCAGTTAAGATAATATACCCTGCGGTTGATAGGCTTTCTTTCATCTCTTCTTCTGTGGGAGAATTTACTGTGGTTTGCTCATTTTTCCCAACAGGAGTTTTCTGAGAAAAATAAACGATTCCACAAATACCGGCACTGACGAGAAGACCAGCAGCAAAGCTATTAAGCAAATTAGCTTTCATTCGCATGCGCTCCCCTTCTCCCTTCACTTTTTGATGACATATATGGAGCGAGTAATTCTTCAACTTGAACCTGCTCAAGCTGAAGCTTCGTTGCAATACCCTCGATTGTATAGTTTCTCTTATATAAATCCAGTAATTCTCGTTGTAATTGTCGCTCTTCTTCACTGAGTCCTACTTTTTGTGAAAACACTTCATTTTCTAGAGCTAGATCTCGAATTTGGTTTTGGAGCTTATTAATTTCCTCCATCATCGACATGTAGACTGTGTCAATTTCACGCTGCTCATTCTTTGAAGCCTGCTTATTTTTGTACATTGAAAACATAAATAACAATGCTGCTGCGACAAATAGCCCAGTTAAAGCCCATTCCATCGATCTTAATCCTCCCTTAATAAAACTAATCTCGCCAAGATAACATTATACCTGCAAATGGGCAAGATTTCGATTAATTTCTACAAAATGCTTCAAAAGTCTAGAATAAGATAAATTGGAAAATGGGACTGAGCATGCTTGAGAACAAATAATGTCAAGTCTTTTAAAAATAACTAATGATTGCGCGTCTGCTTTTACTTGCTTATGCTATGAATCATTCAAAATGATGTTGTTTCTTGAAAAATGAAACAAAACATCAGTCTCAGAGACGTGTGAAGCCAATGATTTCCCGAAATAAGCCTTCATAAATAAGCATGGTAAAAAAATGCTGCAAATGGAAAAATAATCAGTAAAAAAGTAGTAGGGAGAATATCTCTCTCTACTACTCATGAGGCTTTAGAATGACTTTGATGCAGTGATCTGTTTTTGTATCAAAATACTCATAACCCTTTTTTGCCTGTTCAAGCGGAAGCTTATGGGTCACAATATCAGCTAAATTCACCTTCCCATCACTTACCAGCTGATATAGCTGAGGTATGATTGGGATTACATGTGCCTGCCCCATTTTTAATTCCACATTTCGTTGAAAAATATCCCCAAGTGGAAAAGCATTATAGCGCATCCCATATACTCCTGTCAGTTGAATAGTGCCACATTTTCTAACCGCCTGTGCCGCTGTTACAATCGCTCCCATCGAGCCGCCGTGTAATTTCATGCCTGTTGCAAGGAATTCAAGGGGAGTCATTTTCCCATCCATGCCAACACAATCAATGACTACGTCAGCACCTCCGTGAGTCATTTCTTTTAAATATTCGCCAATATGCTGATCTTCCGTTTCAAAATTAACAATTTCGACGTTATTCGTTTTTTTAGCATGCTGCAATCGATAATCAATATAGTCAACAGCAATTACCCGCTTTGCTCCTTTTAACCATGCAAACTTTTGCGCTAGCAAACCAATCGGTCCGCAGCCAAGAATGATCACCGTATCTCCTTCTTTAACACCGGCATTATCAACACTCCAGTAAGCAGTCGTTGCTGCGTCAGAGAGGAGAACTAATTGTTCATCTTCTACTTCGCAATCATCCGGCAATCGCCATGGGGTGAAGTTCCCATATGGAACTCGTAAATATTCCGCTTGTCCGCCTGCATACCCGCCTGTGTTTTCAGAATAGCCGAAATACGCGCCCATGTCTCCATGTGGATTAGCTTCATCACACTGACTCGTATAACCTTGGCTGCAATACCAGCAATGACCACAGCTTATATTAAAAGGAACGATAACTCGATCGCCTTTTTTTACATTTGTTACTTCAGGACCAACGTCTTCTACAATTCCCATTGGTTCATGGCCGATGATAAAATTTTCCGGCATATTAGCAACCATTCCGTGAATTAAATGGAGGTCTGAACCGCATATAGCCGAACTTGTTACTTTGACAATAATATCATCTGCCTTCTCTATCTTCGGATCGTTGACCTCTTTAACGGCTACGTCCTTTATTCCTTGATATGTAACAGCCTTCATTATTTTTCACCCCTTATATCTGTTTTATTTGAATGGAGTTGCAAATGTACCAAGCCGATCCGTATCACGGGGAAATAACTCCATTTCAGCGATCGCTAAAGCCATATCTGCCGCTTTAAGATCAAGCTCTATCTGCTTTCCAAGATCATGCGGATAGAGCCAGCCTTTTTCTAGCAAAAGTTGTACTGTTTCTTCATAAAGATCGATCGCCGCATCCAATTGTTTAAATAATGCTTCCCTTAAAGCACTGCTGGCTGTTTCCGTTAATGCTACCGCATAATAACGAATTCCTGTTTTAATCGTTAACAGAAAATCAAGCGCAACTGAAGAATCGGCCATTTTTGGCATTCCTTCTGCATACTTCGGATCTAAATAGTCTTCGTTCATTTTTTCACCTCATTTCATGTAAGCGTTGTACGTGCTCCTGCATAAAGTTCCTTCAATTCTTGAATCGCTTGCATCGATTGTTGAACATCTTTTTCCATTAAAGCTTTTAAATCATTATCAAAACACAGGCCTTGCATGAGCTTAGCTTTGACTAAACAAATCGTTTTAAAATTAAGTAATTCATGGGTCTCCATTGTTTCATGAAAAGCTAACACTTCCTTTGACTCACTGCCCATATTCTCACCCCCTACACATCGTTACTTTCCCCTGCAAAGAGCGACTTTAACATTCAAGTTTTTGGTAATTAATACCCATTAATGAATAATGAATAATTGCTCAAACAGAAATGCAATATTAGTAACAAGATAGAAAGGAGACAGACGATGACCAAATATTTAGCTCTGCATGAAACATTAGAAGTGCATGAACTTTTAGTTTTTAAAAATTTAACTCTGACAAAATCAGCAACAATGAATAAGCTTGTTCAAGATCCTGAATTAAAAGCCATTCTTACCCAGGAAGTGACGGCGGGAACGGCATTTATTAGCAAACTGCAGGCTTATTTAACAGATAGGAGCGAAAGAAATGAATAATTTCATGAAAACAGTAATGGGGATGGGCGCAATGACTGATAAAGTGATTGCGACAGATTTCCTTGTTTCAACAAAAGCTGGGATTCGGAACCTGGCCTTCGCGATAACAGAAACAACAACGCCAGAATTGCGGGCAGGACTTCGGGAAGAGTTAAGAAATGCAGTCATAACACATGAGCAAATAACGAATTTTATGATTGAGAGAGGCATTTATCACCCCTATGACTTAAGTGAACAACTCCAGGTTGATTTACAAATTACTGAGACAGCATTAAAGCTCTCTGAAAGCGCTCAAAAATAAAACCGCTTCTCCTGATGCCTTTACTTATGACAAAGATTATGAAGCTACAAGACATATGTACAACAGTGAAAGGATAGACACAAGATTAAAATCGCTGATTTTCGACGAAAGAAGCTGTGTCAAAATCAAACATTCCGACTTTGACACAGCTTTAGCTAGTGTTCCTTAAGTATTGTATTTCACCGGCGGTTGAACGTTTAATTGTCCAGTTTTTTCATAACAATTTTGAACATCCGCAGAAAACATTTCCATATTTGGATAGATTTCGTCCACTGATCACTTTCCTCTTCTTCCATTATCTTCACAGTCTCCTTGCGATCTCCATCAATGTAGTAAAGGTCCCCGCTTTTTCCCTTGCCTATCAAATTTTCCAATCTTCCTTTCTAAACATATTTTTCATCATATCAAGAAAAAAAGACATAGTTCAAACATGTAATAATAATGTCGATGATTGGGAGGTGGAAAAATGGGTGATGAATTAAGAGATTATATTACAGTGGTAGAGGAAGATGGTTCTGAAATATTGTTTGCAGTAGAGGCTTTATTTGATATGAACGATAAAACTTATGCCCTTCTTAGGGCTGAACACGATCAAGAAGATACAATCGTCATGGAGGTACAAACAGACGATGACAACAACCAGTACTTAATCGGAATTAACGATCATGATGAAACTAAAAATGTGTTAGCTGCATATGAAATTGCCGTCGAAGCCAGCCCTGCTGATTAATTATTTGTCCTCGTATGATATACTTTCATGTATACATACTCAAATGGAGGATGATTATATAATGGGGTTTTTAGCGCAGAAATATTTAACTGAAAAGGATGGTCAATTATGGCTAACTGAAGATGAAAGAGAGAATTTGAAGATAAGTTACCGAATTAAAAATATTATCTTTGAAGAGCAGTCTCCCTTTCAAGACATTATGATTGCAGATTCCTATGATTTTGGAAAAATGCTTGTATTAGACGGTGTAGTGCAAACCACTTCAGTTGATGGTTATATTTATAACGAAATGATCTCCCATATTCCTCTTTGCATTCATCCTGATCCAAAAAAAGTTCTGATCATCGGTGGAGGCGATTGTGGCGTTGCTCGAGAGATTTGTCGCTACCACCAGGTGGAGCAAATAGAGATGGTAGAGATCGACGAAAGAGTTGTGTACGCAAGCAAAACATTTTTACCAGAAATATCTGGCCACTTAGAAGATGAGCGCGTTCATTTTTACTACGAGGATGGCGTTCATTTTATAAAGGAAAGGGCTGGAGAGTATGACGTCATCATCATTGATTCATCTGATCCTGTAGGACCTGCAACCGCCTTATTTGAGAAAGAATTTTACGAAAATATCGCTACTGCATTAAAGGATAATGGATTAATGGTTTGTCAAAGCCAGTCACCCATTTTTCATCCAGCGACGATGAAACAAAGCTACGAAAGAATCAGCGAAATTTTCCCTACCGCAATGTTATACACTGCTGTAGTTCCAACCTATCCAGGGGGGTTATGGAGCTTTACGATTGGTACGAAAAAATATCAGAAGCTTAACCCTGAAATTTGTCCTACAAAAGAAACACGCTACGTAAATAAATCGATTTTAAGCGCTTGTTTTTCATTGCCGCAGTTTTTGCAACAAGAACTAGAAAGAAAAAAATAGAACAGGTAGACTAGCTAGTCTACCTGTTCTTCCACTTCGTATTGAAGCCATTCCGAACCTTTTATACGATTTGAAACATCAATTATTTTTTGTTTGACACGTTCTTTCTCTTTCCCTTGTAGCATCGTCGGACGATAGTCATTACGGTTCGTTTGAGATGAGATAGAAAAAGGAACTATATTAATTTCTTTTTTATCCGTTAACTTGCCATTTTTTAAATGAAAGGTTTGCTGAAAAACAAATGTATCTTTATCACTTGGATTGCGATTTCCACCAAACATGAAGTTACCTAAGCTGTAGACGATAAATTTCCCATTATACTCTTCAATGCCTTGTACAACATGGGGATGATGGCCAAGCACTAAATCGGCTCCATTATCAATGGTAAAGCGAGCCAAAGTTTGCTGCGATTGGGTTGGCACATATTCTCTCTCAACTCCCCAATGAAAATGAATCAAGATAATTTCAACACCCTGCTCTCTCAATTCAGAAATATCCTTTGCAATACGACTGCGAATTTCTGTCGTATCCGCCCAGCCTTCATAGCCTAGTGCCCCTACTTTCACATCTTTAATGGTCGTGACGAATTTATGTTCATACCCAAAATAACCGATATTCTCATTTTTCAATGTAGTGATTGTGTCCTCGTAGCCTTGCTGCAAATAATCATGAATATGATTATTTGCAAGATTTACTGCTTCAATTCCAGCTAGAGTAAGGATTTTTACATAGGAGGGATCTCCTTTAAAGCGAAATTTTTTCTCAGCTTTTTTTGTAGCATTTGTTAACGTCGTTTCTAAATTTACGGTTGAAAAGTCATCATTTTTAAAAATATCATTCAATCCACCGACAAAATGAGAGAGGCCATTTTGATCGGCCTCATGAACAAATGTCCCATGATAACCAAATGATTCATCTGTACCGAGCGTAAAATCCCCTGCTGCACTAATTTTAATCGTTGTCTCTACAATTGGCTCCTCCTTCGACAGAGGCTGCTTATTTGATTGCGGAATACTACCATTGGCTCCTATTTCTCTTACTACCCCTTTTTCTGATGTACGCTCATCTTCTTTCGCTAAAAACGAAGAGAAAAAAAAGCCGCCAACAACGATGAGAATGATAAAAGCTATATAATAAGGTGCAAACCTTATTTTAGAACGCTTTTTCTCCTTGTTTCTCTCTTTTCTGCTTGTCATTTTAACAATTTCCCCTTTTTTATGTCTTGTTTTAATCAGCTTTATACAAATCGAGTTTGTTCACATAAACTTTAACACATACATTCTACCACCCAAACAAGTGCATAAAAAGAAAGAAATGATAAAATTTCAAAAATTCTCCATTGCTGCAAGATACGAGCTCGGAATGAATTCCTTTAAATCACTGGGGAATTTCTAATACAATTTTTCCAAAATGGCCGCCTGCTTCCATTTGCTCATGAGCTTCCTCTACTTTTTCCAGTGGATAGACCTCACTGACAACCGGCTTCAGCTTATGCTCGTTAAAAAGATTCAGCATCCCGATAAATTCATTACGGTTCCCCATTGTTGTCCCCATAATTGTCAGTTGTTTAAAAAAGATGCGCGGCATGAGAAGATGATTTACAGGACCTAGTGTAGCACCAAAGGAAACGATTTTACTTCCCAATTTGGCTAAATGGATCAGATCCTTCAATGTTTCCCCTCCAATGGAATCAATCGCAAGGTCTGCACCTCCTGATATAATTGACAATTGTTTAACCCAGTCGTCTTGTCGATAATTCACGCCTCCTGTAGCGCCGAGCTTCATTGCCTTATTGATTTTTTCATCGCTGCTGGATGTTACATAAACATGTGCCCCTAAGGCAGATGCAATTTGTAATGCCAATGTGGCCACTCCACCCCCAATGCCAGGAATAATGACCGTTTCGCCCGCTTTCACCTTTCCCTTCGTTACGGCCGCTCGATATGCAGTAAGTCCACCTAACGGCAAAGCTGCTGCCTCTTCCCATGTTAGATGCTTAGGCTTTGGAAATACATTTTCCACCGGAATTTTTATATATTGGGCGTATGTACCATTGATTGGAACTCCTAAAACAGAAAAATTTGCATCTGGATAATCAGGATTTTCACCCCAACCAATGCTAGGGTTGATCACCACTTCATCTCCTATCTCAACCCCTGTAACATCTGTACCAATCTCAGCAACAACTCCCGCCCCATCTGAACCAGGAATAGAGGGAACACGAATTCCCGGGTAAAGACCTTGACGGATAAAGACATCTCTTCGATTCAATGCAGCTGTTTTTAAACGGACAACAACTTCACCAGCTCCAGCTTTCGGAGTCTCTACTTCTTCATAATACAGCTTTGCAGTACCTGTACCAGGTTTGATCTTATCTTTTAATACAAATGCTTTCACCGTGATCTCTCCTTTTTATTAATCTAATCATAATCGTAACATAATTGATAAAGATAAGGATGAAAATTGAAAGCCCTTACTAAGACAATATTATGAAATGATGCGTATTTTTTGTATAGCTTTTTTAAACAATATATCTTTTAAAAGAAACAGACTACTTTGTCCGTCATATTTTCCAAATGTTTATAACATATATTCCGGTTAACGGCTTTAAACATTTTCTAGTTTGTGAATTTTTTCCCCCACAAGCTAAATCCTTTGATTTGAATCATTAGAAGTTCATGATAATCTATTTATATGGAAATTGCTTAAAAAGCCAAATGAAGATTTCATATAGGGATGTGTTATTAATGACCACTTTATTACCGCCAAAAGGAGAATTTCAAACCTTTGCAGATGATGCTCATTATACTGAAAAAGTGAAGGAATGGGGACTGTCAACGACAAAAGAAGTGAAGAGAGAATTTTGGTATAAGACTAGTGAACAAAAATGCAAAGTGACGATAAAGGGCTATGAGATCTATGGCAATAATGAAGATTACAATACCATTGTGATCGAATTTGAAGATGGCGCTTTAAGTTGCATTCATCCGGCCTATTTAAAAGAGATGCAATCTCCAAGCTTTACAAGATCGATAACTGCTGATTCTGAAAAACCGGTCGCTGTTTCAAAGAAGGAAACTAAATCACCAAGCAGTAAAAAAACGATAGCAGCAAATGAAAAAACACCTCAGAAGGAAAAGATATCAACTAAAAAAATCGATCTTCCGTCAGAAAAGGTGCATTTCACAGCAGAGGTGCAACAATTTTCCTATAGCTGGAACCATTTTAATGAAGAAAATGATGAGGTTGTCATCTTGAAAAACGTCTGCATCGAGGAAGAACCGGTGATCGAAATTGGACTAGCTTGGTGCAGCCACTCGAAAACATTAAAAAAATTCGAACTCTCTCCAGGAGATAAGCTCGAATTTGCTGGAAAAATCGTCAAAAAGAAACTCTCAAATGGAAAAGATGTTGAAGAACTATATCTTGTTTCTGAACCAGTTCCATATAAGATAAACAACCCATCAAAAATCGTCAAAAGTTAATCTCACTTCAGGTCATAAAAACATGTCATCATATGTTTTTATGACCTGAAGCCATATACTTATTTTTATAATGACTAAGCGCAAGCAGAGGATAAATGTAACGGTAGCTGTGATAGTGAATATAAAAATCGCCTGCCATGCCCTGTCCCTTCGGGTATGCCGTTGTCCAGTCTTCACGATCCAAATGAGTAAGTAAGAAATCAATCCCTTTATCAATAGCTTTCATCGGTCGCTCCGAAGCAGCGATAAGGGCATCAACTGCCCAAGCTGTGTGGGTAAGAGTGCTCACAAGTGGAACAAATTTGCCTGCACTGTCGCTTTTACAAGATTCTCCCCAACCACCATCTTTATTTTGAATCCTTTTTAACCACTCGATCCCTTTACTAATCGCCGTATGCGACGGCAACACACCTACGGCTGTCAACCCAGTAATCGCTGCCCATGTACCATAAAGGTAGCAAATTCCCCAACGTCCATACCATGAGCCATCCTTTTCTTGATTTCTCAGAATCGAGCGAACCCCAGCTTGAATAGCAGGATGGGGTGCTTTTAAATTTGTAAAATCTCCTAAAAAATGAAGGGTTCGACCTGTTAAATCAGGCGAGGCAGGATCAGCCAAAATAAATTCCGCCTTCTCAATCGGCAACAGCTTTAAAAATGAACGGTTCGTATTTTTCTCAAATGCTGGCCAGCCCCCATCCTCATTTTGCATCGATAAGAGCCACAAAACGCCTCGATCCCATGCTTGACGATGGCTGAAATTGGTCGTTACAGAGCGTGCGAGCGCCCGCAAGGAAGCAGTCGTATCATCGACATCTGGATTAATCGTATTAATATTCGAAAATCCCCAACCTCCAGGAGAAGCGTTTGAATTATGAATGACCCAGTCTCCGTATAAGTGGTGCTGCTTCTGTATTAAATATTGGTTAGCCTTTACAACAACTTCGTCCTCGCTTGAAATACCTGCCTCTTGCAGTGCGTAGCTAATTAAGGAAGTGTTCCATACGGAAGCGGTTGTATACTGCATATGGGTATATCCATTAATCGTTGTTCTCATGCCCTTTAGTCCGTTCACAGCTCGCTTGATAATGGGTTGAAGACGTTTATCATTAAACGTAATTAACGCAAAGATCATCAAAAATGTTGAACTGAAATAGCTATAAAAAGTCCCATCTTTTTCTATATGGGCAAGCATATATTGTTTCCCTTTTGTTCGGGCCCGTTTTTTTAACTGGCTTGGCAAGCCGACTATTTTTTCAAGTCCATCAGTAACAAGCGAAGTAAAGTCGCGCCATTCTTCCGAGTAATCTTCCGTTTCCTCCTCCTCTCGGAGAAACAACTCTGACAAATCCGGGCTTCTCTCTGTTTTTAAAATAAACTTTTGCTCCGCTAATATCATAATTGGCAATAAATTCGCACGACCAAAGACAGATAGCTGATAAAAATTGATAGGAAAAGAAGTTGGAAGAAGTATAAACTCCAACGGAATAGGAAAAAAATCAGGCCATTTATATTGACCAGTAATCGCCAGCATAATCTTTGTAAATAAATGAGCTTTATGCGCACCGCCGTTAGCAACTATAAATCTTCTAGCTGCCCTCAAACGTTTATCACTTTTTTCATAATAACCAGAATATAATAATGCATAATAGGCTTCCAATGTAGCAGTTAAATTGCCGTCTCCTTCTTCATCGTAAAATATTTTCCAGGCTCCGTTCTTTTCCTGCCTACTTAAAATCCTTTTCCCAAGCTCCTTGATTAAGTTTTCATCATCAATCTCCAATGATCTTAATAAAATAATCATATAGCAATCTGTTGAAATTCCTGTTTCAAATGGGTACTCCCATGATCCTGATTCCGATTGCTCTCGTTTGAGGATATTGACTAAATAATTAATCCCATCATGGACCTTATCTTTCAATCCCATCACTCCAATAGAGGAAGTCGTTTTCTATAATACATATTCGCACACTGTTCTGAACATTCGCCTCAATCTGCAGCCAAAATAAAGGAGGAGTTGAAATAATTTGGGAAAGCTCTTCAAAAACGAACCTAGCTCCCTTCCACAATCTTTAAAGCGCATTAAGAAAGAACTGCGGGCAAAATCGAAAAAATTCCCGCAGACTCCTTCTTTAAACGAAAAGAAAATCATTGAAAAAATTCAACTTCAAACACAAGAACTGAATGTAAATAATGTGACTAGAACAAAGGCCTATCTAGACTTCTATTTAAAACATCCTGAAATCCATTGGGCTTTTTTAGGACATATGGTTTCCAGAAATGGAGGCTGGAATATGACTGATTTAAAAGGAGGGCTTCTAACTAGGCTGCTTTCTCGTACGGAAGCATTAAATTTCTTCAATTTTTTAGAAAGAGGCAATTGGCTAATCTTTCAAGATGCCTATCCGCAGTTTCTACTATATGAGGAAAGCTTAAGAAGTGGTAAAAATCTCTTTTATTTACTACCTTTTTTTCATGTTTCTCAATTTATGGAAACCATCTGGAATGACTTTTGGTACTACCATGATCCTTCCATTTTAACAATATCGTTAGTTATTAATGAGCAAAGCTATTTAGAAAAAAGAGTGATTCATCATCCAACCTTCAAAAAAGAGGTGTTTGATTCATTGGAATTTATGCTACAGGACATCCTGTCCATGAATCATATTCTTTTCCCCTTCACGTCTTCAGGTCGCGTCCAACTCATCGGGGAAACACTTCATCATTTTCAAAGCTTGCATGAACGCATTCTCTTAGGAAAAAGACTTTATAAAATCTTATACGCTGACCAAAAGCGACTGCAGCAAGTGCTACAATGGGCTAAACAAACACCTCATACTGGCTCAAGGAAGGATTATTGGCCAAATATTTTTAACTCGATTGAGGAGGTTGTCCCCGGCACTGAGCTAAAAAGGCGATTAAAAGGCTGCCAATTAACCCCGGGGGCATACCGCTTTTATAGTCCTTATTTAACTGTTGCATGGAAAAATCAAACACACGAAGCTGCTGAATTAGGAGATTGGTATAAAAGCTGGAAAGTCGTCTACTATTTATTAGATGATCAAAAAACTGAAAATGGAGAGATCGAAAATGACTACTGTAAAAGCCTTGAAAGACTTGAACTCGCCGCCATCGCCAAAAAAGCGGTTTCACTTCTCGGTTAGTATTTTAGCAACGATTCTATTAGCTACCTTAATTGGCACCTATTTAGATTTATTTTTTACAGGCATAGGGTTATACACATTCCCAATTCGACCTTTTTCATCTATCTTTACAATCAATATATTATTTACACTAATAGTTCTTCCACTTTTTACTACATTATTCATTCTTATTTCTTTAAAGCTACATAAATGGCTAAAAGGGATGTTCATTATCACGGTCAGCACCTTAATGGCTGCCCTTGAAAAGTTTGCAGAGTCTATCGGCTTTTTTACTCATCATGACATTTGGCAGCACTATTACTCTTTTTATGGTTATACAATTTATTTAATTTTTGTGCTTCTATTCCATCATCTATTAGACAAGCAAATTAATGACAATTAACGGCTTGAAAGGCTTTTGGCAAACGAACTTAATTGCTTAAGCAGATCGACATTTAAGTTCGTTTCACAGCCCATTTTTTCCAACATATTTACTAATTCTTCCGTCGCCACATTGCCTGTAGCTCCTGGTGAAAATGGGCAGCCGCCTAGTCCTCCGATCGAACTATCGAATTTCGTAATCCCTGCCTGTAATGCTGCAATGACATTAGCCAATGCCATTTTTTCTGTATCATGAAAATGAGCCACAAAGCTTGTTTCTTGAAATAACTCCTGGAGCTTTAAAAAACGTTCATACACTAATCTCGGATTTGCTTGACCATTTGTATCCCCAATATCTATTTCATCGACACCAAATTTTATCAATGATTCACAAACATTTCGCACTTGCTCTAATGAAACGGCCCCTTCATATGGACAAAAGAAAGCCATTGAAACATAGCCCCTAACAAACATTCCCGCTTTTTTAGCGCGCTCAATCAAGCGCTTATACTCTGTTAACGAATCATTAATGGAACGATTAATGTTCTTGCGATTAAAAGTCTCACTCGCCCCTATAAAAACAGCAATTTGCGGAACATGAACAAAGATCGCGCGCTCAAGTGCTTTCATATTTGGTGTCAAAGCAAGATAGGTCAATCCAAGCTCCTGTGAAAATCGAGCGATTTCCTCCGCATCGCTCATTTGTGGAACCCATTTTGGATGAACAAATGACGCCGTTTCAATTCTAGAAAAGCCGCAATCTGCTAACCTTCTAATTAATTGTTTCTTTTTCGCGCTTGAAATCGGAATCGGTTCATTTTGCAAACCGTCACGGGGACCGACTTCAATAATTTCCACCTCTTTTGGTACATACAATGGATACCCCTCCTTAAACTAGAAAAGTCCAGCTATTACAATGTATGCACCAAGTTCACTATTTAAAAACCATCTTTATATATTTTAAGCCATTCTTAAAATTAGGGTAACGCAGTGGAATGTCAAATAAAGTCGTTTGCTTTAATATACTCTTATCATGGGAGAAAGTATTAAAACTTCCCTTTCCGTGATAGGCTCCTATACCGCTGTTTCCAACTCCGCCAAACGGAAGATATGGGTTTGCAATATGATAAACCGTATCATTAATACAACCTCCCCCGAAAGAGACTTGTTCAAGAAGCCGATTTTGAACATCGCTGCTCTCAGTGAATAAGTAGAAAGCAAGTGGTTTTGGGCGGCTCCTTATTTCCTCTACTGCTTCTGATAACTGACGATACTCCAGAACAGGAAGAATTGGTCCGAAAATCTCATCCTCCATCACAGAATAATCCCATGTAATATCAGTCAGAACAGTTGGAGCAATCATTAATTTCTCCTCTGACGATTTTCCCCCATAGAAAATTTCTCCTTCCGCTAAAAATGATCGGAGCCGGTTAAAATGCTGCTCGCTCACGATTTTCGTATAATGTAAATTTTCCAACGGCTCCTGACCATAAAGCTCGTTCACCGCTCTTTTTAAATGCGCCAAAAACTCATCCTTCACTTTTTTATCTACATATACATAATCTGGAGCGATACAGGTTTGACCCGCATTCATAAACTTCCCCCATGCAATCCTTTTTGCGGCAAGCTTTAAATTGGCATCCACGTGGACGATACATGGGCTTTTACCCCCTAGTTCTAATGTGACTGGCGTCAAATGTTGAGCTGCGCTTTCCATAATAATCTTGCCAACTTGGACGCTCCCAGTAAAAAAGATATAATCGAAGTTTTCTTTTAAAAGAGCTTCACTCGTCTCCTTCCCTCCTTCGACAACGGCAATGTATTCCTCCGGAAAATGGCTGTTTATTAATTCAGCCAACACTAATGAAGTTCTTGGCGTGAGCTCTGACGGCTTTATAACGGCACAATTTCCTGCTGCAATAGCCCCGATTAGCGGAGCAACAGCCAACTGAAAGGGATAATTCCACGGAGCAATTATAAAGGCTACACCATATGGTTCAGGATAAATATAGCTTTTAGCACCAATATGGGTGAGCGGTGTTTTCACCTTTTTAGGTTTTGCCCAGGAACGAATATTTTTCAAAGTATAGCGGATTTCTTCTAAAACAATGCCGATCTCAGTTGAATACGCATCAAATTCAGATTTATTTAAATCTTCTTTTAAGCTTTGAATAAGCCTTTTCTCGCCTTCTCGAATAACTTGATTGAGTTTTTGCAAAGCCTTTATTCGAAAAGCTAGATTCTTTGTTGCGCCTGTTTGAAAATAATTTCTTTGTTTTGATAGTAATTCAGAATAATTTAACATTTCATTAATTCTCCTAATACTTTTATTATCATCGTCATCTTCATAATGATATTACCAAATAATTGACCATTTCATGCGCAAAACTTCTTGCAACAAAAAAATTGTGGAGGAGCGTCCATATCGTAAGTGTATTCGGACATACGTGCAACACAAGCATACCGCTCAGCTCCTAAATAAGAATAAAAGACAATCAAGATGGCAATATTCGTCATCTGATTGTCTCTTTTCGTTTATTGCGAAAAATGATTGTGACAAAGCCTGAAGCCTTACTTTGGCTGCATTCGGATCGCTCCGTCAAGCCGAATCGTATCACCATTAATCATCGGGTTCTCGATAATGCTTGTTGCAAGCATGGCAAACTCTGCAGGATATCCTAACCTTGATGGAAATGGAACCATTGCCCCAAGCGCTTCTCTTGCTTCAGCTGGCAGGGATGCAAATAAAGGAGTATCAATTAAACCTGGAGCGATGCTGACATTACGAATGCCATACTTAGCTAACTCCCTTGCAATCGGTAGGGTCATCCCGACAATTCCACCTTTAGAGGCGCTGTAGGCAGCTTGACCAATCTGCCCTTCAAAAGCAGCTACAGAAGCAGTATTAATGATTACTCCCCTCTCGCCTTCCTCATTTGGCAGATTGGCACTCATCCTCTCTGCAGCTAAACGAAGCACATTAAAGGCTCCAATTAAATTCACATGAATCACTTTCGTAAACGTTGATAAATCGTGCGGCCCTTTATTTCCCAATACTTTTTTCGCAAGCCCGATACCTGCGCAATTAATGACCACATGGATGTTTCCGAACTTTTCCTCCGTTTTATTTAAAGCTTCAAGTACTTGCTCTTCATCGGTCACATCTGTCTCTATGTAAAGAGCCTTATCCGGACCAAGCTTCTCTACCAGTGCTTTGCCTTTATCACCTGCTATATCCAAGATTGATGCAACGCCTCCACCTTCGATAATTCTTGTGACAGTAGCTTCTCCTAATCCAGAAGCCCCGCCTGTTACGATTGCGACCATATTATTCAGTTTCATAAAACATTACTCCCCCCATTCGAGCCTGCATCTTACTCTTAGCATCGTTCTATAATGGTTGCATTCGCCATGCCTCCACCTTCACAAACTGCCTGCAAACCAAAGCGACCACCACTTCGTTCCAACTCATTCATCAACGTGATCATTAGTCTTGCTCCGCTTGCTCCAAGTGGATGACCTAACGCAATCGCACCTCCGTTTGGATTTAGCTTCTTTTGATCTGCTCCTAATTCTTTTAACCAAATGAGCGGCACTGGTGCAAATGCCTCATTCACTTCATAAGTATTGATGTCCTCAATGGATAACCCAGCTTTTTTGAGCACCATTTTTGTTGCTTCAATCGGACCTGTCAACATTAACGTAGGGTCGGAGCCGACAACAGTGCGAGCAACTACTTTACATTTTGGTTTAAGTCCCAGATCATTTGCTTTTTCTCTGGACATTAATAGCAGCACTGCCGCTCCATCACTCATTTGACTGGAATTCCCAGCGTGAATTTTGCCATTTACCTTAAATACAGGCTTAAGTGAAGCCAGTTTTTCAAGAGACGTGTCCCTTCTCGGACCTTCATCAAGGTCCACTAACTGTTTTGTTCCATCATCAAGCGTCACTTCTAATGGCATAATTTCATCGCGAAAAAATCCCTCACCTTGCGCACTCACTGCTCTTTGATGACTTTCCAGAGCGAATTCATCAAGCTCCTGACGACTTAAATTCCATTTATCTGCAATTCGCTCAGCCGAGTGGCCTTGATGAATCATTTCGTACCGCGAAGTTAACATCGAACTCCAAACAGATTCCTTTCTCGTTGAATTCATTGGTACCCGTGTCATACTTTCCACACCGCCGGCAATAACAATGTCCATGTCTCCACTTAAAATAGCTTGTGAAGCGAAATGAACAGCCTGCTGTCCGGAACCGCATTGTCTATCAATCGTTGTGCCCGGTACTTCAACAGGAAAACCTGCCATAAGAGCAGCTGTACGAGCTATGTTTACAGCTTGTTCTTCCACTTGTGACACGCAACCTAAAATAACGTCGTCGACCAAATTTGTGGGTATACCAGCTCGTTTGATTACTTCCTGCAAAACCAGGGCGGCGAGTTCATCAGGCCGTATATTTTTTAGCGCACCATTTCTTTTTCCAATTGGCGTTCTTACTGCCTCAACAATGACTACTTCTCTCATGAATATCCCCCTTATTTACTACTAACGAATGATCAGCTCCCACTTGAATTTTATTCAACAGCACTACTTTTAGTATAGCACGATTAATTGAAATTTTCTGTAAATTAACTAAATAGTAAAATTTATTAATGCACAAAAGTGAAAAGACCGTCTGGACAACAATATTTCAAAAAAGATTTCATTCTATTCTGTATATGCTAAAATATTGTAAGACTGCGAAAAAAGGATTGATAAACTCTTGCAAAATTCATTAAACAAATTACAGCGTTTCATCGCGATACACAGAAAGAAAGCGCCACTTGATTTTATTCACGAAAATAGCAGCCAGCTATTAAAAAGACTACATGTTATATCGATCGTCCTTACAATCCTTTTCATTTATTATTTTTTCGCAGATTTTGTCATGCTCAATCATTTGGAAAATAAGCTGTTCCGCTCCAATCTTATCGTGATTCATCTGCTAAGTTTATTGATTTCAATTGTATATATATGCATTTACCGACTGGTAAAAAATAAACAAACTTTCATAAGCTCTAGAAAGGCAAATGTATTAATTAATACTTACATTTCAATGTATTTACTACTCGGTGTGGCAAGCTCTTTAAACAGCCAAAACTTAAGCGGCAATATCGATGCTTATATAACAATCGTTATCGGAGTTGCCGTTTTATTTCAAGTTCAGCCCATGACACTCACTGCCATTTTATTGTTCTCACACAGTCTATTTTATATCGGACTCTATTACACCGTGCAAGATTTACCCAGTTTAGTTACAAAGCAAATCAATTCAACTGCAACCGTAATCGTTGCTCTCATCATTGGAATCATCTTCTACACAAATAAAAAGAGAGACTATTTTCATCAAGAAAATTTCGCAAAGCTATTTGAAATTAACCCTTATCCTCTTATTCTTTCAAAAATTGAAGACGGAGAACTATTAAAAATGAATCATCGTGCCTCTAAATTTTATGGAATTAATAAAAAAGATCTGAAACAAATGCGTGCTAAGGAATTTTATAAAAATCAACAACAAAGGCAAGCGATTATAGAAGAACTCAAGAAAACCGGTTTTATAAAAAATCAAGTCATCGAGCAAAAAACGGCAAATGGAAACTATAGATGGGTTCAACTAAACTATGAACTAATTGACTATAAAGGAGAGGAATGTATTCTCGCAGGTGTAACCGATGTTACAGATTTAAAGGAAATGGAAGCGGAGCTGGTCCAACATGCCTCCATTGATCCATTAACAGGGATTCAAAACCGAAGAAGCGGAATTCAGCTACTGAAAATGTTATTAATGGAGAGTGAAAGAATAAAAGATACCTTTGTTCTTTGTTTTATCGATGTAAATAATTTAAAAATCGTCAATGATCGCTTTGGGCATGCAGAGGGAGATCGATTACTAAAAACGGTGTGTCATGTCATTAAGGAATCACTTGAGGATGATGACCTTTTTTTTCGCTATGGAGGCGATGAATTTATAATCGTATTTAAAGGAGCGGAGCTGGACGATGTAAAAAAACGCTGGAGCATAATCGTAAAGCAGCTGGCTGAAACATCACCAACACTTTATGAAATCTCTGTTAGCCACGGCTTATTTCAATATGAACCGAACAGTGCGATCACCCTTGAAAACATGATTAAAAAGGCTGATGAAAGTATGTATAAAGAAAAGCGATTAATAAAAAATCTGATTTAAAAAAGGAGGGAAACCCCTCCTTCTTTCTAGCCAATCTCTTCACCTGTTTGTACATCATGTATGAATTGTCTTTTATTAGCGATCTGCGTAAGCTCTGTTCTTTTAAGCAGATAATGAAGGTGTTGAAGCGGCATAGAGCCGTGTCCCTTTCCATCACCTAATATAAACTGTACCGTTTGTCCACTTATATTAGTGATTGTTAATGCTCTAGCTGAGTTATAATATCCCATAATTTCCTTTGAAATTTGAAACTTTGTTCCGACTTCAATTGCCATACACACTACTCCTTTTTAAAGTAGTATGCCCTTCACAAAGATAATTTCATACATTTTCCATACTTGTTATGAATTGTTATTTAAACCAACCTTTTTCTTTAAAATGGGTTATCGCTTCGATTCTGTTTTTTACATCTAATTTATCGAGAATCGTCGAAATATAATTACGAACGGTACCGGTTTTTATACTGAGCTCCTCGGCAATTTCTTTTGTATTCCTTCCATCTGCAACCAGCTCAAGAACTTCTAACTCCCGATCAGTAAGGGGATTTTCACCAGCATAAATGTCATCCATCAGTTCTGGAGCGTATACCCTTCTCCCAGACATGACATCGCGAATTGACTTTGCTAGTTCTTCACTCGGACTATCCTTAAGCAAATACCCTTTAACTCCAGCTTTTAACGCTCGCTGAAAATAACCTGATCGGGCAAAAGTCGTAAGGATCATTATATTGCAATCAAGTCCTTTCATTTCTTCAGCAGCTTCTAATCCACTTTTCTCAGGCATTTCAATATCCATTAAACAAATATCTGGTTTCAATTGATGGACGAGCTGAATAGCCTCTTCTCCATTTGTCGCTTTCCCAACAATCTCGATATCTTCCTCCAGGTTAAGCAAGGAGCCTAATGCCCCAAGAAGCATACGTTGATCCTCGGCAATGACAATCCTGATCATGTTCTAATTCCCTCCCTTATATTTTTTATGTTCGGCACAGTCATGATAATCATAGTTCCATTTCTCGTAAGTATTTCTAAACTCCCGTTCACAAATTCTAACCGTTCTCTAATTCCCAAAAGGCCGCTGCCTTTATCATCATCAATCCGTTCTTGTATTCCGATGCCGTTGTCTGACACCTCAATTCGAATGTCGTTAATGGATTGTGAGATATAAATTTTACATGTAGAAGCTTTACTGTGTTTGACAACATTTGTAACAATTTCCTTCAAACACATGCTTAATATATTTTCTAAAAAGAGCGAAACATTTGTTAAAGGCTCTTTTTGTTCTATCACGAGCTGAATTCCTGCTGCGTCCAACAATCTTCGCACTTCCATCAGTTCATCCCTTAGACGAATTCCCCTCATCGAGGACACCATTTTCCGTACCTCATTTAAAGCCTGACGAGAGGTTTGCTGAATATCTTTTAATTCAGCTCTCGCTTGTTCAGGATCTTTATAGACAAGCTTTCTCGCTAAATCGGATTTCAAACCAATTAAAGAAAGCCTTTGTCCCAAAGTATCATGAAGGTCTCGAGCGATGCGTTGCCGCTCCTCTTGTTTCACCAGTTCGGCTATTCTCTTGTTTGCATCCTCCAGTTGTTCTTCCAGCTTTCCCTGTTTCTTTTTATTGTAAAGATTAAAAGGCAGTAAAATAACGCTAATCCAAATAATGATCACAAATGGAAGCTGCTCGAGAAACAGACTCTTTTGCATGACTAAATTATAATTAATGGCAATAGTGGTACAAACTAGATGAATGATATATAAAGTTAGAAATGCGATTCGATTCCGTATATTCCCATTATAATAGGCAATATAAAAGGCAAAGTAGATGAAATCAAATAATATCGTCATTGTCATCGATATGCTAATTAAAATGACCGTCCAAACATAAACTGGCCATTTTTTAGATAAAAAAGCAAAGCGATACGAAATGAAAAATGTTGCCGTTAACAAAAGTCCAACGATAATTTCAATTGTTGAAGATGATTGAAAAATAAAGTAAAACGGCAAGATGCTTATAATCGTCCATATATAAGGGGAAATCCCTGAAAATTTTTGTTTGAGCATTTGCTTATTGATCATAAATCGTCCTCAGTTTTTATGACTTTCTCCAAATTTTATCATATTTCAAATAGAAAATAGTCGTTCTATTTCTAGAACGACTCACCATTTTTCATAATTCTGGTGAAACTCTTGCTTTACTTGCTTTTTTTGCTTTTAATTCCTTAAAGCCTATAAACTTTTTTTCTGTTTCGTCCCAAAGATGGAATTTAATTGATTCAATGCTTGTAGCTAATGTCACCGTTGGAACGTTTTGCAGAGGTGGTGTGTTTTCATGTGCCTGTTCAAGCTTATAATTTGGAATACGCGGGCTTAAATGGTGAACATGGTGGTAACCAATATTACCTGTGAACCATTGCAATGCCTTTGGAAGCTTGTAAAAAGAACTCCCTTCAACTGCCGCTCGAACATATTCCCAGTTCTCATCTTCCTCAAAATAAGAATCCTCGAATGTGTGCTGGACATAAAACAACCAAATTCCCGCTGCGCCTGAAACCATGAAAATCGTTCCTTGAATGAGGAGGAATGACTGCCAGCCAAGAGTAAAAGATAGCAAAACAACTAGCCCCACAATCGCTACGTTCGTTACATACGTATTGATTCGCTCTTTTTTACGTGCCCCTTTACGGTTAAAGCGGTTTTCAATTAAGAATTTATAAATCGGACCTAAAACAAACATCACAAACGGATTACGATACAAGCGATATTTCATTTTTGTCCATCTGTCTGCCTCTAAATATTCATCAACCGTTAACATCCATATATCGCCTGTACCACGCTTATCTAAATTTGAACTTGTAGCATGATGTACAGAATGGTCATGCTGCCATTGACGATAAGGGAATAATGTTAATATTCCAGTAATCGTTCCTAGAATATCATTCGCTTTGCGGTTTTTGAAAAAAGAGTAGTGACAGCAATCATGGAAGATGATGAACACTCTCACTAAAAAACCTGCAGCGATTACTGACAAAATAACGGTTAACACATATGAAATGGATAAGGATTGATAAGCTAGTATCCACAATAAAAAGAATGGCAAAATTGTATTCCCAATCTGAAGGATACTATTTTTTGTGGTGGATTTTTCAAATGGAGCCATTTGTTTTCGAAGACTTCTTTGCTTTTCTTTTATCATGCACTTGCATCCCTTCGTCATTTGTTTTTTTTAATCATAACAAAGGCTATAAATTATACTAGACATAGTTGTCATGGTGCATACATGATAAATGTCATACTCAATCCATTTTTTACGAAAAAAATCCTTCACTCAGCAATAGAGCGAAGGACTAGCTACAGCTTTTTCCCTAAAAAACAAACTGTATTCGGTTTCATCATATATTCATCACTGACATCTCTATTTTGTAATAAATCGACGTATGGAGTAGCGATTTCAAATTGAAAAGGGGTATCGGAGCGGTTTACACCCACAATTACTTTTTCTAAACCATTATATCTTTGAAAAAGATACACCTGCTCTTTTGCATAAAGCGTTTTATATTGGCCTTCTTTAAAGACATCCCATTGCTTACGAATTGTTCCTAATCTTTCGTACCAATGTTGCAATGTCTTTTCTTCTTTCCCCCACGGAAAGCAGCGGCGATTAAAGGGGTCCTCATAGCCTTCCAAACCTGCTTCATCGCCATAATAAATGCACGGTACACCCGGTAACGTCATTTGGATTAGACTGGCCATTTTTAACAAACGAATTGCTTCCTGACGCTCGCTCGCTGACATTTTCATTTGCGCCTGCAGTTCCCGCGGTAATTCTTGAACATTCTTCTCGCCCAATGCCGTTAAAATTCTTTTTGTATCATGTGTGCCAAGCATGTTCATCAAACAATGAACAACACAGGAAGGATAATGTTGCAATATAGTGGTTACAACTTCATGAAGCTTTTCAGCATCACCGTTTCGTACAAATTGGATAATTCCATTCATAAAAGGATAATTCATAATGCTGTCCATTTGTTCCCCCAATAAATAGCGACGACGCTTTCCATAGGATATTTTATAGGAAGCGTCTTCCCAAACTTCACCAATTAACAGTGTGTCTTGTTCATAACTTTTGGCTGCTCTGCGAAAAGCCTCGATAAAGGAATCAGGCAATTCATCTAGCACATCAAGCCTCCATCCTGATGCCCCAAGCTGTAACCATTTCCGTGCAATTCCCTCCATCCCCGTAATAAATTGCAGAAAATCAGGATCTTCCTCATTAACGGCTGGTAAAGTATCAATTCCCCACCAGCTCTCATATTTGTCTGGATATTCAATAAAGGTATACCACGAGAAATATGGTGATTCTTTCGATTGAAATGCCCCAACACTATCGAAGGTTCCCTTCTTATTAAAATAGACGCTATCGGAGCCGGTATGATTAAACACACCATCCAAAACAATTCGAATCCCCCGTTTTCTTCCTTCTTTACAAAGCAAGTGAAATTCCTCAATAGAACCAAACATCGAATCGATTTTTGGTATAATCTCCCGTATCATATTTATGATTGGAGTAGGCTTCGAAAATGGGACTTAAATAGATGCACGTTACCCCTAATTGTTCAAGATAATCCAATTTTCCTAGTATCCCCTTCAAGTTTCCGCCAAAAAAATCATTGTTGACAATCTCTCCCTCCTCATTTGGCATATACACAGGGATACCACCCCAATCCTCGCGAAAGACGATATTCTCCTTCGGTGTTGAAACTCCTGCCCGTGCAAAACGATCTACAAAAATATGATAAATAATGCCACCTTTTATCCAATTAGGTGTTGTAAAATGGCGATCATACACGATTAGCGGCCAAGACGGGGGCTCATGATTGGCAACAACGACTGACACCCCTTCTTTTCCAACATAAAAAGTTTGCGATAATGTCTCTAGTTGAAAGTAATACCAGTTCAATCCTCGCTTATTCACCTTAATCGTTTTTGTATAGACGTCCTGCCCACGCTTTATTCCGCTCCAGTCCATTTTCAGATATTCGTAACAATTTTCCTCATCGTCAATCCATACTAGCGTCGCTTTCCTTATCGATTGAACTCTAGAGATTTCTATTTCAAACTCAATCATTGTATCGGCTGGAACAGCACCGGCCGGATAGCGAAAATTGCCTTCGGTAAAACGGGAACGGATTTGTTCCTTCACACTGACAGCTCCTTTTTTCCTTGCTTTATATTTCTACTCAATGACCTTCTTAATTTTAAATATTAGTTATACTAGAGTCGGAATATTCCATATTTTATTCGTATATTCTTGAATGCTCCTGTCAGCTGCAAAACGTTCAGCACCAGCAATATTGATTAATGCTTTTTGACTCCATCTAAATGGAGCATGATACGCTTCAAGCAGCTCCTTGTATACATCCAGATAACTTTCGAAATCAGCAAGACACATATATGGATCGCCAATGCCGTAATCCCCTACCAATAAGTAACGATAGATGGATTCAAACGACTCCCCATTAAAGCCATGGCGCAAATACTCGACTACCCTATGTATCTTTTCATTGTTATGATAATATGAGTAAGCAGCATAACCTTCCTTCCATTTGTTCTCAACTTCCTCTGCAGTCATTCCAAAAATAAAAATATTCTCTTTTCCTACTGCTTCATAAATTTCGACATTGGCTCCATCCATCGTTCCGATTGTGAGCGCCCCGTTAATCATCATCTTCATATTTCCCGTACCGCTCGCTTCTTTTCCAGCAAGAGAAATTTGTTCACTAACATCAGCGGCTGGCAATAATCCCTCCGCCATTGTGACATCGTAATTTTCTAAGAAGACTACGCGAATTTTTTCTCTTATGGTTGCATCCTTTTCAATCTCGTTACTCAAATTCCAAATTAGTCGAATCACTTCTTTAGCCGAATAATATCCTGGAGCTGCTTTTGCCGCAAACAAAAATGTCTGCGGAGGAAGGGATAAATTTGGCTCATCCTTTAAATCTAAATAGAGGGAGATGATTTTTAACACATTAAGCAACTGGCGCTTATATTCATGCAACCTCTTTGCCTGCACGACAAAGATTGACTGAGGGTCGATTACAATCCCATTTTGCTGGAGTTGATTGGAAAAACGAATTTTGTTTGCCTGTTTGATCGCTTGTAGCCTACTGAGAACTTCTTTATTTTCATAAAAATTGCGAAATTTCCCAAGTTGGCTAGCGTCTTTTTTATAATCTGGACCAATGCAATCATCGAGAAGCTGACTTAGAAGCGGATTCGATTGACAAAGCCACCTTCGATGAGCAATCCCATTCGTTACACTAATAAATTTCTTAGTGTCGAGTCGATAATAATCAGAAAAAATATGCTTCTGAATGATTTCCGAATGCAGCTTCGATACGCCATTGACATGGGACGAACCAATCACACATAAATTTGCCATCCTCACTTGACCATGACTAATAATCGACATCCGTTCAATTTTTTCCCAATCTCCTGGATATCGCTTCCACAATTCTTGACAATAGCTTTCATTCAAGCCTTTCATAATTCCATAAATACGTGGCAATTGTCCTTTAATGAGATCCTCCGGCCATTTCTCCAACGCTTCAGACAACACCGTATGATTCGTATAGCTAACCGTTTTTTTTACCAACTGATACGCCCTTTGCCAACTATAGTGATAGTCATCAACAAGTATCCGCATGAGTTCAGGAATACAAAGGGCAGGATGAGTATCATTTATATGAATAGCTACTTTTTCGCTAAAATTATCTAACGTTTCATACTGTTGCAGATGCTCTGCAATAATATCCTGCACAGTTGCGGAAACGAGAAAATATTGTTGTTTTAAACGAAGAGTCTTTCCTTCAAAATGATTATCAGACGGATACAAAACTTTACAAATAACCTCTGCATTCATTTTCTCTGTCATAGCGCGATCATAATCACCACTGGCGAATGAACTCATGTCAAAATTATTTAAATCTCTTGCTCGCCAAAGCCGTAGGATCGCTACCCCTTCTGAATCTAGACCGGAGATCATTAAATCATATGGGACAGCTTCAATTTCATCATAATTAAGATGTTTAATTTGCAAACCTTCATCTGTCCAATTTTCCTCAACATGGCCATTAAATCGAACATGACAGACAAGATCATTTCGTTGATTTAACCACACATGACCACCAGGTAACCAAATATCAGGCAGCTCCATTTGCCAGCCATCAACAATTTTTTGCTTGAAAAGTCCGTACTCATAACAAATTGAATACCCTGTTGCAGGGTATTCTAGTGTTGGTAATGAATCCATAAAACATGAAGCAAGTCTGCCAAGCCCTCCATTGCCCAGGCCTGGATCTGGTTCTTCATTATAAAGATCCTCTAAGTCAAAATTCCATTGTTTCAACACATTACGAAATACATCCTCTAATCCTAAATTATATAAATTATTTTTAAGAGAACGTCCTACAAGAAACTCCATGCAAAGATAATAAACCTTCTTTGCTTGGCTCTCTTTAATTTTTTGATTAAATTTTGTACGTTTCTCTGATAACAATTCGAGAATAGTTCTTGCACAGCTTTTGTACATTTGAGCCCGATCTGCTTCATCTATAGAGATTCCATAATGCCTTGATAATTTATTCTCTATCAGCGCTCTTAATTCTTCCTTGGTCATGTTGCTTTCCATGGAGATACCTCCTGTCAAAACGGGTTTTATAGTTTATGACAACATCTAATTCTTACAGTGATTGATTGAATACACGTAAATATCTCCTTATTCCAACGCTGCTTTTATTGTTCATTTTCCTTACCTATCGCTTTTGCAAAAAATGAATATGTCCACTACACGTGGACCCCATTTAAATTTAAGTAGATCTTCTCGTACTCCTTCGCTGATTTTTCCCAGCTATAATTGAGATTCATCACCCATTTAAGTAGTGAATCCCAATTTTCTTCATTTTCATAGGCTTTTAATCCACGCTTAATCGCAGCAAATAGATCATCACTGTTATACTGTTCAAACACAAATCCGTTCCCCTCACCAATAGAGCAATCTTGAATTGTATCACGCAAACCTCCAACTGCATGGACAATAGGAACCGTTCCATATCTTAAGGCAATCATTTGTGCTAATCCACAAGGTTCACTTTGTGAAGGCATTAAGAAAAAGTCTGCACCGGCATAAATTTTTCTTGCTAAATCTTGATTAAAGCTAATAAGTGCCGCGACTTTTCCTTGATATTGTTCGTGAATCCAGCGAAAATAGTCCTCATACTTTCTCTCACCAATCCCTAAAACGATTACTTGAACCTGTTCATTCATCAATTTCTCCATCATTCCTGTAACTAAATCAAGCCCTTTATGTGGAACAAGTCTGCTTACGATGGCGAGCAGTGGAACCTTTTCATCCGCCGGAAGATTAACGAGTTTTTGAAGTTGAAGCTTATTTTCTCTTTTTTTATCAAGTGAATTTCGATCGTAATTCGTAAATAAGGCACTATCTGTCTGTGGATTATATAGATCTATGTCAATTCCGTTTAAAATACCTAACAGCTTTTTTTCATTCCTTTGAATAATAGAAGCCAGCCCTTTAGCAAAATAATCGTATCTCAGTTCAGTTGCATAGCTAGGACTTACTGTATTTACTTGATGGGCCGTTTCTATTGCAGCTTTCATTAAATTAACGGCACCTTTATATTCTAGAATTGCACCTGCTTCTTTTGGCAAACCAATAATGTCGTCAATGATGCTTAAATCATGTATTCCTTGATATTCAATATTGTGAATGGTAAAGAGGGACTTCATACCCATATTGTGGTGAGTAAAATGAAGATAAACTGGGATTAAAGCCGTTTGCCAGTCATGGCAATGGATAATTGTCGGTTGAAAATTCATCAAGTGGATACTTTCTAGCACTGCTTTACTAAAAAAGGCAAATCGCTCTCCATCATCCCCATAACCATAAGGGACCGTTCTTCTGAAATAAAACTCATTGTCAATAAAATAATAAATAACACCATTCTTTTCGATTTGAAAAACGCCACAATATTGCTTCCTCCACGAAAGAGATACGTCAAAATGGCCAAGAAACTCCAATTGACTTCTATCCTCTGGACGGATCGATTCATAAAGTGGAAGCACTACCCGTATATCGAATTGGTGACTATCTTCTTTCATAATAGCTTTCGGAAGAGAACCGATAACTTCACCAAGTCCCCCCGTTACAAAAAATGGAGCTCCTTCCGAAGCTGCTATTAATATATTTATCTTATCATCCCCATGGCTTACTTTTGACGTTTCTTTCACACTCTTTCTTCTAATGGAAACATTGCTGCTCCCCAGCTCTACTAACCTGTCATTGACAATTTTCACTTGCCAATTTACATTTTTTTCGGTTTTCACTCGATCATCATTGACAATCTCCTGCTTCCTCATTTCCCTTCACCACCAAAGGATTCCAATTTTTTTAATATCTCAACCCTTGTTGAACAGCAATCATTGTCGCTATTCCTCTATAAACAGCCGTTTTGCTGTCTTCAATTTTTCAACTTTAAAATTTATATAATTGCTCCTTTATCAATATAAAATGGATGGGTTTGGTGTCCGCACAGCATCCTATTTTCGCCAATAATGACATTTTTATCGGTCACAATGTGGTTTAACGTAGCATTAATTCCAATCTCGCTATCTTGCATTACGATGCTATTGCTCACTGTCGCACCACTTTTAATTTTTACACCTCGAAAAACAACAGAATTTTTGACTGTTCCATTAATGATGCAGCCATCTGCAATGATAGAGTTCTCAACGACCGCGTTCATACCATATTTACTAGGAGCTGAATCATTAACACTTGTGTAAATCGGACGATAAATCTTCCGAAAAAGATCCTCTCGCACCGCTAGCTTTAGCAGATCCAAATTGCATTTCAAATAGCTTTCCAGCGAATCTATATATTCCGAGTATTCCTTAAACTCAATTCCTTTCATTGTTATATCTGCCGAAAACTCTTTGCAATAATCACTCAATCGTTTATATCCATAATGGACAGCCTTGAGAATATGTCTTTTTAAAAAATCCTTTTGTAAAATCATTGTTCCTAAAAACAAGGCATCGCCTTTCTTCGCTTTACTTGAGTCCTTAACCGTTACAATTCTTTCGTTTTCATCCAATTCTAATAGCGTTCGTGTTCTTTTCCAGCTGACGTATTCGCTGCTTCTTTTATATAAAACAGAAACATCAGCATTTTGCGCAATATGGTTATGAAGAAGATCTGCATAGGAAATATTACCAACCATATCGCAATCAGATAAAATAACGTATTTTTCGTCGGTTTTATCCAAGTAATACATAATTCCTTTTAATGTTTCTAAGCGGTTATCAATGGGAATTATTCCATCAGAATCATCACCATAAGGCTGAATCACGCGAATCCCGCCTCTTTTCCGCGCCAAATCCCAAGCCTTTCCTGTTCCAATATGATCGATCATATTTTGGTCATTTCTTTTTGCAATAATCCCAATTTTATTGATGCCAGAGTTTGTCATATTTGAAAGCACAAAGTCAATAAGACGGTATCTTCCGCCAAACGGTACAGTGGCCATAATTCGCTTTTTTGTAATCTCAGGTACATGTTTATCGCCAATATTAGAAAAGACGATCCCTACGGCATTCATTCGACAACCCCTCTTTCAAGAAAATTAGCATGTATGGCACCGTCTGTTTTTCGAGTAATAGCAAAACCTTTTGCCATGGGTTTTTCTAAATACTTGATATACATATTGCTGTCAACGATTTCGCCGCCATGGATAAATGTATCTTCCTTAACCTTTACACCACTTCCTAAAACCGTCAGCTCTCCCTCGTTTACTTTTTCTTCGCCAATTTTCACATTTTGACCAACTTGAACGCCTACATCAACGATGCTGTAATCGATTGATGCCCCTTCTTTTATAAGAGTGTTTCTCATCACGACACTATCCTTTACTACCGCCCCTTTTTCAATTGTTACTCCGCTAAAGAGAACTGAGTTTACAACCGTGCCATGAATTTCACAGCCCTCTGCGATCACGCTGTCTGCCACCATTGCCCCTTTCCCAATATAGTGAGGGTGATCAGGATAGTGACGATAGCTGATTTTCCATTTATGGTCATTTAAGTCAAGCTTTGGGGATGTTCCTAATAAGTCCATATTCGCCTCCCATAAGGACTGCAATGTTCCAACGTCCTTCCAGTACCCTTGAAACGGATAAGCATATAATTTTTCACCGCTTTGAAGCATGGCTGGAATGACGTTTTTGCCAAAATCTTTTGACGAATATTCATCGGCCTCATCCTCAATTAAATAGCGATACAATGCCTCCTTCTTGAAAATATACACCCCCATCGACGCCTTATTGCTTTTAGGCTCCGTTGGCTTTTCTTCAAACTCATAGATTCTTCCGTCATCATACGTATTCGTTATCCCAAAACGACTTGCCTCTTCAAGCGGAACAGATAGTACAGCAATCGTGCAGTCCGCATTTTTCTCAATATGATAGTCAAGCATTTTGCTATAATCCATTTTATAAATGTGATCACCTGATAAAATAAGCACATATTCCGGTGTATACCGATCAATAAAATTCATATTTTGATAGATCGCATTTGCCGTTCCTTTATACCAATCTCCCCCATGAACACGCTGATATGGAGGAAGGATGTGAACACCCCCATATGTTCGATCCAAATCCCATGGTTCGCCATTATCGATGTAATCGTTCAACTCAAGTGGCTGATATTGGGTTAACACACCGACTGTATCAATACCAGAATTAATACAATTTGATAAAGTAAAATCGATAATTCGATACTTTCCACCGAAATGCACTGCTGGCTTCGCAATTTGTTTTGTGAGTACATAAAGTCTGCTTCCTTGTCCGCCAGCTAGGAGCATTGCCACACATTTTTTCTTTCTAAACATGAAATCCTCCCCCTTTTCTTCTCAAATCCTCACTTTTTGACGCTCATTATATTGAAAAACCATAGTGGTTAAAGGTGGCACTGTAACAGAAATGTATTGCTCAAATCCGTGCATTAGCTCATCTCTTGTTGCTAATAACTTGCGATTCCGAAGACCTGAACCGCCAAACTTCTTCAAATTGGTATTAAATACTTCCTTATATACTCCTTTTTGAGGAACACCTAAATAATAATCATCCCATAACACGGGTGAGAAATTAGCAATAACGAGCAAATCGTTGTCATGTTTGTCGATGCGGCGAAACGCTAAAACATTCCTTTTATTATCATTTGGGCAAATCCATTTGAAGCCTTCTTCGTTGCAATCTAATTGCCAAAGGGGAGAATTCTGTAAATAAAAATGATTCGCTTCGCTAAAAAAAAGTCGCAGCTTCTTGTGTAATTCGTATTTCAGCAAAAACCATTCCAGTGGTTGTTCACAATTCCACTCGATAAATTGACCGATCTCGGCACCCATAAACATAAGTTTCTTCCCTGGATGACTAAGCATATAAAGAAGAAAACTTCGAACTCCAGCAAACTTTTCATGGTAGTCTCCAGGCATTTTATCTAATAATGAATGTTTTCCATGAACAACTTCATCATGAGAAATTGGTAATATGAAATTTTCTTCACAAGCGTACATAATTGGGAATGTTAATTTGTCGTGATGATATTGACGTGCAATGGGATCGACCTTAATGTATGATAAAACATCATTCATCCAACCCATATTCCATTTAAAATTAAAGCCTAAACCGTCGTAGGATGGGGGAAGTGTAACACCTGGCCAGGCTGTAGATTCTTCTGCTATCATCAAATTATGAGGAAAATTAGTTAGTACAGTGTGGTTCAATTCTTTAATAAATTCTATTGCTTCTAAGTTCCCATCGCCTCCATGAATATTCGGCCTCCATTCTCCATTTTCTCTGTTGTAATTTAAATAGAGCATCGAGGCAACGGCATCTACTCGAATTCCATCAATATGATACTTTTCCATCCAAAAGAGGGCGTTTGAGATGAGGAAGGAGCGGACCTCTTTTCTACCAAAATCGAATATTCTCGTCCCCCACTGTTTATGTTCTTGTTTATAAGGGTTTTGATATTCATACAATGGCTGACCATCAAATTCATATAATCCGTGGGCATCTTTAGGAAAATGAGCCGGAACCCAGTCCATAATAATGCCAATTCCATGTTCATGCGCCAAATTTACAAAATACATAAAATCCTCCGGTTTGCCAAATCTTGATGTTAAGCTATAATAGCCGCAAACTTGGTAGCCCCAAGAACGATCATACGGATGCTCAGCTAACGGCAATAACTCTAAATGGGTATAGCCCATTTCTTTCACATATGGGATTAATCGATCGGCGATTAGACGGTAATTGGCATAGTGACCATTATCAGCTCTTACCCACGAACCTAAATGAACCTCATATATATTAAGCGGACATTCATATATGTTTTGCCTCGCCTTTACCTTTTGCCAATCATCGTCCGTCCATGAAAATTTATGCTCAAATCGATAAGTAAACGAGGCTGTTTTTTCCTTCGTTTCACTATGAAATGCATATGGGTCAGCTTTAAAAAGTATGCGTTCATCTTTTGTCAAAATAGCAAACTTGTATAATGAATACTCATCCAATCCCTCAATAAAGAGTTCCCATATCCCTTCATCTGTCTCCTTTTTCATTGGATGGGATTGAGGATTCCATTGATTAAAATCACCTACTACAGAAACGGATCGAGCATTAGGCGCCCAGACACGAAAAACAAAGCCTGATTTTTCGTTATTTTCTGTAAAATGCGAACCTAAATAATCATATGCTCGAAAGTTCTGCCCATGGTGAAATAAGTATTTTGCCAGTGACATATCTTCTTTATATTGCTGCATTCAAATCAACTCCTTTCCTAATTTTAGCTTGCATACAATGCATGAACGTAAGTCAGCTAGCGGTTCAGCACCTAAAAGAAAACTTTTCCAAGATTAAATTCATAATATGAATCATATTGTAACATTTATGTTAGCATTATTTGTAAATTTTGTGAGAAATTCTTACAAAGATTTCAAACGTATGGAAATTTTTATGTAATAGAGCGGAATCCTCATCTTTATTGGCTAACTTTCAGCAGCTTATAAATAGATTGAATTCCGTTCGAAAACACTCGATTTCGCAAAATCGCAAGCTCCTGCGGATCTCAGTTTAACGTGCTTTTCCCGCACTAGTCTCCAAATCCTCACTCCAAAGAACTGGCAAAATAGCCATTTTGACTCTCGAAAAATGCCAAAAAAATCGTCCTTTACAGTAAAGTCTAAGTAACCGGACGATTTTGTTAGTACGGGATAGGACAATGTACGAAAGCAAAGGAAAATCGGTCAAATATCGTCTTCAAGAAATGAAAACGAAGGCAAAAACAGCCCTTAAATGTTAATCCACCATCTATCACGACGCTAAGTCGAAATAGATGGGATCACACCAAGGGCAATCGGTCGTTCCGTAGATTTTCTCTGCCGGGTTCGATAAAGTACATGCTGAATTCGAAATTGATAGCTTTTGTCCACAACATCCTCAGAATATCCCTCAAGAGAAAAACTTTTTCTCCATTTCTTTTATTTTATGGACTTCTCTGGCAGTTCCTCCTTCAATTCTATTTTGCAAACGTTTCAAGCAAACTCTTGGAAAGTTTAAGCGTTTGCTCATCCATATTCAAAAGAAATTGCTCATCTTCTTTTTTTCGATTCGTTTCCTTTATAATGGCCATTTCTTTATGAATTCTTTCCATTTTTTGATCAAGCTCTGATGCAACTATTGCAGCATCTTTCAGTTCCATAATCAATTTTTCCGGGACTTCTTTATTATATTTATAAAAGATCTTATGCTCCAGGCTCGCCCAAAAGTCCATTGCGATCGTTCTAATCTGTATTTCCACTGGAATCAATTCTTCTCGATCAGACATAAATATTGGAATCTCAAGGATTAAATGAAGGCTTTGATAACCATTGGGCTTAGGATTGGAAATATAATCTTTGCAAGCCAACAGCGTGATATCTTTTTGTTGCTGGAGCATATTGCTAATTTCATATATATCTGAAATAAATGAACAGGTAATACGAATTCCTGCGATGTCTTTAATATTTTCCTTAATAGAGGATAGGGAAAAAGGGTATCCCTTTCGATACATTTTTTTGAAGATACTTTCCGGGGATTTCACACGAGAAGAGACATGCTCAATCGGATTATAGTCATGAATATAATTAAACTCTTCTTTCAAAATATTAATTTTCGTATTCATTTCATCAAGGGCGAATTTATATGCCATCATAAATCTCGTTAATTCGATTTTTACATTTTTAAAATTAGTCATATCCATTTTTTGTCACTCATCTCTCGTATTTTTTTAAGCTGTGAAAGTTTGTCAGGTGGAAATACTAATCGACAGATAATCTTTGCGATTTCCGGAAAATCTGGTTCCTTCCCGCTTTCTGCATGCATTTCAGGGATTTTTTCAAGAAGCGCTATAATCGTCCATGATATGGTATCAAGGCTTAAGTCATCCCAAGTCAATCCATGCTCTTTTGTCGTTTTCAATCCATTATATATTTGCTTATGAATGATTCGTTTCGTCTTTCGTACCACTTCAGCCAATTCTGGATCACGACTAACCAGCTCTGGAAGAACCCGATGCAATCCTAGTCTGTTCATTTTCCCAAAGTGTTCCTTCATTAAGGCTGCTAAAAAAAACTCTGGGTTCACATTATCCCAATCTGGTTTTGGTGGCATCAGCAAATCAAAATTCTCTTCTAACAAAGACATAAGAAGCTGCCTCTTATCAGCAAAATAGCGATAAAAGGTTCCTGTTGCTACGCCGGCATGGAGAGCAATTTCCTTTGCTGTCGTTTGATCAAAGCCTCTCTCCACAAATAGAATACTCCCACTTCTGAGTAATGCTTCTCTTTTCTGCTGGGCTCGTGCTTGCTTTGGCATAATCGGAAACGAGCCAACAAGTTGTCCATCATCTTTTTCTGTCATCTTCGCCACCTCATGATTATTATAGCACAGCCCCTTAAGTTGAACTAGAGTTCATGTTTTCGTTGACTTATTTTCTCAGTAATGCCATACTTGAACTTAAGTTCATATTATTTTTTTAAAAAGTTTTGCTAAACCATATTTTTGAGCAAAGATTTTTGGCTCGTTTCTTTTAAAACCTTGGTTTCACACACCTTTCAGTTATGCTGAAAAGGCGCTCTGATTCCATAGTCAAAATCAACAGTGACATTGAATAAATTATAAAAATAGGCTGATATTGGCAATCATTTGAATGACTTAGACGATAAAGTCATGCTTATTTGCTTGAAGGATAAAAAGCACAGCATAAGGAGTAGTTTATATTGACTTCAAAAAAAGCAGCTATCGGAGATACAGTTAAATTTACTAGATTCGGACATACATTTTTCGGCACGGTAACGATTATTCGGGAGCAGAGTATCATCGTAAAATTGGAACCATCAGATGCAGATAAATTAAGTTTAGATACTCCTTTTACGGTCGTCTCTCATAAACATTACAAAGTTGTTTTTGTTTGATATTTTGCTAGTACTTGATTTATAATAAAAAAAATCCAATCTCGAAGGATGGATTTCGAATTTGTCTTTTTTTATTTTACTTTAACTTTTGGAGGGTGAAAAAAATGACAAAAACCCCTGATAACAAGAAAATCGCAGTTGATTCTCAAATTTCCTTAAAAGGTTTAGTTAAAGCCATTTTCAATGATACGATACATGTGCAGATCGGCGGAAAGGTCATTACCATCCCAATTGCCGATTTAAAAGGGAATAAACTAGGGAATAATTTATAATTTTACATTTATTATTGATATAATCCATTAAAAAAGTCTACGAACTGTCGTAGACTTTTATTTTTCAGCTGAAATTACCTGGAGGATATTATCCTTCTCCCTCCTTAAACAAACATTGGCGAAGTCGATCATATCATCGATAAATTTCACTTCGTCGAAAGGAATCTCTCGACCCAAATCCTCGTTTATCCTGATATAATTTCCTTTAAGAAATTGCTCACAATGGTAGGTA
Source organism: Robertmurraya siralis (assembly GCF_005502275.1). Classification (GTDB taxonomy): domain Bacteria; phylum Bacillota; class Bacilli; order Bacillales; family Cytobacillaceae; genus Robertmurraya; species Robertmurraya siralis. The sequence goes on from NZ_SWLZ01000013.1 coordinate 83,567, forward strand.
ATTGATTCAGACGACAAATGCAATGCTAAGTCAAGTAATTTAGGTGTTACTTTAAGTGAAGGAAATTGCAAAGGTAGCCATTGTCTTGCTCCCCAGTCTTGATTGGTTTTGCTTGAAAAATCAATTTTTTGTTTGCCCGTTCCAATTGAAACAATTGTTATATTCTCAAATTTTTCCTCAAACTGATGGAGCGCTTCAGTTAAGCAAACTAAAGAAGGATTGTTGGCCCATAAGCCACCATCAATGGAAAGAAATTTACCCTCCATATTGTTTGGCGGAAAATAGAGGGGAGCAGAGCACGACGAGAGTACTGCATCCCAAAGTTTTATAGAAAGATCGTTTTCCTTTGGAGCACGCCCGAAATTCGTCCGATGAATATACGGCCTTCCATTGGTAAGGTCGACGGCTGGGATGAGCAACGGTTTTTTAATGTCTGCTAAACAATCATCTCCGAACGCTTTTTGAAAAAAACGGCGCATGTACCGATCATTGTACACTGTCTTAAAAAAGCCGACTTTCGCTTGTCTTAGAAAAATTTTTTCCGCATACCGTTTGTAATAATCAAGTACTTCACTCATTTGCTTCTTAAGAGCAACAGAGGCTGCGACAATCGCCCCTGTACTCGTTCCAGCAATCAGATCAAATGCTTCACCGACAGGCTTCCCTAATTCTTTTTCAATTTCAGCGAGAATGGCAACGGCAAATACTCCCCTTATTCCTCCACCGTCAATGCAGAGAACCTTCAATACGATCACCTTTTAAGTTTGAAATGGATGTTACTATTTTACAAATTTTACTAAACGAGTAAGAAAATCAATGATTAAGCGAAGTGCGCTTGCCAGTGTCATGTCCTCCATAAAACCGGACACATAATCTAAAGTAAAATTGACATTCCACAGACCGTCACCTTGATCAAACATTAAGTCATATTTAATATCATTTCCATTCAACTCTTGATCTAAAAACGCTCTGATGGCTGAATCCTGTTTTTTTGCAAGCTTTAATCCAAGCATCACATCATAGGTTGCAAAAACATCATCGACTTCAATTGACAAGGAATCAACGCCTATTTCAGTCAACTCACTTGTTTCAAAATAAATAAACTCATTTTTATGTTCTTTTAAATAGTTAATTTTAGTCTCTAAAAATGCTGAACTTTCTTCCGCGATAAACTCTTCTGTTTCTTTATCGGAACGTTCAATATAAACATCTTCCATCATTTGGGATCACCTCGGTATGACTTTCGTTTCCCTACACTGTTGCTCTTTTTCTTCTTAGGGTAAGAGTGTTGTTTTTTATTTTCACTCTGGCCGCCGCCCTTTTTCAATTTCTTTTTTTGATTATCTGCTCCAGATGAAGTTTGACGATTCCGCTCTTGCTTTGCACGTTCTTTCTTTTTAGATGCAGTTTGTGAACGCCTGAAATTCTTACCCTCTTTTCCTACCTCTCCTTTTGTTTTTGTCTCATTTGTCGATTCTCTTCCCTTTTGTTTCTTTTGCTCTGTATTACCGATATTTTGCTTCGGAATGCGAATATTCAATTCTGACTCAATTAAATCTAATGCTACGCGATCGGCTGATGAGTACAAGGTGATAGCCATTCCCTTCATTCCAGCTCTCCCTGTTCTCCCAATACGATGAACATAGCTTTCACTATCTTGGGGAATGTCATAATTAAACACATGGGTGACACCTTCTACATCAAGTCCCCTTGCCGCCACATCAGTGGCAACTAAGACTTGGATTTCTGCCTCCCGAAATCGTTTCATCACTTGTTCCCGTTTTGGCTGAGATAAATCCCCATGCAGCTCATCACAGGAAATGCCTTGTGCTTTCAGAACCCCGGCTAATTTACTCACCCTTCTCTTTGTTCGACAAAAGACAACGGCTAAAAATGGACGGTGCATTTCGAGCAGCTTGATTAATGTTCCCTGCTTTGCTCGATCCACCGTATGAATCGCAATTTGCTTAACGGTCGTGGCAGGCCCCTGAACCTTTTCAACCTGAATAAACAGCGGCCTGCACATATGCTTTTCAGATAACTTGCGGATTTCTTCTGGAATGGTTGCCGAAAATAATAATGTCTGCCTTGTTTTCGGAGTCTCATTTATAATTTCCTCAACTTCGTCAAGAAAACCAATGTGAAGCATTTGATCCGCCTCATCGAGAACAAGATAGGAGACCTTTGATAAAGTCAAAGTTTTGCGGCGAATATGATCCAATACTCTTCCAGGTGTTCCAACAATAATTTGCACATGATGTTGAAGTTTCTTTAATTGCTTTTCTACATCTTGTCCGCCATAAACAGACAAAACATCTATTCCATCAAGGTTCTCAACTAATTTCTTTGCTTCTTCAGTAATTTGTAAAGCCAGCTCTCTTGTTGGTGCAACAATCAACGCTTGAATATGTAAGGAATTCGGTTCAATATTATCAATCATCGGCAATAGGAAAGCAAATGTTTTTCCTGTCCCTGTTTGTGCCTGTGCAATAACATCTCTTTTATCGATAATCGATGGGATTGCTTGCTCTTGAATTGGAGTTGGAACAACAATCCCATTGTCGCTCATTTTATCGACCAATTTTTGCGAAATACCTAACGCTGAAAAACTTTGCATATGTAAAAACCTGCTTTCTAATTTCCTATTCCTTGCTTATTTTGCCGTTTTTTTTGCAGAATGCAAGGTGGTCAGTAAAAAAGATTGGTATACAACAACCAATCTCTTTATGACAAACTTATTCATTTTTAGCTGGGATACTGCAGCCGTCATCGCTGCAAGTAGTATCTTCTTCAGAGGATAAATCTTGAAACATCGGGGTCTTTGCTTCTTCCTCCCATACCTTCTGCAAAGCACTTTGGAATGTTTCAAATGGTTGAGCGCCGGAGATTGCATACTTCTGATTTATAATAAAATATGGCACACCCGTTATTTGATATTGTCTGGCAATCTCCTCTTCTACACGTACATCATGGCTAAAAGCCGACTCATCCTGTAAAACTTCAAGCGCTTCATCTCGTGTTATTCCTACTGATTCTGCAATATCAGCCAATGTTTCGTAATCACTTAAATTTTTTGACTCGGTAAAATAGCCATAAAGAAGCTTTTCCGTAATTTCCTTATCTTTCCCCACTGTTTTAGCATATTTGGCCAAACGGTGTGCATCAAATGTATTAGTGGGTTTCATATCCTCAAAGTTAAATGTTAATCCTACTGTTGCAGCTTGTTCACCAACACCAGCATTTGCTTGCTTCGCTTGGTCAATCGACATACCATATTTACTAGCGAGTGCTTCGTGAATGGTCATTTTCGAGTTTTTAGGAGCGTTGGGGTCAAGCTCAAAGCTTTTAAATTCAACTTCGATTTGTTCTTTGTGAGGAAATTGCTGGATTGCCTCTTCTAGCCGCCGTTTGCCAATATAACAAAATGGACAGACAAAATCAGACCATACTTCAATTTTCATTATGTCACCTCTTCAATTCATTATTTTAAGCGTTTAAATTTGTCATTTTTAAAACAACTGGACAGTGGTCACTTCCGAGTACCTGATGATGAATTTCAGCTTCTTCAATATGATGCTCCAATTGTTTAGAAACAATAAAATAATCAATTCTCCAGCCAATATTCCTTTCACGAACCTTACTCATATAAGACCACCACGTATAAACATCGGTTTTTTCCGGATATAAATAGCGGAATGAGTCTACAAAGCCTGATTCAAGGAGCTTCGTCATTTTCTCTCGTTCTTCATAAGTAAAGCCTGAATTTCCTATGTTTGATTTTGCGTTCTTCAAGTCGATTTCTGCATGAGCAACATTTAAATCACCGCAATAAATGACTGGCTTTTTTGAATTTAACTCGAGAAGATACTCTCGAAGCTCTTCTTCCCATTGCAATCGATACTCGAAACGAGACAGATCCCTTTTTGAGTTTGGTGTATAAATATTGACCAAGTAAAAATCGGCGAATTCCAAGATAATGCTTCTACCCTCTGCCTCCGTTTCCTTATCTCCAATGCCGTAGCGAACAGAAAGAGGTTTTTTTCTCGTAAAAACAGCCGTGCCTGAGTATCCTTTTCTTTCTGCATAATTCCAGTACTGCTCATATCCATCTAACTGCAAATCAATTTGGCCCTCTTGTAGCTTCGATTCCTGTATACAAAATATATCAGCATCGGCCTCGTGAAAATAATCTAGAAAACCCTTTTTCACACAGGCACGAATTCCATTTACGTTCCATGAAACAAATTTCATTGAATATTCTCCTTGCTTAGCTTTTGATGTCGTCCAAATAAAGCATTCTAGTTCCATTCGGAATAATTCTACTATACTATGAAAGAAACCGTTTATCGAGTAATTAAGACTAAGCGATTGTCATTAAATATCAGTTTCGCTTTTAATTTTATAAATTTTGACTAAACTGAAATACTATCAAGATCCGTGAAGGAGGGGTAGCATGAGACGTTTTCTTTTTATGATAGTCGTTGTTTTTTTGATCGTGATTGGCGCTTCATATTTGGAAGAAGGAACTAAAACGGAGGCGAAGGTAAATTTTCAGACGTTCATTGAAAATGGAGAATTACAAAATATAGCCACCTCTGTCATCTCAACCTTTCAATCCATTTTCGAGACAATTAAAGAGACGATCAATGGCTCGCCTGAAATTAAGGACCAAAATAGTGTGGCACAACCAGAGTTAACTGCTCCATCTCAGCAAACCTTTTCCATCCATAACATCCAAATTGGCGAACAAAAGGCTAAAGTAGAAAAAATACTTGGAGCTCCACAAAGAAGCTCCGTTAATGAATACGGCCGCAAATGGCATACCTATCATCAAAACTATCAAAACTATGTGCAAGTGATGTATAACGACGCAGGCGAAGTCGTTGGTCTTTATACGAATCAAGATTTAATCGCATCTACAAAAAATATCAAGCTAGAAACAGTTAGAGAACAAGTTATTCAAGAGCTCGGTACCCCCTTAACGAGAATTCAAAAAGGTTTTGTCTACTATCAGCTTGAAAAGGATGCGGATTATGATGTTTTTTTAATAGACGAGAGTTATATCACGATTTTTTATGATAAACATGAAGGCAATTCATTAACTGCAATCCAAATTATTCATAAAGATATGGAAGAAAAGAAAAAGAATTTCTATGCCACAGCCACTGATTTACTAAGAGAAGGTTTTGAATGGCAAATGTTTGATTTGACAAATGCAACGAGGGTACAGCATCGTTTAGGGATTCTTACATGGGATGAGCGCGTTCGTGAGACAGCGAGAAAGCACAGCACCGATATGGCTAAAAACGCCTATTTTGACCATACGAATCTGCAAGGGCAATCCCCTTTTGACCGAATGCTCGCTGATCAAATCACCTTCTCAGTTGCCGGAGAAAATTTGGCATATGGACAATTTAGTAGCATTTTCGCCCATGAAGGTTTGATGAATTCTTTAGGACACCGGAAAAATATATTGAAAGCTGAATTTAATCATTTAGGTGTTGGTGTTGCTTTCAACAAAGAATCACATCCATACTATACACAAAATTATTTTTCAAAATGAAAACAACTACTTATTTTCGATTGTGAGGATGGTTCTTTCAGTCCATGCAACTTCCTCTAAAAGTGTGAAAGTTTGCATATAATGGCATGTAAGGACTATGCATTTCTGCAAAAGCACTTGCAGAACCCGTCATAATAATTAACGTTCGAATTCTGTACAGATTACCAAGAAGCTCCCTTCCTTCGTTTTAAAAACTATTCAACACCAATGAAAACTTCAGCTTGCGAGAAAAAACCTATTCTTCTTGTATTAACAGTTCTGATTGATTCAAAAGCGAGAGGCGTTAACCTACATGAGCTAAAAGCAAAGTTATCAAGTAAGTGAATGAACTCGTGTAGCCAAAATCAAAGCCACCAGTGTTAATGGTGTTTTTTTTTCTTGGGTGTGTTTTTATGAACCTTCATGATGCGGACACGGTTTTCTTTTTCACTCCCGGCTGTGTCCTCATGGACCCTTCATACGGACATCATTTTGCTTTTTCCGCTTGAGTTTGTCCTCATGACACCTTCATGCGGACACAAATTCCCTATTCACGCCCGACTGTGTCCTCATAAACCCCTTCATGAGCAGGGACATGAATTTGATTTCGAAAAGGAAGTTTTCTAAACTATAAAAAATCAAACAGCAAAGGGTTTTTACCTTTGCTGTTTGAATGTGGACTATTGCTAAACCTAATATACCCTCTTCACCTCCACGTTGCACAGTTTCTCTAATGGTTTGATAACTGCGGACATATCTTCATTTCCAAAACCTTCTGCTATCGCTCTATGAAAACCAGTTTCTGCAAGCTCGCCAAGTTTATCGCCAATTCCAGCTTGGGTAAAAAGTTGATTAGCAAGCTTGACATCTTTATGAACATATTTGACAGCACCACCTGGTTGAAATTGCCTATCAAGTACATAATGTTTCATATGCCGTTCCAACATACGACTAGTGCCATAGCTTGCAGTTAGCAAATGAACGAGCTGCTCCGGGTCCAATCCAAAGGATGCTCCTGCGACCATTGCTTCTGAGGCAGCAACAGAGTGAACAGCCACAAGGTATTGATTTATTAGTTTGGCAGCACTTCCTGAGCCGGATTCGCCCAAATATTCAATCGTTTCTGCAAATAATTTTAGCAGTGGCAGTACTTTTACAAATGCTTCTTGCTCTCCACCAACCATAATTGTTAAAGTGCGCTGCTCGACTCCCTCTGGACCACCGCTAACCGGTGCATCCAAATAAGAGATTCCATTTTCCTTCGCTTGCGTATAGATCCGTTGGCTCGTCTTAACCCCGACTGTAGAAAAATCAATGCAAACCGTCCCTGTTCGTGCATAAGGGAGAACAGTATTCTGAAATATGTGCTCACAATCTTCTGGCATCGAAAGACAACTGCATATAATTTCACATTCCTTAGACAGGGACGCGATATCATTCGCTCGTTGGGCACCTAAAGCCACAAGGTTTTCTGTTTTTGTCACTGTACGATTATAGACAACTAGCTGATTGCCACCCTCAAGCATTTTTTTAGCAATTCGAGAGCCCATCACACCCAATCCAATAAAGCCGATTTTCATTGTCTCTCTCCTATCTCCAACTAGTTAGCCAAGTGAAGCTAGCCTCACTTGTCGTTTCTGGGGTATATTCAAGGCCGATAAATCCATCATAGCCACTTGCCTGAATCGTTCGAAAAATATTGCTGTAATTGATTTCCCCTGTCCCAGGTTCATGCCTCCTAGGACAATCAGCGACCTGAATATGAGCGATGCAATCTATATTATTTTGAAAGTTAACAATTAAATTTCCTTGCATTCGTTGAATATGATAAAAATCAAATTGAAGTTTAACATTCGGCATATTGATTTCTTTCAAAATAGCAAGTGCATCATCCAAAGACGATAGAAAATATCCTCTCATATCATGTGAATTAATCGGTTCAATTAAAAGCGTCATTCCGTAGGAAGACATTTTCTTTGCCGCATATGTAATATTGTTTATATAATTCATTCTTGTTTCTTCAATTGACTGATTTACAGGAATAATCCCAGCCATGCAATGTAATTGTTTCACCTTCAATCTTTTCGCATAGGTAATTGAGCGCTCTACCGATTCTTCAAATTCATCAAATCTATTTTTATCTACAGCAAGCCCCCGATCGCCAGATTCCCAGTTCCCAGGAGGACAATTCATTAAGGTCATCACAAGATTATTTTTAGCCAGCCTCTCCTCAAGCTCATTCAATCCATAACGATAAGGAAACTGACATTCTATATAGTGAAAACCTGCTTTTCTTGCCTTTTCAAAACGAGAGAGAAAAGGAACTTCTGTGAAGATCGTCGAGATATTTACTGAAAAACGCAAACTTAACTCCTCCCAAAGTGAATGACTTATTCTTTACTTTCTACATTTATCGAAAAAAACCTTGTTTAATTTTAAGACTTCTGCAAAAAAAACAATAGAACTGCTCCTTCACAGCCCTGAGTTCCCATTTATTGGTTTGCAATCACTTCGAGAAGTCGATCCTCTACTTGTTTACCTTTACGTTCATCCAATAAATTATTCATTAAAATCGAAAAGACAAGTAACTCACCACTTGCCGATTTCACATAACCGGAGATCGCCGTAACGGTTGTTAACGTCCCTGTTTTAGCATGAACCTGCATGCCAGCCATTCGATCGCGCAGCGTACCGCCCACTATTTTTGATTTTTTCCCCGCGATCGGCAAAGACTCATAGTAGGATGAGAACCATCGCTCTTTTTGGATATTAAATAAAAGCTTGGTAAATTCATTTGCCGTGACGAGATTAATATGAGAAATACCAGAGCCATCACGGATTACCAATGTGTCCGTATTGACACCGAACTTCTCTAACTCTTCATTGATTACCCTCAGCCCTCCTTTCCAACTTCCTTGACCTTTTCTCTGTTTACCCATTTCTTTAAGCAATACTTCTGCATGAACATTATTGGAAAGTTTCATGAATGTCACTAATAATTGTGATAATGGAATAGACTGATGGCTTGCGACTAAATTTCCAGACGTATACCGACCTCTTTCAACATTTCCAGTAAGGCTAATGCCTTCAGCAGCCAACGCTTGCTGAAACAAATCTAGTGCATATCCAGTTGGCTCCCAAACAGCGATGCACTCTCTTTTTGTTGGCGGAGCAATTGGTAACATCCCTTCTAAAACTATCGTGTTGCTACCATGCTTTCTTTTTATGCGAAATTCAGCCTTGCTCTCTGGTGAAACAGTCAATAGTTGATTCACGATGTTCACATACTGTGTCTTTGGTATTAGCGAGATTTTTGCTTGATCCCCAATATTTTTCCCCGGAGAAGCTTCCACAATGAGCGCCCCAGTGTCATAATCAGTGTCAGTTGAAGTAGTTAAGGCAGAAACTTGAGCTCCATAATAACGTTCTTCATCCGTCCAAATCATATCTTGAGATAGGCGGATATCATCATACCAGCTATCATCGCCAAAAAGACTACCATCAATTTTTTTAATCCCTTTTTCCTTTAGCTGTCTAGCTAATTCTTGAAAATTCTCTTTCCTTAAGGTCGGATCTCCTTTGCCGATTAAATATACATCTCCCTTTAAAGTATTTCCTATCAACACCCCATCTGTCCGTACTTCTGTTTTAAATCTATGTTTTTCCCCCAACACGGAAAGTGCCACTGCTGCCGTAATTAGCTTCATGTTTGAGGCAGGCTTTAACCGCGTATCTCCATTAAATTGATATTTCACTTCCCCAGTACTGCCTGAACGGACACTTATTCCCACAACCGCCCCTTTTAAAACATAAAGTACCACTTAAGTTTTTTGGTAAAAAAGGAAACGTTAGAAAAAATCAGTTGAAAACAGGGAACAAAACGGTTTTTTCTGGGTTTCTGAGCTTTTTTGCGTTCATTATAATTAACGATGATTTCGTCTGATTTTCAAATTGAGAAAAAGGACAGTCAATGGTTGCCCTACAAATAAAAGCAAAAAAACCCCGTAAACGTCAGATTGTGACTAACATTTACGGGGCAGTTCAGAAAAACAATTTCATTTTTCCTTTGCTTTTTTGTATGAAATCTTTACAAACTACGGCTGCATCGTTAATGAATGGCTGATTTGAATTTGCCACCATGGGCCTCGTGTGTATCCATAATGGTGATAAATGCGTTCGGATCAATATCCAATATCATGCTTTTTAATTTTGCAACTTCCAATCTGGTTACGACAACATAAATAACTTCCTTTTCTTTGTCGTGATAACCACCTTTTCCATAAAGTCTTGTAACACCGCGGCCAAGTCTTTGATTAATTGTTTGCGACAATTCCTCAAATTCGTCTGAAACAATAATCGCTGCTTTCGTTTCATTAAGAATTCCTTGCGAGACTCCGTCAATCGCTTTGGAAGCAATATAATAAGTTAGAATAGAATACATCGCTTGTTCCCAGCCAAGAACAAAGCCTGCCCATCCAAAAATAAAAACATTAATAAACATGACAAACTCACCAACTGAAAATGGGAGTTTTTTTGTAAGTAAAATTCCTAATATTTCTGTTCCGTCGAGGGCGCCCCCTGCTCTAACAACGATTCCAACACCCGCTCCTAAAAGTAAACCACCAAATACAGTAGCCAGCAATGGAACAGTGGTAAATGCTTCAATATGATGCAGTAATTGTTCAAATATGGAGAGAGAAATAATTCCTACTAACGACGAAATAAAGAAGCTCTTGCCAATATATTTATAACCTGCGTATAAAAATGGCAAGTTAATAATTAAAATTAAAATTCCAAAATTAATCCCTGTTAAATAATTGGTTAATATGGATACCCCAATTACGCCACCATCAATGATTTTATTGGGTACTAAAAATAATTCTATCGACATCGCTGCCATTGCCGCCCCAATTATAATCATGATATAACGCAATATGAGGCGTTTCACCCCTGTTTTCTTATGTACTTTTCCCAAATGCTAACACCCTCTATGTATTAATTTCTATCGATTCTTCTAAAAAATCGAATAAACTTATTTTCTTACAAAGAGGAAAATTATTCAACTTTGAAGCCTTTAATTTGAACTCCTTTTTACCACCTTTCATAGCGTTTCTCGTGACAAAAATTACAAATTGGATAGGGGTGTTCCCATGATAACGGTTTTCCACATCTTCTGCACTTCTTTTTCATTTTCTTGACTTCCGTCTTCAAAGATTCATGAACAGCATCACTCAATTCTGCTCTCTCCTTTTCCCAGTAAAGTGCTTCAAGCCTTTTATCAAGGCGATACAAAAATAAGAGATGCAGTCCAATCGCTTTATAGGATAATTCCTGTTCTTCCAAATTCCTTTTTCGAATGACCGGCTCTGGCAATTCTTCTCCTTTTACGATGGCAAACATCGTATCTCGCCATTGGTGGATAAGACCTTGATCTTTTGTTGAAAAAGGTAAATGCAAAAATCCGTATAAATCCATAAGTGAAAGCTTTGCTTCAACCTCTGTACCACGAATTACTTGATAAAGTTCTTTTTCTTGAGCTAAACCTGCCTTTTCTGTACCATCGGGACTCTCAAATTGTTCCCACAGTTCAAAAAATATGGCCAGTTCACGATAATACTTTTGAAATCGTTCAAAGACTGCGGATGTCGGTGCAATCGCAAATGATTGTAGTGGCTCATCTTTATTTTTGAGCAAATGCTTAAACCATTTCATATCGGAACTAAAGGCAACTTTTCCGACATCGTAAATCCCTTTTCGACCAGCTCTTCCTGCAATTTGTTTAATCTCCTGAGAGGTTAGCCTTCTTCTTTTCGTACCATCAAATTTTTCCGATTCTAAAAAAACAATGCGCCTGATTGGCAAATTGAGCCCCATTCCGATTGCATCTGTTGCAACAATTACTTTCGTTTCACCATCGATAAAACGCTGCATTTCCTTTTTTCTAGTTTCCGGTGGCATGCTTCCATAAATAACGCTGACAGGAAAACCAGAATTTTGTAATCTTGATGCCGTTTCCAATACTCTCTTTCGGGAAAAACAGACCAGTGCATCTCCTTTTTTCGTTTGCTCTAACGTAAAAAGCCGTTTTTCCACTTGCAGTGGAATATCTCGACTGTATTCCTTGATTTCAATGTCGGCATCCCCAAGAAGTCTGCATACCATTTCCTGTAAGCTTTTGCTGCCGACAATATGAACCTCACGCGCATTCGCCTTCGTAATCGCTTTATACCAGGAAAAGCCACGATCCTTATCGGATATCATTTGTGCTTCATCAATGACAACGACATCAAAATACTCTTTTTCATGAAACATTTCAACGGTACAAGAAAAATGCCTCGCACCTTGGATTGCTTTTTCTTCTTCGCCGGTTTTTAAAGTGCAAGGGACCCCATCGCTATTTAATTTGTCAAATACCTCTAAAGCTAAAAGACGTAATGGAGCTAGGTAAAGTCCACTTGATGCTTTTTTCATTTGCTCAAGGGCATGGAAGGTCTTTCCTGTATTTGTATCGCCGATATGAAGAACATAACGAATATCGCTCCCTAGCCGCGGTTGATATTCTTGTCCAAAAATTTCCTCAATTCTCTCTGCCTTTTCTTCTTCCTTCTTCCTTTGTGCCGCTAACTCTTCTTCTTTACGCTTCTCTCTTTTAGCTAGATCATCCAGCAAAATTTGTTCATGAATATCAGGATCAAATGAAACTGTGGCTAACCTTAATAGTTCATCAACATACTCCTCTTTTATTAAGCTGTAAAAATCAAGGACGATATCAGGTAACTCATCCTTTAAAAGCGCTTCAATCTCCGCTAATTCAAGCATTTCAGACCGGGCAGATACAGACCCATGGAAAAACTGTTTATTAATTGCCGCAAGAATGAATGCCGGCACTTTGTCATAGACAATTTCACGGACAAATTGTTTAAATATAATCTCATATGTTTCATACTGATACAGATTTCTCCCCCTGTATCTAGTTTTTCTAATATCACCCGTTAATTCTCCTAAAAAAGTAGCCAATGTAGTATAATCAGCCGCATTGAAATACCCCATATTATGTAGAGGAATTTCTAGCGAGAACAGCTCAAGCTGTTCATATTTAGGCTGTGTACTAATTATCTTCTCAAGATTTTTAGCAATATAAGCACGGGTATGTAAGTAAAACAATTGATAGTCTTCTGTCAATCTTTCCTCAATAAAAACATCAAGACTTTGTAAAAGTCTCAGCTTTTCACCTTGCTTTTGCTTTTCATCTTCTTCTGCCAAAAATTGTTTTCGTGCATTTTTGTAAATTTCAAGCCACTCATCTTGATCATTAAACCTGTCTCGTGCCCACGACCAAGTGTCGAAAGGTTGGTACGCACGGATCTCATTGCGAAACAAATGATTGATTAGCTTTCGCTCAACACCTTCCACTTCGTGGCCAAAATTCTTCAACCATTCTTTTTTTTCTCTTCTAGGGATCTGATTGGAGGCTTTATTTAACCATACGTTGAGCCAAATTTGTTCTAAATAGCTCCTTCGGTCAAAAAAATATTGTTCCATCGTTGGTGGATGTTCCTTACTGCCTAAATAACGGTATAAATCCTCCCAAACCTTACTTTTTGTATACTCAACTGCAACTGGATATAACGATTGTAAATGTGACATTAACTCTCTCCTTAAATGAACTTAACATTATCTTTCCACAACACCCAAACAAATTTAACACTTTCCTGCATAAGTTTATAGAAACAAGTATTTTAAGAAAGGACAGATATTTTTGAATGAATTAACGTTTCAAAACCTTCAAGAAAAAGAAATGTCCTTTGAACAAGTATTCGACCGCATTATAAAGTTTATGAAGTTAAATCCACAAGGAAATTATCGCCTAATGATTGGGACTGATTCTCAGGTTCATCATGATTATACCCTTTTTATTACGGGAATCGTCATTCAAAATGAAGGTAAAGGAGCTTGGGCGTGCATTCGCAGAGTTTATATACAAAGGAAAATGGAACAACTACATGAAAGAATCTCTAAGGAAACATCATTAACAGAGGAAGTCGTCGCTCTCTTTACAGAAGAACGAAAAAATTGCATGATCGATCTCATTCTTTGTTCATTTACCAAGGAGCGACATTTACAATGGAAGGCCATATTGATATTGGTGCCGGCAAACTAAATAAAACGAAAATATACGTGGAAGAAATGGTGGCAAGAATTGAATCCCTTGGTCTAGAGCCAAAAATAAAACCTAATTCTTTTGTTGCTTCAAGCTATGCAAATCGCTATACGAAATAAATAATACATAATCGAGAAACATCTTATAAGCAAATTAATATTATAAAAGAGCTTGAACATCTTAAAGTGGAAAAAAAACGCCACATAAGTTGTTTCAGTTTCATTTTTGACATTAGTTGCAATTGCCAATAGACAGCTCCTTCTTTTTCACTCATGCTTAATTCCCCCAGTCATTTGTAAAAATGAAGGGGAATTTTTGTTGTTTTTATTGCTAAAAAAGTAGTATATCCACTTTCTTTGGCGAATACAAACTTGTTTTGTCACCTGCATAGGAATTTTTATGAAAAGGAAGAATTGATCCTGTAAAGGAGGTGAGTTATAGGTTGAATACGGGCGCTGTTTCGAAATTATTAGGGGTTTCTTCCAGTACAGTGCAAAGATGGGTCAAACATTTAGGCTTAGAAATGGAACGCAATGAATTTGGTCACTTTTTATATTCGCAAGAAGATGTCGAAACCTTAAAGGAATTTAAAGAACAGATCCAAAAAGGAATCCCCATCCAACATATTCGGGTGCGGAAACCGACTCGTCGAGGCTCTGTTAAATTTCAGCAAAAGCAATCCAGTTTGATAGATAAAGTCAATAAACTCGAGAGAAGTATTGAAAATAAAGCAGATTCTGTCGTTACCTATCAATTGCTGCAGCATCGCCGAGAAATTGAAGAATTGCAAGGTAAAATTGAGCAGCTCACGAATCAAGTCGACGAGCTTCAACTTTCTCTTCGTCACTCACTCGCTAACGTTAACGAACAAAGAGAACACGAGCATGAAGCAAGCAAAAAACAAAAAAAGAAGACCGTATTTCACACCCTTTTCGGATTTTAGGTCATTCCCAAGATTCTAAGGCCTCATGATGCTCACCCAAAAAAAGATACCTTCCTTTATTACAAATGAGGTCTTTTATTTAATTTTTGTTTCTTCATTACCTCATAAGATTTATCAATTATATCCGTTAAAACATCAGCCTTATATACTTTTCCCAGCTTCGTATGTTCCTGGTAAAATTCAACAATTTCGTCTAATTTTTGCAACGTTTCCGCTGAGACTCTGACATTTAATTGACTTCTAGCTTTACTCGTCATATAAAGCCCTCCTTATATTAGGCTAGCGCACGCTATCAGTTTGCTATCTACAAGCTAGCAGATTGATAGCATAATGCTATATTGACTATTTTAACATAAATTTTCACTTTAAAAAAAGTACAAGCCTCCTCCAATAAACTAGTTTAATAGAGAAAATTAGTAGTTTGTTTAGCATAAGCTTGTGAAACGAACGAAGTTGCGTCTCCTAAAAAACACTCCTAAAATTTAAATTTTAGAGTGTCCATTCATCTTATTAGCAGTTATGATTGATATTTTTTTACGATCTCTTGCAATTTTAATGCAAGTCCTAGATTTCCATCTACTTTTAAACTACCTGTCATAAAAGCCATTGTTGTACTAAGCTCATCCTTTAATAACTTAGAAAACTGCTTATCTGATGTCCACAGTATCACATTTGCTTCATACTCCTCCCCATCAACTACCGCAATCTTCCCTTGTTCAAGGATCATTTGTAAGATGCCGCTTTCATCTAAGTTAATTTGAAAAACACGATCCTTTTCATGTTTAATATGGACCGGATTTGAATTTATTTTATCAATCAAACGGTGCAGTTCTTCTTTTACTGACATCCATAGCACTCCTTTCTTAACAAAATTCTCACTGATGTCACTTTTTATAAATTTAACTGGTTTAAGTTTCAGGAAGTTCTAGCAATTTGACTTAAAAGACGTGAGAAACAGAAGCTTTATACCCAGCTAAACTATCAAGCACATCCTAACGCAGCCCGCCTATTTATTAAATATATTATTTCACTTTTTTCAAAATATTACAAACCTATTTTCTAATGAAAAACTTGTATTTCAAATAAATCCGTGCTATATTTATTGAGCGATGAGCTGAATTGCGTAAGACGAATTGACATTCCTACGGGAAATGCACAATGTGGAGTGCAGTCAAGCGCCGCAGTTTTCGAAGAAAAAGGACTTCCTTTCCGGAAGTCCTTTTCGTGATTTTACGCTGCTATTTTGAAAAGACGATATATTTTTGAGCGCAATAATTCGTTATCGTATAAATTACCGTTCCTATTAGTACGGCCTGTTCTTTTTTCGTTAAAATCCCAGTTAGAGTGAAAGCCTCTGCCACCATAGCACTTAATGAATATGAAAACCAATAACAAAACAGGACAACGAAAACGAATAAAACTCCAGTCTTTTTGATTGCAGCATTACTTTGAAAAGTAAAATTACGATTAAGAACAAAACTACATATCGCCCCAACGCCATTGCCGAGAAATGTTGCAAACCAGTAAGTAAGCCCGAACCCATTTAAAAGTATAAAGCTAGTAGAAAGACCCACTAAAGTATTAAGACAACCCACACATAAAAATCGTATAAAAGGGCTAGTTAGACTTAAATATTTCCCCACGCTCAAGGAAACGGGTTTCATCCTCTAAACCTCCGCTGTCTTTAAAATGCTCTGGCAGTGCAACTGTATAAGCATCAATATCTATAATATACTTTGGGCGTCGTTTTACTTCTTTATAGATTTTGCCAATATATTCGCCAATTATGCCAACGGCGATAAGCTGAAGACCACCTATTAACCAAATCGACGTGATTAAAGAAGTCCATCCTAGCTCCGTAGCTCCAAAAAATTTCAGGCAAAGAAAATAAAGAGCGAATGCAAGGCTGCCAAAAAATGAAACAAGGCCTATAAATAAAACCGAGCGAATCGGAGTGATGGAAAACGATGTAATTCCATCGAAGGCAAAAGAAAGCATCTTTTTCAGCGGATATTTTGTTTTACCTGCTTTTCTCTCTTTTCTTTCATAATATACACTTGTTGAATTAAAACCAATCAACGGGACAATACCGCGTAAAAAAAGATTGATTTCTTCAAATTTTTCAAGTTTCTCGACAGCTCGCTTGCTCATTAACCGAAAATCGGCATGATTATAAACTAAATCTACCCCCATCAGCTTCATTAGTTTATAAAAGCTTTGTGCAGTCGTCCTTTTAAAAAAGGTGTCGCTCTCTCGTTTAACTCTAACTCCGTAAACAATTTCATATCCCTCTTTATACTTTTTAAGAAACTCTTTAATGACAGCACAATCATCTTGCAGGTCAGCATCGATTGAGATAATACAATCAGACAATTCCTTCGCTTTAAAAAGCCCTGCTAATAAGGCATTTTGATGACCAACATTCCTCGCAAGCTTTAGACCTCGCACATATTGATTTTGAATCGTTTCTTTATAAATGAAGGTCCATGTTTGGTCAATGCTCCCATCATCAACAAATAAAAGCCTACTTCTATCAGAAACGAGTCTCTCTTGTACCAGTTCACTCATAAGCCCTTTTAGTTCTTTAAACGTATAAGGGAGAACCTCCTCTTCATTATAACAAGGGACGACTATTGTTAGGATTGGTTCGTTCATGTTGACCTCCTAGCTGCTTACATTGCTTTATACAAGTAGATCTTCCATGGCGATTGTGCACTAGCAAATATTTTCATTAAACCGAGTCTATTCTCGCTAGCATTTTCAATCGGGATAGCAGAAAAAATGTACTCGCCCCCCATGTCTTTAAATGCTTCCGTATTTATTTGCAAAGTTTTTAACTTCACTTTTGCATTTTTTTTAAACATATAACGTTTTCCCAATTCTGCTGTAAATATGTAGCAACGACCGCCCCACTCATCAAAATAAGTTCGGATTGTTTGATTTTTCTCAAGTTCTGCTGCAATGATTCTCCGAAATTGATACTTGTAAGACAAAGGGTAAAAATTATTGTACGAATCAAGGGTATAAAAACCGTTAAATTGTGATATTGCGGGATGGATACCAATACTTGCGACTCGATAATCTTCAACAGGTTTGCCGATATATTGCTTAATTTCAGAAAAGAGCTCAACTGAATAAAACTCTTTTACTGTTGGTTTTCTATGATACACAATCTCATCATTAAAAAGAAATAGAACAAATAACTGTGCTGCGATCAAAAAATGAGCAAGAGTCTTTAAGCTAATAGAATGCTCCATCCATATTTTTAGGGCGAGAGCAAAGCTTACGTAAATAACCATTGGCCTCAAAAAGTGGAAACGGGCAAAGTTAAACGTATCCAGTACGTGAAAACGTTCCGTTAGTGGGAGCCAACCTTTATAAAACCAAAAAGCATACCATGCAGATAATAAAAAATTTATAACGAAAAGGAGCAAAAACAATTTTTCTTTTTTCCATAGTCTTTTTATGATTACGATATACAAAGCGAGCAGGATAACGGGTAATATCACAAGCCCATGAACAGTCATCACATGGGTATGCCCTAATAGAAAATTTTTAAATGTCAGGCGAATTACCCGCCATAAAGACAATCTTGCATGAAAATACTCATCCCTGCTATTTGCCTCCGTGATCAATAAGAAGGAGCCTACCAAGCGATACTCGACGATTAAATAAATAAAGGTCATGTAGGCAATCGAGAAAAAAAATTTCAAGTTTAGTCCTTTTCCGCGTAGTACGTCGATCACCCAGAAAATAGCGATCGCAAATAAAAAGAAGAAAAAGCCCAATACAAAGCTAGAGTACAGCGGTAAAAGCGTTAGCACAGCATAATTGTGCCAGTCACGTTCCCCTTTTCGTATATTTAAAAAAGCCCATAGAGCAAGCGGCATCCCTAGTGTACTAAGCATTCCCGATGGCCAAAAAGGAGTTAGAGCAAAAGCTAAAGCCACTCCAATACAAACAAAATGCCATTTTTCCCCTTGCAAAAAATGCTTTTTTAAAAGTAAAAACATCCCAAAAAAGGCAATATACCTGGTTAGCGCTTGACTAAGTGCGTACGCAACCATCGTTGGAAAGAAATGATACAGCCAAACAATGAGCGTTAATTCAGAGCCTAGAGCATTTCTCGGTAAACCATTCATCACTTGGGGGATTGTCGATTCAATTCCACCAAAGATTTTTCCGCTTTCTGATAAAATTTTATACCATGCTAGATTAGAATCTAAGTTATCATGTACTCGGATATGTGCGTTTTCTCCTAAAATAAATAAAGGTGATAAGTATAACGTAATCACTGCTAGAGCGAGAATGACTTGGTGTCGTTCACTTAAATTCCATCGGACCACAAAATACACCTCAAAACGATTTACAGTCAAAGCATGATGATCAAGTTTAAAGAAAATGGTTCGAGTTAATTTATGATTCGAACAGTAATATTCAACTCTAACGCTGACTGTACATTTATCGTTTACGAATAAATTGAATTATATTCCAAACATCCAATTTTCCACTAATTTCAAAAAAGGAACAAAATCATTAGAAAAAGTTTAAAGAATTTTTGCTGGGTTGAATCGAAGCAACTTTCCTTAATCAGGCAAATATATCGTAACGTCCCCTCTACAAAAAGAGAAAAAGCCTTCCTACTTTAAATAAGTAAAAAGACTTCAAATATCGGCAATCAATCAGATATAGTGGAAGAGTTCTTCTCCCAGTGCCGTAGAAAATACGTTCTTACGTAAATTGGCAATTTGAATAGCTCATCGCCTGCTATTTTAACTACCGCAAAAGCTTGTCCGAAGGATTCACTAAAAATATGAACATGAGTGGATCTCTCAAAACATATTATCGTGGAAAGGCAAGCACAGAACGAAATCGACTCTATCTGAGCAAGCGGGTCTGCCTTCAGGAAAGTGCTCATCCATTATGTCTGCATTTAAGGATATAAATTATCAAACATTTTCTGCATAAAATGTTGATCATTGCATTTTGCCGTTTGCAAAACAATCGCTTTTCCTTCTTTAACCTTTTTATCAACTAATATCCATTCATGAGCTTCCTTTTTCACAGTTAACATAATATTATTATTGTTGATATCTTTATACAATATATAACCTCTTCTTGGATCATGATTTAAGAAATACAATCTCTTTTCGCCTCGATATTTGCCTGACATTAATTTTTTTAATGATTCAAGAGTCTCATTTTTTCCTGTCAGCATTTCGTTTTTCCAAAGATCACTTGCTGTGAAAAAGATCAGGCTATTTTCACTTTTTTTCTCCAACAAATCAAAACTGGCTAATACATCATTATTAACTAAGTTTATATATTCAGCTTTTGTCTCATCGACCATTTGCTTACACTCTTCGGATATTTCCTCTTCATTCGCACTACTATGTTGCGGTTGTAAAAAGAGGAGCAAGGCTCCGATCCCAAAAAATAACTTTTTCATTTTACCACCTCTTGTCTTATGAAAACGGCATTAAATATCATGTTTTTGACAATAGTTTTCAACAATTTCTTCAATTAAGCTCGGCTCAGGATATTTGCCGTAAAAATGAAAGCTAAGTTCCTCAATAAATTCCCCGTTCAAATATACATGAATTGCTCCATTTTGGTTTACCACACTATATTCAGGCTCAAATCTGTATCCATTTCGATCAATAGCCCCCATTTTATCAGCTCCTTTATTGAAAATGACGATACCAAGCATTATTATTACTTTCACAATCGGCACTGCGCTCTCATATTAACGCGATATGAAAAGGATTCATGCCATGGTTTAAGCAAGCTTTGGTTTCATTTTCACCTTTCGTTACATAACATATGTTAGGACATATTCAAAGTTCCATTCTGCCCAATTTTCTCAGCAACTATAACTGGGGCTACATTTAAAAAAGAGGTGAAGCATAGAAATGTTAAATGAAGAGGTCAATCCTCAAATACATAAACCTAGAAGGAAATCTCCCATATCATCTAACCAACAACTGTTCAAATTGAATTATTTACAACGTATTCTTGAGGAACAAACTACGATTAATAAAAATTTAACTCATTCCGTTGAAAAGGTTAGTCAGTCACTAAAAAGAACAAACGCTAACCAAGAAAGTACACTCAAACAAATGAACCTGAAGCTACAGGAACAGGAAAATTTCTCTAATGAGTTAAAGGACTACTTAATGGAACAGGAGAAAATAAAAAAGGAGCTTTTAGAAAGAATTGCTGTAGTCGAAAAGACGAATCTCGCCGTTATGGAAAAATTACAAGCAGACAGCCTTTTAACAGAAGCGATTTTAAAACAACAATCAACACATGAAGAAATGCTAGTAAAAATGATGACAAATTTTGAGGACACGAGTTCAGTTACTGAGCAATTAAAAAAACAGGAAGAATTGTATCAAGACTTTTCCAATAAACTTGGAGTTCACGAGGTATACCATACTACGGTTATGGAACGACTTGATCAACAGGAAGGCTTAATAAAAAAAATTGGCGGTGAATTGGATCATTTAAGAGCGATTCTCTTCGAAAGAACATCGCATATTTTAGAAAAGCTAGAAACGCATCTCAACCGGATAACGAAGCCGATCCAAAGATTCTTCATTAACACAGAAGGAAAGGAAAAGGTTGATAAATAAATATGAGTCCAGCCAAAGTCAAAAATGAGCGATAGCTGTTCCCCTTCAGAGTGATTGAAAACGTTTGTCACATTAAACACAAGGCTTTGGCTGGAGCGGAATTTCTATAATAGGTAATGAATTTCCAAACATAACAAAAGCACGAAGAATGCGAATGTTTTGCAGGCAGCCTGAATTAACCTCTTCCCTTTCCCAAAAAAGAGCAAAATTGATTAATCTACATTCTTTTTGCGAATATTAACGGCACAAGCTTTAAATTCAGCCGTTCCTGAGATAGGATCATACTCATTTATCGTCAGCACATTTGTCGGAACCTCGCTCCAATGAAAACTCATGAAAACAAGCCCAGGAACAACTTGCTCTGTTATTTTCGCCTTCACAGAAAGAGACCCCCGTCTTGACAGTACTTCAACTACCTCCCCATCTTCGATCTTTAATCGGGCAGCATCCTTAGGATGGATATCTACTGTCTCCTCTGCTTGCTTGAGCTTAACGCCTGAAGCGTAATGGCGTGTTTGCGTATGTGTATTATAACTTTCCAGCCGTCTTCCCGTTGTTAAGGTAAACGGATAGTCTTTATCTGGTTGTTCAATCGGAGGTGTATAAGCTACAGGGACAAAGGCAGATTTAAGTGTATTATCATAAGATTGATGAAACCTTTCGTGCAAAACAAATGTTCCTGGATGCTCTTCATTTGGACATGGATAATGGATGGCATATTCTTGATCTAGACGTTTGTAAGAGATTCCTCCGTACACTTCATGTGCTAGCGTTCTTACTTCCTCCCAAATCTCTTCACTATTATTGTACATCATTTTATAGCCAAGACGAGAAGCTAGATCACATAAAATTTCCCAATCCTCCCTAACGTTTGCATCTGCTTTTACAGCTTGCCTAACTCGCTGTATGCGTCTATCCGTATTAGTATACGTACCCTCTACTTCACCCCACGATTTTGCAGGTAACACGACATCAGCTTGTTTTGCAGTATCGGTTAGAAAAATATCTTGTACTATTAGCAAATCAAGATTATTGAAAAGCTTTGCTGTATGATTTAAATGTACATCTGCAAGCAATGGGTTTTCTCCAATAACATATAAAGCCTTTACCTCTCCATTTTCCATTCTTTCAAATGTTCTTGTTTGCGTGTCTCCCACATTGCTGTTAATCTGAATTCCCCAATGGTCCTCAAATCTCCTGCGGTATTGGTTGTCAGTAATGGAACGTGCCCCCGTTATCATATTAGGGAGACAGCCCATATCTCCAGCTCCTTGAACATTATTTTGACCTCTTAACGGCATGATTCCATTGCCACGTTTGCCAATATGACCTGTTAGCATTGCAAGGTTGGCAATATCAAAGACGTTATTAACTCCACAATGATGTTCAGTAATTCCTAATGTATACGCAATCATCGCTTTGTCTGCTCTCGCATATTCTCTTGCTGTTTCTACAATATCAGCGGCATCAAGACCAGTTATTTTTGCAGTATATGACGGTGTAAAAGTTTTAACTTGAGCCTTTAAACGCTCAAAGTCAGCGGTGTGCTTCCGCACCCATTCATCATTAAAAAGTCCTTCTTCAATAATTACATGGAGCATTCCATTCATTAAAGCGATGTCCGCACCTACTTCAATTTGAAGATGACGATGGGCTACTTTTGTCATATCAATCTTTCGCGGATCTACGACAATAATTTTTAAGCCCTGTTTAGCGGCCTTTTTCATTTTGTTTGCAATAATCGGATGCGCTTCTGTTGTGTTGGAACCCATCAGTAAAAGAACATCTGATTCTTCAAAATCATCAAGTGTGTTTGTTGGAGAACCGCTGCCAAACATCGTTGCCAGACCGGCAACACTCGGGGCATGTCACGTTCGATTACATCCATCAATGTTATTGCTTCCAATTGCGGCTCTCATGAATTTTTGCGTTATATAATTCGATTCATTTGTTGATCTGGCACAAGCAAACATAGAAATTGCATTTGGGCCGAAATGCTCCTTAATATGTGTAAGTTTATCCGCAATAAATTGCAGCGCCGTTTCCCATGTTGTCTCAACAAGTCGTCCATCTTGGCGTATGAGCGGACTTTTTAAACGTTCATCTGCATGAACATACTTATAAGCAAACGCCCCTTTTACACATGTCTGTCCTTTATTGACCGGTGCTGCTTTATCTCCGCGGATTTTTGTAATGTTATTATCCGTTACCTCAAGCAGAAGCCCACAGCCTGTCCCGCAATAGCCACAAATTGTTTTAACTGTTTTAGTTTCTGAAGCCTCCATAACAATCCCTCCTCTTCCTTTCTTTTATTCTAGCGAAAAAATAATCACAGACGATTACAAAAGTTAGAAGTTATTTTGAACTTTCTAAATAAAAGGCTACGATATATGATTCTGGTGACTTTTGGCTTATTTCGAGGTTTGTCCCAAAACCTTTTAAAAAAACTGTTGTCAAGAAGTCGTTTTTAACGACCTTTTCACACAGCTGCGTTTTTTCGCATTGCTAAAAAGAGCACTGATTCGATGAAACGCTTGGAGAAAGCTTGTTTTCTCCCTCGTTTTATCGAGTCAGTGCTAAACAACAAGTTTATTTAAACTTAACCAATAAAAAATAGTGTATCCCCAACCGAAGAAAATTTTTTAGTAAAAACTTGTTAACTGGCGGAAAAGGACCACTCTTAAATAAAAAGCCCACTTACAGCATTAGGCTGTGTGAGCTGGTAAAATAATATTAAAGGTAGTTCCTTTATTTAGTTCACTTTCAATGAAAACTGTTCCGTTATGACTTTCAATAATTTTATAGCTCACCATTAAGCCGAGGCCATTCCCATCCTTTTTCGTTGTATAAAAGGGCTCACCAATTCTCTTCAATTTTTCCTCTGGAATTCCTACTCCTGTATCTTGAATTGAAATTTGTACTTGCTCGCTTGCTACATGAACACGAACAGTAATATCTCCGCCGTTTGGCATTGCCTCAATACCGTTTTTCACAAAGTTTAGAAAGACCTGTTTCAAACGGTTCTCATCACATTCAATTTGGACAATATCATCATTTGCTTCAAAATGCATGCGAACCTTTTTCTTTCGTGCTTCAAATTCCAATAATGATAAAACGTCTTTAATAATCGGAATAATATTTTTTTCCTTCAGATCAACAACCTTTGGCTTAGCTAATACCATAAAATCCTCAACTATTTGGTTTACTCGATTTATTTCATCTAAAATAATGTCTACAAACTCTCTTCTTTGCTCATCTGTTTCATCTTCTAACAAAAATTCCGCATAACCTTTCATGGATGTGAGCGGATTTCGAATTTCATGGGCAACACCTGCTGCCAATTGTCCAACTGCCGCAAGCTTATCTTGACGATGAAGAATTTCCTCTGTCCGTTTACGCTCTGTAATATCGTTTCTTATTGCCAAATACTGATATGGTTTCCCTCTTTCATTCATAAAAGGAACAATGGTTGTGTCCACCCAATAATAAGAACTGTCTTTCGCCTTATTTCTTATCTCTCCTTTCCATACTGACCCACTTCCAATTGTTCTCCACAATTCTCTAAAAAAATCGTGACTGTGGTACCCAGAATTTAAAATGCTATGATCCTTCCCAATTATTTCGTCTCGATTATACTGAGATATTTCACAAAATTTATCATTAACTCGAGTTATAATCCCTTTTTCATCTGTAAAAGCCACAATCGACGACTGATCTAAAGCAAATTTTATATCGTTTACTTCTTTTAACGTTGCTTTCAGCTTGCGCTCTGAATGCTTACGATTAGTAATATCTGTTCGAATAGAAACATATTGATAAGGTTTTCCCTTTTCGTTTAAAAAAGGAACAATGGTCGTATCAACCCAATAGGTACTCCCATCCTTTGCCCTGTTTTGAATTTCGCCTTTCCAAACCTTTCCACTGCCAATTGTTTTCCAAAGTGATTGAAAGAATTCTTTTGGATGGTAACTAGAGTTCAAAATTCGATGATTTTGCCCAATTAGTTCATCCTTCGTATATTTCGAAATCTCAACAAATTTATCATTCACATAGGTAATCGTTCCTTTGGCATCTGTTATCGCCACGATCGAAGACTCATCAAGCGCTGCTTTAATATCTTTTAAATTTGAATCAGAGTCAGCAAGTCTTTTGCTTACAAGAGCACTTGAACCTATTAAACCGCTCATGATCATGACAGCAACGATTAAAATGGCATAAATCAAAAATGTTTCCTGAAAAGGGTCTCCCGTAACACCTGAAATATCTGTCCTTGACGTAATGGAGGAGGCTTTAAGAAGTAAAAAATGTCCTTCAACAACAGCAGTTGTAATTATGAGTGAACTTAATGGTCTAATCCACACGTTCTTTGCCAATGATGAATCATAAATTAGCCAAAAAGCAAAATAAAAAGAGACAAATACTACTAGTGCTGTCACAGCTAATATCACCCAATTATAGGTTAGAGCCAGCTCAAGTCCGAACATGCCAATGATATGAATGGAGAAGACTGCACTCATCATAAAAAAACTTGCTGCAACTAAATTTTTAGGTGTAAGGCTATTTAATGAAATTGCGTAGAAGGCCATTCCAGTGAAGCAAATCCCCACCAAAATTGCTAAAAAAGTTACAGGCAAATTGTAATTCGATAATGTCGTAATGTCTAACGCAAAAAGAAAACTCATCACCCATATGCCGAAGCTTAAAGACAGCGTTCCACCAATAAACAGGAGAGGCTTATTGCGCTCTGATGTTCTCAGCATCGAAAACATATCCAATGCTGAATAGGTAGCCATCATCGTTAAAATAATTGCAGCAATAATCAAGATTGGATTTAAAGATAAATATAAAGTCAACATCAATCAGCCCTTTTCAAAGAAAAGTTTCTACTATAATTGTAATGTAAACTAATCGTTCTTTAAAGAAATATTTCCAGTTCCCTTCTGTCTTAGGATAAAGATGGCCATTTTGTCGAAAAACAACCATTGATTGATAGAACATATTTAGCTTTGGGTTAGATTTCGATATTCATTTTTGGCTCATTTCGTGTCAAACATTGTTTTCACACGTCTCTCAGTATAACTGAAAGAGTTCTATCTTTGATGCAAAGCTTGTGATCTCCGTTGTTTTACCGAGTCAGTGGCCAAAAAACTTTTGATCGCCTATAAAGTTTAACAAAAAGTTTTTAAAAAAATAGTTCATTTTTTTAAAAATTAATGTATACTGTATTATAACAGAATTTAATAATTTAAACTGTATTAGAAAAGGAGTGGATTCAATTGATCATTAGTCCCATCGAATTTTTCCGCACGCTGCCAAAAAAGATTTGTCCGGAATGCGGGGAAACTATGAAAGAGCAAGCCGAAAGTTATTTAATGGAATGTGACCGCTGTTTATCAAAGAAAACTGAATAGAAAAAGTCATAGCTTTAGCGCCAATTCAGATGCGCTAAAGCTTTTTTGAGCGGTTTTAATCATTGAAACAATTTTATATAATATTTAGAAAAATATATTAATTAACAGGATGCTCATGTTATTATTTTAATTAGGATACCGAAATAAAAAGTTCCGAATAAAAGGAGGAGATTTTAATGGAAAAAATGATGACCACTCGATTAAAGCGTGAAGAAGTTCCCATTAATTTAACATGGAAGCTCGAAGATTTATTCTCATCGCCTATTGAATGGGAAGCTGAAATTGCTACAATTGAAAAAGAACTTTCCGCATTTTCAGTTTACAAAGGGAAACTTCATGAAAGTTCAGCTACACTATTAGCATGCCTTGAATTGCAGGAAAAATTAAATAAGAAATTGATTTTAGTGAGTACATATGCTTCGCTGCTACAATCAGGAGATAGTACCAATCCCATAAACCAAGCTAATGCAGCGATAATTGGTAATTTACGTTCAAAAACAGGTGCAGCTCTGTCCTTTATAGAATCTGAAATTATTACTATGCCAGAAGAAAAATTGCAACAGTTCATCGATGAAGAAAAGGGGTTAAAGCCTTTTACAAAGATGTTAACAGACTTAATTGATGGCAAAAAATACCGACTTTCTCCTGAAACAGAGGAAGTGCTCGCTGCTCTCAGTGATGTGCATGAGTCACCATATGCGATTTATCAAACAAGTAAGTTAGCTGATATGCAATTTGAGCCAATCATTCATGAAGATGGTGATGAACTGCCGAACTCATTTGCATTATTTGAAGATCGTTACGAATTCTCTTCAAATACAGAAACTCGAAGAAAAGCTTACGAATCATTTACAAAAACGTTAGAGCAATATAAAAATACTTTTGCGACCACATATGCAACTGAAGTCAAAAAACAAGTAACGTTATCCCGTCTTCGAAATTTTGATTCTGTAACAGATATGCTTTTATACCCACAGCAGGTTTCTAAAGAAATGTACGAAAATCAATTAAACATTATTCAAGCCGAGTTAGCGCCTCATATGAGACGCTTTGCCCAATTGAAGAAGAAGGTTTTGCAATTGGATGAACTGCAATTCTGTGATTTAAAGGCGCCATTAGATCCTGAATTCAATCCTAAAACCTCATACGAGGAAGCAAGTGAAGTGATTTTGGAATCATTAAAGATAATGGGGCCTGAATATTTAAATATCATGAAAAAAGGGCTCACAGAACGATGGGTTGACCGAGCTGATAACGTGGGGAAAGCGACTGGGGCATTTTGCTCAAGTCCATACGGTTCACACCCATTTATTTTAATAACTTGGACAGACACGATGCGTGGTGCATTTGTGCTTGCACATGAATTAGGGCATGCTGGACATTTTTATTTAGCTAATCAAAATCAACGCATAATGAATACAAGACCTTCTACTTTTTTCATTGAAGCACCTTCAACCATGAATGAAATGTTGCTTGGTGATCACCTGCTTTCTAATACAACAGACCCACAAATGAAACGATGGGTTGTACTACAGTTATTGGGAACTTATTATCATAATTTCGTTACCCATCTTTTAGAAGGGGAATTCCAAAGAAGAGTTTACGAGCTTGCAGAGAAAGGTACTCCCTTGACCGCAAAAATACTTTGCGAAACAAAAAGAAATGTGCTTTCTGAGTTTTGGGGTGACACTGTGGTACTTGACGAAGGGGCAAGCCTAACTTGGATGAGACAGCCTCACTATTATATGGGGCTTTACCCATACACATATTCAGCAGGTTTAACAGCCTCCACGGCAATGTCACAGCAAATCAAAACTGAGGGAGAGCCTGCTGTTAACCGTTGGTTAGAAGTTCTAAAAGCTGGTGGAACCAAAAAACCGATAGACTTGTTAAAACAGGCAGGCATTGACATGTCAAAACCTGATCCAATTCATAAAGCAGTTGCTTATGTTGGCTCCCTCGTTGATATTTTGGAGGATAGCTATAAATAAAGAGGAATAAAAACAGGGTGTCCAAAAAGCATAGCTTTTGGGACACCTCTTTTTGATACTTCTTCCACCATAGATTAAATCTGAAAAACAAACCTTTTATCTGTCATAAAATGCCCCAAAAAGAAAAAAGCAGATATCAAAAGTCATTTTTAATGACCTATTGACACAGCTTCTTTTAATAACAGCTTAGGAGACCCAACCAATTCATCAGTTTAATGGAATATCCCTGTTATCAGGAATTTCTAATAACTGACATGTGTTTGTTCCGCTTTAACAGGCATTACTCTGCTCATAAGCATTCATACTATCTCGCAGTACCTTGGGTTACAAACTTATTCAATTGTCATTGCTCAATTGCTCCATCCCTATTCTTGATTAAATGCTTCAAAATTTACTTTTGAAAGGTATCATATGTGATTGTGTAACGACATTCTTGAATCATTTACCATAGACGTTTCCCAATTCTTGCTAGAATCTTCTGGGTAAGAGCTTTTGTTCTACGTATCATGACATTTACTTATAGGTAGAACATTCCTTCTTAACCAAGTGGAATATCCTTCGCAAAGTGAGGCGAAAAACTGGATAAAATGTCTACTTGGTACGATACTTCATCATTTCATCGTTACAAATTTTCATTACCTTCTTCATCATTCCACTATTTAATCAAAAGTGATAAAAGAGCATTTGCTTACGTTCACGCAATCATACTTCTACGGAACGAGCACAATGGTTGAGCCTCCTAAATCGTTATTGCATAATCTTATTTACACCTTTATTATAAGCAATTTTTTACTTATTTTACCTTCCATTTACGACATTTATGTGAACGTTCTCATGAAGTTAGATGTTGTTAATTGTCAGTGTTGACTTTACTTTAAACGTAAGATCATCATAAACAGTAAGCACACGGCGGGAGAGACTTTCGTATGAAAGTCCTCTCTCGTCTGCAAACAAATATGTATCATTCTTCACTTTAATTTATTTTTGGCAATTCCCTTATCTCCATTGTGGTATCATTGCCACAGAGTGGACATTTCAGGTCGTAACTAGCAAAATCCTTTCTCATCCAGCCTATGCAGCCATCATCCATACAAGCATAGACTTCTACATCCATCATGATATCTTCCGGTTTTTCTTCCTGTGATTTCCTATTAAAAAACATAATCATCGTCCCCTCACATAAAAATTCAGTAATAATTACACTTTGCTGGTCAGTATGCTAAAGTGAAAAAATAGCGGTGTTATTTACCTATTTGCCTCACATACCATTTAAAAATATGGTATTCTGTCGTTCTTCTACTTATTATTGGCAAAAATCATTTATTTCACGCATCTATTTCCAATCTTGTCAAAATAAGTCGATCCATTCTTCCATTTTCTTAAGGACGTTTTTAAAGTCCAAGGAGCTTTGCCCCCTTCTTCACTTACTAATGTGGCGGTAACGTGATTCTTTTTAAAAGCTGGTGAGAACCTATAGAGGAATAATACAAATCATTCTTATGAAAATTTCTGCAAACTATCACACTTCACGGTAATGTACTTACATGAATGCCTGTTTTCGGAAATTTATGTACTCTTTGGCTCCAGATGAAACAAAAAGCAAGGGAAAAAAATCGCTTACTTTTCTTCCCTTGCTTTATTTCTTAGAATTTTTCAGACAGCCTTGCATCACTTCTTTTATAGCCATGCAGCGCCTACAATGATTAAAAGGATAAACAATACGACGATGAGGACGAATCCACCGTATCCAAATCCAGTTGCAGGGTAGGCATAACCACAACCACCAAATCCTCCGTAACCCATTACTCCACTTCCTTCCCAAATATTGTAGAATATGGAGCCATTTCAATGATTTTATATTGGCTCTCTTTCTAAACTCTTCTTATTTAGGATGCACCCCGTAATTGTTAATACCAGCCACCGACGTAAGACGCACCAACTATAATAAGAAGGATGAACAACACAACGAGTAAAGCGAATCCAACACCATATCCGTGTCCAGCTCCTGCGCTCATCTTATCCACCTCCCATTATCTCTACACCCATACTATGTAGGAAAAAGTTGTCCTGAATGGGCTTCTGTAATAAGTGTATAAAGAAAATAAAAAGAGTGGCATCAACTCCACTCTTAATTTCATGAATGTATAATTGGATAAAAGTGAGATTTACTATTCATTAAAATGTTGAAACCCCATTAATGCTATTTCTTCAATCGTCTCATCTTCAAGTTCTACAATGGGCAAAGTAAAGAAAATAGTTGTGCCTTCTCCTTGAACACTTTCTGCCCATATATTGCCTTTATGATGTTGGATGATTTCCTTACTAATCGATAGCCCTAAACCATTCCCTGCCATAAATGGATTTGTATTCCCCGTGTACGAACGTTCGAAAACTTTTTCCAACTCAGAATGTGAGATTCCCATACCGGTATCTGTAATCGCAAAAGTTACATAGTGATTATCGCGTTTGAGTGCAAAGGCTATCGAACCTTCCATCGTATGCTTAAGGGCATTAGAAACAATATTTGTCACAACCTGTTCAATCCGAGCGACATCAACATCCACATACAAAGGGCTTAAACCCTTCTCTTCTAATACTGAGCGCTTAAAGGCAAGTCCTTCATGTTTAACATCCCATTCGTGCTGATCACATAAATAATGAAACAGTTTTTCAACATTTACGATTTCTGTAACAAAGGTCATATTTCCAAACTGCAATTTAGATAATTCGAACAAATCCTCGATAAGCCGATTTAAACTAGCAAGTTTATCTTTACTGCGTTTTAAATAAGTAAGTTGTTTCTCCGGTGAAATTACAACTCCATCCAACATTGCTTCAATATATCCTTGTATCGATGTAATAGGGTTTCGCAAATCATGAGAAATATTGGATAGTAGTTCCATCCGTGCTTTTTGGGCATCGGCAAGCTCTGCATTTGTTTCTTCCAAGCTTTTATTAACAATCTCCAGTTTTTCTGTCCGCTCTTTAACTTTTTCTTCTAAGTTCATATATAGTAAAGCATTTTGTATGGAAATGGCTGCTTGGGACGCGATAGTGGAAAGCAACAATAAATCTCGCTCAGTAAATGCATAAGGAAGCAGATGATTTTCCAAATACAAGATTCCAATCAATTTTCGCTGATGTAATAACGGAATCGTCATAAGAGACATCACTTGTTTTTCCTGGATATAAGAATCCATTTTAAATAATCCTTCAACACATGCTTCGTGTAAAATGATTGATTCATGACTCTTTTGAACATATTGGATAATTTGCATCGGCAAAAGCTTCTTTTGTTTTTCAGCTTTCATTTCTTCAGGAAGATTAGCTAATCTAAGTTCTTTCCCTTTTTTAAGAAGTAAATAACCGGTTGTTGCTCCAGCATTTTCAATTACAATATTCATTACTTTTTGAACAAGATTATCGAAAACAATTTCACTTGATAATGTCTGAGAGCTTTTCAGAACAGCCTCTAAATCCAAAACATCAAGTCTCCCCTCCAGCTGGAACCTATCCTTGACGAGATTTGGAAACGTATTTGCGAGCACAGTACATTTTCTACCCGCTCCCCACTTTTTATAAAAACGGTAAGACTCCTTTAAATAAAAATTGCTTAAGCGGATCGCCTGACGCTTATGATAATAATGGGAAGCACATTCACAAATGATCGCTGCGTCTTGTTCAAAACCGTTCACGATTGCTTTATCTAAAGCGGTCTCGTAGTCGTCTGCAGCAATTTGGTTCTCACCTAGTACACATGCTGTTTCAATCTTCATTAATAAATATTTATGTTCATAATTCATCGGTGCATGGCTGGCCCATTTCTTCATCTTCTTCAAATTACGCTGCAAATATTTTTTGATTTTCTTCCGCTCTTTTGAAGGCTCCTGATAATAAAATCGAACTAACCAAAGGGTGTGATAGAAATAAAATTCAGGTGCAATCACAAGAACAAGAGTATTCGTTACAACGTTATTTAAAGCATCAATAATCTCCCTCGCTTTTTCATCATCTGCAACGATATATGCCATCTGTAAACGAATTGTATTATGCATGATAAAAGCAGAAGGATCATCCCGCAAATCAGCAAGCTGAGTAGGTGGTAATTTTCTCTTAGTTCCATCCGCCAGCCATTCCATCCATTCTTTCATTTCAAGCAAAAATTTCATCGAGAGAAAATATTGAATTTTATTAACAAAGGCTAATTGTTTATTAATCTCTGTTATAACAACGTTTAGTGAATCTCCTTTAATCAATCTAGTAATAATGATAAAGGAGCTAGCAGCTCCAGCTAAATGAAAATTCCCAGACTCCAAACTTAATGTTTGAGATTTTTCTAGCGAATTTAAATTGATTGAAATCGAATTTTTCCAATGGTTCACAAAGCTTCCAAAAACAAAGTGAACCCTTGCTGTCAATTTCTTTACCCGACTTCTCTCAACGTGAGCTAGTGCTAGTTTTCCAAATTGATAGCTTTTATCAAAATTGCCAAAGCCTGCGCTCAAAATAAGAGCATAATTATTGTAAACAAGGGCAGTTATATCGGTATTTCCGTGCTTTAATGTGAATCTGAAAGCCCGGAGCATTAAATAAGTAGCTAAATTTTGGTTTACATGATAAGAAGGGGCATTCATATTAATAAGGCTTTCTATAATTAAACAATCTTCAGGATTCTTCATTGGAGCTAAATTTAATAGCTCTTCAGGCTTTTTTCCGATAAGTAAAGTCTGAAGAAGTAAAAATTCTTTAGCAATTTTCTTCATCCCAATGGGTCGATCCAGCTTCCAACCAAAAAGCTTTAATCCAGTTGTCCCACATTCAACTGCATCCTTTAATCTGCTAACATGGGTATACATGATCAGCTTCAAATTATAAACACCCATTTTTTCATTGTTTGTCTTTGCATTATACAATAGAGTTTCAAATGCACTTTCTGCCATTTCGAAATCACTATTCAAATATGCACATTCCCCTAGTCCAATGAATATTCGATAGGAAAGCTCATAATTCGTTTGCCAATGTCCATGGTTAAGGAGATTTTTAGCAGATAAAAAATAATGATAGGCCTGTTCAAAAGCTGCAGCATTTTTAGCAACTTCACCAGCTTGTGTGTTGAAAACTGTTAATGTCATTCTCTGTACATCATCAAGCAAAGGCACGCAGAAATTAAGATGATCAGCCAGCTTAAAAAGATGATTAGGTTCAGGTAATTGCTCGAAATTACCCCATTTACTCAACCCAATTTGAAAGTGAAAAAAAGCTTGTTCCTCTTTGCTCATACTTGTATAAACCGCTTGCTGAACTTTATCATGAATAAATTCCAGTACAAGGTCATGCTCTACACTTTGCTGTCTCGAAAAACAGATAAAGCCCTCGTCAATGAGCAAGTACAAATCTTTTAGAATCTCATCGTTTGAAGTTTTTGCGGCCTTCACTAACTCAAAGTAAGTGAAAACCGTTCCAAGACAAGCAGCAAACTTTAAACTTTTTACAACCTGCAAAGACAATGCGATTAATTTCTTACGAATGTGTTCCATAATATCTTTACCGATAATTTGCTTTGGAAATTTCCCAATATGAAAGGTATAACCATTTTTTTCTTGATTTACTGAAATATACTGTTCCTTTTCTAGAGTAATTAAAATCTGTTTCAGAAAAAAAGGATTCCCTTGCGAAAGATTGTAAACATAAGCTGTTAAACTACTATAATCGTCAACGAAATGATAATTGTAGTAAAGCCATTGAGCAACTTCTTTTTCATCCAACGGTGTAATCTCGATGCTGACAACCTTTAATTTCTGCAGCAAATTCAGATTATGAATTGATTTTGCGCTTTGCTCTTCTTCATTTCTGCTAGCTATAATCATTAGAATATTTAAAAGCTCTTTATCCTCTGATAAATAATGAAGCAGATCAATGGTCGGTTGATCAGCCCATTGAATATCATCGATGAAAAGAATAACGGTAAATTCTTCTGTTAATACGGCTAAAAGCTGCTGAAATGTAATAAGGATGCTGTTAGACCTTTCTAGCGGTCCAATTTTTTCCTCAAAATGAGGATAACCAATGATCCATGTAAACTCTGGAATAAGCTCACACAAAAGTTGACAGCGGTGATCTAATTTAGCAAGAAAACGCTCCTCCCACTTTTTAACGAAGTCATCCCCTTGTGAAAGAATTACGCGAAAAATGGTCTTGCATGCTTGAATAATTGGCCCGTATGGAGTGTTTCGTTCAAATTGGTCCCATTTTCCAGCAGCAAAAATTGCACCTTTTTTATCAGATATATTCATAAATTCTTTTACTAACGCTGTTTTTCCAGTGCCGGAATTTCCACGAATATGGACGATTTCCTTATTCCGTTGTTTAACATTTTTATAGATCGCCTGGAGCTGTTTCAACTCCTGTTCGCGGCCGAATAGCTTGCTTTCATTTTTAATCTTTATAGAATCCTCTAAACCTAGTTTGAAATGACTAATTTTTCTCTCATTTTGCCATTGAAGTAAACATCTTTCCAAGTCCTTCAACAATGAATATGCTGATGTGTATCTTTTATCAGGTGATTTTTCTAAAAGTTTCAGAGCGATCAATGAAAGCTGACTAGGTATTTGTGAATTTAACTCTGCTGGAGGAGTCGGTAGCTTTGTAAAATGCGAATAAACAATTTCAATCACATCTGCTGTTGGAAAAGGTAATTGTCCTGTCAACATTTCATAAAAAACTACTCCAAAGGAATAAAGATCAGAGCGAACATCTGCCTCTTTCTCCATCCTTCCCGTCAGTTCAGGCGAGCTATACCATAAAAACTGTTTATCAATAGGCTCTATCAACCCCATTAGAGAGGTAATATACAGCTTCTGCTCTGTAAGATGGACATGAACATGATCGGGGTTCAAGCATTCGACTAACTTGTCCTTTTGATGGAGGCTGATGAGCATTGTAGTTAATTGCATTGAAATAATGAGCATTTGTTCAATTGACAAACACTTCCCCTTAATCAAAGAGGATAACGGTTTTTCAAAGGAGAAATATTCGTAGACTGCGAAAAAATTATCATTAGCTTTTTTTATTTCCATTGGTTCAATAAAAGAAGGAAATGCCTTCCATTCTCTTTTCTCACTTTCCACTGAAAAGGATTTAAAATGATGAATGATTACTTTCTTTCCATCCGATTGTCGTCCTTCATAATAGTGAACTCCATCTGTTGAAGCCAATAATTGAGTAACCTCATAGCCTGGCAAACTTATCATCCAGCGACACATCCATCGTTTATTTTTGAAAAACTTTAATAAATCTTTAACAAAGTTTGAACTATATTTATAGTTCATATATTATTATTGTTTTGTGAATATTTTGTGAATAAACTGGGAGGTATTTATGGAAAAGGTCACTGAATTTGAACAATCAAAAATTGTCATTATTCCCAATAAACTAGATGAAGAATGGTTAAGATTAATTATACAAGCCAAACGTCTTGGATTAACTATAGATGAAGTAAGAAATTTCCTGAATAGTAAATAGAAAGGTCTAAAACCCATTTGATTCCTAAAAATTCTGACATTATATACATAAGTTCGAATTTGGGTTCAATTAAGATAGCCATTAAATTTATAGCCTATTCCCCTAACCGTCAATATATATTCTGGTTTCGCAGGATTCGGTTCAATCTTTTTTCGTAAATTACTTATATGTACCATAACAGTTCGATTATCACCAAGGCTATCTTCGCCCCATATAAGCTGAAATAATTGTTCAACACTGTAAACTTTTTCCACATTTTGACTTAATAAGGATAATAGCTGATATTCTTTAACTGGCAGTGTAATCGGTGTACCGCGACTACGTACAAGACAACTATCCAGATCAATCGATAAACCTGGAAACTCAATAATATTTCTTTCTACACTTATGTTCTTTTTTTGCCTACTAATCCTTGTTCTTCTTAAATGTGCTTTAATTCTTGCTACTAAAACTCCAGGGCTAAAAGGTTTTGTTATATAGTCATCCCCTCCTATTCTTAAGCCAAGAATCTTATCGAAATCATCTTCTTTTGCGCTTAAAAAAAGAATCGGAGCATCTGTTTTTTCACGAATAGCTTGACATGTCTCATATCCGTCGAGCCCTGGCATCATAATATCAAGGATAATTAAATCCGGGCTAAAACCATCGAGCACATCTATCGCCTCACTTCCTTCTATAACGGAAGTGATTTTAAATCCTTCTTTCTCTAAATATAATTCAAGAATATTCCGAATATCAGGATCGTCATCAACAATTAAAATTCTGTCTCTATCCCTACCCATACTAATCCCCCTAAATTTTCGGCTATTTCTATTTTACTATAAATACCCTTTTTTTCCTCCTATTAGTACTTTTTTTGTCATAGTAATAATTCCTAATAATTCGACAAAATATCTCATTATCTAATAATCTTTCGACGTCATTTAATAATTTGCGGTAAATTCAATATTCTATCGACTATATTTGACAAATCAAAATGAATTTTAGTTAAACAAAAACAAGTGGAATGTGACTGCTAGAATAAAGTGTACAGTTTTTGCTTGATAAGATGAAACGCTTATTTACCCAAATATACCAGCAAAAAATATCAACCTATCACTGTAAAATGATCATAGTTCATACTTGCAG
>NZ_SWLZ01000014.1 GCF_005502275.1 Robertmurraya siralis
AGTAGAAATCATTCATTTAAATGAAGATAGTTATCGTATGAAGCATCGTTCTACCATATTTGGGGAACAAAGTGTTTCAAAATAACGAGCAAAAATTGTTTCATTCTACTTGACGGTCACAGGTGGGTTCAAATGCATTATTATCTTAGGACTTATCGGTTATCTTGATTTCATTGCGTATGTGGAGCAGGACAGCGGATTTGTTGACAGCGAAACTAAATGAGGATATTATAGACAAGTAAAGTCTCTTTTTAAAAGGTGGTGGAACAATGAAATATTCTCGGGCTACAGATTATGCGTTACATACTATGCTTTTCCTCGCTCAGGCTACTCCGAGAGAAACGATTAGTGTTCATAAATTAGCGGAGCGACAAAATGTTTCTCCTACCTATCTTTCGAAAATATTAACGAAACTTGTTAAGGCAGGAATGATTGAGTCCTTGCCAGGGGTGAATGGTGGCTATAAATTGAAAAGCAATTGGGAGAACATTTCGTTTCTAGATGTGATTCATGCTATTGAAGGTTCTGCTTCTTTGTTTGATTGCAGTTTCGACCATGGTCCGCAATGCCCAATTCAAAGGGTAGTTGAGCAAGCAGAAAAGAAGATGGAGGATTACTTAAAAAGTATGACGATAGCTGCTCTTGCAAAAGAAGCTCAATGCTGATAAATTTTTTTACTATCATTAAGGACAAAAGGAGTCTTTAAACTCTTTGAATGGATTAGTTAGATTGTTTGAAATAAAAGGAAGAGGTGTGTAGCAATGTTAAAAGATATTTATAATGAATTCGCTTGGGAAAAAGCTTGGAGAGAGGATCGATCGACAAGTGTAAATACGATGAAAGAAGGGGGGATAGAGCCGACACGCGCTTTTGATTCAATTGCTCAAAGGTACAATGAGCAATCATTTAGCGAAGAGGGTAAAATGCGAACAGAGCGAATTATCGGTTGGCTGGAAGACCAAGGAGTAGATTTTAATGGAGCCTCTGTATTGGACATAGGCGCAGCGTCCGGCGGATTTTCCATTCCCTTTGCGGAAAGGGGAGCGCAAGTGACAGCCGTTGAACCTTGTCTCCCATTTGTGAAACTGTTAGAGGAAAACAGCAAAAAGTGGGCTAAGGATAATGTAGAGATAGTTGAGGGTGCTTTTGAAAATATTGATATAAAACAGCAGGGATGGGAAGGGGCCTTTGATGTAGTATTCGTATCTATGTGTCCAGCGATAGTGGATTGGGAGAGCGTAGAGAAAGTATTGAGTTGCGCCAGGAAGTATTGTTATATTAGTCTGTCAGCAGGTCCAAAGGAGCATAGTCTTATCGATGAATTATTACCGCTTCTAAAAAGTCCTTACAACAAACCCAATAGTGCTGAGATGATGTATTTGATGCAGCTGCTTTTACTGAAAGGGTATGCATTTCATTCGCTTGTCACTCGAGAAATGAAAGTCACTGAGTTGTCTCGAGATGCCGCTATTCAAGAGGTTTTGAACTGGTTAAAAATTTATAAACTTCCTATAAATGAAGAAACACATCGTATCATTGAAGATTATTTGGATCAATATGATTCAAGTAACAAAATAACGATTTACCAGGGAGGACGATTCGGTAAGGTACTTATTAAATTGCAAGATCAAAGCATGAAATTCGCAAAAAAAGATTGAGAAGAAAAAACATGTTTTTTTAGCGAGGAGTTTTTGAGTACATTATAAATTATCTTCTAAATCTAATCGTTATACATTTAATCGCATTTTGGGCCAAGACAAGAAATGAAATGTTTAGAAAACACCTGGCTATGCCGGGGGTTCCAGAGAGCTTAAAGCGTGGTAACAAAAAACCTCACTTCATGGTAGGATAAAGTTGGTTTCTCGACCACTTTATCTCACGCATGAAGGAGGTATGCCCTGATGAAGGACATGAATAGTTTAGCACACACAATATGGAATTGTAAGCATCACATAGTATTTGCACCAAAATACAGAAGGCAAATGATCTATGGAAAATACAGAAAGGGTAACAGAAATACAATAATATGAGTATGAATGGCTTCCTCAAAAAAGGGATAATTAGAATGTGGTAAAATCCTAATTTGAGAAAAAATTTTAAGAACCGCTTTTAATTGTGGTTCTTTTTTTAATTGTTCTATAAGAGTTCATCATAAAGCTAGCAAACTAGACCAGCCCCAATTTATGCCGCTTTTCCATATTTAAGTGAGATGCAATTATATTAAAGAATTCGGGCTACGTGGACAAATTGCACAACATTTTAAAGGATTATTTGATGATTTGTCTAATGTTATGTAAGTGGTATCATTATACTATAAATTTAAAATATTCTGTATATTAAAAATTGAAAGTTCTTTTATTTGAGTTCAGTTGCTGGCAAAGGAGGTTGTGTAGTTTTAATAAGCACAGAAGGCTGTGGAGGAAAACTAATTAGTTTGATCTATTGAATTGAAGGGGGAGAAACGGGAATGAAGCATAGCCAGATTGATCAAAATGATCCAAGGTTTAAAATAGCTAACAAAGAAGCATTAATAGGGGTTGGTCTCGTTGTCATCAATTTTATATGGTGGTATGGCTTCGCATACGGGTTAGGTTCTGTTCCTCCTGAAGAATATACATATGTCTTCGGGTTGCCGGCATGGTTCTTTTACAGTTGTGTTGTGGGGACGCTGTTAATGATTGTCCTTGTAATCATTGTTGTAAAAGGGTTTTTAACGGAAGTAAGTTTTGAGGAAGAGGAGGAGAATAGATGAACTGGCAAGTAATGTTTCCATTAGTTATTTTTGTGATTTCAATATTTGTTGTCGGTTTTTGGTCCTCCCGTTATCTCAAGAATTCTACTAATTTTTTGCAGGAATATTTCCTTGGAAGCAGGGAGTTAGGTGGTTTTATTTTAGCGATGACGATGGTGGCTACATATGGTAGTGCGAGTAGTTTTATCGGTGGTCCGGGTACTGCGTATACTCAAGGATTGGGCTGGGTTTTGCTCGCTATGGCCCAAGTAGCGACAGGTTATTTTACGTTATTAATTCTTGGGAAAAAATTTGCCATATATGCTCGTAAATATAAGGCGATCACGCTTATTGATTTTTTAAGAAGTCGCTATAACAACAATAAATCTGTTTCAATTTTAGCTGCATTTAGCATTATTATCTTTATCTTTTCTGCAATGGCAGCCC
This sequence comes from Robertmurraya siralis, assembly GCF_005502275.1. GTDB lineage: Bacteria > Bacillota > Bacilli > Bacillales > Cytobacillaceae > Robertmurraya > Robertmurraya siralis. The sequence continues at coordinate 3,179 of NZ_SWLZ01000014.1, forward strand.
AATGGGTTGGCGGGGCTAGATTAATTGAATCGATAACAGGTCTCTCGTATACCTCTGCTCTGTTTATTTTTGCAATCTGTGTCATTATCTATGTCATTATCGGTGGCTTTCGTGCTGTCGCTGTAACCGATACAATCCAAGGGATCGTAATGCTTGTAGGTACATTTATTATTTTAATTGGCACTATTATAGCGGGTGGTGGTATTTCGAATATTATGGCAGAACTTGTTTCGGAAAATCCAAATCTCGTAACTCCGTTCGGACATGATGGTGGTCTCACTCCAGCTTATGTATCTTCCTTCTGGATTTTAGTAGGTGTTGGGGTGGTTGCGTTGCCGCAGGTTACGGTTCGGGCAATGTCGTACAAAAGCTCAAAAGCTATGCATCGTGCACTTGTTACTGGAACGATTGTTGTTGGTTTTATCATGCTTGGGATGCATTTAATCGGGGTATTTGCAAGACCGATTCTTCCTGACATCGAAGTTGGGGATACCGTTATGCCTATGATTACGATGGAAGTACTACCACCATGGCTTGCTGGCGTCGTACTTGCGGCACCACTAGCAGCGATTATGTCCACGGTGGACTCCCTTTTGTTATTAGTAAGCTCCGCGGTAGTAAAGGATGTATATTTAAATTTCATCAAACCGGAAGCAACGAATAAACAAATAAAACAAGTTAGTTTCAGTGTGACCACGGTATTAGGAATCTTAGTGTTTGCGATCGCATTAAGTCCACCGGATTTATTAATTTGGTTGAACCTATTCGCATTTGGCGGCTTACAGTCTGCATTTATATGGCCGGTCATAATGGGGCTCTATTGGCAACGAGGAAATGAACATGGTGCACTTGCCTCAATGATTGTTGGTTCTTCCTCCTATATTATTATTCATAATTTTGCGCCGAATATGATGGGTGTTCATTCTGTTGTATTTCCAATATTATTTTCACTCATTGCATTTGTTCTTGTTAGTTTCTTGACCGAAAATGCCTCATTTAGCAGTACGAATAAATTACATGCTTAAAAATATAGAGGTGGAGAATCTAATTGATATGTGTGAAAAAAGGCATCATCTGTAGCGTGTATCCACCTTTCGAATTTTTTAAAAAGAAAGGAGCATAACATGCCGTCTATTAAACAATCTTATGTAAATAGAAGAGTAAGAGATCGAGAGGATGTGATTGAATTAACGAAAAAACTAGTGCAAATTCCGAGTGTGTACCGGCCCGGTATTGAAGGAGGAAACGAAGAAAAAGTTGCAAAGTTCGTTGCCCAATATTTAAGAGAATTAGGCATTGAAGTACATGTTGAAGAGGTTGAGCCTGGACGACCAAATGTAATTGGAATCGTTGATTCTGGTAAGCCAGGTCCGACGTTGTTATTTGAAGGTCATACAGATGTGGTTACCGAGGGAGATCGAAAGGCATGGTCATATGATCCGTTTGGAGCAGTTATGGAGAACGGGCGCATGTATGGCAGGGGAACGAATGATACGAAAGGAAATCTGGCTTGTATGATCACAGCAACTCATTCCCTTTTAAGAGATCGAGAGGAGTGGTCAGGGAAAATCATCCTTTGTATACCATGTGATGAAGAGGGAATGATGATTGGCATCAAGCATTTTATTAGGCGAGGTTGGGCGGAAAATGTAGATGGAGCGATCATTTGTGAACCGGAGGAAAATCAAGTATGCGTGACTCAGAAAGGTGCGATGCGCATCGTTATCCGTGTCTTTGGAAAAATGGCTCATGGTGCTATCCCACTCAGTGGAATTAATCCGAATACCCGAATGGCTAAGATCATTTGTGCATTGGAAGAGTTTGAACAACGTGAAAAAGAGAGATTAGGCTGTCATCCGCAACTTGGCTGGCCGAGCATTACCCCTACTATTCTCCAAGCACCAGTTAGAGGAGAAGCGCAAATCAATGTAGTTCCTGATCAGTGTATGACAACACTTGATGTCAGAACTGTTCCAGGGCAGGAACATGAAACCATCAAGAAAGAAATCCAAAGTATATTGGACCGGATTGCCAAGGAAGACGAGGACTTTAAGGCAGAGTTCGAGGTCATTGAGGATCGCCCTTGGACGGAAACGAGTAAGGACGAACCTGTAGTTCAGGCTGTTGCAAAAGCTTATGAAACCGTAACAGGGAAAAAACCAATTTACAATGGAGTCCCTGGTGCAACAGATGGAACTTTCCTGCATTTGGCCGGAGTCCCTATTGTGACAACCGGTGCTGGAGATCGGGAAGTTCCTCATCAAATTGATGAATATGTGGATATAGATGAACTGGTAGAAACCACTGAAATCTATCGGACAGCCGCATTGCTGTTTTTAAATCGAGAAGTGAGCAAGTGAGGAGAATATGGGTATGAAGGATTATAAAATTGCGGTTATTCCAGGAGACGGAATTGGACCCGAGGTGATGGAGGAAGCTTTGAAAGTGCTGGAAGTGCTAGAAAAGCAAGATTCCACGTTTACATGTCACACCGATATTTATCAATGGAATGCCGATTATTATTTGCAGCATGGCAGGATGATGCCGAAGGATGGCATTGAAACGTTGAAAAACTATGATGCCATACTATTTGGTGCCATTGGTGATGAACGTGTTCCTGATGAAATTACCATTTGGGATTTAATTATGCCGATTCGTAAACAATTCCAGCAATATATTAATCTTCGTCCAGTAAAAAAACTAGCTGGTATCCAAACAAGATACGATGATGTGAATATAGATTTTGTCATTGTTCGCGAAAATGCTGAAGGGGAATATTCGAACAGCGGTGGACGCCTTTATCAAAGAATGGACCAAGAAATGGCGATTCAAAACACGGTTATAACTCGGAAAGGGACAAAATTAGCTGCTCAGTTTGCCTTTGAATATGCTGTTAAACAAGGAAAGAAAAAGGTAACAAGTGGAACGAAATCAAACGCTGTTATTCACACAATGAAATTATGGGATGAAGCAGTCCAAGAGGTAGCACGGGAGTTTCCTGCAATTAAACTTGAAGAAAATTATATTGACGCTCTTGCCGCATACTTTGTTCAGCGTCCTCATACATTTGAAGTCGTGGTCGCCTCCAATTTATTTGGAGATATTTTATCTGATTTAGGAGCGGCACTCGTTGGTGGGTTAGGGATATCACCATCTGCAAATTTAAATCCAAACGGGGATTTCCCATCAATGTTTGAACCAGTACATGGTTCGGCTCCTGATATTGCTGGTACAGGTAAAGCGAATCCAATCGCTCAAATTTGGTCGACAGCAATGATGTTGGAACATCTAGGGCGTAAGGATCTTTCAGACACGATTATGAATGCTATCGAACAAGTGATAAGGAATGGAGAAGTATTGACTCCAGATTTAGGAGGAACAGCTACAACTGCTGAGATGGGTCAAGCGATTATAGAGAGGATTTCAGCAAATAAACATAGGCGTTCTAAGGAAAGGAGTCTGTGAAGTGGAATGAATATGAAACTTCCATGATCTTTGAACAATAGAATGAAAGGGTGATAGATAATGAGACTTGCTGGAAAAACATTTATGATTACCGGTGCAGCAGGAGGAATGGGGAAGGTAACGGTTGCACGTTTTTTAGAAGAAGGAGCTAATATAGTGGCTTGTGACCTTTCATTTTCTGAGCCTTTTAAGCAGAACAAACAACTTTTGACTGTAGAAGGGGATCTGACGAATGAGAAAGATGTAGACCATGTTACAGCTCAAACCATTGCTACATTTGGCAAATTGGACGGTCTCGTACATATGGCAGGGATTGCTCAAAAATCAACACCAGTTGAGGAAGTAACAATTGATGAGTGGAATCGCATAATCGCTATTAACACGACGGCGGTTTTTTTGATTAATCGTGCAGTGGTTCGAGCATTTGCCGAATGTGAAGGAGTTATCGTAAATGTAGCATCGATCTCAGCAGTCCGGCCCCGACCTGGTTTAAGTTCTTACATAGCATCTAAAGGAGCAACTGTTGCATTTTCTCAAGCATTAGCGATTGAATTGGCACCGAAAAATGTGAGAGTAAATGTTATCCATCCAGGACCAAGTGATACGCAAATGCTTGGACAGTTTGCTGCTGTGGGAGCAGATATAGAAAGAATGAAAGATGATGTATTTAAGCAAAGTGTTCCTTTAGGCAAGCTGATCGAACCTATTGATATTGCTAATGCAGCAGTATATTTATGCTCCGATGAAGCGCGGATGGTCACAGGAACCGTCTTGCATGTAGATGGTGGAAGGGGTCTTTAAACTTGCATGAAACAAAGCCTGATTGGACAAAGTGTTTTTGGAAGGGAGCATGTAGACGTGAAAATGTTAAAAATGTACGTAAATGGGGAGTGGGTAGACAGCATCTCTGGAAAGACGATCACGGTTATAAACCCTTCAACTGGTGATGAAATCGCTAAAGTACCAATGGGGAACAAAGAGGATATTGATCATGCGGTTCGTTCGGCTCGGATGGCTTTTGAATCAGAAGGATGGCTGCAAAACTTTCGTCCACATGAAAGAGGATACGTATTGTTAGAGGTGGCAGCTAAAATACGTGAAATTAAAGATGAATTGGCGCAGTTGGAAGCGATTGATGTGGGAAAACCCCTTTCTCAAGCATATGTGGATGTAGAGGCCGCTGCAAGGTATTTTGAATACTATTCGGGAATGGCAGACAAAATTTTAGGAGAAACGATCCCGATTGAATATGGGATCATCGATTATACAGTTCGGGAGCCAATAGGCGTGACGGCACATATCATCCCGTGGAATTATCCAATCCAGATTATTTCAAGAAGTGTTGCAGCAGCAATCGCAACGGGCAATGCTTGTGTTGTAAAGCCAGCAGAGGATACACCATTAACGGCCCTAAAGCTAGCAGAAATTTTCTCAGAAACGAAGCTGCCGAAAGGGATCTTGAACATTATTACAGGCTATGGATATGAGGCAGGAGCAGCATTGTGTAAACACCATGACATCAATCATATTACTTTTACAGGTTCTGTAGCAACAGGGATGACTGTGATGAAAGCTGCAGCAGAAAACATCGTTCCGGTAACGCTTGAACTTGGCGGAAAATCGCCCAATATCGTTTTTAGCGACTGTGACGAAGAAGCCGCGATTGAATGGGTAGTTAAGTCCATTATTCAAAATGCAGGCCAAACTTGTTCGGCTGGCTCAAGACTTTTGGTAGAAGCGTCAGTTAAAGATCAGTTTGTAGCTAAAGTGGCTCGTCGAATGAAAGAGCTAAAAGTCGGTCCAGGTGTGGCCGATCCAGATATCGGTCCAATCTTATCACAAAAGCAATTTGAGAGAATTGAATCTTTTATTGAAACTGCAAAAGCCGAAGGAATTACGATATTAACAGGGGGAACAGCAGTGGAGATAGAAGGTTGTGAAGGCGGATGGTACTTCGCTCCAACGGTATTGGATCATATCGATCCAGACTGTAAATTGGCTCAGGAAGAGATTTTCGGACCTGTATTATCTGTTTTTAGTTTTGAAACAGAGGAAGAAGCGCTTGAGCTTGCCAATAATACGGAATACGGATTGGTGACGGGGATCTGGACAAATGATGTGAAGCGAGCCCATAGACTAGCCAATAAAGTCCGCAGTGGCCAAGTCTTTATCAATAATTATGGTGCAGGCGGTGGCATCCAAATGCCATTTGGTGGATACAAAAAGAGTGGCTTTGGCAGAGAAAAAGGGCTTGAAGCATTAAGAAATTATACACAATTGAAAAATGTTGCTTTAAGGTATGACAAATAAACAGATGTTCTGTCTTAGATTCTGGCAGTATACCATTTATAAACGTGTTTTAGACGTGAGAAATGATTGAACGCATGCCTGTGGATAAATGGCATGCGTTTAGAGTCAGATTTGGTAGATTACGTCGCTTTACTATGTTGGAAGTAATGCGCTTTTATGGCAACTTCAATCGCTGAGCGACTTGCTGGCTCCAATAGGTCGTTGCCAAGTAATTGCTGAATTTTTTCTAACCGATGGTAAAGGGTTTGTCTAACAATGAATAATTGTTCGGCCGCTTCTTTTTTTGAACCGAGGCAATCTAAATAAGTTGAAAGAGTGCGGAGTAAATCACTGTCATTCTCTTTATCGTAATTAATTAAAGGACCAATATGTTGGTCTATAAAAGCTGTTAATTCGTCTTTATCCTTTAGCTGAAAGAAAAGATGATGAATGCCGATATCTTCATAAAATGGAGAAGAAATGAGGTTGGCCTCTTGCAACCTTATACTTTTCTTTGCGTCTGAAAAAGAGTTTTTAAGTAAGGAAATGTCTGTATCCAATCGGCTAATGCCAAAAGTGTTTCTCTGTTGTTGTTTTCCAGATAGTAGGGAAATGATTTTTTTACTTAGATGCCGTAATTTGTTTTTGTTTTCAGCAATGGTTTCTTTTGTTTGCGAAAAACAAATTATTACAATTTGATTTTTTCTAACAGAAATAATAGGCACGAAATTTTGTTGAGAGAACAACGTTCTAATCGAAAGAGATAATTGTAGTTTTAATTCTTCCCACTCATTTGTCGATGTAACCAACTTCTCGAAATCGGTTTGGATAACAATCGTTCTAAATTGATAATCATTTTTAAAATGATTGGGAAATGGAAAAAGAGTCATTAATTCTTCAATTGGATATTTTTTTTCTTGAATGCAGTTTTGAACCACTTCATCTTCTTGATTAAGTTTTCTTTCCTCTATCGTTCGATTTCGTAATAAAATTTGTGCGATTGCAGAAGCGCAACGATCTAGAACAGATAGGGTGAACTCATTATCATCTTTAGAAGCAACTTCAAGGCATAAATGACCCCATACTTGTCCTAAACCAATACAAGGGTAAATAAGAATATCTTGGTTTTCAATGGTTTTTATCTCAGGCTCTTTCACTTGTTGTAATTTATCATAGTTCGATTGTAAGAGATTGTTGAAATGTTTGGTTTCCGGCGGATAGTGAAAGCTTTGTTCATCTTTAGACATAAAGATGACCTTTTTGTGAAGGTAGTTTGATAATCTTTGCAAAATTTTCAGTGTTCCATTATGAGTGAGTGATAAATTTGTAAATTCTTTTGCGATTTCATTCAGTTGATTTAACATCTGGTAGTGTTGATTGATGATTAATGTATGTAAATCTAGTGTAATGTCGACAAACTTAACGACTTTCTCAAAAATGATAATTGGGAAATCATCTTGATCCGCTAACTGTTTAATTTCTGGAGAAAGGGTATGAAAGTAAGAGCCTTTTTCTATACAAAGACAGCTCACATTCTTTTTCATGAGTAGCTCGTATGTTTTATGATTGCTTGAGGAATCAAGTTCTAGTCCTAAACCGGTAGTAAGTATTAATTCTCCTCCATTTAATAAAGACTCAAAGTCTTTCGTTTCAAGTATATGGGCCCATTTGATTTGTTTATCCAAACCACCTTCCCCTGCAAGTAGCTTCGCATATCGGAATGTTTCTCTGTTTAGTACATCCCGAACAGTAAGACTAAAATTGTTTTTCAACAGCAATCCCTCCCGTTTGTCTAAGGAAAATGGATAAGATTTAACAATGTGTAAAGTGAAAAAAGTACAAATAGTCTGTAAATTTATTATTAAATAGACATTCCTTTGTGTCAATGGAAAGTAGACCGTGTCGTGATAAGAGTCAGTTCATAGAACGGGCGCTACTTAAACACATTACAAAGTGTAAAATCATTCGATTGGAGCTGAAAATGAGATGAGTGATATTGTGAAAGAGAATAGCATGTCATTGGAAGAGAAAGACAAGAAGAACATTTGGCATCATATTACTCCGTATACAGAAAATCATTCACCGCTAATTGCATATGAAGGGCAAGGGTCTTGGATTACCGATCATCATGGCCATAAATATTTAGACGGTATGTCAGGATTATGGTGTGTAAATGTAGGTTATGGAAGGGAAGAATTAGCAATTGCAGCATATGAACAATTAAAAAAAATGGCGTATTTTCCGATGACACAAAGTCATGTACCTGCCATTGAACTAGCTGAAAAATTGAATAAATATTTAGATGATGACTATGTATTCTTCTATGGTAATAGTGGATCGGATGCAAATGAAGTTGCATTTAAACTAGTGCGTCAATATCATGCTGAAAAAGGAACTCCTTCAAAATATAAGTTTATTTCACGGTATCGAGCCTATCATGGTAGTTCAATGGGGGCACTGTCCGCAACTGGTCAAGCGTTGAGAAAATATAAATACGAACCATTATCATCCGGTTTCCTTCACGTTGCTCCTCCCGATAATTTTAGAAGGCCTAAAGAGCTATCTGTAGAAGAATATAATTTGAAATGTGCGGAAGAACTCGAACAGAAAATCATATGGGAGCAAAAAGAGACCATCGCCGGGCTCATTATGGAGCCAATTATAACAGGAGGGGGGATGTTAATCCCACATAAGTGCTATGTTGAGAAAGTATATGAAATTTGCCAAAAGCACGATGTATTACTGATCATGGATGAGGTCATTTGTGGGTTTGGAAGAACAGGTAAAATGTTTGGGTTTATGCATTATGGTATAAAGCCGGATATTATTACGATGGCTAAAGGGATTACAAGTGCATATCTTCCATTGTCAGTCACAGCCGTAAGAAAGGAAATATATGAAGCTTTTAAGTCCAGTAATGAAACCAGCCATTTTAGACATATTAATACATTTGGAGGAAACCCAGCTGCCTGTGCGTTAGCAATAAAGAATATTGAAATTATGGAAAAAGAAAACTTAGTGGCAAGATCGGCAGTGCTTGGAGATAAATTATATAAAGGATTACAAGAGTTAGAGAACCATCCACATGTTGGAGACATTCGCCATAAAGGATTTTTAATGGGAATCGAAATAGTCGAGCATAAAGAAACGAAGGAGCCAGCAAACCCTACAAGGGTAAGTAAAATCATAAAAGAGTGCAGGGATTTAGGATTAATTATCGGAAAGAATGGAGATACCGTTGCAGGCTTTAACAATATTTTAACGATTTGTCCGCCATTATCCAGTACAGATGAGGATCTAAATTTCATCGTCAATGTGTTAAAAAAGGTATTTCAAGCAAACTCGTAATACTCAAGGAAAAGTAAAGAGGTGAAAGTAAATGACGGGTAAATTAAAGAATTTTATTAATGGGGAATGGAAAGAAAGCTGTGCTACACAGTATCTTTCTGTCCCTAACCCTGCAACAGGAGAAGAAATAGCACAAGTACCTATATTTACTAAAGAAGATGTCCATCATGCTGTATCAGCTGCAAAGGAAGCTTTTAAAATTTGGAGCAAGACACCGGTTCCGAAACGAGCAAGAATCCTCTTTAAGTATCAACAATTATTAATGGATAACTGGAGTAATCTTGCAAAACTAATCACTATAGAAAATGGGAAAACCTATAAAGATGCATATGGAGAAGTACAAAGAGGTATCGAATGTGTTGAATTTGCCGCAGGAGCACCGAGCCTGATGATGGGGAAGCAGTTACCTGATATTGCAACGAACATGGAATCTGGAATGTATCGCTATCCAGTTGGAGTGGTAGGAGGAATTACTCCTTTTAATTTTCCAATGATGGTACCATGTTGGATGTTCCCATTAGCGATTGCTTTAGGAAATACATTCGTATTAAAGCCTAGTGAACGTACACCACTATTAGCTAATCGATTAGCGGAATTATTTAAGGAGGCAGGTTTACCAGATGGTGTCCTCAATATTGTACATGGTGCCCATGATGTGGTAAATAGTCTATTACAACATGAAGATGTCCCGGCTATTTCATTTGTAGGGTCACAACCAGTAGCGGAATATGTATATAAAGAAGCAAGTGCGAACGGAAAGAGAGTTCAAGCATTAGCAGGAGCAAAAAATCATTCAATCGTGTTACCTGATGCAGATTTAGATGCAGCTGTGAAGGAGATTATAGGCGCCGCTTATGGATCAGCAGGAGAAAGATGTATGGCTTGTTCAGTCGTTGTAGCGGTAGGTGAAGTGGTGGAGCCACTCGTGAAAAAATTAAAGGATTGTGCAGATGAAATTAGAATAGGTGATGGTTTAGAGGAGGATGTATTTTTAGGACCAGTGATTCGTCCTGAGCATAAAAATCGAACAGAAAATTATATACGATTAGGTGTTTCTGAAGGGGCACAATTAGTCCGCGATGGAAGTAAAGATGAAGCGTACCATCATGATGGCTATTTTATAGGACCAACGATCTTTGATCATGTAACGACTGATATGACTATTTGGAAGGAAGAAATATTTGCACCAGTCCTATCAATTGTTAGAGTGGAAAGTCTAGAGGCAGCCATTGCCTTAACAAACAAATCTGATTTCGGCAATGGGGCATGTATTTTTACGCAAAGTGGTCATAATGTTCGGTATTTTAGGGAGAATATTGAGGTGGGAATGCTCGGAGTAAATATTGGAGTACCTGCACCGATGGCATTCTTCCCATTCTCTGGCTGGAAAAACTCTTTCTATGGAGACCTACATGCTAACGGATCGGATGGGGTAGAATTTTACACAAGAAGAAAAATGGTAACGGCAAGATGGTAATTGCGAGGTGTAGTAGGTTTATATTTAACTAACTTTAGAAATGATTAGGCGATGATGAAAATAATGGCTAATCTTGAAGCGGGTAAAGGGGAGATTCGTAATCTCCTTTTTTTAGTTTGTCATAGTTTCGATTCTACTGATCCATGGAGAACAAGCTGGGGCAGAATAGGATATCGTTTGTCCTCATAGAACGGTTCAAGAGAATAGGGGAAGCTGGTAATGAACGTAGTTTGAGTTCATGAGGACAGAGAAAGCTAAAAAAGAGCGAAGCGTGTCCGCATGAAGGGCTTATGAGGACAAACTCAGGTAGCAGCCGAGTAAAGAATTGCAGAAACTGTTAGCTATGGAGCTGATCAATTCCCATTACGAGTCTCGCCAAGGGCGATGTCGAGTTAGGAATTGTGGAATGAGTTCACAAGATTTTGAAAGTAGTAGCTATCCGCACGCTACTTACTGAATACCTATCAAAAATAATAAAGGAAGTAGAGCAAAACGAACTATTTTGTTCCACTTCCTTTATTTTAGGGGGAATGAGCACGCTGATCGCTAAGTTTAAATTCTTCAGTTTAAGTTCAGAAGGTCTGCGATCCAATTTTTGTAGCATATAAGGTACACATAAAAGTGTCTACTATCATTGTGAGAAAAGATAGAAATATAATTAAGAATAGTATGGCTTTATCGACTCTAGCACTTAAATAAAAGTTAAGAGAGTTCAGGAAAAAGGCTATTGAATGCGAGTGGGATGGTGTAGTTTTGTAGCGTGAAATATAAAAATAGAAAGGATTGATTAACAATATTTCCAGATGACAACTGATAAGAATGAACAAATCAAAAGGTTCAAGGCTGTTTTTATTTAGCGCTTGACTACATAAGGGGAGGGAGAAAAACCTTTTTGGTGTTAAATATCAGAAATTTCTGAGAGGGGTAAAACGTATGCAAGGTAAAGCAGGAAATCATTTTGTAAGTGGTTTTATTAGGTCGCTAGTCTTTTTCCTTATCTTTTTTAGTATGGTACCAGCGGGTTTTGCTACCGATAAGGGAGAGCGTTTTTTTATTGTTGACAGCATTGTGGGTGATGTCTTCATTCAGAAGGCGGCTGGGGTAAAGGAAATATTAGCATATCAAGGAACAGTTTTTCAAGAGGGGGATAGGCTCCGTACTGGTGAGGGTTCCTCGGTGGTAATCAGCAGTACGGATCGTGACGATTCCCTTGTTTTGATTGGAAATACGGAATTGTTTGCTGAAACGCTTTCTGAAAGAAATGGTGTAAAACAAACGAGGTTGCGTGTGCTGGCAGGAGCGGCTTATGCAGAGGTGGAACCGTTATATGAATCGGCCGATACATTTGAAATTGTCAACCCGGCAGCAGCTATTTCTGCGCGGGGAACTCATTTTTCAATCTCTATTGATCCGGTTACGGGGCTTCCATCTGTTTATGTTTATTCAGGAGTGGTTAATACGGGGTCGCCGCGCCAGTCTTCTACGCCACCGTTAAGAGTGCTGCCTGGGCAACAGGTTGACTTGTACACGGACGTTTCACAGGGGACGTCAGGAGTTGTTACACCACTGGATCTTAACGAGCTTACTGGCCAAATGAATGATGAAATTATTCACAAGATGTTAGAGAATAAGGAAAGAATTGAGCAGGAAAATGAACAGATGAGGCAGGAAATATTAAAAGGCTATGCTGCCCAGCAATGGTTTGAGATGAATGAAAACGGAGAGGACCCCGAGGATGTTGACAGAATCCTGCAAAATATAGATAACCTTATCGAGAATATCGTAAAACGAACATTGGAAAGTGGAACAGTAAATAGAGAACGTGCAGAGCAACTGATTGAGGAAATCAATAGGCAAGGAACTGTTCCCAGAATTGATCTCGGTAGCATTCCGCCATTGGAGGACCCTAGAGGCGAAGGGGCAAGGCAGGCGCTGGAAGAACGGGAGCGCCTGAATCAGCAAAAAAGGGAGCAGCAGGAACAACGGGAGCAACAGAAGGCACAGTATGAGCAGCAAAACAGAGAACTATTAGAAAGAGTGCAGGAGCAACTCCGTCAACAGGAGGAAGCAAACCGGCAGGCACTAGAGGAAGCGCAAAATAACGCAGTCAATCGTTACCTCGAACAGTTGTCAGAAGCAGAACGAATGCGCTTTGAAAACTCGCAGCGACAACGTACAGAGGAACGGGAGCAGGCTCAACAGGAGCGGGAGCAACGACAATCGCCAGTGCCACCGCCACCATCAAGCCCGCCAAGTGGTGGTTCAGGGGGAGGAAGCACTCCGCCATCTCCGCCCCCAACTATTGTTGATATTACCCAACCAGAGCCGGTGAAGATTGAAACGGGTGAAATTTTTACTCCTCCTGCGACTGTCGAGGTAAGAATGAGTAATGGCACGACACGTGAGGTATCAGTACAATGGGATGGCGATTTGGATACATCGAAGTATGGTCACTATACACTCAGCGGCACGATTGTTGGCGGAGGAGAAGTCGTACTTGATGTCTTCGTGTATGTCCCGTATGGGGAAGTGATTGAACTGAGTCTTGAGCAGACAGTGATTCCATTGCGTGACGGTTCAATTGAAGTGATAGGGCTCGAAGAGGTGCCGTATGGAAGTGAGACAAATGTTACAGTGTTTGATTTTACAGATGAGGAACGAACAGTGACTGGTCTTGAACCTGCAGGAGCAGTATTGACCTTCAGACAGTTTGAAATAGGAGGAGCGACTGTAAAGCTGAATTTCGATGTAACTGACGGAGCTAATGCAGGTGAAGTAGGGATCTTCCAACAAATTGATGATGGAGAATGGATATATATACCGACGACAGTTGAGAATGGAATAGCAAGTGCAGAGATTGAAGATTTTAACGGAACATATGGGGTTTTCTATGTTGAACAAGTGGAATCTTCTATGCAAGCTGCTCTTTTTCGGTATAAGTAGAGTTAGATGGCTGGGATGAAATGATTAGGGAAGAAAGAAGCTGAAAATGACTTTCACTTGTAAGAAGAGGGACATGACCGGTGAAGAGAGTAGACGAGTTGTGTCGACATTCTAGTCAATTTTCACTTGGACAAATATGACGTACAATTTACGTTTGCAATTAGGTTAATATGTGGCTGAAGAAATTCTATGGAAGTTGGGAGGGAGAACGATGGTAAAGAGAATAAAAATCTTTTTGCTTCTGGCAATCGTATGGCTGGGAAGCGGTGGAAGTGTAGTGGCTGCCCCTAAGGCAATTTATGGTGAGGATGGTGCTCTTCTTTCAGATGTTGCCACCTATCTTGGGAGTGGACAGTATACACATGAAAATGGGCAGTTGCTTGAGGCAGGAGTAAGAATGCCTCAAGGAATAGCTTTCTCGCCCGATGGAACACTGCTTGTTGCTGACACACGCAATCAGTTAATCAAGCGTGTAAAAGGAGAGCAGGTGACAACGTATGCTGGAATTGAAGGATTGCCAGTCGACGGTTTTGGTCTGCCAGTTGGGGCTTTGTTAGATGGGACAGCTAAGGAAGCGGCGTTCCAGCGTCCACAGGGAATCGCTGTCTCAGAAGATGGCTCTGTATATGTAGCTGATACAAATAATCATGCGATCCGGCGTATATCTCCAGAAGGAGAAGTGACGACGTTAGCCGGTGATGGCATTGCTGGTAGTCGTGATGGATCCGGTAAAAAGGCTCGTTTTAATCATCCTGCCGATGTTGCTGTTGCTAAGGATGGAACCATTTATGTAGCTGACAGTGGTAATCATCTCATTAGACGAATCGTCGCAGGAGAAGTGGAAACGTTGACTGCGGCTTCAGCGCGTTATATCGAAGCGGTAGAGGGTGTCCCTTTATTAGCAGGTGATTACGCAGATGGTGCGCTAACGAAGGCAAAATTTAATGAACCATCCGGCTTGGCGTTGGATGCAGCGGGAAATCTTTATGTTAGTGATACAGGTAACCATCTCATTCGTTATCTTAATTTTACAACCAATAAGGTGAGCACTGTTGCCGGTGATATTGCAGCGGTAAAGAAGGCACAAAGAGGACAAGAGCAGTTTGCTGAAGGTGCCTTTGTTGATGGAGCGTCACAGACAGCGCGTTTCAATGGACCAAAAGGGTTAGCAGTGACGGCTGAGGGAGGCGTTGTTATTGCAGATAGTCGCAATCATGCGATCCGCTATTTGTTTAAAGGTACTGTGATGACACTTGCCGGCAGCGAGCGAGGAGAAGCAGGAGATCGGGATGGTATAAATGGTCAGAACCGATTTTATGAGCCGACCGATGTTGCTGTTAATGAGAATGGTGAGGTTTACATTGCCGATTCAGGAAATAATCTTATTAAAAAATGGTCCCTGTATCAATTGCCTGAGCTTCCACGAAATAATGAGATCAAGGTTGTTTACGGTCAGAAGCTGATATTATTTGATACTCAGCCTGAACTGAAAAATAACAGCCGGACGATGGTCCCAGTTCGTGCTGTTGTTGAAGCTTTTGGTTATACGAGTAATTATCAAAAGCAAACTGTTACTCTGGAAAAAGGAAATACCTCAATTGAAATGAGGGTAGGAAGCCGAACGATGAAAGTTGTAAAGGGCAACGAGACATACACGAAAGAGCTTGATATTGCGCCATATATTAAAGATGAGCGTTTTATGGTTCCGATCCGTTTCTTTTCCGAAGAATTTGGGCTTGAAGTCCATTGGTATGGTCCGTTAAGAACAGTTATTTTACGGGATAAGTAACGAGTTGTAGAGAGCCTTTAACGATTATTCTTTGTCTAAAGCCTTTAAAGCGGCCTGTGATGTTTGCATGAGTATGATGCTAACTTCACTCGCCGTCTTTTTTGTTTAGGGAAGATAGCTTCGTTTTTCGACATTAAAGTCAAAGTGAACCATATGTAATGCCTGAAAAGGAAGAAACTATTAAACTAGCAACCGAGTTTTTTGGAACAGGATAATAAACGTTTCTCCTCGTATGATTGTTAACCAGAACCTCCAGCAATTAAAGTTTTCACTTTTATTTCATAAAAAGTATGAATTTTAAAGTAGTTCTTCTCTCACTTTTGTAATAGAATGAAGTTATTGAAAGGGTTTTCATAAAAATGGTAACTTAGCCTGCAGTTATCAAAGGAGAGGATAATAATGAAAAAGATTATTAATGACCCTAATTTGGTAGTACAAGATATGCTGAAAGGATTAGTATCTGCTTATCCAAACAGTTTCAAACAGGTGCCAAATACAACAGTAATTGTGAGGAAGGATGCTCCGACAACTGGAAAAGTTGGTTTGGTTAGTGGTGGAGGCAGTGGACATGAGCCTGCCCATGCAGGTTATGTTGGAAAAGGGATGTTAGATGCAGCGGTGTGTGGGGAAGTATTTACTTCACCGACTCCTGATCAAGTTTATGAAGCGATTAAAGCAGTAGATGGTGGTGCTGGTGTATTTTTAATCATTAAAAACTATACTGGCGACGTTATGAATTTTGAAATGGCTGCTGAATTAGCGCAAGCAGATGGAATTGAAGTGGAACAGGTGATTGTCAATGATGATGTTGCGGTAGAGGATAGTTCCTTTACTACTGGACGCAGAGGGATTGCTGGTACAATTTTTGTTCATAAAATTGCTGGTGCAAAAGCTGAGGCTGGTGGCTCACTGCAAGAGGTAAAGGCTATTGCTGAAAAGGTGGTTGCGAATGTTCGTTCAATGGGGATGGCGTTAAGTCCATGCACAGTTCCTGCCGCTGGAAAGCCAAGCTTTGAACTGGCTGACAATGAAATGGAAGTAGGAATGGGCATCCACGGAGAACCGGGAACAGAGCGAAAAGCGATCACGACAGCAGATGAGATTGCGACAGAGTTAACACAAAAGGTTTTAGATGATATGAACTTACACAGTGGTGATGAAGTAGCGGTGATGATCAATGGCCTTGGCTCAACACCTGAAATGGAGCTTTATATCGTGAACGGAAAAGTAAATGAAATCCTAAAGGAAAAAGGGATCGAAATTTATAAAACCTTTGTTGGTGAATATATGACTTCGTTGGAGATGGCTGGCTGCTCAGTGACCCTCTTAAAACTTGATGATGAATTAAAAGAGCTGCTTAATGCGGAATCACAAGCTCCAGCATTTCGCAACTAGTAAATGGGAGGAAGAGCGATGAAATTAGGCATTCAAGAAGTGATAAACTGGCTGGAAAAAACGAATGAAAAGATTCAAAAAAATAAAGAATACTTAACCTCACTAGATCAAGCAATTGGTGATGGTGATCACGGGATTAACATGTCCCGTGGTTTTCAGGAAGTAATCGGGAAAATCACGAGTACATCTTATAATTCTGTAGAGGATTTATTAAAGGATGTTGCCATGACGCTGTTATCAAAGGTAGGTGGAGCATCAGGTCCATTGTACGGTACCGCTTTCCTAAAAATGTCGGTGTCCGTAAAAGGAAAAGAAGCAATGGATAAACAAGCTTTAGAAAATGCTCTTGAAGATGCGCTTAACGGTATTTTGCAAAGAGGCAAAGCCCAACTAGGTGATAAAACGCTTGTTGACGTATGGACGCCAGTTGTTGAGCTTTTTAAGAATGAAAATGTTGTAGAAAGTTTCTCGTTAGAAGAAATATCCAGAAATGCGATGGAGTCGACAAAAGATGTAATGGCGAAAAAGGGACGTGCAGCATATTTAAAAGAGCGTTCCATCGGTCATCTTGATCCAGGTTCTGTCTCCTCCCATTATTTATTCGCTTCATTAGCAGAGGTCTTAAAAGAAGGGGAGGAATGAGATGGCAAATGTCGGAATTGTTCTTATTTCCCATAGCTCCAAAGTGGTAGCGGGTATACAAGAAATTATCCAGCAGGTCGTTCATAATGTTCCAATTGAAATAGCAGGTGGAACAGAAGATGATGAGATCGGCACTAGTGTAGAGAAGATAAACAATGCAATTGAGCGGGCATATAGTGAAAAAGGGGTACTCTTATTTTATGATTTGGGCAGTGCTAAGATGAATGCGGAGCTAGCGATAGAGCTGTGCGGATATGATCATGTAAAAGTCATTAATGCACCAATATTGGAAGGAGCCTATGTTGCAGCAGTTGAGTCTGGCATTGGCAGGACAATAGAAGAAATTGAAGAGGCAGTGCAAAAAATAACGAAGGAATGAGCGAAAAGAAAGAATCTTCCATTTAGCTTTGTTGATTTTTGGCTCATTTCGTGGGAAATCTTTGTTTCATGGAATAATCCAAAAAAAACTTAATTTAAGAACTGTCTAATAATGAACGAACACTATCATCAAACCATCAGTGTAAACTGGTGGTTTAAATTTTTTCTAACAAACCATTATTGCCAAATTGCTAAAATTTAAAACTGCAAAACGGTATTATTTAAACATATCTATACTTGTTAAAATGAAAAGTAAAACCGCTGTTCCTCACGATAATTAAGTGGCTTTCTATTATGTTCTAAAGAGAGGAAAAGTTGAGATTGAACAACGCTCAATTAGCATAAGTAACTAAAGCCAATCTAGTGCTTGTGATTACGTTAGATAAGCTTCAGTATTTGAATCTAAAAATAGTTAAAAGATGTAAAAAAATCACTGCGGTAATTTTACTTTTTTTTCATAACAATTGTGTTATTTTCGAGACAAAGGGAGCAGATTGATGCAAATTTGTCCTATATAAAAGATTCCTAAAATTTCACATTAATGAGGTGAGTGCTTTGCTGACTATTTATGAACAACTTAAAGAAGCTCTTAGAGAAAGAATGGGAGATACCTTTACGTTTGCAGAGATAAGAGATAGATTAATAACAAAATATAATACAAATCCGAGTAGCATTATTCTTTCAGATTATTGTTACAACCGTTATAACAAAGGGGCAATTTTTAATAAACATCTGTTTGTTTATATCAACAGAAGTACTTATAGGTATGTAGGTGAAAACTATCCATATACAGGACTCATCTTTCACAAGCCAAAAGGAGCAGATTATGAAGCGGTTGTGGGAGAATGGGACAATGGGAAACTAATTCTTTATCCAAACAAACAAATCAGTGAACAAAGAACAATAGGAATTTCGCAAATACAGAAGCTATATGAAAATTACATGGAAATGCTTCGATTTGAAATGAATGTTCTAGGATGCAAGGCAACTGAACTAAGGCATCTTATCGGTCGTTTAGGCGAATTTTACTGTGTTCTTTACACGAATGGTGAGCTTGCAAGAGTGACCAATCAACATGGCTTTGATGTCATTAAGGACGGACGAAGAATTAGTGTTAAAACAACTGCACAGGATAATAGTTTTATATCGATAAATAAAAATACATTTGACCAGTTCGATGATCTTTTTGTTATTCAGTATAAGGATGACGAGTTTAAACTGTTATATTATGGACCAAAGGAAGAAATTCCATCACCAAGAACATATGGAAATAAATATGAAGTTAAAATAAGTTCTTTAAAAAGATGATTTGATAAATCATGGAAGTTTATTTAAGAATTACAAATTTTGCTCTCATTTGCATCTAATAGAAAATCGTTTAATGAGCTTTCACCAATGACGGCGATTTGGTGAGAGATTGAAAGGAACATGAGGAAAGATAGAAGTCTTGATCTTGAACCTTTGCCCGTTTTTGTATAAAATGATATTGATAATCATTATCATTTATGGTTTTATGGAAAGAGGGAAACGTCGATGACAGAGCGAAAAAATGACGATGAGATCGCTTCGGGTGAAGTAGTGCGTCAAACCTTGGTTGAACGGCTTCAGGAAACGGTTGTTTTTATGGAGGAGCATTTTAATGAAGTCATTACTAGAGAACAGCTAGCGACGATAGCTGGATTGCATCCAGATTACTATACTAGAGCTTTTAAAAAGCAGTTTGCATGCAGTCCAATGCGTTATTTGACTAATATTAGGATTCGTTATGCTAAAAGCCGTTTGCTACGTGGAATAGAGCCTGCCAAAATGATTGCCTATGATTTAGGTTTTAGCGATGAATTTTATTTTAGCCGCAGATTTAAATCACAGGTGGGTTTGGCACCTTCTCTATATGTAAAACGTATAAGGAACACCGAAAAAATCGCTTCCTTAAATCATCTTACGACAGGTCATTTGCTAGCGCTCGGTATAACGCCATATGCGGCTGTGCTTAATTGTGCATTTCAAGTAAAAAGGCACTTGGATCAAGTTGTCCCGATTGGTCAATTTAATCCAGAAATGGACAAGCTGAACGACGCAAAGCCAGAGATCATCGTTACGAGAGGAAATCGTGATGAGAAACTGTCTCCGCGTCTGCGGCAATTAAATCAAATTGCCCCGACGCTCAAGCTGGACTTTGCGCAGGAATGGCGTCATCATTTTCAGGAAATTGCCCGTGCTGTGAATAAACAGCATGAAGCTAACAATTGGTTGGACCGTTATGAGGATAAGGCGCTGCAACTGCGCAGCGTGCTTCGCAACAAAGTGGGTTCAGAGCGTATTTTGCTTCTTGGTATAAATGCGGCTGGCGAATTGTACATTTATGGTCAACGTAATCTTGGTTCGGTCCTCTATCATGATTTGGGATTGCAGATGCCAGAAGGTGTAGAGAAGATTTCGCATTATCAACAAGTGTCCCTACAGCAACTTGTAACAACCTATGCTGCTGAACGAATTGTGTTGGTTAGCTTCCAATATGATGGAAAATCATTATCGAAGATTAAGCTTACAAATGAACTTGGAAGGTTGTTGGCAAGACAGCAATGGAGACAATTGCCAGCGGTGCGACAAGGAAAAACATTTAGTTTAATTGCCAGCGGTCATTTATATACGAGTTATAATCCTTGGTCGCATAATTTGCTACTGGATGCCATAAAACGCGGAATTATTTCTTAATTATATTGCTTATTTTGTGTAAACTTTTTTGGCCAACTTTTGCATTGACATAAGTTGGTTTTTTTTCGAAAAAAAATTGGAACATGCAGCATAATGGACCAAAATGTCAGAAATGTTCATGTATTTGAGCTTGACTATGTTTTATCATTAATAATGATTCTCGTTATCATTTAATTTAATGAGAGAAATTAATTAACAAAGGGAGAGTTACCAAAATGCAAAAAATAGGAACGGTATTCATTATGCTGCTAACCATAATCATGCTTGTCGCTTGTGGGGCAGGGGAAACGAATACATCTAAAAATCAGCAAGAAAAGGAAGAGCAAGCAACGGCCGTTAGCCAGGTTGAGGCTACTGAACAAAGTGGTTCACAGGATGGACAGATGCGTACAATCACTCATGCAATGGGGACAACCGATATTGAAGGAACACCACAGCGTGCTGTTACTTTATTTCAGGGAGCAACAGATGCGGCGTTGGCTCTCGGGGTCAAACCGGTTGCTGCCGTTGAATCATGGATTGAACAGCCTTGGTATGAGTACATTCGCGATCAAATGGACGGAGTTGTAAACTTGGGTGATGAAAATCAGCCTGATTTGGAGAAAATTGCTGAACTAAAGCCAGATGTTATCATTGCTTCAAAAACGCGACATGAAAAAATAAGTGAGCAGCTTTCAGCGATTGCCCCGACTGTGATGACCGAGGAGGTTCATATTTGGAAAGATACGCTGCAACTGACGGCTGAAGCACTTAACAAGCAGGAAGAAGAGGCAAGCTTCCTCCAGCAATGGGATGAGAAGGTTGCTGATTTTAAGAAGCAAGTGCGTGAACGTTTGAATGACACGGAGGTGGCTGTGATTGATTTTCGTACTGATCATGTCCGAATTGTTTATACCGGATTTGCCGCTCTCGTATTGGACGAACTGGGTATTCCTCGTCCCGATAATCAGAAGGGAGAGTCTTGGGGTGTAAAATTGACGACGAAGGAAAATATCCCGTCAATGGATGCAGATATATTATTTGACCAGACGAGTACATCACGCGATGATGGAAGACTGGATTTACGTGCATCATGGATGGAGCATCCATTGTGGCAAAATTTGCGTGCCGTAAAAAATAACAAAGTATATGAGGTCGATACGGCAGTTTGGAATAACGGTTCGGGTCCAATAGCCGCTACTTTAATGCTTGAGGATTTATATGAGTATTTTGAACTAGAAAAATAAGGATTTGGTTTGGAGTGGAGGAGAAGTTGTGATTCCGTTTTTGAATCGGTCAATCACGCGGTGGGCAGGTTTGCTGTTCTGTAGTATCCTGCTCATCGTTTCATTTGGTTTGAACTTGAAGCTCGGTACCACCCAAATTACTTGGGAAGCTGTTTGGGATGCCGTGTTTCATTACGATAGCACAGTGATAGAGCAAATGATTGTTCGTACAACGAGATTGCCACGGGCGGTCATTGCATTGCTTGTTGGGGCTGCTTTAGCTGTGGCAGGTGCGCTTATGCAGGGACTAACTCGCAATCCGCTTGCCTCGCCGAGCATTTTTGGGATCAATGCTGGCGCGGTCTTTTTTATTGTACTCGCGCTTCATTTTTTGCAGATCAATTCGATGAGTGCGCTAATTTGGATTGCCTTTCTTGGAGCTGCCGTTGCGGCAATGACCGTTTTTAGCCTTGGTTCCCTTGGTCGCGATGGTATGACGCCAGTAAAAATTGTGCTTGCAGGAGCTGCGGCTACTGCTTTGTTTTCATCGTTTACCCAAGGGATGCTCGTGCTTAATGAATCGGGGCTGCAGGATGTGCTTTTCTGGATGGCCGGCTCGATCGCTGGACGAGAGCTTCAGCATTTGCAGATTGTACTCCCATACTTGCTCGTTGCGTTCTTCGTTGCACAGTTTCTGGCGCGGCCGTTAACCATTCTTAATTCTGGCGATGATATTGCCAAAGGACTTGGTCAAAAAACGGTGCTCATTAAAGGAGTGACCGCAGCCGTGATTGTGGCATTGGCAGGTAGCGCCGTCTCGGTTGCCGGCTCGATCGGTTTTGTTGGCTTAGTTATGCCTCATATTGCCCGTTTTTTATCAGGGGTTGATTATCGCTGGGTTATTCCCTACAGTGCCTTCCTTGGTGCGATTTTATTGCTGCTTGCTGATATTGCGGTACGTTATATTGTAATGCCGGGGGAGGTACCTATCGGAATTATGACGGCATTGATTGGGGCACCTTTCTTTGTCTACATAGCTAGAAAAGGATTGCGTTCAAGGGAGGAAGGACCATGAACGAGAGAGTCTATCGAAGCAAACGAGAGAAAGTAAGCTTTTTGATCAATTTGAGCGAGCTCATGGTGATAGCGGTGCTTATCTTTCTGCTTCTTGTTAGTTTTATCATCAGTTTAAGCGCTGGCGGCAAATGGTTATCTCTTGCAGAACTTTCCAGTGTAGCAGCGGGTTTAGCAAATGCTGAAATGAATCTTGTCGTCTTTGAACTTAGACTACCGCGTATTATCGTAGCAATGCTTGCGGGCGCTTCGCTCAGTGTGGCAGGTTCCATCTTGCAAGGAATTATTAGAAATCCGCTCGCTTCGCCTGATATTATAGGAATTTCTGGAGGAGGATCGCTTGCAGCAATTGCTTATATTACCTTGTTGTCTGGTAAAGCGAGCATCCATTTTCTACCGATAGCTGCCTTTTGTGGAGCTGGACTAATTTCGCTGCTCATCTATATGCTTGCTTGGAAAAAAGGAATTAGTCCCGTGCGTTTAATCTTAATCGGCATCGGAATTTCAGCAATAACTGGAGCGCTAACGATGCTCATGATTACATTAAGCCCAAATGCTTCCGCGAGTCAGGCCTATATTTGGATGACAGGAAGTATTTATGGCTCTTCTTGGGTCAATGTTCTTTCGTTATTGCCGTGGTCATTGGTCTTTATTCCACTGGCATTTATGTACAGCAGGCACTTGAGATTACAAGAGCTAGGAGATGATGTGGCAGCAGCACTTGGTTCATCTGTACAGCAACAGCGGGCAGTGCTTCTTGTTATTAGTGTGGCTTTAGCAGGATCATCGGTTGCAGTAGCAGGGGCAGTAGGTTTTGTCGGGTTGATTGGGCCGCATTTAGCCCGGAAGCTTACGGGAGCATCGAACGGCAGCTTAATGGTATCTTCAGCATTAACGGGTTCGCTTATTGTTTTGTTGGCAGATACTTTGGCCAGAACTGTATTTTTGCCGAAGGACATACCAGTGGGCGTGTTCACCGCCGCAGTTGGAGCCCCTTTCTTTATCTATTTACTGTTTCGCAATCGCAACAATTAAGGAGGCGGTTACATATGACGATGTTGAAAACAAGGGCGTTAACACTTTCCTACGGACAATCACCTATTATTAATGAGTTGGATTTGAAAATTCCATCTCAGAAAATTACGGTGTTTGTTGGACGGAACGGTTGTGGTAAATCCACTTTGCTAAGAGCAATAAGCCGATTATTAAAACCAGACGGCGGAGCAGTCTTATTGGATGGAAAAGCAATATCGAAATGGTCAACAAAGGAGGTAGCCCAGCAGCTTGCGATTTTGCCACAAGCTCCTCTTGCTCCGGAAGGGCTTACTGTAAAGGATCTTGTACGTCAAGGGCGGTATCCTCACCAAAGTTTGTTGTCGCAATGGACGAAAGAGGATGAGCGTTTAGTGAATAAAGCATTAGCAGATACGGGCATGAGTGAGCTGGCGGAGCGCACAGTGGATTCCTTGTCAGGTGGCCAGCGACAACGGGCTTGGATCGCCATGATCCTTGCACAAAATACGAATATATTATTGCTTGATGAACCAACAACTTATTTGGATATGGCTCATCAAGTTGAAATACTTGATTTATTGTATGAATTGAATTTACGGGATCGTTGTACAATTGTTATGGTACTGCATGATTTGAATCTTGCTTGTCGCTATGCTCATCATATTGTCGCCTTAGCAGATCAAACTGTTGTCGCCGAAGGTGCGCCGGAAAAAGTGATGACGCTTAGCACGGTAGAAGCTGTATTTGATATGAAGTGTGAGCTGTTGCGCGATCCAATTTTTGGAACTCCGCTTTTTCTACCTTATGGCAAAGGACGTCATCTGTCGCATTCTATGAGTGGGAGCTGAGGAGGAACGTGATGTCAAATAATCTACTGACCAAACAGGAGTGCGATGAATTGGCCAGTCGTTTTCAGCTTATGGTAGAAAAGAAATCGGCTAGCTGCTTGGAACTCATGAAACAAACTCCTTCATCAAACCGACTTATATGCATAGAGGAATTATTGGAGCAAGAACACTGTACTCAATATTTGCAGTACTTATGTGCAGTTACCGGAGCGCCATCGCTTGCTGTCGCAGCCTCACAATTTGCAAAACGTTACGCAGCGCTTTTAGTTGTGCCAGCTCTATATGCAATGAGCGTCTATGACAAGGCGCTCGATATTTCATTGAAGCATGTGTGGCTTTATAATAATCAGCAGCAGAACTGGAAGCCGAGTCTTATATTGCAAACAAGTAATTTTACTCCTGCAATTGGCAACTCAGTTGAGGAACGGAGGGACTGGTATTTTTGTTCGCTCTCTCAGCTTTTTTTATTACATCTTGCTCCATTGTGGAGGAGTTTGTCATTGGCATCTTCTGTGCCACCTATTATCTTGTGGGAAAATACAGCAGTGCGCATTTATTCGTTATTTGAGAAAAAAATCGCTGAGCTTGAGCTGCCTAACTGTAAAAAGGAACAAGCGCAGGCCGATTATGCTGCACTACTTGCACTAAGTGACGGAGCTAATTTTGGAGAAGCTTATAACCCGGTGGCACGCTTTCATACTCCGCTGAGGCAGAGGAATGATAACAATGGAGCCACGAGAATGCGTCATACGTGCTGCTTTTACTATTTAACAACAGGGTTGCCTAAATATTGTGAAGTTTGTCCGCGCTCAATGAATTGAAAGTAAGAAGGAATGCTGATGCTGTGAACCTTGTTTTTATACAAAACAATCCCTAAATTAAAGACTATTAGCTTCTGTGGTCAGCTATAATACTTTTTTAAATGAAAGTGCTTTGCTAAACCGCATTTTGACCCAATCGTGTAAAGCTCTGGTTTCACACGTCTTTCAATTATGCTCTGTAAGGTTGAAGTAAAGATAACACCGACATATAACAAAGCCTGTGAAAACATTAAACAAATTTCTCGTAATATGAAAACTTAGTACGATTTTGACCAGATTACTAATATTAAATCAAACCTTCTACTGTATCGTAGAAGGTTTTTAAGTTTGGCAGGTATTGGTGATAAGGTTGGCGACAAAACAATATGGAGTTTTTTAAAACGGCTCGAGGGATTGATCCAATATTCAAATTATTTCACTAACGATAGGGAAGTAATTTTGTCTGTTCCCGATTAGAAAATGTCCTTATAATGGAGCTAATAATCGATTATGAAGCACGACTACTAGTAGAGTGGTGAAATGATGCTAAGCGCGAGAGAATTTCAGTTAACGAATAAGCTATTAAATATAAAAGCTCCGATTAGGATTAAAGATTTATCGACGGAGTTTGGAGTCAGTACGCGAACGATCAAGTATGATCTTGAAAATGTACGAAAGTGGTTTAAAATTCAGGGCTTGACCGTAAATTCCCAAACAAGCAAGGGTATTTGGATTCATTGCGATGAACGGAAGCGTGCAGAGCTAAGAAGGGTTTTGAGTCAATTTAAGCGTTTTCAAGTTTATCCGGATCAAGCGATGCGTGTGAAAAGGATTATTCTGTCCTTATTATTAACGAATGGTTATAAGACGGCAGCAGAGCTTTCAGAGTTGCTTCAAGTAAGCAGAAATACAATTTTGAGTGATTTGAACCATGTTGATGAATTTTTAACATCGTCAAATGTTGAATTAGAGCGAAAGCCAAGAATAGGTTACCGGCTGATCGGTAACGAGCTTCAACTGCGACTTGTGCTGGAGCATATTGTTTACAATAGTTTAGATGATTACCAAATTTATAAAATGACTACTCGAATTACAAAACAAGAGCGGCAAATGGAGATTGGTACCGTATTGGAGAGACCACTAAAACAAATTTATGAAACTGCTGAAAAACATATGAGTGGGTTATATTCCCCTTCCTTGGCTCCTTTGCTTCGTCTCTCTGATCTATTAAAGTTTCTGCTGCGCCTTACTTTTTCGGTTGCAAGGTTAAATTTGGGCCATACGATTAACAGCTATCGGGTATTAGAACGCACTCAATATAAAGATGAGCTATCTCTTTTTCTGGTATCTGTGATGGAAAAGCTCTATGCAGAAATGCAGTTGCCATTGCTTGAGGAAGAGTTTCTATATGTGTCTGGAAATATGGAAAAGGCATCGGAACAAACGGATGTAGTTGGGATCACAAAGAAGATCATTGAATATGTGAGCATCCGGGAAGGAATCGACTATAAAAAAGACCCGAAGCTCTATAGCAATTTGCTGTCACATTTGTCATTAAGGCTTCAAAATGGCTCATTATATTTGAACGAAATAAACCCGATGGAGGACGAAGTGAAAAGAAATCATGCTTCTCTTTTTCAAACCGTTCAAGAGGCATGTCGCAAATTTGTGAAGCAGCATACATTGATTGCCCAAGACTCTTTTAGCTCTTTAATCGTTTTGCACTTTCTCGTTTCCTATGAAAATACATTTAAACCGAAAAAGAAAGTAAAGGTTCTGTATGTATGCTCAACAGGCAGAGGTGTTGCCCGTCTGATCAAAAACAAGGTGGAAAAAGAAATCCCAGCGGTCGATATTGTATCATACTGCTCCCTCCTTGAAGTGGAAGAAATTTGTCAGACTGAAGAGGTAGACTTAATCATCAGTGTTTTTCCCGTTGAAGCTACAGTACCTGTTATTGTGGTCGAACCGCTGCCTGTCAAAAGAGATATTGAGGAAATCCGCAAACAAGTGCGGGCAATGATTGGTTCAGATGGTGATCAAATGAACCAGTTGCTTGAGAACAATGATTTTACGAACAGTGAAGATAGTGAAAGTCTCAGCCAAGAGATTATTTTGAAAGGCTTTGAAGTCGCACACGCATTATTGGAAGCCTTTCCAATTGAAAAAGAAGAAAACTGGAAAAACGCTTTTATGATGCATATTTTTCTAATGGTTCATCGCTATTATTTTGATAAGCAATATGACCAATACTTATATGCCCATTATCAAATGCTCGATAGTGATGAGGAAATGTTCCATCGTGTTCAGCAAATTTTAAAAGAGAAAGACTTACATGTGCACGAGGCTGAGATTATTACAGTGATACAGTACTTGAAAAAATGGAAGTGATGGTATGTGTAAGAGAATCATTATTCAAAATGGCTTAGTTGTCGATCCGGAGAGTTCGACAGTTAGCAAAAAAGAGATTGGCATATTAAACGGTGTCTTTGCCACAGTGGAAGAGGTCAGGGAGCAAGGAGAAGCAGGAATTGAATACATAGATGCAACGGATCACTATGTTGCACCTGGATTTATCGATCTGCATGCGCATGTTTTCAAAGATTACACTGAACTTGGAATTGAACCTGATTTAGTCGGCATTGAGCAAGGTGTTACCACTCTTGTCGATGCAGGTAGTGCAGGATACGATCATTACCACGTCTTTAAGGAGAGCATAATCGAAAAAAGTAGAACAGAAATATTGGCTTTTTTAAATATTTCACGGAAAGGTCTATGTAATGGGCTGTCCGAGCTTGCCAGATTAGAAGAGTTAATGACATTGGAAGAAGCAAAAGAGATATTTCAGAAGGAGAAAAGTCTTGTCGGTTTAAAAGCGCGCATGAGCGGTTCGGTAGTGAAGGATAGCGGAATAAAACCGTTAATCCATGCAAGAGAGCTTGCTGATGCACTTGGTAAACCGATTATGGTGCATATCGGAAACCCTCCACCTAATTTGCAAGAGATTTTTCCGCTTCTTCTAAAGGGAGATATCGTCACCCATGCTTTCCACGGAAAGCAGCATGGCATCCTGAATGAAGCGGGAGAATTGATACCGGAAGCAAGAAGTGCTGTTGACAGAGGTGTGCGTTTTGATGTTGGACATGGTACCTCGAGCTTTAGTTATAAAACGATGCGAAAGTTTAAGGGCAATTATAATCTCCCATTTACAATCAGCACAGATATTTATAAAAAGAACTACTCGAATCCAGTTGGCAGCCTGATGACGACGATGACCAAGCTTCTCGCCTTAGGGTATACATTGCCAGATATTGTCACCGCCGTAACGAAAAGAGCTGCTGATACGCTTCATTTAAAGGAGCAGGGGACTTTTAGGATTGGTTCAATCGCTGATGTGACGATATTTGCCCTTAAAGAAGAAGGAATGTCTACCCTTATTGATTCGGAAGGAGAAGAAATGAGTTATCATCAAGTGCTTACACCATATATCACCATCAAGACTGGAAAGGTGGCATACACGAAGGAAAATGGAAGGCAAAATGCTAGAGTTACACCAGAAAAGTGAAAATCCGCAATTATGTATGGAAGTGATGAAATATACGGAAAGGCTGTTATCGGAAGAAAGGATCAAAATGACAGATGCGCAAATGCTTTCATTATTATCGCATATTTCAGCAATGGTCTATCGTTCCAAGTATAAGGAAATGATTCAGCCAGTTGATAAAAATCTTTTTCAGGAAGTGTCAAAACAATCGATTGAAATGGCAGGAAAGGTGTGCAAGAAATTACCGCACTTGCACGAAGATGAGAAATATCTGCTTTCCATCCATTTTGAAACAGCAAAAATTGAAGGTTCAATGAAATAAGGGGGAATGTGAACATGAATCAAGTTGTAGTTGTAATTGGAGATCGCTTAGGAAAAGGACAAAATGTCGCAAAAGGCGTTGAAGCTGCAGGAGGGAGAGCCATTGTTATTTCTGGAGTCGGTGCTGATATGCGCCTCGGTGATGTCATGAAAACAGAGCAAGCAGACTTAGGAATTTCTTTCTGTGGAAGTGGTGGAGCTGGTGCTATCACTGCACAGACAAAATACGGCTATCCGGCACATTATGGCATGCGTTCTATTGAAGAAGGAGTCACAGCGA
This sequence comes from Robertmurraya siralis, assembly GCF_005502275.1. Lineage (GTDB taxonomy): Bacteria > Bacillota > Bacilli > Bacillales > Cytobacillaceae > Robertmurraya > Robertmurraya siralis. Next base: position 32,706 of record NZ_SWLZ01000014.1, read on the forward strand.
TAAATGAAGGCAAAAAAGTTCTCGGTTTTGGGTTTATGGATACGGAAGAACTAGGCAAGAGGATTACGGAAGCCTATTTAAAGAAAGTGCAAGGGTAAACGAATGGAGAAGATCGTTCAGTTTAAGGTTTCGGTAGAAGGTAAGGGAAAGTCAAAAGAGCTCGCTATTAACACCGCACTCGGGAAAATTCAGAGAAAGGTGATGGACGAGTTTAAAGCAATGATTATCCGTATTGAACCTGTGAGCATCGATGTGATTGAAGCGATTGAACATACGTACACGGAACGCTTTTTGCTATTTTTCTTTCCGAGAAAAAGGAGTGTCTATAAGGTCGTTATCGATGTGGATGTGAAGATTACTCTATTAAAAGTTGAAGACATTGATTTTAAAAAAATCGAATCACCTGATGGTATTGTAAATAATATTTTCCGCAATGGGCAAGTAGCGGATAAATAGCGGAGGAGAAACATATGGAAATGATAGAAGTAGCAATAAAATCAATTATTATTGGTGCTCTTGTCGGTATTGGCGTCGGTGCTGGAGCTGCTCGAATGTTTCATGCACCGAAAGCGCAAGGAATGGGGGCATTTCGGACATTAGGGGAACTGAATGCCTGTGCTGGCGATGCCGCTTCCCACTTTTCTTTTGGGTTAGGTTTCTTTTTTAACGCATGGGCATCCTCTGTTGGGGCGGGTGCTTTTACGCAGGATGTGGACCACCGGATTATTCCGAACTGGGCAGCGGCAGTATTGATGAGAAAAGGCAGACGTCCTGAGGATACGCTTCATGATCCAAAAAAAATGGCGATCTCAGGCGGAATTATCGGAATTTTGGTTGTTTCTTTTTTAAATTTGACGGCGTCAGCCATTCCGGAATCATTGCAAGCAATTGCTGTCCATGTTCTTGTGCCGGCAGCGAATTTATTAATCAATCCAGTTATGCCGGTTATTTTCTGGCTGGCAGCATTAGACGCTGGTAAGCGCTCTGGCTTCTGGGGCACAATTTTCGGTGGTGCTGCCCATTTGATTATGGGGAATGCCGTACCAGGCGTTGTGCTTGGGATCTTAATCGGCAAGGGAGTCGATGATAGCGGCTGGAATAAAGTGACGAAGACATTGCTTATTTCAGTCATCGTTCTCTTCATTTTAAGCGCATTCTTCCGTGGCTTCGATATCCAACTATTGGAAAGCATGTACATCACTCCTCCAGAATGGCTGCTAGATTTCCACAAACTATTAGGACTAGAGGTGAAGTAAATTGACAACGCAAACAGAATCTTTAGAAAAAGATATGTATAAAACATTTTGGTATGCAGATTGGTCATTTCCAATCTTTGTAGCACTTCTATCGGCAGGTATTTTTGCCGGGACTCATATGTATTATGTGTATAAAATTGGCGCTTTTAATGATGTTGCGATTGTTGCCATGCTGGAAGCGGGAATTCAAGGAGCTGGCTACGGTGCAGCAGCAGCTTTTGGAGCAAGTTTTTTATTCGCCCGAGTGTTGGAAGGTGCGCTTGTAGGGATTCTTGATATTGGCGGATCACTGCAAACCGGTATTGGGATCGGTGTGCCTGCGATTTTGCTGGCATCGGGAATTACTGCTCCTGTTGAAAACTTTATTCTTTCTTTAATTACCGGCGCTCTATTAGGGGCACTGGTCGGTTATTCAATTTTAGCGATTCGTAAATTAACAGTCGGACAGTCCAACTCTACTTTTGGAGCAGACATCATGATGGGAGCAGGAAATGCATCGGGCCGCTTTCTTGGACCGCTCATCGTCATCTCAGCGGCAAGCGCGTCGATTCCAATTGGAATCGGTTCAACAATTGGCGCGGCGATCTTTTATATATGGAAAAAGCCGGTAGCAGGTGGAGCGATTTTAGGAGCCATGATTTTTGGTGCAATATTCCCAATATCTTTAGAATAGGAGGAGTAAGCAATGAGTATTTTTGCACAGTTCGGTCTTCGTAAAGTCATTAATGCTAGTGGAAAAATGACAGCGCTGGGGGCTTCTGCCGTCAGTGATGAAGTTGCAGATGCGCTTAAGCGAGCAGCTCAGGACTATGTCGATATTGAAGAAATGATGGAATTTGCCGGCCGAGTCATAGCTGAATATACAGGGGCGGAGGATGGATGTCCGACATGCGGCGCCGCCGCTGGAATCGCGATCTCCACAGCCGCTGTCATCACTGGGAAAAATCTTTCCTTAATTGAAAGAATGCCAGATTCAGAGGGACTCAGGAATGAGATCATTATTCAAAAGGGACAGCAGGTTCATTTTGGAGCAAGCATCGCACAAATGGTTCGACTTGGCGGTGGAAAAGTTGTTGAAATCGGCAATGCGAATAAGGTAGAGGCTGATCATATCAAGCAGGCAATCACAGATAAAACGGCTGCACTTCTTTATGTTAAATCGCATCATGCCGTGCAAAAAGGCATGCAGTCGATTGAAACGATGATGCGGATTGCGAAGGAGCACCAAATACCGTTCATTATCGATGCGGCGGCGGAAGAAGATTTTCAAAAATACATCCGCATGGGAGCAGACATCGTAATATACAGTGGAGGAAAGGCATTGGAAGGTCCAACTTCTGGTTTGATTTGCGGGAAGAAAGAGTGGATGGAAGCCTGCCGCATGCAATATAAAGGAATTGGCCGTCCAATGAAGGTTGGAAAAGAAGGGGTTGCCGGGCTTATCGCCGCTTTAAAACAATATCCGTTTAAAAAGGATAATGCAGAAGAACAAATTGAGCGCATGACGAGGTTGAACGCAGCTTTGGCAGATGTGAAAGGATTGTCTTGTTCCATCAAACAGGACGAAGCCGGAAGAGCAATTTATCGCGCACAAATTCAGGTGGATGCAAGTAAAGCGGGCATGACAGCTGCAGAGCTTCTCAGTCGACTTGAAACAGGAAACCCAGCCATTTTTTTAAGGCATCATTATGTAAACGTGGGGATTTTGGCAGTGGATCCGCGTCCTTTATTGGAGGGGCAGGAAGACATAATCGCAAGTGAAATTAAACGGATATTAAAAGAGGTGCAATCATCATGAAGCAAAAAGTTATTTTCAATGTATTAGCAAAAGATGTAGACAACGCGAAAGAGCTAGCAGATCTAGCTGGTGATCGTGTGCTTATCGGTATTATGGTAAAAAATTATCCTTCGGTCGAAGCGGCGATCGAACAAGTAGAACTCTACAAAGACAATAAAATCCCTGTTTCAGTAGGGCTTGGAGCAGGCGATCCGGCAATGTGGAAAATGGTTGCTGACGTTTCAGCCAAAACAATGCCGAATCATGTAAACCAAGTATTTCCTGCAGCAGGCTATACACTCGGTCGCATACACGAGCTTGGGGCAGTTAATACACTCGTAAATGCCCTTATTGAACCTTCTGGCTCTCCTGGTGAAGTCTACATTTCAACAGGACCAAGCAGTTCTCGTTTCAAAGAAAAGGTATCCTGTGAAATGGCTGCAACCATGCTTGCTGAGCTTGGCGTAGATTCTGTTAAGTTCTATCCGATTGACGGTGATAGACGGCTTGATGAAGTTGCAGCAATGGTGAAGGCTGCTGTCAATGCGGGACTAGCCATTTTTGAACCGACGGGTGGAATCGATGTGGAAAATGTCCAGCGAATTGTTCAGACCTGCCTTGATCATGGTGCGGAAACGGTAATTCCCCATTTGTATACATCATTAATTGATCAAGAAACCGGCAAAACAGAAGTGGAGAAAATGAAACAATTATTGAGGCTGGAATGGAATTAAAAAGATGAAAGTGGAAGACACATATGCAGTCATTTTTGATATGGACGGTGTTATTGTAGACAGTGAGCCAGTATATCGGATATGGAATCGGGAGTTATTTCAACGCTTAAATATTACCGTTCCTGAAGAAATAAGAGCACAGTTAATCGGTGGCAGCACAAAGCGAAAATGGCAGCTGATTAAGGAGCATTGTCGGCTTTCACAAACGGTGGAGGACCTGATTCAGTACCAATACGAATTCTTTCGCGCAAAACCATTTAATTTTAAGGATGTTCTTTTTTCAGGTGTTCTACCTTTAATAGTGGAACTGAAAAGCAATGGAATTAGCGTTGCTTTGGCATCTTCTTCGGATAAAGAACGAATCAATCGAGTGTTAACCGATTGTGGCTTACAGCATGTTTTTGATGCAATTGTGAGCGGTGAAGATTTTGCAGATAGCAAGCCGCACCCAGAAATTTTTCTGCACACGGCAAAACTGCTTGGCAAATCCCCGCAACAATGCATTGTCATTGAAGATTCAACAAACGGCTTATTAGCAGCGACCCGGGCAGCTATGAAAAAAGTGGCTGTAAGGCATCACTCGATCAAAATGGATTTATCACTGGCAGATTTAATTATTGATTCCTTGGAAGAAGTAAATCCAACCATACTAGCAAAAATGCTGTAAATAAACTTAAGGAGAAAGGGGGACAACCCCTTCTCCTTTTTGACTTTCTGCAAATATCTTACTGTCACAAATTGTCTCAGTCAATAAGAAAGCGATTAAAAAAAATAATTGATGATGAATCACTAATTTATAGAAGATTGTTCCTTTTTTACAATGAAAAATGCTTGAATGTTCTTTATTATATGGTATAGTATGGATTAATAACCGATTAAACTGATTGGAATTATAAAAATAGAGTGATTTTGTATATGGGCAAAGCTGGCCATTTCTTTTGATTTCGCTCATTTTCTCCCATCGTTCCATGCAATCAGGAGGCTTTTTAACGAAATTAAAAAGGCGTGTGAAACGAAAGTTTCATATAAGGATCAAAGCTTTTTATTTAGAAATCGATTTCTGAATATTTAAAGTAATGAGTAACCGCAGACGATTCAAAGAAAGAGGAGAAGTGCTTCAAATTTTAAAAGAAAAAATTGTATACAATTATACAAATATTTTAAACTTCATGATTCTCCATTTTACCTGCACCAAAGCATGATTAAAAATGGAAAAGGAAGAGGAGATGAATTTGGTACCAAAGCGCCGATTGACGAAGGATGTTGCTTATTACCAGATCAAGCAAAAAATTATATATGGCGAATTTAACCCGGATGAGGTGGTTCGTGAAGAGCAACTGTCTGAAATGTTGGAGATTAGTCGTACACCGCTGCGTCAGGCACTTCAGATGCTAGAAATGGAAGAATTCCTCATTCGCCAGCCGAATGGAAGATTAAAAGTGGCTTCCATTACGAAAGAGGAAGTGGAAGAAATTTTTCAGATTCGCAGCATGCTGGAAGGAAGTATTGCAAGAAATGCTGCAGCGAACGCTTCTAGTGACGATATTAAAGTTCTTACGGAAATATTGGAGAAATTGCGCCAAGCCTATCACTTTGGCTACACTCAAGAGTTTGTTGCGTATGGAAATGATTTTCATGACTATTTGGCGGAGATTAGTGGTTTAAAAACGTCGGTTAAGCTTCTTAGTATGATAAAAGATCATGCCAATCGCTATTGTCACTTCGTTTCGATGTATGGGAAATGGAGCAATCAGGTTGATGAACATGCTCTGATTCTAGAGGGAATCAAAAATAAGGATGGTGCATTCGCAGAGTTGGCAATGAAAAAACATATTTTAAGCACTTTAAAAGACGTGATTAATAGAATTGAAGATAAAGCAAGCTCTAAAATAGGAAACACTGTAGATTAGAGAAATTGCAGGGGGATATTAAGATGATTGAGATGAAGAGTGTCTATAAAACTTATAAAAGGAAAGATGTGACTACGGAAGCCCTTAAAGGGATTGATTTAAAGGTTGAAGAAGGGGATATTTTTGGGGTTATTGGTTACAGTGGTGCAGGGAAAAGTACATTAGTACGCCTTGTAAATTATTTAGAACGGCCAACAGATGGTGAGGTAATCGTTGATGGGCAGGTGCTCAATCACCTATCGGACAGTCAATTGCGTGCCATGAAGAAACAGATCGGGATGATCTTTCAGCATTTTAATTTACTAGAATCAAAGACTATTTTTGACAATGTCGCGATTCCGCTCGTATTAGCGAAAAAACCGAAAGAAGAGATTAAGCAACGAGTAATGGAACTACTTGACTTCGTTGGCTTACGTGAGAAGGCAAAGAGTTATCCGAGAGAACTGTCGGGAGGGCAGAAACAGCGTGTCGGAATTGCCCGTGCACTTGCATCAAACCCGAAAATATTACTTTGTGATGAGGCGACATCGGCGCTGGATCCGCAAACAACACAATCAATCTTGCAATTGCTGAAACGAGTCAATCAGGAATATAACATAACGATTATGATTATTACTCATGAAATGTCAGTAATTCAGGAAGTTTGTAATCGAGTTGCCGTCATGGAGGCGGGAGAAATCATTGAAGAAGGCTCAGTGCTGGACGTCTTTGGTCATCCGAAGCATCCAACGACGAAAAACTTTGTTAAAACAGTGATTCATAACAGCATTCCAGAGAGTGTCAAGCGTTCTTTGAAGAAGACAGGCGACAGCAAAGTGTTCCGAGTTGAGGTAAAAGGTGAGGTTGCTTCCGAGCCAATTGTTCATCAGGTTATGAAAGCTCATGATATCGAGGTAAATATTTTATTTGCCAATATGACGGAGATTCAGGAAACGACACTCGTTATTATGTACTTGCAAATTGCTGGAGAGGCATCTGCTATTGAAAAAGCAGTGCAATTTTTAAAAGATAAAGGTGCTGGCGTTGAGGAGGTTGTTGAATAATGTTTGAGACCGTCATTACACTAGAGCAATTTTTACAGGCAAGTATAGATACGCTGTATATGGTTGGAATGTCGCTTTTAATTGGTTCATTGGTTGGCATCCCGCTCGGAATAGCGCTCGTTGTAACACGGCCAGGTGGGATATTGGAAAATAAAATTTTCTATTCGATCTTGAATCCGCTTATAAATATCGTTCGTTCATTGCCTTTCATTATTTTAATGGTGGCGATCATTCCATTTACACGAATGATTGTGGGAACGTCGATTGGCACAAATGCAGCAATTGTCCCACTTATTATTTTTATATCGCCTTTTATTGCTAGATTAGTTGAAAATTCATTGCTCGAAGTAAATCCCGGTATTATTGAAGCGGCGGAATCAATGGGAGCGACACCATTTCAAATTATTTGGCATTTTTTATTACCGGAGGCATTTGGTTCACTCATTTTATCGATTACAACTGCAACGATAGGATTAATTGGTGCGACTGCGATGGCAGGAACTGTCGGTGGCGGTGGGGTTGGTGACTTGGCAATTGTCTATGGTTATCAACGTTTTGATACATTCGCCATGGTAACTACTGTTATTATTCTTGTTATTTTTGTACAAATCATTCAATCAACTGGTAATGCATTAGCTCGAAAAGCAAGGAAGGAATAGAGAGGGAGTGTAATGGTTTATGAGTTTTACGAAGAAACAGCGCTTTGAACAAATTTTAACGGGCAAAAAAGCAGATCGCCCCATAGTCAGCAGTTGGCATCATTTTTTAAATAAAGAGCAAACCGCAGTTGATTTAGCAGAAGCAACTATAACGTTTGCGAATAAGTACGATTGGGATTGGATTAAAATCAACCCAAGAGCTACATATTTAGCAGAAGCTTTTGGTAATAAGTATGATTTCGAAGATTATCGTTGGGTCTTTCCAAGACAAACTTATGCGGTTATTAATCAGCCTGCAGATGTTTGGCATGTGGAAGCTGTAGAAGTAGCGACATCCGCTCCCCTTCAGGAACAGCTAGAAGCAATGCGGTTGCTCCGAAAGGGTTTACCGGAAATGCCGCTCATTCAGACTATCTTTTCACCGTTAACGATTTTAATGTTTTTAACTGGAAATTCCTCGTATGTTAATCAGACTATGTATGGAAGTGATGAGCCTGTCGATTTTAAAGAACTTTTAAAATCAGAGCGTTCGGGTGTCCATCAAGCGTTACATGCGATTGCGATTACGATGGCACAATATGTGAAGGAATTGGCAGGTGTCGGGATTGACGGATTGTTTTATGCCGTAACGGGCACGGCACATCCGGATTTATTTGATGAATCGACCTTTAATGAGTTTTCTAGACCTTATGATCTACTCGTTTTAAATGCAATGAAAAAAGGAAAACGGATCCTTCATACGTGCGGCGCACATGCTCAGCCGGCAAGATTTGTTGATTATCCGGTTGAAGGGATTAGTTGGGATACTGAAGCAGAAGGAAACCCTGGTTTGGAGCTGAAAATAAACAAAACAAAGGTGGCAGGTGTTGATCATACCATTTTTGAAGGGGGTGACAATGGATTAATTGAGCAACAAGCAAAAAAAGCGCTAGACCTTATGCACGATGAACCTTTTGTATTGGTGCCGAACTGTGCAGTTTCAGTGAAAGCAGCAGAGGAGGCATTAAATACTTTACGGAAGAGCGTGATGTAATTTACATGTAAGGCTGATGGTTTAATAAAGGAGAAATATGGGGGGACTATTAAAAATGAAGAAATTATTATCCATACTTGTCTTGTTTACACTGTTTGTTTTAACTGCTTGTGGAAACGAGGAATCTCAAGGTGACAGCGGTGAAGAGAAAAAAGATCTCGTCTTTGGTTTTGGGGTAGGGACTTATGAGGAACAGTTCCGCAATGGGATCTTACCAATTTTAGAAGAAAAAGGCTACAATGTTGAAATTAAAGTGTTCTCGCAAAATATGCAAGTAAACCCGGCGATGGCTGAGGGAGCGATTGATGCCAGTGTCTTTCAAAGTACAGCCTACATGGAAGGCATTAATGAGGAATTAGGAATTAAGATGGTTCGCCTTGCATTTTCTCCAGGTGCACCGCAAAGCTTGCGTTCTGTTAACCATGACTCGCTTGATGCTGTTCAGGACGGCTCAACAGTGGCGGTGCCCAATGATCCGGTAAATCAGGAACGTGCTGTACGAATTTTGGAGGATCTTGGTTGGGTGAATGTGGCTGATGGAGCTGGAACGACCGATTTTAATTTAAATAGTGTAACACCGGCATCTTATGATGTTAAATTCCAAGTGCTAGATCCAGCACAAATTTTAGTATCATTGAAGGATGTTGATTTTGGCGTCGTAAACGGAAACTATATTGCTGATGCTGGTATGAAAATATCCGATGCATTAAAAATTGAAAATACACCAGAGGAACACCGCATTATCGTTTCGATATTAGAGGAAGATTTAAATACACAATGGGCGAAGGATGTAAAAGAAGCTTACGAGTCGCCTGAATTCGAGGAATATATTTTATCGCAAGAAAAGTATGATGGATTTATTTTACCAGAGGCTTGGGAGAACAATTAAATTTTACTGGATAAGTAGGGGCTAAGGTCTCTGCTTATTCCATTTACATCGTTGTTAAAAAAGTAATTAATCAGTAGGAGGTATGAGCATGATTCATTTTATTGGTGGCGGACAGATGGCAGAAGCAATCATACGCGCTGTTTTAGCAAATAAAACGGCACGTAAAGAGGAAATTACTGTTGCAGATATATCTGAACAAAGGAATACATATTTAACAAAAAACTATCAGGTTTCAGCTAATGTAGAGCAGTCTGCTGCGTTAAAGCAAGCGGATATTATTGTAATTGGCGTCAGGCCACAAGACGATTTGGCCTCTGTTGGAACACTGATTTGTGAGCATAGTCGCAAGGAGGCGGTTGTCGTTTCCATTGTTGCTGGTGTGACAATCGAAAAACTGACGAACTTTATTGGTGAGGACCGGGCTATTGCGCGAGTGATCCCTAATACGTTGACTGATACTGGATTGGGTTACAGCGGTGTTTCTTTAAATAAATACGCTAGAGAAGAACAAGTGGATCGCTTTTTAAGTGGATTTGGCAAGGTGATGTATGTAGAAGAGCGATTGATTGATATTTTTACTGGTTTTGGCGTTGCTGGACCTAATTATGTTTATTATTTTATCGAATCATTTGCTGATGCGGGTGTTTTGGCCGGATTGCCCCGTCAACAATCGTGGGAGATTGCTTTGGAAAATGTGCAGGGCGCGGTTGAAATGTTGAGGCAAACTGGAAAGCATCCTCGGCAGTTGTTAGATATTAATAATTCTGCTGGTGGGGTTGGCATTAACGCACTTCATGAGTTGAACAATTCAGATTTTGCTGCTGGTTTGCAGCGCAGCGTTTTAAAAGCAGTAAAGCGAACCACTGAATTAGGGCAAGAATAAGGAGGATTCAAATGGCTAGCATAAAATGGGATCATACGGTTCATTATGTCAATGATCTAGAAAAGGCAATGGCAAAATTTAGAGAAGTGGGTTTAAATGCATTTATGGGCGGATCACATAAACTATGGGGAACGTATAATGCGTTAAGTTATTTTGATCTTTGCTATATTGAATTTCTGGCTGTAGAGGATCGTTCATTGGTAGAGAGTGTTAAAGAGCCAAATGACGTGGTGAAGGATTCGATAAAATTGTTACCTCATCGGGAAGAATTGAGCCGAGCTGCTTTAAGGACAGATGATATTGAAGCGGTGAGAGAGCAGTTATCAGCGTTTCAGCTACAAATGTCACCAATTATGGTTGGGAAACGAGTGGATGCACAAGGAAATTTGATTGAGTGGAAGATGATGACGATTGCCGGTGACTTTCAAGGATTGCCATATCCCTTTGTGATTCAATGGACGGGATCTGAGCAAGAACGGAGAGAAAGATTAAAAGAGTCAGGAATCATTCAAGCGCATCCAGCTGGAGATGTGCAGATCGCTGAGGCTGTGTTTGATGTGGAAGACCCAGTTGCTGTGGCCAAGCACTGGCATGAGTTATTTGGGTTTGAATATGAAAAATCCGATTTGCCAGAAGTAAGATTAGCGGTTGAGAAGCAGGCGTTTGTTTTTAAAAAAGGTCCACTCAATCGTATGCAACAACTAGTTTTTCATACTGATGTTCTCGAGTTGAAAGGAAAAACGATGACGATCGGTGAAGGGCAATATAAATTTGATTGAAGGAAATTTAACCATTATCTCGGAATATGTTTATAATTTCTGTGTTTTTGCTTGGTGGAGCCCCTTTGTGTAGGAAGTAATCCTTTTACACAATGGGGTTTATTTTTTTTACAGTAATTTCAGCGTACCAGTGTCTGCATTTTTATGTATACGAGGGGTGTTATTACAAAGCGCAACTTTTGTTTTTGCGTGAAATGAACAAAAATCGTATTATCAATCATAGTGTTTAACAGCGTCTTTTAGTGATTAATAACTAAGTTCATCACAGTGTAAATTAAAGCGCTTTATTTAAATTGTGATTGATCATGATTTTACTCCTATTTTTGGGTGCTACAATTTTAAATGAAGATGAGGAGGAGAGAAAAATGGGAGGTGAGAAAAGAATACTGAAATACTTGATGCTAAAAGATAGTGTTCAAGTAACTGATTTGACATTGGAATTTGAATTAGAAAAATCTGAAGTAGAGGATGCAATTAAAAAGATCAACAGTTCTTTTAAGAAAGATGTCATTTTTTATCAACGAGACGGTGTTTACATGACCGAGAACTCTAAAATGTTATGCTACAAAACACTGTTAAAAGGTGAAAAATTATTTTCCCATTACGAGTTTAGAGAACGATATTATTTACTCATTATTGTATTAGCCGTTGAAAACAAATATTTATCTCTATTGGAATTGGCAGATATTTGTTTAGTTAGCAAAAATACAATTTTAAATGATCTCAAATGTATGAAGAGGGATATAAGCAAGAAAGGGATAGAGATAGATTACTCAAGGAAACATGGCTACTCTATCAAAGGTTCTGAGTTTACGATTAGAAATATACTTGTCTCAGCTGTTAAAAATATCCTTCACTCACAAGCCGGAAGAATTTTGTTGGAAGAAAATAGCCTTATCAAAGAGTCGGAGATTTTCCGCTTGCGCAAAAGGCTGGAGCGTTTAGAAACAAGAATCGGCTTTCGTTTGACTGATGAACAGTTGGATGAATTGCCTTATATCATACAACTTGTTTTAAGAAGAGCCAAAAAGTTTAATCAAAGCTGGTCCTTTAAAATTGAGAAGTATGACATAAAAAATACAATAGAGTTTCCGGAAATTCAAAAAATGTTTTGGGATTTTGATTATTTATCTCAAAGTGATTTATTATATTTATCCTTGCAAGTGTTAGCGTCGAACATGGTGGAGTCAGCTTTAGAAATAACAGACGGTGATCAAGTAGCGATTGCTGCGGAAGAATTTTTGCAGAATATTGAAACGAATTTAGTAATGAAAATTCATAGAAGAAATGAACTAAAAGAAAAAATTCTTTTACATGTAAGACCAGCCATTTATCGAAATTTACTAGGTTTTCAGATAAACAACCCATTAACAGAGGAATTTTTAAGCCAATACCAAGAAATATACGAGGTTGTCAAAAAGTCTGTCACACCTTTTCAAAAAATTACACAAAAGGAACTTTCGAAAGAAGAGATTGTATATTTGTCGATGATTGTTTTAGGGCTGATCTATGAAACTGAAGAAACAGAAGCCATTTATAAAGCAGTCGTACTTTGTCAAAGCGGTACATCGATTTCGAAATTGTTACTAGTAAATTTAAAATCCATGTTTCCGGAAATATACTTTATTGGTGCATATTCGGTTAGACAGTTTGAGCAAAACAATCTAGATGTAGATTTTATTTTTACAACTGTTCCTGTGAAGCATAAAACATCTACCTTTATTATTCCGCCTATACTGGATAAACAAGATCGCCTGGAGCTTAAGGAACGGGTTCAATGTGAAATGTTAGGAAATAACGATAAAATGGTTCAATCTGTAATGAGAGCGATCAAGCCATATATTTCTGAACAGCATATTGAAACCGTTTACAAAAAGGTTGGAGATTTATTATCAAATCCGTATACCTCTTCTTCCAATGAAGATTTGAATAACGAGAAAAAGCTATTTAGATTTTCTATTGACAATATCAGCATTATTAATGAAGAAATATCCTGGGAGCAATTGGTCGACATTTCCATGAAGCCTCTTCTAAGGAGAAAAAGTGTTACCGCAGCTTATATCGAAGAGACGAAAAAAGCGTTTTACGCAAATTATGACAAAATGATCATTGCACAAAATGTATACTTACCCCATTTCTCTCCCGAAAATGGAGTAAATAGGATGGACTTCCAGGTTTTAGTGTTCAAAAATCCAACCTTCACACCAAATGGAGAAAAAGTGAGTATCGTTGTCGCTCTAGCTCCTTCAGTAACAAATGAACATGTTCCAACTTTGATCAAGCTAAATAATATATTTTCAGATGAAAAGACTCTTGCTCAGATAATCAATGAAAAAAGTATCTTTGTCACCGAAAACATCTTGAATGAGAAAGGAGCTGAGCAGAACTGTGAGTTATGACAAGCTTTTCTATAAAGATTTAATGATGTTGAATGCTGATTTTTCAACATCGCAACAAATGTTTGAGTTCGTAAGCAATGAATTGGTCGCACGGGATTTTGTGGAAGAATCATTTAAAGCCTCGATTATTAATAGAGAAAAAAATTTTCCTACTGGTCTAGCAACTGAATATTTACAAATTGCCATCCCACATACAGATGTTGTTCATGTGAAAAAGCCGTTTATTTATGTAATAAAGTTGGAAAAATCTTTACCATTTCTGCAGATGGCAACGACTGATAAGTGGATTGATGTAAATACAGTTTTTATATTGGGCATCAAGAATCCTTCCAAACAGGTGGGATTACTGTCGACAATAATGGATAAATTCAGAGAGAAAATTTTTATAGATAATTTCAGCGCCATATCTAATCAAGATCAAATGATAGATTTCTTACAAAAACAGTTTAGGAGTGAAGAATAATGAAAAAAGTGATAGTGGCATGTGGCTCAGGGGTGGCAACAAGTCAAACAGTAGCATCAAAAGTTGCGAAATTATTAAAAGAAAAAAATGTTAAAGCGGAAGTCGAAGCGATTGATATTAAATCATTGGATAGGTTCATTAAAACCTGTGATGTGTATGTCGCACTGACAAACCCGCAAAAGGATTATGGAGTTCCTGTTGTACAAGGCATCCCTTTTTTAACAGGTATGGGCATGGAGCAAGAACTTGAGAAATTAATAAATGCTTTGAAATAAACCATTTAAGAGGTGATATTTATGGATGTTTTACAAAGTGTAGTCCAATATGTATTAGATATGGGAGCATCTGTATTTGTACCAATAATCATGTTAATGATCGCGTTAATGGCACGAATGAACTTTAAAGAAGCATTGAGTGCATCCATAACATTCGGAGTTGCTTTTGCCGGGATCAATTTGGTTGTCGGTTTTATGTTAGACACAATCAGCCCTGCGGCCCAATCCTTTACAGAACTTACTGGGATTTCATTAACAGCTGTTGATGGTGGTTGGACGACTGCAGCCTCAATTACTTGGGCTTGGCCGCTCGCGTTTCTAGCATTCCCTATTCAAATAGGCATTAATGCTCTTATGTTGATATTTAAAATGACTAAAACATTAAACGTCGATATGTGGAATGTTTGGGGAAAGATTTTCACTGCCGTGTTAGTAACGTATATCTCTGATAGTGTTATTCTTGGTTTTGTTGTAATTGCGATTCAAACGGTTATTGAGCTGAAGGCTGGGGATATTTGGGCTCGTGAAGTAGAAGATCTCACCGGGATTCCTGGTGTTACTGTACCTCATCATATGACGTTAATTGGAACATTACTATACCCAATTGATAAAGTGTTGGATAAAATTCCTTTTATGAATAAAAAAGCTGATGCAGAGGCGTTAAAAGAGAGGCTTGGTGTATTCGCAGAAAATCATGTAATGGGAGCTATTATCGGATTATTACTTGGATTTGCGGGTGGTTACGGAATTCAGGGCTCCTTAATTTTAGCGATTCAGGCAGGAACAGCATTAACTTTATTCCCAATGGTTTCTAAGTTATTTATGCAAGGTCTTGCTCCAATTTCTGATGCTATTTCCGAATTAATGCGAAAAAAATATGGGGGTCAAGAACTTTATATTGGTTTGGACTGGCCAATTCTTGCAGGGAAAAACGAATTATGGGTAACAGCGATTATATTAATCCCGATAGAATTATTATTTGCTATTATTCTACCAGGAAATATCGTATTGCCATTCGCAGGGATAGTGAATCTTTCGATAGTAGTTGCAGTTCTTTTATTGAGCCGTGGGAATTTAATCCGAATGATCTTTTATGGAATTATTACAACCCCGGTATTCTTCTATATTGCAACCTATTTCGCGCCACATATTACGAGGCTGGCAACGGAAACTGGAACTGTTAATGTTGCCCCAGGAACGATGCTTGCTTGGAGCACAATGGAAAATGGGGAATTTCGGTTTGCGTTTGCAAATGCTATGGCAGGTGAATGGTGGGGAATTATATTAGCGATTCTATGGATTGCAGTTTTTATCTGGTTCTACATTGGTCGAAAAAAAGACAATGCAGCTTACTTTCAAGAAAAAGCGAATTGAGGTGAGCAATGATGATTAACAGAATTATTTCCTCAAAATGGTTTTGGAGAGGTATGGTTGTCATTGGAGTACTACTTATGATCTTTGGTTTCTTAAGTAAAGATCTTACAATGTGGATGACAGCTTTTGTGATAGGTTTATTAATTAGATATAACGCATATGATCTTCTTTTCAAAGACTATGATGATCGTTTGAACAGCTTGAGAGAAAAGTACAGAAAAACAAAGGTGGGGAGTTCTTAAAATTGATATATACAGTAACCTTAAATCCTGCAATTGATCGTATAATGCGTGTTCAAGGACAATTGGTGAGAGGCAAAAATAATCGAGTATCCTGTAATATGTTGGATATTGGCGGGAAAGGTACTCATGTATCAGTAGTTTTATCTATTTTGAATACTCCCAATATTGCAACCGGATTTGCCGGTGAGGGGAAAAAGGATATTTTATACAAGTTATTAAAAGAGCAAAACGTAGACCCGCAATTTTATATATTGGAAGGGAAAGAAATTAGAGAAAATTATGTGTTAATGGACGAATCAAATACGGGTAGCTTCATGATTACACATACTGGTCCTGAAGTGACGAAAAAGCAAGTGGAATCTTTTGTTGACGACTTATCGAAAAAACTAACTAAGGATGACTTTGTGGTTTTTGCGGGCAACCCATCTAAGTATATGAGTGCAGGTGAATATTTATATATTCTGAAAGAAGTTAAAAAGACAGGTGCTAAAGTCATTGTTGATGCATCAGGGGATTATTTGAAAGCAGCTTTGAAAATCCAACCAACATTGATAAAACCTAATCAGTTTGAGTTATCTGAACTAACTGGAATGAAAATCCATTCAATAGATGATTGTTTAAAAGCATATCAGCAATTTGATGGTATCGACATGGAGTACTTAGTAGTCACGCTCGGGAAACAGGGAGCGATTCTATTTCATCAAAATGGTGCTTATCATGCCAAAGCACCTAGAGTAGAGACGGTGAATGATACTGGTTGCGGAGATGCTTTTGTAGGTGGTCTCGTTTATGGTCTTTACCACCACCACTCTATTGAAGATATTTTAGTCTTTGCTACTGCGATTAGTGCATCTAAAGCAATGCAAATCACGAGTTCTGGTTTTGAAGTAAAGCGAGCAAATGAATTAAGAAAGCAAGTGGTCCTTCATAAGATGATAGATTAAGCGAAGGATCTATCTATTCATTGCCTGGGGTTCAACGGCTCATTTAAGCTCAGACTAAAATATCTTTCTCTTAACGTTTCATTATAAGAGCAGTCTGTCAGCATAGCTGCAAAACATGAGAATAGAGTGTTCTTACGTTCAAAATTATTGACATGATCATTTTAATTAAAGGAGGATATTATGTTATATCGCAAAGAAAGAGAGGAACTTGTCCAGGTCGTTAAGACGATGTTTGACCGTTTTGAAACGAATACTGCTGGAGGAAATGTCAGTGTTCGTATGAATAAAGAACATATTATTATGACTCCAACTTTAATGTCACAAGAAAAACATTGTGTGTTAAAACCCTATGAAATCCTTGTTGTAGATATGGATGAAAATCTTGTGGAAGGTGAAGGGGAAATAACGCGCGAAATCAACATGCATATGGCATGCTATCGTGAAAGAGAGGACGTCCAATGTGTCATTCATGCTCATCCAAAAGAATCCCTTGTTTTTGCGACAGTCGGAGTAGATATGCCGAACTTAACAGAAGGGACACAAAAAGTTGGAGAAATTCCGGTTTTGCCTTTTGCTCCAGCAACCTCTGAGGAACTTGCTGAAACCGTAAGAGCACATGTGAGAGATTTAGAGGAAAATTTTTCATTGCCAAAAGTCATGCTTTTAAATAAACACGGTATTCTAGTTTTAGATAAAACGCTAAAAAAAGCATACGATATGCTCGAAAGAATTGAATATAATGCATATGTAGCACAAAAAGCATTATTATTTGATGCATTAAATATAAAAAAATTAACGATAGAGAATGAGCTTAAATATAATTTAGAAGAATAACGGCTGATAAAACAAGAATACGGGTTGTATTTGGTATGACTCGTATTCTTCTAGTTTGAAGCTCTTGCTGAGGTTTTTTGCGTATGTTTAAGGCTGGAGGAGAGAGTATGAACCTTATTGCAATAGATTTAGATGGTACGATGTTATCTGGCAAAGGAACGATTAGTCATAACAACAGGGAGGCTGTCCGCCGAGCACAGGCCGAAGGGAATATCGTAGTTATTGTTTCGGGGCGTGCCTTTCAAGATATAATAGAGATTTTAAAAGATGCCAAGCTTGAATGCCCAATCATTGCTGCAAATGGCGCACTAATATATCATGACGGAAGAGTAATCCAAAATCTTTATTTAGATGGTAACACCGTGAAAGACTTATTAAAAATATCAGAGAAGTTAGGAATATATTATGAACTTTATACGAACAAAGGAATCTATCAGTTAGAAAATGAAAAGATGAACATTATGAAGGAAATATCCTCTTTGAGAAAAAAGGACCCAGCATTTTCTGAGCATAAAGCAAATCAAATGATGGTGACTCAATATAAACAAAAAGGGATCATCAATGTGTTAGACAAGCAAGAAATTCTACTGGAAAAATCCCTGGCAGTAACAAAGTTTTTTATGATTTCTTTTGATCTGGAAAAGCATAAATGGCTGGAGAGGGAATTAGAGAAAAGAGCGGACTTAACTGTGATTAAATCGGACATTCAAAAATTTGAAATTGCTCATCCAAAAGTTAGTAAAGGCAATGCCTTACAAGCTTTTGCCAATTTCATAGGAATTCCGCTAAATCGTGTAACAGCGATCGGAGATAATCTAAATGATATTTCTATGTTTTGTGTATCAGGCACGAGTATTGCAATGGGCAATGCAGTGGAAGCAATTAAAAATATCGCAACTTATGTTACAAAATCATGCGATGAAGACGGTGTAGCTTATGGCATTCAACATTATATTATACAAAAAGATAAATAAAATGTATGGCATTAAATGTTTTTTTGTTGGTGGGCAAGGTTTAACTGGATGGACAAGGATGAGATAATAAAGGAGCGAACCGATATGACTTTATTAATGGATGAACGGAAACAACTGGTGAAGTACGGATTAAAATTAGTCGATTCAGGTCTTACTGTGGGAACGGGTGGCAATATAAGTATTTTTAATAAAAATTCCGGCTTTATGGCTATAACACCAAGTGGAATCGAATATGATCAATTGCAGGAAGAAGATATAGTTATTATGGATCTAGAAGGGAATGTAAAGGAGGGTTCGTTGAAACCTTCAAGTGAGCACCAAATGCATTCGATTGTGTATCGAAACAGGGACGATGTTTCTGCAATGATTCATACCCATGCACTTTATGCCACCACGATATCGTGTTTAAATATTGATCTACCGGCGATTGACTATTTAGTTGCACATGCAGGAGGAAAAAATGTAAGATGCGCCAAGTATGCAACATATGGCACAAAAGAGTTAGCTGAAAATGCTCTAGAGGCAATGAAAGATCGAAAAGCGGTACTACTAGCCAATCATGGAATTAATGTTGTTGGGGATAGTTTGGAAGAAACCTTCGCTGTTACAGAGCAAATAGAATTTTGCGCACGGCTATATTGGCAAGCCAGAGCATTTGGAGAACCGGTTATACTCCCTGATGAGGAAATGAATATGATGGTGGGGAGATTTGAGAATTATGGACAGCAGAAAAATTAATTGTTGGTGTTAGTGATTAGGCGGAAATTTGATAATTAGCTTCCATTAAATTAAAGTAAAGAAAATAATTTTTATTATACATCCGTTAAAAATATTTGGAATGGGGAATGTATAAATGTAAGATAGCGGGGCGCTTCCATCGGGAGCGTCTTTTTCTTCTTTATTTTGTAAGCGTAATGTTTAAGTTATGGAATAAGCACACTAATTTTCTACAGAATGATGCGCTTAATTATGGTATGTTTATATTGAAAGTTGTTTGAAAGGGGGAATAAATTATTTAGCAGATGAAAGCAGAATGAATCAGTTATTAAAAAGTAGTTAAGGCATTGATAAAAGTGGATGCACTAATTTATAGGAGGGAATAGAAATGAGTTCGAAGAATGATGACAGCTATTTTGTTGCCAATAATGCTGAAGAACTTCTTCGTGGATTAACGAACAAGGAATCTTATATTTTAATTACGAAGGATTATGTTAAAGAATTTGAAGATAATACAGAACTGCCATTATCTGAGAATGAACAATTAGGATTTAATTTAGGATTTCGTGGTAATGCAGGAATCTTGAGCGAGATTTTTTATCAACTAATTAATAAATTTAGTGATGGAAGTAAGCAACAAAAGCAAATTGACAGTAGGATCAGAAAATATACAGTGAAAAAATTAGCTGATGGTGAGCTTCTTTTGTACTTACGTCAATTAGACTATTAAGCTTGTTATTCCATGACATTGCTTTAAAAGTATTGTGAAACTAATTTTGTGAAGTTAAGCGGCTAATATTAGAAGGTGAATTAATATTAATATCACTGCACAGTAGTGTGCAAGCTCCCAATAATGAGCGTGAGCATTAATCATCGTTGTTATATTGATACCACTCCCATTTGCTCGATTGGCATTTCAAAGACATCAAATACAATAATTCACCATTTAAAAAGTGTGGGTGGGATGAAATCTTCCATTATATTGTATGAGATCATAGGGAAAAATTGGAGTAAATCATAAGAACATTCACAGAGTAATTTACAGTTTGTCTTTTGTACAATGTAATTGATTGAATGAAATTTTGGGCTTTTGAGAAGTCAGGTTATCTGCCTAATAAACTGTCTGATTGCGAAAAATTAATCGATGAGCTTGCATGTAATCTCAGTTACAGTAGATCAGCTTGTTAATAAAATTTAATATCAGAAAATGTTCTTTTTATCGCAAAGCTATATTTTACACTGGGATAACCAAAAATGATCATTAGCCCATTTTTATTTTTTAATGGAATACCATATTTTTTCTTTGTTCTTTTGCCAAAAAAATTTAATATAAATTGAGGCGTACCAATCATGCAACTTCCTAATCCTAATGTTTGAGCAGCCAACATAGCATATGTTGCAGGAATATAAGGATCAATAGGATCAGCATATGGGGATGAATGGAAATACATTGCTAATGGTGCCGAATATGTTAACCAGTTCTGCCCTTCTTCATATTTTTTTAAAAAGGTATCAATTGCAGTTGAAGCAAAACTTTCTATCGATTTATAAGTTTCCCTGCTCATAAAAGGCTTATAAGCTTTTAACATCAGTGGCGAGAAAATCCACTTATTTTTCTTTAAAAGATTAACTAAATCTAATGTGAATTCTTCAACTTTATCATTTCCATCTAAAATTAAAACTTCGACATCAGAACTTCCAAGTCCATTTGGTGCAGTTGCTGCTGCTTCTAAAATTTTTGCTATTTTCTCTCGCTCTATTCGTTGATTTTTAAAGTTTCGCACACTTCTGCGGGAGAGCATTAATGACATTAAATGCTCGTAATTAGCGATCTCTTCCATTTTCGGAAGCTCAATGACATCATCTGGGGTCATGCCCCTGCCGTTTATTTTAATTGCTTTCGTTGGGCAAACTGCCATACATTGACCGCAAGCAATACAGCCAAAGACACGATTTTGGTCAACTTTGATGATTTGATCTTCAACAAATAAAGGCGCCCCTTTACACACCTTTACACACCTTTACACAAAGCCCACAGGTAATGCATTTGTCTCTATCAATCACAACGTCAGCACTTTCATAGAATCGTCCAGTTTTTAATGGCATAATTTGAACTCCTTTAAGGTCCCACTTAAAATATGAAGAGAATGATAATGATGAGGTCCGTTAAGTGAGTGCTTCCAGTATTTAAAACGACAATACATACTTTTTTTTATTATAATCCATTTATTTTGCTACAAGCATTTTTAGAGATAATGTAACAAAAAATTCAAAATGATTCACTTATACTATTTAAAAGGCTCTCTAAAAAGAGAACATTTTTTTCGACGATCTGGTTAATGCGAGGATTTTGCAAAGAATAAAAGGAATTTACTAGTTGGGTGCGGGGATTTTCCAATTAATGTGGTATTTTTGAAGATATTCCGGATTTTCCTAAATCGGAAAACCCGTTTATTTCGTTTACACCCTATCAACGACCAACGATGTTCGTTGCTTTATTCTGCTTTTGAGAGATTAGGGTTTAGTTTTCCCCATGCCTGAAACGGTTAACGTCGATGCAGGATTGGGAAGTGGAAAAAACGAACTTGTTTTTCTCCACTTCCCTCGTTTTAGAGACTATATGCCTTAAAGATTATTCTCCTCTTTGTACATCTCCTCCATCGCCTCTCCGATAGCTGTCAAAAAAGCTTCTTCTTCTTCTGTGAAGAAGTTAGGAAACTTAAAGTCTAATTCTTCGGTTTCCATCGATTGCTGTGCTTTTTCGAGTTGCTCCGCGAATGCTTCATGATCATCGATATGTCGAGTGACCATCTCTGTCAATCTTGTGAGAACATCAAACGCTTCAGGGGATTGAGGAGATGCTCCATTTTTTATTAATTCTTTGATTGTGGATAGCAATTCTAACATTTCTAAATCAATCTGTTTTCGTTGCTCTTTTGAAAGTGAAAAGAAATGGTTTACGATATCCTCGGAAAAATATTCTCTAACCCATTGCTCCTGTTCTTGCTCATGCTCCATTTCATAAAGTAGTGAACGCAATAGTGCCCAAGTGATGGGCTTCCCTTCCGACATTAGCATTTGAATACGTTCTACCGCTTCAATTGCCCGATTTAACTCATTCCTTTTTTCAGTCAATAATTGATGTTGCCACGCTAAAGATTTTTCTAGTTGTGGTAATCCTTTAACATCATCTTCAAGTAAGTTTTTGATTTCCTGTAAAGAGTAGCCGATGAATTTTAATGATTGAATCAGCTGAAGCTTTGCCAATTCCTCCAGCCCATAGAGCCGATGTCCGGCACTATTTTTTTGCGCTGGAATGATTAAACCTAGTTCTTCGTAGAATCGCAGCGTCCGTACCGTAATTCGTGCTTTCTGTCCAAACTCACTAATCGTATAAACAGGTTCCTGTTTTTTCATAGTTAAAAGCCTCCTTTTCGTACTTACATATACAGCGTAGCATATGACGTAACGGCGGGGGCAAGGGGGAATCTGTATAGTGGTGAACTCCTTTAAAAAACCTGTGACTCCATTTAAACTAAGATAAAAATAAATGGGGATCGATTTTTTTGGAATCATGAAACTATGATGATTACTTATTGACAAGTACATCTAAAACTGTATATTCTGTATATGTTGATAGTAATACAGTTTTGGGGTGATAGGTTGAACATTGTTATTTCCAACAGTTCTGGTTTGCCGATTTATGAACAGATTAAAGATCAAATTAAAGATCAGATCTTATCAGGGGAATTAGAGGAAAATGAAATGCTTCCTTCTCTCCGTAAATTGGCCCGGGATTTGAAAATAAGCGTGTTAACAACTACGAGAGCATATAATGAACTTGAACAGGAGGGATACATCACAAGCCAGCACGGCAAGGGCTTCTTTGTAATGTCGAGCGGCTCTGAATTGATTCGTGAACAACTTATTAAGGAAGTGGAGCTTAATTTGAACAATGCTATTCAAGCAGCGCAACGAGCATCAATGACGAATGAAGAAATGCTCGAATTATTACAGCTTTTGCTGGAGGTTGAAAATGACTAATCATTATTTGGAGTTAAATGGTGTGAGTAAGACTTTTTCTGGTTTCAAGTTGGACAACATTAGTTTTTCCTTGCCTAAAGGCTATATCATGGGTCTCGTTGGAACTAATGGAGCTGGTAAGACAACTACAATACAGCTTATCCTTAATATGCTTAAAATGGATAGTGGACAAATACAGATATTTGGTCATGACCACGTGAAATATGAAAATGTTGCCAAACAATATATTGGTGTTGTATTTGACCATGTTTTCTATGTGGATAGTTGGACGGTTAAGGATACGGAAAGAGCTATTTCTTCCTTCTATCATAATTGGAGACATGATGTTTTCAACGAAATGTTAAGACGCTTCGATCTGCCTCTGGAAAAAAAAGTGGGCGAATTATCACGTGGTATGCAGATGAAATTAATGCTTGCTTGCGCGATGTCACATGATCCAAAACTGCTCATACTTGATGAGCCGACTAGTGGGCTAGACCCCGTTTCTCGGGATGAACTTTTGGAAATGCTGCAAGAATACATCCAGGATGGTGAGAGAAGTGTATTGTTTTCTACGCATATCACGTCAGATTTAGAAAGAATCGCCGATTATATTACCTTCATTCATCAAGGGCAGATCGTATGCTCCGGGAAAATGGATGACTTTCTGGGAAGATTTCGACTTATCAAAGGAAGGCATAAAGAGCTGACATCGGCTCTACAGGAAAGGATTATCGGTTTACGTATTACGGATATGGGTTTCGAAGGGCTTATCGATATTAAGGAAGCTACTAAATATAAACATTTGGTCCTTGATGCAGCATCGATTGACGATATTATGATACACATTGGCAAAAGGAAGTGACATGCATGGCAGGATATCTAAAAATGGCAAGACTTGATTATTATACGATGAAGTCTCAAGTCATTATCTATTTGACATTAGCAGCTATTGTCATGATATTTGGATTTATGGGTTCATCCTTTATGATTATGTGCATTACCGGTTCTTGGTTCACAGCTCTGCTATCGTCTAATATATTCGCTATACAGGAAAAGAATGGACTTCATCGTTTATATGGATCAGTGTCCATCAGTTTGAGCAATATTGTCATGGGGAGGTATATTTTTTATATTTTTAGTTTCGTCATATCTTTCATAACTATTTCGATTATATATGTCTTTATGATACTACTAGAAATCAAAGCTTTGGAATTGCTTGACATTCTATTGGGATTCAGCATGTCATTATTGGTCTATTCCCTTATTATAGGAATACAGGTTCCTATGTTTTTCAAGATGGGCTATACAAAAGCGAAAATATGGACAATGATTCCATTTGTAGGAATATTGGCTTTACTGATTATCCCATCTTTTACGTCCGTATTGTCGGGGGTTGTTGAAACGATACTGTCACATCAAGTTTTTCTTGTTATTGGTGGTTTTTTTATAAGTTGTGCAATCCTGTTTTTATCATATCGATTTTCCCTTTTCGCATATAGGAGACGAGAGTGATTGTTAATCAGAGTCACCTCTTTTTATATAGGCCATGTATATGATTTTGGCTCATTTCTCAAAAAAACATGGTTTCTCACGCCTTTCAGCTATGCTGATGGCTCTGTCTAAGATGAAATGAAAGAGAAAGCGAGCCTTCTCCTATCATTTCATCAAATCAGAGTTAAAATGAGCTTGAAAATAGCAGAACATCTATATTTCTTAGGAGCTTGCAGACAAGAAACAATTAAAGTTGAGGTACTAAAGTATTCTTTTTACTGATCTTTCCAAACAATTGAGAATTTGAGTTATACTTTGATTCATCATATAAATGGAAGACGAATTCAGTACCCCGACAAATAAAGCAATTTAATGGAAGAAGGGATTCTTGTATATATAATTCAGTCTAGAACCGAGTCTGCTTAATAGCTCATTCGTAATAGTACCACACTTATTGGCAACCTCTTCGGAAGTTATCCGTTCTGATCCGTCTTTTCCAATAATGGTAACGATGTCATTGGTCTGGACATTGGCTAGATCGGTTACGTCGACAATGAGCTGATCCATACAGATTCTTCCGATAATAGGCGCCTTTTGACCGTGAATGAGAACATGTCCATGATTTAAGTTTCTCGGCAGTCCATCTGCATAACCAATCGTGACAACTGCTGTTATCATCATTTCTTTAGTTTCATATGTTCTGCCATAACTGACAAACTCGCCAGGTGGGACGTGCTTTACCATCGCAACTCTTGCTTTGATAGCTAAAACGGGCTTCAGCTCCACTTTGGAAACGACCTCATCGTTATTGCTTAAGATACCATAAAGCGCGATGCCGGCACGAACATAATCATACTGCAAATCGGGATAATTCAATAAACCATAGCTAGCCTGAATATGTCGTCTGCCGATACGCAGCTGTTGGGATTGCAGCCATTCAATCGTCTGATTATATTTAGCAATCTGTTCGTTAGTTGAGTTAATATCTTCCGGCTCTAAGCTATCGGATACAGATAAATGCGAGTAAATCCCTTTAATTTTTAAATGCTGACAGCGATAAATTTTTTTTAGTTCGGTAAGCTGTGAGGCATCAACACCCAGTCGATGCATGCCCGTGTCCAGTTTCACCTGAACATCTAGCCCGATTCCATATTTGTTTAATTCTCTAGCGTAAGAAAGTCCGATGATTGTTTGCGTTAATCGGTACCTTTTAAGAAAGCGGATATCCTGTGGATTGGTATAACCAAGAACGAGGATTTCCCCTTTGACTCTATTTTTTCTTAACTGAATACCTTCAGCCAAAGTAGCGACTGCAAATGAGTTAATTCCGTTCTTGTTTAATTCTTTTGCTACTTTAACTGCGCCATGACCATAGGCATTCGCTTTTACTACTGCCATCAATTTTGTATTTCCCGGCAGGAGCTTTCTCAAAATCTCTATATTTTCTCGCAATGCCTGTAAATCAATTTCAATCCAAGCCCTACCGGTTGGGGATGGAGTTTGTTTTCTCCACTTAATGCCCCAACTTAAAAAGGCAGCCATAACAAAAGAAAGCACACTAACCGTCAAATAATGCACGAAACTATTAACAATAAATAAGTGCTCCAATTTAAAAAGATCAGCAGTGAATCGTACGACGACAATCATCCAAGGATGAATAATATACATAATAGTTGCAATGTTCCGCAGGTTTTTACTGCTTTTTCCATTTAATTGAAGCAGAATGAGAAATAAATAGTACATGGTTGGAACTAACATGATATACATACTATCATGCCGTTGCAAGGAATGAGCATGAAGCCAAAGCCCTTCAACTACTAACAGGACAAAAGATACAATGAACAATAATAAATTATTTTTTAATGATGAAGATTTGCGCCCTTGATAGATCAGCATTCCCATTGTTAGAAAGATTGGTACCATAAATAAACCGTTTCTTGTATAATCTGTGATAGAAAAAATGCCATCGTAAAACGTGTCAATGAACGTGATTTGTGTTGCTATGCCGTAGTAGCTATCTCCAAATAATCCGAGCAAATAAAGAAAAATTGACAATAGAAAGGTTAATTGGAGCCCAAGCCTTCTCATACATAAACGAACGATCAATATTCCGAGGATCAAGCCTGGGAAATACCACAAATGATAGAAAGTGCCGTCAATGAAAAGATCTTTTATGAAGGTGATCCACCAATTCTCTCCTTTGTAATGCCCAGCATATAGATTAAGCGGTAAAAATAATATAATGGAGAAAGCATATAACAGGGCCATTTTTTTACAAAAGGCAAGAATATACGAGTTGTCTCCATTTTTAATATATTTATAGAGAAAATATCCGCTCACCATAAGGAAAAATGGAACGGCTGTTCTAGCGATGATTCGCGTTAAAATAAAATCAGCATTCTCCCCAAATGAAAGAAGGGGGGAGGTATGGTTTGCGATCACTAGGAAAGCAGCGATTAATCTGAATGGATCCAATGCACCTGTGTCATTTTTCAATCTCATTGCGGTGCACTCCAAGTTGTTAATATAAAGCCATCAACATTATTGCCAGAGAGTTGGTATAAGCTGCGTTCCGGTATCTCTATGGTTGTAAATGGTTCAATTGCCCTAATATAAGAAATATCAAATTGTGTTTCTCTTTCTGAAAATGTATAAGGCTGCCCGCTGAATGGATAATCATAAAGAAACTGAATATATTCTTCAAGGCAAAAATCATGTTGCTTGATAATTTTTGCGTGTGGATAGCCGACATAGCGAAAATGCCACGGTTCGTGAGATATTCCTGTTATTGCTTCTTTTCCTTGTCCATACCTTTCTATAAATCCGTAATCTGGAGCAAGTGTTCGAAATTGCGCAAAAACTCCAGTATAAGGGAAAGAAGGGCGTATAAAATCAATGACATCTTGATTTTCTCCTAAATCAATCGCAAGCCCTGTTTGGTGTTCACTGCAATTCGGATAAGCAACATATTGTTCAGTAAATGTCCTGCCATTTTGTCTGAGAGAATTGGAGAATAGTGCTTCCTGTTCTTCTTTGCTTCTGAATCCGCTGACGGAAACGATTTGTTTTCGACAGCCTACCTCATCGATTAATTGGTTGAGGGAGGCGGCGGCTCTTCTTTCAAGCAAAACCTCATCGTTCATTGCGAGACAAGGTGCGAGAGTGTTTGCACTTTTTAGTCGTGAAGGTTTAATGGGGTGAGCGCGATTGACTAACACTAAATATCCGTTGAAGACATCAGCTTTATGCAATGTTAATGTTCTCATCGCTCTAACCCTAATTGGATCACTTTATCAATGATGGCTGAAAACGTTAATCCAATTCCTTTCATCATATTTGGATAGCGGCTATGGTCTGTGAAGCCAGGAAATGTATTGACCTCGTTAAAGACAATATCTTGATTTTTTGTAATAAACATATCTACCCGCGCTAATCCTCTACATCCAAGAGTGCGATAGATTTTTTTCGCTGTTCTTTTAACTTTTAATGCAGTATCAGCGTCAATGCGGGCGGGCATGTGAATACGGGAAGTTGCAAGCGAGTATTTTTCATTGAAATCAAAATAGCCTTTTTCTAATTCGATTTCATCGACTTCACCAATAAGCAGTTCATCATTTCCTAGGATCGCACACCCAACCTCAAACCCTTCAATCAATTCTTCAACAATAACACGTTCATCATGACAAAATGCGGCCGCGATCGCTTTAGGTAATTCTTTCTCTTCCTTCACAAGGGTGATCCCGATGGAGGAACCAGATTTTACTGGTTTAACAAAAAGTGGATAATGAAGCTTCTTAGTTGCTGTGGCGATCTGCTCTTTTATTTGCCTTTTTGTAAAAACGATGGAGGCTGGTGTGCGAATTCCTTCATGTTCCACTAATTTATGAGCGCTATCCTTGTCCATACATAATGCAGACGAGAAGGTATCACAACCAACGAACGGAATTCCAATTAATTCTAAATATCCTTGTAGTGTACCATCTTCGCCATTTTTACCATGCAGAACTGGAAAAACGATATCGATCGTTGTTTCTATCAATTGCCCTTGCTTATATTCGATTAATTTATTGTCATATCTGTTTGGTGAGAAGGAAACGGATATACAATTTTCTTTATCGCTCCACCATTTATCTTGCTGAATATTATCTAAGCTGCCGTTATATTTGTACCAAGCTCCAGCTTTCGTAATACCGATTAAAGTCAGTTCGTACTTATCAAGATCCATATGGGACAGGACCGAATAGGCAGATTGAAGGGATACTTCGTATTCATTTGAACAGCCGCCAAAAATAACTGCTACACTTATTTTTTCCATTGAATTCATTCCTCCTAATAAAATAAAAACACTTTATGTTTCGCACATTTATCGTACTAAAACATAAAGTGTTATTTTTTCGTTTATTATCAAGGAATTAATACGTTTTTCTGAAAAAAATCTTACGAATTTCTTACGATTCGATAGGCAGTTTTACCATAAATTCAACTTTTTCATCTTCACTGTTGGCCAGGATAGTGCCTCCGTGTAATTCAACAATTTCTTTAGCGATTGCAAGACCAAGCCCCGCTCCTCCCGTTTTTGTGGCGCGGGAAGTATCGAGGCGATAAAATTGTTCGAAGATGCGAGCGAGCTTATCTTGAGGAATTGTTCGCCCATGATTGATAAAATGGAGCTGGACGAACTTCTCATCCTTCGTTGAGCGGATCAAGATCGTGCTATGCTCATAGCTGTAGTTAATCGCATTACGGATTAAATTATCGAAGACCCGCTCCATTTTGTCGATATCACATGCAATTTCAAGATTTGCCTCAATTTCTAATTGATAAGTTAAGTTCTTCTCAGCAAAAAGTGGATTAAATTCATACGTTATTTGTTCAAGCATTCTTGTTAAATTAACTTGACTCATTTCTGGGCTAAGCTCAGTTAAATTGAACCTTGTAATTTCAAAAAACTCATTAATTAAATCTTCCAGTCGCTCAGCTTTGTTTAAAGAAATGGCTAAATATTTTTCTCGAAGCTCTGGAGAGATTTGCTGCTCATCCCTCAGCAATGTGATATAGCCAATAACAGAGGTCAACGGAGTCTTTAGATCATGTGCTAAGTATACAAGTAAATCATTTTTGCGCTGTTCTGCTTCTTTCGCCAATCTGGCATTGCGAATAGACTCCTGTTTAATCGAATTCATTCGTTCTTCAACTTGTCTTAACTCAGCAGGAAGATAGATGTATTCATCATTATTAGAAACGAGCATATTGCTCGCGTTGACAACGGTATCGATATAGGCTAATGTCTTTCTCCAATAATAAAGGAAAATGAACAGAAAACCAATCACCCAAACGGTTAAGATGAATGCAATTCGGTTCTGATTAATAAGGTTAAGAATACGATATAAAAAGTCGTCTTGATACCAAGTAAAGAAGCTTAATACATAAGCTGATCCAATAAAGAGTGAGATCAATCCTACTGTAAAAACGGTAATCGCAATGAAAAAACGCAAAAACATTTTTCCTGTTAATCCTGTGCTTACCTCTTGATTATTCAATGGTATAGCCAACCCCCCAAACAGTTTTAATAAACTTCGGCTTTCTTGATGGTTCTTTCATTTTCTCTCTCAGCCGAGCGATATGGGCCATCACGGTATTATTATTATCAATGTATTTTTCACCCCAAACGGCTTCGAATAGTTCTTCAGAGGATACGACCTTCCCTCTGTTTGCACATAAATACCAAAGAATAGAGAATTCAAGAGGAGTCAATGACAGCGATTCTCCATAGAGGGTGCATTTATGAGTATCTTGATTGATAATTAATCCTGAGAAATCGAATTCATTTGTACTTTCACTAGGCTGGCTCGTTGCAGCGTTGCTCGGGTTATAGCGTGTGTAACGGCGCAGTTGTGCCTTTACTCTAGCAACCATTTCTAGCGGATTAAACGGTTTTGTAATATAATCATCAGCCCCAAGGGTAAGGCCGGTAATTTTATCAATATCTTCAATTTTTGCAGTTAACATGATTACTGGATAATGATAGGTTTCGCGGATTTTTTGGCAAAGTGAAAACCCATCTACTCCTGGCAGCATCACATCTAATATTGCAAGTTCTAATTCATTCTTTTCAATAAATTCTAAAGCAGACTTGCCCTCATAAAAAACTTGAACATCGTATCCTTCATTTGTTAAATAAAACTGAACTAAATCGGCAATCTCTTTTTCGTCATCTACTACTAAAATAGGGTTCATTTTGTCACCTCATATGATTACAACATACTACTTATTATGATTATAGATTAAATCATCTTTAGTTGAATGAGAAGAGCTCATCATAAATAAGATTTTTGGCTCATTTTTTTCCTTGGATTCAGCATAGCTTCATTTCGTGAGAAACCTTGTATTCATACGAAATGAAGCAGAATCGCTTGATTGAACAAATGTTAAGATGGGGGATGGTCAAAGTTGAATTCCTTTGAATATAGTTTAAGAGTTGGCAAGGAATAAAAAAATCTTGACAGGGGGGAGAAATAAGTGCTACGGTATAAAACGTAATAATTACGATTTACATAAATGTTGAGAAAGGGGAAAAAAATGAAAAAACTACTTTTTAGCTTATTTGCCTTGTTGCTATTTAGCTTCCTTCTTACCGCTTGTCAAGGGACAGAAACGGAAAAAGTGGAGAAAGAATCGGAGGACCATGTTGAGGAGGAACATGATCATGATGAACATTCGAATGATCATGATGCTCCAGAGGGGATAAAAATTGAAGGTGTTGCGGATCACTATCATACTGGCGATAAGATTGAATTAACGGCCGTTTTAGATGAAGAATCTGATTCTGATCATTGGCATTGGTATAGTAGAGAAAGTGCTGATGCTCAATGGGAAGCTGTTTCAGGACAGGAAACAGAAACATTTACAGGTGAAGCAACGATAGATGGATTAGAAATAAAAGTTGTTTTATTCGACGACGATCACAAGCCTATTGTTCAATCTGCACCTATTAAAATCGTTATTGATGATCACCATGGACATGATGAAGAAAGTAAAAAAATATATCAAGGCTATTTTGAAGACAGTCAAGTAAAAGATCGTGAATTGTCTGATTGGGAGGGTGATTGGCAGTCCGTTTACCCATATCTATTATCAGGGGATTTAGATGAAGTATTTGAACATAAAGCAGAACATGGTGATATGACAGCAGAAGAATATAAGGAATATTATACAGTTGGATATGAAACAGATGTTGATCGGATCACAATTGAGGATAATATGGTAACCTTTTTCCAAAATAATCAGGAATATTCAGGAGAGTACGCAGAAGACGGCTATGAAATTCTTACGTATGAAAAAGGAAACAGAGGAGTACGCTTTATTTTTAAATTAGTAGATGGATCTGAGAAAATGCCACAATATATTCAGTTTAGTGATCACAATATTTTCCCAGTTAAATCGCATCATTTCCACTTATATTGGGGCGATGACCGTGAAAGATTGCTAGAGGAAGTAACCAATTGGCCAACCTATTACCCTTCCAATTTAGATGCAGAAGGTCTTGTGCGCGATATGTTAGCCCATTAATATCTGATATTTTGATAAGTGCATTATGTAAGTTAAATCGTAAACATTACGCTTTAAGTGGTGTTGATAAAGAGGGGACTAGAAATGAAAAAAAATAGGTTACTAGCCATTTCCTTAATTTTAATAGTGAGTACTTTTCTTTTTGGTTGTCAAAAGGAAGAGAACTCCTCAGATAAAAAGATTTCCGTGGTAACATCGTTTTACCCAATGTATGAATTTGCACAGCAAGTAGGAGGAGAGCGGGCGGACGTAACTTTAATGGTCTCTGCTGGAGAAGATGCCCATCATTATGAACCAAGTGCTAAAGATGTGGCGCGTGTTAATGAAGCAGATGTATTTGTTTATAGCAGTGAAGAAATGGAGCATTGGGTAGACAGTTTATTAAAAACGACTGAGAATGATAAACTTGTAGTTGCTCGTACAGCAGACGGAGTAGATTCCGGTGATGATCATGGTGCTCATGAACACGATGCCCAATTAGAGGGCGTAGAAAATGTGGAGATTCATGGTGTAGCTGACCATTATCATACTGGTGATATCGTTAAATTAACAGCGGAATTAGAGGGAAATGTTGATTACGAGCATTGGCATTGGTATACACGCGCTAACGCTGATGAGGAATGGGTAACGGTACCGAATCAGGGAGGACCTCAGTTTGAATATGAAGCAACAGGTGAAAGTTTCGAGGTTCAAGCGGTTTTATTTGATGATGCCCACAATGAATATGCAAAGTCAGCGCCAGTAGAAATTGTCATCAATGATCATGGTCATGATCATGACGATAAGGCTGATCACGAACATGGTAATGAAGCCGAACACGACGAAAGTCATGATCACGAACATGGCGAAGAAGATGGCCATGATCATGATCACGGTGCTGAAGATGAGCATCATGAGCATGGAAACGATGCTGCAGCTGGCACGATCGAAATTGTAGGCCGCGCTGATCACTATCATACAGGAGATGTTGTTACACTTGTTGCTGAGCTTAAGGAAGAAGTAGACTATGAACATTGGCATTGGTATACACGTACAAGCGAAAATGAAGAATGGGAAGTAGTGTCTGGCCAGGAAAGCGATCATTTTGAATATAAAACGACTGGCGAGAGCTTCGAAATAATGGCAGTTCTTTATGATGATGATCATCATACATTTGCAGAATCCGAACCGATTGCAATTGTCATTGATGACCATGAAAATCACGATCCACATATTTGGTTGGACCCAGTATTGGCACAAGAGCAAGTTAAAGTGATTCGTGATGCTTTCATTGAAGCTGATCCTGACGGAAAAGAAGTTTATGAAAAAAATGCAGAAGCATTTATTAATGAACTGCAAGCATTGCATGAAGAATATGAGGCTGCACTTAAAGATGCTAAAGAGCGTGTCTTTGTCGTGCAACACCAAGCATTTGGTTACCTTGCTAAACGATATGATTTAGAGCAGATTGCTGTTGGCGGCTTATCTACAGAAGTGGAACCAAGTCCATCCAGAATTGCAGAAATTGGAGAGCTGGTAAAAGAATATGGTGTACCAGTCATCTATTATCAACAAGGAGCCAATTCAGCAATTGCGGAAACTGTCGCGAACGAAACAGGTACAAAAACAGCTATTCTCTATGATTTAGAGGTGCTGTCGAAAGAGTTGCAAGAAAAAGACTTAGGCTACGTGGAAGCAATGCGTGAAAATCTGAAGTCTTTACAGTTAAGTGTTCAATAATTAGGGGTCGCTTTGAAAGAATAAAATAAGCAATATTTCCTTAATGAGTAAGTAAGGATTGATTAATAATAGAAGAAAGGTCGCATAATGGTGCATTATATCGAAGTAGAGAAACTTGCCTTTCATTATCAAGATGAGCCAGTATTAGAGAATATTTCGTTTGAGGTTGACCCGGAGGATTTTGTCATGCTGACAGGAGAAAACGGTGCAGCAAAAACAACTCTGTTAAGAAACATTTTGGGTCTACTGAAACCATCGAGAGGAAGCGTCAGGCTCTCACCGGTGAATTGCTCTGGTGAGAAACTGGTGGTTGGCTATGTTTCTCAGCAAATTGCTTCCTTTAATACCGGTTTCCCAAGCACTGTTCTGGAACTGGTGCAATCTGGTCGTTATCAAAGAGGCAAATGGTTTAAAAGATTGGATAAAGATGATAAAGAGCATGTACGTCGTTCGCTAGAATCAGTGGGGATGTGGGAGATGCGTAATAGAAAGATCGGAGAGCTGTCAGGTGGGCAAAAGCAACGCATTGCGATTGCCCGCGTATTTGCAGCAGATCCTGATTTATTTATTCTCGATGAACCTACAACAGGCATGGATGTGCAAGCCCGAGAGGAATTTTATAATTTATTAAGGCACAATTGTATGGAGCATGGTAAGGGAATCTTGATGGTTACACATGATCATGAAGAAATACGCCATTACGCTAGTAAACATATTGAGCTGGTACGGAAGGAGGACTCCCCTTGGAGATGTTTTTCTATGGATTCATGCAAAGAGCTTTCCAAGCCTCATTCCTGATTTCTTTAATAGCACCAATACTGGGCCTGTTTCTGATTTTACGCAGGCAATCTTTAATGGCCGATACATTATCCCATATTTCCTTAGCGGGTGTAGCACTGGGTTTGCTCATTGGTGTTAATCCGACATGGACCAATCTTTTAGTGGTAATCGTGATTGCAACATTGCTTGAATATTTACGGCAAATATATCGCACGTATTCAGAGATTTCAATTGCAATTTTAATGTCTGCTGGAATGGCATTAGCACTTGTATTGATGGGTATAAATGACGGTGGAGTGACACTGAGTATGACGCAGTTTTTATTCGGGTCCATTGTCACCATTAATGAACAACAGATTTGGTTATTGTTGGTATTAACTGCTATTGTTGGCTTACTATATTTGATTTTTCGAAAACCGATGTATGTTCTTACATTTGATGAAGAGACAGCTTTTACGGTAGGTTTACCAATTAAAACGATGTCGATTTTATTTAATGTCTTAACAGGAGTAACAATTGCGGTAATCATGCCAATAGTTGGCGCTTTGCTTGTATCAGCGATTATTATTTTGCCTGCTGCTATCTCGCTGCGATTAAGCAAAAGCTTCAATGGAGTTATTTTGATTGGTATTGTGATTGCACTAGTTGGGATGTTGAGTGGTTTAGCCGTTTCTTATGAAATAGGAACTCCTCCAGGAGCGACAATCACATTAATTTTAATGATCATTTTTGCTGTCATCACCCTTTTAAAATACAGCTTGCGTCATATTCAATTAGAGCGGCTATATAAGAAAACTGATATGTCATGATAGCAGAGATGCATCCTCAATTCATTTTGTAGATAAAACATAGATTTGGTTGCATAATTAACATCAATCGATATTAACAGCTTAATTTATTTATATAACAGTCCCTTTCATTCAGTCGTCCAACTGTAAATGGAGGGGATTTGTTGTGTTTTTAGGAAGAAGTCTGCATTAACTATGTGCCTCACAATTATAAGAGATAGGTGTTTTTTTTATGAAAGAAGGAAACTGTCAGTGGAAAAGGACTTTCTACTGAATAAGTCTTTAGAGAAATATCTTTTGCTTGAGATATTGCAGATTGCTTGAATGGAACTGTTCTTCTTTGACACAATATCACTAAGATGATAGGAAGGAGTGAAGGTACATGAACGTATTTTTAATTGGAGCAAATGGTCAAGTTGGTAAGCATATTGTCCAATTGTTATCAGATAGCAGCGATCATACGGTCAGAGCTATGGTTCGAAATGAGGAACAGGCGATTCAACTTAAGCAATCAGGTGTTGACACAGTTGTGGCAAGTTTGGAAGGCAGTGTTGATGAGCTTGCAGCGGCGATGAGTGGCTCAGATGCTGTCATCTTCACAGCAGGATCTGGAAGCAAGACAGGGTTTGACAAAACACTGCTTGTTGATTTGGACGGTGCAGTCAAATCAATGGAAGCTGCGGAGAAAGTAGGAGCAAAACGTTACATTATGGTCAGCGCCCTCCAAGCGCAGAACAGAGAAAGCTGGAAGAATAGTCCGATTAAGCCTTATATGGTGGCGAAGCATTATGCTGATCGCATGTTAATAGCCAGCGGTCTGAATTACACGATTGTAAAACCTGGCCTCCTAACGAACGATCCTGGTAATGGGAGGGTGCAGGCGAGTGCGACTTTATCTGGTGGCGCTATTCCACGAGAGGATGTGGCAAAGACAGTTGTGGCTACTTTAATTGAGAAAAATACATATCGCCGTTCATTTGATCTATTGTCTGGAGATATGGATGTCCATGAGGCTTTAAAGCTCCTTTAATGAATGATTTTTTTAATGGGTGTATATGTTTTATTTTTAATGGATGAGGCAGAAATTTTATTTGTTTCAAAAAGTGTGCAAGGTGAATTTGAGTATCTTTAAAATTTACCTTGCTTTATTGTTTTAGACTGTAGGCAAACTCTCGATGAAATCAAAGTTTGCCTACAGTTATTTTGATCTCTGGTATTTATTAAGTGTTACGTAGAGGTTATAGAACCATAATGCAAGAGTCACAGTAAGAACCAGTCCTTCAATCTTTACAATCTATGATGAGTAAAGTTCGGGGGGTAGTGCCTATAATTTTCCTAAATCGAAAGAAGAAGACTTTCTATTTGCTCTTCTAAAAGGATAGGAATTTAAAAAGTCTGTAAGAAAATTTAACAAAAATATTTACAATTTAAAAAATATTGATTATTCTATAAAAAGAATAATTTAATTCTCTTTTTTAAATAAAAGAATGATTACATCCTACTTATAAAGGGGGAATATAAATGCGGATAGAGGATTTACTTAGAGAAAATTATCAAAATCTATCAAAGGGACAAAAAAAAGTCGCTGACTTATTATTAAGAGATATAGTCGGGTTCAGTATGTCAACAGCTTCACAAATCGCAAAGCAGGCTGAAGTCAGTGAAACAACTGTCATTCGATTATCTTATGCCCTGGATTTTGAGAGTTTTTCTCAAATGCAAAAACAAATTCAAAAGGAGTATTTGCTGCGAATCGAACAGCACGGGAATTCCGTTGGAGAAGAACCGAAAGATCATCTGGATTTTATCGATACTTTGATAGAGCAAGAAATTGAAATTCTTACAACATTAAGGAGTAAATTGGATATAAGTCAATATTGGCAAGCAATTGATGAAATAATGACAGCGGATGAAGTTCATCTCGTTGGATATAGAGCATCATATCCTGCTGCTTATTGGTTGTACTTAAAATTGAATATGTTAAGAAAAAATGTATATATGATTTCTTCGAAAAATTGTTACCCCGAAGATTTATTAATTGAATCAAATAAAAAAATTGTCTTTATTTTTATCTCGTTTCCAAGATATGTGGCACAAAGTTTAGAAATTGCGGAGACAGTGAAGGAACAAGGGGCAAAACTCATCACGATTACGGATCATCCACTTTCTCCTATTTCCCGCATCTCAAATATTAGCTTCACAACTCAAATACATGCCAACTCAGAGAATTTTATCCCGATCAGCTCAGTTTTGAGTTTGTTGAATATCATTACAACTGGAATTGAAAAAAAGTATGAAAGGGAAGTGATGCAAAGAGTTGAGAATATACAAAACATCTACAAAGAAAAGGACTATTTTCTTGAGTAGTTCTAGAGGTAACTAAAAAGGCTCCACGGTTAGTACAATTACAGCAATTTATAGCTATTCCAGAAACTATAATAATAAAAAATGAAAGAGGGCAAAGAAAATCAAATGGAAGCGATTACAACAAAAAATGCACCACAAGCATTGGGACCTTATTCCCAAGCGATAAAAGTTGGGGAATATTTATTTCTATCTGGGCAAATACCAATTAATCCCGCGAGTAATAAAGTGGAAGCAGTTGGTATAAAAGAACAAACGAGACAAGTAATGGACAATATTCGCTCAATTCTAGAGAGTGACGAATTAGGATTGGAGAATATTGTGAAAACCACGATTTTTATAACCGACATGGAACAATTTTCAATTGTTAATGAGGAGTACGGCGCAATTCTTGGGTCACACCGCCCGGCAAGATCTACTATTGAGGTAAGTCGACTGCCAAAGGATGTATTAATTGAAATTGAAGCAATCGCAACTTATGCTGTTCGCTAGTTTGCTAACTTGATATTTAAAGAACATTTATTAATAGGGGGCGTAAAAATGAAGAAAAAATGGTCTTTTAAGTTAGGATTCATCCTGTTTATTTCCATAATTTTATTAATTGGTTGCAGCTCGGGTAAAGAAACACAATCTGGAGAAAACGATAGTGACAAGACCGCACATGGTGGAACGCTAAAGTTAGCTTGGAATTCTCAGCCGCCGACCCTTGATACACATACAACAAACACAAATGTAGTGCGTGACATTGCCAGACAAATATATGAAAACTTACTGACATTTGATGAAAACTATGAAATCATCCCGATGCTGGCTGAATCATTTGAAGAAAGTGAAGATAGAAAGACAATTACTTTTAAGTTAAGACAAGGCGTTTTATTTCATAATGGGAAAGAAATGAAGGCAGAGGATGTTGTTGCATCGATGACAAAATGGCAGCAAAACGGTACTGCGAAAGCGGAATTGGGGAATTCAAAATGGGAAGCTGTAGACGAATATACAGTTGTGCTACATGTAGAAAACCCTTCTTTATCCGTGCTGTACAGACTTGCTGATGTCACGCAAACTGCTTCTATTATGCCCAAAGAGGTCATAGATGCAGCGGATGCAACCGGTGTCAAAGAATTTATCGGTACTGGTCCTTTTAAATTGGAAGAATGGAAGCATGATTCATATATTAGATTGACTAAATTTGATGATTATAAATCAGTAGATACTCCAACAAGTGGTCTTGGAGGAAAGAAAGAAGCGTTAGTAGATGAAATTGTGATTAATTTTGTTCCAGATATTTCCACTCGAGTAAACGGAGTGATAAGTGGTGAGTATGACTACGCCTTTGAATTGCCTTTTGATAGCTATGAACAACTGAAAAATTCTCCAAATGTAGTGATAGATGTTTGGCCATATGGTTTTGAAACATTAGTGTTTAACAAAAAGGGAATTTTTCAAGATCTTAAACTGAGACAAGCGGTTAATCACGCGATAAATAATGAAGAATTATTATCATTGGCATTTACTGATAAGGAATTTTATGGGCTTGAACCAGCTTATATGCGTCCCGAACAAAAGAATTGGTACACAAAGGCCGGGGAAGAAAATTACAATGTACACGATATTGATAAGGCAAAAATATTATTAGAAGAGGCAGATTATAAAGGTGAAGAAGTGACTATCTTAACAAGCAGTGATTACAAGTATCATTATGATGCTGCTGTTATTGCACAACAATCGCTCGAAGAAATTGGAATGAAGGTAAAACTTGATGTAACGGATTGGGCAACATTACTAGAGCGCAGACAGGAG
Source organism: Robertmurraya siralis (assembly GCF_005502275.1). Lineage (GTDB taxonomy): Bacteria > Bacillota > Bacilli > Bacillales > Cytobacillaceae > Robertmurraya > Robertmurraya siralis. The sequence continues at coordinate 72,428 of NZ_SWLZ01000014.1, forward strand.
CCAGAAAGCTGGGACATCTTCTTTACTCAGTTTACGACAGTTGCGACGCCGCTTGCATATCCATTTTTAGAATCTAAAGTTGAATATCCAGGTTGGACGAACAGTCCAGAAATTGATCGATTAATCGGTGAGATTAGAAATGCTCCATCCCAAGAGGAAGCTACTGCAAAATTTGAACAATTGCAAGAGACTATTTGGACTGAATTACCGGTTATTAATATTGGTATGACGAACTTTATTTCAAGCTTTTCGAATAAAGTGAAGGGATACTCTGAATTTATGGGTCCGATTTTTTGGAATACAAGTATAGAATGATAAAAACATAGAATTTTTTGTAAAATTAGTACTCCTCTTATGTAGATGAAGAGGGGTACTAAATTTAGATTTTGAAGGAGGAGTTCCTTTGAAGGCGTATATCATCCAAAGGCTTTTATCTCTGATTCCGGTTATGTTAGTAGTAGCAGTTGTTGTTTTTTTTATCATTCATTTGACTCCTGGAGATCCCGCTGCCGTTATACTTGGGCCGGATGCATCTATCGAAGAAGTCAATCATTTAAGAGAAGAAATGGGCTTGAATTTACCCATTTATGAGCAATTTTTGATTTGGATTACAAAAGTGGTTCAAGGTGATTTAGGTTGGTCCATTTATATGGATAAGCCGGTATTACAAGCGTTTTTGGAAAATTTAGCTCCTACTCTCTCATTAGCCCTTATGGCGCAAATTATTGCTATTTTAATATCCATTCCGGCAGGCATCATCGCTGCGACTAAGAGAGGAACGTTTACGGATCAGACTTTTATGATTATTTCACTGTTAGGAATTTCCGTTCCAAACTTTCTCTTGGCACTTTTGCTAGTGTTGGTATTTGCTATAAACTTTGCTTTGCTTCCCGTAGCAGGATTTCAGCCGTTAAGCAGCGGAATTTTACCGCATATACAATATTTAATTTTGCCCGCATTTGCGCTTGGAGCGATTCAAGCTGCATTAATAGCTAGAGTCACACGCTCTTCTATGCTGGATGTCTTAAATGCTAATTACATTAAAACAGCTCGTTCAAAAGGAGTTAAAAAGAATGTCGTTATTTTTAAACACGCTCTAAAAAATGCTTTCATCCCTATTCTCACCGTAATAGGTCAAACCTTTGGCCAATTGATTGCAGGTGCTGTTGTGATTGAGACCGTGTTCAACATTCCGGGGATCGGCCAGTTAATTATAAATGCCATTATGAGGAGAGACTTTGAAGTAATTCAGGGAACCATCCTGCTTATCGCATTTTCCTACGTAATAATAAACTTAATTGTCGATTTATTGTATGGATTTTTTGATCCACGAGTTCGACTAAGTGCAAAGAATTGATTTCAAGGGGGGATGAAGATGAATGCTAAATCGATTTATAGTGATGAAAAGATAGTATCGAATCAACATCAATATAATAAAGAGCAGCGTTCTCTGCTTATTAAGAGAATTCTATCAAATAGATTAATGATGTTTGGAAGCATTATATTAATTTTGTTAACGATTGTTGCGTTCCTTGCTCCTGTTATCGCAACCCAAGATCCGCTTGCTATTGATGCTTCCTCCAGACTACAAGCTCCTTCATCTGAACATTATTTCGGTACAGATAATCTTGGTAGAGACCTGTTTAGCAGAGTGATTTATGGAACGCAGGCCTCGATGGTTGTTGGAATTTCCGTTGCTCTAATATCAGGTTTTTTTGGAATGGTGATTGGTTTGTATTCTGCCTATAACCGTTACTTGGATCATGTCTTAATGAGAATATGCGATGGACTAATGGCCTTTCCAGCAATTCTTTTAGCCATTGCCATTATGGCGGCACTTGGACCAAAAACTGTTAATGTTATTGCAGCATTAAGTTTTGTTATGATTCCAACGGTTGCCAGGGTTATTCGCTCGGCTGCGCTAGTGGTGAAAGAACAAACCTATATTGAAGCTCTGAAATCCCAAGGTGCAAGTGGAATAAGGATTATTTGGGTGCATATTGCACCAAATACAATATCTCAGTTAATCATCCAGCTTACTTATGTATTCGCGATATCTATTATTATCGAGGCAAGTCTCAGCTTTTTAGGCGTAGGTATTCCTGCTCCAGATCCCAGTTGGGGGAACATTATTTATGAGGGAAAAGCTGTTATATATAACGCATGGTGGATGACTGTTTTCCCAGGAATGTTTATTATTTTAGCTGTTTTAGCATTAAATTTATTCGGTGATGGACTAAGAGATATGTTAGATCCTCATAGCAAAAAATAATGTAAATAGGAGAGGGGGAGAGTGGTTTATATGGAGCCTCTTTTAAAGCTAAATCAATTAAAAACAATCTTTTCTACTGAAAAAGGAAAGGTGACCGCAGTAGATGATGTATCCTTTGAAATTCATGCTGGCGAAATGGTTGGACTTGTCGGCGAGTCAGGTTGCGGGAAAAGTGTTACATCCGAATCTATTCTGCAATTGTTAAATGAAAAGACAACAAATTATGAAGGCAAGATTTTATATAAAGGGAAGAATTTATTAGAGCTTTCTGAAGAACAAATGAGAGGAATACGTGGCAATGAGATCTCTATGATATTTCAGGATCCGATGAGTTCACTCAATCCTGTTTATACGATAGGAAATCAGATTGCAGAGGCAATCATGATTCATCAAAGGGTTGGAAAAAAAGAGGCAAACTTAAGAGCAATTGAAATGCTACGTCTAACAGGTATCCCGTCTCCGGAAAAAAGGATTCATGAATATCCGCATGAACTATCGGGTGGGATGAGACAGAGAGTTATGATCGCACTTGCTCTGTCTTGTAAACCACAGCTTTTAATTGCTGATGAACCGACGACGGCACTTGATGTGACTATCCAATCACAAATATTGGAGCTTATACAGGAATTGAGAGAAGAACTTGATATGGGAGTGATTTTAATTACTCATGATTTAGGCGTTGTCGCAGAAGTATGTACACGCGTCATCGTTATGTATCTGGGTCAAATTATTGAAGAAGCTGATGTAAAGACATTATTTAAGAGTCCTCTTCACCCATATACAAAAGGTCTACTTAAATCTATTCCACATTTGGATGGTGACCGCACACAGAAGCTGAATGTTATAAAGGGGGTTGTTCCTTCTTTACAGGACGTACCGAGCGGATGTCGATTTGCGCCAAGATGCGATTTTGCTACTGAACAGTGTCATGAGAATCCTCCAGAACTATTGGAGTTAGAAAATGGACAAAAGGTTAGATGTTGGAATTATGAACATATTTTGAGGGAGGCAAAAGATCATGCAGTCACTACTTCAGAAAACAAATGACGAACGTCCTCTTTTAGAAGTAAAAGGCCTTAAAAAGCATTTCCCAATTACATCTGCTTTAGGAAAGGTTCAAGGATATGTTCAAGCTGTCAACAATGTAGAATTCACACTAAATAAGAGGGAAACTTTAGGTTTAGTAGGTGAGTCAGGATGCGGGAAAAGTACTACTGGACGTACCATTCTTAGATTAATTGAACCAACATCAGGTCAAGCCTTGTATAAAGGAAAAGATCTTTTTCAGTTAAAGCAAAAAGACTTTCAGAAAATGCGCAGCAAGTTGCAAATGGTTTTTCAAGATCCTCATAGTTCAATCAATCCGAAGCAAAGGATTGGACGAGCTATTGAGGAACCGATGAAAATTCATAAATTATACGATTCAAAAGAACGTTCAGAACGTGCGATGGAGTTATTAAATAAAGTTGGGCTTAGAGGAGATCAATATTATCGATATCCTCATGAATTTTCGGGAGGACAGAGACAGAGAATTGGAATTGCGAGAGCATTGGCCTTAAATCCTGAAATTTTAATATGTGATGAGCCTGTTTCAGCATTGGATGTTTCGATTCAATCCCAAGTTATTAATTTAATGGAAGAACTACAGGAACAATTCGATCTTTCCTATATTTTTATTGCCCATGATTTAAGTGTAGTTAGACATATTTCTGATCAGATTGGAGTCATGTATCTCGGTGAATTGGTTGAGAAAGCGCCAACGGATGAACTGTTTTCTCATCCTCTTCATCCTTACACAAAAGCGCTTTTATCATCTATTCCCGTTGCAAATCCTGAATTTAAACGGGAAAAAATTGTCTTGAAGGGAGATATTCCATCACCTCTCAATCCTCCTGCAGGATGTAAATTCCATACTCGCTGTCCATATGCAATTAAGCGCTGCAAAAATGAAGAACCAGTATTTAAAGAGGTAGCAAAGAACCATTCAGTTGCATGTCATTTAATCGATTAAACTGTTTTTTAGCAGTTATTTCAAAAATAGGAGTGTTATTCAGATGCTTAAGTCATTATTTACTAGATTGGAAGAGATTTATCCAGAATTAGTAGCGATACGTAGAGATTTGCATATGTATCCTGAACTTTCATTTCAAGAAGTGAATACACCTAGAAAAATTGCGGATTTTTTAGAAAATCTCGGTTTAGAAGTTAGAACAGAAGTCGGAGGTAGAGGAGTTGTAGGGAAGTTACGCGGCGGAAAACCAGGAAGGACGATTGCTTTCCGTGCCGATTTTGACGCACTTCCGATTCAAGACGAAAAAGAAGTGGAATATAAATCACGAGTTCCGGGAGTTATGCATGCATGTGGACATGATGTACATACTGCCAGCTTATTAGGGGTGGCAAAAGTTTTAAGTGAGGTAAAAGAAGAAATTAGCGGAACCGTTATTTTTATCCATCAATTTGCAGAAGAGCAAATACCAGGTGGGGCGAAATCGATGATTGAGGATGGCTGCCTTGATGGAGTGGATGCTATTTATGGTGTTCATGTTTGGTCATCCCTTCCTATTGGTACAATTGGCATTATTGAAGGGGACGCTATGGCAGCAGGAGATAAATTCGAAATTGAAATTATTGGAAAAGGAGGGCATGGTGCCAAACCGCAAATCACTATTGATTCTTTAGTGGTCGGAGCCCAATTAGTTAATAATTTACAAAATATTGTAAGCAGAAGAATTGATCCATATAAGCCAGCAGTTGTAACAGTAGGGACATTTCAAGCCGGCCAAGCGTTTAATGTCATTGCTGACAGGGCCAGTTTAACAGGTACGGTTAGAACATTCGATGATGAGGTTCGAGATTCTATTGAAGCAAATATAAATCAAATTGCAAAATCAACATGTGAAAGCTCAGGAGCGAAAGCAAATGTGAATTATATAAGAGGGTATCCATCTTTATGGAATCATCCAGAGCATATTCAAAAAGCAGAAAATGTCGCTATTAATCTTTTAGGGAAGGAAAACATTAAATATCCATTACCTTCAATGGGAATGGAGGACTTTGCTTATTATTTAAAAGAGGTGCCTGGTGCTTTTGTATTTGTTGGAGGTGGAAATAGCGAATTAGAAGCGGAATATCCACAGCATCACCCAAAATTTAATGTTGATGAACGATCCATTTTGATTAGTGCGAAGTTTTTCTTATCCATTTTATTAGAGGAATAGCTATATCCCTGTTTTCTAAAAGGATATCAATATGTTGAGAATAATGTAAAATACTAGGAGGCCTTTTATGCGCTTAAAAAATAAAACGGCGATTATAACCGGTGCTGGCAATGGAATTGGAAAAGAAACAGCACTATTATTTGCAAAGGAAGGAGCAAATGTTGTTGTCACCGATATAAATGAAGAAGCAGTGAATCAGACTTCGGAAGAGATAAAAAAAAGCGGGGGTAAAGCCATTTCCATTTCTCATAATATTAGTTGTGAAAATGACTGGGAAAAGGTTGTTTTAAAAACATTAGATAACTATGCCGAAATCAATATTTTATTTAATAATGCCGGAACATTTTTAATAAAACCATTAATAGAGACGACACTTGAAGAATGGCAAAACCTTATGAATATTAATGTTGCAGGTACTTTTCTTGGCTTGAAGCATGTCATACCAGTGATGATGAAACAAAATGGTGGCTCAATTATCAACAACTCTTCAACTGCCGGCTTAGCAGGTTCAGTAGGGGTTTCTCTTTATGGAGCAAGTAAAGGGGCTATTCGCAGCCTGACCAAGCATGTTGCCATGGAATATGCATCCTATCATATTAGAGCAAATTCAATTTATCCGGGGTTTATTGACACGGATATGATGAAATATAGGGGAGAAATAGACCAATCAAATGAGCAGCAGCAATCAAAAGGGGTTCCATTAGGAAGAATCGGTTATCCGCAAGAGGTAGCTCGAACAGTTCTATTTCTAGCTTCTGAAGATTCAAGTTATACGACCGGAGCAGAATTTGTGATTGATGGGGGAAGATCCGCTGGCAGATCTCCATCGAAAGGTGAGATGTATGAATAAAGGAACCGTATGTTTAACTTTTGATTTTGATGCAATCTCGTTATGGCTTCAACGAGATATGACCACGATGACGTCAATATCTAGAGGAGAGTTTGGCGCTGTTGCAGTCCCAAGAATTCTGCATATGCTGGGAAAGAGAGATATTCAATCCACCTGGTTTGTTCCAGGACACACAATAGAAACCTACCCTGAAGTTTGCAAAGCTATTATAGAGCAGGGGCATGAGATCGCCTTGCATGGGTATGCCCATGAAAATTTTAATATTCTTTCTTTTGAAGAAGAGCGGGAGATTTTACAAAAGTCTATTGATGTAACAGAAAAGGTTCTTGGATTTAGACCAAAAGGATTTCGTTCCCCTTCTTGGGATGTTTCTTCAAGAACAATAAAAAATCTCGAAAGCTTGGGAGTTGTTTATGATAGCAGTCAAATGGGCAATGACTACTCTGTCTATTTTAGCAGATGTGAAGATCAACATTTTAAAGCTCAAGCTTCAAAGTTTGGAGAACAATCAAAAGTTGTTGAGATTCCCGTTTCATGGTCTCTTGATGACTATGTTTATTTTGAATATTTGAAAACATCGACTGCTGTTTTTCCGGGGTTGAAAACACCAGATGAGATGTTTGGAAACTGGAATGGAGATATCGATTATATGCTCCGTGATTTTCAAAACGGTGTTTTAGTTGTCACTTTTCATCCACAGGTATCAGGTCGTGGGCACCGATTATTAGGTATAGAAAATTGGATAGATGGTTTAATGGAAAAAGGGATTGGCTTTTCCAGAATGGATAGCATTGCAGATTCCTTTTTAAAAGGCACCGAATTTGGAATTTATGCTCCGGAGTGACTTTAAGATCTGACCTTAATGATTTACAATCGAATATTGCCAAATTTTTGATGAACTTTTCGAAAAGCGGCTTAATCCTATGAATACATAGGTTTAGGCCGCTTTTTCTATTTTTAAAAAATTTGGCTTTGTTATATGTCGGTGTTGATTTTTGGCTTATTTTCTCTCTGATTTCATGAAGCGATAGAGAACGCTTGTTTTCTCACATCGCTTCATGGAATCAGAAGACCTTTTTTGTATAACTGAAAGGCTAATAAGGTTTTAAGGAATGGGAATGATATTTATTTAGTGGGATGAAAATTGCGGTTATGATAACTGGCATTTTAAGAGAAGGAGTAGTCGGATGAAAGCAAGTTGGAACCTATTTTTAATGGATATGAAAAGTATTGGGAAAAACTGGGCAGCTATCATTGTCATTGTTGGACTAATTATCCTCCCTTCCCTTTATGCGTGGCTGAATATTGAAGCCTCGTGGGATCCGTATGCCAAAACGGATCAAATTCCGATAGGGATCGTTAATGAAGATAAAGGTGCGGCAGTACGTGATCAAGATATCCATGTTGGGGACGAAATAGTTCACACATTAAAAGAAAATAGATCAATGGATTGGCAATTTGTTAATCGTAAAAAGGCGATGAATAAATTAGAATACGGAGATTATTTTGCAGTTCTAATCATTCCAGAAAACTTTTCGGAAAAATTAGGAACAGTCATTAGCGCTCAACCTAAAAAGGCAAATGTTGAATATTATGTAAATGAAAAAATAAATGCGATTGCGCCGAAAATTACAGAAAAAGGGGCAAGTGTGATTGTTGAGCAAATTAGCAGCAATTTTATATCAACAGTTAATGGGATTATCTTTGAAATATTCAATGAGTTAGGAATTGAGATTGAAGAAAATATGCCTGACATTGAAAAATTTGAAGACTATATTTTTAGTTTGGAAGAGAAGCTGCCGGAAATTCATACAATATTGAATAACACAATCGTAGATGCAGATCGTGCAGATGGTTTAATCGATAAGGCACACAGGATGATCGCTAGAGCGGACCAGGCAGCTTCAAATGGATTACAATTAATCGATGAAACGACCCATTTTCTAGCAAATGCCGAGAAACGTTTGGACGAGATTTCACCAAAGGTTAAAGAGGATGTAGAGAAAATTCAGAGGATGTTATCGCAAGTAAAAGAATTTGAAGACAGACTTGATCGAGCAAAGGTGGAATTTACAGAAGAAAGAAACATGAGTGAATCGATAAATAGACAAATAAATGATATGCTTCAAACAATCGGAACGATTGAAGATGCACTTATTCAATTTCAGAAACAGGATGAAGAACCGTCGAATAATCAAGAAATTATTTCCAAATCATTAAGTAGGTTGAAGCAAGTAGAAGGAAATTTAGGTGAACTGCAGGACCAAGTAAATGCAATCGATTTGTTATTGGAAAATAAACAAGAAGAATTAAATAATTTTTTCGCTGACATAAAGAGTCGTACAGCTAACAATATTGGTGAGATCGGTTCATTAATCAAATATTACAATGTATCGATTGAGCCTACTGTGAGAAATGGGGTAACGAGTGCAAAAGAGACGTTAGCTGATGCGAAAGAAATATTATTAAATATTCAGTCAGCTATACCTGATGTGGAGAAAATGCTATCACGAACAGAAAGTAACTTGTCAGAGGCGAAAAAGATTCTTTATTATGTAAGTGGAGAATTTCCATACGTGAATGAAAAAGTAAGAGAATTGGCAAAAAAACTACGATCTATACATGGTGAAACAGATATCAACGAAATTATTGAGCTTTTGCAAAATAATCCAGAAGCAGAACGAGGTTTTTTTGCTGAACCGATTGTGCTTAAAGAGCATCGATTATTTTCTATACCGAACTACGGAACGGGAATGACTCCATTTTATACGGTTCTTGCCATATGGGTTGGGGGGTTGTTGTTGATTTCTCTAATATCAACCGAGAGCCACCAAAAAGAAGATTACACAGAGAGGCAAGTATATATTGGACGTTTGCTTACATTTGTGAGCATAGGATTTTTCCAAACATTGATTGTTACCTTAGGGAATATGTTATTACTTCAAGTTGAAGTAAAAGAACCAATGTGGTTTGTTCTTTTTGGAATACTTTGTAGTTTTGTTTTCATGACGATTGTGTACACGTTCGTATCTGTTTTCGGCAATGTAGGGAAGGCGCTTGCCATCATTCTACTAGTGCTTCAAATAGCTGGTTCAGGGGGCACGTATCCAGTTGTATTGCTGCCAGAATTCTTTCAAGTCATTCATCCATTCTTACCTTTCACCTATGCGATCGATCTTCTTCGTGAAGCTGTTGGAGGGATTGTTAGGGAGAGGGTATGGCATGACGTTTTATCCATTTTAATATTTGGCTTACTAGCACTTGTACTAGGAATATTCTTGAAAGAATCCATTAATAAGCATACAGAAAAATTTAAAAAGAAAACAAAGGAGTCAGGGCTGTTTCATTAAATCGATCCCAAAAAAGTTTTCTATATTCATATGTTTTTTATGGACAGCTTTATAACAACACTTCTTCCTGTTACTTTGAGTAAAAGAATATTTACATCGATAAACATTTCAAAACAAAGTGAGAAGCAGATCGCAGCGATTCCTTTTTTTACACTCATGTTTATAACCAAAAACGAATGCATTCCACACTAAAATACGTCAGTCCCAATTGCGTATAAATGGGCGTAACGTAAGGATGCTGATCATGGGCAGATTACCTCTACATAAAGGAACCATTGGTTTTTTGATAGTATTCCTTTATGCTGAGGCCATCAAGCGAAGCGCGGAAGTAAAAAAGATACTCCACAGCAAAGCGAATAAATATCTACTCTTTTGACAGAATTCCAAAACGTATTTCCAGATATTGTGTAATTATCTAAAGTTGTGTCTATTCTTAAATAAATTAAAAAGAACAGTAAGTATTGTCTAATGTGTTTTTATTATTTATATAAGTGAAATATTTTTTATAAGGTGATATGAAATGAAAAAAGGATTATTAGTATTAATGATCGGCTTTTCTTTGATTTACTTTTCAAGTTGTGGCTCCAAAGTAAACACCATTCCTTCTGAAGTGCACAAAGACTTTTTAATTCCGAGTAATGCAGTGAAATCATCAGATTATGTCTTTACTAATAAAAAATTGGCTAAAAGTGTGGAATATAAGATTTCAGGGGCAGCCAGTCCAAAAAGTTTTTTTAACTCTGCTGAATATATTGAGGACCTTGAAAAAAAAGGTTGGAAGGAAATTAATCAAGAAGGAAGTATGAAAATCTATAGCAATGGAAAAGAAACTGTTTGGTTAGAATTAAATGAAGAAGATGTGACCATTTCTTTATTAAAGTAGCCTTTGAATAAAATCTGTTAGATTTATAAAAAAAGAGGATAGGGTTTGTCAAGAAAAGTGTGTAAGTTATTCCAGATATTTCTTTACACGATCCTTCAGGTGGGCATGAACTAGCAGTTGATTCATGACCATAGCCCATTGTTGGATATGTCCGCTTTCCCATTTCTTTTCTAATTCTTTCGTTTAAAGCAGAGTCCATCTTCAAATACTTGGATTCTTTTGTTCAAAGAACCGACCTAAATCATTAATAACAAAGCTTCTCCAAGGTGTTCCTGGAAATATGGAATATTCCTCTAGTCTTTGAGAAATGTAATACTTTATTTCATTTCTCAAAGACTTTTATTTAAAAATTTGATAAAGTCGCTGGATGGAGGAGGCTTTCGCTTTTATGGTGGGAGTTTGAAGTTTATCTGCAGAATCTTTCTAAACGACTATAAATCAAAAAGAAAAGGGAAGTGAGCATTTTTCTCCCCCTGATTACTTTATCGACAAATAATATGAAGATTTATTATGGCCCTATTCTACATTAATGGAATTGTTACTCGAACCTCTCCTCCACCTTCTTCCGTGTTTCCGAGAGTTAGCTCTCCGTTATGAAGATTGACCGCACTTTTTGCAAAGGTTAGTCCCATTCCATAATGACCTTTAGAATGACGGCTTTTGTCATCCATGTAAAAAAGCTCAGTCGCTTTTTTTAATGCGGCTTCTGAAAATCCTATTCCTGTGTCTTTCACAACAAAAGAAAAGAATTCAGAGTCGCATTCAGCATGCACGGAGACAGTTCCGCCTTCCGGTGTATAATCAACCGCATTTGTTAAGATGTTCATGAATGCCCGATGCAGTAATTGCCAGTCTATCATTGCTTCATCTAGGAGATGTTCAATTGTAAACATAATATCGATTGTTTTATTTCCTTTGTAAGCAATGATGTCTTCTTGCAAGGTTTCAGTTAATGTAGCTATTGATTCTTTCTCGAAATGAACCGTTAAAGAATCCTCCATTTTTGATAAATGAATTAACTGATAAATATACTGTTCAATTTGAATTCCCGCACTGATAATGTATCTTGTATATTCAGCCTGTTCCTCATCTTGTGCAGATAAGCTAAGCAGTTCAGCGTTTCCTTTAATGATGGTAATGGGAATTTTGATGTCATGTGCTAAGGAGCCAATTTGTTCTTTTTTGTTTTTTTCTAAACGCCATTGTGCCTCAAGAGAAGATTGAAGTGCATCTCTCATTTCAATTAAAGAGTTTATGACATCATCGAACTCTTTTATATGTGTAAATGTAGGTGTGAATTGTAAATTTTGCTCCTTAATATTTCGGGTGATTAAACTCAGTGTTTCAAAGTTTTTTCTTAATTTATTGGCAAAATAAGTGGTAATCATGGCAATAGCGAATATGAGCAGAATGATTAAAATACAAATACTTGTTAATTCATAGTTAGGGAGATATTTCCTCAGTAAGGGTGAGCTAAATTCCGCCCGTAATGAATATTGCAAAACACAATATTCATCCCTTCTTTCTATAATCAAATAACCTTTTTGCTTGTAATTCACATATGGTTTCTTTTCAATCTTATTTTTTACCAACTGCAGGTCTTTATCTTTAATAGTCCCGGCTATCTTTTGTTTCGTATCCTTATCAAGGAGGGCATATGACATCGTATCTGGGATCATATCAGGTGTTATTTTTCGAGCAGTTTCAAGCATAGGTATTAGCTTTTCTGCTTCCCGTTCATGATAATTGGCTGGTTGGAAAAAACCAACATTTATGGCTATTGTATTTAAAATAAAATAGAGAACTGTAATAATAAACAAACATAAAGATAATGTAACAATATATTTTATTAATTCCCTGAGGAGGTTTTTTTTTCTTGCAAAAATTATTCCCATTTATATCCTACGCCCCATACTGTTTTAATAGGATCGACACCATGTTCTTTGCACTTCTTCCGAATTGTCCTGATAAATTCGGTAATGGTGGAATAAAGGGCGTCTCCATTTATACCATATACCTCCTCATAAATTTGTTCTCTTGAAAAAGTTCTCCCTTTATGCAGTGCTAAAAATTCACAAATTGTATATTCATTTTTTGTTAAATTGAGACTGTGGTTTTTGATGAAAACTTCCTTACTATCAAAGTGAAATACAAATCCGGAAATGACTCTTTTCGATTGATGCTTTTCTCTTCCTTCCCTTCTTAAATGTGCATTAACTCTGGCACTAAGCTCCTTTACGCCAAAGGGTTTTGTAATATAATCATCTCCACCGGTAATCAGACCTTTCACGATTGCTTCCTCTTCTGTTTTCGCCGTGAGAAAAAGGATCGGACAATCGACAAATGGCCGTATCTGTTTACACAATTCAAAACCGTCTATATCTGGCATCATCACATCAAGCAAAATTAAATCGTAGCCTTGAAATTTATCAGGGGGGTGTCCCTGAACAGTCTCTAATATGTCAATATGATGCTGGTCACGGCGTAGTATATTTTGTATAAGCACAAGAATAGCTTTGTCATCATCGACTGCAAGAATCTTTGCCATTTCTTAATTCTCCTTTCACTACTCGAATGTTCTGTTGCCCTCCCATTTGTGAAACCATATGAGGCAAGCAATAAATATCATTATAATACCAATGGTGGCAAGATATGTACCATTAGTCATTTCATGAATTAATAAAGGCCGTAGCTTTTCACTAAACTCTTTAAAGTGAATGATCCCATTTAATCCAGATAATCTGATTCCCCATGCCCAAGGATTATACTTCCATATAGCATCTCCTAATCCAGTATTCATAAGGGCAGTCATGAGCAAACCGGCACCGCCTAGTAAGACAGATGCTCCCATTCCAAACTTGCAGCTGATAAAAAAATAAAGTAAATAGAGAACGATACAGCTTGCAACAAGCCATGCTCCCCCTGTTATAAAAATACTATAAGATAAATTAGGAACTTCTAATACAAATGTTAGTCCAATTAAATATATGATCATAGCCAGACTTATGGAAAAAATATTTAAGATTATTAACATAAGCACTTTGCTGATAAATGCAGTGATTTTCGGAAACGTGCTCCCAAGCAATACTTGAAATTTCCCTGCACGTTCTTCCAGTGAAGCCGTCATCCCACAAAGAATTCCGATAAGAAATGGTAATGAGATGGCAATGACCTCGGTAAATGTTCTGTATAATTGGTATTGATTTTGCTCTCTTCCATTAAGATACAGGATTAAGATGATTGAACAAATAACTGGAATAAACAAGTGCAACCACATAAATGAAGTCCGTTTCATCTTCTGAAAATCGGCTTGTATGCTCCTAAAAAGTAAGATCAATTTACAGCACCTCCTGTTTTTTCATTTTGTCATTTGTAGAGGAGGCGAATAAGTGACTTGTCAGGAACGATAATATCATAAATAATAGGATAGCTATGATAACGGCAGGCGGTATAACCCACCAGCTGAGTAATGGATCATTAATTTCTAAATAAGTTCCATTAGGATGAATGCCGATTGTCGGACACATCATGCGTATTGGCCAGCTCCAAGGAGAAACCCACCAAAAGGAACTGGATGCAGGCATAATCCCTAAAACAAGTGTTCCAAAAAGATTTAGCATTACTGCAGCAGTACCCCCCAATTTCTTAGCCACCATTAAACAAAGGGGAATTTGCCAAAGACTTGTCACCCATAGCAGTAAACTTGCAGAAATGGTGGAAAGGCTAATAAAGGTAAAATTAGGAATAACGAAGCCCATGCCATACATGAATACTAAAAACGCAAGTTGAGATAGCAAAGAATAAGTCATAATAACCATTATTTTGGCAAACCAAAGCTTTCCTAGATCGATTGGCAATGAATACGTACTATTATAATTGGATGCTTTTTTTTCCTTTTGATGGGATAAAGAGCATAATAAAGCAATCATTACCGGTATGAAAATAATCGACCACCAATTAAAAGTACCCGGGACAAAATATTGAGTATTTAATAGAAAAGAGAGCCCAATATTTAATAGTGGGACGAAAACAATCATTTTTCTTGAAAATGTTCTTTTGAATTTTAGATTTTCTGCTTTAATATAATTTCTCATCTTTTCATTCCTTCTTTTTCTCGGCTTTTCTTGACAACTTCCATAAACAATTGTTCCAAATTCCCCGATTTGTTTATCTCTCCTTCATATCCAAGGTATCCGTCGCTAATAATGCCGATATAGTCGGCTATTTGCTCAACTTCTGAAAGAATATGACTTGATAAGATCACAGTAATCCCTTCTTGAGGAAAGGAACGAATAAGTTCTCTTAGCTCTTGTATACCAATGGGATCAAGTCCATTTGTAGGTTCATCCAGAATTAATAATTTGGGGTGATTTAACAAGGCAATTGCGATTCCAAGTCGTTGTTTCATCCCCATTGAGAATTGTCCTGCTCTTTTTTTACCAACATGCTGCATATCGACAATCTTTAAAACTGTGTGAATCCGTTCTTCTGGAAGGCCAAGCAAAGTGGCATGTACTTTTATATTTTCGAAAGCAGTTAAATTATCATAAAGAGGTGGAGACTCGATTAGTGAACCAATATTTTTTAAATCTGATCTTCTCCATTTGTGCCCATCAAAGAAAATTTCTCCAGACGTATTTCGCAAAATTCCGGTAATAATTTTAAGCGTAGTTGATTTCCCAGCACCATTTGGACCAAGCAAACCATAAATACTATTTTTATACACGGTTAACGAAACATCTGATACTGCTAATTCCTTGCCAAATTTTTTTGTAAGATTTTTTGTTTTTAACAAAACTGTTTCCATGTCAATCTCTCCTTTATTTCGTTATTTCTCTTTAAAGACCGCCTGAACATAGTGGGATTAAATGACCAAGCCACATCTGAAAAAACCTTCTAAATGCCAATTGCTGTTATTCTAAAATATAATTATCAAGTTTTTATCAAAATTTTTGTTTTGTCTTTAAATGACTTGGACTTAAGACGTTGTAGAATTCTGGATGAAAAGGTTGTTCGAAGAAATATTTGCTAATAAGTGAGAATAAAAACTTTAAACATTGGGAGGTTCACTTTAAAGACTTCCTCGGTAACATACAATCTCATCAATTTTTGGCACTCCCCTCGTTTTCTAAAAATGACATGTTATACTAAAAAAAAATGAGAAAGATATAAATTTTAGGGGGAGTATTTGATGGGCATCATTAAAGCAGCGTTAGATACTGTAAAAGGCAGTTTAGCAGATCAATGGTTGGAAGTGATTGTGCCTCAGGAGATGAGCGATACAACGGTTATGTCTGTTGGTGTTAAGATGAGAACGAAAGATAAAAGAAATTCGAATAAGAAAGGGACCGATACGACCATTTCCAACGGGTCGGTTATCCATGTACAGGCCAATCAATTCATGCTATTGGTTGATGGCGGAAGAATTATTGATTATACGGCGGAAGAAGGCTATTACGAAGTAGTTAATTCATCCATGCCATCTTTATTCAATGGTGAACTTGATGAAACGGTCAGAGAGACGTTTAATCGTTTTAAATTTGGCGGCATGCCTTCCTCTTCGCAAAAGGCGTACTTTATTAATCTTCAAGAAATCAAAGGAATTAAATTTGGAACACGAAATCCGATTAATTACTTTGATAATTTTTATAATGCGGAATTATTTTTGCGTACTCACGGCTCGTATTCGATTAAAATTGTTGATCCGTTAAAATTTTATGAAGAAGCGATCCCAAGAAATAAACATGTAGTGGATATTAACGAAATTAATACGCAATATTTATCTGAGTTTATGAATGCCTTGCAAACGGCGATTAACCAAATGTCGAGTGATGGCATTCGCATCTCATTTGTTGCTTCAAGAGGAATGGAATTGGCAAGATACATGTCAAGTGTACTCGACGAGGAATGGACGCGACTTCGTGGAATGCGTGTAGAGTCAGTAGGGATCAATAGCATTTCCTATGATGATCAGTCACAAAAATTGATCAATATGAGAAATCAGGGAGCGATGCTTCAAGACGCATCTGTTCGGGAAGGTTATGTTCAAGGCTCAATTGCTCGTGGACTTGAGGCGGCTGGTTCAAATGAAGGCGGGGCCATGAATGGATTCATCGGAATGGGAATGGGGATGCAGGGAGCCGGAAATTTTTCTCAAAGTGCTTCTGAAACGAATAGGTTTCAAATGCAGCAGCAAGCACAACAGCCTGTTACTCCCGGTAATTCAGCTACTTGGCAATGCGAGTGCGGACAAAAAAATGAAGGAAAGTTTTGTTCAGAATGTGGTTCACCGAAGCCGCAGGTAGATAGCTGGAAATGTCAATGTGGCAGTGAAAACAGCGGCAAGTTTTGCTCCAATTGTGGAAATAAAAAGCCTGAAGCGCTCACTTGCAGTCAATGTGGATTCACTGCTCCAGAAGGGGCAGCAATGAAATTTTGCCCAGAATGTGGAAGCAAATTTTAAGCGGTATAATGAGGTGATTTACGATGGGGGTTATCGTCTATAAATGTATTAATTGTGGCGGACCGCTTGCCTTTAAGGCTGATACGCAAAACTGGACATGCGATTATTGCTTAAGTGAATTTCATGAGCAGGAAGTGCGTTCCTTTATTAATAATGAGCAGGCCGAGGCAGAGAAAAATACAGAAATAGCACATGAGCTTGAACAGGAATTTCAGGAAAATGCTGTTGGGTACAGTTGCGAAAGTTGTGGGGCTGAAATTGTCACAGATGATACAACGGCTGCCACTTTTTGCTATTACTGTCATAACCCAACGATCATCCCAAGAAGACTTGAGGGGGAATATCGTCCAGAAAAAGTGATCCCATTTCAAATTAATCGTGAAAGGGCAACTGAATTATTTATTAACTGGTGTAAGAAAAAACCGCTTCTTTCAAAACAATTTACGGCAACTTCAGAACTTGAGAAGCTGTCGGGGATTTATGTGCCGTTTTGGCTCTTTCATTGCAGCCCGTTTGGAGAAATCAGCGGTGATGCTACAAAGGTTCGTTCCTATACGAGAGGGGATACTCGTTATACTGAAACAAAATATTATCGTGTTCTCCGAGAAGGAAAAGCGATTTTTCGAGATGTGCCTGCAGATGGTTCACGAAAAATGGACGATGAACTGATGAGTGTTTTGGAACCATATCATTACAAGGATTTAACCGATTTTTCCATGTCCTATTTATCGGGATACTTAGCAGAAAAATATGATATGGATCAAAATGATGTCTACCCGAGAGTATCAGAAATCATGAGAAAGAATATGAGTACGCTGCTACGGGAAACAATAAATGGCTACAGTTCAGTGAGCGTAAAAAGGACTGACGTAAAATTAAAAAACGTCGAAGCCACATATGTCCTGCTGCCGGTATGGATGTTTACTTACCAATTTAAGGGGAATACTTATATTTTTGCGATGAACGGGCAAACCGGAAAAATTGCTGGAAAACTGCCAATTAGTAAAGGAAGGGCAAGTGCGTGGTTTGGAGCGGTTTCCGCAGCTTCATTTGCAGCATTAATGATAGGAGGGCAATTTATATGGTGAAAAAAGTATTTTTTGTGCTGCCATTTATGCTCCTTCTTTTCAATTTAGGAACAAATGCACTTGCCGCTTATGAAAAAATTTTTGATCAGGCACAGTTGTTTACAGAGGCAGAAAGAACGGAACTTAATGACAGGGCAATGACACTAAGTGAACAAGCAGAGATGGACATTGTGATAGTAACAACTGATGATAGCGAAGGGAAGTCTTCAAGCGAATATGCCCGTGATTTCTATGAAGAACATGGATTCGGCTATGAAGGGACATTGGATGGTATCCTTTATCTTTTAAATATGGATGAACGTGAAGTTTATATTTTTACAAGAGATAAAGGAACAAAATATATTGACGCCAATAGAGTAGAAGAATTATTAGACGAAGTGTATCCACCTTTAGGAGAAGAGCAATATGGTAAAAGTGCCGATATTTTCCTTAAAGAACTAGAAAGAATGATAGGGGAGGGAGTTCCTATTGATTCCCATCCTGATGACTCGGGTTACTCATACGGAGATACTGAAAATGTTTATCCGGTTGAGCAGCATGAAACTGGTGATTTAAGCTGGTATGAAAAACTAGGTATCTATTTACTAATCTCCTTTGCGATCGGTGGAATTACAATCGGTACGATGGCAATGGGAAACAGGGGCCGTTCAACTGTCAATGCGAGGACCTATTTGCAAGACAATTCCTTCACACTGACGAGAAAACATGATCAGCATTACAATACTATTGTCACCCAGCAAAAAATACCGAAAGCGAATAACAACAGTGGTGGTAGTTCATTCACAGGTGGTAGCGGGGGCGGAATCGGCGGAGGTGGAAGAAAATTTTAAGCTTTCGGTTCCTTTTTGAAAAAAATGAATTGCGACATCTGTCTGCTTCTTGGACTGGGCTTTAAAAGGGCTGTGCCAAACGTATTGCAGTTTCTCTTAAACTTCTAAAGAGGCGCTGAAAAGTTTGACTTTTCAACTTTTAATAACCTGCTAGCTTGGAAGCTCCCAAAAAAGAGTGAGCTCTTGGGTTCATGAGACAAATTTCGGGTGGTAACCAAAAACAAAAAAGCTGTCTAAATTAAGACAGCTTCTTTGTTCTCGTGGATTCAACTCGACTTAGAAAGGTATTATTTATTCGATATTTTCTAGTTATATTGAGTAGACAAAACGTAATCACAAAAAGTGGCGTCATATTCTGTTGCACTTATCGTTTACTTGTGAAAAATGATTTTGGCCTTTTTCTATGAAAGATACCTAACGTATTTTATGTGAAGAGTTACTCCAGTATTAAATAAAAATGGCTGTCAGTGAATCATGCAAAAGAGTGATTTTTTTTAGGAATAAATGTCAGATACTATACAATGGAACCAATCCACAGGCAGTATCTGACATTTTTGCATCTCTTAACAGTGTTCGGATAAAAGATTGCTCCTACTTATTTTGGTCGCGCTATTATCTTTAAGATCTCCATCAATATAAGCGCGCCAAAGGAAAGTCCAAGAACAATCAACCACTCGCTGAAGCCAAATTCAGCAGGAATCGCAAAAACTTCACGGGCAAATGGCAAAAGGGTGATGCCATATAGAACAAAACCCAGCGCTACAGCACCAATTACATACTTATTACTAAAAAGCCCGGCGCCTATAGCTGTTTGTGTGGTGGAACGGGCAGCAAACGTTTGTAGGGTACGTGCCAAAATTAATGTAGAGAATGCCATTCCAACACCTAATTCTTCTGAATGCTGCAATCCAATGTAATGTGCAGTGATGACGGCAATCCCAATTAATATACCTCTCGTTAAAACAGCTCGCATCGTCCCGCCGGCAAAAATTCCTTCATCAATATTACGTGGTTTCTTCTTCATCACACCAGGTTCTGATTTTTCCATTCCCAATGCGATTGCTGGTAATGAATCATTTACTAAGTTAATAAACAACAATTGAAGTGCAGTGAATGGATTGGACCAGCCCACGATAACGGCAAATAATATCGCAATAATCGCACCTAAATTTCCAGCAAATAGATAGCCAATCGCTTTTTTTATATTGTCAAAGACGGTGCGTCCAACGCTAACAGCGTTAACAATTGAGACAAAATTATCGTCTGTTAAAATCATCGCAGATGCGTCTTTGGCAACATCTGTGCCACTCCCCATGGCAATTCCAATATCTGCTTGCTTTAGTGCCGGCGCATCATTCACCCCGTCACCGGTCATCGCTGTAATTCTATTTTTCTTTTGCCAGGCCCGGACGATGCGAATTTTATTTTCTGGTGACACACGTGCATAGACAGAAATAGCTTCTAATTTTTGCTCCAATTCTTCATCAGAAAGGGCATCTAACTCTTGACCTGTGAGAGCGAGATCATTCTTATCCATAAGTCCAATGTTTCTACCGATTGCTTGGGCGGTTGTTTTATGATCTCCTGTGATCATAATAGTGCGAATCCCTGCCTGCTTAGCTTGCTCAATCGCACCATATACTGCTTCACGGGGCGGATCGATCATGGCTGTTAAACCGACTAAAACGAGATCATTTTCATCTTCAGGTCCAATTGCGCTTTTCTCCTTCGGCAGTTGTTTAAATCCATAGGCGAGTACTCGAAGCGCTTCGTTCGAATACTCTTCATTTGTCTTTTGAAATCGCTGTAATGCTTCTTTTGTTAACGGTTCTATTTTTCCATTAATAAGAACATGAGTCGCGCGGCTGAACATGACATCAGGTCCACCCTTGGTCAAAATCATCCTCGAATCATTAATGGTATAAACGGTTGACATTAATTTACGCTCAGAGTCAAACGGAAGCTCTGCTTCTCGGTTGTTTTTATTTCGAATTTCTTCAAAGTTCTCGACGTAGTTGATTAACGCTACTTCTGTCGGGTCACCAATCTCTTTCCCTTCATTATTAATATAGGAATCATTGCAAAGCACCATAATCTTAAAAAGCATTTCCTCTTCGCTGCTCCAATTTTGACGCACCTTTGGAAACTCTGCCTTTTGGCCTTTACTTGTAGTAAAATAGTTTGTTACCGTCATTTTATTCTCAGTCAGAGTCCCAGTTTTATCGGTGCAGATTACACTAGTAGAGCCTAGCGTTTCGACAGCTGGAAGTTTTCGAATGATCGCATGCTGCTTCGCCATTTTATTTGTTCCAACTGATAAAACGATTGTAACGATGGAAGACAGAGCTTCTGGAATCGCGGCAACTGCAACGGCAACTGCAAACATTAATGAATGTAAAATCGCTGTTGTCATATCATCTGTATTGTCACCGAGCCAGATTCGCCCAACCTCTACGATGAATATGAGAATACAAAGGATGAGGATTCCGATACCTAGCTTCTTACTGAATACATCGAGCTTGCGCTGTAATGGCGTTTGTTTCTCTTTTGCTGTAGCAATCAGGCTGGCAATTTTACCGATTTCGGTTTGTTCACCTGTATTTGTTACGACGAAAGAACAGCGACCATAGACGACTAAAGAACTGCTAAAGACCATGTTGCGGCGATCCCCTAAGGCAACTTCTTCACTAATTGCTGCAACATGTTTTTCAACGGCCTCAGACTCACCAGTCAGCATGCCTTCATTTACTCTTAATGATTCGCTTTCTAAAATACGTCCGTCTGCAGGAACTTGATCCCCTGCTTCAAGTAAAACAATATCACCAATGACAAGCTCTTTTGCGGCAATTGTTTGTCTTACACCATTCCGGATTACTTTTGCATTCGGTGCAGACATATTCTGTAATGCCTCAAGCGAGCTTTCAGCTTTTTTTGTTTGCACAACGCTAATAATGGAATTGATAATGAGAACAAGAAAAATGATGATAGATTCAACTATTTCTCCGAGAATGATTTGAACGCCAGCGGCAATTAAAAGTACAATCACCATCGAGTCCTTAAAAGTTTCCAAAAATAACTTCCATGTCGGAACTTTTTCTTTCCCTTTTATTTCGTTATAGCCATTTTTATTTAACCGTGCATGTACTTCTTCAAGAGTTAAACCATTTTCTGATGTTTGCAGATGCTCGAGAACAATATTTTTGCTCTCACGATAGAATTGCATCATTCCATTAACTCCTTTCCTCTATCTTAATATGTGTATTCTATTCCAAATAATGCTTTTTTTAAATAGTAAACCACGCTATCTGTATTCAAAGATCGGGGCTCATCAAGCAATTTGAACGTTTGCAGTGAAAAATTGAAAGTGAACATAAAGTAGGTTTTTAAAAGGGATATTAAGGGGCAAAGAGATTTTACAATTTGGGAAGGAAGAATGGCGTCGAGATCAACATTTTTGAATACATCGATAAAGTATGTGAAGCAAAAGTATTAGCTGGTATACTTGTTATGACTCAGCCTGCAAATCCAAGAAATGATAATGATTTTTCCTATTCTCCTTTAATGAAACATCAGATTGTGGCAATCGTCAATAAAGAGCATCCGAGATCCAGAAAAGATAGCATTACGTTTACCGAGTTTAATAATGAAAAGCTGATTCTAATCGATGACCTTTTTCGATTGTTTAGGATTAGACTTTCTTTGTTAAATATTATTTTTGATTTTCCATGAAACACTGGTTTCGTGGTATTCTGAGAGAGAATGAGCCAAAGATCAACATCGACTAATGTTGAAAAAAAGGGATATTCAATCCCTTTATGTGAAATATTCTAAAATCGCATCAGGAAAAAACTTTTCCATATAGGAATAAAGATGGGATTTAATATCTTCTTCTTCATCCTTTTGATAAATATACTTTCCAATACCATACTTCCCCCATTTATACCTTCGTTTCTCTTCGTTCAATTCTAATTTTGTCATGGGGTAATTTTTTTCAATAACCCGCTTCGCTGGCTTTGTAAAACGATGTTGAATAAATTCAAAAGTGAGATCTTTTTTCGCTTCAGATGGTAACTCAGCATCCAAGCGCTCAAACATGTGATAATAACCTTCTTCCCATCCTTCATGCAAATAAATGGGAGCGACGATAAAGCCAAGTGGATAACCAGCTCTGGCAACTTTTCCGGCTGCTTCAATTCGTTTCTCTAATGGAGATGTTCCTGGCTCAAAGTTTTTAATGACATAATCAGCATTAATACTAAACCGAAACCGTGTTTTTCCATTATGTTTTGCATCCAGTAGATGATCAACATGATGGAATTTCGTGACAAATCTTAATTTTCCCAGCTCTGATTGACCAAAATGTTCAATCGCTCTTTTCAGTGTATGTGTTAAAGCATCAATTCCTACAATATCAGACGTGCATGATGCTTCAAATCTTGTTACCTCAGGAGCCCTTTCCTCCATATATTGATCAGCTGCAGATAAAATCTCCTCAACATTCACATATGTCCGGATATAGGGCTTGCTTCCCATCGTAGTTTGTAAATAACAATAGTGGCAATGCCCCATGCAGCCTGTTGCGAAAGGGATTGCATACTCTGCCGAAGGCAAGGAGGTGTCGAATTTTAGTGTTTTTCTAATTCCAACTACAAGTGTAGACTTTGCTACCCTATATTTTTGAAAATCGCTGTCTCCAGGTAAGTTTCTTATTTGGTTATGTGATGTTGTATATCTTATTTCCACATCCGATTTTTCAAATTTGTCAAAAAGCTCTTTTCCTAAAGGGTAGTCTAAGGCTTTTGGTTCAAAATAGACTAATTTTGGTGTAAATGGTTTATTCATTCCAATACCCCTTCTGTAGCTTCCCCATAGTAGTAATGATAAGCCTGATTAGCTTCTTCCTCTGTTGAATAGATCGCCACTTCATCTGAAAGTGGATAATATGTTTCATACAAAAACAAAGCAAGTTCATTCTCTTTCTCTGGATGATTCACAACGGCTGCTGCTTGAATATTGGCTACATCCTGAGTATGAGGGTTACGATAAAAAACATAAACAATGTCTCCAGCTTGATAATCTTGATTTTGATTTGCCTGTTCCATTTCATCACCTTTTCAAAGAATTAAACCATTATTAAAATTTTGCCTGTTCGTGTGGTTAATTATGAATTCATTATTATGGAAAAACATTGGCAGCCCTGCTAAAAGCTTTGTTAAATACCATTGTTGATAATACGATTTTTGGTTTATTTTGTGTAAAGCCGATGTTTCTACGAAATGAGCTGAAAACAAAACCAACATAAAACAAAGCCTGTTAAAAAAAGAGGATTTTGCCCATAATAACGTTGATTGACATCAATATCGAAATGGAGCTGGTGATACTTGGAAGCAAGAAGTTCGACTGAAGAAGCACTGATAAAGTACAAAGAAGGAATTGGCCAGTTTGCAACAAAAATGCCTGGATTTACAAGACAGTTCAATGCTTTAACTGAAGAGTGCTTTAAAGAAGGGGCATTATCACAGAAGCAAAAACAGTTAATTGCATTAGGGATTAGTATTCATGCACAAGATGAGTATTGCATCATCTATCATACGAAAGGATGTCTTGATCAAGGCTGTTCGGAGCAAGAAATCCTTGAAGCGGTTGGTGTTACTGTAGCATTTGGTGGAGGAGCTTCAATGAGTCAGGGTGTGACCCTTGTTCAGGAATGTATCCATGAAATGAACCAATTAAAACAATAAAATTGCATTGAAAAAAGGTGAAATCAGATTGCTTTCACCTTTTCATTTTTTGAAAAAAGCAAGAACAAGCATATTGTTACATTAGTCGAAAAGTTGAGCCATCAATCGCTTCAATATCCTCCCTATTTTCTATTTCCTTCATTAATGTAAAAAGAGCCTCATCTTTTCTCTTCGCTTCAATCATACAGTCAATCTGAGGGATGCTCCCCTTTATAAATTTAAGAAATTCAACAAACATATCAATATCCACATAATCGGAGTGATGACGGAAAGCTTTATTACTCTTTGGACTGGATATATGCATTTTTATCGGAAGTGGTGAATGCTTCCACGTTTGAACAACTCTTTCCCACTGTTTTTCCCAATCATCATTTTGATGATGAGCAAGATGATGATGATAATCAAAAACAAGAGGAATATTTAATTTTTCACATAAGTAAAGCGTATCTTTTAAAGTGAAGGAAGTATCGTCATTTTCAAGCATAATCATATTTTGAATGGGTCTTGGCACGACCATCCAGTTTTCCACAAATTGCTCAAGCGATTTTTCTGTTTCCTTATAGTTGCCGCCAATATGCATGACACAGCGATGAGTGGGGCTAATCCCCATCTCTTTCAACAATAAATAGTGCATTTTTAAGGTTTTTATTGAGTTTTTTAGGATCTCCTTTTGCTTAGAATTCAGGAGGACGAAGTGGTCAGGATGAAAATCTACTCTCATTTCATGTTTTTTAACGAAATCTCCCACTTCGCGCAGGGAATTTTTTAATGGTTGGAGATAATTCCAATCACGAAGTTCTTCATGGTTTGCTAAAGGAATCAGCCGCGAGGATAAGCGGTAAAAATGAATGTCCGAAGCTGCATTATGTTTTAACACCCTTAACGTATTATGTAAATTTAAAAGGGCAATACGCTCCAGTTTGCGAATGGCTGCTCTTCTGTCGTCAATTTTTTTAAATTGGGTAAATGTCATCGTTTTTGAAGGAGATGCGTTTTTTAGCTCCATACTCATTGCTACATAACCAAGGCGGACAATGGTCATTTCATTCACCTCATCCATATCGTTTTTCATTATTGCCATTCAATCGAAGAAGCTGTTATGCGTTTAACTCCCCGGATAGAAGCAATATCTTCAATTAATTTGTGCATGGCAAGATTCTTCTGTTTCGCTTCGACGATAATATCGAAATCTTGATCCAGATCTTTTGCCATTTTTAAGAAGGGTAACACAAAATCTAATGAGACAAAATCGGCATGAGAACGATAGGCCTGCTCGGACTTTGGGGAAGAAAAGTGGACCTTTGGGATCGTATCTTTCCATGTATTGAAAATGCCCGGTAAGAAATCTGAAAGTTCTTCGTCTCCACTGTTTGCCAAATAATGATGATAATCGAGCACCATAGGAATGTTCTCAGTTTCACATATATCAAGTGTATCCCGGACATTATAAGTTTTATCATCGTTTTCGAGTGTCATATGCTTCTTAATTTCATTTGGCAATTGTCTTAAATTTTGACGAAAACGCTGCAAGGCTGCACTTTTATCACCATAGATACCACCGATATGAATATTAATAATTCCAGTATTAAGTGCATTCATGGCTCGAAGCATATTAAAATGATATTCCATATCGTTAATCGCATTTCTTGTTACCTCTTCTCTTGGACTTGTGAAAAGGGTATATTGACTTGGATGAAAGCTGACCCGAAGATTAAATTGCTGGATGAGTGTTCCAAGCTCATCCCACTTGTCTTTAAAAGGTGTTAAGTAATCCCACATCACTTCAGGGTGGGTAGCAAGGGGGACAAGAGAACTTGAGAAACGATATAATTCGATTTCATGGGCAATATTGTAGTACAAAATTCTTTTTGTATGCTTCAGATTTTGGGCAGTAATTGATTTTAGTTTTTCTAGCCGTTCGTGTTTGGGAAGAGTTGAATAACGTGTAAAGGTTAAAGATTTTGATGGGCTTGCATCCCATAGATCCAAAGCATTTGCTACATATCCGAAACGAATTTTCATCTGTTTTCCCCTTGATTTCACATTTTGATGAACTTTAGTACATAAAGCATCCCCTTTATATGTTCGGAGAGGGTCGGTGATGAACTTGAAATTGCTTTGTCAAAAGTAATGAGACGATTAATAGCAACTCTAACACATTCATAATCGGGAAATTTTTGACCCAGATCTGTAAAATACCGCCCAAGATGATCAGCATTGTGCTGATAAAAAGCCAAGGAAAATGAAATTTTCTCAAAAAAATGAGGCCGATAATTGTTAGTACCAAGGTTACGACTCCAACCATAATTGGGCTGTTTGGGTCTCCAGATGGTTCATAGGTCAGTACACTATTTCTCCAAACGGGTTTCAGTTCCAGTCCTTTAACAGAAGTTAGAAGTTCATAAAGGATTAAAGCGATCGTCAATATGAAAAAAATAACCCTCCAAAAAGCTTTTCTTGCCCAGATCAAGCCAATCTCATGACAAATGTTTAAGACAGAAAGGATGAGAGTCGGAGTGAAAAGAGCGTGGAACCAAAATCGAATATAGCTTAAATTCTCAAGCGTGTTTCCTTCCCCAATTTCTTTTCCTAATCCGATGATAATGTTATCGTAGACCAGTCCGATAATAACGAGAAATAATAAGCTGTAAAGATTGAGTAAGCCATATTTTTTGGATAAAATAATCCCCCATATTAATAACAGGAGATAAGCGAAACCCAGAAAAAAGAATAGAAAGCTATTCACAAAAGCCACATCCTTTTCCCCTATTGTCACCGAATTTTTCTTCGTTAGTCATTATTTAATGAAAATATCCGAAATTTTAGGGGAATATGAAGTAAAGTAGTAACCAATTGTCTAATGCTTTAGTCAATATCGTTTCTTCAAAAATAATATATAGCATCGTCAATTGGTTCATTGATAGGTTGTAAAGGATCGCTTAAACTTAATTTTAAATATGATATTAGGAGAATTTACATATGGACCGAATTATGATTGTTGAAGATGATATAAAAATTGCAAACCATTTATCCGCATATATCGAAAAATATGGATATGAGGTTATCGTTGCTAAAGAATTTGAAAACATAATCGATTTATTTCGCAATGTAAGGCCGCACCTTCTTTTACTAGATATAAATCTTCCTAGTTATGACGGCTATTATTGGTGCAGACAAGTACGCAAAGAATCAATATGCCCAGTTATTTTCATTTCAGCTCGTACAGGTGATATGGATCAAGTAATGGCATTGGAAAATGGAGGCGATGACTTTATCACTAAACCATTCCATCCCGATATCGTTATGGCGAAAATACGAAGTCATTTACGAAGAGCGTACGGGGAATATGCAGCTAAATTTGAGGAAAGGATGCTTATCCACAATGGTCTAAGTTTATATCCGGAGCGTTTAGAGCTTAGATTTGGAAAGAAAGTGGCCCAATTAACTAAAAGGGAATCAGATATTATCGAAAGTCTGTTTGAACGATATCCCCGTGTAGCCGGCAGGCAGGATCTATTGGAGAAATTATGGGATGATCAAGCATATGTTGATGAGAATACTTTAAATGTAAATATTACTCGTGTTCGCAAAAAATTTTCTGAGTTGGGAATTGAGGATGCAATTGAAACAGTGCGAGGAGCTGGCTATCGTCTACGTATTACATGGAATGGGGAAGAACGATGAAATTATTTCTTCGTGAGCATTTGCTGCTTATTGGGATTCAATTGCTTCAATGTATTCTTATTCCCACTCTATTTTGGCTTGATGGTTATCGGGGTGTAGGGGTGTTTTTTTATGCAACTTTTCTTTCAGTTGTCATCTTAATGGCATATCTCATTTATCAATATGTTAGCAGAAGAAGCTTTTACCATAGGTTACAAAATTCATTGGAAACATTAGATGGATCAATGGAAACTACGGAGCAGGCACCCATATCTGAAGCGCTTGATCAGTTGCTAGTCTCTCAGTATCGTTTGTATCTAGAAGAAATCCAAAAGGCAGAAGAGAGGCAGGATGAACATTTGTTATTTATGGATCGCTGGGTCCATCAAATGAAGACGCCACTATCTGTTATTGAATTAACAGCACAAACCCTTGATGAGCCGGAATCCTCCAGCATTCGTGAGGAAACAGAGCGGGTGAGAAACGGTCTAAATACAGTTCTTTATATGGCTAGATTACGTACAATTGCGGAAGATTTTCAGATTAAGCCAATCCTGTTATCTAAGCTCGTTCATGAGGTGAATCAGGAGAATAAGCGATTTTTCATTCGAAACGAAGTGTATCCCCAATTAATCGAGAAAAAGAAAAACATCATAGTAGAAAGTGATGAAAAATGGCTTTTCTTTTTATTGTCACAATTAGTACATAATGCGGTTAAATATTCTACAGGAAAGACAAATCAACTAGTTATTTCTCTCTTTGAAAAAGCGGGAGAAGCTGTATTAGAAGTGAAGGACTTTGGAATCGGTATTCCTGCCTCCGATCAGAAACGAGTTTTTAACAAGTTTTATACAGGGGAAAATGGCCGTAAGTACCGGGAATCAACCGGGATGGGACTTTATTTAGTAAAAGAGGTGAGCGCAAGACTAGAGCATCGGATTGAATTAGAATCGAAGGTTGGGGAAGGCACAACCATTAGGATTATTTTTTCTCAAACACAAAACATTACATCAATGTAAGGTTCATGAAAGTATAATCGATAGTTTATGATTTGATATTCAGGCTATACTTTTTCTAGAAGATCATGAGAGGAGAAAAAATAATGCTTAAAGTTTCAAAAGTAAGTAAAATTTACGAGGGAAAAATTGCTTACCGTGCCCTTACTGATATTAATCTTGAAATCGAAAAAGGTGAATTTGTTTCCATTATGGGTCCATCCGGAAGTGGAAAAACGACACTATTAAATATCATCTCTACAAACGATGCACCCACAACGGGAGAAATCGAAATTGAAGGAACGAATCCACATAAGCTGAAGAAAAATGCTTTAGCACGCTTTCGCAGAAACGAATTAGGCTTTATTTTTCAGGATTTCAACTTACTTCATACGTTAACGGTTGAAGAAAATATTGTCCTTCCGCTGACATTAGAAGGTACGAGTGTGAGCGTAATGAAAGAAAAAGCTCATAAAATAGCCGAAAGTCTTGGCATTGCTTCCATTATGAACAAACGGACGTACGAAATTTCAGGAGGGCAGGCTCAGAGGGTTGCCATTGCCAGAGCAATGATTCATGAGCCGAAGCTTTTGTTAGCGGATGAGCCGACAGGGAATCTTGATTCGAAAGCATCAAAGGATGTTATGAAAATGCTTGTATCCATCAATGAAAGGGAAGAAACGAGTCTGCTTATGGTAACACATGATCCGCAAGCAGCAAGTTATTCGGACCGAGTTATTTTTATCCGTGATGGTAAACTTCATTCTGAAATTAATCGCGGGGAAAGCAGACAAGCATTTTTTCAAAAAATCATTGACATGCTTTCGTTGATGGGAGGAGAAGGCCATGACCTTTCGTCAGTTCGCGTTTAACAATGTATTGCGCAATAAGCGATTGTATATTGCTTATTTTCTAAGCAGTATGTTCACCGTGATGGTATTCTTCACCTTTGCAATCTTTGCTTTTCATCCCGCTTTTTCAGGTGGAACCGTAAATGTAAACGCACTTTTTGGAATGGGAGTTGCAGGTGGAATCATCTATGTTTTCTCCTTCTTTTTTGTCCTATATTCAATGAGCTCTTTCTTACAGTCAAGGAAGAAGGAATTTGGATTGTTGATGATGTTAGGAGCATCAAATAGACAAATTCGCTTGATGGTATTTTTGGAAAATATCTTAATTGGCTTCGCAGCAACGGTCGGAGGAATCCTCGCAGGCCTTGTATTTGCAAAAGCAATTCTCTTAATTGCTGAAAATGTGTTAATTGTAAATGAATCATTAGATTTTTATTTTCCAACTCTAGCTATTGTTGTAACTTTTGTTAGCTTTGTTATTCTCTTTTTCTGTATATCTATTTTTGTTTCATTTGTTCTTCGTACAAAGAAATTAATTGATTTAATAAAAGGTGATAAACAATCGAAAGGAGAGCCAAAAGCATCCATTATTCTGTCAATATTTGCTGCATTGCTTCTCATTGCTGGATATGGAATTGCTCTATACGTTAAGGGAATTCAAGTGGTCTTTGCGATGATTCCGGTTATTATCGTAGTCATATTGGGAACCTATCTCCTTTTTACCCAATTGAGTGTATTTGTTATTAGGAAGTTAAAAAATAACCGATCGATCTTTTGGCGAAAAACAAATATGTTGTTGTTTTCTGACTTATCCTTTCGAATGAAAGATAATGCAAGGACATTTTTTATGGTGTCCATCATATCAACGGTTGCTTTTAGCGCAATTGGAACATTATATGGATTTCAATCGTACCTCACAAAAGGGGTAAAAGAAGCTAATCCATATACGATCACTTATAGCCCAAATCATAATGATAGTAAAGAAATCATTGAAAGTGATATTCAAAAAATCAACGCTATCTTGGAGGAAGAACGTGTTGATGCGAAGATGGAGGCTCTGGAGTTAAACTATTTTGAGACTTCCTTACGAAATAATGGAGTATTAATTGCCAAGGCTTCTGATTATAATCGTTTTGCCGCCTTATTAGGGGAAGAAGAGCTTCAGCCAAAGGAAAATGAGGCCATTGTAGTTGAACAAAGTGATGTTATGCTACTGGAGGGGCAAAAAGCAAGCAAAACATTAATGGGAACAAATATTCAACTTGATAACGGACAAGAAATTAAACCGATTCGTGTTGTCGAAACGGAAGTAATTCGAGAGCTAAGTGGCTATTATGTTGTGAACGACAAGGTTTATGAGAAGCTAGGATCTCCAGTAAGAAATGCATTAACTGTTGTATGGGAAGCTAAGGAACCAGATATGGAACACATAACTGAAGCAGGAAAAAAAATAGTAGAACAATTAGAGAATAAAGCATTTTCTATCGATTATACTCTTTATGAAATTAATAAGGCATATGGCCCTATATTATTTATCGGCTTGTTTATTGGCCTCGTATTCTTCGTTTCTGCTGGAAGCTTTCTTTATTTCCGATTATTTACCGATTTAGAGGAAGAAAAGCGTAAATTCAGTTCTATATCCAAAATTGGCTTGACCCAATCCGAGTTAAATAAAGTTGTCAGCAGACAAGTCGCCCTTTTATTTTTCTCACCGATTGTTGTCGCTTTAATTCACGGTGCTGTTGCCCTTACTTCATTATCCCGCATGTTTAATTACAATCTAATGCTTGAATCAACGATCGTATTAGGAAGCTTTGCCTTTATTCAAATGATTTACTTTTTGATTGTTCGCTATGTTTATGTAAGACAAGTAAAAAGAATGATCGTTTAAAGGAGAATGATTTTTAGAAAGGATAAAATCGCTCGTTGAAATAAAGAGGGTGTCCAAAATGAAAATGGTAGATGGAAAAAATAAGCGATTTAAATTTGAAGACTGGATTAGAGAAAATGGTTCCTCCTTATCTCGGTTCATATATAAACAAGTACAAAATAAGGAATTAGCAGAGGATTTATATCAGGAAGTATTAATTTCAGCCTATTTAAATTTAGAGCAGTTTGAGGCGCGGGCTAATTTCAAGAGCTGGATATACAGGATTGCGGTCAATAAATGCCGTGATTTTTGGAGAAAACAAAAAACAGTGCAAAAGTTTTGGGAGGAAAAGGTTTTTCATTATGAAATGGAGTGTTCAATCCCGGAGCCTGAGGATTATGTGTTAACTAGATGTTCAATGGAGGAAATGCTTGATACAATAAACGAGTTGCCAACCATTTATCGGGAGCCCATTCTTTTATATTATTTTAAGAATAACTCGTTATTAGAAATAAGCTCAGCAAAAAAATTACCGATATCAACAGTGAAAACAAGGATGAGAAGAGCAAGAAATCAATTAAAAGAAAAGCCACAATTGACGGAAATGGTAGCTAATTAACGTAGCTTGAAAAAGGGGGCTAACTTTCGGTTATTAAAAAAGGTGTTTTTTCGTTCCCGCTCACCCGTTTTTCTCAACCGATCTGTGAGCTTACAGATATAAACAAAATTTTTAAGTTCCAAACTCTCAAAGAATAATTCAAAAGGAAGTGGAGAAAAACGGTTTGTTTTCTCCACTTCCTTTATTTTGCTTTAGGGAATTTTGGACTTCGCTGTTGTTTGGAAGTGGTTATACACCTAGCATAAGCCGATGAAGCCTAATAAATCAGGGGGAGTATGGAACTGCATGCTTAACTTCGTTTCCCACCATTTCCAATCATAATCAACAAATAGGTACATACAATGTCATATGCTGAATCTTAACCTAAATGAATGATAATACCTTGAAGACTTTCACCAAAAAATTTAGGAGGGATTTTGTGATTAATCTACCGATCGATGAGCCTGTAATGATATTTGCCTTGGCAATGGTTATTTTCTTTTTCACGCCAATATTGATGAAAAAAATGAAAATACCAGGTATCATTGGTCCGATCTTAGCAGGTGTTATCATTGGTCCACATGGATTCCATCTGTTAGAAAGGGATCAAACAATTGTTTTGTTAGGGACGATAGGCCTGTTGTTTATCATTTTTATTGCAGGTCTGGAATTAGATATTGATGGATTTAAAAAATATCGGAGGCGAAGTATTCTTTTTGGCACACTTTCTTTTACGATTCCATTTATTTTAGGAACGGCTGTCGGAATTGTTTTTGACTATAGTTTAACAGCGTCAATCCTTTTAGGATCTATTCTGGGCTCGCACACGTTGTTAGCTTATCCGATTGCAAGCAGATTCGGGATTGCCAAAAATAAAGCGGTCACAGCGGCGGTTGGAGGGACGCTGCTAACGGATATGTTCGCTTTATTAATTTTAGCAATCGTTACGGGTGCAGCCGCAGGCCAGCTATCATTCATTTTTTGGCTAAAAATGATTATCTCTCTCGTTGTTTTTGTGGCATTAATCTTGTGGGGAACCCCAAAATTATCAAGCTGGTTTTTCCGAAATGCAGATAATGAAGGAGTAACCAATTTTACGTATGTAATGGTAGTTCTTTTTGTTTCAGGTTTTTTAGCTATTGTTGCTGGGATGCAACCGATTATCGGAGCGTTTTTGGCAGGGTTGGCACTGAATCGTTTTGTACTTGAGCATGGAACTTTAATGAACCGGATTCGTTTCTTAGGTAATGCCCTCTTTATTCCCTTCTTTTTGTTATCAGTAGGGATGCTAATGGATTTAAGCGTACTCTTTCATGATCCGAAGTCATGGATCATTACAATTACCATTGTGGTGTCAGTAATTATAGGGAAAGCATCTGCCCCCTTCATTATCAGGAGAATTTATAATTATTCAAAAACAGAACAGAATGTAATGGTTGGTTTAACAATACCGCAAGCTGCTGCAACACTTGCATCCACATTGGTTGGCTATGAGGTGGGATTGCTTGATCAAGCCACTGTGAACGCAGTCATCATCATGATTCTTTTAACATGTATCGTTGGCCCATACTTAGTTGAAAAATACGGAAGGAAATTGGCATTAAAGGAGGAGCAGCAGCCTAGCGAAAGAAGCGAAGGGCCGGAGCGAATTCTCATTCCATTAGCAAATCCGCAGACTATGGAGTCTTTAATCGATTTGGCAAATTTATTGAAACAGACCAATACAGCAGACCAACCTTTATATACGCTTACGGTTGTCCAAAAAGATATAAAGGCAGCACAGAATGAAGTAGCGCATGCAGAAAAGATGTTGGACCATGCTGTCATGTACGCCTCAGGTGCTGAAATTCCAGTTCGTCCTATTACGAGAGTTGAACATAATGTTGCGAATGGGATTATAAGAGCGATTACAGAAGAAAGAATTAATATGGTTGTGATTGGCTGGGATGCGGAAAGGAAATCAAATAAATTATTTGGAAGTATTATTGACCGTTTTGTCGACCAAACCAATCAAACCATATTAGTCTCAAAATTAAGTCAGCCGCTTCAAACAACCAGGCGAATGATCTTAATCATTCCATATGGAGCCGATCATAAGCCTGGATTTATTGAAGCATTGTTTCGGATAAAATTATTGACCAGTCGATTAAGTGCTTCCCTTTGCGTTCTAGTAATCAATGATTCTATCGAAACCTATGAAAAATATTTACAGAGGACGAAGCCAGATCCACCTACTGAATTAATAAAATTATATAGTTGGCACAGCTTACAAACAGAGTATGTTTCGATGTTTAAACCGGACGATCTAATTGTCATTATGAGTGCCAGAAAAGGAACAATTGCGTGGCACCCTGAACTGGAAGTGCTGCCGAAACGCTTGGCAAAAATCAATCAACAGAGTTTTATTGTCTATTATCCAGCTGAAGAAAAGGAAGTTGATATAAGAGGTTCAAGAGGAATTGAAATTCCAAAGGAAATGTTATTTAAAAAAGACTATGAGGATTATGAATAATGAATGGATACAAACAAAGAAGAGCGGATAGGGAGCATGGAAATGAATCACCTGCGTTTTTAGTTTTTATTATGATTTTCTGCTTAGGAGATGCTCACTCTTTTCAGAATGAATAATTGGTTTAAATCCACCTAACTCAATCCAGTTGATTTGAC
This sequence comes from Robertmurraya siralis, assembly GCF_005502275.1. Taxonomy (GTDB): domain Bacteria; phylum Bacillota; class Bacilli; order Bacillales; family Cytobacillaceae; genus Robertmurraya; species Robertmurraya siralis. Next base: position 107,770 of record NZ_SWLZ01000014.1, read on the forward strand.
CATTTTCTAATATTGATCAGCCTACAGTACTTTGCAGCTCTCCTAGAAAGAAATAGTTGTCGGGACTTGTCCCGTGTAGTAACCCTGATACAGCACTAAAAAGGATTATCATAACCCCACAATAAATAATGCATTCGTAACAGGGTTATTTTTTTTTGTCATTTGCTTTCCTCCTTTATCTATTTAAGGGTATTGTAGCATGTCTCCATTTTTACAGGTATTTTGAATTCGGTTATAAAACGTTTTCATTTTTTAACGAAAGAAATTAGAATAATGGTTGGCAATTTAATAGTTATATCACAAGGAGCATTATTCATGGGTTAACGGAAAGGCAAGCGGTCTTCATTAATGGGGAGAACAAGTGAACAGCAAGTTAGAACAAGAAAATGTTGATCCGTGGCAAGCGTCAAAATTGTTTCAAATAATTGAATATGAGCAGGCGGGATAAGGCAGGTAGTTATAGGCTGACCCACCTTTTTTCTTTGTGTCTAAAAATTCTTAATTTATATAAAATTTATATTTGCTGACCTGATCTTGTGCTATATTAAAGAAGTATCCGGGTTTACTCAGCAAGCCTCAAAATTCTTTATTTTAACGAGCGAGGAGCATATTGCCAATGGGGAAAATTATCGAAGTTTCTGCCTTAAAGAAATCGTATGGAAGGATTGAGGCGGTTAAAGGAATTGATTTTTATGTGGAAGAAGGGGCGCTATTCGCATTTTTGGGTCCGAATGGAGCTGGGAAATCTACGACGATTGATATTCTTAGCACATTATTAAAGCCGGATGGAGGGCATGTCAGCATCAATCAACATCAGCTTGGTTTGAATGATAGCGATATTCGTTCTGAATTGGGAATTGTCTTTCAAACAAGTCTTTTAGACGATTTATTAACAGTGAAAGAAAATCTCATATGCCGTGGCAGTCTATATGGATTGTCAGGTCAGGAATTGAAAGAAAGAATGGAGTATGCCATTGATTATACAGAGGTTCGGGGTTTTCTAAATCAGCCCTATGGCAAGTTATCTGGCGGACAAAGAAGAAGGGCAGATATCGCAAGGGCACTGATTAACAAACCGAAAATCCTAATATTAGATGAACCGACTACGGGACTTGACCCTCAAACAAGACAGAGAGTTTGGGAAACGATTCGCCAAATTCAAAGAGAAACGGGGATGACGGTTTTTCTTACCACCCATTATATGGAGGAAGCCGCGCAAGCTGACTATGTTGTTGTGATTGATAATGGTGAGGTTGTAGCAAAGGGAACACCATCAGAACTGAAGGAAAAATATAGTTCGGACTATTTGGAGATTCATGGCTCTGATATAGAGAAATTAATTACCTTGATGGAAAAGGAAGGATATGAATATGAACGAAAAGTGGATACGTTAACGATAAAATTGAATGCGACGATAGAAGCTTTGCCAATTTTAGAGCAATGCAAAGAAGATATCATTGGTTTTCAAGTAGTAAAAGGAACGATGGATGATGTGTTTATCACGATTACAGGAAAAGGATTAAGAGAATGAGGCATTTAGTGAAACGGAATTTGTTGATGTTTTTTCGCGATAAGGCCGGTGTGTTTTTCTCCCTATTGAGTGTACTTATTGTAATAGGATTGTATTTATTATTTTTGGGAGATGTGATGAAAAGTAATTTCGATGGTGTAAAAGGAGCAGGAACATTAATAGATTCTTGGTTGATGGCAGGTGTCATCGCAATTGCGCCAATTACGACTGGAATAAGTGCATTGAGTAATATGGTAGAGGATCGGAAACTGAAGATTGATAAAGATTTCTTCGCTTCACCTATTAAAAGAAGTAGTTTAGCTGGCAGCTATATTTTAAGCTGTTTTGTGATCAGTTTGCTATTGACAATGATCACTCTGATTTTTGCACAGCTTTATATTGTCATAAATGGGGGGGATTTCCTTACTTGGTCTGCTTTAGCAAAAGTATTGGCTATAATCATTTTATATGATTTCCTCTCTGTCTTCATGCTTTACTATTTTGTCTCTTTTTTCAAAAGCAGCAATGCTTTTTCTGCTGCAGCAACCATTATTGGAACGTTAATCGGTTTTTTAACGGGAATTTATATTCCCATTGGTAGTTTACCTGAGGCAGTACAATGGCTTGTAAAAATATTTCCACCTTCCCATGCTGCTATGATGCTTCGTGATACCATGATGGGCCCATCCGAACAACTTGTCTTTGATGGTGCTCCGGCAGCGGCAATGGAGGAATTCCGTTTATTGATGGGCTCTGTATTTGAAATTGGTGGATTTACCGTCCAATGGTGGCATAGTATTTTATATTTATTGATAATCGGGCTAATGTTCTTTGTATTAACTTTATGGAAAATGTCTAAGAAAAAAGGATAGTTACCGATGGTACTGATTGCCCTTTGATCCAGTCAGTACCACCAGTTCTTCTAGAACATTCCGTATTCATTAGGTGAATCCTTTGGAATTGCTTGACCTATATCCCATAACTCAACAATTTGCTCGCCGTCAAAGCAAAAGATATGTACCACTGCCCCGCCGATGTCCTCTGAATCTTGCTGTACATGAGAATGCACAGCAACGATTTCTCCTTCTGCGATCACCCGTTTTATCTCGAATTTTTTGTTAGGTGCCGATGCTGAACTTTCTTCCATTGCATGCATAAGTGATGGAGCATCACCGCAAAAATATGGATTGTGGTGAGTGAAATTAGCGCTTATATACTGCTCGTACGCTGTTCGCACTTTCCCAGCAGCAACTAATTGTAAAAAAGAGACTGCTATTTCTTTGTAAGAGGATTCTAGTTTTTTTTGTTCTGCACTCATTTTATCACTCCCACTCCTTTATAACTAAAATTAATGAAAGTTTATGGTATGTGGTCAGCAATGTCAATTCGTAAAGCAAGTTTTATGTTACGTGCTGTTGAAAGCAGGTGTTCTAGCACTTTTCATTTATGTAGAAAGAGATAGGCTGACGAAAGGAAGAATTAAAGGGGTGAGTGGGTTATGCTCGATTCTGCCTATTGTTGAAATTATGGATCGTATGATTTAATAAAAGGACTTGATAAAATGTTGATGGACACCTTTTAAAGATTGTGAAAATGATTACGTGAATGAATATATGAGAAAACAAGAAGGAGTCGATATGATGATTAAAGATAAATTGAATTTAAGTAAATATAAAAATATGGCTGTCTTAAATCAACCAGGTGATTATGATATTTTTACTGACAATAAGGCGGCGCTTTCTGGAGAGCATGACGCGATCTTTATTTTTGTCGAATCACTTGAGGAAATGGTTGAGTATACGCAGAAAATAATCAATGAGCAGCAGCTGCTAGAAAAAGGATATTTATTTTTTGCCTATCCAAAAAAAGGGAATAAAAAGTATGAAACATTTGTCCACAGAGATGAGATCTTTCCAGCAATGAAAGTTGGGGAAGATGGCTATGTAAATGACAGTGATATGAAGTTTTCAAGGATGGTGAGTATGGATGAAGTATTCACAGTTGTTGGATTGAAGCGTGAGAAAAAGAAAGCTAAAAAATCTCCGGCTGCGAGCCAGTCTGTTGCCGCTTATGAGGACAAAATTGAAGACGTTGAGAAGCTATTAACGGACCATCCTGTTGAACTGGATTTCTATCGGAGTTTAACACCTGGTTATCAAAGAGATTGGGCTCGTTATATTTTCTCTGCCAAACAACAGAAGACGCGGGAAAAACGCCAGGAGCAAATGGTCGAGATATTATCACAGGGATATAAATCCTTTGATTTATTTCGGCAAAAGAAGAAGTAGGTTATAGTTCTGATAGAAAGGTAATAAAATACATCTTTTTCTTTATTCCATGCCATGAATGAAATGATAATAATTTTAGTTGGATATTTTTCGTATACTCCTTTTTACATGATTGATATTCATATGTTAATGAAAGAATGGGATAGTTATACGGAAATTTTAAGGCGTTCTTTTTATAAAGAGGAGGAGCAATAGGTAAATGACAGGAAATATCATTCCTTTTGCTCCAGATTGTTTAATACCTAGGGGAAATTATTGAAACAATTAGTATTTACAATGTTTGTGCTTTCATATTTGCAGCTGTATTGTATAATGAGACCGCTTTTTAGGATGATGTTATTAAAGGATGCGGTTTGCCTAAATAATACCCTTGGCCATAGGGAACTCCCAAAGATTTCGCCATCATCAAATCCTCAATCGTTTCAACTCCTTCTAAAATAACAGTGGTATCACGTTTAAGAAACTGTAACAGAAGTTTGATGATCTCTTGTTTTTTTACAGAAGTTGCTAAATCAATAGAGAAATATTTATCAATCTTGGCGATTGCTGGTTCAACTTCAAGGAGTGCCATCACAGTTGAATCACCTTTGCCAACATCATCAAGGGCAATGGTAAAACCGTGCTTTTTATAAATGGTTACGGTTTCTTTTAATTTCGCGATATTCATCCCTTTTGCGGATTCATTTATCTCCAAAACGATGGAGTTTGCCTTAATAACCGTTTTGGAGATGATGTTTAATAACCCTTGCAGGAAGTTGCTTTCCATTAATGTCGTTGGAAAAACATTAATAAATAGTAGCATGTTTTCAAAGTATGTAAAATGAGAATTTATTGTCTCTATGGCTTGGAAGATCGATTTCATATCCAGTTCAAATAGTTGATTCGTTTGAGAAGCTTTTTTAAATAGTAATTCTGGGTTGTTTATGTTTTCAGAACGGAGCAAGAACTCATAACCAATTACGTGATTATTGGAAAGATCGATAATAGGTTGAATGTAATGCTTGATTTTCAAATTATGTAATGACAACTGATTGCTGTTTTTCATTTTTTTCACCTCATCATTTATGATAAATTCCGTGAAAAAAAATTACCCTAATAAAACCATCTATGTCTAAAAGCTTTAATAACAGCGTTTGTTCGATCTTTAACCCCTAGTTTTTTTAAAATAGAATTAACATGGTTTTTAACAGTCTTTACAGATAAGGATAATTTTTGTGCAATTTCATCATTTTTATACCCTTGAGTTAATAGTTCAAGGATTTCCCATTCCCGAGTAGTTAATAGTTTAGCAGGTTTTTTAAATTGAATATTAACAAATTGATAATAATCATTTAAAAGAATAAATGCTAATTGAGGATGAACATATTTTTCATCTTTTAATACCATTTTAATGGCATTAATCAATTCTTCTTCCTCCATTTTGTGATATAAATAGGCATCTAGGTTTAAACGAAAAAAATCGATTAATTTATAATTGTAGATGCTTCCGGTCCATATCATTACCTTTCGATTCAAATTTTTGTAGTGTTGGATAAGAAAGGTTATATCCTTGTCTATATCAACATCAATTAAAATGATATCGGTAATATTTTCATTTTTTATTAGCATCTCTAGAAAATGGGGGTCATATATTTTTAAAATAAAGTTTGGAAAGTGATCCTGAATGATGTAAATAAGTATATCTGTAATTAAAGAAGGTTTTTTAACAATTGTTACGGTCATGACCACACACTCCTAATAAGCTATTGGAGATCAAGGAAAATAGTTCATAATTACACTCCCTTTATCATCATTTTATTGTAGTATAAATTTTAAGATTCATATACTCTGTTACCGTATTACCGAGGAAAGGGTAGTAAAGAACTATATTTCTTTACTACCCTCAAGTTAATTACGTTTGAAATCTTCTTATTAAAGCATTCAATTCTTCTGCTAATTTTGAAAGTTCATCCGAGCTTGATGCAACTTCTTCCATTGAACTGCTTGTTTGCTGCGCAGAAGCTGAAGTTTGTTCTACACTTGCTGCTGACTCTTGAGAAATAGATGCAATCTCTTCTATTGAAGTATTCATCTCAACGCTTGTCGACTTGATCATGGTTAAATTGTCACGGACGGTTTGAGCATTTGTAACTACCGTTTTAACCGCATCATTGATTTTTTCAAATGTTTCTCCAGTTGTCGTAATTTGTTTCGTACCTTTTTCTACTTCTATATACCCACTTTGTAAAGAGTGGACAACTTCAGAGGTGTCGGTTTGAATGTTATCCACGATTTCTGTAATTTCACTGACCGAATTTGCTGCTTGTTCAGCTAGTTTTCTTACTTCATCGGCCACGACTGCAAATCCTTTTCCTTGTTCCCCAGCCCGAGCCGCTTCAATTGCCGCGTTGAGTGCTAATAAATTGGTTTGCTCTGCGACATCGCTGATGACTGTTACTAGTTTTGAAATTTCATTCGATTGAGTTGCTAATTGCTGTACCTTTGATACGGAGTCTTGCACGAGCTGATCGATATTACTCATCTGCTTAACAGATTGGGACATCAATTGGGAGCCATTATCGGTTAATTTTAAGACTTCATTTGAGGATTGGTAAATTTTCAACCCATTTTCATTAGCTTCATCGATACTTTCCACATAGGTTCCCATCGTATTGGAAAGTGAGCTTGCATGATGTGCTTGTGATTCGGTTCCAGCGGCAATTTCTTCCATCGCTTTTGCGATTTGGTCAGCACCCACTTGCACCTCATTGGCAGACTGTGTCAGCTCTTCGCTGTGACCTGACAACGATTGGGAGGCGATAGAGATATTTTGGATAATCTCTTTTAATTTTCTTTGTAACTCATTTATACCATTGGCAAGCTTTCCTGTTTCGTCATTTGCAGTAATATGCAATTGTTCGAGCGTTAAATCGCCATCCCCAATATGGAGCATATGGTCTGTTACTTTCCTGATCGGGTTTGTTAATTGATTCGTAAAGAGCCAAATGATTAAGATTCCGATAATGAGAGACACTCCAATAACAATCATATTTAATGTTAATATTTCATCTGCAGGTTCGTTAAAGTCAGATAAATATGTACTGGAAACGACAATCCAATCCCATTCCGGATAGGCCTCTGAGTATGTTACTTTTTCTTCGATTGCATCTTCATTTTGTGGGAGCGGGTAAAAGTAATAAGTAAATCCTCCACCATTTAACCCTTTTTCAATATATTCTTGGGCATATTTATTGCCATGTATATCTTCACTATCCCAAGAATTGTTTCCTTCGACAGAGGGATGGGCGACGACAGTGCCTTTGCTGTCAGCAATAAATAAATAGCCATTTTCACCTAAATAGATACTATCGTTAATTGGACGCGTTCCATCAGCTTGCTTTTCACCTAAAATCGCTATTTTTACCCGTTCTTGGGCATCCTCTAATGGAAGGCTTCCATTTTTCACTTGGTCATTTAGAGCATCGATTAATTCGAGTGTTTGTTCAACACTATTTCTTAAATTTGTTTTTCCGATTTCATCTAAACTGCTGCTACTTTTTTGATAGCTAATAATGCCTAATACGATCAAGGGGATCGATAATTAAAGAATGGAAACGGTTATTAACTTCCTTTTAATCGTTTTAGTGAAGAAATCTGTAACAAAGTTCATCTTCATTAACATCACTTTCCTTTTTATGAGTGTATGGTCCTAGGGTTTATTGACAATATTCAATCTAGTTAAAAATGATATAGCATGTTTCGACAATTTCCAATGCTTTCTCTCTATATTAAATGTGAATTTTTCATAAGCATTAATGCCCAAATATGAGGATATTTGTAAGTGTTTTGTCCTTGTTTTTAAATAATTAGACGATTAATGGGTATATAATACTATAATTTAAATAGTTCTTTTAGACTATTAAATTGAATGGGAATTGCGAGAAAAATGTTGGTTTTTGTCATGGTATAAGAAAGAAGATTTATAAATGCCCCAATTTGCTAAAACTTTTTCTTATAGGGAATGCGTCTATTAAATGAAAACACCGTTAGCTAACGAGAAGAAATAAGGAGATGTGTTATGTGTTAAGGAGGACGCCTAGGCAGGAAAAAGTCATTGCTGACTACGTAATGAAACATAAGGAACAATTTTATCGCCTCGCGTATAGCTATGTCCATAATCAGGATGATGCACTAGATATTGTACAGGATTCTGTTCAAAAAGCGATTCGAGCTAAAACTTTAAAAGATGAGACCGCGATAAAAAGTTGGTTTTATAAAATTGTCGTCAATACATCGTTAGATTTTCTCAGGCGCCGTCAAAAAATGACTGTTGTTGATGAATTCACGATGCAACAGAACCTCGGAAGCCATATGGATCACTATGAGGATATTGACCTAGAACATGCGTTGAATGAATTGTCACCAGATTATCGAAGTGTTGTTGTCCTTCGTTATTTTGAAGATTTAAAGATTGAAGAGGTGGCTGATGTGTTAGGACTTAACGTGAATACAGTCAAAACTCGCTTATACAAAGCATTAAAAATTTTAAAGATCCAATTGGAAGTAGAAAATCAAGGGGAGAGAGTAGAATGAGTCGTCATAAATTGGAACGTTTGAAAGAGCAATATGATCATATTCCTATTCCGGAAGAGTTAGATATATCTATTCAACGTGTGCTGAAGAAAAGACAGGCTAGAAAAACTTCTTTACGGTTGGCGATGGCAGTGGCTGCTGTGTTAATGATTTTTACAACAACCGTAAACATTAATCCAGCTATTGCAAAATCGTTAGAGGAAATCCCTGTCCTTGGAAATATTGTCAAGGTGTTAACTGTAACGGAATATAAAGTAGATGAAGGAAATTATCAAGTGACAATTGATATACCGGAAGTGGAAATGGAAAATAAACAGTTGGAAAAAGGGTTAAATGATAAGTATATCGGAGAAAGTCGTGAGCTTTATGAAAATTTTATGGCTGAACTGGAAACTGAAAAAGTATTCGATAGGGAAGGTCATCTTCAAATAGAGAGTGGATTTGAGATAATAATGGAGACAAAGCAACTTTTATCAATAGGTCGCTATGTTGAGGAAACAAGAGGTTCCTCTATGGTAACGAAAAGCTATGATACGATTGATAAAGAAAAACAATTGCTAATTACCTTGCCGAGTCTATTTAAGGATGATAGCTATATACACATAATTAGTGAATATATTAAACAGCAAATGCACGAACAGATGAAAAAAGATTCAACGAAAATATATTGGGTGGACTCAAGTGAAGCTGGTGCGTTCACCAATATAAACAAAGAGCAAAATTTTTACATTAATAAAGACCATCAGCTTGTCATTGCCTTTAATGAATATGAAGTGGCACCAGGGTATATGGGCCCGGTGGAATTTATCGTTCCAACCAAGCAAATTCAATCCGTCTTGGTAAGTAATGAATATTTAAAATAGAATTTATTGGGAAAGTCCGTAATTATTTATGTGCAAAGGACTTTCCCAATTGTTTTTAAGAAGGGGTATATGTTCGTGAGCATTTTTGTCAATCGAACGATAGAGCAAACTTGTTTTTTCGCATCGCTTCGTAGAGTTAGAGCCCCTTTTTAGGATAACAAAGAAGGCGGGTGAAACCTTGATTTCACACAAAAATCGCAACAGATAGCTTTTAAGAAAAAAGCAATAAAATATCCGCAAACGATAAAATATTAGAATTCTATTCTCAATTTGTTTTATACTAAAAAGGTAGAAATGCGTTCGAATAATGGAAATTAAAATAAAAGGCAGGATACAAGAGTAATTTTGAACGTAGTTTTTAGAAAATGAAGCTTTTGCTTAAATAGGTGGTGCATGATCATTCGTGATTTTGTGGCTTTTGATTTTGAGACTGCCAACAGAAATCGACATAGTATCTGTTCTGTAGGTATGGTTTTCGTGAAAAATGGGAAAATAGAAGATTCGCTGTATCAGCTCATCAATCCAGAGGAAGAATTCGATGATTTCAACATTTCTATCCATGGGATCAATAAAGAAGATGTTAAAGAAGCTCCCACATTTGACTATTTTTACAATTCTATTAAAAATAGAATCGAAAATAAAATGATGGTTGCTCATAATCTTTCATTTGACGGATATGCATTGCGTGACAATTTAATTAGATATGAGATAAAGTCCGCTTATCATCAGTTTCTATGTACATATCAGCTCTCAAGAAGGATAATTCCCGGTTTACCATCATATCAATTAAACTCATTATGCAATCGCTTAGGAATTGAATTAACCAATCATCATCACGCATTAGATGATGCTAAAGCATGTGCTTACGTAATGTTGAAATTAACTACCGACTTTCAAATTACTAATTTAGAAGAGTTATATGGAAAGACTAAAATAAGGCCAGGGGAAATCGTGCAAAGTAACTATCGTTCTTCTTTTGTTGATAAATATCCTGAACGAGTGGATTTTAAAAAAATTAAGATAGCAACAGACACTGATCCTAATCATCCTTTCTTCGGGAAAAATATGGTGTTTACAGGTAAACTTAAATTCCTATCGAGAAAGAAGGCAGCAGAACTACTAGCTGCACGTGGTGGGATCCCACAAAATAATATCACTTCAACAACAAATTACATCTTACTTGGCGACTTTAAAGAAGCTATGATAAAGGGAAACAAGTCTTCAAAGTTAAAAAGAGCAGAATCAATGATTCGAGAGGGCAAAAATTTGAAAATTATTAGTGAAGAGGATTTTATGAGAATGCTGTAATTTCTTAATAGATGAGAAATTGACTTCACAATTAAGCACTGCTAAACTAAAAATATCAAGATGAATAGTTATGGAATGTTACCGTATGGGCATAACCTGATCTAATTTGCTTACACTACAAGTGTGTTCAAATTGGTTCAGGTTTTTATTTTGCCTCGGTAGTAATCGACTTAAATGCAGAAGATTCAAGTGGTGAGAGCAAGGGGAATATTTTTGGCCGAGCAGTGGATATAATCTCAAGTATTTTTGCTCCTTTACTGGGCGTAATGGCAGGTGCGGGGATTTTAAAAGGATTATTATTAATCGCTTCAAACTTTGGTTGGTTAGAAGCAACAGATACGACATATATCATTCTAGCAGCTACAGCAGATAGTCTGTTCTATTTCTTGCCTGTTTTACTCGCAGTAACGACCGCAAGAAAGTTTGAAGGAAATATCTTCACTGCCGTTACAATTGCGGGAGCATTGCTTTACCCTTCAGTAATTGCGCTAAATGCAGAAGAAGTGGCGACTACATTTTTCGGAATTCCGGTAACAATGATGAGTTATTCATCTACAGTTATTCCAATTATCCTCGCAGTCTTTGTGATGAGTAAGTTTGAAAAACTATGTAATCGTTTTATCCATGAAAGCGTCAAGAACTTTATTACCCCGCTACTTTCTCTTGTGGTAATGGTTCCGTTAACGTTAATTGTATTTGGTCCAATTGGTGTAAATGTCGGTAATGCAATTGCAGATGGACTATTAGCTGTATTTTCATTCAGCCCATTATTAGCAGGTGCTATTTTAGGTGCAAGTTGGCAGTTGTTGGTTATTTTTGGTGTTCACTGGGGACTCGTTCCTGTCTTCATTAATAATGTTGCCGTATACGGTAGAGATGGAATTAAACCATCATCAGCAGCCTCAGTATTTGCCCAGACAGGTGCAACGTTTGGTGTTTTTCTAAAAACTAAGAATAAAAAATTGAAAGCACTAGCAGGTTCTGCAACTGTTACAGCTTTATTTGGAATCACAGAGCCTGCCATTTACGGGGTAACGTTACGTCTGAAAAAACCATTTATTGCTGGGATTATTGGTGGCGCTGTCGGAGGAGCAATTATTGGACAGGCTGGAACTCAGGCATTCGCATCTGGTGCACCTGGACTTTTAACATTACCGATATTCTATGGACCTGGAGGAGAAGGATTTTTAGGGCTTGTTCTTGGTATCGTAGCAGCGTTCTTAGTGTCAGCTACTAGGCTTTGAAGATCCTATTGAAGAAACTGAGGCGTCTGAGGATTCGAATGTAAGCAAAGAAAAGAGTGATGAGGAGGTTGCAAGTCCTCTTGAAGGTAAGGTAGTTGACTTAACTGATGTTCCGGATTCTGCATTTGCTTCAGAGGCAATGGGCAAAGGAGTTGCAATTGAGCCAACATCAGGAAGAGTTGTTTCTCCAGTTAATGGAACGGTAACTGTTGCTTTTAAAACGAAGCATGCAATCGGCCTCGTTTCAGATAGTGGTGCAGAGATATTAATTCATGTTGGTATCGATACGGTTCAGTTAGAAGGAAAGCATTTTGTCTCTCATGTTAAACAGGGGGATCAAGTCAAAAAGGGAGATTTACTTGTTGAGTTCGATATTGAAGAAATCAAGAAAGCTGGCTATCAGGTAGTCACACCTATCATTGTGACAAACTCTTCCAATTATACGGAAGTTAATGCTACAAAGAATAACTCTGTAAAGGAACAAGAGACTCTATTGAGTCTGAAACTTTTCAATAGCGAAAGTGACTGACTTGTAGACGAATATCATGCCTAGACCGATATATGGCCTGTTTTGACCGATATATTTGTATGAACATGCACCTGTCAAGTAGACATTTATAAAAACAGTCATTAAGCTGATTTTAATCGATAATTAACAGGGCTCGTTTTTAGTTTTGTTTGAATCCGTTTA
>NZ_SWLZ01000015.1 GCF_005502275.1 Robertmurraya siralis
AACAGGAAGTGTATGTGTATTTTGGAATGTTGACAAGTGGTTTTTTTAATTTATGCAGTACCTTCCAGGCACTGCATAAATTAAATGCCATAACCTACATTTTTATGATGCCATAGACATTTGTTAACAGCATCTTTTTTCATTTTTTTGGGGCAAGAGAAAGGATATGCCATGGGTAAAAGAGCCGACCCAGATTTTGAAGAACAGTTTTTTGAAGAAAGTAAAAAACGAGCAGCAATCATGAGAGAGATTCGAAAAATTTATGAGCAAGAAGGATTAATATCAGAAGAAATTAAGAAAGATGGTTATTATCACTTTAATGATGAGCAATCAGAGGTAATCATACAAAGAGTAAAAAATTTCGAAAATACTAATTTAGGAAAAAAGGTTGATAGGGCAGTCAATAAAATCCTTGAATTAAGAGATAAGAATATTGAAATCGAAGTAAAATATGTTGATAAAAGCTATGATGAGTTAGTTAGATTGCAGGATGAGGTCATTCAATATACAAAGGAAATGGGAATTAGTGGAGCGATATCTCTTTTTGAAGATAAAGGTATTATCGAATTAGCAACAAAAAATATCACAAGCTGTCAGAAGAAGTTTCTTGAAAAAAATTACGGAGATTATATAAAAATAACTGCTGATTATGAGGAGTCCTTTGAGGCTAAAAGTCAAGCTCCTTCCCAAGGATTTAAAAGTGCAGAAAGAAATAGTGGTAGTTCAGTTAAAGATAAGTATTACAATTCTATTAGGAAGTGTTACAGAGGAAATTGATCATGACACTGTACGTCCTTGTATATCAGGTTTTGAATCGATGAAATCAGGTAATACGATTTTTTTTGCTCCTTGGGCAGATGTGCAATCTAAATATGGTTTAAGTTGGTACAGTTCTTTAACCAACTGAGATTATTCCGATATTCTATTTAAAAAGCACTCACATTGAGCGCTTTTTCTTTTGTCCAAAACCATCTTGGGGGTGGGGTGGAATGTAATGCTTCACTGGGAAGAGATTAAAAAAGAACTTTGAAATATAAAAAATAACATTAGAGGAGAAACATGGAATTAAATAAGCTTTTTGATAGTTTTGTAGTTAAAATAAAAATTAAATTCTTCAATGAATTCTGCTGTGGTTGAATCAGGAAGGTATATTTTAGCTGCACCAATTTACTTAATAGAGAGTTAATCGGTTTTTTGAAAGCGTCTATTCTTACTTTTCATTAAACAGACCATCGTCTTCAGTTAATATAGAACTTTCAATTGTCGAAGTAGCTTGAATTTGATACTAAACGTAGAATGAGGGGAATGAAGTTATTGAAATTAATGGTCATTGCGGTTAATTAACTGGAGAAACAATATAAAATATTATGCGACATAAACAATAAGAGAAGCGAAACCGTCTGCTTCTCTTTTAGTGACGGGAATTCTAAAAATCCAGACTGGGGATAATTAGTATCTACCGCCAATATATGCAGTTCCCACAATGACTAGTAGGATGAAGAGTACGACAATTAATGCAAATCCTGCACCCATACCTCTTCCATCTTCGTAGCTCACAACTACACCTCCTTCAACAGAACGCAATAAACCATGGTTTAATAATAGATTCGTAATGCACATTGAAACTTACTAACAATTAAATTTTGGTCTATGATGCACAACTTCAGTTCTTCTTATTGGTTTAATTATATGCTTTGGTACGTCTATTACATTAATACGATTTACATGGATAACTGGATGAATGATTGGATGGACTCGTGTAACAAATTCATTTCTGACATGAATTCTTGGTGGGCAAATACGTGGTCTTGAGTGAGACATATTTATCTACACCTCCTTTTTATTTATTAAATGTCTTAACCACTAGAATTGAAACGGACAAATACATTACAAGCTTGAAAAAAGGTGAATTAATTGAAATTGGAAGTACCTAAAAAATTTCTTTAGGATGATATTGTTGAGTAACTTTGTAAAAAAATAAGTCTTATGTCTGAAATTTAATATTATTAAAAAAATTACTATTTACATATCATAGTAAAAGCCTGTGAAATTTTTTGTAGAAGGATAATGGTGGCTATTTAGGACGAGATTACAAAATTATTTTAGGATGCCAACTTTTTTGACTGAGAATGGATTTATCGATAGTTTTGTGGATGCAGATAAGTTGAAGAGGGCATTTTTCATTGATTCAACCGCACCTAGTCAGTCATATTAATGGGTTAATTCGTTCATTTAATTTACGATGTAAAGTGGCGGGGGAGAGGAAAGGAACATCAACTGTCACAACGGTGATACTATGATGCATTGCTCAAGCCCACAGTATGACTGTAAATGAGCTTTAATCACCGGACTTCGAGTGGAGTAAGTGTTTATAGTTAGAAAAACGCCTGTTTTATTACATAGTTGTATCGGAGAATACTCTATAGGGGATATCACAAATGAAAAATATGCTCTAAACACTAAAAGCCCCACCTTAGAGTAAGATGGGTTAATCAATGAGCAATCTAGTATAGGTCTGATAAGCTACAATTGCAGCAATGAAAGAGCCGATTAAGAATAATACAGATCCACCAAGTGTAAATAACCGACCAATATAAGTATTATAGGCTTCCTCAATTTATAATGAATTATTTCCTTCATAAATACACTTCCTAAATTAAAATAGGTGAGTACCCAAATTTAATTTATTCAATTCATCTGAGAAATGTTCAAAAAGGTGAAAATCGTTTAATTTTGGATATCAGTCATTTATTTTTGCGATACTTTTGCATCATTTTCAGGAATTCTCTTCATCAGACTTTCTCGACAGCAATGATATCAAAAGTTTTTTGTTACCGTGCACTAATACAATATACTTCATCAAATATTAAATAGTCCATCATAGCAGCTATGCCCGCATGCTCAGAAAACCATCAAGTTAAGTGTAACCCACTCTTTAATTAATCAGTTTTCTAATGAAAGGATGCCTCTGACGGGATTCGAACCCGTACTCCTTTCGTAAGCATAGGCTAGGGGAGAACACGCTTCCCTACGGACTTTCACCGGCTAGGAATTTCACCTGCCTCAGCTAATTTGCTTTTCGGTGCTTCTGAAACCCTTGCCTTGCGACCCGGTTCTACAATGTTTTCCGGCGCTCTTCCCTTCTAGAGCTACAGAGGCATTTCATAAATTATATTCAATATTTTATGAAGCATCAATATAAACTTTATTAGATAAGCTTTATTAACAGAATTGTTGATAAAACGATTTTTGCCTCATTTCGTGTGATGCTTGGTCTCGCACGCTTTTCCGTTAAACTGAAGGGTTTTTTGACAGGCATCTGTTTTTTTTGATGCGTATTAAATGGTAATATGCAAAAAAACAAACCCCTGAAATATCATTTTCAGAGGTGAGATTTACTTAGGTGATAATCGTTGTATCGCTTGTTGGCGCAAAGTTTGTGACAACTAGGACGACTGGAGATGCTGCTTCAATTGTTGAACCAGTAGGAACAGTTATCACTAATTGTCCTACACCAGTAGCACCTGGCGTGTAGGCAATTAAGTCATCCATTTGCAGCACACCATTTATATAAACATTAATGTAGCTATTGTCAGCCGTTAATTCTGGAAGTGTGTCTGCTGCTGCTCCAGTGTCAGTCCAGAAATCCTCAACCGCAATCGTTAAAGTACCATCGCCAGTAACTTGTTCTGCCGCTTCAGTGAAGAATCTTTCAACAGTTGGAAATGTGCTAATCGTCGAAGTTGCACTAATTGCTAGTTTCATAATCTGCAGGGGCAAGGTAACTCCTCCTTTCCAAGTTTTTACTATATTATGCCTGTTGTCATTTATTGACTAAACTTACGTATAGATAATGTAAGACCAAGCACATAATCTCGACCTATTTATATAATGTTGAAAAAGGCATGTATCGTGAGCATAAAGGAGGAAAGAAAAGGTGGCATCTAAAAATAGGGATCGCAATCATTTTATCAAACCCTTTTTGACCATTCCGTTAATTCCTCCTGTCATCTCCCGCCATCATCTTCCTAAAAAAGTGGAAGTATACGAATACTACACCGTTTCAGATGGAGAATCAAAATCATACAAAGAAGTAGATGGAATTCCTGAATTAGGGAAGCAGGTAATTCTTGCCCCCTCGCAAGTATCATATATGAATCTTTTTATTAACGGAGTGTTGCAGCCGAAGGACTGCTACGCAGTGCAAAAAGGAGAAATTACATTAAAAACAGAAGACGTGCCCCCGAAAGGTGCTCCGGTGATTTTGCAAATGTTAAAATTTTAATGATTGAGGGATAAGAAAAAGTAATCGTTGCCCTTTAGTAGTCTTTAGTTCTTCACGTCTTCGACTTATTTGTTTGCAGTCAGCCTAGAGCGGATAATATTGCTAAACTTTTCCCAGTTATTTTTTAGTTTCTGTCGATTGTTTTATCTCTATTCTCTTAAGCAAATATTCTGTTTGCAAAAAAGCAAAAAAGATAAAAAGGGGAATAAAGAGAAGAATGAGTTTGCGATGCCAATTTAAGTTATACTTCATATCAAGAGAAGAAGAGAGTAAGCTGACTAGAAATTGAGAAATAAGAGTGCTCATATAAAAACCCTTTCAAAATTTTTTCTTTTAATATGTAGTAAACGAAGAAAAATTATTCAAAAGGAACAAAAAAAGCAGGATAACCTGCTTTAAGAGATTGATAAGATTAGTGTATATGACGGTAAACACCGATAACTTTTCCTAAAATGGAGACGTTTCTCAAAATAATCGGTTCCATCGTTGAGTTTTCAGGCTGCAAACGAATATAATCTTTTTCTTTGAAGAAGCGTTTTACCGTTGCTTCATCTTCTTCAGTCATTGCTACCACAATGTCTCCATTACTGGCAGATTGCTGTTGCCTAACAATGACATAGTCACCGTCCAAAATCCCGGCTTCGATCATACTTTCTCCCATAATCTCAAGCATAAATACATGTTCGTCGTCTGCTGCAAAGCGCTCAGGCAATGGAAAATACTCCTCCACATTTTCGATTGCCGTAATCGGCAGTCCGGCAGTAACTTTTCCGACAATGGGTACATTTACTACTCTACTTTTCGGAATATTTGCTTCTTCATCAGCTTCTAAAATTTCAATCGCACGTGGTTTCGTTGGGTCCCGGCGGATGAGCCCCTTGCTCTCGAGTCTAGCTAAATGCCCGTGAACGGTTGAGCTAGATGCGAGGCCAACAGCTTCACCGATTTCTCTTACGGATGGCGGATATCCCTTTAGCTTGACCTCGTCTTTTATAAATTCAAGAATATCTTGCTGTCTTTTTGATAGCTTTACCATATTACACACCTCGAATTCTATTTCTTGCTTTGATTATAGCATGTATTTCCAACTGATACAAACATAAGTTCGAACTTTTTATTGACTAGAAACAAACGTTCGTATTATAATGAAATTAATAACGAACATATATTCTTAGTTTGAGGTGTGAAAGATGAAGAAACTATGGAATCAATATTGTTACGCAATTCTATTAATTGGTTTGAGCTTTGTACTCGCATTTGTGTTGGCAGAAAAAACGCCTACTTCTATAGAGGAAGATTATTTAACAATTAAAGTTGAGGAAGGGGATTCCTTATGGAAGTTTGCGGAAACGTACGCTGACGAACATCAGCTTTCTCCTGCTGAATTTATCAAGTGGGTAAAAAACGCGAATGAAATTGATGAGACAATCTATGTAGGAGACTCTATCGTCATTCCGGTTAAGAAAGATGGATTATATATTGCCAGCAGCCGAGAAGATGAATAGAAATAATTCAATGAAAGCAATTATTTACTGCCGTGTTAGTACAAATAAGGATACCCAAGAAACATCATTGGCAAGACAGGAAGAAGAATTATTGACCTTAGCTCAACAATATCATCTTGACGTTATTAAAGTGATAAAAGAAAAAGCGAGCGGCTATGATTATGAGCGTGAAGGCATCTTGGAGATGCTTTCTATCATTAAAGATCAAGATGTAAAAATTGTTCTTATTCAAGATGAAACAAGACTGGGAAGAGGCAATGCGAAAATTGCCTTGCTTCATTGTATTATGAAAGAGGGCGTTTCTCTTTTTTCAATTGCTCACAACGGAGAGCTGCAAATCTCCGAATCGGATTCAATGGTTTTACAAATTGTTGCAATGGTGGAAGAATACCAAAGGAAATTACATAATAGTAAAATTAAAAGAGGCATGAAGCGGGCTGTTAAAGATGGTTACGAACCTCAAAGAAACCTTAAAAATCTTGGTTTCAACAGTGGTAGAGAAAAGTTGGAGGTACCTTTAGAAGAAATCATTCGCTTGCGCAGAAATGAGTTGACTTTTGCTGAGATTGCTGCGACATTAAGAGGTTTTGGATATTCAGTCTCAAAAGCGACCGTTCATCGTAGATATAAGGAATATATGGATGATGTCAACAAACATGAAAACTAGGCTCTTTGCTTGTAATCACTTATAGATTCTAGTAATATGAAATTTACTAGTTTGGGCATAGAATGAAGACACGAATATTATGAAGAATCTATAGATGTAACAAACATAAAAAGGAGCTTAATTATGCTGTCAAAAGAAAAGTTGGCCAGAATTAATGAATTAGCTAAAAAGGCGAAGCAAGGGAGTTTAACTGAGGAAGAAGTGAAGGAGCAATCTGCACTTAGAAAAGAGTATTTGGAAACTTTTCGTTCGTCAATGTTAAATACGCTAAAGGGCGTTACAATTATTGATCCAAAAGGGAATGATGTTACTCCAAAAAAACTTAAGGAATATCAAAAAAGAAACAAACTTCACTAATTTTTTGAGGAATGCAGTGTACTGTATTCCTTTTTGTTATGGACACTTAGAATTGTATTCAAAAGTGGAAAAATAGGAACAAATTGCACTTTTTTGTTGAGAAAACAAATCGTCCGCTATATATTTAATAAGTAGAGTGGATTTCCTTTTGTTTAGAAATGATAGACATACGAGGTAATAAAACAGTTGCTTATGATCGAAAATTCACTTAGGTTTGGAATAATTAGGAGGGATAGAACAAATGTTTGGACAAGTAGATGCATTATCGGTTAACGCAATAAGAACATTATCCATTGATGCGATTGAAAAGGCGAATTCAGGGCATCCTGGTATGCCGATGGGAGCTGCCCCAATGGCATATACACTTTGGACGAGATATATGAACCATAATCCGAAAAATCCACATTGGTTTAACCGGGATCGGTTTGTATTATCTGCTGGACATGGTTCCATGCTTTTATATAGCCTTTTACATTTGTCAGGTTATAATCTTACTATCGAAGATTTAAAACAATTCCGTCAGTGGGGAAGCAAAACTCCTGGACACCCTGAATATGGTCACACTCCAGGAGTTGATGCAACGACAGGCCCGCTTGGTCAAGGAATTTCTATGGCCGTTGGAATGGCAATGGCAGAAAGGCATTTGGCAGCTGTCTATAATAAAGATAATTATGAGCTTGTTGATCATTATACATATAGCATTTGTGGCGATGGTGATTTAATGGAGGGAGTTTCAGCTGAAGCCGCCTCACTAGCCGGTCATTTACAACTGGGTAAACTTGTTGTCCTCTATGATTCAAATGATATTTCTCTTGATGGTGATTTAGATCGTTCATTCTCAGAAAGCATTGAGAAACGATTTAAATCGTATGGATGGCAATATATTCGCGTGGAAGATGGAAATGATCTTGAAGCGATTGCAAAAGCGATTGAGGAAGCAAAAAATGATCAAACTCATCCAACCATGATTGAAGTTAGAACAGTTATTGGCTACGGTTCACCAAACAAGTCCGGTAAGTCAGATGTTCATGGTGCTCCTTTAGGGGCAGATGAGTTAAAGCTAACAAAGGAAGCGTATAATTGGACTTTTGAAGAGGATTTTCATGTACCGAATGAAGTGTATGAACAGTTTAAAAAGCTGGTTGTTGAAAATGGCGAAAAGAAAGAAAAAGAATGGAATGCTCTTTATGCTTCATATAAAGTAGAATATCCAGAATTAGCCGTTCAATTCGAAACTGCTAATAGTGGCGATTTGGTTGAGGGTTGGGATAAGGATCTGCCAGTTTATGAAGAAGGTAAGAGTCTAGCAAGCCGCGCATCTTCTGGTGAGGCATTAAATGCCATTGCGAAAAACCTTCCGTATTTAATTGGGGGCTCTGCTGATTTAGCAGGTTCAAATAAAACTACGATTAAAGGTGTTGGAGATTTTACACCTGAATCATATGAAGGAAGAAATATTTGGTTTGGCGTTCGTGAATTCGCAATGGGGGCTGCGATGAACGGAATGGCTCTTCATGGAGGTTTAAAAGTATTTGGCGGAACGTTCTTTGTCTTCTCTGACTACTTGCGTCCTGCTATTCGTTTGGCAGCTCTGATGAATTTGCCTGTTACTTATGTATTTACACATGATAGTATTGCGGTCGGCGAAGATGGACCGACACATGAACCGGTTGAACATTTAGCCAGCTTAAGAGCAATGCCAAATCTTGATGTGTTGCGCCCTGCTGATGGAAATGAAACAGCTGCTGCATGGAAGCTTGCTGTAGAATCGACTACTCGTCCAACAGCCCTTGTACTGACACGTCAAAACTTACCTACATTGAATGGTACAGCAGATAAGGCATACGAAGGTGTATCGAAGGGAGCTTATGTTGTTTCACCTGCTAATACGGAAACTCCTGATGTACTTCTACTTGCCTCAGGATCAGAAGTATCATTAGCGGTTGAAGCGCAAAAATCTCTGCAAAATGAAGGAATCCATGCATCTGTTGTAAGCATGCCTTCATGGCATCGTTTTGAACAACAGACAAAGGAATATAAAGAAAGTGTTATTCCGAAAAATGTTAAGAAACGTTTAGGAATTGAAATGGCTACTTCGCTCGGATGGCACCGATATACTGGTGATGAGGGAGATGTCTTGGCTATCGATCAATTTGGTGCATCTGCTCCAGGAGAGAAAATTATGGAGGAATATGGTTTTACAGTTCAAAATGTTGTGGCGCGTGTGAAATCATTACTCAATCAATAAAAAATAGCTCGTTTTATAGCATGGCCGATTCGTTATTTGCGAATCGGTCATCGTTTTTCAAAGGAAATGAGTGATTTACAATGATTTCGACAAAAAAAGCGGAATTTTTCAACTATTTAAGACAAACATCCGCTTTAATTTTTACTATAATGAAAGAAAGGATGTGAAAGAAGGAGGAGATATGGTTGAGAAGTTATCAATTATACATAATTACAGATGAATTTGCCTCCCATTATTTTGGAAGAGAGTCTATGTTTTTTCAACTTTTTAAGGAATACGAATCGGCCTATGGAGAATTGTATTCGATCATTACTAAACAAATTATTTATATTACAAAGCCTATTCCTAGTATCAGACTTCATCAATACATTCAACAACAATTGCAAAATACGGCTGGATATTCGTTTGAGAACGGGATCTATCAAATTTCTTATGGTAAAAGCAGCTTCGCCAAACTAGAAATTTTTGATCGCTATTTAACCATTGATGCCAAAGGCAGTTATGAAGCAGAAACATGCTTTTTTGAAGTTTTACGGAAAAATGAAGGAGCTTTCTTAGCAATCGATTTATTGAATGATCGTTATGGTTGGTTGAAGCCTATAAAGGAACGGAAATTTGTTTAAACGATTAGATTTAAGTGATCGAAGTCGGTTGTAAGTAGGCAAAACGATTGAATAATGATTAAATTTCCGAAAACCTTTCATAAAGGTAGGAAAATTTGGTGCAAATATTGTATAATAGCCTTTGGTCTAGTACACTGTATGATAGACAACATGAAGGAGGAAATAAAATGGTTTGGTGGGGATATCTACTAATCGTAGTTGCTCTGCTTGGTGGAGTAGCGTTAGGATTTTTCATCGCTCGTAGATATATGATGAGCTACTTGAAGAAAAATCCGCCAATCAATGAACAAATGCTTAAAATGATGATGATGCAAATGGGGCAAAAACCATCCCAGAAGAAAATCAATCAAATGATGGCTGCGATGAACAAGCAGCAAGGAAAATAAAAGAATGAAATTGAAGCCACTTTATCTTGATGATAAGGTGGTTTTTATTTTGCACATAAAAATCACTAGCTTAAAAATGATTGATATGTTAAAATAGAACAAATGTTCTAATTGCGGAAAATATGTATGAATGAAGAAGTTGAATTTTAGCAAAGAACAAGTCATTACAAAATGAAAAATAGTCTTTCTAAATGCAATATTATTTGTTAAACTACGTTAGTTGACTAAAATTCAGAATCTTCTTTCAAGAATATCGCTATCTGTTACAGATGAACATTTCGCATCACAAATAATCAGTATTTTGTTGACGGAGGACAAAAGAATGAAAGTTTTTTTACAATTATCCTGGTTTTTTAAGCAAGAAAAAAAAGCATACATAACGGGGATTGTCCTCTTACTGATGGTAGCTTTTTTACAGCTTGTACCACCGAAAATTATTGGCATTGTCGTAGATGAAATTGACCAAGGAACGTTAGCAGCAGGCAAGCTATTGTTATGGATAGGACTGCTTGTAGGCGCAGGTCTTTCTATGTACGTTCTGCGCTATTATTGGCGAATTATGATTTTCGGTTCTGCGGTGAAGCTGGCACGCCAGCTGCGAAAGCAATTATTTGATCATTTTACAAATATGTCGCAATCGTTCTATCAAAGAAAAAGAACAGGGGACTTGATGGCGCATGCCACAAATGACTTGCAGGCAATTCAGCAAACAGCAGGATCCGGGGTGCTAACCTTAGTAGATTCTTTGGCAACCGGAGGCTTTGTCATTATTGCAATGGCAGCGACAATTAGCTGGAAGTTGACCCTCATTGCCCTTATTCCAATGCCATTAATGGCGATTTTGACGAGCTGGTATGGAAATTTGCTGCACCGCCGCTTTCATAAAGCACAAGAGGCATTTTCTGCTCTTAACGATAAAACACAGGAAAGTATAAGTGGGATTAAAGTCCTAAAAACATTTGGGCAGGAAAAAGAGGATATTGAGGATTTTCGCAGACAATCTGACGATGTGGTTAAAAAGAATATTTCTGTCGCCAAAATTGATTCTCTCTTTGACCCAACGATATCAATTGTAGTAGGAATCTCCTTTTTTCTTTCCATTGTCTTTGGGGCGCGTTATGTATTAAATGATGAGATTACGATAGGTGAACTTATTTCCTTTACAACTTACTTAGGGTTGTTGATTTGGCCAATGCTTGCGTTTGGTTGGCTTTTTAATATTGTAGAAAGAGGCAGAGCTTCCTATGACCGTGTTTCCCGGTTATTAGCTGAAAAGACAGAGGTATTAGAACAGAAGGACGCGCTTGATTTGATTCCGAGTGGAAAGATTGGCTTTCAAATTGCAACATTTATATATCCGGGTGAAAAAGAACCCGTTTTGCAGGATGTTCGTTTTTCTTTAAAACAAGGCGAAACATTAGGGATTGTAGGAAAAACAGGTGCAGGAAAGACAACATTATTAAAGCTTCTTATTCGTGAGTTTGATTTGAAAAATGGCAAAGTTACTTTTGGGGGAAGAGCGATCACTGAATATAAAATAAAGAAATTAAGAGAGGCAATCGGTTATGTACCTCAAGACCATTTTTTATTTTCAGCTACGATTCGTGAAAATATTGCCTTTACCAACCCCTTGATTGACGAGGAAAAAATTTTTAAGGCCGCTAAAATTGCTAATATTCATGATGATATTCTTGAATTTACAGATGGTTATGACACGATTGTTGGCGAAAGAGGAGTTTCTCTTTCCGGCGGTCAGAAGCAGCGTATATCGATTGCCAGAGCTCTGTTATTGCAACCGGAAGTATTAATATTAGACGATTCTTTATCTGCTGTTGATGCGAAAACGGAGGAAGAGATCTTACATGCGTTAAAACATGAAAGGGAAGGGAAAACAACGATCATTACAGCACATCGTTTGAGCGCTATTCAACACGCAAATCTTATCGTCGTATTGGATGAAGGCAAAATTTTAGAAAGAGGTACCCATGAGGAGTTAATGGAAATGGATGGTTGGTATAAGGAAATGTATGTACGTCAGCAGTTAGAAGAACTCGTGGAGCAGGGAGGTTCACTTTATGGAAAATAACAGTAGCAGTGAGCAAAGACGGGTCTTACTCCGCCTACTTGCTTACACAAAGCCTCATGTAAAGACGATTGTACTTGCTTTTATGCTGCTTCTCATCGCAACAGTTGGAGATATTCTTGGGCCTATTCTCGTGTCCATTTTTATAGATGATTACTTAAGACCAAGGAATATTGTTTTTGAACCGCTCCTTATTCTTGGGGCTTCCTACATGGGCATACAAATTATAAATGTGCTTGTTTCATACTTTCAACTTCTAAAGTTTCAAGAAATTGCTTTGAAAATCATTCAAGCAATGAGAGTGGACGTTTTTGCGAAAGTGCAATCATTAGGATTGAGGTACTTTGATAAAACACCAGCTGGCAGCATCGTATCAAGGGTAACAAATGATACAGAAGCGATTAAAGAAATGTTTGTGACTGTCCTTGTTACGTTTATTCAAAGCGGTTTTTTAATGGGTGGAATCTTAATTGCAATGTTTGTACTCAATGTAAAGCTTGCACTATTTTGCTTATTGATTCTGCCGGTTCTTTATTTTATTATTCGTACTTATAGACGTTTGAGTTCAAAGTTTTACCATGATATGAGAGAAAGGTTAAGCCAGCTTAATGCAAAGCTTAGTGAATCCATTCAAGGAATGGGCGTAATCCAAGTTTTTAGACAGGAAAAAAGGCTTCGGAAAGAATTCGAGGAGATAAATGAGAAGCATTTTTTTGCTGGCATGAAAAATATTCGTGTGGATGGGCTTTTGCTCAGGCCAGCTATTGATTTAGTTTATATTGGTGCGCTTATTTTAATTTTAAGCTTCTTCGGCATTACTTCATTTAACAGTCCTGTCGAAATTGGAGTTTTGTACGCGTTTATTAATTATCTTGATCGTTTTTTTGAGCCGGTTAACAATTTAATGGCTCGACTTTCTTTATATCAACAAGCGATTGTAGCGGCTTCAAGAGTTTTTACATTATTAGATGAAGAAGAATTAGCACCTCAGCAGGCCCTAACAGGAGGAAAAATGACGAACGGTCAAATTGAATTTAAAGATGTCAGTTTTTCTTATGATGGAAAAAGAGATGTTTTAAAAAACATTTCATTTGTCGCAAGACCGGGTGAAACAGTAGCACTTGTCGGACACACTGGCAGCGGGAAAAGCTCGATTATCAATTTAATGATGCGATTCTATGAATTTGAGCGCGGAGAAATACTTATCGATGGAAAATCGATTAGAAGTTACCCACAGGATGAATTAAGAGCAAAAATCGGCCTTGTTCTTCAAGATCCATTTTTATTCTACGGGACTATCAAGGAAAATATCCGGCTTCACAACGGTGAAATAACTGAGGAAGAAATTGTAGAGGCAGCTGAATTTGTTCAGGCACATCACTTTATAGAGAAACTTGATAATGGATTGGAACACCAAGTGGTGGAACGTGGTTCGACTCTTTCGAGTGGTCAACGGCAATTGATTGCTTTTGCGCGTACGATTGCTGCCAATCCGAAGGTTTTAGTGCTTGATGAGGCGACTGCAAACATTGACACAGAGACAGAGGAAGCGATTCAGGTAGCTTTGGCTCGCATGCGGGAGGGACGAACGACGATCGCCATTGCCCATCGCCTTTCTACTATTCAAGATGCAAATCTCATTCTTGTATTGCATCATGGAGAGATTGTTGAGAGAGGAACACATCAGGAATTGTTAGCCAAAAAAGGGCTGTACCATAAAATGTATTTACTACAAAATGGTGTTACGGAAAAGTTGGAGGATGTGGTAGGTTAAGTGGCATGTAAGATTGACACAGGATGTTCATATTCTATTCCATATCATTTTAAAGGGATATTTGTTAAAATGGATAAGTAAAAAGACCATTTTCAGGAGTTGTTGTCATGACAGATGTGAACGTCTTTCTTGCATTCGGGGCTGGCTTCCTTAGTTTTATTTCACCTTGCTGCTTGCCATTATACCCGGCGTTTCTCTCTTATATTACGGGAATGTCAGTGGGTGAATTAAAAAATGAGAATGCAATGCTGCAAAGAAGGAGCCTTTTACACACGCTTTTTTTCCTATTAGGATTTTCGGTTATTTTTATAGCGATAGGCTTTAGTACAAGTTTCATTGGGGAATTTTATACTCAATATAAAGACCTTATTCGCCAATTAGGAGCGATTTTGATCGTGTTCTTTGGCCTTATGGTTGTCGGAATATTAAATCCTGAGTTTTTAATGAAGGATCGAAAATTTGAATTTAAAAATAGACCCTCTGGCTACTTTGGTTCTATTTTAATTGGGATTGCGTTTGCAGCAGGTTGGACTCCGTGCACAGGTCCAATCTTAATGTCGGTCATCGCTTTAGCAGCAGCTAATCCTAGCTCCGCACTTGTTTATATGGTCGCCTATATTCTTGGATTCGCGATTCCGTTTTTTGTCCTTTCTTTCTTCATTGGAAAAATGAAGTGGATCAGGAAGCATAATATTTTAATCATGAAAATTGGTGGCTATATTATGATTGTGATGGGAATTGTGCTGTTCTTTGATTGGATGACGAAGATCATTGCTATGTTTTCTGGTTTATTTGGTGGTTTTCTCGGCTTTTAATAGTTTCAAGACATGACTTTTAACCCTGTTAGAGCTACTGTAATTGGATATAAATTGGCAAATTAGTAAGAAATTTGTCGGATACTATTCATTGAAGTTTCTAACTTTTTCCTTTATATTATTATTGAATCTATTTCATGTTTAAAAGCGAGCGCTTATTTGTTTTTAACAAATTTTATTTGCTAATATTGTTTGCTTTTTAATGGTTATCATACTTAGTGAAATCGATTCGTTGAAGTATTTTTTTAGTAACGCAAATTGAAGTTGATAGATGCACTTACTAGAATTGGAAGAAGTTAGCCATCAGGATATCTTCTTCGTGAAGTAGCTTTTGTTAAAGATAAATCTATCATGGATATTCTTTTGTGTTAGTTCTGGGGGTATACAACGATGGCGAGAATATTAATAGTCGATGATGCAAAGTTTATGAGAATGACTTTATCGAATATTTTGACAAAAGCAAACCATGAGATTGTCGGTGAAGGCGAAAATGGAAGGGATGCTGTTGAACTTTACAGACAGCTCACTCCAGATCTAGTTACGCTAGATATTACAATGCCAGAAATGAGCGGTCTTGATGCAATAAAGGAAATTAGAAAAGAATTTCCACATGCGAAAGTGATCATGTGTTCAGCGATGGGACAGCAAAAAATGGTGGTTGAGTCGATTGAAGCAGGAGCAAAAGATTTTATTGTTAAACCTTTTGATGAAGGAAGAGTTGTAGAAGCAGTCAACCGGGTGTTAAGCTAATGAAAAGCCATTTAAGGGAATAGCCTTGAATGGCTTTTGTGCGTATTTTAAAAATGGTGTAAAATTCACTCAGATGAGACAAATCCTTGTCTCTTTTGTTCATTATTTAGTATATAATGATAGGGAGTATCTTGATAAAAAGCGTCGAATCTTTTTATTGAAGTACTGTGGACTGTTTAAATTAAGAGTAAAGGATGTCTCCTATGGACTATGTAGTCATTACATCAATTGGGGCGGTATTCATGGCGATTTTCGCTATGATTGTACGGATGAAAGCTGCCAAAAAACCTGTATCTGCGAAAAAGATTATTTTGCCACCTATTTTTATGAGTTCGGGTGCATTAATGTTTATTTTTCCAATGTTTCGCGTTACTCCATTAGAACTGATTGAAGCAGTAACAGTAGGCTTGCTATTTTCGATTTTACTCATTAAAACATCTAAATTTGAGATTCGTGATAATGATATTTATTTAAAACGCTCGAGAGCGTTTATCTACATTTTAATAAGCCTCCTTGTTATCAGAGTGCTTGCCAAACTCGTTTTAAGCGCAACGATCGATGTCGGTCAATTGGGTGGAATGTTTTGGATCTTAGCGTTTGGTATGATCGTTCCTTGGAGGATTGCGATGTATGTAAACTATCGGAAACTGCAGCAGCAGTTATTTGACGATGTTCCAACAAAGACCGTATAACAAGAGGCTGGCTTTAACTAACGGGTTCGCTTCTTGAGTGCAAAATTGAAAAAAGACAATACAAATGGGGGTTCAATTTGCAAAATGAATTGGACCCCCATTATTACATTTTAAAACAAGAGCTTGGAATATTATGTTAAAATATTGTAAAGGAGGCTACATATGAAAAGATTAAAAGGAAAGAGGTATATAATTTCTATCTTATTCATTTTATCAGTAGTACTAATAAGTTGTACTTCAAGCCCAACCTTCGAACTGTATGAAGGACATCCATTAAGAATAGCAGTAGTAGGAGAACAACCAGACGTAAAAGAGGAACAAGTTAAATTTACAGAAGTTTCATTTGATGAAATGACAACGGAAAAATTAAAGTCTTATGATGCGGTCTTTATTAGGGAAGATAAGCTTTCAGAGGCCTCTGAAAGCCAATATACAGATATTTATCTGAATTCAACAATTCCATTTTTCTTTATTGGAACTGACAATTTTCTTCCTTTTACAGAGAACGAATTGGAGTACGACAAGACCTCGAATTGGACTGCTGGCACTAGTTATGCTGTTGGCGTTCTTACATCACAAGAAGATGATACATTAAAAAAATGGAAATATAGTTTGTACAATGATGAAAAGACTGATGAACACATTGAAGAAATGTATTCAAGAATTTTCACAACAATTGATGAACTAAATCAAAAATAGCAAATAGGAGCATAATGAATATGCTCCTATTTGCTATTTTTGGTTGTTGAGGAAATATAGATTTCACAGTTGCGTATAACTCTTTCAGTGAGTGTATCTACGTGCAGCGCAAGCAGCCAAAGCCCAACAAACATTGGTTATTTGAATTTTTACAACCTACGATAAGTCAACTGGAGGTGCTAGCATGATAGGTTTCCTATATCGAAAGAACTACCCCTTTTAAGTTTGTACGACGTCCTGTGTTTTTGTTCTCAGTTCAGTACTACTTTAAGACATTGTGCTGTTATCGTTCAGTGTGTAACCCATTCATGATAAACAAGACTTTCTTTAACCCTATCAACTTTTAAAATAAATGCTGATAGGGCGTAATATCGATTTTTTTTTCATTCAGTTTCTTTAATAGAAATTTATGGTCTCTTTTTGGTGTCGCTAATATGTATCCGCGAATTACTAAGTCTTCTGTCACCTTGTCTCGTTTTTCATTTAAAGTGAGCTCACCTATTTTTCCAGCAATTTTATGCCTTGCCACATCCCGAAATAGTTCAGGAACAGGACTTACTAAATCTTCGAGTAATTCCTTTTGCTCTTCAGTCCATAAATGTCTAGTTTGATTTACGTAGTATTCTTCCCATTCCATGTCCGATTTCCCATCTTCTTTTGGAAGTTTTTTCAGGAATTTTCTGAACATAAAATAACCACCAATAGCCATCGCTCCAGTGAACACGAAAACCCAAATGACAATAAACCAAGCAAACCAACCTTCTAGCATCACATTCACCTACATTAAGTATCATATCACCTATATTATAGACGTTATGGCAATGATTAGACAAGGCATGAGTATTCAAGTCAAACATAACATCCAAACATGAAAAAAAGCTCCTATGAAGTCGGGCGCTTTAAAAACAATAATTTTATTGGCGGGACTGCCTGGGAATCGAACCCAGCTATCCTGGCACGCAGGACACAGACGGTTTTGAAGACCGCGGAGGACACCAGTACCCCATTCAGCCCCGAATTGAACAATTATCATTATACCGAGAAAGATATGCTCTTACAATAATAATTAGGGATTTCATCCTGTGTAATTGGAGTTTTTCACATTATTGTAATAAATACCTTTAATATAAGTGTTTTCATGTTTACTTTAACGATCTTACTTATCAAGCCATTTTGATTCATTTTGTCCTCGGTGAAGGGAAGGACAAACCAAGCAGCATTCTATAATATAGCTGAAGAAAGAGAGAAATTATGCAGATCCTATCATATTTTAGTAGAATTTAGGAATTTTATAAGTGTTTTCCAGTTTCATTACAATAATTACCGCGAATAAATCATAAAGTTCGAATTTTAGTAACAAAATTGATGTGCTTGCAAATATAACTGCATGTATCATTAAATTGACAGCATTATATTTTTCTCCTCTTAGAGCATGAAGAGTGATTTTAATTCCTAACAGCCTTAAATCAATGGTTGATTAATCCATTAACCAATTCTTATTGCTTATGATATTAAATAATGAATAGAGGAGATAGGTGTATGTCAAAGATTATGGCCATTAATGCAGGAAGCTCATCTTTAAAATTTCAATTGATTGAAATGCCTGCAGAACGAGTAATTACAAAGGGAATTGTGGAGCGAATTGGTTTAAATGAATCAATTTTCTCAATTCTTGTCGATGGACACATGAAAAAGGAGACTGCGGAAATCCGCAATCATGAGAAAGCGGTTGAAATCCTTTTAGATAAATTAATTGCCCATCAAATTATTGATTCATTTCATGAAATAGATGGGGTTGGTCATCGAGTAGCTCACGGTGGCGAAGTCTTTACGGAATCGACGTTAGTTACATCGGAGCAATTGAAAAAGCTAGAGCCTCTGACTGAATTAGCTCCATTGCACAACCCAGCAAATATTTTAGGAATAAAAGCATTTCAACGTGTATTAGGCGAAGTACCTTCCGTGATGGTATTTGACACTGCTTTCCATCAAACGATGCCTGAGAGCACTTATTTGTATGCGTTACCGTACGATTACTATAAGAAATATGGCATACGTAAATACGGATTTCATGGAACATCGCACAAATTTGTTTCAGAGAGAGCAGCAGAAATATTAGGCAGACCGATCGAAAGCCTTCGACTTATCTCTTGTCACTTAGGCAATGGTGCAAGCATTGCCGCCATTGAAGGTGGGAAATCAATTGATACATCAATGGGTTTTACACCGCTTGAAGGCGTCGTGATGGGGACTCGCTCTGGAACGATTGATCCAGCGATTATTCCATTTATTATGATGAAAACAGGAAAAAGTGTTGATGAAGTATTAACGATTTTAAATAAGGAGAGTGGTTTATTAGGATTATCTGGTTTTTCAAGTGATCTCCGGGATATTGAAATGAAAGCGGAGCAGGGAGACCATCGCGCTGAGCTAGCACTTGATATTTTTGCTAGTCGTATTCACCAATATATTGGTTCATACGCTGCGCGAATGAATGGTGTAGATGCTGTTATCTTTACTGCAGGAATCGGGGAGAACAGTTCGACGATCCGGGCGAAGGTATTAAAAGGTTTGGAATTTATGGGAGTTTATTGGGATCCAGAGCAAAACAAAATAAATGAAGAAGAGATGTACATTAGTTACCCTCACTCTCTCGTTAAAGTTTTGAAGATTCCTACAAATGAAGAATTAATGATTGCAAGAGATGTTTATAAAATTTGTGATCAGATTTTCGTTAAAGGCTAAGCAGATGAGACGTTGCATCAGAGAAAGACCAAGGTGATTATGTTCTTGGTCTTTTATGTATAGTGCTACTAAGTAATGTATCCAATTGAAACTTATCCACTTGATGATAATAAATTGAGCGAGATGATTCTATGAATATACAGGAAATCATTGATTTTGACGCACTTCAGAGGGTTCAGGATTCTTTTACGAAAGCAACTGGTTTAGCTGCGATCACAGTGGATTTTCGTGGAAATCCGATAACAAAGTACAGCAACTTTTCGTCGTTCTGTGAAAAGATCCGCAAAAATCCAAAGCTTTATGATACTTGTCTCAAATGTGATGCTTTTGGTGGATTGGAGGCATCAAGAAGAGAAGGTGTCTTCATTTACCGTTGTCACACCGGACTGGTAGATTTTGCAGTACCCATTATAATAAAAGGGCGATTAATCGGTTCCATGCTTGTCGGACAAGTTAAGTCTAGTGATGATGATCATGAGAATCTTGAATATATTACGAGCAAATCTCTTGGATGGAAAGAAGATGAAGAGGTTTTGCAAGAGCTAGAAAAAGTACCAGTGATGTCTTATGAAAAGATTGCCGCCGTTGCAGATATGATGTTTCATGTCATTAATAGCATGGTAGAGAAGGATATTACTCAGTATGTGCAGGAAGAACTACGAGCGAAAGATCAGCAGCTGTTGGATCAAATGAAAATTCAAGCAGAGCTTGAAAAATCGCTTCTTACCAAACAAAATCAATTTTTTCGTCTTTTAGTAAATCCCAATTTTTTATTTAATGTGATCAATACAATGTCCTGTTTTGCTGTTATTGAAAAGGCGCCAAAGACACAAGATGTCATTCTTACATTCTCCGATATGATGAAGTACTTGATTACGAGCTATAATAGTTTAGTTACTGTCGAAGATGAAATTTCATATATGAATCTCTATTTAAAATTACAAAAAATTCGCTTTGGAGATAGAATGAACATTTCAATCGACATTCCTAGAGAATTAAGAACGATCCAAATCCCTCCAATGATTATTGTTGCCCTCTTAGATAATGCCATTATTCATGGACTTGAACCGAAAGAAGGCAATGGGACGATTATGGTAAGAGGTTCTGCAGATAATGAAGATTTCGTTTGTGAAGTGATCGACGATGGAGTGGGGATTTCAGTAGATAAAATAAATAGCTTCATGAAAGAGCAAGGAGTATCAGAACAAGATAATCAATTTAAGGGCATCGGTTTTAGACATGTAAACTTCAATTTGAGATTACTTTACGGAAATGATTATCAGCTTGAAATCGCGCAAAATCGAAAAGGTGGAACAACTGTTAGATTCAAAATCCCGATGGAATCTAATGGAGGGGTTCCACATGTATAATATCTTACTAGTTGATGATGAAATTATCGCCATTGAGGCTCTTAAAGTAATTTTTGCACAAATAGAAAATACGAGAGTAATAGGAGCAGCTAATTCTGCAGAGTCTGCGAAAGAGCTATTTGAAAACAGCCAGCTTCATATGACCTTCCTAGATATTAAAATACCTGGTGCGGATATCATCTATTTAATAAAATATATGAAGCGGAGAAATCCAAAAAATCGTATTATTTTATTAACAGATTATGGTTCCTATGATTTTGTATTTAAGGCATTAGAAATGGGAGCAGATTCGTATCTTTTAAAGCCGTATCGGCAAACAGACATTCTTCGCCTTGTTAATATGTATTTATCACAAGAACATGCTCAGTCAATAAACTTGGAACAAACGATGGAGCGTTTGCTTGGCTATGTGTCTAATGAAGATTATAATAACTCCATCAAAATGGCAGAAATCCTTACTGAACAATTGTTTTCGGAGTATGATAAAGAGCATGATAAAATCCATTTAACCACTCAGTCGCTCATTAAGATGCTGGATTTGATATGTCGGCAAAAAGGAATATTCCTCTCGCATAAGTTAGAATGGACTGCCTATCATGAAGTCGATACTCGTGATTTCCATAAAAAGCTTAAAATCCTTATTGATAGTATATTCGATACGATTAGAGATTCGAAAAGCGACCAAGAGATAAAAGTAATCCAAGCGGTGCTTAAATATATAGAAAAGAATTACCAAAAAGGGGTCACGCTCGAGGCAGCAGCGGAACATGTCCATTTAAGTCCCTATTATTTAAGTAAATTGTTCAAAAAAGAATTAAAGATCAATTTTGTTAATTATGTAACGAAACGAAAGATGGAAAAGGCGAAAGAACTTTTAGAATCAACAGATCTGCCTGTTATTAATATTGCTATGGAATTGAATTTTCAGGAGCCCAATTATTTTAGCAAGGTTTTTAAAAAAGTTGTTGGCTTAACTCCATCAGAATATCGCAAGCGGGCAGCAGAAATTAGTTCACAATCTGATATGTTAAAAAGACATACTAGTATATTAAACGGGAAATGGTTTATATAAGCAAAAAGTTACACCTGTCAAAGTTAAAGACAGGTGTTTTTTTGTTGTCTCAACCCATTATGAAAAGAGCTGGTTATACCTTTTAAAATCTGTTCAAATGTTAGAACAACTCCATTTTCTTCTAAGAGTTCAAAGTGGTCACAGAAATGAGGCGCGGTTTCATAGCGGAGTTGAGAAAAGTAGGATTAAAAAAATCCACTTCTAGAGCAAAAAAATATCTTTTTCTGGACAAAAAAAGATTGGTTGCTTGTCACAATCAAGGCAAATCTTTACCTATACTAGCCAATATTGTACAGAGAACGGTCACTTAAAAAGCCCTATTATAAAGCTTGTAAGGCGTTAGGAGAGTAATGGTAGCAAAGGAATTTTCTTTTCTACGGTTGCTCAAATCACTTTTTTAGAGGAGGAACTTAGAATGATTAAAGAAGCATTAGGCATGGTGGAAACAAAAGGGCTAATTGGTGCAATTGAGGCAGCTGACGCGATGGTGAAAGCAGCTAATGTTACGCTAATCGGTTACCAAAAAATCGGTTCTGGACTAATAACTGTTATGGTTCGAGGTGATGTAGGTGCTGTGAAAGCGGCTACAGATGCTGGGGCTGCGGCTGCAGAAAAAGTTGGAGAAGTAGTATCGATTCATGTAATTCCAAGACCACACGCAGAAGTAGAAGGGATCTTACCAAAATTAGAGCAATAATATTTTTTTTGGAGGTGCTAATAAATGAAGGAACAAATGATTGAAAAAATCATGGAAGAAGTCATGAAAAAGGTAGATGCTCCAAAGGAAGCGGAGCCTATAAAAAAGGAAAAGAGTTTCTGTGGTTTAACAGAGTTTGTCGGTGTTGGACGAGGTGACACAATCGGACTTGTTATTGCCAATGTTGATTCAAGTGTTCATGAAGCGATGAAGCTAGACAAAAAATATCGTTCGATCGGGATTATAGGAGCTCGTACAGGTGCAGGTCCACAAATTATGGCAGCCGATGAAGCTGTGAAAGCGACCAATACAGAAGTATTGACGGTTGAACTTGCGCGTGACACAAAAGGAGGAGCAGGCCACGGCTCGCTGATTATATTCGGTGCTGAGGATGTGGCTGATGCTCGACGTGCTGTGGAAGTTGCCTTGAAGGAATTAGAGCGGACATTCGGTGATGTTTATGGCAATGAAGCGGGCCATCTTGAATTCCAATATACAGCCCGGGCGAGTTACGCTTGTGAGAAAGCGTTTAATGCTGAAGTCGGAAAATCATTCGGTTTACTGGTTGGTGCTCCGGCTGCAATCGGTGTCGTTTTAGCTGATACAGCCGTAAAAGCTGCCAATGTTGACGTGATTGGTTATAGTTCACCAGCTCAAGGAACCAGTTTTTCAAATGAAGTGATTTTAACATTTAGCGGTGATTCGGGTGCTGTAAGGCAAGCTTTAATCGCAGCACGGGAAGTGGGAAAAAAATTATTAGGAACTCTTGGAAGCGAACCTGTATCAGATACAGTTCCTTACATCTAACTTGAGGAGGGAAATCAATGAAATCCAAACGTTTTCAAGTGTTGTCTGAGCGTCCGGTCAACCAGGATGGCTTTGTCGCTGAATGGCCTGAAGTGGGACTTGTGGCAATGAGTGGTCCAAATGACCCGAAGCCAAGTATAAGAATTGAGCGTGGCATCGTTGTGGAATTAGATGGCAAAAAGCGAGAGGAATTTGACTTTATTGATACGTTTATCGCAGATTATGCGATAAATTTAGAAAAAGCTGAAGAAGCGATGTCGATCGATTCAAACGAGTTTGCCAGAATGCTAGTCGATATTAATGTACCGAGGGAGAAGATCATTCCTCTTAGCACGGCGATGACTCCAGCTAAGCTTTGTGATGTTGTCAAAGATATGAACGTTGTCGAATTAATGATGGCGTTGCAAAAAATGAGAGCTAGAAAAACTCCTTCTAATCAATGTCATGTTACAAACTTGAAGGATAATCCAGTTCAAATAGCAGCGGACGCTGCTGAAGCAGCATTACGTGGCTTCGATGAACAAGAAACAACTGTAGGAATCGTCCGTTATGCTCCTTTCAATGCCCTTGGTCTTTTAGTCGGAGCCCAAACTGGACGTGGAGGAATTTTAACGCAATGTTCTGTTGAAGAAGCGACAGAGTTAGAAATGGGAATGCGGGGACTTACCTGTTATGCAGAAACGGTTTCTGTATATGGAACAGAGCCTGTTTTCGTCGATGGCGATGATACTCCTTTTTCTAAAGCATTTCTTGCATCCGCATATGCTTCACGCGGCTTGAAAATGCGCTTCACTTCAGGTACTGGCTCTGAGGTGCAAATGGGCTATGCTGAAGGGAAATCAATGTTATATCTTGAAGCACGCTGTATTTTTGTAACGAAAGGCGCCGGCTCACAAGGGCTGCAAAATGGTTCAATCAGTTGTATCGGTGTCCCTGGTGGGGTACCATCCGGAATTCGTGCTGTTTTAGCTGAGAACTTATTCACGACCATGATGGATATGGAGGTTGCCTCAGGTAATGACCAAACCTTCTCCCATTCTGATATTAGAAGAACCGCCAGAACTTTAATGCAAATGCTTCCAGGTACTGATTTTATTTTTTCAGGATACAGTGCTACGCCAAACTATGACAATATGTTTGCCGGTTCAAACTTTGACGCAGAAGATTTTGATGACTATAACGTGCTGCAGCGTGATTTAAAAGTAGATGGAGGATTGCGCCCGGTTTCTGAAGATGAAGTAGTGGCGATTAGAAATAAAGCAGCTAGAGCTATTCAAGTCGTTTTTGAGGGCTTAGGATTGCCTGCCATCACAGATCAAGAAGTAGAAGCTGCTACATATGCACACGGAAGTAATGATATGCCTGACCGCAATGTAGTAGAAGACTTAAGAGCGGCAGATGACATGATGAAACGTGGAATTACTGGAATTGACATTGTTAAAGCACTAAGTAAGGGCGGATTTGATGATGTAGCACAGAGTGTCCTAAATATGTTAAAACAACGTGTTTCAGGTGATTATTTACACACATCAGCGATTATTGATAAAGATTGGAAGATTGTCAGCGCCGTCAATGATTTAAATGATTATCAAGGACCTGGAACTGGCTACCGTATGAGTGACGCTCGATGGGAAGAAATTAAAGCCATTCCTCGTGCAATTCGTCCAGAAGATGTGAATTAAAACCGAAAGGGGTGTTATGTGAATGACTATTAACGAGAAGTTAATTAGAGAAGTGATAGAAGAGGTTTTAAAAGACTTCAATATGGAGGGAAAAACAGAAGCAATACCAGTTACGCAAACTGCTAGACAAGCAGTGATTCCTTCCAGCTCGAAAGGACTAGAAATCATCGAAAGTGGTTCTGCTGCTATTGGAACTAGAAAGGATGAAGTCGTGATTGCGGTTGCTGCAGCATTCGGTGTCCATCAAACAAAGACGATAGTGGGGCTCCCACATACCGAAGTATTGAGAGAAATTATCGCTGGAATTGAAGAAGAAGGCATATCAGCTCGTCTGATTCGTGTCTATCACACATCAGATGTTGGATTTGTCGCCCATCAAGCAGCGAAATTCAGCGGTTCAGGAATTGGGATTGGAATTCAATCCAAAGGTACAACTGTTATACATCAGAAGGATCTGCCGCCTTTATCAAATTTAGAATTGTTCCCGCAAGCGCCGCTATTAGATCCGGAAACATATCGATCCATTGGAAAAAATGCAGCGAAGTATGCAAAAGGGGAATCGCCAAACCCTGTGCCGACAAAAAATGATCAAATGGCGCGTCCGAAGTATCAGGCAATCGCTGCATTGCTTCATATTAAAGAAACGGAACATGTTGATCGAAGCAAAAAACCAACAGCTTTGCAAGTGAAATTCAACTAATACGGAGGTGAGCACTATGAATCAACAACTTATCGAGCAGATCGTGAAAGAGGTCATGTCTTCTATGGGAACGGTTTCGGAGGAGACAAGTAAAACTGATAGCATGACAGTTAAGGTTGATGCGCAAAAGGATTATCCGTTAGGAGAAAAACGACCTGAACTTATTAAAACTCCTACGAATAAAGATTTGGACCAAATTACACTCCAAGGTGTAATCGATGGAAGCGTAACGTCAGAGGATGTCCGAATTGCTCCCGAAACTTTAGAATTACAGGCCCAAGTGGCAGAGTCTATGAGAAGAAAACCGTTAGCGCAAAATTTCCGCAGGGCTGCTGAACTAATTGCGGTTCCAGACGAACGAATCCTTGAAATATATAATGCACTAAGACCATATCGTTCTACAAAAGAAGAATTGCTCGCTATCGCAGAGGAACTAGAAGGAAAATTTAATGCAAAAATGAATGCGAAACTAGTTCGTGAAGCTGCTGATGTATATGAAAAGCGTGACCGATTGAAAAAAGACTAGCATCTTGCGTTAGATTCCGGGAGGTAGAATCGATGAAATTGGTTGCAGGAGTGGATATCGGAAATGCCACAACAGAAGTTGCCATCGCTACCGTAACAGAAGATAAAAATGTTACTTTTTTGGCGAGCGATTTTGTACGAACAACAGGAATTAAAGGAACGCGGCAAAATATCCATGGTGTACTTGCTGCCATTAAACAAGCTCTTGGGAAAATTAATCGAAGGATAGAGGATTTAGACTTAGTTCGCATTAATGAGGCAGCCCCTGTAATTGGGGATGTGGCGATGGAAACGATCACGGAGACGATTATTACAGAGTCGACAATGATTGGCCACAACCCCTCTACTCCAGGGGGAGTGGGCTTGGGCATCGGGAAAACCATTGATATTATCGATTTGGACAATGCCAATAAGGAAGATGATTATATCGTATTAATCGGAAAGAAAGTTGATTTTGAAGATGCAGCTCGGTTCATTAATGCTGCTTTGAATAAAGGGATTACCATAACCGGAGCCGTAGCACAGAAAGACGACGGCGTTCTTATTAGCAACAGGATTGACAAAAAAATGCCTATTATAGATGAAGTCAGTCTGATTGAGAAAGTTCCGCTTGGAATGAAAGCAGCCATTGAGGTGGCTTCTCCAGGCGGTGTTGTAGAAGTCCTTGCTAACCCGTATGGGATCGCAACTGTATTTGATTTATCAAGTGAAGAAACGAAAATGATTGTTCCAATTGCTAGAGCATTGATCGGTAACCGTTCTGCTGTTGTCATTAAGACACCAAAGGGTGATGTTCAAGCGAGGAGCATTCCGGCAGGAAAGATTACCGTTTATGGGAAACGGAATTTAACGATTGATGTCGATGAAGGCGCCGAAAAAATGATGGAAGTATTAACTGCGGCCACGCCGATCGAAGATATAAAAGGAGAAGCGGGGACCAATGCTGGAGGGATGCTTGAACGGGTAAGACAAGTAATGTCTGAGTTAACGAAGCAGCATCCGGATGATATAAAAATTCAGGATTTATTGGCCGTCAATACATTTATTCCGCAAATGGTTAAAGGTGGCTTAGCAGAAGAATTTTCCATGGAAAATGCCGTTGGAATTGCAGCGATGGTCAAGGCTGACAAGTTGCAAATGCAAATGATAGCGAATGAATTGCGCACTCTAATCAGTGTAGAAGTTGAAGTTGGTGGTGTTGAAGCAGACATGGCCATAAGAGGCGCTCTTTCTACTCCTGGAACGAAGGTTCCCATTGCCATTGTTGATATGGGAGCAGGTTCAACAGATGCATCAATCATGACGAAGGCGGGAAAAACGACATCCGTACATTTAGCTGGTGCCGGGGATATGGTCACGATGCTGATCAATTCCGAATTAGGGTTGGATGACATTGGATTGGCTGAGGATATAAAAAAATACCCCCTTGCTAAAGTTGAAAGTTTATTCCATATTCGCCATGAAGATGGAACCGTACAATTTTTTGAGAATCCGTTAGAGCCTCAAGTATTTGCAAGAGTTGTTATTTTGAAGGAAGGGAGTATGATTCCTGTTCCAGGACAACTATCCGTTGAGAAAATAAAAATGGTGAGACGTGGAGCAAAAGAGAAGGTTTTTGTTACGAATGCATTACGCGCGTTGACAATGGTCTCACCAACAGGAAATATTCGCGATATGGAATTTGTTGTTTTAGTAGGAGGATCAGCTCTTGATTTCGAGGTACCTCAGTTAGTGACGGATGCGCTTTCTCAATACAGCGTTGTGGCTGGAAGAGGGAATATTCGAGGCACAGAAGGACCAAGAAATGCTGTAGCTACTGGTTTAATATTGGCTCTTGGTCAAGGGGGGAGGATTCAGTGAAAATAAACGATGGAAATGAGATTCAAGCGATCCATGTTTATTATCATGCAGAGCTGAATGATCCCTCCCTTTTTCGTACGCTGCTATATGGTATTGAAGAAGAAGGTATCCCCACATTTGTTAAAGAGAGCAAGCAGCAGTCAGCTTTGCAACTAAGCCATGAAGCTGCTCTTGATTCCACTTTAGGAGTTGGCATTGGAATTAGTCAGAACGGAAAGGTCATCCTGCATTATACGAAGCTTGATAAAAACC
The DNA here is from genome assembly GCF_005502275.1 of Robertmurraya siralis. Taxonomy (GTDB): domain Bacteria; phylum Bacillota; class Bacilli; order Bacillales; family Cytobacillaceae; genus Robertmurraya; species Robertmurraya siralis. The sequence goes on from NZ_SWLZ01000015.1 coordinate 28,595, forward strand.
AACCCCTATTTGAGGTCAATCTTAGAGATCCAAATAAACTGAGAATTTTAGGTGCGAACGCTGCAAGACTTGTAAAAGGAATCCCATTTAAATCCTTTGAAATTGAAGAGGAAAAGGAGTTAGAACATGTTGAGCTTGTGGGAGAGGCATTAACAAAAGAGGATATTGCCAAAATAGTAGCGATTGTGGTGAAAAGATTGCTAGAAAGCAAGTAAAAGGGAGGTGTACCTTTGTCTATGGTCATGCGTGCATTAGGATTGATAGAAACAGTCGGTTTAGCAGCCGCAATAGAAGCTGCTGATGTAGCGGTTAAATCAGCCAACGTCTCATTAATAGGGTATGAGCTAACCAAGGGCGGCGGAATGGTAACGGTTAAATTTGCAGGCGATGTTGGCGCAGTGAAAGCGGCAGTTGAAGCAGGAGTCACAGCAGCGGAGAAAGTCGGGGGTGTTTTTAGTAAACAGATCATTCCACGAGTAGCTAGCGGTGTAGAAAAAATGGTTTATTCGAATGAGACGGTTGGTCTAGGAAAGCCCAACATGAATGGGGAATTGCAAAACGTTGTTGAGCAGGCGGAAGGAGGAACGCACGAAACGGACACGCCTAAAATAGAAGTGCCAGATGAAGTAAAAACTGACAACGCTCATGAGGAGAAAATGATCAAAGATGAAAATTCCAGTTCAAATGCGAATGCTAATGTCAGGCTTGTATCCATTTCTCCTTTGAATGAAGAGGAAACTACAGTAAAAACAGGCGCCGATGAAAACGAGACAGAAGAGATTGATTTAGATGTAATGGAGAAGCTAGAGGAAGATTTCAACAAAACGAGTGAAAAAGGAGAGTCGGAGGTTTGCAATATATGTAAAGATCCGCATTGTCCACGAAGAAAAGGGGACTTGAGGTCACTTTGTATTCATGAAAAAAAATGAGGAGGTATGGAAAATGAAGGATGCACTAGGAATGATAGAAACAAAAGGTTTGGTTGGGGCAATAGAAGCAGCAGATGCAATGGCTAAAGCAGCAAACGTCGCCTTATTAGGGTATCAGCAAATTGGCTCTGGACTTGTGACGGTAATGGTAAGAGGTGATGTTGGCGCGGTGAAGGCGGCAGTGGATGCTGGGGCAGCTGCAGCCGAAAGAGTCGGGAATGTCATTTCTGTTCATGTCATTGCGAGACCACATTCAGATGTGGAAATCATCCTCCCTGCAAAAAAAGATTGAAATTAAAGATAGGGGAGTTTTTATATGATATTGACAGAGCAATTGCAAGAGCAGATTATCCGAGAAGTTGTGCGGAGAGTGCAGACAATAGAAGAACAGCCGTACGTACCAATTGGAGTTTCTAACCGCCACATTCACTTAAAGCAGGAGGATCTCGAAATCCTGTTTGGGGCTGGCTATCAATTGACAAAATGGAAGGATTTGAAGCAACCCGGTCAGTTTGCTGCAAAAGAAACGGTAACCATTGTCGGCAATAAAGGCGAACTGGAGCATGTGAGAATTCTTGGTCCTGTTCGAAATATAACACAAGTGGAAATTTCGCGAACAGATAGCTTCAAGCTTGGCGTGCGCGCACCAGTTAAAGAATCTGGAAAAATAGCAGGGACACCAGGGATATTATTAAAAGGACCTTGTGGTGAGTTGGAAGTTACAGAGGGAGTTATTGTCGCATTTCGTCATATTCATGTTCCGCCACATTTCGCTGAAAAGTTCCAACTCAAAGATAAAGAATTAGTCGAAGTTGAACTAGGTGGCGAAAGAAAGACGATTTTTAAAAATGTATTGATTCGAGTTTCGGAAAAATATGTATTGGAGATGCATTTGGATACAGATGAAGCAAATGCAGCCGGTGTGGGTAACGGTGATCTTGGACTAATTCGGAAAGGCTAAAGATGCTTATGTCTATAAATCTCGAAAAAGTCAATAATTATATAACAAGCTTTGCAAGGTTGATAGATGAAAGGAGAGCAAACTTAGTTACAGAAAACTTTAAGGTTGGAGTCGATCTCGGTACAGCAAATATCATTATTTCTGTTGTTGATGAGCAAGGAAACCCAGTAGCAGGAGCCACGTATCCGGCTTCGGTGGTGAAGGACGGATTAGTAGTAGATTATGTAGGTGCTGTACAGATCGTCAAACAACTAAAGGAGCAAGTTGAGGAAATGATTGGAGTTCGGTTAACGCACGCTGCCACCGCTGTTCCACCAGGTACTATCGGCGGAAATATGAAAGCGATAGCCAATGTTGTTGAAGCTTGTGAGATGGAAGTGACAAATGTTATTGCTGAACCGACCGCAGCCGCTTCCGTACTAGGCATAACAGACGGAGCTGTTGTTGATGTTGGTGGTGGTACGACAGGTATAAGCATTATAAAAAAAGGAAAAGTCATTTTCACAGCAGACGAACCGACTGGAGGAACACATATGAGTTTGGTTGTTGCTGGACATTATCGAATTCCACTAACCGAAGCAGAGCAGTTAAAGAAAGAGCGCACGAAGCAAAATGAGATTTTTCCAGTCATAAAGCCAGTTGTTGAAAAAATGGCCGCAATTGTGAATAGACATGTGCAAGATTATGATGTGGAAAAAATTTACGTGGTAGGGGGCGCAAGCTGTTTTGATGATTTTGAAAAAGTCTTCTTTAAAGAAATTGGGATTGAAACAATTAAGCCTGCCCATCCGCTTCTGATTACCCCGCTTGGCATAGCTTTAAACAGTTGGAGATGAGGTGAAAGTATGAACACAGAGCTAATATTGGACAGTATTGTAGAAGAAGTCTTGAGGAGATTGCAGAATAGAAGCAAAAAAGCGACCGTTCTTTTTACTGGAGGATACGGAGGGTTTCAAGAGGCACTGCAACAGATTCAACTTCTACAGGCTGATGGTTGGGATTTGCAAATACTCCTTTCCAATAGTGCCGAATATGTTCTCACACCTCAATTGATAAAGGAGAAACTCAATAATTCCAAAGTGTACTGCGAAAGAGAGATTAAGGAATTACGTCCTTTTTATGAGGGAATCAGCGTCTTTATTGTCCCAACTTTGACGATTAATACGATGGTGAAAGTATCTTTGGGAATGGCTGATAATATGGCAACCAATTTAGCATCACATATGCTGATGAGCGGCATACCATTCATTGCTGCGAAGGATGCTTGCGATGTTGGGCATCCTCTTCGGCAAAACCTTGGTTTGAATAAAGGACAGCAAGCATATGTGAAGAAAATGAACGATTACCTTGAAATATTAGAAAGCTATGGAGTAATGCTTGTAGCTGCGAGGGAGCTTTTTCAAACTGTTCAAAAAAATATCTTTACTTTTTCCAAAAATGTCATTCAGGCATCAGCAGAAAAACAATCGAAGGTTTTTTTAAAGAAAAAGATTCTGACACGAGAGGATATCGCCCGGGCTAAGGAGAGAGGAATGGAAATAGAAATTCCCCGTACAACCATTTTAAGTCCTCTTGCACTTGATACAGCGAAAGAGCTTGGAGTGAAAATTGTTCAAGAAGAATAGGGGCAGGTGAATGGAAAAATGTATGTAGGTTTAGTCTTAGGAAGTGTTGTTGCAACCAGAAAAAGCGAAGAACTCGTCGGGAAAAAACTTCTTATTGTTCAACAAGTCAATCCGAAGGACGGCAATTTAGGCGCCTTTGAAGTTGCCGTCGATTCGGTAGGAGCAGGAACGGGCGAACATGTACTGGTGACAAAGGGGGAACCTGCCATGTATGTATTTGGAACGACTCCTTCGTGTATCGACTCGGCGATTGTTGGCATCGTCGATTCCATGGAAGTAAGTTAAGAGGATGTGACCTAAATGGCGATTTATACAAAAAAAGGTGATAAAGGTGAGACAGGGCTTCTAGGCGGCGGTCGCATTTCGAAGGATAGCCTCAAGGTGTCCTGTTATGGGACTCTGGACGAAGCGAATGCAGCGCTGGGTGTTGCTTTTTCGCAAATAGCCAATGATGAAATTAAGTCGATTATAAGGGAAATACAAAAACAACTTTTTGTTGTTGGGGCAGAATTAGCAAGCGATGAGAAGGGGAAGGACCTTTTAACGAATAAGATTAGCACAAAAGAAATAGTTGAATTTGAGGAACTCATAGATAAGTTTGAACAAACGATCGGTCCAATCCATGAATTTATCATTCCTGGAGATACGAACGCCTCCGCCAATCTCCATTTATCGCGAGCGATTATACGGAGAGCAGAGCGACTGATTGTAGAACTTGCGAAGACATCGATTGTCAGAAGCGAAGTTATCCAATATGTAAACCGTTTATCAGATCTTTTGTTTATGCTGGCTCGATCCGAAGTATACTACTGCCAGCTGGAAGAGATAAAAACAAAAGTTATCGGGAGGCTAGAAGCTTTAAAAGGCAGAGGTGCTCCGTTTGGCCTTTCGTTACAATTAGCATCTGCAATGGCACAAGCAGCTGAAAAAAAAGCGATGGAAATAGGTGTTCCAGTGGTGATTTCGATTGTCGATTCTGCTGGACATGCAATTTTATTACATCGTATGGAAAATTCTTTATTAGCAAGCTTAGAGCTTGCGCTCAATAAGGCTTATACTTCCGTTGCTTTAAAAATGGCGACCCATGAACTTGCTCCAATTATTCAACCTGGAACAGAGCTTTATGGAATTCAAATGACAAATCAGAAAATTGTCACGTTTGGTGGTGGATATCCACTTAAGCTTGAAGAACAAGTTATAGGTGGTATTGGTGTCAGCGGTGGGACGGTTGAAGAGGATATGGTCATTGCAACAGAAGCAATTGAAGTATTTTTGAGAAAGAAAGAGGAGGATTAAATTGGCTATTGAAGAATGGGGAATAGAAGAAATTGTAAGAAGAGTATTGGAGGAAATGAGTTCGACGAGGAGTGAACCTCAAGGCAGCATTGGAAATGGAATATTTTTGGATATGAATGATGCTATTGAGGCTGCGGAAGTTGCTCAAAAAGAACTTGTTAAGCTTTCTTTTGAAGAAAGAGGCAAAATCATTGAATCTATTCGCAGGGCCGCCATCGAAAACGCAGAATTCTTTGCTCAAATGGCAGTTGATGAAACGGGCATGGGAAATTACAAAGATAAAGTGATTAAAAATATTCTTGCTGCTGAAAAAACGCCTGGAATTGAAGACTTAAGAACCGAATCTTTTTCAGGAGACAATGGATTAACGATTGTTGAGCTATCTCCTTATGGTGTTATCGGCTCTATTACGCCGACAACAAATCCAACAGAAACGATTATATGCAATTCTATCGGGATGATTGCAGCGGGAAATTCAATTGTTTACAGTCCACATCCGACAGCGAAAGAAACTTCAATTAAAGCGATTGAAGTATTGAATAAAGCGATCGTTGAGGCTGGCGGACCTGACAATGTCATTACAACGGTGCAGGAGCCAACGATTGAACAGGCAAACGTGATGATGAAACATAAAAAAATCAGAATGCTGGTGGCAACAGGCGGTCCAGGCGTTGTCAAAGCGGTCTTATCAAGTGGGAAAAAAGCGATTGGCGCCGGTGCAGGAAATCCACCTGCACTCGTTGATGAAACGGCAGATTTAGAAAAGGCAGCGAAGGACATTATTGATGGTTGCAGCTTTGATAACAACCTGCCTTGTGTAGCAGAAAAAGAAGTCATTGTGGTTGAAAAGGTTGCTGATTACTTAGTTTCTTATATGACGAGAAATGGGGCATTTCTTATAAAGAGCAAGGATCAGATCGAGAAATTAACGGAATTGGTTGTCGATAATGGACACGCTAATAAGAAATTTGTGGGGAAAGACCTTACCTATATTCTAAAGCATATTGGCACTGAAGTACCAGCCGGTGCAAAAGTCGCAATTATGAATGTTGAGGGCAACCATCCTTTGGTATCAGCCGAATTAATGATGCCTATTCTGCCAATTGTACGGGTTGAAGACGTGGATGCTGCGATTGATTTGGCGGTTAAAGTGGAGCACGGCTTCCGTCATACAGCGATTATGCATTCAAAGAACGTCGACAATCTCACCAAATTTGCAAAGGCAATCCAAACGACAATCTTTGTAAAAAATGGACCGTCCTATGCGGGAATCGGCGTTGGAGGGGAAGGCTATACCACCTTTACAATTGCTGGTCCTACAGGAGAAGGGCTAACATCGGCAAAAAACTTTGCTAGAAGAAGAAAATGTGTTTTAGTAGATGGTCTATCAGTTAGATAACAATAATAAGCTAGCGCACTTTACTAAATTCTATTTTTCCATAATTAAGCTCAAAAAAGAATTTGAAGAGGAGAGGGTTGTATGTCCTGGGAATTAATTTTAGCATCATTTGGTGGTGGGGTATTTGGTGCATTATTTGGAGCATTGCCGGCTTTCATTTTTGCTGGGTTTGTCGGATTAATTGGGGTAGGCGTCATCGCAGCTGGTGGGCCTCCGACTATATTGAATGATGTCGTATTTGGAACATTGCTAGGTCCTCATATTGCATTTGCCGGTGGTGTCGCAGCTGCGGCATTTGCCGCAAACAAAAAGAAAGTGCTTGACAGTGCATTGGATATTGTAACTCCTTTAAAGAAGACAAATGATATTAGTGTTTTATTGATCGGCGGGATGTTTGGAATTATCGGTCATCTTATTAACAGCGCATTGGTTCATTTTGAAACACCTGTCGATACAGTTGCTTTAACGGTGTTTATCTCATGTGTTATCTCTCGATTTGTTTTTGGCAAATCAGGATTAATTGGAAAGTTTGCACCCACGAATGGAGAGAAGAGGGATTTTGCACCTGGGGCGAAATCCTTATGGTTTATCATAATCTATTCGCTCGGATTTGGACTGGTTATTTCCTATCTTGTTGATCTTACTCAGATTAATGTTCTTGGTTTTGTTATCAGCGCATCTCTTTTAATCCTTTTACAATTTGGATTTGATATTCCAGCAACACATCATATCACCCTGGTAGCTGGTTACGCTACAATTGCTACTGGCAGCATACTGTACGGCGCATTGTTTGCAGTAATTGCTGGAGTTCTTGGAGAAATTGCAGACAAAACGTTTAATTCCTATGTAGATACGTATATTGATCCTCCAGCGACAACAATCTTTATTTGCAGTTTCTTCATCTTTGTATTTATGTGATTATTTTCACAATTTAAGAAGCTTTAAGCTAGAGACACGGAGGTAGCGGCAGATGAAATCCTTTTTTGTAGGACCAAAAATTTATAACGGCAGCGATTCCATTGACTATTTGAAAGAATTAAAGGCAAGAAAGGCCTTTCTTGTTACCGATCAAATGATGGTGAAGTTCGGGATCGCAGATGCTATTACAGATCGATTGCAAGCAGGAGCTTGTAAAATTTTTGCAGAGGTGGAGCCAAATCCTTCGCTTGAAACCGTTCAAAACGGTCTTGCTTTTTTTCTTGAAGAGAAGCCAGATGTGATAATCGCTCTCGGCGGAGGCTCACCCATTGATGTAGCAAAAGCAATCCTACTTTTTTATTATCAAATAATGGAAAAAAAACCAGGCGATAAAAGAGGTGTTAAACCATTATTTATTGCGATACCTACCACCAGTGGAACGGGTTCTGAGGTTACATCATACTCGGTTGTTACAGATATGACAAACAATATAAAGATTCCTTTAAATGATGAGCGAATGATTCCAGATGTAGCCATTTTAGATGAACAATTGACAAAAACGGTTCCACCTTCCGTCACGGCTGATACAGGAATGGATGTATTGACCCATGCCATAGAAGCATATGTTTCCAATAGGGCAACAGAATTTACAGATCTGTATGCCGAAAAGGCGATAAAGAGTGTCTTTAAGTATTTGCTTAGAGCATTTCGATTTGGCAATGATTTGGAAGCGAGAGGGAAATTGCATCTTGCCTCATGTATGGCCGGTATTGCATTTACAAATGCTTCATTAGGAATTACCCACAGCTTAGCTCATGCGATAGGAGCCAAGTTTCATATGTCGCATGGCAGAAGCAATGCCTTATTGCTCCCTTACGTTATCCAGTATAATGGCGGATTATGCGACAATACCTATCAAACTTCAGAGGCTGCCAAGAAGTATATGGAGTTGACAAAAATCCTTGGGTTACCTTGCTCAACTCGAAAAGAAGCTGTCATCAGTCTTTCTACCGCCATAAAAGTGCTAAATGAAAAATTGGGAATTCCACAGACTATGCAGGCGGCTAATATTGCTGAACTCTCATATGAGAGGCATTTATTAGAGATTGTCAAGAGTGCACAAAAGGACATATGTACACAAGGAAATCCAAAGGAAGTGTCAGAAGCAGATTTTACAAACTTATTAAAGTGGATTTATAAAGGATAAAAATTTACAAGATAAGGGAGGAAAATGCAATGAGGAGATATCGATTCAAAAGCTTTCTTCCTAAGTTCGTTTATCGCTGGCTGATTAAGCAGTAAAAAGTGAAACTTTAAAGCAATGTAGTAAAATTTTGGCCTTGCTCGATTTTCTTTAGAGTCAAGGCCTTGAACAACCTGAGCTCTTGCTTTCGCGGAGTTGAAGAAAGCATCAGGTGCTGAAATTAAATGAGTTCATCATTCATGATCCTCTGTCCGCTTCTTTTGCAAGAAATGCACAAATGAAAAAGGTGCAAGAAAACAAATGAAAACAATTGCGCCGACAAGCAGTGCTTCATTAACGCTGCTTTTGTCAGGACCTAATACGGCGAGCAGCATGACAGCGATACCGACTCCTAAAGAAAGCATGATAACTCGATAATAGGGTGCCGGTTTTTTTCGTGGATTTGTATTTTCATAGGTGTCAACAGAAATTCTGAGGTTTAGCCAACCTAAAACAACTGCAGAAAGCATAAAGACGATCCATATTGGATTTGCTCTAGCCTGAGTAAATCCCACGGTTATCGTTTCATACAGTAGAATTGCGAGAATCCCAACCGTTTGTACGATAAAAGCGATGCGAATATTTTTTAAACTTTGCATTTGTAATCGTTCATCTTTAATTATCTTCATGTTTTTGATTCCTCCTGATCAATCCAAAATAACTCATCCAATGATTTGTTGACGGCATAACAAATCTCTAGGCATAATTTCAAGGATGGATTATATTTGCCTTTTTCTATCAAACTAATGGTTTGCCGAGTGACCCCAATTTTTTCTGCAAGTTGTTGCTGTGTTAAATCAACTTGAATTCTAGCGATTTTAACGTTATTCTCCACCTTTAAAGTTCACCTCTCACACCCATTGTAACATATAATTGACATAATGTAATATATATATTACTTTTTGAGTGAACTTGATTGGAACAATTTGAAAAAATTATTGACAAAAGCCTCAAATCATTATAAAGTTTAAGCAAAGTTTTAAACCTAGTAAATAAGTTGGTAAAGTAAGAAAAATGCCTTTTGGTCAACCAATGGCTCCTTTATTCCTTCACGTTTTACAACGTAGTGAATAAAGGAGTCTTTTTTTACACAAAAAGGAAGAAGGGAGAGCTATACATGGGAAAATGGCTTCGTCATGCTGTCGAAAAACGGCGCAATGATCTGATTTGTAGACTCCATCCTTATTTCGTCTGTCAAAAAGAAGAAAATGAATTATATAAACTTTCATTAAGCGAGCTGGAAGAAGAATTTAGAAACTTAAAAATGGAGCTGCATCCGCATAGTGAATTGAATTCTATTCGCTGGAGCAATAAATCATACTTTAGTTGATATGGCACCTGAGACGTTTTATTCAAAAGGTGTGTTATATGACGGTGTTGCTGTTTACTTAAAAATATTATTAATCAATGTTTATCATGACCTGCTGCTGCATTTTTAATTAAGAAAAATATTCTTAAAATTGAGTCCTTATATTCGCAAATCAAAAATTAGACGTTTATAGTAAAAGTGTATGAAATGAGAGGAGGATGATGGATGTTAAAAACTCATATCGGAAGAACGGATTTGCAAGTAAACCCGATCGGACTGGGGGCAAATGCGATTGGTGGCCATAATATTTATGAGGATATTGACGAAACAATTTCAAAAAAAATCATTCGTACTGCAATTGATAATGGCATGAATTTCATTGATACTGCTTATTTTTATGGTTTAGGCAGGTCAGAGGAATTAATTGGTGAAGTCATGAAAGAACATGGTAAACGGGATGATTTTGTCATTGCCTCAAAAGCGTCCTATACGTTTGTTGATCACAAGGTCGTTCACAATAATACACCGCAATTTTTGATTGAAAGCGTAGAAGATTCATTAAGAAGACTTCAAACGGATTATATTGATTTATTTTATATTCATTTTCCTGATGAAACAACGCCTAAAGCAGAAGCAGTAGGTGCATTGCAAAGGCTAAAAGAGCAAGGGAAGATAAGAGCTATCGGTGTTTCGAATTTTAATTTAGAGCAGTTAATGGAAGCAAATCAAGATGGCTATGTCGAAGTGCTGCAATCCCATTACAATTTGTTCAACCGGGAAGCGGAACGAGAGATATTTCCTTACGTGACGGAGAAAGAAATTTCTTTCATCCCGTATTTCCCGTTAGCAAAAGGCTTGTTAACAGGGAAGTATAAAAAAGATACGCCATTAACCGATAGTCAAAAGCAGCACCCATTATTTAAAGGGGATGCTTACTTTGAGAATTTGGCTAAAATGGATCAATTACATAAAATCGCTAATGAGAAAAATTGTCAGGTTGGTCATGTTGTTTTGGCATGGTATTTAACTCGGGAGGCGATTAATGCCGTTATTCCAGGAGCAAAAACGCCTGAACAAATTACCAGTAATCTTAAAGCTGTCGAAGTCCAATTAACAGAGCTTGAAGTGGCGGCTATTGATCGCATTTTTGCAAGCAAATAATTAATCTTACTCTACAGCGACTAAGGTAGTTTAATTAATCATGCCGACGCTAATTGGCAGAGGGGAAACTTATTGATAGATTTTATTAAATTATACAGATAGTGTTATCGAGAGTTTTATCGATTGGGTCAAGAAAGAATAAAAATTCCAATGCAAAAAAAGCAAAAGGGAGAAAACGATAAAGGCAGCCGCATTTTCCAAAGGAATTTTTATTTCGTATTGACGATCACATCAGTGAAAACTTTCTTTTTTCACCTAAAGTTAATTTGCCACTATTTCCGCTAATAGTGGCATTTCTTTTAATTGATTTCTTGCTCTTCTTATCCTTGTTTTTACTGTAGATATCGGCAGTTGTTTGGCTGTGCTTATTTCTAGTAATGACTTGTCCTTAAAATAGTATAAAAGAATGGGCTCCCGGTAAATCGTAGGCAACTCGTTGATCGTATCGATCATTTCTTCTGTTGAATATTTAGTTAACACATAATCCTCAGGCTCTGGGATCGAACACTCCATTACATAATGATAAACCTTTTCCTCCCAGAATTTTTGGAGGGTCTTTTGCTTTCTCCAAAAATCACGACATTTGTTGATTGCGATCTTATACATCCAGCTCTTGAAATTAGCTCGCGCTTCAAATTGTTCTAACTTTAAATACGCTGCAATTAATACTTCCTGATATAAATCTTCTGCTAATTCCTTATTTCCTACTTGTTTATATATATAGAGAGATAATGAGGAACCATTTTCTCTAATCCAGTCTTCAAATTCAAATCGCTTATTTTTTTCAGGTATTATTTTCATTGGGTCTCCCTCTTCCGATCAGTTAAAACATTCAAATAAACTGATTAAATATCAAACCTACATGAAAAAAGCGAAAACCTCTGCATTCCAACGTGCTCGTTTAGTCAGGCATTTTTTTATGGAAAGTCGTTTTATACACTTATGTTTAGAGCCAGATGTTTTCACATCGTTTCATCCAAGGTTATCCTTGTCCGAACCATTTTCCGAAGATTTCTTATGAGAAATCAAGGGTATCCAAAAATGCTTAGTTTTTTTGGACACCCTCTTATTCATAGCGACAACTTTATTACTTTTTTATAATAAAACAAAGATAGGAAGCCGAAGATCGAGTAAAGTACGGTATAGATAGCCATGACGATGATGATTGGTGTCCACAATTCTGAACCGAACAGGAACCACCCCGATTGTACAGCAAAATAGCTGTGCGACAGACCAATAATGAGGGGAATTCCAAAATTGAATAACTGCTTAAACTTTATGCCTTTTATTAAATCCTGCTCACTGAAGCCTAGTTTTCGTAAAATCGTATAGTTTGGTTTTTCTTCTTCACTCTCACCCATTTGTTTAAAATAAAGGATACAGCCGGATGTAATGAGGAAGGTCAAGCCTAGGAAGGAAACAATAAACATGACAAGCCCCATATTTCCTTTTTCTGCATTACTAGTCTGCATTTGCGATGCATGTAATGAATTTTCGTCAAATTCTAATTCTTCAAAAATTTGATTTGCTTTCTCCAAATGCTCTTCCTTTTTTATATCAAAGCCAACGAACAAGGAGGAGCTTTTTTGAATGGCTGGATCCAAGTCAGTGGATAATCGCTTAAAGATGCTGTCATCAACGATTGCGACAGGCACGCCACCACCGGTAAATTGCCAGGAAACTAGAAAATCTTTCTCAAGTCCTTTATATTTTAGAGGAATCTTTTCAGTCTTTCCCGTCAACACTACCTCTCCAGAGTCTGCAAACTCCATAAACTTTTGCAGAAGGTCATCATAGCCTGAAAAAATAGTTTCATCAGCCGAAACATTAAAGCCCACTGCTTCTTTCTCACTTATCACAGGAAGCACAAATTTGCCAATGTCTGCGTACAATCCTTCTGTATCACTTTCAATGATATCATTGAGATCAGATTCAACTTGTATAATATTAAAGGTTTTAGTAGTATATGGGATTTGTTTACTATCCAGCGCTTCTTTAAAAAGTTTAGCATCTTCTTCATTTGTAATTGAAAAATCACTAACCACATAGTTTTTGGCTTTTGATTCAGCAGAATAATATGAGATATAGGACAATGACAATAAAGCGATAGCCAACGCGGACACTGTCGTAATAATCGTTAACATCAGCGAATTTGATTTCATTCGAAACATTAGAGAAGAAAGAGATAGTACTTCATTAATGTTTAAATAGCCTTTTTTACCTTTTCGAATAAGATGAAAAATAAAGCTAACTGAGCCTTTGAAAAATAAATAGGTTCCTAATATAACGGAAGCAAGAATAAAAGTCATCGCTAGTACCAATTCCATCGATGTAGTAAATTCTCCACTAAACAGTTTCGAGGAAACGTAGTAGCCAGTAATAATAAGGATTATTCCCATAATTCCTATCAAAATTTGCCAAAAGGACATTCGTGTTAATTTGCCCTCTGTTGATGAATTTACTCTAAACAATGATAAAATCGTTTGTCGTTTAATAAATAAGTAATTCATAAGCATAATTAACAAATAGATGATCGTAAAAATGACGACTGTTTGCAAAAGAGCCTCGCTTGAAAAGCGCAATGACGTTTCCGTCTCAATACCTGTAATTTTAAAAAGAATCATGAGAATTAATTTTGAACCGGCAAATCCGACAAAAATTCCTAATCCTAAAGAGATAAAATAGAGAACAAAGTTTTCTGTATTTAATATGCGAAAAATTTTCCCTTTCGTCATTCCGATTAGCTGGAATAAACCAATCTCTTTGCTGCGTCTTTTTATGAAAATATTATTTGCATAAAGAAGAAAAATGGATACTATAGCAACCAATAAAATCGAGGCAGACCGAATTGCCGCCGCACCTTTAACCGTGCCCTTTGTTTCATCTAAAGATGGGTCATATTGAAGGGTTACAAAGGCGAAATATAAAGCAGCACTAAAGATTAATGCAAAGACATAAAGATAGTAATTCTTTAAGTTCTTTTTTAAATTGCGTAAAATAAGTTCATTAATCTTCATACTGTACACCGCCCAAGACGCCTTGTGTCTTCATAATATCTTTTAAGAAAGAATTTCTGCTTTGTTCGCCTCTATATGCTTGAGAAAAGATGCGGCCATCTTTTATGAAGATGACACGATGACTAAAGCTTGCTGCAATTGGATCGTGAGTGACCATGGCGATTGTTGTTTTTCGATTTCTGTTTAAATCGCTCAGTTTACTAAGAAGATCAGAAGCTGATTTTGAGTCCAATGCTCCCGTGGGCTCATCGGCAAAAATGATGCTTGGCTCATGGATAAATGCTCGCGCTGCTGAGGTACGTTGCTTTTGCCCACCTGAAATTTCATTTGGGTACTTGTCTTTAATTTCATAAATCCCGAGTTCTTTTGCAAGGGTGGTGAACATTTGCTCTGCTGCTTGTTTAGATATCTTGGCTACTGATAGGGGTAAAAGAATATTTTCCTTCACCGTGAGCGTGTCCAACAAATTGTATTCTTGAAAAATAAATCCAAGATGCTTTTTTCTAAACTCTGCAAGTTCTTTTTCCTTCAACCTAGTTATTTCCTTACCCTCAATTTTAATAGAACCTTCGCTTGACTTATCGATGGATGACAACACATTTAGTAAGGTGGTTTTACCAGATCCTGAAGCACCCATGATGCTGACAAATTCACCCTTTTCAATATGAATATCTAAACCCTTCAAGACTTCTTGTTTATTAAATTTATTTCCATAACTTTTATATATTTTTGTGGCTTCTAATATGGTCATACCAAGCACTCCTTTTTTCTTTATAGGCCTATTATAAAAGGGGGGAACTAGAAAATTCCCGCGATTGAGCAAACAAAATGGAAAAGCATGTGACATTTTTGTCACATGCAAGAAAGATTTCGTTCACACTAATCATGAAATACGTGAGTCGCCAAGCTGAGTAATGTATTCTTTTTTGGAAAAGTCAAAGTGAAGCTTGTACCATGTCCTAACTTTGATTCAACCTCGATCGTTATGAAAAGAGATTGTGCCGCTTTTTTTGCCAAAAATAACCCCATCCCAGTTGCTGAATGATCCTGATGATGGGAAGTTGAAGTAAAACCTCGATCAAAAATGCGAGGCAGGTCTTTAGGAGCAATCCCGCGTCCAAAATCTGTTATTTTTAGAACAACAGAGTCGTTTATACTGAAGCTACTTAAGTGAATATCGGAAGATTTACTATACTTGACTGCATTTGTAAGCAGCTGTCTTATAATAAATGAAAGCCATTTCGCATCACTTAAAACATGTGTTTTCTCAAGGCTTATCTCGAAACCGACTCCTTTTTGCATACACCATGATTGCAGCCCTTTTATTTCTTGAATTACGATATTTTTTAAATCTGTTTCTTCTATGTACAGGTCATTTTCCATAAATGGCAGTCGCCTTTGATGCAGCTGTTGGTCGAGAAGATGTTCGATTCTAAGCCATTCATAGCTCATTCTTTCTTTTAATTTTTCATCTTCGATTCGCTCGATCATTAAGCGAAGGGCAGTTAACGGGGTTTTTACTTCATGTATCCAAGATAATAGTTCATCTTTCTCCTGTTCAAGCTCCCATTTGTTGGCTGTTGCGAATTGTTTGAAATATTCGATTTGACTGGAGATTTTTTCTTCGACCATTCTCTCAAAGGGACTTTCGGCATAAGTTAATTTCGAGAGATCAAAATCCTTTTCCCATTGTTCAAGGACTAAGAAAAACCTTGTTTCTTTATGGTAGCGGATAGTGAGAAAAACAATAAACGCTATTGTCGCTAGGAAAACACTATATAGTATCGGTAGCAAGGGGATTGTTGATTCTAGAAAAGTAATAAGGATAATGAGCAGTTGGCTAAAAAGGAAAAAAAGAATCCAGCTGAGACGTTCTTGAATATACTTTATTATCATGCTAATTCCTCTTCAATTGCCATATAACCTTGCCCAACCTTCGTCTCAATAAACGGTTCAAGACCGATTTCCCCCAGCTTCTTACGCAAGCGATTAACATTTACCGTCAAGGTATTGTCACTTACAAAACGCTCGTCTTCCCACAGGCTTCTAATCAGTTCTTCCCTTGTAACAATCTTGTTTTTCTTCTCAATTAATTGTTTCAATATGAAAATCTCGTTCTTGGTTAGTTCAATCGTTCCATTCTCGTTCGTCACCATGTTTCTTTCATAATCAATAGTAGCTCCGCACCATGTTTTTAACTGAACTGGTTCTGTGCTGTAATTATAGACACGTCGAAGAATCGCTTGTATCTTTGCGATGAGAACATCGAAATGAAAAGGCTTTTGAATAAAATCATCGGCCCCAAGCTGCATTGCCATTACCATATCCATTGGATGATCTCTAGAAGATAGAAAAACGATCGGAATATTTGAATGGGAACGGATCATTCGACACCAATGAAAACCATCAAATTTTGGCAATTGAATATCAATGATAACTAAATCAGGCTTGAAGGTGGAAAATTCCTGCAAGACGTTGCCGAAGTCTTTTATTCCTGAAACATGATAGGACCAACCCGTTAATCTTTCTTTTATCTCGTGATATAGAGAGATATCGTCTTCAATAAGTAAAATTTTAAACATTGTTCATCACCTGAATTTTAAGTATAGTCTCATTCTAAACGAATAGTTGGAAGACAACAATGTAGAGAAGAATAGAAAAAACAATTATGAAAAATGGTAGTGCTTCACTTGTGATAAAAAAGGAGTTTAAAGCATGTATAGAGAATATTTTTAAGTCCAGTATTTTTCGTTACCCTCCGCTCCTTAAATTGATACTGCAGTCTATGTGAACTGTGATGTAAAAAATGAGTATGAGTAGTTGTTGTCAAAACCCATGCAAAATGAAATCAAACAAAGAAAAAGATGAAGTAGGTGTAAAACATGAACGCTCCACAACAAATTCTATCTGTTTGGCGAAAATTTGATCGCTTTCCTATGGAAACATTGACGAAAGCTTGGTACAGTACTTTAGGAACAGAAAAAAAACAGCGTGATATAGCCCTTATGAAAGAGCATCGTCAACAATATGGCATTACAGGAAATTGTTTTGATTTAGCAATATGGCTGCTTGATCAATTTCACAAAGAGGGGATAACCGCTTATCCTATCGGTTCAAAAATGAAGACGAAGAGGGCGCATGCTGCGGTAGTTGCAGAAGATGAGAACGGATATCGCTACTTATGTGATCTGGGCGATCAATGGCTAAATCCAATACTGCTTGATTTAAATAGTGAAGATTATACGAACGAGTTGCTTACTGGATTTTTTCCAGCGGCATCTGTTCAAGTACTTCCCAGAAATGACGAGGTGGAAATTTTCTATTATCGACCGAACGGAAAGGTCTCGAAGCAATCTTATCAGCTTGAAGCGATTGAGATGAACGAGTTTTTAATTGCCGCTGAGCTTTCGCAACGAAATATTTCTCATAAGCCGCTGCTTGAATGTCGTGTTCCATATAAAGAAGAAGTAGCACATTGGGAATTTTACGATTGGAAGAGTTATTTTAGCTCAAATGAAGGGTTAAAGGAAGAGGAAGCATTACAGTCGAACTCAGAATGGGCAAAAAAAATCGCTGACATGACTGGATACAATTTGGAGCTGGTTGAAATCTCTTTAGCTGTGTTTAGTTCATTCCTTAAGAAAAATCGCTTGGAATAGCCCAAGCGATTTAATCTTTCTCCATTTGGTACTTTAATAGGGCAAGCTTATTGCTCCAAAATTGTTCATAAAACGATAGCCAATCCTTCACTTCTACAAGGGGGTCAGGATGTAATTGATAGATTTTCTCTCGTCCGACTTTTGTTCCTTGAACAAGTTGTGCCTCAGAAAGAATATGGAGATGTTTGACAACGGCCGTCCGACTAATTGGGAAATGTGCTGTAATTTCAGAAATAGGCAAATTTTTAACAGCAAGTAGTCGAAGCATCTCTCTTCGAGTAGGATCAGCAATAGCTTGAAAGACGTCATGCTTTGCTGCTCCCACCTATCCTTCAACTACCTTTTGAAGTTTTTGAACAATTCCTGCCCAGCCGCCGTTCATTCTGTCGCGGATAATTGTAGCGTCTTCACCTGCTTTTGGTACAATATGATCTGGTGCCTTCCAGCCGCCATGAATAACGGTGAATTCTGTACGATCTCCTAGATCTTTCAATTGAAAAGAAACGATCCAGCCGTCAGTGTCCCAAGCAAACGAAATAAGATGCGGTTCTTCGATTTGCAACACCTTGCATGGAGATGGGCCGAAAGGGGACTGAATATGAAATTCATGTCCAACTATTGCTTCAAAATCATTCGGCATGAACCATTCACTTATTCCAACAGAGGTAGAAACATGATTCCATACTTTTTGAATAGGGGCATTGATGACCACCGTTTGCTCTATATCTTTAATATCTTCCATTTTCACTCTTCCTTCCAAAGTTTTTAATATAACACCAAAAGGTTATATATGAAAAAATATACGACACCATTTGGTGTTATGTCAATCTTATTATTTTAATAAATAGAAAAATTAGTCAGATGCCTTCTAGGGATATGATAAAATAAGTTAAGACGTAATGGAGGAGATATTTATGATTGAAATTAGAAGAATGAAAGAGATTGAAAAAGTTTCCGCTTTTATTAGTAAAATGAATCTTCAACCGACTCAGCATGTCGGTTATTGTGGCATAGATAGTGAGGAAATCAAGCATGCACTTTCGACTGATTTTTCCGATCTTGCATTTGCGGATTCTGTCATCGGTGCATTTCAGAATCGGCAATTGGTTGGGGTACTTGGTTTAGATATTGATAAGGAATCAAAAGAAGCGGAAGTGTGGGGTCCTTTTATTGCCCATTTAGAGTGGCATAAAGTGGCGGAACAAATGTGGAAAAAACTTATTGAAGAGCTCCCTTTTTCGTTGGAGACGGTTTATGGATTTTACAATGTGCACAATGTAAATGGAAATCAGTTTATGGAAAGTCTCGGGGCAGTAAAAAGTGGTGAGCATTCGATTTTGCAAATTTCAGCAAATCATTTACCGTTAAAAACAGCTTCTCCAGTAACGATTCGTGAAATGGAGAAAAAAGATTTTCAACATATCCGTTACCTGCATAAGGAGTCCTTTCCAAATGCTTACTTTAGTGCTGATGAGATGATTAAAATGCATGGGGAAACACAAAAAATATTAGTGGCAGAGCTGGAGCAGCATTTTTGTGGCTACATTTTTTGTGAAGCAGATCCGAAATTTGCTGAAGGGGATATTCATTTTATTTCTGTTTCTCCCGCTTTTAGAAATCGGGGAATTGGAAGAGAGCTAATCATCGCTGGCCTGGACTTTCTTTTTTCATTTCAAGAGATTGAGGTGATTACTTTAACAGTCGAGTCAGACAATAATGCTGCGTTAAGTGTTTACCGTCATGCGGGGTTTGTAGAGCAACATCGATTGTATGCGTACAATGGTAAATTATTATAAAGATTGTTTTATTGAGCAATTACAGCAAGAAAGAGAGAGACTACTCAAAAGAAAGAAAAGAATCATGCAGGTGCCATTTTTAATCATGCATTTTACAAGCTGTTATTGGCTTCCATGCTGGCGGTTATTTATCTAGGATCTACCATTTTATTTTTGCTCTTTGTTTTCATTTTGGGTAGAGCCTGTGCGCCCACATAATAAAGAAAAAGGGGGTTGATGTGAATGAATTTTGCTGAGGTAGCATTTCAACTTTCTGGATTTTTATTCATAGCAACGATATGCGTCATTATGTTCATCGGCGCACGCATTATTAGAAAAAAGGTGCCATTATTTAGAAAGAACCGCGTTTTGAGTAAATTAATTGATAAAAGTGAGGGGGCTCAGCGGGGTGTTTAGTGATATTTTTTATAGAGGGAAAATGGTATTTGAAAATCAGTTAATAAGGCATTATCATACTGCTGAAATGCTATTATTATATGATGGAAACTTCATACAGTTTAAGAGAGTGCCGACGTTGGCAGAATTAGTAGAATCGGTGCAATATTTAAGAGATTTTCACCAACAAAACGGGCAAGAGCATGTTAAGCTTTTATTTCCAGAGAACGAAAAGATACCCGACGAGCTTTGGCAGTATTTAAAAAATACTGGTTTTAATATTGGTTCTCAAGAATTTTATTATATTTTACCGAGTGATTTTGCTAAAGTGGATAAAAATCAAACGATTACTGTTGACAAAGTAACAGATCAAAACTTGTGTCAGTTTCTCAAACTCGCATATGAAATTGACTCAGAGATTAGTCTGGATTTTGCGAGACAAAAAAGAGATATACATGTGCAAAACTTCGGCTCTCAAAAATTTATGCAGTTGATGGCCTACTATGATGGCAATCCAGCTGGTATGGTCGACGCTATTATTGGGCATGAAACGGTTGAAATAGACGGCCTTGTTATCTTACCTTCCTATCGCCGTAGAGGAGTAGCAAGCCAACTTCAACAATTTATCATGGAGGAGTTTGCCGACAAACGAATTATTTTAGTAGCAGACGGAGAGGATAGCGTTAAGGAAATGTACAAAAACCAAAATTATCGATACGGTGGATTTAAGTTTGAGGCGTTAAAAGTTTATTAGTTATCCATGTAAATTTGCCGAAGATAAGATATAATATAAGGCAGTTGAAAGAAGGTGTTATCGAGATGGAAGGAATGGAAAAGCACTACTCAGAGCAAAAGTTTTGGAGCAAATTAAAGCGATTTGCGTTAAAGGCAGGGCATTCGGTCGTGTATACAGCACTGTTGCTCTATTACACACTTCAGAAGCCTGAGCTGCCTAAAAAAGCGCGCATAACCATTTTAGCAGCGCTTGGATACTTCATTCTTCCGATTGATTTAATCCCAGACTTTATGGCAGGTGTAGGCTTTACCGATGACTTAGGTGCGCTTGGTGTTGCTTTATTTCAAGTTGCTGTTCATATTGATGATGAAGTAAAAGGGAAAGCTAAAGAAAAGCTCGTTCACTGGTTTGGTACAAATGTTGATACTTCAGAAGTTGATAAAAAAATATAAATCGGCAGCACATGTGTACAGTATTTGAGTGAAAAGTACAGTTCACATTATGTGTTGCTTTCTTTATTTAATTTTGAATATATCAAGAAAGATAGCCTTTTATTTTTAACTAGCTAGGCAAAATTTAAGTTATTGTATAAGTTTCTGAAAATTGCTATCATTTTATTTGTATAAAATTCAACCTGAGATTGATTGAGGAGGAAGAGCATGCTTTCTGAGTTTGGAATTGAACAAATAACCATCCCTTTACCTTTCCGACTAAATCATGTCAATTGTTTTATCGCCGATGGCAGTAATGGAAAAACGGTTTTGGACACAGGGTTACATTCGGAGGTAACAAAAAATATATGGGCTCCGATCGTTGCCAAAAATGACATTAAAAATATTGTTATTACCCATTACCATCCCGATCATTTTGGTTATGCTGGCAGTTTGCAAAAGTTAACAGGTGCAGATGTGTGGATGACAAAAACAGATGCTGAAGTTGGTTTAACTTATTGGGAAAGCTCATCATTAAAGAGGAAGCGTCAAGACTATTTTACATGCGGTCTTCCACGAGAATTAATGGATCAGCTCATGACCGATGAAGAAAGTTTCACTGCGCGGGTTGAGCCATATCCTGTTGTCCAGCATGAAGTTGTCGAAGGAATGAAAATCATGTTTGGGAAGCTAGAGTTTGAAGTCATGTTCACACCTGGACATTCTGATGGATTATTTGTTTTATATAATAAGGAGAATAGTATTCTTTTCTCAACCGATCATATTCTTCCGAAAGTATCACCAAATATTTCTTACAGATTTAGAGGGAATCCCAATCCATTGCAATCATTCATTACCTCTTTGGAGAAGATTAAAAAATTAAATGCACAATATGTGTTCCCGTCGCACTTTAAGCCTTTTAAAAATGCTAATAGCCGCATTGATGAGTTGATTGATCATCATGAAGAACGGCTGGAGTTTACATATCATATCGTTAAGCAGCCAGCAACAGTATATGAAGTGACCATCTCATTATTTCAACATTTAAATCTTCATCAAATGAGATTTGCTATAGGTGAGGCTCTGGCCCATTTAGAATATTTGGTTGCTAATAATCAATGTCGGAAATATCTTTCTGATGACGGTACATGGCATTATGAGGCAGTTTAATTACGGTGTCAAAAAGTCAATTTTTATGATCTTTGGACTCACAGGAAGTCAAATTACAAATTATGCGTAAAAAAGATAGTAGGTGTTCATACGGTGCAATTAACAATTAGAGCGTCAGGACGGGATGTTCAGGTGCTTTCGTACTTATTGGCAAAAAATCCAAACCATCTTTATGAAAGACAAGTAAATAACCATTTCGTACGGATGTTTTTTAGTAAGTTTTCAAAAGAGGAAGTGGAAGTGACCTTTTTTGTCACACCGGATCCAATCGAACTTTCAAGGAATAATTCTGAAAGATACGAGATAACTTCATATATTAATGATCGTGAATTTGTTGTTAGTAGCATCTTTTGTACATTTTTAAGATCTGCTCTTGCAACTGCATTGAATGGAAAGCCACATGAAGAATATGAGCATTGGGTAAATCATCGATTTAATCTACAATTTAGCTTTGGTCCACTTTCTTCTCAATTATCTGATAATGATATTATCGATTTATTTGCTCCAATGGGGTATAAAACGACCATTTCTGCTGGAGAAATCGACTATCATATGAATTTCAAAACTAAAAGCTCTGCCAGATATATTACGGTTGAAGGTTTAACAACGCTGCAAATGGGGCTCCGGCAGTTATTTGTGTTGATTCCTGTTTTAGATAATTATAAGCATTATTACATTGATGATAAAGAAATAGAAAAGTTAGAAAGATATGGAGAAGGTTGGCTTGATGTACATCCGCAAAGAGAGTTTATATTACGCCAAGCATTACGATTTAAAGATCTGTACAGCTTAGTGGAAAAGCAAACTGAGAAAGGTTCAAATAATCAAGACAATAATGATGAAATAAGAACTATGAGATTAAATGATCTGAGATACGAGAAAATTATTGATAGTATTCGACAAATTCCCTTTAAAGATAGTATTGTAGACTTTGGTTCTGGTGAAGGGAAATTATCTGTTCAACTAGGATTTATAGAAGGGG
This sequence comes from Robertmurraya siralis, assembly GCF_005502275.1. Classification (GTDB taxonomy): domain Bacteria; phylum Bacillota; class Bacilli; order Bacillales; family Cytobacillaceae; genus Robertmurraya; species Robertmurraya siralis. The sequence continues at coordinate 51,602 of NZ_SWLZ01000015.1, forward strand.
TTAAAGAAATTTTAGCAGTGGAACCGTCAGAATCTGCTTCCATAAAAGCTTTAAAACGTTATGAGAAAATGGCACGGAAAGAAAATTTTTTAATGCCAGAACAAATCATAGGTTCTCTTTTTTATTTTGATGAAAGATTAAAAAATAAAGATATTGTAATCCTTTGTGAGGTAATCGAACATATCGACAAGCACCGACTCCCGAAAATCATGAAAACCATTTTAAATGATTACAAGCCTAAGGTAGTCATGATTACGACGCCAAATCAAGAATATAATAAAGTGTATAAAATGAATGAAGAGTATCGACACCCGGATCATCGCTTTGAGTGGACGAGAGACGAATTTCGTGAATGGTGTGAAATCCAAAATGGAAAAAATGATTACGAATTAACTTTTGATGGGATAGGTGAGGAGCACGAACTTTACGGCACCCCTACACAAATGTGTTTGTTTATGAGAAAGGAGCAGTAAACATGGAAATTGTGCTACCTTATGCAGGAATTATCCTACTTATTGGCCCTTCAAATAGCGGGAAATCTACTTTTTTAAAACATTTAATAAACAGAGGTAAGATTCTTCCATCTGAGATAGCAAGTTCTGATAATTTTAGAATATTAGTAGGTGATGTTCAATTTATTGATTGGAAACAACGGTCTCATGATGAAGCCAATAGTCTTTATGATCAATATCAACAAGTTTCTGCAGAAGCTTTTACGCTAATGGATGAGTTAATTGAAACTAGATGTAGATTAAACAAACTAACTATTGTCGATGCAACCCATCTTAATCCTGAAGACCGCAAAAGATATATTGCGATCGCTGAGAAAAATCATGTGCCGATTATGGCTCTAGTCATGGATGTCGATCTGAATATTTTGCTTGAAAGAGATAATAGCCGTGAACATCCAAGAGGTAGCAGGAGAATAAAACAGCAATATCAAATATTTAAAAGCGGGAGACGTTTCATAAAGAAAGAAGGATATTTCGCTCATTATTTTATCTCCAATACGGATGAAGTAGAAGTAACTAGGAGAAGGGGTAATCCGCTTTATTTAGCAGCCGACAATGGAATAGATATAATCGGGGATATACATGGCTGTTATGATGAGCTAATTCTTCTACTGGAAAAGCTAGGTTATGTAAAAAATCCGGAAGGTTTTTACATTCACCCAACAGGAAGAAAGTTTCTGTCACTTGGAGACATTATGAGCAAAGGACCCAAATCTTTGCAAACTTTGGAGTTTTTCTTACGTCATTCAAAAGAAAAACTTGCTTATATGATAGATAGCAATCACGGGTGGAAAATTGCCCGTTGGTTAGATGGGAGAAACGTAACGTTAACTCACGGGGATGAAAATGTAGAGAAAGAGCTGAAGAAGTATGCAGAAGTAATGGGTAAAGATAAAGCTGATGACTTCAAAGTGGAATTAAAGCATTTCCTTCTTAAAGCCCCATCCCATTATGTTTTAACGAAGAACAGTATCCCAACAGTTGTGTGTACCCATGCTGGGATTAAAGATGAATTTATTGGCAAACAGTCTTATAAAATTAGTGATTTTTGCCGTTATGGAGATGTGGACGGATTAGACGAAAATGGCAGACCAAAACGGAAGGATTGGACAATTCATCATCATAATAGCACGTTGATCGTTTGGGGACATGATCCTAAGCTAAAACCGTTAATGATCAACAATACGATTAATATTGATCAAGGAGTCGTTTTTGGAGGTCAGTTAACAGCTTTTCGTTATCCAGAAAAGGAAGTTATTTCTGTTCAAGCAAAAGAAGTATATTCCCATGAAAAAAATAATCCTTTAATAGAAGAAAAGAAAAAAAGACTAGATCCTCCGAATATAGGGAATTTTCTAAATGGGTATACCGTTTTAACCGAAGCTTTAGGTCAAATACAAATACCTAAGGAGCATATTGTTCCATCAATTGACACCGTATCGCATTTTACTATCCCGATTGAAGAGATGGTCTATATTCCACCTACGATGAGTCCTGCGCCAACTCCTTCCACATTAGAGGACTACCTAGAACATCCGAGAGAAGTAATAGACTACTATCGAAGCATGGGAATTGAACGTATGGTCGCTGAGAAGAAACATATGGGCAGCAGGGGGATTTTATTTTTATTCAAGGATAAGGAAACAGCTCTTCAATATATTGGTCGCAAAACGTTAGGAATTATATATACGCGGACAGGCAGGAGATTTTTTAATGAAGAGATGGAGTTAAAAGTAGTATCGAAACTAAATAATAGTTTAGTCAAAAGTGATTATTTTGCAAAAAATAATACCGATTTTCTTCTTTTAGATGCTGAAATTATGCCGTGGAATTTAAAAGCGAAAGAACTGATTGTTAGTCAGTATGCCCATGTCTCGGAACAGGCAATATTAGATCGAAGTCTATTAAAGGAGAGGCTTGAAAATGCAGTAGAGAATAATAAAGAACTAAAGTCATGGCTCAAAGAATATGAAGAGAAACTATCAAATGCCCATGTCTTCAAGGAAGTTTTCCAGAAATACTGCTGGGAAATTAACGAGATTCATCAAATTCAAATTGCTCCTTTCCATTTACTAGCCCATAGTCATGAAACATTCTTTAATAAACCGCATACTTGGCATATGGAAAAGAACAAGCAACTTACATTAGTAGATAATCTTTTTGTTGAAACGGAATATATGATTATAGACGATCCAAAGAGTGAAGAAGCGGTAATCAAATGGTGGGAATTGATCACCGATGATGGACATGAAGGAATCGTTATTAAACCAGAAACATTTATGTCTAAATCGAAGGGAAGGCTTGTGCAGCCTGCTATAAAAGTAAGGGGGAGGAAGTATCTTAATATTATTTATGGAATGGATTATTTACGGGCAGAGAATTTAAAAAGGCTAAAGAAACGAAATACAGGAAAGAAGCAAAAGCTTGCTTTAAAAGAATTCGCCTTAGGGTTAGAAGGAGTCGAAAGATTCGTCAAAGGAGAATCGATTTCAAGAGTGCATGAATGTGTCCTCGGTGTTCTAGCGATGGAATCGGATCCTGTTGATCCAAGATTGTAACAGAGTGATGGAATAACTAAGTGAGCGTTGAAAAATATGGAGCAGAGCAAAAAGAGCAGGAGTATTTCTGCTCTTTTTGTACAATCTCGGTCTTTTCATTTTAATAATATTGTTTTACATAAGAGGCTTCTAAAGTTTTAAGAGAGTTTGTATTTTTAATTTGGAAAGGAGAGTAAAAAAATCTTGTTGAGGAGAATTTTGACATGAGTAAGTTAGAAAGTATTTTATCATTTCTTATGTTTCTTCGATTTTCTCCGTCTTTTTTTCCTCAACAGTAATGATCTTTCTCTTTCCATTTCTTCCCCCTAAAGTTTGTTTAAACATTTGATGCCCAAGAACGGCTACTCCAGCTGCAATGATGCCATTCAGAATTGCGTCTGCGGAAAAGCCAAAAGCAAATGTTCCAATCGTAATTGATAAACCTAAGAGAATCCAGATAATTGTCCAATTTGCAATCTTTGGAGTTTGCTTTAAGGCGTAACCAATTACCCACAGTGCAGGGACAAGAATATAATAGTTTTTGTTTAAGAAATCTAGTAAATCCATAAATAAACCTCCTTTTTTCTGAGTCTATTTTTAATCTTTTTCGTTTATGGTACGGTGGTAGATTTATTTTAATTAGAAGTCTAGTTTAAAGAAATCGACCCAGCTAATAGATGGTACGTACAATATTATATGCCGGACTTATCTTAATGCTTGTTCATTTGCAATAGAGAAGTAGTGTGACAAACGTTATTTAATTATAATATTCAGAATATATTGATGTATTGTATGCGCTTTCATCACGCTCATTTTAATTCTTGTCATTTGGAGCATAGAAAGAAGCAATCACATTTTTCGGAAAAATGCCCCACCTTAAAATTGAAGAATATGTAAGTAAAATAGAGACTGGATAGCGATAGTGTTTATCTTTTTTATGAAAGTAGCATGAATTTTTTTGAGCAATACATGATGTAACAACAATGGTCGTCAACAAACGAATCCCAAGTGAAGAAGATGGTGAATTTATAACAAGAAAAAAGAAAATGAGTATACATATCGTTTAAAAATTGAAAAGTTATTTCCAAAAAAAGAAAAGTTGTGATTCCAGTGTTCGATTCTGATATTTCGACAATAGACGACTTAACAAAGATTACAAAGTTCTTAAATAGGAGCTGAATAAAAGCGAAATGAAGTAGCTGAGTAGTACCTTATCTTGCAGGAGTGCTTCGAAATTTTAAAACTGCTAAATTCAAGTCTTGGTAAATTTTTGTTAGAAAGGAAATAAATCGCTTGAAGCAAAAGGTTACTTGGATCTTGAAAGATTAGTCCATTTAAGGGGATTGTTGTCAGCCTCCAGAAAACAAATATCCCGAGCGGACTCACGGTGGCTATTTCATCTAGCACTCCATCATAATGGAGCTTTTTTCTCCCTGCCCTTTTTTTACTCTTCACTATATATAAAGGGTGGAGGGAGGTGAAAAAGATGGCAGAAGCGATAATTCTAGATTCAAAGCTACGAATATTGTTTGAGATAGGTTTGAATGAAAAAGGAGAACCGCTCTACAAGGCGAAGACTTATAGCAATATTGATAAAAATGCAACGGCTGACCAGCTATTCGAAACTGCGCAAGCGTTGGGACAGTTATCAGTCTATCCGGTTCTGGGTGTAGAGCGTACGGATAATTTTGAAATTGTAGGTTAGCGTGTAAAGCTTTTGTTTTTTGTAGGATATGCAGTTTTAGATGAGGAGGTGAAAATATGGCGAAAACATTGGAGTTACAGTTTCTTACAGAATTTGGACAAAGTCAAAATCTGACCGTAGATGCGCCGAAAGGACCGATTGATGAGGCTGAGGTGAAAGCAGCAATGGAAGCTATTATCGCTTCAAATGCTTTCCGTAGTTCAAAAGGAAGATTGGCGAATATAAAAGGTGCCCGTGTGATTGAGCGAAATGTTACGGAATATGAGATTTAATTTTTGCGGAGGAGCCGGGAGAAGAACAATCTGGCTCCTTTTGAAATCTTAGTATTGAACCAGTAGTAGATCAGATCCAAATGCCTTAGTGTTATTTTGAAATAAAAAAAGAACAACAGCACAACGTATATTTTCGGGAAAATGAGAAAACTACAACGAGCCAGAAAAACTAGAGCATTTAAAAGCTGCCTATATAAGGAGAGGAGGAGAGAGAGGTGGAGCAATTCATTCCATTCATAAGCGAGGTAGGGTTTCCAATTATCGTTACCCTTTACTTACTTTATCGAATCGAGGCAAAGCTGGATGTAGTTGTGCAATCTATTCTAAGCCTCCCTGAGCAATTAAAAGAATAGGCAAATTTGAATTCATGTTCAAATGAAGAATCTAATCTGAGAAAACTAAGATAGAATAATAATTTTTCGGGATGTTTTGTCATGTTTCGACACGTTTAAACATTGATATATAAGGGTTTGTCGGATTTATCCACATTGACAGAATTAACTGAAAATGTTATATTAAAAACAGCCGTTAGCACGTGTTTGTTTTTTCAAGACACTTGTTCCAAAATGTTTCGAATGATTTCACAATCTAAAGGTACTAGAATAATGTAGTTTGATAATCCATTATTCATAGATGAAAGCCTTTACGAAATGGACTCGAGTAATGTAAGAAGATGCAATACGTTGTAAATGGTGAATTTTACACATGGCACTTATCCTGTGCCGATTTAGGAGGATTTTTTTTCATGAAAAACGGTAAAGTAAAATGGTTTAATGCAGAAAAAGGGTTTGGATTCATCGAATCTGAAGATGGAAATGATGTATTTGTACATTACTCTGCTATTCAGGCTGAAGGATTCAAAACATTAGAAGAAGGCCAAGAAGTATCTTTTGAGGTTGTTGAAGGTGCTCGTGGGCCGCAAGCGGCTAATGTGGTAAAACTTTAATTTAATTGTAAATGTTGAACGGCTCAACCTCGTGGTTGGGCTGTTTTTAGGTTATCCGGAATCCTGTAATTGTAAAGTTTCATCACTCTCTAAAACTGGTATAATGATGAAAGATAAGATGGGGTGAGAATGATGAAATTTATTCATACTGCCGATTGGCACTTAGGGAAGCTTGTTCATGGTTTATACATGACAGAGGATCAACGAATAGTCCTCAACCAATTCGTTAAACTAGTAGAGGAAGAGAAACCGGATGCTGTTGTGATAGCCGGTGATTTATATGACCGCTCAGTTCCACCGATCGATGCAGTTGAACTCCTTGATGAGATCCTTTTTAAAATCAATGTGGAACTAAACACACCAATCATTGCGATTGCTGGTAATCATGATAGTGCTGAAAGATTATCATTTGGAAGCTCGTGGTATCGAAACAGCCACTTTTATTTAACTGGTAAGCTCCAAAAAGCATTTCAACCAATTCATTTAAAAGGGGTTAATTTTTATTTAGTTCCTTATGCCGAACCAGGGATGGTCAGACATCTGCTTGATGATGATACCATCCATTCCCATCAGGATGCCATGAAAGCGATGATCGGGACAATAGAAAAATCATTAAATGTAAACGAACCGAACGTTTTTGTCGGACATGCTTTTGTTTTAGGCGGAAGCACTTCTGAATCTGAACGAACTCTTTCTGTAGGTGGTTCTGGTTGCGTTGGTCAAGAATTATTTTCCCCATTTTCATATACTGCTTTAGGGCATCTCCATAGTCCGGATGCTATAAAACATGATAAAATCTTTTATTCTGGATCACTATTAAAATATTCTTTCTCGGAAGCGAAGCAAAAAAAATCCGTTCAAATAGTTGAAATGAATGAGAATGGCACATTCCAGATCCGCTATCATTCTCTTGCTCCGAAACAGGATATGCGTGAGCTTGAAGGTTATTTAGAAGAACTTTTAGATCCGAGCTTTTACGAAAGACAGAAGCGAGAAGATTATTTGAAAATAACATTACATGATGAAGGGGCCTTGCTTGATCCGATAAACAAACTCCGCCAAGTCTATCCAAATGTTCTTCATTTGGAGCGTAAAATGGCATTAGCCGATTTGAAAAAGAGTGAACAGACGACGGTGCAAAGAGAGGAAAAAAAGTCCGAGATTGAGCTATTTGCACAATTCTATCAAGAGATGACAACAGCCGATTTCACACCAGAAAAACAGCAAGTGATGGCTGAAATGATTGACAAAGCGCTGAGCGAGGAGGGCGTAAAATGAGACCGATTACGTTAACGATGCAAGCCTTTGGTCCTTATGCAGGGAGAGAAACAATTGATTTTAGTGAACTAGGAAATCGAACGATGTTTGTGATTTCCGGAAAAACAGGTTCTGGGAAAACGACGATTTTTGACGGTATCAGCTATGCCATATATGGAAAAGCAAGTGGCGAGGATCGCAACGGCTCAGAATTAAGAAGTCAATTCGCTCGTGATGATTTACATACAGAGGTCGCCTTGAAGTTTAGTTTACGGGGGAAGCAATACTTCGTTAAACGTTCTCCACAACAGGAAAAGAAAAAGGAACGTGGGGATGGCTATAGAACCGTTGGCGCAAGTGCTGAATTATATATATTTGATCAATATGGAGAACAACAGCTTGTCGCAGCGAACGTGAGAGATGTGGATGAAAAAATAAAAGAGATTATGCTGATTGACAGTAATCAATTCAGGCAAATTTTAATGATTCCACAAGGCGAATTTCGCAAGCTACTAACATCAGATAGCAAAGAAAAGGAAGTGATTCTTCAGCGCCTGTTCCATACGGAAATGTATAAACGAATTGAGGAAAAACTGAAGCAAGAAGCAATCGAATTAAAGAGAAACGTTGAAAATCAACAAGAAGAACGAGCACTTTTAATTCGTAAAATTTCGGCCATTTATAACGAAGAACTTAAGCGTTATTTAGAAGCAGGCAGTGATCAGGATGTTCTTATATTTCCGTTACTTGAAACAGAAATTGAAAAAATGGCTGAGCAGTTAGAAAAAATAAAAAATGAAGTAAAGGAGAAAGAAAAGGATAAAGAACTATTTGCTCAAAAATTATATGAAGCAGAAAATATCGTTAAGCAAATGGAGACAAGGGAGCAATTAGCTGTCAGAAAAAAAGCCCTTGAAATCAATAAAGAGATGTTCGTACGAAAGGAAAAAGAAATTGTACAGGCAAATAAAGCTGCACTTTTAGCAAAACAGGATGAATTATGCCATCGCCTAAAAAAGGAACGGGATGCGCTCATTGAAAATGTAAAGCTTCGAGCGAAAAATTTAGAAGATTTGCATGCACTTTTACAAAAACACGAAGAAATTTGGAAGAATGAATTAGCAAAAGAAGATGAAAGAAAAAAAGTCCAAGAGGAGATTCACTCTCTTCAACAGATGAAAGATGAAGTGACTTCTTTTGCGCTATTACAAAAAGAAGTCATGCAAATGCAGCAAAATAGAGCAAAACGATTGGAACAGCAGCAGCAGCTAGAGGAAACCTTTTGCTTGACGGAAAAGGCATTAGGTAAGCTGCTAAAGGAAAAGAATTCAATCGAGAAAATTGATGTTCAAATTCTTGAAAATAGGCGAAATTTTGATAAGCTTGAGCAGGAATTAGCATTGGCAGCAAAGTATGGACAGCAAGTACAAAAAAATAAAGAAAACGCCATAAGTTTAGAGAAAAGTCACAAAATGCTCGCTCAGGCACAAGCGCGCCTCGATGACGCGAAGGCATTGGTTCACGACCTTGAAAACAAGTGGCTCCATGGTCAAGCGGCTGCTTTAGCGAATCAACTTCATACGGGAGAAGCGTGCCCTGTATGCGGCTCAACAGAGCATCCGCAGCCAGCTTCTCAACATGCCGAGTTCGTTCCTGATGAGAATGATCTGAAAGCCGCTAAAGAACAGGTCGCTGTTTTAGAACAAGAGAGGTTACAACTAGAATCAGCCTTTCTTGAAAAGCAATCCAGAATGAAAACAGGTTCAGAATTACTTCAGGAAATTTCTCAAGATTTAATAAAGCTGCGAGCGGACTTTACAGAAGACAAACTAGAATCGTACAACCATGATTTATTAGATAGAAAGCGTATTTTACAGAAAGAATATCAGCAGTTGATTGAATTGGAAAAGAAATACAAACAAGTTTCAGCAGAAGTAGCAAAATTGGAGGAGAAAAAGAATCTTCTTGAACAGCAAATTTCTGATGTTAAAGGACAAGTTAATGATGCTGCAATAAGATTTACGGAAAAAAATACACAATTAAATGGATTAATGTCAAGAATTCCTGTGGAGCTTCGATCAACGGAGGCTTTTGAGAGGAAATGGCTGAAGGCTGTGCGTACACAAGAAAGTCTCCTTCAGCAATTTGAAGCAACACAGAGACATTTTCAAGAGACAAAAGAGAAATACTTTTCAGCGCAAAGTGCTTTTGAGACAGTGCAGAAACATGCGAAAGAAAAAGAAACAGAATTGAATGTAGAAAGAGCAGCGTTTATAAAGCAATTAAAAGAGCAAGATTTTAAAGACTACAAGCAATTTGAATATGCTAAGCGTTCAACTGAGGAAATTGCCCTGCTTGAAAAGGAAATTCGTCATTATTATGAAGAGCTTCGTTCCGTTTCAGATCGTTATCAGGAATTAGTAGAAACGCTGCGTGGTATAGACAAACCTAATTTACAAGAATTACAGCAAAAAGTTCATGAAGTTCAGGAAATAATAGCAGAATTAAATACCCAATATACGAATCTTTTTATTAAAAAGAACGAAAATGAACAAATTCGCGCTTTAATTGTGCGGATTAATGATGAGATGAAGGAATTAGAAAAGCGATACAAATTGGTAGGAGAACTGTATGATATTACCCGCGGACAAAATGCTGCGAAGATTACGTTTGAACGGTATGTATTAGCTGCTTTTCTTGATGACATTTTACGAGAGGCGAATAGCCGTTTATTAAAAATGACAAGTGGACGTTATCAAATGCTGCGAAAAAAAGAACGAGCGAAAGGGAATGTCCAAAGTGGTTTGGAATTACTTGTTTTTGATCAATACACAGGGCAAGAAAGACATGTTAAAACGCTATCCGGTGGAGAAAGCTTTAAGGCTGCTCTCTCACTGGCATTAGGGCTTGCAGATGTCGTTCAGAATTACGCGGGAGGCGTATCGCTAGAAACAATGTTTATTGATGAAGGATTCGGAACTTTAGATCCAGAGTCGCTCGATCAGGCCATTGAAGCGCTCATTGATATTCAAAGCAGTGGAAGGCTTGTTGGAATCATTTCTCATGTGCCAGAGCTCCGCGAGCGCATAGATGCAAGACTTGAGGTTACAGGGACGCAAACGGGCAGTACAACAAATTTTTATTTTTTAAATTAGAAATAAAACACTGACTACACTATTGATCGATGGTGTAGTTTTTTTCATCATACCGGGAAATATATCAAAAGGCACTTTGATTGATATATGTCATTATCGCAATGATCAAGTATAATACAAGTATTGGTTTTTTTGTGGGGTGAGAGATTTGCAACATTTTTTTGGACATGATTATGGGCTTTTCCCCTTTCAAATATTTTCTTTATCCCATTTTATTATGCTATTTTTCTTTTTTTTCGGTTCTATACTGATTGTAATGTTGCAAACGACACTAAAAAAATATGAAAAAGTTATTAAGACAATATTGTTCGTTTGCCTTTTTCTTTTTGAAACTCTTTATCATGTTTGGCTCTTTGTCGGGGGACAATGGAGTATTGCTTTTGCGTTGCCGTTTCATCTTTGTTCGATTAGTTTGCTCCTTTGTTTAATCCTTTTATTATCCAATTCTAAACTCGTTTTTCAGTTTGTTTACTTTCTCGGCCTCGCTGGAGCTATGCAAGCGATGGTTACACCTGAATTATTTGTAGGCTTTCCCCATTTTCGCTTTTTTCAATTTTTCACCACTCATATGCTTATTATTTGGGTAGGGTTATTTTTTGTATTTGTTAAAGGGTATGTGGTGACAAAAAGAGGCCTGTGGCAATCGTTTGCCTTTTTAAACGCTGCTGCTGTAATTGCTTTTCTTACTAATATTGCAACTGGAGGAAATTATATGTTTTTGGCGCACAAGCCAGAGAACCCCTCCTTAATTGATTTTTTAGGACCGTATCCTCTATATATTCTTGTGTTAGAATGTATTGCACTTGTATTATTTTTTGTATTATATTTGCCATGGAGGAAGAGAGGAGAGAGAAAATGAAGAAAATTATTGTAATGGGAGTTTCAGCTGGGGCAGGAAAATCAACCCTCGCCAAAAAAATGGGTTCCATCTTAAACATTCCTGTTTATCATTTAGATACTTTATATTGGAGGCCAGGGTGGGTTGAAGCTAGTCCAGACGAATTTTGCACGGCTCAAGAAGAAATTGTGCAGCAATCTGAATGGATAATAGAAGGAAACTACAGCAGTACTTTTGAAGTGCGATTCCCTCATGCGGATGCGATCGTTTACATAGAAAAACCGCTTTTAGTGTGCCTTTATCGGGTTGTTAAAAGAAGAATTCAAAATCATCGAAAAACTCGCAGTGATATGGCTCCTGGCTGTGAGGAAAAACTTGACTGGGCCTTTATCAAGTTTATTTTAACGACTTATGCCAATAGAAAAAAGATTATGGCTGAGCACTGTGAAAAATTTAAGAAAACAAAAAAAGTGTTTATTCTCCGAAATAAGCGAGATATTGAGTCTTTTTTAGAGGAATTGGATTAAAGCAAAAAAGCAAATGGAAAGCCGATTTGCTTTTTTGCAGGGAATGAAATTCCAATTTGACTGTTAAAGTGAAATATTATTTACAGTGGTAGTTACTTTTTTACTTCTTTGAATGAAATTGCAATCACACGCTCTGTTTCTTTATCAAATTTTATATTGACTAAAAGTCCGAATTCTTTGTCATTCTCTTTTAGCCACAGCTTAAACTTTTCGACTGTTGTATTTGTACCTTGAACACGACCGATATGTTTATAATCTTTTATTTCTGCATTTGGATATTTTTCCTTCGTTTTGCTTACTGCTAGCTGCCCCCATTTTTCAAATTTTTCTTCAGCTTCGACAATGGAAGAATCGATTGCAATAAAGGCAAAGCCGGCGGTTAAAAGAATCAAGCTTATCAGTATTTTTTTCATTTATTTGTTGCTCTCCTTTTTTTCTATTAGTTTTTCATGTTTTTTCAACTCTATTCATTATAGAAGAGAAAAATTCGAACTTAAAACTGTGATCTTCTTCCTTGAAAGTAGATTTAATTCAAGCTACAGTTAATGAAGATACAATAAAGGAAGGGAACGCGGGATGAAAAGATATTTTACGATTGGAATGGCCGGGCATATCGACCATGGAAAGACAACGTTAACAAAGGCCTTAACAAACGTTGATACAGATCGCTTAAAAGAAGAAAAGGAGCGGCAAATCTCGATTGAATTAGGATTTGCTCCATTGTATGAAGATAATGAAATACAAATCTCAGTCGTTGATGTACCAGGACACGAACGGTTTATTCGTCAGATGATTGCTGGAGTGGCCGGGATTGATTTAGTCGTTCTTGTCGTCGCAGCTGACGAAGGGGTCATGCCGCAAACCCGAGAACATTTAGACATTCTCGGTTTTTTAGGGATTCGAAATGGACTGGTTGTCATTTCCAAAATTGACCGGGTGGAGAAAGAATTTATAGAACTTGTGAAAGAAGATATTAAAGAAGAGTTAAAAGAAACAGTTTTTGAGCAAGTGCCAATGCTCTTGGTTGATAGCATTGCAAATTACGGAATTGACGAACTGAAAGCGATGATTATCAATATGTTAAAAGAACAGGAAATGCGTGATATTAAAGGGGCATTTCGCTTACCTATTGATCAAGTATTCACTGTTAAAGGCCAAGGTACCGTTGTAAGAGGAACCGTTTACGAGGGAAGGATTGAGGAAGGGCAGAGCCTGATGATTATGCCGAAGGGTCTTGAAGGAAAGGCACGGCAAATCCAGGTTCATCATCGACCGGCAAGAGAAGCCTTTGCAGGCCAGCGGGCAGCAATTAATTTATCGGGCATCTCAAAAGAGGAAGTTGAGCGTGGAGATGTGGTTGTCTCTTCTGAACATTTTAATGTAACAAGAACGATTGATGTCGCCATTCAAGTGGTAGAGGATTTAGATTATATGGTTAAACAGCGGATGCCGATTAAATGTCATATTGGAACAGCGGAAGTGATGGGACGCATCGTTTTCTTCGATCGCAATGAATTGAAAGCTGAAAACGGTGAAATTCTTTGTCAAATTCGATTAGATGAGGAGATTGTGGCGAAGCGAGGCGACCGTTTTATTTTAAGAAGACCTAGTCCTCAGGAAACAATTGGAGGCGGTTGGGTCATCGATCCACAAGGACAGAAATATCGTTTTGGAGAGCGGACTATTGCAGCATTAGAACAAAAGAAAGTCGGGACACCAGGGGAAAGAATGGTCACTGCATTAATGGAAGCAAAAAGTTTAACAATGGTCGAATTAATGGCGCATACATCGCTTGATGAAGATATTGTCAAAGAAGAATTGCAAAGCGAAGATTTCATTTTATATAACGGAAAAGAGTACACGTTAAAAGCATTAGTTGATTTGAACGAAGAGGAGTTATATAACCGACTAAGAGACTTTCATACCAGTTATCCAATGAAGCAAGGGTTAAATAAAGGAGAATTAATTCAACATATAACAAAGCAATATCCGAAAGGGTTATTGGATTTTGTGATAGAGGAAGCAATTAAATTAGGAATATTTAAGCGAAAAGAGCAATTTATATCATTAAAAGAATTTGTGCCACATGTTCCGAATAATTGGAGTGTACGTGTTGAAAATATGATGGCAAAGTTGAAATCTGATCGGATGAAGGTTCGCTACTTTTCAGACTATTTGAAAGAAGCAGGAATTCCGGACAATGTAGCAATTGATTTGCGAAAATTTTTAGAAGATACAAGTCAAATCGTTTCTTTAGATGGTCAGTTTTATTGGCATGGGGAAATCTTCAGAGAAGCAGTGGCAAAATTAAAGAAAAATACCGGAATAGAATTTGAGGTTGGTGAGGCAAAAGATATTCTCGGTTTATCGCGAAAATATATGATTCCATTTCTAGAGACTTTAGATCGTATGGGATTCACCGTAAGACAGGAAAATAAAAGAGTTTGGAAGTGAGGGATGTAACATAACTTACTTTCAAACAATGAGAAAGATGAATTTGAGTCATCCTATTCACCTTTCTCCACTTTTAAAGAGAATTAATTTATTCAATTTTCGTAATAATGATACTATTTAAAAAACAATGAAAATACTTTAATATGAAAGTGAGCGTTTTCCAAACCATTAAAAAGGAGGAGCGTATGCAATATTTATTTTTACAAGAAGAACATGAGATATTTCGTAAAGCATTAAGAAAATTTCTAGAAAAAGAGGCATATCCATTTTATGGAGAATGGGAGGAAGCACGGGAAATTCCAAGAGAATTTTGGCGGAAGATGGGTTCTCAAGGCTATCTTTGTCCAGATGTGGAGGAGAAATATGGCGGTAGCGGAGTGGATTGGGGATTCTCGGTAATCATCAATGAAGAGCTTGAAAAGGTCGGTTCAGGATTAGTCGGTATCGGACTTCATAGTGATATTGTCATTCCTTATATCACTTCATATGGGACAGAAGAGCAGAAACAGCGTTGGCTTCCGAAATGTGTGACAGGTGAGATGATAACTGCAATTGCGATGACCGAGCCAGGGACTGGTTCAGATCTAGCGAGCATTGAAGCGACAGCGAAACTCGATGGAGATGTTTATGTATTGAATGGACAAAAAACATTTATCACGAACGGAATTCATGCCGATTTAATTATCGTTGCCTGTAAAACAGACGTCAATACGAGCCCAAAGCATAAAGGTATTAGTCTTTTAGTGGTAGAGAGAGGAACACCGGGATTTTCCCGTGGTAGAAAGTTAAACAAAGTCGGAATGCATTGTCAGGATACAGCAGAATTAATATTTGAAGATTGCTTAGTGCCGAAAGAAAATCTTCTAGGAGAGGAAGGGAAAGGCTTTTTATATTTAATGGAAAAGCTACAGCAGGAAAGATTAGTAGTAGCGATTGCTGCACAAGCTGCTGCGGAAAAAATGCTTGAGAGCACATTGTCCTATATCAAAAGCCGTGAAGCATTTGGCAAACCGATTAGTAAATTTCAAAACACTCAATTTAAAGTTGCAGAGATGGCGACAGACATTGAAATGGGCAGAGCCTTTCTCAATCAGCTTATTTACGAGCATATGCAGGGAGAAGATGTTGTTACGAAGGTATCGATGGCGAAGTGGAGGCTTACTGAGAATGCAAGAAAAATAGCGACTGAATGTATGCAGCTTCATGGCGGTTACGGTTATATGGAAGAATATGAGATTGCAAGACGTTATCGCGATATTCCTGTGGCAAGTATTTATGCTGGTACGAATGAAATTATGAAAACGATTATCGCAAAAAATATGGGATTATAACTTTTGAGATTTTTTTGCATTAGCATATGCCGTTCATTATTAAAACTACAATCGAGTATATCCGAATTAACGAAGGAAAAAGAGGCATTTATAAAATGTTTGATTGGGAGGTAGGAAAATGACAACGATTGGACGTATATTTGATTTAACCGTTGCTAAGTACCCTAACAAAGAAGCACTTTATGATGTAAGAAAGGATATTCGATTAACCTATTTAGAATGGAGCGAGGAAGTAAACAAACTTGCAAATGCTCTCCTTCATGAAGGAGTAAGAAAAGGGGACAGAGTGTCTACTTATTTGTTTAATACGGAGGAATTAGCGACTACCTTTTTTGCTTGTGCAAAAATTGGTGCTGTCTTCAATCCGATTAATTTTCGCTTAACGCCTGAAGAATTAGCTTATATTATTCATGATGCACAGCCAAAAGTTGTTCTCTTTGAAAAAATGCTCTCCTCCGGAATTGAACCGATTCATCACCGTTTTGAAAAGACAAGATTTTGGTTTATAGATGAAGATACCCCATCTTATGCTGCCAATTACAGAGATAAACTTGTCTCGGCACCTTATTATGAAAAAGACGAACATATTGATGAGAATGATATGTACGCCATTATGTATACAAGTGGTACGACTGGAAGACCAAAGGGGGTCATACATAAACACCGTGATATGGTCGAGCAAAGCTTAATTGTGATTTCGTCAACCAAGGTTATATCAGATGATGTTGGACTTGTAACAGCACCAATGTTCCATTGTGCAGAACTACATTGTGCATTGCTACCGAGAGTTCATGTTGGTGGGAAAAACGTAATTCTTCATCATTTTACACCAAAAGAGGTGCTTCGAGTAATTGAACAAGAGAAAATTACGAAGTTTTTTGCCGCACCAACGATGTGGAACATGCTTCTGCAAGAAAACTTAAGCGAGTATAATCTTTCCAGCTTAAAAATGGGGTTGTATGGGGCTGCCCCAATGGCTCCAAGTTTAGTGTTTGCTTGTCAAGAAAAACTGGGCATTCAACTTATTCAAGCGTATGGAATGACGGAAATGGGTCCCGCGATCACGTTTTTATCTGAAATCGATCAAATTAGAAAAGCTGGTTCGGCAGGTCAGGTATGTTTGAATCACGAAATTCGAATTGTGAGGCCAAATGAAGATGGACCATCTGAACCAGATGATATTGTACCAGCCGGAGAAACAGGAGAAATTATCGTGAAAGGGCCATGTATGATGGACGGTTATTTTAATCGAGATGAGGCGACAGAAAAGGCATTATACAAAGGCTGGTACCATTCAGGCGACATCGGCTATCTTGACGAGGAAGGCTATCTATACGTAAAGGATCGGGTAGACGACATGATTATTTCAGGAGGTGAAAATATTTACCCGCGTGAGGTAGAGGATTGCTTGTATGGGCATGATGGGGTACTTGATGTCGCGGTCATTGGGCAACCAGATGACAGATGGGGCGAATCAGTTACTGCTTTCGTCGTAAAAAAAGATTCCTCAATAACGGAGGAAGAGCTGGATGAATACTGTAAAAACAGTGAATTACTCGCAAATTATAAACGGCCACGAAAATATATTTTCTGTGAGGCGCTGCCACGAAATGCGAGTGGGAAAATTCAAAAATTTGTTTTACGTAAACAACTCGAAGATCTGTTTGCTTAAGAACAAAAGCGTGAGGCACCATCACGATAATTATAGTGTAATGGCTTCTAACAGAGGATAAATCAGCCGTGAAAACGAAAACGGGAAAACAATTGTTTGACTTAACGGAAGTAAGCAGGATCTGGAGAATTTCGCCGTTTAAAAGAACAAGGAGCTTACGGCGATCTAAGCATGGAAAAACCGTTTGGATATGGGTCCAAACGGTTTTTAAATCATTTTAATTTAAAGGAACTTTTTAAGGAAACGATTAAATTAAATACAGGTTTATCTGGTGTTGAATACTTCGGATCAACATTGAAATAGCCGTGGCGGAAGAATTGGAATTTATCCTGTGGTTTAACGTCCTGCATATTTGGTTCTACAAATCCTTGGATAATTTGTAATGAATTAGGGTTAACGTAATCTAAAAATGTTTTATTTTCATCGTCTTCCCCATCTGAATCCTCATCTAAAATAAGGGGTTCATAAAGACGGAATTCCGCCGGAATGGCATGCTTTGCATCGACCCAGTGCAACGTTCCTTTTACTTTACGTCCAGTAAAACCTGTTCCACTTTTTGTTTCTGGATCATACGTACAATGGATTTCAACGATTTGACCATTTTCATCTTTTATAACATCCTCACATTTGATGAAATAAGCGTGCTTCAAACGAACTTCATTGCCAGGGAATAAGCGGAAATATTTTTTTGGTGGATCTTCCATGAAATCTTCTTGCTCGATATAGATTTCTCGTGAAAATGGAATTTGTCGAGTACCCATTTCCTCATTTTCAGGATTGTTCTCCGCTTCTAGCATTTCGACCTTATCCTCTGGATAATTCGTGATCACGACTTTTAATGGACGAAGAATTCCCATCGTACGAGGAGCTTTAAGTTTCAAATCTTCTCGCACATAGTGATCGAGCATCGCAGAGTCAACAAAGCCAGAGCCCTTGGAAACGCCTGTTTCTTTTACGAATTCACGAATCGCTTCAGGAGTAAATCCTCTTCGTCGCAATCCAGAAATTGTTGGCATCCGCGGATCGTCCCAGCCATCAACAAACTTTTCATCAACAAGTTGCTTTAGTTTGCGCTTGCTCATAACCGTGTTTGTAATATTTAAGCGCCCAAACTCAATTTGTCGGGGTTTATTTTCAGTTTCACATTCAGCAATGACCCAATCATAGAATGGGCGTTGATCTTCAAACTCTACTGTACAAAGAGAATGGGTTACTCCCTCAATTGCGTCCTCCAATGGATGGGCAAAAGCGTACATTGGATAAATGCACCATTTGTCACCAGTATTATGATGAGTTGCATGGGCAATTCGATAGATGACAGGGTCGCGTAAGTTAATATTAGGAGAAGCCATGTCAATTTTCGCTCTAAGCACTTTTTCGCCGTTCTTGAATTCACCTTTTTTCATACGTTCAAATAGATCGAGGTTCTCTTCAATTGAACGATTGCGGAAAGGGCTATTTTTTCCAGGTTCTGTTAAAGTTCCTCGGTACTGGCGGATTTCGTCAGCGCTTAAATCATCAACATATGCCTTGCCTTTTTTAATAAGTAAAACTGCTTTATTGTACATTTCCTCAAAATAGTCTGAGGCAAATCGTAGTTCGTCCCAATCATAGCCGAGCCATTTAACATCCTCTTTAATAGAGTCAACATATTCTTGGTCCTCTTTTAACGGATTTGTATCGTCAAAGCGTAAATTCGTTTGACCGTTAAAGTCATCAGCAAGTCCAAAGTTGATAACGATTGATTTTGCGTGTCCAATATGTAAATAGCCATTTGGCTCAGGAGGAAACCGAGTCACGATTTTGTCGTGCTTACCAGCTTCTAAATCCTCCTTCATAATGCTCTTAATAAAATTTGAAGAATTTTCCAATCTTTATCAGCCTTTCCAATTATCTATAGTTATTGTCCTATTATACAATAGGACAATGAGAATTCACAATGGTTGCAAGGCGCATGCTTAAAAAGGACATATGTACATTTGAGGGATAGCGTTCAAGTGGCTGCATCTTTCTTTAAGCTGGATTAGAGCTTTGTCATTTATATTTTACTTGATTTGTTTTTACTATGAAAATAGGGAAAAATCACATAAAAACAGTGAATATTGTGGTATGATGATGTTGAGTTTTACTTTCATATTTTGTATTTAAAAGGAGCATATATTATGAAATATAGATCTGCATTTGACATAATAGGTCCAGTCATGATTGGACCTTCAAGTTCACATACAGCCGGAGCAGCACGAATTGGCCGAGTAGCAAGGACGTTATTCGGCTACCAACCACTAAAAGCGGTTATTCATCTGTATGGATCTTTTGCGGAAACATATAAAGGACATGGAACAGATGTGGCGATTGTGGGCGGACTTCTTGATTTTGATACATTTGACGAACGAATTCCTACTTCCCTGCAACTGGCAAAGGAAGCAAATATGGAGGTTGAGTTTATTGTCGAAAGAACGGTTACAGACCATCCGAATACAGTTCGCATTAAACTTTATGATGAGCAAAAAGAATTAGAGGTAGTTGGCATCTCTATTGGTGGGGGAACGATTGAAATTACGGAGCTTAATTCATTTCAGCTTAAGCTTTCAGGTGAAAATCCAGCAATTTTGGTTGTTCATAATGATCAATTTGGCGTTGTTTCTGCCGTTACGACGGTAATGGCACAAAATGAAATCAATATTAGCCATATGGAGGTTTCCCGTAAAGAAAAAGGAAAAATGGCGATGATGGTGATCGAGGTGGATCAAAAAATTAGCGCTGAGGTCCTGAAAGAAATTGAGAGTTTGCCAAACGTCACGCAAATTATTCAAATGGTTGAATAAGCTATGAAGGGATTGGAGCAAAATGATGTTTAGAAATGTTGCTGAGCTAGTGGAACTTGCAGAGAAAAAGCAAGTGAAAATAGCAGAAGTGATGATCCAGCAGGAAATTGAAGTAACCGGTCTAGCTCGTGAAGATATAATCGCTAAAATGGAACATAATTTAGTTGTAATGGAACAAGCAGTTGAAAGAGGTCTTAAAGGCGTGACATCTGTTTCAGGGTTAACAGGTGGGGACTCTGTTCTTCTGCAAAATTATATAAAAAGCGGCAAGTCATTAGGCGGAAATATTTTATTAGATGCTGTCAGCAAAGCGATGGCCACAAATGAAGTGAATGCGGCAATGGGGGTCATTTGCGCAACGCCTACGGCAGGCTCTGCGGGAGTAGTACCTGGAACTTTATTTGCAGTGAAGGAAAAATTAAATCCAACACGTATGGAAATGGTTGAATACTTATTCACTGCTGCAGCTTTTGGCTTTGTTGTAGCTAATAATGCATCCATTTCCGGTGCGGCAGGTGGCTGTCAAGCTGAAGTTGGCTCTGCTAGCGGCATGGCTGCAGCAGCTATAGTCGAATTGGCAGGTGGTACACCAAGCCAATGTGCGGAAGCGATGGCAATCACATTAAAAAACATGCTCGGCTTAGTATGTGATCCGGTTGCTGGACTCGTTGAAGTCCCTTGTGTGAAAAGAAATGCGATGGGTGCTTCTAATGCCATTACGGCAGCAGATATGGCGCTGGCTGGAATTAAGAGCCGTATTCCTTGTGACGAAGTCATTCATTCTATGTATCTCATTGGCCAAACGATGCCAACAGCCCTTCGTGAAACCGCAAAAGGTGGCTTAGCTGCGACTCCAACGGGAAAGCGACTAGAGGCGGAAATATTTGGACAGCAAAAACAACTGCAATCCTGATGTTAAAAAAGCTGAGTCAAAAGGTTATTTAAGTAACAACTTTTTGCTCTCAGCTTTTATTTTGCATGTTGCCATTATCGAGCAAGTCATTCTTTTATTTATTCATTAATTTCTTACAAAAAAATCAAAGCCAAGCATGGTCAAAATGCCAAATGTCAATGTCCAAACGACTAAGCTAATCGTTGACCAAAGCATCGTCCAATTTTTCTTTGCGCCGAGTGACATCCCGATAAAAATAGCAATGTGGATCCCAATTAGGACAGGACCTAGCAGCGTTAGCCCTGGAAGACCATACTTATTCCAAATTTTATGGGCGCGTTCGCTTCGTTTGGAGCGTTCGTTTTCTGTTTCCCCCTTTTTTTCTTTTCGCTTTGCAAGCCAAGTCTTCACCTTTTCAAATCCAATAATGAGAAGGATAACTGTACTGAGGTTTCCTGTAAATCCGGAGACCATAACCCAGAAGGGGGATAAACCTCGGATTATCCCGAGTGGAATAACGAGGGCGATTTCTAACCAAGGTGTTGCAGCGGCAATAAAGATGAGTATGTATTCAATGAACAATCAACAAACCTCCTTTTCCAAATTATTATAACAATTGGTACGAATATTAAGCTAGAAAGAATTTGTAAAAATGGATGAGGATGAATCGAAAATATCTATATTTGATTGATCAAGGGCATGTCGTATTTCGTCTAATATTGCGGTAAAATAGTATAAAGGTAGGTATATAAAATGAATGATGAATTAAAGAAAGCATTAGAACTAAGAAAAAATGGTCGGTATGAGGAATGTTATCTAGTGATGACTAAATTAGGAAAGGAATTTCCTGATGACCCACAAATTCTTTATCAGTGTGCCTGGAGCTGCGATAACTTTGGAAAAGAAGAGGAAGCGGTTGGATATTATGAGGCAGCGATAAAGCTTGGATTAGCGGGTGATGATTTAGAGGATGCTTACTTAGGCCTAGGAAGTACATATCGAACTTTAGGAAACTATTCTTGCTCAAAAACAGTACTGGAGAAAGGAATAGAGCAGTTTCCACAAAATCAGGCATTAAGGGTTTTTTATTCTATGACTCTATATAATCTCAATGAACATGAAAAGGCGATGACGGAGTTGCTAAATTGTCTTGTGAACACAACCGATGATCCAAATATAGTAGGTTATAAGAAAGCGATCCAGTTTTATGCAGACAAGTTAAACGAAGTATGGAAATAAGAAATAAGAGGAGAATCGATATGGTTGGTTCAAATGGTGAGCACTTGTTGCAGCAGCGGTACGCTACAAAAAGAAGGGCTGAAGCATTTTATGAGCATCAAGTGATCAACTTTTTAAATGAAGAAATGAAGCAGTTTATTTCCTTGCAAAATATGGTCTTTATTTCAACTGCCGATGGAAATGGTGAATGTGACTCTTCGTTTCGGGCTGGGGAGCAGGGCTTTGTGAGAGTCATAGAAGACAAAATTTTGTGTTTCCCGGAATATCGAGGCAATGGGGTAATGGCGAGTCTTGGAAACATTTTGGAAAATCCCCATATTGGCTTATTATTTATTGATTTTGAAAGAGGCGTTGGTTTACATATAAATGGAAAAGCTGAAATCATTGAAAATGAACAGTTGAGTATGAAGGTACGGGAAGGGCTGGCACGTGAACTTATCAGTTATGAAGGTTTGCGGCTTGAGCGTTGGGTATTTATAGAAGTAGAGGAAGCATATATTCATTGCTCTAAGCACATCCCTAAATTCATAGCAATAGCCAAAGATATAAGCTGGGGTACAGATGATGAAATACGAAAGGGAGGGGATTATTTCAAGGTCAAGGCAATGAAAGCTCGAAAGGTCAAACTGAAATAGAAGAAGAGACTAGGGGGATGAAGCTTGAGAGATACGATTACAACAGAAGAAGAGTTGCGAGAACTGATTGGTGTTCCGAGTGAATTGGTAAAGAGAAAGGTGATAGCTGAACTGGATGAGCACTGTAAAAATTTTATAGCGAAGTCTCCTTTTTTAATGATTGCCACTGCAGATGAAAATGGATTTTGCGATGTCTCACCACGGGGAGATAAACCAGGATTTATTTACATAGAAAATGAACATTGCTTAATAATTCCTGAGCGACCAGGAAACAAGCGCATGGATACGTTAAGAAATATTTTGAAAAATCCTAGAGTAGGACTTCTTTTCTTTATACCAGGACTCGGAGAAACGTTAAGAGTTAATGGGAAAGCTGCCATTATTAAAAACGAAGAAGTTTTGGCAAAGCTATCTGCAAGAGGGAAAGCACCAATCGTTGCCATTCGAGTTGAAGTTGAGGAATGCTTTATTCATTGTGCTAAAGCATTTAAACGTTCTCAATTGTGGGAGCCTGAGACATGGTTAAATAAAGAAGCAATGCCTTCTGCCGCGCAAATATTATTTGCTCATACAAAAATTTCATCCATTGAAGAGATCGAACAAAGACTTGAGGAAGGATATAGAACGAGATTATAAAGTCAAATTGAAGGCTCCCAGCTTCAATGATGGGAAACATCTTTTTTATGACCAGTCAATCTTTTAAAGGAAGGCATGCTTTCGAAAGCAGTACCATTATTCGAAAAGCTTATTAAAAGTAAATGGGGATTAATCGTGAGGACTTTATTTTATTTGTTGTTGTTACTGTTCGGATCTCTACTCCTTGGGATAACAATAGACGACTCAATCATCGGGAATATTCTTTTAAAGGTGCTCGGAGCATTATGTTTTGTACCATTCTTGAAGACATGGCCGAAGGAAAATCGACTTAAGTGATCTTATTATTGATGGCCAATAGCCTAAGCATTGAAGAGACGTGTTTACATGTACATTCACAATGATTGTGCAGTTCTAACGGTATTGAAAATAAGAAATCGATTTAGCACCTTCCTTTTTTACTTGGAAGGTTTTTTGCATTCAGGTGCTAAGCTATGTTCAAAAACTTAATTTTTCAAGGCGGAGTTTAAAAATAAGGAAAAGCAGACTCCGAACATAGATAGTTGATAAAGACAGGGGGGATTAGATGCATTAAAGTTATGATTGTTCAGGTCTCCAGGATAAGCTGAACTATATATTTTGAATATAAAAAAACAGAATATTTAGTTAAATTGTGCTATAATGATGTTGGAGGTGGAATTTTTTGGTAAAACATATCCTTGTCCTTTCCCTGTTTGTTTCTTTAACAGCATGTGCTGGAAACATTAAAAAAGAACCGCAACATCCGTTGCTTTCTAGTGATGAGAACAATTATTCTTTATTGATCGTAGATGAAGCTGAAACAGAGATCGGAAGCCTTGAATGGAAAGACAACTATAATATTAAAAATGTAAAAACTGTGCTTAAACTCGATTCATTGGAAGAAGCAGATCAATCTTATAAATTTTTGCAATTGGATAGGACACCTATTTTTATTGTTTTTGATATGACGAATGTCGTCTTGAAAACAGGTAGTGAGCAAGAGCTCGTTCAGTTTTTACAGGAACACCATCCAAATGAATAAACGGAAGTGAAAGCGACAAAAAAGCGGTAGATTTAACCTTCTAACGTTTTCCTTCCCCCTCATTATAAAGAAATTTCTTTCAATCGAGCCCTAAATTTAATTTGCTGATTTAACTAGCGCACTGTCAGCCCCTCAATTTTGTTTTGAGCTCCCTTTTTAGCAATGATTGTATCCATAGCTCTGCTTTATAGCATGTTCGCTGGATCCTCAAGAAGGAAAAGCAGGGATTTAAATGCATGATGATATGCCCCTTTTCTCGTATCAACCATTTGCAAGGGTTATTTTTCTCCTTGAACACCCTCATTAAAAGACGCATTTTCGTTCCTCATGAAAAGTTGTGTGTAATCAAGTTTATACCCAATATAAGCAACCCCTTTTATCAACCATATTGAATAAAAAAGAAGGTGGCACAGTTTGTCTCTTCCTTCATAAAATACATGAGATATATTTTTATAAAATGGAGATTAATTGTCAGAAAAAGGGGATAAGAAAATGAAACAAAAGGTTTGTTTTCTTGTTACGGAACATTCTTTTTTAGATGTAAGGATATTTGAAAAGGAAGCTAAGAGCCTACAAAAAAAAGGATATGATGTAACAATGATCGTTCCGAAGGTCAATGGCTATCTTTTTGATATTAGTGGCGAGAAGCTGAAAAACTCTGTTGCTTCAAAAAGCTTCTATTATGAAGGGATCAAGATTGTTCCCTACACGGAACGACTAGACAACCCACAAATTTATCAATATTATGACGATGTAACATCTGGGCGTGAAAATGAGGGTTTTCAGAATGAGTTGACAACATTAGGCATTAAGGAAAATGCCGATATTTATCATGCACATGAATTTCTTTCTTTTTATGCAGGCATCGGAATTAAACGTACGCTAAAGAAAAATGGACGTTCAGTAGCATTAATTTATGATAGCCATGAGCTATTTCCTGATCCTCTTGAATTGATGAATCAAAGAACGAGAATTGTGATGGATCAAATGTTAAAAAAGATGTTAAAAGAAGTCGATGGCGTGATTACTGTTTCAGAATCAATAAAATCATGGTATATGCAAATAGAACCAAGCTTGGCAATCGAAGTTATTTATAATTCTCCCCCTTTAACAGAGGAATTTACGGCGAAAGATTGGTCTTGTCGGCCATTGACAATCATTCACGAAGGCTTTATTAGTCAATCAAGGGGGAATTGGAGAAAAATAATTGGTATCGTCGATGCGCTGAAATCGACGATTGATATCCGTTTTAAAATCATTGGCGGAACGAGGGCAAATGAGAAGAAATTGCTTGTACCTCCAAGTCTTAAAGAGCATTTTGAGATAAAAGAATGGGTCAACTATGTACAAATTCCATCAGAAATGAAATCTGCCCATTTAGGCTGGATTGATTTAAATTTAACTCATTCCTTAAACAATCAATATGCGATGCCGAACAAATTTTTTAGTTACTTGAACAACGGGGTTCCTGTTTTAGTAAACAACTGTGTTGATATGAAAGCTTTTATCGAGAAGCATCAATGTGGGATCGCTGTTTCTAAGGACTCTGTTACAGCAGAAGAATATGCGAATGTGATACGAAAGCTAAGTGAAAACGCTCATTTATTAAAGACCATGAGTATAAACGCAAGAAAAGTGATGGAAGAGTTCTATTGTTGGGAAAAGATGGAGCAGCGCCTATATAACTTTTATGAGCAAGTGACAAATTAGCATTTAGCTAAACTGGAATGTGAAGGAGATGCAAGAATAATGAAAGTTTTACACATACCATATGGTTCGCCCATGATTGATTTATGCCATGCTTTACAAAAGCAAGGCATAAAGGCAACTGCTTGCCATTTCACTAGTAATCGCTACCAATTTCAACCGGATATATGTTTGAATTTGGAGCGGCTATCAACTGAGGATAGAGAGCAAAGGCTTTCTGCATTTCTTGATCAAGCGATAAAAGAATATGACATTTTTCATTTTCATTTTGGGGAAAGCTTCTTTCCAGATAAAAGGGATTTGGAGCAAATTAAAAAAGCCGGCAAAAAAATGGTTATGCATCACCATGGTTCTGACGTCCGTATTTTTTCAATTGCGAGAAAGATGAATCCGTATATTCGCGTAAAACCTGAATGGACAGAGAAAAAAATTCGTGAAAACCTCGATATTCTCTCCAAATATATCGACCACGCATTTGTTCAGGACTACGAATTATATGCTTATATTCAACCTTATTATAAGGAAATCCACGTCATTCCTCATACATTAGATGTGAATCAAATCCTACCCACTTATCCAGAGGTGAAACAGGCACCGCTCGTTGTTCATGCGCCAACAAGGCGTGATCTGAAAGGAACAGACCATATCGTAAAGGCTGTAAATCAATTAAAGCATGAAGGCCTTCAATTCCATTTTCAGCTAATCGAAGGAATGACATATGAGCAAACGAAGGAATTGCTTGCGCAAGCAGATATCGTAATTGATCAACTTCGAATTGGTGCTTACGGTTATGTGAGCACTGAGGCGATGGCGTTTGGAAAGCCGGTCATTTGCTATTTACGAAGAGATGTGATGAAGAAGTATCCATCAGGTCTCCCGATTGTCAATGCTGATCCAGGAAATATAAAAAAAATATTAAAGGAATTAATAACGAGTCCCCATGAGTGGAAAGAGCTGGGAATAAGGGGAAGGCAATATGTAGAACAGAATCATAGTCAAGAAGCGGTAGCAAAGCAATATATTCATATTTATAAAAAACTATAGTAAAAAAAGTTTATTTTTATATTTTACAACAACCGTCTATACAATTTGCACATTCTTTTCATACGGTAAAAGGAAAGCTGAATATAAGAAGAGAGGTTGTGCTATGGAAAGGAGAAGAGAAGACAAACAAGTAGCGGTAGTTGGGCTAGGAAAAATAGGACTAGCATTGGCAGCCGTTATTGCTGAAAACGGATTTGATGTGATAGGTGCAGATATCAACCCTCATGTTGTATCGTTGGTCAACGAAGGGACTTCCCATGTTAAAAACGAGCCAGGACTTGATGAACTTGTGAAAAAAAACCATCAAAATAAACGATTAAGAGCAACTTATAAAACCGTGGAAGCAGTTAAAGATGCAGATGTGATCATCGTCATTGTGCCCGTATTAATTGATGATAACCATCAAACTGATTATCGTTATATGGATTTAGCTGTAAATGAAATTGGAAAAAGCATTCAAAAAGGGGCATTGGTCATTTTTGAAACAACAGTACCTGTAGGAGATACAAGAAATCGCTTTGGAAAAAAGATTGAGGAACTTTCCGGTTTAGTAGCTGGACAGGATTTTGATCTAGCATACAGTCCAGAGAGAGTGTACTCAAATCGAATTGTTGAGGATTTAGCAAATTATCCAAAAGTTATTGGTGCTATTAATGAGGGAGGCTTGCAAAGAACCGTTTCCTTCTATCATAAGGCGCTTAAATGTGAGACGATGTCTGTTTCATCTTTAGAAACGGCTGAATTTTCTAAGGTGGCTGAATGCGTTTATCGCGATGTCAACATTGCGTTAGTGAATGAATTGGCGAAATTTGCTAGTGAAAAAGGTGTATTGATTAACGAGGTTATAGAAGCTAGCAACAGTCAGCCTTTCTCCCATTTGCATAAACCAGGTATTGGTGTGGGAGGACATTGTATTCCCATTTATCCATTCTTCTTTATCAATAAAGGGCTGGAAAAAGGGTTGACGACTTTAGCTCGAGAAATCAATGACTCTATGTCACACTATGGAATTGGCAGACTTGAACATGAACTTGGAATATTAACAGGTAAAAATATTCTTATTTTAGGGTTATCGTTTCGTGAAAATGTTAAGGAAGTGACGAAGTCAACAGCACTTCTCCTTATGGAACAATTAGTGCAAAAAGGAGCAAATGTGTTTGTCAATGATCCGCAATTTTCTAAAGAAGAGATCGCGAGATTTGCTGTTAC
Source organism: Robertmurraya siralis (assembly GCF_005502275.1). Taxonomy (GTDB): domain Bacteria; phylum Bacillota; class Bacilli; order Bacillales; family Cytobacillaceae; genus Robertmurraya; species Robertmurraya siralis. The sequence continues at coordinate 80,016 of NZ_SWLZ01000015.1, forward strand.
GCCATTATCTCTTTCAGATGAGAGCGTAAAGAAAATAGACGGTGTGATTGTGCAAGCATTTCACCAACAATATGAAGGTTTGGATTTCGCTATATTCAGTCGTTGTAAAGTTGTTCTTGATGGCAGAAATGTATTAAATAAAGAGAAAATCTCAAGTCTTGGTATGAAGTATCTCGGAATTGGGATCGAATAAAGGAGGTTGTTTAGATGATTCCAATGGTAGATTTAAAGGCAGAAATGAAGATTTTGCGTGAACCAGTTTTAAAATCAATTAATGAAGTGCTTGAAAGTGGACATTATATTTTAGGAGAAAAAGGGAAGGAGTTAGAGAATCAAATTGCTTCCTATGTGAGTTGTTCCTATGCTTTAGGGGTTGGGAATGGTACCGACGCCCTTTACTTGGCGTTAAAGGCACTTAATATTGGTCATGGTGATGAAGTAGTCACGACCCCATTCACATTTTTCGCAACCGCAGAAACGATCGCTCAAGTCGGTGCGAAACCGGTCTTTGTTGATATTGAAGAAGATACGTATAATATTGATCCAACGAAAGTTCGGGAAAAAATCACCTCCAAAACGAAAGCTATTATTGTAGTGCATTTATTTGGACGAGCAGCAAAAATGGATGAAATTCAAAAAATTGCTGAAGAATTTGAACTGAAAATTATTGAGGATGCCTGTCAAGCGATCGGTACGGAATATAATGGGAAGAGGGTTGGTGCCCTCGGTGATATTGGCTGCTTATCCTTTTTTCCCTCCAAAAACCTAGGTGCATACGGGGATGGAGGTATGATCGTTACAAATGATAGAAAACTATATCAAAAGATTCTCTCATTAAGAAATCATGGCAGCAGACAAAAGTATATACACACTAATATTGGAATTAACAGTCGTCTTGATGAAATTCAGGCTGCCGTCTTACTTTTGAAATTAAAGCATTTGGATCTCTTTTTGCATAAGCGCAAGGAAGTGGCAAAACGCTATACGAATTCGTTACAGCCATACTTGAAGACACCACCTGCAATTGAAACGAGGGAGCACACTTTTCATCAGTACTGCCTTGAATTTGAAGAACGTGACGCACTTGCAGAGCATTTACGGAAAAACGGTATTGCGACCGCGATCTATTATCCGATTCCGCTTCATTTACAAGAAGCATTCTATGATCTTGATTACAAAGAAGGTGATTTCCCAATTGCTGAAAAAGTGGCAACGAAAATATTGGCCTTGCCGATCTGCCCTTTTTTAACGATTGAAAATCAAATGGAGATTATTGCAAGCATCAAAAACTTTCTACACTGAGACAAATGCCCAGTAAATAGACTAAAGCGGAAAATGTACAAACTCTTAAAAATAGTTGTAAATGCGGATACCAAAAAAAATAGTTTTCGTATCATATTAATGGGAGCAGCAAAAAGCACTCATGATAGACAGAAAGGAGGAAATGTAATTGAATAATGATATTCTTCGTCAAATGCTTTTAAGTAATCTTCAATTACTTTCACAAACAGTAAATGTTAGTGTCGGTTCCAATACAGGTGATTTAACAGGCAATCTTGATGGGGTTTTAGGAAACATTGGATCCTCACTTTTCCCTAATAAAAATCGCCAAACATTGCGTGCCTTCTTAATCAATCTTTTAAATCAGCAAGTAACGATTTCTACTCCACTAGAACCAATTACTGGAACACTTATTGCGGTCCAGAGAGATTATGTAGTTATGGTAGAGAGTGACGGCTCCCTTGTCTTGATTCCACTTTCACAAATTCAAACAGTTACAGAAATGTAAGAAAGGAGTGATACGATGTTCCAGGCATTTTTCGCTGCAGAATTAGCAAGACGTGTTGGTACGAGAGTGGAAATTGGACTAACTGATCGACTCGTTGAAGGTGTACTCTCCTCAGTATCTGGAGAATTAGCTCTTGTCGTTGAAACAACTAGCTATACTCCGAGCTTGACTACCGCCATCCCACTCTCCGCTATTGTATTCGTCAGGATTCCAGCTACAGCTGCATAATTAATAATAAAGAAACCTGCATAGCCAAATATGCAGGTTTTCTTACTCCAATCCTAAAGGTTTTCGTAGACGGCTAGCAATCTCTTTTGCATATGTTCCCAGCTATAACTCATTTCCATAATTGCTCTAGATTTTTGGCCCATTTCCTCTAGCAATTTTTTTTGCTTATGGAGGTGGATAATAGCATTTGCGAAATCTTTTGCAGTTGCATGTGCTTTTTCAACAACATGACCACATTTATGCTGTTTAACGAAACGTTCCATTTCAGGAGCCTTATTGACCAAGATAGGGACGCCATTATTTAAATAGCTAAAAAATTTATTCGGTAAGGCATAGGAGCGGTTCAATGAATTGGCTAAATCGTCAAAATCTATCCAGCCGATATCTACATCCGCCATATGCTTTTGAATATCTTGATACTCGACCCAGCCTGTCAGTTGGATTGTATTCTTTAAAGATTTTGGAATATGGATCGTCTCACCGTATCTTGGACCGCCAATCACGCGAAATTGAAAATTTTTCATGACACGAGTACAAATTTCAGAAATGCCAATGATCTTTTTGAAATTTCCCTTCTGTGCTTCAATACTGCCTTCATAGCAGATCGTAAAGCTGTTTTTGGCTGTTTTTTTAGTAGGAGCTGCTGCCAATGGGGGTGAGTTATAGACGACATCTACAGGCAAGTTAGGAATCTCTGTATGATACCAGTTTTTAATGGAGTCAGAAACGGTAATAACATGATCAACTTCTTTTAGCATGATAAGAAGCTTTTCTTTTAATTTTTTCTTTGCAGGTTCAGAATAACGGCTATCCAACGGGTCTGGCACTAATTCATGACTGTCATAAATAAGCTTAACATCTTTCCCTTTTGTTTTTTTCATTAAACGTTTAGTTCCGATTCCGGCAAATAATGATAAATATTCATGGGCATGGTAAATATCTGCATCCTGCTCCATCGCAAGTGTTGTGATTGGATTGGGAAATGCATCCTTTTCCCAAGTGTCTTCCTCTTCTAGTACTTTATTGAGATAAGAACGAGAGTTTTCGAAACTATACGTAACGATATTTATTCCTTCGTAAGTAAATGTTTGTTCGAGGAATTTGTTTGTAAATGGTTGCCCATTAATATCAAATAAATAGCCTTTTTTTCTTGGAACTATCATCGTTACATCATAGCCGGCGTCATATAATGATTTTGCTTCTTTGCGAAAAATTCGTGAATCTAAAAAGGGATGTTCAGCAACTAATATACAAACCTTTTTCAAGTCCATCACCACCAAATATTGAATATGCACACAATCAAGCTCTGTATTTTATTCATATGATCAAGCAATGGGGATTGATTCTTCATTTTCATAAGCATGAAAAATTTGTTAAGGAGCTGATGGCTTTGAAAATATTAACCATTGTTGGCGCCAGACCACAGTTTATAAAAGCTTGTATGTTATCAAAGGAATTTGTCAGGGATGACGTCGTCGAGGAAATTATTGTTCATACTGGCCAGCATTATGATTCTTCGATGTCGGATATTTTCTTTGAACAGTTACAAATTCCGAAACCTCATTATCATTTGGCTGTTGGTTCTCATTCCCATGGCAAACAAACTGGAAAAATGTTAATTGAACTCGAGCGGATCATGATCAAAGAACAACCAGATTTGGTATTGGTATATGGTGATACCAATTCTACACTGGCAGGCGCATTAGCTGCTGCAAAGCTGCTTATCCCTGTTGCTCATGTGGAAGCAGGGTTGCGCAGTTTTAATAAGAGGATGCCAGAAGAACAAAACCGTATCTTGACTGATCATCTTTCAACTTTATTATTTTGTCCAACTGATGCTGCTGTAGAGCACTTAAAGCAGGAGAGCATTACAGAAGGAGTCCATCAGACTGGAGATATTATTTGTGATACGGTTAATTTTTTTTTACCGATTGCTTTGGAGCATTCATCCATTCAAAAGACGCTGGAGCTTGAGAAAGACAGATATTTTGTTGCAACCATTCATCGTGCGGAAAATACAAAAAATTGTCAGCAATTGATGGAATTATTGAATGCATTAAATAGTATTGGTGAAAAGGTACTCATCCCTATTCATCCGAGAACAAAGAAGATGATCGCAACCTGTAAGATGACGGAAGAAGAGTATCCTCAGCTTCATGTGACTGAGCCGTTAAATTATTTTGATATGTTGGCCCTCGTTTATAATGCAAAAGGAGTTTTAACGGATTCCGGTGGTTTACAGAAAGAAGCTTATCTTCTTAAAACCCCATGTATTACATTAAGGGATGAGACAGAGTGGACGGAAACGGTGACTGCTGGTTGGAATCGTGTCGTTGGAAGAGACTCTACAAAAATTATGGAAGCTGCAAAGAAGTTGCAGGTCCCTAAAAAGCATATTCAGCTTTTTGGTGACGGTCAAACAGCTAAGAGAATCGTGGAAATTATTCATAACTCCTTTTATAATTAGCAACAAGGCTTGACTCCATGATGAAGATGGGGTCGGTTATACATATTTGATTTTGCCGATTAAATAGTCCTTCCACCTTGAAAGTGTCTCAGCCATCTTCTTATCATTTTCAATCGAATTAAGGGCATTTAATTGATATATATGGGTGATGTGATAGCCCCATTTTGCGATATTAGGATAGCCACCTTCTGTTGTATAGTGAGTCAGATCATAGGCAGTTCTATTGCCAAGGTCATATAAGGGTAACATTCTTTTTAAAGTAACTATCCCGTTTTGATACAGCTTATAAACAGATCGGTCACCAGTAGATTTATAAAGATCATAGAGCCCTATCAACGAATACATAAAACCATTTAAAATATAACTAGGTGGGTTGGTAGGACATTCCTCATAGAAAGAGTATTTCCCTTCAAAAGTAGCAAGAATTCCATTTGCTCTAGAAGAGGTTTCGAAGATTTTTTTCGCTTTCACTGCACTTACGAGATATTTTTTATCATTCATTACGTATGCAGCTCTTGATAAAACGGACAAAGCTACTCCCATTCCTATAGCGGAATACCAGGGGCCTTTTAGTTTTTTTAGTCTGGATGGATAATAGTGGAAATCGAAAGAGTAATTCCAGCCACCGGAATTGTCTTGGTTTTGTAAAAACCAATTGGCTGCCTTCAAAAATTTCTGTTTGTTATCTTCATTCTTATTACTTAAATAGAGGCTATAATGCTGTAATCCAAAAAAACCGATTGTTGCAGGGTTATAATAAGTGCCAAACGGATAGACAGTTTGCGGAATTCCATTGACATCCATTTTTACATTCCAATTTTCAACCTTGTTTTTGTCATAATGTAAATAATTGCCTCGATGGTCGTATTTAAGCATCTCGAATAATCTTGTTTTCGTAATATCGATTTTTAGCAGGTTTTCTTTTGTAATAAACTGATGCACTGTTAAGTAAGCTTTCTCAATGAGAGAATAGGGAATGTAGTAATCATTCCCAATCATTTTACCATTCCCTTCGTACTGATCGTGCATGACAATCTTTATATCTTTTATATGTTCAGAACTCATCACTAAAACGCCCCCTCTTATCGATTATCGAAGCTTTCTTGCTGGTACGCCAGCGACGACAAGATGTTCGCCTATATCCTTCGTGACAACAGAACCGCCTCCGACGATGGTATCTGCGCCAATCGTGACAGCAGGGAGGATTGTAGCGTTATTTCCAACTTTAACGCCCTTTTTCAGATGTGGCCCTTTTAATACATACTCCTTTGCTCCCATGTATTTATCGTTTGCCATTGATACACAAGGACCAATAAAGACATCATCTTCTAAAATCGTGTCCCCCGTTATATATGACAATGTTTGTATCGTGCAATTCTCTCCGATCCTTGTATTTAGTTCAACGATTGCATTTCTACCAATAACGGTTCCTTTTCCGATCGTGACATTTTCCCTAATACTGGCATGATCACCTATGAATACATTTTCGGCAATAGTCGTATTCAAATAAATGGAAACCATATTCCCTATTTTTATATGATCTCCAATCAAAAGGGAATGAGATTGGATTGTTTGCTGCCGCATGCGTGTATTGCCTCCTGGAATAATCCCTATTACACAATTTGCCCCAATTTCAACATTATTTCCGATTCTCGTACCTTTTAAGATAACGGTATTATGGCCAATCACCACATTATTGCCAAATGTAACATCATCTTCAATAACGACATGTTTTCCAACTGATGGCTTTGTTGACATTATGTGCTCCTCCTTTTTTGAGTTTCGACAATTTTTTTTATTTCTGTGACAAGCTGCTTTGCCCGAATCTTTAATGAATGATTTTGCTGAACGAACTCATGGCCCGTCATTGTAATTTTGTTGCGCTCAGTATCGTTATTTAAATAATATGTTGCCTGCTCTTTAAAATTCGCTTCATTTATTGCGACAAAATGTATTCCTGGTTTGAATCCGAGTGCCTCCAACTCCTCGAAAGTAGGTGCTAATAATAATGTTTTACAAGCTAGTGCTTCAAAATATTTCATGACCGGATAAAGGTAAATCGAAGGACTAGTGAAGAAGATTTTTGCTCGATTTAACTCGCGGGCATACTTTTCTCCAATAAAATGTCCCTTTTCCTCCTTAGTTGTTATATCCCCATAACCTGGGTGCGGATGGTAAACAAAATGGCGATCATGCTCGTAAGCTTTGACGATTTTTTGACGAAGTGGGTAAATGTCATCAGTTGAACCCATTAAGAGAAGATCGATATCTTTAGGAAGCTGATAATCTCGATAAATTTCCGTTTCTACAAAGTGAGGAAACCATCTAAGACGGTTCGCAAATTCGGGATATATTTCTAAAAATTGTTTGCGAATGATGGAAAAAATAAAGCGGATATTATTTTTTTTAATGTACAAGCGTCGGGGTTCCTGATAGCGATAAACATCGTTAATGATTAATCCGACAGGAATGGGGATTTTTGAAAGCCCTTGAATAAATGGGGATAATTGATTTCCGATATCATTTTGAATGAGAATGAAGTCAGGCTGAAATTGTAATTTCTTTATAATTGTTTCAATGGAACCAGATTGCCGCCATATTTTGAGAGTCGTTAATTCGTCTAAAGCTTTTTCTAAATATAAGAAATTCTTCACAATCATTTTGGAGGTGTCTTTGGTAATGTAAAGCAATTTAACCATTTGGTTTCGTCCTCTCAAAATTTTATAGAACAAGCTCCCAAAATATTATTTTCCTTAGCAAACGTACAAGTTATCCAAAATTCTCAGCATACATTATAGTAATCAATCAATCTGGGAGGATGTTGAGCATGAAAGTGGGCGTTATAGGTACTGGGAAAATGGGAGAAAATCATTTGAAAAATTATCTTGAAATATCTGACCGATGTGAAGTAGTTGGTATTTACGATGTGAACGAACATAGAGCGAGCGAGATCGCCAGTAAATATGGGGTAAAGTACTTTAAAGATTTGCTTGAATTATTAAGGAATGTTGATGCGGTTAGTATTGCAGTTCCAACAAAATATCACTATGAGGTAGCGCTTGTTTGTATCGACCATGGCGTTCATATACTCCTTGAAAAGCCAATGGCCAGTCAGCTTGAAGAAGCAAAGAATCTTCTTAGAAGAGCTGAAACAGCAGGAATAAAAGTGCAAGTGGGGCATATAGAGTTGTACAATCCCCTTATTCATCTTCTGAAAGAACGACTCAAAGATGAAAAAATTATAGCAATAGACATCCATCGAATGCAACCCTTTGATCTAAGAATGCAGCATGTTGACGTTGTTTTCGATTTAATGATTCATGATATTTACATTTTAAAAGAATTATTAGGCTCTGAAATGATTCACTTCAATACAATCGGAAAAACGTCAGAACAGATGCCAAAACATGCCATCGTAAGTATGCTTTTCAATAACGGAACAGTTGCGCAATTAACGGCGAGCTACAAATCGCAGGAAAAAATTCGGACGATTAGAATTTTTACGGAAAAGGCAATATTTAAAGTCGATCTTTTGAGAAATAAAATAGAAGTTAATCAAACAACCTATTTTTCTATTCAAAATGATAATGTGAAAATTCCGCAGAAGTTATTGGAAACAATTGAAATTCCACATTTTAATCCATTAAAGAGTCAACTTTACGATTTTATTCATTCTGTTGAAATGGACAGGACGCCATTTGTGACAGGAGAAGATGGAATGAATGTACTAAAAATTTGTTCTAATATAAGTGATAACATTAAATTGTTATCATCAAACTATGACGAGCTAACTTCTGATGAATTGTAACAAGAAAAAAAGGAAGCACGATTCGAAGTGCTTCCTTTCAAAAAGGAGTAGATGGGTTGTGAGTACTATATTCTATGCACGAATTAAAGTTTGGTATGGACAAGCATTGAGATTTTACTAAAAATTTTTCAAAAAGAAATAAATGGGGGAAGCAGAATTCTTTATAGCATATTTTCAGAAAAAAGCGTATTTTAGTAGTAGGAAAATTAAAGTACATAAGGAAAGGTGAGATAAAGATGGATTTAGGTTATATTAACGGAAAATTTGTTCAGTTGGATGAGCGAGTTATACCGATTGAAGAAAGAGGACATCAGTTTGGGGATGGAGTGTACGAGGTGATCCAATGTTACAATGGGCAACCTTTTATGCTCGAAGAACATTTGCAAAGACTTTTAGAAAGCTGCGAAGCAATAAAATTGCCGATTAGTGAAACACTCGAGGATTTTCGTACTCTGATTCTTACAGGAATTGAAAAAGCGGAACTGCAGTATGGTAAAGTATATTTACAGGTTACGAGAGGGATCGCAGTAAGAAACCATCCGTTTCCTGATGTTCCCGTTTCGATTTCAATGACATTAAAGGATACAGAGCCTCTGGCTGAAGGATATCGAGTGAATGGCGTTCATGCCATAACCCATGATGATGAAAGATGGGCGAAATGTTACATAAAATCACTTAATTTATTGCCGAATATTTTAGCGAAGCAGGAAGCTCAGGAAGCAGGTTGCTTTGAAGCGATACTGGTAAGAAACGGTTTTATTTCTGAAGGCACTAGCTCCAATATATATATGGTCAAAGATGGAGCAGTTATCACGACTCCACTCAGCAACCATATTTTAGCGGGAATAACGCGGATGGCAGTAATACAAGCAGCCGAAGAACTGAATATCCCTTTTGTGGAAAGGTATTTTAGTCCGAAAGAGCTTTTGGAGGCGGATGAAGTATTTATGACAAGTACTCTCGTCGAAGTGCTTCCGATTGTCAAAATTGATGGCACAGTTATCGATAAAGGTGTTCCAGGAGAGATCACAAAGAAGCTGTATATGCAATATCAGGAGCTTAAAAAGAAAGCTTTGGTGTGACAAACTTGAAAATCATTGATATGCATTGCGATGCCTTATTAAAGCTATGGGAAGCAGGTGGAGCGATTTCCTTCCAGACGGATTCGACCATCGATACGAATAAAGAGCGATTGCGAAAAGGAAAAGTGAAAGTTCAAGCGTTCGCACTATTTGTTGATCCGGTTTTGAAATCGTCTAGTTTATTTGATATCGTTCTTGAACAAGTAAGGCTGTTTCAAGTAGAAATCCTTGCTAAAAATAAAGACATCAAACATATTACAGAATGGTCACAGCTTGAACATTTAAAGGATGGCGAAATCGGAGCTCTTCTTACTTTAGAGGGAGTTGATGCCATAGGAAATGACTTAACCAAGCTTGCTATTTTATATCAGCTCGGCGTCCGCTCTGTTGGCTTAACATGGAATTATGCCAATCTTGCTGCAGATGGCGCAGGTGAACAAAGAGGAGCAGGATTAACGTTTTTCGGAAAAAAAGTTGTGCACTTTAATAATGAGCATCAATTATTGACGGACGTCTCTCATTTAAGCGAAAGAGCTTTTTGGGATGTCATTGCCATAGCTAAATATCCGATTGCCAGTCATTCTAATACGAAAAGGCTTTGTGATCATAGAAGGAACTTAACTGATTCACAAATTAAAGAACTGCTGAAAAAAGGTGGCATGATCCATGTCGTTTATTATCCTGAATTTGTGAGAAAAAATGGGCAAGCGACGATAGTCGATCTAATCAAACATATTGAGCATTTGTGTGAACTTGGAGGTGTGAAACAAATCGGTTTAGGCTCCGATTTTGATGGTATTGACAGAAAAATACCCGGATTAGCACATGCAGGGGAGACACAAAATTTAATTAATGAGTTATTAAAATACTACTCTGAGGAAGAGGTAAGAGGGTTTGCGTCGGAAAACTTTTTGCGAAATCGACCGAAATAAAAGGCATAAAGGGGCTTAAAAAGGGGTTTCACCATCCTTTTCATCGTTATGAAAAGGATTAGCTATAGCTTTCTTCTGGTTTTCTTGCGACGAAAAGTCGGGCATAGAGTTGATACTATCGGTTTCTGTTTTTGAAAAAATAGATGCTTTATTGTTTGTGCAGTGATAAGCACGGAGGAATACGCCTCTAATTAATTGAAAGAAGGAATAACCCACTTTTTATGGCCCCTTAACCTTTTTTAATAAGGGAGAAGCACCTTCACGCTATAGCTCTAACCTCCTTTATTTCATTAGCTTTGCTAAACGATGATAGATGATTTTGATCAAACGATAATTGGCTCATTTTGCGTGAAGCTTTGGATTCACACGAAATGAGCCATAATCAATACCGACATTAAATAATGAAATTCGTTAGAAAACAAAAAAATAAACAGACAGTCCGTCATCATTTATTCGAGCTGTCGATCATTAGCTATGGGTATGCAAAAGCTTAGCTAATGATTTCTGAAAGTACGTAGTGGTGCAGCAATTTTCCTGTATTTTCAATACTTGACTGATGCGTCCGTTCAAATGCGTGGGATGAGTCGATTCCAGGCCCGATTAATCCGTGTACAATATCATGACCGGAGCGAATGGCTGCAGATGCATCAGAACCGTAATAAGGATAAATATCTAACTTGTACTCAATATTATATTCTTCAGCAAGTTTGGCTAAATGCTTGCGAAGTCCATAGTGATATGGCCCGCTTGCATCCTTCACACAAATTGAAACTGTATATTCATCTGTAGATTGGCCGTCACCCATCGCGCCCATATCAACCGCTAAATATTCGACCGTCTCTGGTGTGATATTTGAGTTTCCACCATAACCAATTTCTTCGTTATTGGAAATAAGGAAGTGGGTTGTATGAGGCAATGAAACCTCATTTGTTTTTAAATGTTTAATTAATTGTAAGAGGATCGCTACACTTGCTTTATCATCTAAATGTCGTGATTTTATAAAGCCGCTTGGCGTGATTTCAACTCTCGGCGCAAATGAAACAAAATCACCGACTTCGATCCCGAGCTTTCGAACATCCTCGGCACTTTTGACAACTTCATCAATGCGTATTTCCATATTTTCCTGATTGCGCTCAGCTTTTCCAGCGTCCTTATATACATGGACGGAGGTTTGATGCATCAATATTGTTCCGCTATATTTACGACCAGAACTTGTTTCAATTTGACAATACTCTCCCTCGATGGAGTTAAATTTAAAACCGCCAATTAAATCGATTTTTAACCGTCCGCTCGGTTTAATTTCTTTTACCATCGCTCCTAATGTGTCAACATGTGCCGTTAACATTCGGTGCCTGGAAGAATCAGTTCCTGGCAATGTGGCAATTAAACCGCCTTTTCGGTTACGATATGTATCAACTTGGAGTTCACTAAGAAATTTTTCTACATAGTTTATAACTTCAAATGTGTTGCCTGTCGGGCTTGGAATGGATACAAGAGCCTTTAATAGATCGATTGTTTCCCTTGCATTTGGATAGGACATATGAGTTTCCCCCTTTATAATTCAATATCTTTTTCATCATACCACTAATAAATGGAAAAAGTAAGACAATTTCTTGTTGTAGATTGATTCCTTTTTCTGTATAGGTAGAATAGAAAAGAAAAACGTTTCTGGAGGTTATTGAATGAGTGAATGTAAGCTTGATCATACCATAGAGGATGTTAGAAATAAGTATGAAGCACAGAGTACCTATTTACCCAAGGAATTTGCCCCTTTGTTTGTGCAGTTTTTTAATGAAGACCTTTCGGTTATATGAAAGGCATGTGAAACTTTGGTTTCACATGAAATGAGCCCAAAATCATTTTAACAATAATTCTATTTAGCAAAGCCATTAAAAAAATATGACTTAGCAACAGAGGAAGAAAAAACAGTAAGAAACAAGCGTTTAATGATCGTCCTAAAAAATACATAAGCTCGATAAAGTCATGTTCACAAAACTTGCTGAATACCCTTTATAACAAGAATCTTTTTTCGGAAGAAGAACAGAGGAGAGGGTATGTTTGGTAAAGGTTTACAGCTTGATTATTGATGCACCACTTAAATCGGTTTGGGCATATATGGAGGATTTTAGTCATTGGGGACCACTCGTTCCAGGATATGTCAGTCATGAAATGATCAATGAGAGTCAATCCAATTGGATATTTACCACCGATTTTGGATTTATAAAAAAGAAATTAGAGTTTGAAGTTGAAATATTAAGCAAACATGCTCCAAAAAGAATGACGTTTCAAGTGGAAGGAAAGAATGAGGGATTCAACGGCCATGGGAGTATTGAGATGAAAAGTTTAAAGAGCAATCGAACGTTTATTAATGCGAGTTTAGATTTACAAGCAACAGGAACGCTGGCGAAGCTGATTAAGCCGATGTTAAAATCAAATCCACCGAAAATTACAAATGAACTCAAAAAAGAAATAACGGAGAAAATATTGCAATACAATCAGTAATATTGTAAGGGCAAATACTAGCATTGAAAATAAATAACCATCTTGATTTTTTAGCATTAGCAAGCTGATATCAGGACGGTTACTTCTCTTTATGATATATTTTTTTAAAATATACCCAATTATAACATAATCATTAAATAGGGGTTGTGTCAAGAAATGTATTTAGCATAAATAGGAATAATAGATTCGAGCTTATGTACCAAATGATTTTGAGGTACCAACTGGTCTATTGTAATCATTTCCAATGGGTCTATTTCTGCAATAAGATTTCTCGTCATCATATTTTTATCACCTCTACATAACTCTTGATAAATATTCAAAATCAGAAAAGACTGTAGACAAACTTGATTTCACCGAGTTTGTTTATAGTCTGTATTTTTTTGTTGAGAATATATTGATTTTATTCCTAAATAGTGTAAAATTACACAATAAGTAAATTCAACTAAAAAAGTAAATATAAGGCAGGGGAGTTTGCATGATGCCTCTATCAGAAAAATTGAAGAAACAAGTTGTCAAAGAAGAATTAGAGAAATTGAAAGAAAACCACTATATTCCTGCTCATTTTTATGATGAAGTGGTAAAAGCACATGAAACGTACTATTTGGATTTAGTAGTCGAAAAGACTGAAAAAAAAGTGGCGCAGCCCAAACCTGAAATGCCGCCAAAGCCAAAAGTGGAAAAAAGCTTGAAACCTAACCATTCAAAAGCTCTTGAAAAGAAAACAGATGAACAAATTAGAGAGCGAAATATTACGTGGCTGTTAAATACAGGAGTGATCCTCCTGTTAATTGGTGGATTGTATGTGGCCACAAGTAATTGGGAGACGATGTCAAGCGCGACAAAGGCCGGTTCTATCGGGCTCATTTCCTTTTTGTTCTATGGAATTGCCTATTTGGCAATGAAAGTGCTTAAGCTTGATAAAACAGGTTTTGCATTTATCGTCCTGGGAAGCTTATTTTTACCGATCTTTTTATTATCAATTGCTTGGTTTCAACTATTGGGAAGCTATTTATCCATTTATGGGGAGGGGAGTTATTTATTTGCACTCATAAGCTGTATCCTACTTCTCCCGGTTTATTTCCTTTTTGCCAACAGAATGAAGTCACGTTTATTCGTGTGGTTTACATATATAACATTCACCATTGGAATAGGTTATTTCTTTTCAGCATTACGTTTGAGTGAAGACAGCTTTTTCCTTGGGATGATGCTGTTTCAAGCTCTGTCAATTTATTTATATCATCGAGTGAGAAAGAAAGATGTTGCTAAGCTTTTTATTCGGGAGTTCGTAAATTTTGCCCAGGCGAATTTGATTTTAACGACAGTCCTCATGTTGGTTCTGTATCATTCAAATATGTTTTTGGGCTTTAATTTAATGTTGACGGCAGCTGTTTATTTGTCAATGGTTTATGTAACTGGCCGCAAGGAATTTCATTTTGTCTTTAGCGTCATGCTCATATACGGTGTTTTTCAATTTGTGCAGGCATCTGTATTCGTACAAATTAGCCCGGTTCTCTATAGTTTGCTCGGCTTCATTTTTTTACTCATTCCATTTGTGCTCGATCAGCAATACCCTTGGAAGAAGATTTTTATGGTCACGAGTGCTGTCGTGTCAGGACTTGTTTTCATCTATATCAGCTTTGAGGCGATGTTGATTAATTGGGGAGAACCGTCGTTAACATTGCTTCTTAGCTATTTCGTCATTAGCATTAACTTTTTATATTTGAGTCATGCCACTCAAAAATTGCTTTTCCGCTATTTAAGCGCAGTGTTTATGTCAGTTGTGTTGGTGCAAGGAGTACTTCTCCTTAAGCAGTTCATTGAATTAACACCATTTGTATTAATGCTTGCTTTAATAGGATTTGTCATGTTTGCAGGTTTTGGGGTTTATGTGAAAGCAAGAGTGCTGGAACTAATGAAGCAGCCTGCCCGAGATGTTGGCTGGGTTTACATGCTTGTTGCAGTCTATGCATCTGTATCCATGTATGCATGGTGGGAAAGTGCTGTCATTTTATTTTTGTTTAGCATCAGCGCCTATATAAGCATCGTAAAGGAAACACGGGAGGAGCTGAAACGAACTGCACAATGGCTTGTGCCAATTGCTACTGGGCTAGCTGTGTTAGCTATATATGAGGAATTAATCGGAGGTTCCCATTTAATCGTGAGTCAGTTAGGACCAGCTCTCCAATTTGCATGTGCCAGTTTGAGTATAACAGGCTTTTATTTTTTTATTAAAATTCCAGCTTTAAAGCGAAATCATTTCTACACTGCTCAAGCTTTTTATACCCTTGCCCTTTTAACAGGAATGGTTGTATCTAGCAACGAGCAGTGGGTTCACAGCTTGTTATTTGTTGGTGGTATCGTAATGTACGCATGGCTATACCATTTTACTAGGAACCGATATGTTCCGTATGTAATTGGGCTTGTCTTCTTGATGAGCTATTATACATTGATTGAACAAATTTGGGAAATTGGTATTCTCTATGCTATTACAGGTGCTGCAATCCTTTTTGTCACTTCCATTCTAGTAAAAGCTCGGGATTTGAATATGTACCGTGCATTTGCTTTTGTTGCTCATATGTATATGCCCTTTGCTCTATTACTCACATTAGTTATTCATGGGAAATCTGCCATGTGGAGCTTTTGGGTAGCTGCACTGATTTACGGAGTTAGTACGAGACTTACACAGTGGGAATGGCTGAGGAAGTTCTTTTTATATGGCTCATTTACTTCAATATATGCTGCTTTTACAGGTGTACTTGCCCATTTCGAAACGATGGAGCTTGAGTATGGCTTTGTTTTAACTAGTTTGGCGATTGCGGCGGTATGGAAATTTTCCGGCGGAGCTTATAAACAACGGATTTTTTATTATTTAGTACCGTTTTCTTTGCTTGGCATAGGCGTCTTACTCAATATGTACCCGTTTCATACATTCACTTTTATCATTATGATCTTATATGCGGTAGGAATAATGGTACTTCTTCATATATATAAGTGGAAAATGCTTGTTGTTATCCCCGCACTGTTTATTTATGCAGGAGTAAGACAGTATTTAGCCTATTATCCGTTTACTACATTGAGCGAATTATTCACATTAGCTGTTTTTGGGCTTATTTTTCTTGCTGCAGGCAGATGGTTTTTTACCTCTTTTTATGAGAAAAAAAAGAAAGAATTTCTTGTTGTTGATGTCTATACACTTATTGCGCTTCTTTATTTTGCAGCGATGTACAGCTTTGAACATCCCTTTCTCTGGACTCGATTACTACCAGGTTCCTTGATTGCAGCAACGATTTGGTTGCAGAGAAATCGAATTCCAAGCGAATATAAGTGGCTCCCCATTTTTATAAGTGGAGCATTTTTGCTACAGCCTTATTATTCTTTCGTATCCAACCTTGCGGTGCATGAGCTTTTAAAAGCTGAAGTATATGTTTTGCCGTTCGTGCTTTTATCGATTTTTTTACGTCTCTGTTTGAAAGGCCGTTACGAAAAAGTGACAGCAAAACTGCAATGGGGGATTCTTCTAGTTGTCTCTGTTGTTCTCGTCGTAGATGGGTTACAATCGTCAACAATCTATGATGCTCTAATTCTTGGAACTTTATCATTAGTGTCAATTGTTGCAGGAGTTTTTGTTAAAATAAAATCATTTTTCTTTATTGGAATTGGAGTTCTTTTATTGAATGTTTTCATGCAAACGCGTCCTTTTTGGGGAAACCTTCCTTGGTGGGCATATTTGCTCATTGCAGGCTCAATTTTAATTGTCGTTGCCAGTATGAATGAGTGGAATAAGCAAAAAACCGCAAGTGGAGAGAAAACGCTTCTTCTCACATTCAAAGAAAGAATAAAGAAATTATGGATACATTGGAAATAAATAGGTTGAATGATGTGGTAAAATGAATGAAAAGGAGGCTTGTCCATGAATCGAATAAACTTGATTACATTAGGTGTTAAAGATATGAAAAAATCGCTTATTTTTTACCGGGATGGACTTGGTTTTAAGACGTCTGTATCAGAAAAAGAACCTGAGGTTGTTTTTTTTCAGAACGGGGGAACAAGATTGGCACTCTATCCATTAGAGGAATTAGCGAAGGATATAAATGCGGAAAATCCACCTGTAGGAAACGGATTTTCCGGGATAACAATTGCTTATAACGGAAAATCAAAAGAGGAAGTTGATTTAATGATGAAAAAGGCGGAAGCAGCAGGTGGAAAAATTGTTAAACCGCCTGAAAAGGTATTCTGGGGTGGATATAGCGGTTATTTTTCAGATCCTGATGGCTATTATTGGGAAGTAGCGTATGGAGAAATGTGGCAGTTTGATGAGAATGACATGCTTATAATCGAATAATGAGGATGCCTTGCATGAGTAAGTGCAGTGCAGGGGCATTTACGGTGGAGTTAGAGAATCTTTCAATAAAAAGGTTTCACTAGCAATGAATCAAAAGCTATATGGTTTTCCAAAGCCTTTCGAAAAGCTATAGTAGTGATTTTTAAATATAGGAAAGTGAGGGGAAAGTAGAGATGAATTTTAAGCTGGAAGAAGCGATCGAAATTTTAGAAAGGACACCTAAAACACTGCAGTTTTTCCTTTCCGGTTTATCTGAAGAATGGCTAAAGTGCAATGAAGGGAAAGATACTTGGAATATTTCAGAAATAGTTGACCATCTCATTGAAGCAGAGCATAGCAATTGGTTGGTGCGTTTAGAATTTATCCTGCAAGAAGGCGAGAATAAACCATTTCCTCCGTTTGATCGCAATAAGCATTTGCAGGAAAAAAGAACAACTGAAATTGAACAAAAGCTGGAGGAATTCCAAATAATCAGAATTCGGAACATTGAGCGCTTAAAAGATCTCGTCGATCCGCAAATTCATTTAGAGAAAAAAGGTTTTCATCCGGCGTTTGGAGCTGTAAAGGTTAGAGAACTTATTTCTACATGGGTCGTTCACGATTTGACCCATATTGCTCAAATGGTTAGAGTGATGGCGGAAAGATACCGCATCGATGTAGGACCATGGATTGAATATTTAGGCATTTTAAATAAGAAAGTATAGGATAGAAAACGGCGTTTTAGTCCATTAAACTAAACGCCGTTTCATTTATTGAAAAAAGAAGATTCCCATTAATGAATAAATGATCACAGTTGAAAAAAGAATGGTCATATGCAAGAGGGAATATATAAACATTGATTTCGCCCATTTATTTGCATCCATTTTTTTGGAGCCATAAATACTCAAAATAAGCCAACCGACACTCAAGATCAAGGCAACGAGCATTAGTCCAAGACTTAAAGTGCCAAACAGAAAGCTCATCGCAACCATAATAAATAGGTAAATATTAGTTTGTGTATAGGTTCTTTTTACTCCTTTTACGACCGGGAGCATAGGAACCTTCGCCGCTTCGTATTCTTCATGGTTACGAATAGCAATCGCATAGAAATGAGGCATTTGCCAAATAACGGTAACAACAAAAAGGCCGATGATTGCTGGATGGGTAATATCGGGATGTATCGCCGCCCAACCGATAAGTGGAGGCATTGCGCCAGAAATACTGCCAATTTCCGTGTTATAAATCGTTTTTCGCTTCGACCACATCGTATACGGTACGACATAAAAAAATAATCCGAGAAAGCCAAGTAGAGCTGCCAATGAGGTCGCCAAAGCGAGAATGCTAATTCCTAAGATTGACATCACGATGCTCAACACAAAAACAGTGCTAGGTGAAACCTCACCTGTAACAGTTGGTCGATTACGAGTCCGTTTCATAATCGCATCAATATCCCGATCATAAAGATTATTGAAGGCGCCAGCTGCGGCGATGACGAGCGTAGTTCCGATAAAAGCATAAATAACGTTTGGGTAGACCTCAACTAAATTTTTTTGATACGTAAAAATTGCGAGGGTCAAACCAGCAAACATTGGTATTAAGTTGGATTTAATAATACCTGCCTTAACAGTGGCAGCAATAATTTTGGACAAAGGTCGTTTTGGAATCGCCAGTGTACTTTGATTCTCATTTATCACTTTAAGTAGTCCTTTACAATAAATTTCGCCATTACTGTCATATTATATGATACGACATGTGATTTATATCACCTTGTGATAGCAATACTATTTTACCATCATTCCAATAATAAATTAAGTACCATGCATGAAATTAAAGAAAAGCGTTGTGGAAAGCGGGATTTCTTGCAATCATCTATTTTAAGATTAAAGCCATGACCATCATTCTAATACTGAGAATGATTTTTAAGGCTGAAAGCTCTGTAAACGTTTTATTTCTAAAATGGTTGGAAAAGAGTGTAGAATATAAAAAAGAGGGGGAATTCATAATGGACTTAGGGTTAAAAGGGAAGTCAGTATTGGTTTTAGCATCTAGTAAAGGACTCGGAAAAGCGATTGCTCAAGAATTTGTTCGTGAGGGTGCACGGGTCATGATTACAAGTCGAGATGCGTTAGCATTGCAAACAGTTGCGAGGGAAATGAGAGAAGTAAGCGGTGAAGTGCAGGCACAGCCTTGCGATATTACGAAATTAACGGATATAAAGGAACTTGTCGAAAAAACGGTTTCAGCATTTGGAACGATCGATATTTTAGTCAACAATTGCGGAGGGCCGCGTGCAGGAAATTTTGACGATCTTGATGATCAGGCGTGGCAGGAAGCATTTGAATTAACATTGCTTAGCTATATTCGTTCTATTCGTGAAGTACTTCCATATATGAGAAAAAATGGTGGAGGGAAAATTGTCAATATTGCTTCGATTTCCATTAAACAACCATTAGACAGATTATTATTATCAAATACTCTAAGAGCAGGGGTAAACGGTTTATCAAAAAGTTTATCGCAAGAATTAGCGAAAGATAATATATTGATCAATACTGTTGGACCGGGAAAATTTGCTACAGATCGGGTTATTGAAATTGATCAACAGCAGGCGGAAAGAAAAAAAATGACCATTGAAGACTTGCAAAATGCAGCACAAGCAGCTATTCCATTGGGGCGCTACGGCGACCCGCAAGAATTTGCAAAAACGGTTGTATTTTTGGCTTCCGATGCGAATACATATATTACCGGACAAGCGCTAATAGTCGATGGAGGCTTAACAAAGGCACTTTAAAATTGATGGCCTTTCAGGTTTATTTAAATAGCGACAAAAATATACAATAACATTATTATGTAAACTGGATTATTATTGCTCGTTCTCATCGACATTTCAAAAGGCTTCTGTCGAAAATTGTTATATTGTAATAATAAACTTTTGCGGACTATGTAATAGAAATGTTAGGTGATTACAGGAATATTACAGTGTTGTTAAAAAATTCAAATCTAGAATACAACCTCTCGAATGTTATAGACGTATAGAAATAGGGTATGGTAGTCTATAAAAGCAACTGGGAGGTTTGAATATGAAAAATAGAGAAGCTTACTATGATAATGCGAAGTTTTTTCTTATCTTTTTTGTTGTATTTGGCCATTTAATCCAGTCCTATATACACGAAGACAAATTTATCTATTCGATTTATACGACACTATATACATTTCACATGCCGGCATTTATTCTAATTTCAGGTTTCTTTGCAAAGGGTTTTTATCAAAAGGGCTATCTCAAAAAAATCACTAAAAAATTGATTATCCCTTATTTAATTTTTCAGGCGATTTATTCGCTCTACTATTATTTTCTTATCGATCAAAGTGTCACAGCAATGAATCCATTAGATCCTCAATGGTCTCTATGGTTTTTAATGAGCTTGTTTTGCTGGAATGTAATGCTGTTTGTGTTTGCCAAATGGTCACCAGTTATTTCCTTGTCTATCGCTGTTGCTATAGGAATTGCTGTGGGCTATTTTAATGAAATCAGCAACTTTTTAAGTTTATCTCGAACTTTTGTGTTTTTTCCTTTCTTTCTTCTTGGCTATTACTTAAAAAAGGAACATTTCGAAAAGGTTAAGCATATTAAGTTTCGCTATTTATCCTTTGGAATTTTATTAACCATTTTTCTCGTTGTCTATATTGCCCCAACTTTTGAATATAGATGGCTATTCGGTTCCAAGCCTTATGATGTCGTGAATGAATATGAGATTAATGGCGGTTTCATTCGCCTTGGCGTATATGTGGTAGCCTTGCTTGCTACTTTAAGCTTTTTAGCCTTAGTACCTCGCCGGCGTTACTTCTTTACGAAATGGGGAACAGGTTCAATCTATGTCTACTTATTACATGGCTTTTTTGTGAAATACTTTAGAAACAGTCAATTTGAAGAAGTATTAAGTGAATCAGAGCAAATTATTGTGTTAATTTTCCTGTCGTTAATCCTAACAGGTATTTTGTCCAGCAAATGGATTCGTAAAATTGCTCAACCATTAATCGAGTTAAAGCTTGACTTTTCGAAAAAATATGCGGTTGATGGGGGTAGTAAGCAACGGAGAGTGTAATACATGTTATAAACAGGATTAGGGAAGACTCCTAATAAGCAATTATTAGGGGTCTTTTTCAATGAAAAAATATATCGTTTCTATGATCATGATGACAATTGCATGTTCCATCTGTTTTCCATCTTCTTCCGCTGGTCGTGCTTTGCAAATTGTTGCCTTCGGTGATTCGATCACATATGGAACAGGTGATCCATTAAAGAAAGGTTATGTAGGTAGAGTAGAGGAGAGACTTGAAACAATAGATCAGACAGTTCGAATGAAAAACTTTGGTGTACCGAAGTTTACGTCGAATGACATATTACAACTATTACAGCAAAGAAAGATATTAAGAAGAGTTCGTCAAGCAAACTATATTATTCTCTACATTGGTACAAATGATTTTCGCCAAAGTGCGCAATACGTATTTAATCCGCTTCCAAAAGAAAACCTATCGAAAGGAAAGAACTTTTTTTTAGTCCGCTTTAATCAAATCATTGAGCTTTTAAGACAGCATAATCAACATGCTCCAATAATTGTTTTAGGGCTTTACCATCCGTATATTGAATATGAAAATGAAACAGAAATTTTCAAAACGATTGAAGGCTGGAACCAATCATTGAGAAAGGCGGCGCAAGCTTTCCAACAAACTTACTTTGTCCCAACAGCAGATTTGTTTCTGAATGATGAAGAAAAACATTTATTTAGTGATTCATTACATTTGAATGCACAAGGCTATGAGCTTTTAAGTGAACGCGTTTTTCAAAAGTTAATATCTTTGGAAGAGAATTGATAAGAGGCTTGCTGCCATTCTGTTAGCAGGCTTCTTATTTTTGTTTTTTTGATATGCCAGTGTTGATTTTTTGGCTTATTTTTTCTTTGATTTCAGGATACGCTTAGGAGAAAATCTACTGGTTTATGGAATATACGTAGTGAAAGGCGTAAAAACCAAGGTTTTTGCACGAAATGAACCAAAAATTGTTTTATCGACAATATTGTTTAATAAATATTTTTAGCAGGAAGTTAGCACTGTTTGTTGAATATAAATTTAATGTACGAGGTCGTTTGCTGTACAGTTGAGCGGCCATAATAAATGAATTTTAGAGAATACTCTTATTCTTACTTTTTAGGAGGATTTGAAAATGAAAAATGTCCTTGTCCTAGGGGGAACCCGTTTTTTCGGTCGTAAATTAGTGGAGCTTTTAATCGCAGATGGGCATCATGTCACAATTATTACACGTGGACAGTCTGGAAATCCATTTGGTAATAAAGTTGAGCATCTTGCAGTTGATCGAAAAAA
Source organism: Robertmurraya siralis (assembly GCF_005502275.1). Taxonomy (GTDB): domain Bacteria; phylum Bacillota; class Bacilli; order Bacillales; family Cytobacillaceae; genus Robertmurraya; species Robertmurraya siralis. Next base: position 102,521 of record NZ_SWLZ01000015.1, read on the forward strand.
TAAACAGCAATTTGCGGAGAAAGTAAAAAATCGCACATTTGATCTTGTTTTTGATAATATTTGTTTTTCTCCAAATGAAGCATATGATTTCTGTGAGGTTTTCAATGGGAAAATTAACAAACTAGTGTTTACTTCAACTTTATCGACATATACGATGGATGGAAGAGAAAAGCATGAAGCAGATTTTGATCCTTATTCTTATGAAATTACGATGGGAAACAGCACGGATTTTTCTTATGGGGAGGGGAAAAGACAGGCTGAGGCGGTGTTTTTTAAGTATGCCAAATTTCCAGTTGTTGCTGTACGTTTTCCTATTGTCATGGGGAGCGATGATTATACAAGACGCTTGCATTTCCATATTGAACGTGTGATGAACGGGGAGCCGATTGGTTTTGCTAATATGGGGTCAGAAATGTCTTATATTCATGCGGAAGAAGCTGCCCGTTTTTTACAATGGGCGGGGGAAACCGATATCGAAGGACCATTCAATGCTACTGCAAATGGAAAGATATCCTTAAATGAACTAATAAAAATAATTGAAGCGCACACAGGCAACAAGGCAAACGTTGTATCCAATGGGGAGGAAGATACTTTATCACCTTATGCGATATCTGAATCGTGGTATATGTCGAATAAAAAAGCTGTTGATAAAGGTTTTTCGTTTACTGATTTAGAGGATTGGCTTCCGCCATTGGTGGAAGCGATTATAAATGAGATGAAATAGTCGTTAATCTTCACAGAAGTAAGAGCGATCCGCTATAATAGGAATGTTTTTATAATAGTGAAATGGAGAAAAGTGAAATTTGATACTTGTCATTGATAACTATGATTCTTTTACATACAATTTAGTTCAATATATATGTGAATGCGGCTTTGGTGTGAAAGTGGTCCGTAATAATCAAATAACTTTAGATGAAGTGAAGAGTCTTAAACCAACACACATTGTTATTTCGCCAGGACCAGGGAATCCACAAGAGTCAGGAATTTGTTTGCAAGTGATACAGCAATTGTATAAGTCAGTCCCGATTTTGGGTGTCTGTCTTGGACATCAAATCATTGCACATGCTTTTGGAGGGATCGTAAAAAAAGCAGCTCAACCCATGCATGGGAAAGTATCGTATATTAAGCATGACGAAAAAGGGGTGTTTCGTGGCATTCAAACCCCCTTGCCTGTAATGAGATATCATTCTTTAATTGTGGAGAATCCCCTCCCAACTGATTTTGTTATTAGTGCTGCAACGGAAACGGGAGAAATCATGGCCATCCGCCATAAATACCACCCGCTTGAGGGCGTACAATTTCATCCAGAATCAATTTTGACGGAGTCTGGGTTAAAAATGATTCAAAACTTTACTGAACTGAGGAATATCAATCATGAATGATAAAAATCGAAAGTCACCATTATTATCTTTTGAATTTGCTACAGCCAAAGGTCAGATCACGCCCCATACCTTTAGCGACCCAGAAAAAATCATTATGGCCCAGACAATTGAAGAGGTAATTCCGAGTTTACAAAAAATTGAAGAGGCTGTAGAGGAAGGATATTATGCAGCGGGATTTCTTACATATGAAAGTGCTCCAGCATTTGATCCGGCATTTAAAGTAAGAGAAGGCAGTAAAATGCCGTTACTATGGTTTGGGCTTTTTGCCGATATCGACCATTTACCGTTAAACAGTTGTGGTTCTTATCAGACTACTTCGTGGCAGCCTTCTGTTCAAAGAGATGAATATGATGCAGCTATAGAAATGATTAAGAAGCATATAGAATATGGTGACACGTATCAAACTAATTTTACCCTTCGTCTGCATTCTGAATTTGAAGGAGATGATCTTGCTTTTTTTAAACACCTGAAAAAAGCACAGTCATCAAACTATTGTGCGTATTTGAACATAGGTGAACATCGCATTTTGTCGGCTTCACCTGAATTATTTTTTCATTTAAACGGCAATGAAATGACGACGAGGCCGATGAAGGGTACGATTAAACGCGGTCGCACTTATGTCGAAGATATAAATTATAAAAAGTCATTGCAAAGTTCAGAAAAAGATCGAGCTGAAAATGTCATGATTGTTGATTTATTACGTAATGATTTAGGGATGATTTCAGAGCCAGGTACAGTGAAGGTAGAGCAGCTATTTAACATTGAGCCGTATCCTACTGTTTTTCAAATGACTTCCACGATTACATCAATGATTCCGGAACATACATCCATTACCGATGTTTTTAAAGCTCTTTTCCCTTGCGGTTCAATTACTGGGGCTCCCAAAATTAAAACAATGGAGATAATCTCTGAGTTAGAAAGAGAACCGCGGGAAGTATACTGTGGAGCGATTGGGTATATTACACCTGATAAGGAAGCAATTTTTAACGTTCCGATCCGAACGATTTTGATTGAGGAAAAGACAAAAAGGGCTACATATGGCGTTGGTGGGGGAATAACGTGGGATTCAACGACAACGGGTGAGTACGATGAAGTGGTTGCGAAAGCAAGTATTCTTCAAGAAATACGAACAGAATTTCAGTTGCTCGAAACAATTCTTTTAGAAGATGGGGAATTTTTCTTGCTTGCGGAGCATCTGCAAAGGTTGCGCCACTCGGCATCGTATTTTGGCTATGCTTTTTCAGATGAAAACTTGCAAAAAAGGCTCTTAAAGTTGGCAACTAGTAAAAATGCGGGACAATGGAGAGTACGCCTTCTTTTAAGTGAAAACGGGGAAGTGACGATAGAATCTCATCCTTTTAGTACTACGGTTCAGACAGCCCATCAGGTGATTCTTGCCGATGAACCAGTAAATAGTGCAAGCCTTTTTTTATTTCATAAAACAACTAATCGAGCTCTATATCGTCATTTTCAAAACAAGTTTCCCCATGTCTTTGATGTCCTTTTGTGGAATGAAAGTGGAGAGATAACAGAATTTACGAATGGAAATATTGTAGTAGAACTGGAGGACAAGCTTTGGACTCCTCCTGTGGGGTGCGGACTGCTCGCTGGAACGTTTCGAAAGCAATTATTAACAAATGGCATAATTGAGGAAAGAATACTTACAAGAGATGATTTAAAGTTTGCGCGCAAAATTTGGTTTATTAATAGCATAAGAAAGTGGGTAGAAGTAGAATTCGTTTAAACACGGCAAAGACAAGGGCAAATAGCCCTTGTCTTTTTATTGCAGCGCTTGTTCTAATGTTGAAAGGTTTTTTTTCATCAGGCTAAAATAGTCCTCACCATTATTCCTCTCTTCTTCTGAAATGGACTCCATTGTGTATAAATAAAGCGGTGTAGCACCAATTTCATTTTTTACAATTTCTGCGATCTTAGATGTAACATTCTGTTCGAAGAGAATATATTTTAGTTGCTTTTCCTGTGCCAGCTCTGCAATATTTTTAAGCTCGCGTTGAGATGGTTCATTTGCTGGCGTAAGGCCAGATACTGCGATTTGTTTAATCCCGTAGCGCTCCTCCCAGTAGCCATAGGCAGCATGTGATACGAGGATTTCTGGATTATTCTTTGATTCTACTAAATCTTTAAACTGCTGATCTAGTGTTGTCAACTCATCAGTCAATGCCATAAAATTATTTTCAAAATATTCCTGTGCATCAGGGTTTAATTCAATTAGAGCCATTTTAATATTTTCCGCAAGTTTGACAGCACGCGTCGGATCTAACCAGATGTGAGGATCGATTCCTCCGTGGTCATGGTTGTGTTCGTGCTCATCACCACCATGTTCATGATCATGGTCTTCAGTTCCGTGACTGTGTTCATCATCACCATGGGCATGTTCGTCAACTTCGTGTTCATGCTGGTCTTCATGAGTAATGGCATCAACACCATTTGCAGCTTCAACAAATTTTACATTCTCGTTTTTTAAGGAAGTAGCAATTTTCTCTGCAAAAGGTTCCATATTTAAGCCGTTATAGATGAACGCATCGGCAATGGCTATACTTGTCATTTGTTTAGTCGTTGGTTCATAGCTATGTGCATCAGCCCTGGCTGGGATAATACTTTCGACTTCTACATAATCTCCGCCTATTTTCTTAATAAAGTCTTCAAGAGGATAAAGAGTCGTATAGATGCTCAATTTATTTTTCTCGTCCTCTAAAGATGTTGTTTGTTCAGTCCCATCGTTTTTCTGGACGTTGCTACAGCCATAGAAAAATAAAGATACGACAAAAATAAGTGCTATTATGAAATTTCGTTTCATTTAAGTACCTCTTTTCAAAAATAAGTTCGATATTGATAATATCGTAATCATTACGAATTGTAAATAGTAATAATTACGTTTTATTTAAAAATATCAGTAATAAATGATGTTGTCGCAAATATAATAGACTATACCTTTTCAGCAATACTAGATTTGAAAGACAGATCCAGAAGAGCGAATTTTCGCGGTGGGAGATGAATAAGGAAATGGATAAGCTGCATTCCTATTTACTAGATCTTACAGGATTAGTAGTTTTTGTTATTGTTGTATATGTTGTGATGTTCAGTCAGTTTGCTGGTGAACAAGTATTAAATCATCTTCCTAATTCGTTTCAACAGTTAAATACTATTTTTTTAAGCATACTAATAGAAGCAATTCCTTTCGTTTTAATTGGAGTGTTCATTGCCGGCTTCATTCAAACATTTATTTCCGAGGAACATATCAGAAAATGGATTCCAAAAAATAGATGGTTGGGGATCTTTATGGGCTGTGTTGTTGGTGCGTTGTTCCCTGCTTGTGAATGTGGAATCGTGCCAATTATAAGGAGATTAGTAGCAAAGGGGGTTCCGATCTATGTAGCAATAGGTTTTATGTTAACGGGTCCGCTTATTAATCCCATTGTCGTTTTATCAACATATATGGCATTTGGAAATGATGCAAAAATGGCGTTGCTGCGAATGGGGATAGGTTTTCTTGCAGCACTTATGATCGCTTGCATTATAAGTGTTTTTTATAAAACGAACCAATTAAAACATGCGATAAATAATTCAAGTTCAAATCACGTACATCATCATAGCCAAACATTTTTACAACGTCTGGAAGGAATGATTAAGCACTCTATTGATGAGTTTTTCGATATGGGGAAATTTTTGATTATAGGGGCGTTCATTGCCGCTTTTGTACAAATTTATGTATCTGCACAATCGCTGTTATTATTAGGTGACGGGGTAATAGGCTCAACAATCGTCATGATGGGGCTGGCTTATTTTCTATCACTTTGTTCGGAAGCTGATGCTTTTATTGGTGCTTCATTTATGAATTTATTTACACCGACCTCAATCCTAGCCTTTTTAGTATACGGTCCGATGATCGATTTAAAAAATACGATTATGTTATTAAGTGTATTTCGCGCAAAGTTTGTATTTGCTTTACTGGTCACCATAACGGCTATTGTGTTCATATTTGTTAGCTTAATTGGGTTGTAAAGGGGAGAAAAGAAGTGGTACGAGTTCGTTTTCAACATTTGCTAAAAGCAACTTTACTAGCAGCCTTTGCTTTATTTTTTATAAAGCTCCATTTGACTGGAGAAATCTCCAATTATATTAATCCGAAATATGAAATAATGAGCATAATTGCTTCATGGGTCTTCCTTTTTCTATTTTTAATGCAATTGTTTCGTATTTGGGAAAGAGGTGACATCCACATTGACTGTTCCTTTGCATGTTCTCATGATCATAAAGGAGAAACTATAAAATTTATTAATTATGCCATTATTCTATTTCCGTTAGTAACGGGTTTTGCATTGCAGCCGACGATCCTAGGCGCTTCGATTGCTGCCAATAAAGGTTCAATACTTCCTCATGCTAGTCTTGTGGAAACCCATGATGAAATGATTAGTAATGAAAACCATATGAAAGAAGAGGAATATAATCGGAAGTTAGCAAGTCTTGCTCAGGCAGACTTGATCAATATGTCTCCAGATATGTATTCGTCCTATCACGGGGAGATGATTTCTAATCCAGAAGATTTTGCTGGCCGCAAAATTAAATTAAGTGGATTCGTCTATAAAGAGCAAGGATTAGACAAGCATCAATTTATTTTAGCAAGATTTCTCATCACTCATTGCATTGCTGATGCAAGTGTTTTAGGGTTGTTAGCGGAGTTCAAGCAAATCCCCGACCTTAAGGAAGACACTTGGATTGAACTTGAAGGAATTATCGAGGTCACGATGATACATGGTCAAGTGCTTCCAGTTATTAAAGCTTCTGACTGGCGTATTCTCGATGAACCAATTGATCCATATGTTTATCCCGTCCTTGTTAAAATTGTATAACTTGATAATGCTATACGGTGTAAGCTTCCGATTTTTAATTAGATGAAGCTAGCAGAGGGTTTATCTTAATGGAGAGGATGTAATGCTGCGATTTGCATCGCTGTAATTGTGAAATGTCCATCCTTTCACTGGGAGCATCATAATTTTAAATTCAATTGTTTTGTAAGAAATAATCATATTCTTTTTTCAGCAAAAAAATTACCTTTGTCTATTTTCGTGCATTATTCAAAAGATACAGAAATGTAATATAAAAAATGAAACTATCCCTTTTGTCGATCGTCATTATAGGTAGGGGAATTTTATTTTCTTTTACATATGATTGATGTGGGGGAGATCGTCAATGCACAATAAACTATTTCTAGTATTTATGATATTGTTAACTGCTGGTGGCATTTTACAAGGCTGCGGGAATACAAGTGCTCAAACCGTACCAAGTGACTTAATTCATACTGAAAAATCATTTCCGGTAAATTTTTATTCATCATCGGAGCAGGGGATATTAGTCTATAAGGTGACCAATCAGGCGGATTTTGATACGCTGTGGGAACACTTTCGCCTTACAGATAATTCTGCTGAAATTGATTGGAATCAACAGTCAGCTATCTTTCTTGGAATAATCGAGTCGAGCAGTTGTCCTTTACAATATAAATTGGCAAAATTAAATGAAGAAAAGACCGAGGTTAGCTTGTATTTAGAAGTAAATTCTGAGGATGGCTGTACAGATGATGCAACGCCAAGAACAATGGTAATCGCGATGGATGCAGTGGAAATGAATAACGTTAAAGTAGTTAAGGTTGAAGACTATTTTGGTCTCAATCCAGTAGTGGAGTTTCAAAAAATAAAGGGTTCAAATGAAGAGATTTAAGGAGCAATTATTGAAAAAAGCTATCTGCCGTACATTAAGCATCTAGCTCCTTTCAAAATAAGTTATTTCATAAATTGTTTTAATGCTTGTTGAAGACTGCCAAATGTTTTCGTGTGAAAATCAAATTTGACCCCAATCTTCACAATTTTTCTTACGACTTCTGGTCTAAGACCAGTAATGATTGTATTACAGCCCATTAAGGCCGCACCATCAATTATCTTCATTAAATTTCCAATTATATCATTTTCGATCTCAGCAATACCCGAAAGATCCATAATTAACGTTTGAATATGCGCTTGACCAATCTCTGTCAGCACTTTGTCTTCAAGTATGGACGTTCTTAATGAATCAATAGATCCAATTAATGGGAGGATACAAACATCAGATGTAATCGGGATGATTGGGACTGATAGTTTTTCAACTAATTCTCTGTGAGCTGTAATCAAGGAATCCTTATATGTAGAATAACTGATAAAAAATGAATTCAAAAATTGATCGACCCGATTGTTAATTTGTAGTTCTAAATCAAAAAAATCACTCAGCTGCTTATTGTTGCTCATTTTGTAATAGATTTGAATAAATCGCCACAATGTCCTTCGAATTGCTTGAATCCATTCCAGTTTAAAGCTTAAATCTATAGAGTGTGTCGCCCAAGCTATTCCTTCTTGTTTGGCAAAAAGCGTTAGTTTTTCTTCTTCATCATCGATAATGTATACGACAAGCTTATGTGCATTATTGACAAGATCGATATTGCCAATCGCCAGAATTTCATTAATTTTATCCCGCACATTTACGGCCTCAGTCAATAATTTATTTTCAAATTTCTTGCTGTTTAGTTCAATAAATTCTTTTAGGTTATACGACTTCTCAAAATTGTATTCCATTTTTATCCTCCAGCTATCGTCTAAAATCATAAAGTTTATTACCCTTTATTTTAAGTTATTAAACTTATTAAATAAACATTAATACTATAAATATAGTGTTTTTTATGGGATGAACACAGCAATTCTGATAAAGCGTTTACATAAAAGGGGCCAGTTTTGACAACTGACCCAATGAAACGGTTATTTACGAACGAGTGCCATGACTCCTTTGTATATAATGACAAGTGCAAAGATAACGACAGCTAGTACGCCAATAATGGTTGTAACAGGAGCTAAACTTGCTAAAAAAGTATCATTTAGAGGTACTCTTAGAAGGGCAAACCCCGCTAAAATACTCGCAAGCATTAAAAGAATAAATCGATCCATGCTTCAGACCTCCTCTCCATATATGTTATGAATGAAGTATATAAGAAGTGCTGTCATATATTGAGGAATCTGAAAATAGGCATTGTTGAATATCGTGCTTTTACGTAAGATTTTTAGGAGATCATGAACTTATATGCTTGTTTAATGATGTGAAAGAATGTGAGAGGCCCTCCAAAATACTCGCTCATTTTCAAGCTGAGGTTATCGAAATGGAGAATAATGATACGTAAAGGAAGATCGAAAAGGCTCGATCCTTCCTCTCCATTTTAAGTTCGTGTCCAATAAGTAGACCCATCTCGATCACGTTCCATAAATCCATACTCGATTAAGTATCGTCGTAATGTCACATAGTCATGAAAAATCGCTTTAAGAACATCATTGATTTCTTTTTCTGTATAATTTTTTCCTGTTTCAAATTTAGTTGAAATTTGTTGGAGAACAATTAGTTTCCGTTTTTCCTTACTAGGAAAAGTGTCTAGTGGTCCATCTACTCCGTTTTTAAAATAAGTGGTTAAAATTTTTTTTCGCTCAAGTTCCGTAATAGCATATCTTTCATCCACCATTTTTGCCCCCTTATGAAATGCTACAAAGTTTTCTTCCTTCACTCCGCCGTTGTCTAGCAATTGCATTAACGCTAGAAAAACTTTCGCTTGCTTTTCTTTTTCTTTTAATTTAAAACGATGATTTCGAATGGTAGATGCACTTGAATCGAGCTTCTTGGCTATTTCTTTATCAGAAATGCCCTGAGAAAAATAATGAAGAAGCTCTCTTTGAATATCTGATAGGCCAGTATGCCTCTTACCCAAGCTCAATAAATAAGCAAACATCGATTGATGAACGATTTTAATATGCTCAGCAATCGCTTTCTTTGCTTCATAATAGATGCCTTCACACAAACTTGGATAGATGATCCCGTTTTCAAATTTTTCGTTACAGATGAGACAAATAAATTCACCACTATCTTCATTGAAAATATAGCCTTTTGCAAGGTCTTCTACAGAAGCTGACCAAAATAATGTGTTATCAATCATTTAACAAACAACTCTCTTTAATGTTTATTTAATTATAGATATAATATAAAAATGTTTATTTTTTTGTCAATTGTTTTCTTTTGTTCAAATAATGCTAAAACAATTTTGTCTACAAAAATAAATTTTTCTTATTTTTTGGTGCAAAATATTACTTGCAAATAAGTTCAGCGAATAGGTGGTGGCAGAGCCAAGTATTCAATAATTTAGCAAAAGGCTTGCTAAAAAATGTATCGATATTTGAGTGAGGTGGCTTTATTGAAGAGAGATAAAATGATATTGTATACGATTTGGTTTTTTACAGTTGGTCTTTTGTTGACTTTTGTACCAAAACACCGAATACGGCAAGCGCTGTTAGCTTATTTTTTTAAACAAAGTATGACGTGGTTATTTGGTTTACTGGTAGTAGAAAATCGCTTTATAATTTATCCTGTTCGACTTTTCAAGAAAGTCAATAAGTCCAGTTTTTCATATGAATATTTTTTTTATCCGTCTTTTTGTGCCCTTTTTAATTTATATTATCCAGAAAAAAAACCTTTTTGGATAAGGGCACTTTATAACATTTTTTACACAGGGCTGCTTACGGGAATTGAAGTTCTAGCAGAAAAATATACAAACTTAATTAAATATGTAAATTGGAGATGGTATTGGAGTTTTCTCTCGATCGGATTAACGAATTATGCGTCACACTTGTTTTATCGCTGGTTTTTTAAGGAGCATTCCTGTTAGAAAGATTTTCGGGGACTTGAACAAAAAAGAGCCCTCTTGGTATGATATGGGGTGTCAAATCTGCAGAATTGACCCCTAACTTAGTTAACCAAGGAGGACTCCA
>NZ_SWLZ01000016.1 GCF_005502275.1 Robertmurraya siralis
TGAGTGAGATAAAGTGGTCGGGAAACCAACTTTATCCTACCATGAAGTGAGGTTTTTTTGTTACCACGCTTTAAGCTCTCTGGAACCCCCGGCATAGCCAGGGGTTTTCTAAACCATTAAATAACAAAGAAGCACTCGAAGATCATAAGTGCTTCTTAAATCAATCACTCTGAATGTGAATGGCCGATGAATAATTGATAACCATACAAAATAAGCGAGATGGTCATGGACACGAGCAGATGGTGAAAACGCGTAAACCTAACATATTTGATAAAGTTTATTTTTTCGAAAAATGTAATAATGGGAAAGGCATAAATTAGATTTTGAATCAAATTTGTTAGTATATACAGCCAAAACTTCCCAAAAGTAAATCTAAAGATCCATAATGCTCCGACAGGAAATGCCCCAAGAACAATCGATAATAAAGTGAGAATCTTTGTTTTTGAACTTCCTTTAAATTTCCAAAAATCGTAGTGGGTCCCAACAAAAACAATAATTAATGTTAATAAAGAGGCAAGAATTGAAACGGGTAAAAAGCGTTTAAGTAATTTTCTCGGAATAATGAATACGCTCGCCCAAGAAGAAAATAGAAAAATTCGCATAAATGATAGCAACATTAATTCCCACTCCTTCCTACATCTACATCATAGCTTTCGCAAAGGAGAGAAAATTATGTGAAAATCATTTGAAGTTTCTGCAGCCATCTTACTGCAATGATTGTGCGCTTTCTTTCATAAAACCATAAGCTTTTGTATTAGAAAAGTCTTCTTCATGATAATCGAGACTTTCACAAGCAAAAAAGAGATGTTCTAGCCAATCAAGATCATTTTGTTCTATTGCTTCTAAGCATGCATTTTCAATATATGGCAATGCAATTTCTTTTCCGAGGGAACGAAATAATTCAATTGCTTCAAGGGCACCGGGCCAATTTCTATCTTGCAGAAGTGCTGCCAAGCGGGGAAGTGCTTTCTTATTAGATGGATACCCCATGATTTTCAACACTTGTACCCCGTTCTCCCAGCATTCCTTTCCGTATTTCGGGAGGATCATATCGGCTTTATTTGGATCTATTTTTGATAAAATGTCAATTGCTTCTTCCTGATTTTCCTTTGGCAATAACCAGTTCAAATTATAAACATAATATAAAATGGCTTCATCTTCTAATTCAATGAACTTTGTCATCATAACGACCTCTCTTTTTACTCAGTTTTCCATCATATTATTTAACATTGCTATAAAATAGAAAAAAGAGCGAGTTTTGTTTTTTAGCCTCTCTTTGTTCATCTGTAACTTACAGTATACAAAGAAAATAAGCTATTGAAAAACTAAATGGAAGCGTTTATAATTGTAATATACAAAATATAGTATATTGTTTATGGAGTCGATGTAAATGTGGGAAAAATTGTATTCGAAAAATGGATTGGCAGCAAAAATTATTGCACAGGAACTAATAGAACTAGAGATTGGGGAAAAGATACCTCGAGTTGCGGATTACAGTGAGAAACTGAATTTCGGAAGAGGGACAGTACAAAGTGCATTAAGTTTACTTGAAGAAATGAAAGCTATTAAATTGGAACCAAGAGGTCATTTAGGGACTTTTTTAATGAGGAAGGATAATGATTTGCTTCGTGAAATTGCAGGGATATCTCCATTAATTGGTTCCATGCCATTACCATATTCAAGGAAATATGAAGGGTTGGCTACAGGAATTATTGAGGCATTTGAGTTTTTAGGAAAAAAAATTTATTTAACCTATATGCGGGGCGGACTTAAGCGGATTGAAACAGTCCGTACAAAAAGAAGCGATTTTGCTATCGTTTCGAAGGTCACAGCTGAAAAAGTGCTGGCTGATTATCCCAGTTTGAAAATAATGAAGGAACTAGGAACAAATAGTTATGTTTCAGTTCATAAAATTTTCATATCAGATCCAGCAATAGAAAGTGTAAGAGATGGTATGAAAATCGGGGTAGATTTAGATTCCCTTGACCAGAAGAGTTTAACCTTTGCAGAATTTGAAGGGCGTAATGTTGAATTTGTAAACATTAATTATATGCAAATATTTGACATGCTCCATTCTAAAAGTATTGATGCGGCAGTGTGGAATATGGATGATCGGAGGATGAGCAGCTCTTTTAAAGCGATTGACTTTGAATCTCCCACTGCAAAGGAAATATCTGAAGGGACATCAGAGGCCGTTATTGTTATTGATGGAGAACGTGAAGATGAAATAACCGATAAATGGAACTCTGTTGAAATTCAAAGGGTTTTAGAGATTCAAAAAAGCGTAGAATCTGGAGAAAGATTGCCAAGCTATTAGTCTTTTATCCGATGTGACATCCGCTTCATCCAAAAATGAGAAGGAGTGTGAGTTTGATGTTGGAGTATGGAATTACTTATATGCATGAGCACACAACGATTGACTTATCAGAATTAAAATGTAATGAAGACTGTCAATTAGACGTCTTTTCTGAAACAGTGAAGGAATATAAAAAGCTATATGAAAAAGGTGTTCGTAACATTGTCGATGTCACGAATTTTGGCATGGGGAGAAATATCCCTTTTGTTCAAAAAGTGTCTAAAGAATCTGGGATTAATATTATTTATGCAACAGGGTTTTACCAGGATAAATTTTATCCCATCCAGGTTTTTCGTGAATCAAAAGAGCAGCTAGCAGAGAGAATGTTCAAAGAAATTCATGAAGGCATAAAAGGAACGGAAGAGAAAGCAGAAATTATCGGGGAGATTGGTACAAGTTATAATAATTGGACTGAAGCAGAGAAAAAGGTATTTGAGGCGGTCGTCATGGTCCATAAGGAAACAAATAAACCGATTACAACACATACTTCACTAGGAACGCTCGGACATGAGCAGGTTGAGTTTTTCAAGAAGCATGGCGTTGACTTAAATCGAGTGATTATTGGACATGTTGATTTAACAGGGGATTTCGACTATATCCTGAAAATTATAAAAGAAGGAGCATACGTCGAATTTGACACGATTGGGAAAGAAAATTACATGCCTGATCAAGTGCGCGCTGATATTTTAAAAAAACTCCAGGACTTAGGATATATCGACAGAGTATTGTTATCAATGGATATTACTCGAAAATCCCATCTAGAATATCAAGGTGGATTGGGCTATTCTTTCTTATTGGATCATTTCATTCCACGTTTGCAGCAAAGTGGATTAACAGATGAATCCATCGAAAAAATGTTAATTAAGAACCCAATCGCGTTTATGGAAGGTTAAGGTGAATGAAATGGACACATGCCCATTGAAGAGCATTTCTCTGGAAGAAGCTATGAAGAGGCAATTTAAGTTAGTTGATATTATTACGAGACATTTTCACGGGGAAGAGCTGCTTACATTAGGTGATCTGGGTGTTGTAAAGGGACTTAACAAACCACGGTTTACAAAAAAAGTGGAGGCGGCGTTAGCAGAGTATTTTGGTGCTGAGAAAGCAATGCTCGTACGCGGGGCCGGTACCGGGGCACTGCGTTTCGGATTTATGAGTTTCTTAAAGCCAGGTGATAAGCTTCTGGTGCATGATGCACCGATATATCCAACTAGCAAGACGACACTAGAATTTATGGGTGTTCAGGCGGTTCATGCAGATTTTCATAACCATGAGCAAATAAAAAATGTGATTGAGCGTAACCCAGGTTTAAAAGGAGTGCTGATCCAGCATACACGTCAAAAGATGGATGATCATTACGATCTAACTGAAACGATCGAGGCAATCCGTTCAGTGAGTCCAAATCTAACCATCATCACGGATGATAACTATGCAGCGATGAAAGTAGAGAAGATTGGTACACAAGCTGGAGCAGACTTAGCTACCTTTTCACTATTTAAATTACTGGGACCAGAAGGAATCGGATTAATTCTTGGAAAAGAACGCTTTATTAATCAAATAGAAAAATTAAACTATTCAGGTGGTAGTCAAGTTCAAGGATACGAGGCTTTAGAGGCAATTCGTGGACTTGTTTATGCACCAGTTATGTTAGCGATTCAGGCGAATGTCAACGAAGAATTAGTAAGGCTTTTAAATAATGGTGAAGTGGCAGGTGTAAAAAAAGCTTATCTTGCTAATGCCCAATCAAAAGTATTATTGGTAGAGCTGGATGAGCCGATCGCTGAGGAGGTTTTGAAACAAGCAAATGAATTAGGGGCAGCTCCTAACCCTGTAGGAGCAGAATCTAAATATGAAATCGTCCCAATGTTCTATCGAGTATCAGGTACATTTCTTGCTGCAGAGCCTTCACTCGCAAAAAGGATGATTCGCATCAATCCATTAAGAAGTGGTGTTGAAACGATTGTTAGAATACTACGAACATCGATAGAAAGGGTAACAGAGAATCGTTAACTTAACACTTTGGAGGAAGGTATCATGAACAGAAGGGCAATTATTTTAATATTAGATAGCTTAGGTGTTGGTTTTATGGAGGATGCGAAGGATTATCATCCACAAGATGTAGGTGCAAATACCTTTGCGCATATTCTAGATGCTGTGCCACAACTAACGATTCCAACGTTTGAACAATTAGGCATAAATAAAATTTTAAATCATCCTCTTTTAAAAAATCGAGACAGTATAGCCAGTTATGGTGTTTGTAACTTAATGCATCATGGTGCAGATAGTTTTGAAGGACATAATGAGATTATGGGCACGAAACCGAAAAAAGCTTATCTTGCTCCGTTTATCGAAAATATAGAAATTGTAAAAGAGGCATTGGAGAAGGAAGGCTATAAGGTCACAATTCCAAATCAAGATTTGCCCTATTTATTAATAAATGATCTCGTTATTGTTGCGGACAATATTGAGACGGACTACGGTCAAATTTATAATGTAAGTGCACCGCTGGACTACATCGCGTTTAATGAAGTATTGAAGATTGGTCAATGTGTAAGAGAGCATGTAAAAGTGAATCGGGTCATTGCTCTAGGTGGGGAAAATGTTACTCCACAGCATCTGCAGAATTCTGTAGAAAGAAGAGAAGATGGGTTAGTTGGGGTTAACTCTCCTAAATCCAATGTTTATAACAAAGGATATCAAGTGCGACATTTAGGTTTTGGCATAAATCCGGAGCATCAATTGCCGACTTTAGCTATAAAAGCAGGCTATAATGTTTCACTTGTTGGGAAGATGCAGGATGTTATTTATTGCGAGGGGGCTAATAAGTTTCCTGGAGTAGATACTGCTCAAGTAATGGAGGATATATTAGCTGAACTAGATCAAGTTTCAAATGGAGTGATTGCAGCAACTGTCCAAGAAACTGATCTGGCAGGTCACGCTCAAGACCCGGTTCGTTATGCAAATCGGATCGAAGTAGTCGATCGTTATTTACCCAAATTACTCGAAAAGATGAAAGACGATGATCTCCTGATTATGAGTGCTGATCACGGAAACGATCCTACAATCGGTCATAATCAACATACAAGAGAAAAAACTTACTTGTTAGCTTATCAAAAACAATGCAAACCAGTGGAATTGGGAGAGCGAAAGACATTATCAGATATTGCGGCAACAGCAGCAGATTTCCTGGGTCTATCAAATATAGAAAATGGAACATCATTTCTCCCACTAATAGAACAGCCAAGAAAGGAGTGAGAATTATGTTTTTAGAAGTCGTTCAAAGAAGAAATCCTAAATTAGTAGAATTTGCTACAGAGCTTCATCAGAAAGGCTTCATCTCACCGAACACATATGTTGTTGACTTAGAAACGATAAAAAATAATAGTCAAGCTATTTCCAGAGAAGCCAAAAAACTGGATATTGAACTTTTTTTCATGACAAAGCAATTTGGCCGCAATCCTTTGCTTTCGAAAGCGATTGTTGAAGCCGGTATAGAAAAAGCGGTTGCAGTTGATCCTTGGGAAGCACTTTCCTTAAATAAAAATGGGATCAAAATCGGACATGTAGGGCATCTTGTACAGATTCCTAAAAAGATGATTCCCCAAATCCTTATGCTTAATCCAGATTTTGTGACTGTTTTTAGTTATGAAAATGCTAAAAATATTAGTGATGTTTCTGCCAGCATGAATAAAAAGCAAAAAATATTTTTACGGGTTGCGAATGAAAATGATTTTCTTTACGACGGTCAAGAAGGTGGCTTCACGTATAAACAACTAACAGAACAAATTGAACAGCTAGAGAAATTGACGGGAATAGAAATCGCAGGATTGACAAGTTTTCCTTGTTTATTAATAGATGGAGGCATTCCAGAAACAACTCCGAATGTAGAGTCTATGCTTAAAGTTAAGGAATTTTTAGAAGGAAGAGATTATCAAAGTCTTGAAATGAATATGCCAAGTGCCACATCAACAGCGACGCTAAATCTGTTGAAAATGTGCGGTGCCACACAGGGGGAACCGGGGCATGCATTGACAGGTACCACTCCATTGCACGCAATGGAAGATTTAGCAGAGAAACCAGCTATGGTCTATGTTTCAGAAGTATCCCATTTCTATAATGACAAAGCATTTGTATTTGGAGGGGGATTTTACCCGAGATCGAAAATGCAGGGGGCACTCGTAGGTTCAAGTATAGATAGCCTTAGATACTATCCTATTGTCGAAAATGATCCTACCAATATCGATTATTATGGTGCCTTGAAAACAAATGATGTCAAGATTGGTGATACGGCCATATATGCTTTTCGTACTCAAGTCTTCGTCACAAATGCCCAGGTAGCAGTAGTTGGAAATATAACAACAAACCCTGAATTGTTAGGTATTTACGATTCAAAAGGAAACGTAATACGTTAAAACTTTCTGGGAATGATTACTTATGAAAGGAAGGAATTGAGTGGAGATAATCTGTGTGAATAACTATGATGAAATGAGCGAAAGAGCTGCAGCGATGATTGCGGACCAAATAAAACATGTTCCTCATTCAACATTAGGACTGGCAACAGGCTCTACACCGGAGGGTCTATACAGAAGTTTAATTCAAAAAAACAGACAGGATAAAGTATCGTTTAAAGATGTGACGACCTTTAATTTGGATGAATACATTGGACTTTCTGAAACAGATACAAACAGCTATCACTTTTTCATGCATAGCCATTTTTTTGATTATATTGATATTCAGCATTATAACATACACATTCCGAATGGATTGGCAAATGATTTGGAACAAGAGTGTGAGAATTATGAAGCAAAAATACGGAACATCGATATTCAAGTGTTGGGTTTAGGGTTAAATGGTCATATCGGTTTTAATGAGCCTGGTACATCTTTCTTAAGCAGGACGCATCTTGTCCATTTAACTGAATCGACAAGAAAAGCAAATTCTCGCTATTTTAAAACAATAGAGGATGTTCCTGAACGGGCCATTACGATGGGGATTAATACCATCATGAAAAGTAAAAAGATTATTCTACTAGTTTCGGGAGAGAGGAAAGCAGAAGCAGTAGAGCGACTAATGAATGGAGAGATATCAGAGGATTTTCCAGCTTCTGTTTTACAGCGCCATCCTAATGTTGTCTTAATTGGTGATAAAGCTGCACTAAAAAAGCTTCGTTTACAAAATGAATTTATTTGTTGATGAAGATATAAAAGAATATAAATCTTAACATCACATTGAACGAAGCAAATGTTAGCGCTATAATTACAATATACAATATATTGTATAGGAATAATAGTTTAGATATAGATTGCGAGTGAGCTTAATGACAAATTTGAGCAACAAACTTGAACTTGCTAAAAGAGAAGTAGGGAGGTCTGTTATCTATATCAATCCAAATGTCAGAGAGGAAAGTGAAACAAAAAATCAACATCCATTATATTTTGGGCTGAAGGATACCAACCAGATCCCTGATAACATCATTAATAGGCTTAGATATCATCCCGATTATCTTTGGTTAACAGTGGATAAGGCATCAAATAGAGGACGTGCCATAGATACAGACTTAATCAATCCTGTTACCTATCGTGTTATGACAGGTTCGACAAGCGGTGGTCCAATCAATATCTTGAAGGGAATGATTGATTTTGCTATCGGAACTGATGGGGGAGGTTCTGTATTAGCCCCAGCACTTAGTTGTCAATTGCCTTCAATGATTGGATCAGGACTTGGACTTTTAGTAAAACATCAAAAGAAGTCTACAGAGGGGCTTTCGTTTACAGGTAGTATAGGGGTTATCGGTAAGAATATAAAGACGTTAAAAGAAGTAATGGAATGCCTAATCGGAACAAATTTTGAGAGGAAAGCCAATAGAGGATTCAAAGTCATTGTGCCAAAAAAGGGAACTGTTAACTGTCCAGATGGTCAAGATATGAATAAAAAAGTTATGCACTACCTGTCAAAAATACAATGTGGTGAGTACTCCGTTGAAGAGACAGAGATGAGTGGAATCGATGACCGAAAACGCGGAATAGAAATTATCCATGAATCCTTTGAACAAAGGGGAGCTGACATAATCGTTACTTGTGAGGGACCCATCGATGTGTATGGCTATGGAGAAACGATTCCACAATTTTTGGGAAATCCGGGTCGAGAACTGACAAGAAATCATGGTAAATACCTAGTGAGAGCAGCCAACATGTGTGGAACAACCGCTATTACGGTTCCAATTGAAACATTAGCTTGTGGATTAGTGATCATTGCCAAAAAAGGTTTCGAGACATCAATGATTGCTCTTGAGATGGCGGCAAGACTTGAAGAGGTCATTTCAATGCCAGAAATTTGGAAGCGTTATTTTATTCAGGAACCTAAATTTACAGGCTTGGATTTACAATAATTTGTTTGTTGAAAGGAGAGTAAAAGAATGAATTTATACGAGTATACCGAAAGATTAAAAATTCTACTGGAACAAAACGTGATTTCTGGTAAATCTCATGATCTTGCATTACTTGCATTTAAAGAGTTGAGTAAAAAGCTAAATAAAAATGATGTTGAGCAAGCAGAAATGTTATTCACTCATTTACCGATGGCATTAGATCGTTGCAATAGTGGAAAAGAAGTAGAAGGTCCAAGTAATGCGATCATGAATGAAATCACTCAATCTAATTATTTCCCGATTGCAAAGGCGCAGGTAGATTTAATTGAAGAAAAATGGGGAAGTTCCATACCTGAGGAAGAGAAAAACTATCTATATATGCATTACACAACCGTACTGAATGTAAATAGTGAAGGAGGAAAATAAAATGAAAATTGTCGTAGGTGGGCAAGTAGAAAAGAAACAAATTGAGAATTTGATTAAGGAGTTGGATTCATCGATTGAGACTGTTGTGAAGTCTGATTTAGAAGCGGCTATGTTGATGAAAACAGGACAGGCTGATTATTATTTTGGTGCATGTCATACGGGTGGTGGCGGTGCCTTAGCAATGGCCATTGCCCTGATTGGGAAAGATAAATGTGAAACAGTATCCATGCCAGGTAAGAAACCAAATGAAGAAAAAGTACTGGAAGCTGTACAAAATGGAAAGAAAGCTTTTGGGTTTACTGGAGATCATGTTGATGAGGCAGTACCAATGATCATTAAAGCGATTAAATCAAATTCATAATCAACTGAGATAGGAGGAAATAAGAGATGGAAACATTATTCGTTGTATTAATTGGTGCAGTCGCTGCCGTTTTATCGAATAGAAATATTGCTGTTTTTAATGATGGTTTACGACCAATTGTTTCGGAAAATAGTGAAGGAAGGCTGAAACGGCGAGAGCTAGGATTAACAGCGTTTGCCATGAGCTTTGGGCTAGTTATCGGCTTCGGTATTCCGTTTACGTTATCAGCCAGTATTATTTTAATTCATAGTATTTTATTAGGTACAGATATTATTGGATTAATCACGCCAAGGAATAAATGGGGAACTCCTGTTGCCGCTGCAATCGGTGCTTTATATGGCTGGGGACTTATTGCCGGTTTGGAAGGCTTCGTGAAATTATTTGATCATTTGCCGGTGAATTTTTTAACTCCGCTTGGTGAAGTGGGAACCCCGGTTGTTGTTACGTTTATGGCATTCCCAGCTTTAGCTGTTGCCATGCAATTTGGTATTAAAAAAGGGATTTTAACTTTTATTGTATCCGCTTTAGTTAGACAGTTGGCGGTATGGATGAATACTAGTGAGTTTTTAAAGATTGGAGACAATGTAGTCACATTAAACCAAGAGGGTATGGCTTTAATTATTGGAATGATTTTCTTATTCACTTATGCAATGAAAGAAAAAGCGGTAGACGGGGCGAGTATTGATTTAGCTTCAGTGTTTAGTGATAAAGTAAAGTCTATTAAGAAAAACGTTGTCTTCTTTATGATTATTGGCGGTCTAATTGCGGGAGCGACTAACCTTTTATTAATGGCAGGAGATCCGATTTCATTAAATCTACTTGCTGAAGGGAAACAAACAGATGCAGGTATTGCGGCAGCTGCAAGAGCGATTGGCTTTATCCCGTTAGTTGCTAGTACGGCAATTGCAACAGGTGTATACAGTCCTGTTGGATTCACATTAATTTTTGTTGTTGGTTTATTTTCTCCAAATGTATGGTTGGCAGTCGTTATCGGAGCAATCGTTATTTTTGGTGAAGTAATGTTATTAAGCTTTATTGCAAGATTTCTAGATAAATATCCTGGTGTTAGAAATTCTGGGGAGAATATTCGTAGCGCTATGACTAAACTTCTAGAAGTTGCCTTGTTAATTGGTGGTGCAAACGCTTCTAACATGATCGCACCTGGCTTCGGTTTCTTCTTTATTGCAGGCTTCTATTTATTGAATGAGGTAGCAGGAAGACCGATTGTTCGTATGGCTGTCGGTCCACTAGGTGCAATTGCAGTTGGTATTATTGCCAATATTTTAGTGGCGTTAGGAATAATGGTTATTCCTCAATAAAACTTAGATAGATATTTAACTAGAAAGCAGGTTGTCCCAAAAGCATAGATTTTTGAGACAACCTGTTTTTACATATTTTTTACAAAGCGAGCCCTTTCTTTCTAGAGAAGGCTCTACATTAAATGAGATATAAATATGGATGCTATTCCAAAATAGATTAATAATGACAAAACATCATTTAAGGTTGTAATCAGCGGGCCAGATGCTACGGCAGGATCGACTTTAAATTGGTGAAGGATTAGTGGAATAATGGTCCCTGCCAAAGTTCCAATAATAAGTGTAATGACGAGTGTACTGCCGATAACGAGCCCCAATAGTGGATTTCCTTGCCATATATAAGCGATGATCGATATTAATATCCCACACGTAAGTCCAATAATAATTCCAACAAGTAGTTCTCTGAAAATTAGCTTCATTACTACTTTTTTATTTATATCTCTAGAAGTAAGTCCTCTCACAACAACTGCTAAAGATTGTGTGCCTGTGTTTCCTGTCATTCCCGCAATCATGGGCATGAAGAATGCTAAAGCTACAACCTTTTGGAGCGTTTCCTCAAAAGTACTGACAATAGTTCCTGAGACTAGTCCGATAAATAATAACAAGATTAGCCAAGGCAGTCTACGGTATGCTGCTATTGGAGCCTTTGTATCAAAGTCAATATCTTTTCCTGATGCAGATAATTTCTCAATGTCCTCCGAAGCCTCTTGAATTAAAACATCGATCATGTCATCCACTGTTAGAATCCCAACTAAAACATTATCATGATTCACAACAGGCAGGGCTAAAAAATCGTATCTTTGAATAATTTGGGCAGCGCGCTCTTGGTCCGTATCGACTGTCACTGAGATGACCCGTTCATACATAATCGTTTCAACTTGTTCTTTAGGCTCGGATAAAATAAGGTCACGATAGGAAATAACACCAATTAGTTGCTTCTTATCATTAATGACATATAAGTAGTTTATGCTTTCGGCAATTTCTGCATACTCCCTTAGTTTATTCATTACGTCTTTAACAGTATAGTGTTGGGGGATCCAGACATATCGATTCGTCATAAGTCTCCCTGCAGTTTCAGGAGAATAGTTCATTAAATCTTGAACTACTTGCGACTCCTCCTTTTTCATATTCGCCAAAAATTTTTCTTTACTTTCTGGCAATAGTTCTTCAAGGAGGGTTACTAAGTCATCGTTATCCATTTTGTCCATTACTTTTACTGCTTTTTCAATGCCTAAATGATTTAAGACATTTTGTTGTTGTTCATTGTCCAACTCTTGAAGCATACTTGCCAATTGAGCGATATTTAGAAACGATAAAAATCGATTTCGATGCTTAATAGGCAACAATTCATAAATTCGTGCAATATCATACGGATGTAATTCATCTAATAAACGATTAAATTCAGTTCTCTTTGCATCTTTGAGGTATTGAATCACTTGGATTGTGATTTCATTTAGCGTATAGTCTTTTACCATTGTTCTCACCTTCTTCTACTTAACTAGGATGTATCAGTCCATTTTAAAAGAAGGCAACTCTTGAGAGTGCTTAAAATGGACATACATCCTTTTGTTTCTTAATATTCTGTTCATTAACCTATGCGAATAAGGACTACTATCCATTTTTAACCACCCCCTAAAAATAAAAAAACACCATCACAGAATGAAGGTGTAATATCAAATAAAATACAACTTTTTTAGAGATTTCCTTCATTCGTAGAGTTTTAGCACTGTGCGGCATAGGAATAAATTCCAGCTACATTAAAAACCACCTTAATTCGATGGTTTCTGTTGACCCATTGGCATCTTTGGATATTTCTGGGCAGCAGCATATCTCCAGCACAGGAGCCTCACCTAACGAAGGTATTTAATTGACAATATAATATTATATTAGAAGTCTTTCGATTTGTCAATAAAAATATGGGGGTTGGAAATAATGAAATGCAAGAGAACTATTTCATTTATTTGATTGAAGGAAACACGTTGAGATGTTTTTTAACAATTACATAATAAAAAACTTCCCAGATGTCTCGAAACTCCATTTGAGTCCATAGGGTTCTAAATTTATAAATACAGTCAAGGTACTAATGCTTGTTTTTTAAAATAAAAGGACGCTGGAAAAAAGATGTTTTTTTATGATAAAAGATGCATTGACTTATGTATATTATGATATAAATATGATATTATTATAGGAAAAGTGTCAAAAGTAAATAGTTCCATAGTTTTATAATAGAAGCAGCAATACATAGTATTAAAGAATCATTTGTAGGGTTTAGAGTGAATATGCATCACTCTAAATACAAGACTAGAGAAAGAAGGCGCTTACAGATATGAAGAGTATCCGCATGAGACTAACATTAAGTTTTTTGGCGATTATCGTACTTTGCTCGGGCTTAGCCATATTTAATTATTTCTCACTTTCTATGATGAATCAAAAAACAAAGGGGATGCTTTCGAATGACTTGCCAACGTTAATTGCGGGCAAGGAATTATCGTATAATATCGCTAATAGAGTTTCCCTATTAAATAGCTTTATGCTGTATGGGGACAAGAGCTATAGAAGCGATTATGATGAATACTACTTACAGAGTGAAGATATTAAGGAGCAGCTTCTTAAAGGTGAGCAATCTGCAGAGATTTTAGGACTGCTTGAATTAACAGAAGAATGGCACCGAGTAATCCAAGAAGAAGTGTTTGCCGTTTACGATAAGGGGGAAAGAGATGAGGCTGCGAGAATTTTAGAAACGAAATCACAGCCAGTTGCTGAGAACCTTATAGATCGATATCAGGCGCTTGCAAAGAAGCAAGAGGAAAATGCTATCAAAAATGGTAACAGTGCTTTAGAGTTTGGAGAAAATATTCAGTTGAATGGCATTATTGTCTCTATCGCCATTGTCCTCATCGGCTTAGCAATCGCCACATATACGTCTGGAGTCATTACAAAACCGATCAGACTAATTGTAAATAGGATGAACATCATTGCTAAAGGTGAGCTTCCAGCAGAACCACTGAAGACAAAGTTAAAAGATGAAATTGGTCAGTTAATTACTGCTGTTAATACGATGAATGAAAATGTTAGAAATATGATTATTCAAATCAGACACGTTTCTGAGGATGTAACGAGCCAAGGTGAAGAACTCACTCAATATGCTGATGAAGTAAAGATTGGTAGTCAACAAATTGCCACCACGATGGAGGAACTATCTAAAGGGGCAGAAGAACAAGCAAGTTCATCAGCTTCTTTAAATGAAAAAATGAGCGATTTTGCCCAAGAGATCATGCAAGTAGTGGTTGAAGGGGAAGGGGTAAAAGAAAAGGCAGGCTCAATGGTTCAATTAACAAATGAGGGCAGCC
Organism: Robertmurraya siralis; assembly: GCF_005502275.1. Classification (GTDB taxonomy): domain Bacteria; phylum Bacillota; class Bacilli; order Bacillales; family Cytobacillaceae; genus Robertmurraya; species Robertmurraya siralis. The sequence goes on from NZ_SWLZ01000016.1 coordinate 14,177, forward strand.
ATGCGATGGATGAATCGATTCAAAAAATGGCAGTGATTAATGAAAGTATGAAGAAGTCCAATTCTATGGTCAAGGGTTTAGACAGTAAAACAAATGAAATTACACAATTGGTTAATGTCATTCGAGAAATTGCTGACCAAACGAATTTATTAGCACTGAACGCAGCCATCGAAGCTGCTCGTGCTGGTGAGCAAGGAAAAGGCTTTGCTGTTGTGGCCGATGAAGTACGAAAGCTCGCTGAGCAAGTTAGTAACTCAGTTTCAGATATCACTTCAATTGTCACAGATATTCAAAATGAATCAAAACAAGTGGTGGATTCATTAGATAATGGTTACGAACTTGTTCAAGAAGGGACAGCCCAAATTTCTTCAACAGGAAGAACCTTTATGAAAATTCAAGGGAGTATTGAAGAAGTGGAAAACAATATCGAATCAATGGCGGCATCGTTGTATGGTATTCTGGATAACACTCAATCCATTAATAATTCAATCGAAAATATTGCTTCTGTTTCTGAAGAAAGTGCTGCTGGTTTGGAGCAAGTGTCAGCGACTTCACAGCAGTCAAGCAGTGCAATGGAAGAAGTATCAAATAGTGCAAGATTGTTGGAAGAGAATGCAACTAGATTAAATGAATTGGTTCAGCAATTTAAAGTAAGAGATTAATCTGGATAAAAATCAGAAAAAGCTCCGCGGTTAAAAGTAACCTGGTGGTGACCCCACAAAGTTAGAGTTTTAATTTAAGCAGCTAATTGGCTGGTATGGGTACGGTATTGAACCGGACTCATGCCTGCCAATTTTTGCTTTATACGCTTGTTATTATAATAATTGATATACTCTTCCATTCTCTTTCTTAATTCATCAAAAGCGCACAGTGATTCTCCATAATACATTTCTTGTTTCAATAAGCCGAAAAAGTTCTCCATGGGCGAATTATCTAAACAGTTTCCTTTTCGCGACATACTCTGGAACACTTTGTTTTTTCTGAGCGTGTTTACCCATTTAGTATGTTGATAATGCCACCCTTGATCAGAATGTATAGTAGTTCTAAACTTTGAATCTCTTACAATTTCTAGTGCTTCCTCGAGAGGCTTCATTGCTAATTCTAGGGTTGGACGCATACTTATCCCGAATGAAAGAATTTCCCCATTAAACATATCCATAATTGGATTTAGATACAGTTTTACACCGTCTGAACACTTAAATTCTGTAATATCTGTGGTTAATTTTTGATGACACACGTTTGTGTAAAAACGACGATTGATAAGGTTCTTGGCAACAGTTCCAGTCGTACCCTTGTAAGAACTGTACTTGCGCAATTTTAATCTGAATTTATCTCCTTTGAGCCCGAGTTTATTCATGATACGTTGCACTTTCTTATGATTCACTTCAAACCCACGGTTTTTTAATTCCAATTGAATACGACGATAACCATAATTTCCGTTATGTTCTTCGAAAATGGACTGAATAAGTTCCTCCAACTCCTGGTCTGGATTCTCCTCCTTCAACATTTTCATATGATAATGGTAGGAGGATTCTGGAATGCCGACTTTTTGTAAAACATCTATTAGCTTGAAGGTTTCTTTGAGTTCGAATGATAACGCTGCTTGTGCTTTTCGAGATAGCCCTCTGGATCCATCTGAAAAGCTCGCAACTTTTTTAAGTATTCTACCTCTAAACGTAGAAGTTCGTTTTCTCTTTCCAACTTTTGTTCATATGTCATTTCTTTTGATTCCGTGTTTTTTGTGTTCTTTGCTCTATCAGACATAGGAGGCCGTCCTTTAAGTTTATTCAGGCCTTCAACACCCCCATCATGAAAAGCTTTCTTCCATGATGCTATTAAGGGAGGGTTCGTTAACCCAAAATGGAGGGCTGTTTCCGTTTCAGAAGAACCTGTTCTCTTCATAAAGCTTAATACATCAAGCTTGAATTGAACAGAATAAGTTTGCTTTTCCTTCTTCCTCATCAAGCCATCCATCCCAAATTTCTCGTACAGTTTTACCCAACGTTTAATTGGAGAACTGCTTGTCATTTTATATTTCTCTGCCAAGAGATCATATCCTAATTTTCCTTTTTGATACTCTCTAACTAGCATTAACTTAAATTGTTCACTATATTTTGCCATAAAAATACACGCAAAAGTTAAATTTCACTCTAACTTTTGGGGTGCAGTACAAAACGTGTAAGCTCTTTTTTTGTGTGTTTAAATTTTTGAAATATAATACTAATTCTGAATTCGAAAAAATGAAATGTTTTTATGGAAATAGGTCTTTTAAAACAGTAAAATCTACTCATGTACATTTTTTTATATGAAAATAGTAATAATGAATAAAAAAATGAAAGAAGCAACGAAGATAAACAGCATGAAGTGAAAAATTTTATAGAAAGAAATGTCGAAACGTTTCGCCAAACAGCCCGCTATCAACAGAGGAGGATTCGTATATGAGAAAAAGATTTAAGTTTAAAAAATTAAATAATTCTCAAAAGAAAAACTTTCAGCAGAAAAGTATTTCTTTAAAGAGGCTATCGTTTATAAACATAAAAGGACAAGGCTTAAAAACGAAAATTTTGCTCGGTTATGGGGTTGTTTTATTATTGCTCATTATATTGGGAGCGAGTGTTCTTTTTAATGTAAACAGCCTTAATCGTCAAATTGAAAAAACGATTCAAGAGGATGTACAGACCCTTACATATGAGTCACAAATGAGTTACAATATCGCCAATCGAATGGCGATGTTGAGGGGATTTCTTTTATTCGGCGATACACAAGATAAAGAGCTTTTTGATGAACACACAAGAAATAGTAAAAAGTTAGAAGATAAGCTATTGGAAATGGATAATTCCAAGGAGCTGGAACAGCTTCTATATGCAAGTAACAACTGGGGCATGCTCATTCAGGAACGAGTGTTTACAGCTTATGACAGAGGCGAACGCGAGCTGGCTTTGAAAATCGTCAATGATCAAGTAGGCCCGATTGGGCAGCAATTGATGGATTCATTTGACGAGCGGGTTAGCGAGAAAGAAAAAATGGTCGAACAAAGCGGCAAGGAGTTGCTTAATCGTGGGATTGCCATGAATAGCTTTGTGATTATTTTAACGATTATCGCGATTGTACTTGGCGTAGCAGTTGCTCTTTTCCTTGCTAATTATATTGTGAGACCGGTTCATCATGTTGTTGAAAAGATGAACCAAATTGCCAAAGGAGATTTCACAGGGGATGATTTGAAAATAATTTCTAACGATGAAATCGGACAGTTAAGTACTTCAGTTAATTTGATGTCTGTAAGTTTAAAAGGCTTGGTTGAGAGTGTGCAAAAAGTGACTGAGCAAGTAGCTGCATCATCGGAGGAATTGTCGGCAAGTGCTGAACTGACAACGGCTGCCACTGAGCATGTCGTTAATAATATCAATGAAGTTGCGAAGGGGTCTGAAGTTTCGGCAGAAGTAGCGACCAACAGTGCGCTTGCGATGGAAGAGGTAAGCATCGGTGTTCAAAGAATTGCGGAGTCCTCTTCAGAAGTCGCAGCTATGTCGCAGCAATCTACTGATATAGCCAAAGATGGAAATACAAAGATTGACCGAGCAGTAGAACAAATGAGTCGAATTTCTGGAACAGTCGAATCGACTTCTGCAATTATTAAACAATTATGGGAAAGATCAAAGCAAATTGGTGACATTGTTACAGCGATAACTGATATTTCAAGTCAAACAAATCTGCTTGCCTTGAATGCAGCTATTGAAGCAGCAAGAGCAGGAGAACATGGGAAGGGCTTTGCTGTCGTCGCAGATGAAGTAAGAAAATTAGCTGAGCAATCGCAAGAGTCAGCAGGGAAAATTAAAGAATTGATTGAAAAGACACAGGAAGACACGAATGATTCGATTCAGTCAATGATGAGAGTTGTCGAAGAGGTTGAGGCAGGGACATTGGATGTCAATGAAGCAGGCGAAGCCTTTAAGAAGATTTTAGCTGCCGAAATCCGGGTTGCAGAGCAAATTCATGAAGTTTCTGCCATTTCTGAGCAGATGTCAGCCAATACACAAGAGGTATCAGCATCTGTTCAAGAAGTTCAAACGATCGCAACACAAAGTTCTGAAGGAACTCAAACGATTGTTACAGCTTCCAGAGAGCAGCTTGCATCGATGGAGGAGATTTCAGAATCAGCTAAGTCGTTAAGTGAGATGTCTGAAACACTGCAAAATGAACTTGCGAAGTTTAAAATATAAATGATGAAAGCTGGTGCGTTTTAAGGCACCAGCTTTTCAATTATGCTTGGATTTGGCAATCTTGAAGTTTAATATATTGTCCATCGCTAATCGTAATGTACATATCAGATTGGACATTTTCGTTTGTGACAATACTGTCGATTTGGTGTCTACTGTTTTTCGAAACTTCTAAATAGCCCATCCCTATTGAACTGTCTAGAATTACTTTATATTCACCTGCAGGGATATCTTGCCCTACCTTGAACATTCCATTTTGATAGAGTCCGTCTTCTGGAATAATTGATGGAGCCGAATCAACTGGATACATTTCTGTACCTTGAAGTTTGAAATATTCCCCGTCGTTTAACGTCACATAAGTGTGCCCTCCGCTCACTAAGTTGTCGTTAAAAATAATGCTATCCAATTGTCCAGTACTATCAGATGCGCTTTCGATGTAACCGGTTCCATTGGCAAGGACCAGATACTCGCCGGCAGGGATATCGGAACCGACTTTATACACCCCTGCATTAATTTTGGAATCGTTTTTCCCTTCTTTCTCCGTTGGCGCTTCTTTATCACGTTCATTGTTCGTCTCATCTGTCTGCGCCTTTTTGTTGGCAGTTTCGTTATTGTTTGCCTCCTCATCTCCACACTGGGTTAAGGCAATAACGATAATGATCGCTAATAACCAAAACCACCATTTTTTATAAAAAGGTTTTCTCACTTTATCTTTTGCCATGAATAAATCTCCTTTGTTTTTTTAGTATAAAAAAAGAGAATCAGCATTATTATGAGTTTTGTGGACAAGAATTACCCAACAATAAAATAATTAAAAAAATTCTTCTTGCGCTCACGAAAAGAATGCTCTATAATCAATTTTAAAATTAATTGAAATTTAAGAAATGAAAGACGATGAAGAGAAAAAGTAGGATTTTGCAATTTTACACAGAGAGCTTCGGTAGCTGAAAAGAAGCAAAAATTCGAATCTGAACAATGGCCTCTGAGTTTCGTGCTGAACATATCATCATTGATATTAGTAGGTTCCGACGAGATTTGGTACTCGTTATCAATACCACAGTATCTGGGAGAAAAATGCCCATGTACTCGTTGAGGCTGTTTTGTGCGAGCAAACAGTGAAGTAAGGTGGTACCACGTGAATGATAAACACGTCCTTATCCAGTGATGGATAAAGACGTGTTTTTTTATTTCTTTACAGGAACATTAAATTTTAATTTAGAGAATTGTCAAGCTCCAACGCCTATCGCCTATCAAACTTCAGTTTCTTCCTTACGATAAGTCAACTTTGGATTGCTTTTCACCATTCAAGTTTTCTGTATCTCAGTCGAAACCTTCCAGTTCGTACGGCGATGAGCAAGGCGCTTCCACTTTTCTAATAGGGAGGAATTATTGTGAATAACTATTTAGTGCTACAAACGGATTTTGGGATCAGTGACGGTGCTGTGAGCGCGATGTATGGAGTTGCCTTATCCGTTCATCCAGCTATTCGAATATTTGATTTAACTCATGACATCCCTCAATACAATATTTGGGAAGGGGCTTATCGCCTTTATCAAACCATTTCTTATTGGCCTGAAGGTACAGTTTTCGTATCTGTTGTTGATCCTGGTGTTGGTTCTGAACGAAGGAGTGTTGTCGTGAAAACAGCAACCAACCACTATATTGTCACTCCCGATAATGGAACATTGACACAAATTAAGAAGGAAATAGGAATAGTTGAAGCAAGAATTATTGACGAGAAGGTGAATCGCCTTCCGAAATCAGGCGAGTCATATACATTCCATGGTCGTGATGTATATGCGTTTACGGGAGCAAGGTTGGCAACAGGAATCATCACGTACGAACAAGTTGGTCCTGAGGTAGAGGTCGATTCAATTATTGAATTGCCAGTATCTGAAGCAAAATTGATTAAAGGGGGCGTGACTGGCAGCATTGATATTCTTGATGTTCGGTTTGGAAACTTATGGACCAATATCGAGCGAGAACTTTTTAAGCAATTAGACATCGTCTATGGTGATTCCTTTGAAGTGACGATAGAGAATGATACACGTCAGGTCTATAAGAACATTATGACTTTTGGTCGTTCTTTCGCAGACAGTCATTTAGGAGAACCACTTCTATACGTCAATTCTTTAGATAAAATAGGCGTTGCTCTAAACCAAGGTTCTTTTGCAAAAGCATACCATGTTGAAACAGGGGTTAATTGGACAATTTCGATACGTAAAGTTCAGAATATAAGCTATAATTAGTGGTTTTTCCGAACAATTAATGAGAATTCCTTTGTAATATGCGGAAAAATGTAACAAATATTTAGAAAAGAGTTTATAATTAGTAATTGTAATATTCAAAAGATAAGGAGCTGGACATATTGAACAGAAATTATTTATCCATTAAAACGATCGTAGCTATTGGAATTGGAGCTGCACTATTTATGATTTTAGCCAAATTTGCTTCCATTCCTTCTCCGATTCCGAATACTTCAATCCAAACCTCTTATGCATTTTTAGCGTTAATGGCTGCAGTTTTTGGGCCGATTGCAGGTGGGTTAATTGGTTTTATCGGTCACGCCCTTAATGATGCGATCTCCTATGGGTCAGTGTGGTGGAGCTGGGTTATTGTATCCTTATTTGTAGGAGCAACGATTGGTCTGTTTGCGAAGAGAATAAACATTGAAGCAGGTGGTTTTACCGTAAAAAAAGTCATTACATTCAATGTTATTCAAGCAGTGGCTCAAGGAATTGGTTGGTTTTTGATTGCCCCGGCGTTAGACATTCTTATTTATGCAGAGCCGGCTAATAAAGTATTCGCACAAGGTGTATTTGCTGGACTGTCTAACATTGTTACGGTGGGGGTATTAGGAACGATTTTGCTATTCGCCTATGCCAAAACGCGCAGTCAGAGCAACAGCTTGCATAAGGAATTATAAGGAGTATTTCGAGAGGATTCGATTAAGAAGATGAAAAAACCAGTCATTGAATTTAGCAATTATAGCTTTAAATACAACAGCCAGGTTGAGCCCACTCTGCACAATCTGAACCTTACTATCTACGAAGGGGAAAAAGTGGTGATTGTGGGACCCTCTGGTTCCGGGAAAAGTACGATTGGTCAGTGCCTCAATGGGTTGGTTCCTTTTTCATATAAAGGTGAAGTGACTGGAAGCCTTGCGATTTTTGGCCAAGAAGCAAGGAATTTAGATATTTTTACTTTATCAAAAATGGTCGGGACTGTTTTGCAGGATCCGGATGGTCAATTCATTGGTCTGACAGTTGGGGAAGATATTGCTTTTTCGTTAGAAAATGATTGTATCGACCAATCTCAAATGGTTCAAATGGTCGATGATATTGCGAAAATGGTGGATATGGAAAGACGCTTGCAATCGTCTGTCCATCATTTGTCTGGCGGACAAAAGCAAAGGGTGTCATTAGCAGGAGTGATGGTTGACCAAGTTGATATTTTATTGTTTGATGAGCCGCTGGCTAATCTTGATCCGACGACAGGAAAATCAGCCATTGAACTTATTGATCAGATTCATGAGCAGATGAATAAAACGATCATCATTATCGAGCATCGCTTAGAGGATGTTTTACACCGAAATGTTGATCGCATTATTGTTATAGATGAGGGGAGAATCGTTGCTGATGAGCATCCGGATGCAATATTGGCAAGCTCAATTTTAGAACAGCATCATATTCGAGAACCATTATATGTGAAAGCAGCAAAATACGCTGGCTGTGCATTAACAGCAGAGATGCGTCCTTCCCGGCTGCATACATTTGCTTTAAAAAATTGTCAAGAAAAGCTGATAGAATGGTATGAAAATGTGGAAAGAGAAGGGAAGACAAAAAGCAGCTCACCTGTGCTAGAAGTCGAACACCTGTCTTTTTCATATCACGGTGGTAAAGAAATCATTCAAGACATTTCTTTTTCGGTCCAGAAAGGTGAAATGGTCAGTATCGTTGGTAAGAATGGAGCAGGGAAATCAACCCTTTCGAAGCTTATTTGTGGATTTGAAAAGCCCCAGTCTGGGAAAATTATGTTTCATGGTCAAGAGGTGACCGCGGATTCGATTAAAGAGAGAGCTCTTAGAGTTGGCATGGTGATGCAAAACCCTAATCATATGATTTCCAAAAACATGATTTTCGATGAGGTTGCTTTAGGATTAACAATTCGTGGTGTCCCGGAAAACAAAATTAAAGAGAGAGTGGAAAAAACACTGAAAGTTTGCGGCCTTTATCCGTTTCGAAACTGGCCGATTTCAGCTTTAAGCTTTGGGCAAAAGAAACGAGTAACCATTGCCTCGATTCTTGTTTTAGAGCCGGAAATCCTCATTCTTGATGAACCAACTGCTGGTCAGGATCTTCGCCATTATACAGAGATTATGGAGTTCTTAGTTGAATTAAATCGGCAAGGAATGACAATTCTCATGGTTACTCATGATATGCACATTATGCTTGAGTATACATCGAGAGCGATTGTCATTACAGATGGACAAATCATAGCCGACGATTCTGCAGCGGCTGTGTTGACGAATAGGGAACTTATTAAACAAGCTAATTTAAAAGAAACATCCTTATTTGAGTTGGCAGAGCGCATCGGCATAGAGGAACCAAAGGAGTTTGTTGAACGCTTCATTGTCTTTGATAGGGAGGAGCGAGGGAAATGGCAGTAGAAATGCTCTCATATATAGAAAAAAATACGGCGGTGCACCGCTTAACTGGTGTTACAAAGCTCCTATGCTTTATCCTCTGGTCTACGGCGGCAATGCTTACTTATGATACCCGCATCCTTATTTTTTTGTTTCTTATGAGCATTTGGATTTTCATTGTTTCAAAGATAGAGATAAAAGAGGTTTCCTTTGTTCTCATTTTTATTTTCATTTTTTTGCTGTTGAATAATGTGGCGATTTATGGGTTTTCTCCTCAAGAAGGAGTCAAGATTTATGGTACAAGCCATGTTTTGTTTGAAATAGCAGGGAGATACAATGTAACGCTGGAACAGATTTTTTATCAATTTAATATTACCTTAAAATACTTTACAGTTGCCCCTGTGGCATTGCTCTTTATTGTAACGACACATCCAAGTGAATTTGCAGCTTCTTTAAATAAGATTGGAATTAGCTATCGAATATCTTACGCAGTTTCTTTGGCACTTCGTTACATTCCGGATGTGCAGAGAGATTTTCGCAATATCGCTCTGGCCCAACAGGCTCGAGGGCTGGATATGTCGAATAAGGAGAAGCTGCCAAAGCGTGTGAAGAATGCCGCTTCTATCATTATTCCGCTTATATTATCTAGCTTAGATAAAATCGAAACTATTAGCAATGCGATGGAACTCCGCGGTTTTGGGAAAAACAAAAAAAGAACGTGGTATAGCTCCCGTCCTTTTCAAAAAAGTGATTACCTAGTTCTAACATGCTTTATTCTGATTTTAGCTGCCAGTCTTATCATTACATTTCATGACGGGAATCGTTTTTACAATCCATTTCAATAACGAAAAAAGGAGAACCTTTTCATGTGAAAAAGTTCTCCTTTCAGACTTACCTGCAAACGCTCGCTTTCTTTGTTGCTTCGCCTTGTCCGGTGCTCATTACCAATTAAGGTAACTCCGCTCCTTCCCTCGAAAGACAAACGTTTCATTCAGTCTGAAGGGAAACGGCTATTTATCATCTTTGACTTTGTCTATGTTAGCGAATTCTCATTTCTGTTTCCTTATCAAAGAAATGTACTTTGTTCATATCGAATGCGATATCGATGTTTTCACCTGGCGCGATCTGGCTGCGCGAATCGATTCTGGCAACAAAGTTCTGATCTTCCAGGGAAGAATAGATCATCGTTTCAGCACCTGTAAGCTCGGCAACATCAACTTTTACTTGAAGCTTAGAGCCTTGAGAGGCTTCAATAAATAACTGCTCATCATGAATATCTTCTGGTCTGATTCCTAGGACGACTTCTTTCCCCACATATCCTTGAGTACGCAACATTTTCATTTTCCCTTCAGGAATATCTATTTCTGTACTGCCGGTTACAAATTTGCCTTCTTCAATTATTCCATTGAAAAAGTTCATGGAAGGAGAACCGATAAAGCCGCCTACAAAGATATTTTCAGGGTTCTCATATACTTCTTTCGGAGCTCCAACCTGCTGAATCACTCCATCCTTCATAACAACTAGGCGGCTTGCCATCGTCATCGCTTCGGTTTGATCGTGGGTAACATAGATCGTTGTTGTTTCTAAACGGCGATGAAGCTTAACGATTTCCGCACGCATCTGCACGCGAAGTTTGGCATCAAGATTGGACAAAGGTTCATCCATTAAGAACACCTTCGCATCACGAACAATCGCACGACCAAGTGCAACACGCTGACGTTGACCGCCGGAGAGCGCTTTTGGCTTACGAGTTAAGTAAGATTCCAATCCTAATATTTTTGCAGCTTCTTTAACCCTCTCATCAATTTCCTTTTTAGAAAATTTTCGGAGCTTTAATCCAAAAGCCATATTATCGTATACAGTCATATGCGGATAGAGGGCATAGTTTTGGAATACCATAGCAATATCTCTGTCCTTTGGCGGTACGTCATTAACCCGCTTCTCATCGATATAGAGGTCGCCTTTTGAGATTTCCTCAAGCCCTGCAATCATTCGTAATGTTGTAGATTTTCCACATCCAGACGGACCAACAAATACAATGAATTCCTTATCTTCAATTTGCAAATTGAAGTCTTCTACCGCAGTTACTTTATTGTCATATATTTTATAAACATGATCTAATTTTAATTGAGCCATCTTTATGACCTCCTTTTTGTTTTGAAAAGGCTTACAACAATAGTCTACCTTTAGCTGTATAGATGGACAATGGCATCTTGCACAAAAATAAAGAGAGCTTTTTAGGCAAAGTGCCGACAGAATGAATTAACCTATCTCCAAAAAAGTTATTAAAATTTTAAAGAAATATATTTTTTTGAGTGGATTGTGGGCGCAAGTGTTGAATAGCTCGAACAAGTCAGAGAGTAATATTTAATAAGATCTATTAAAAATTTCCCTGTGATTAGGAGAGTTGAATTGATAAAACCTGTTTTCTGAAACTCTTAAATGGTAAATTGACTTTTCTTATTTTTAATGAGTGTTTGTTCATTATGAGTCTGAATTGAAATAATATTCTAATTAGAAAAAATAATACTATTAAACTCATTTTAACTGTGATAATATTTGTTTACACATTAAAAAAGCTGAGACAAGTTTTGCATGAAAGGGGAGAATCCGTAGTTGCTTTACTCTAATGCTTACCCCATTATAAGAGCGTGGGAGAAGAGAAAAGGTGAACAAAAAGCAGGAATAAAAATGGAAAAAATTTTAACTTAAAATGGCCCATTCTATTTATCAATAGAAATGGGTCATTATTAATGCATTTAAAAATTTATAGATGGGGAGAACAACGATAAAATTCTTAAAAAATATGAAAGTATTACACAAGCTTCTTTTCCTTATAGTATTTTTTGCTATATCCATCCTAGCCATTTCATATGTCAGTATTAGTAAGTTATCTGAGACAGCAAAAAGTTCAGCGACAATTTATCATGAACAACTTGTTCCAGCTGAATTATTCAGTCAAATTAGTGAGGACAACAGAGCAATAAATTCATACTTATTAGAACTTTTAATTACGGAAGATACTGGACGAAACCTATATTTAAGTGAAAATATTGATCAAACGATCAAAAATTCGCAAAGCATATTAGAAGAACTATCCTCAATGCAGCTGAACCCCGAAATAAAACAACAATTAGATCTATTAACTTCGCTTAATGAAGAGCTGAATATTGCAAGAGAAGACGTAAAAAGATTAGCAATGGAGAACAAGAATGGGCAAGCTTATGAATTGTTTCAAGAGAAAATAGAGGATAAAAGAGTAGAGTTGAATGACCTTATTGAAAATATTTCAACTTTAAATTCAACAAGTGCGAAAACCACTTATGAATTGGCAGTGTCCGATTCTGAAAATGCGACGAAAATTGTCATTATTGTGATTATTGTTTCCTTATTAATCTCTTCTTTAGTCGGTATATTGATTGCAGGATTAATTACAAAACCAATTAAAGATATACAGAAGTTACTAGGTTTAGCTGAAAAAGGTGATTTTACCGTTATTGGTCGCTATGATTCAAAGGATGAAATTGGAATGTTGAATCAATCATTTAATAACATGATCGAGGGTGTAAATAAGGTTATTCGTACGGTCGGGGAAACATCTGAACAAGTTGCCGCTTCCTCTGAAGAATTGAGCGCAAGTGCTGAGCAAAGCACAAAATCTAGTGAGCATATTTCAGAAACGATTCAAGAGCTTGCTGTAGGAGCAGAGGATCAGGTGAAGCATATTGAAGAGAGTACAAGTGTCTTTAGTCAAATAAATAACAGCACTCAACAAATATATGAGAATACACAAAAGGTATCTGGAACAGTACATCAGGCAGCACAGATGTCTGGAGATGGAAGAAAAGTAATTAACCAAGTAAATGACCAAATGATGTTTATTGATAATAAGGTGACTTCACTGGTTGAATCTTTTAATGTTTTATCAGCTCGTTCAAAAGAGATTGGTAATATTATTGAAGTGATTACGAATATCGCAGCACAAACCAACTTACTGGCACTAAATGCCGCGATTGAAGCTGCAAGAGCTGGTGAGCATGGAAAAGGCTTTGCGGTTGTCGCAGATGAGGTTAGGAAATTGGCAGAAGAATCAGCTCATTCTGCAGAACAAATCTCCAAATTAGTTGCACATATTCAAACAGATACTAAAGAAACAATGGAAACTGTTAATAATACAACTGCTGAAGTGAAGGAAGGAATTTTAGTTGTAGCAGAAGCTGGAAAGACTTTCACCGAAATTGAAACAGCTATTAATGGTGTTGTTCCTCAAATAAATCAGGTTTCGGAACTAATTAAAGAGCTTCTTACGGGAACAGATCAAGTTTACACGTCTATTGTTGAAGTACAGGGGGTTTCACAGGAGGCTGCCGCTAGTACACAATCGGTTACAGCAGCGACCGAAGAACAGCTAGCAGCGATGGAGGAAATTGCATCATCAGCACAATCCTTAGCCAATTTAGCAGAAAACCTTCAAGATTTAATTAAACAGTTTAAATTATAAATGTAAATACGCGAGAGACCTCCGATCTGATTATGAGGAAAGGAGGTTTTTTGCTATCTTTAATTGAATAGTAATGAATATGTATACTCAAATTTAATTGCATCCACTAATAAGCGCCTGTAAATTATAAGTAATGTAAGGGAGAAAAAGTGATGTTGGAAAAAATCTTGTTTAATGAAATACCTGTAAGAAATATGGAGACGTCCATTTCATGGTATAAAGAGGTTCTCGGCTTGCAGTTGATTTGGTATTCAGGAGGAGGCGCTGGCACAGTTAAATCTTCCTTCTGGTCAGATGGTATTTTTAAATGAAACTAGTTACCACGCTTTTGATCTGTTTTCCGGAATTGTAGGGTGAAATTCCGGAATTAAGGCAATTTTTCCGGAAATACCTCTGCTTTTTCCGGAATTAATCACGATTTTTCCGGAATTCACCTTCGTTTACGTAATACACACGATTTTTTGTTTGTTCTTTATCAATCGCCGTGATGGCTATACACAATGGCTACACAACTACCAAAATTCTTAAACAATAGATAGTCACCTCATTATAGAGACAATATCATAGGCGACACAAAAAGCTGAAAAGAGCGAATGAGAGATCATTCACTCTTAAACAACAATGAATTAGTTTTTATTTTTAGCTGTTTTGCCATTCACAGGATGTGGCTCTCCGTATCCTTCCACATTTCCTGCATGTTCTTGATGATAATTTGAACCCTCTTTGTTAAACCCTTTAGCTTGTTTATTTTGGATTTTATTTATGTTGTTTGGCAATGGGAACACCTCCTTTCTTAAAATCAATTTGTTGTAAAGGATTTAAGCATGAATTCATCTTCAGTTATATACTCTTTTAAAAATTCGTTTTCTATTCATCATTCAGTACTGTATTTAGCAGAGGTTTTACTGTAACGACTTCTTCCTTTTTACAGTCTAATGTTATAAAAGATCGTGTGGTGAATAGTTTGAAGAGGTTAAACGTGCTTAGTATTTTAATGACAATCGTTATAGTGACAACAGGTTGTGGGAAAGAAACTAGCAATGCCGACTTTCAAAAGGATGATTATCAAGAAATCGTTGCACCTAATAATCAATTAGGGTTTGAATTACTTTCTAAAGTGGAGCCTAATGATGATGGAAATATTTTGATTTCACCTATTAGTTTATTTATGGCATTATCAATGGTTTTTAATGGAGCAGATGGTGTAACGAAAGATGAAATGACCAATGTTTTAAATAGTAAAGGAATAGATGCAGAGAAGTTGAATCAGGCTAATGCATCTATGGCATCGATGCTGCAAAAGGACTCCAAGAAAATTCAATTGAATGTGGCCAATTCAATATGGCTAAATGAGGCTTATCAGTTTCAAGCTGATTTTGCTCAAAATAATCAAGATTACTATAATGCCATGATCGAAGAAATTGATCCTTCTGCGCCTAAATCAGCCAAGAAGATTAACAATTGGGTTAAGGAAAACACAAATAAAAAAATAGAAAAAATTGTTTCGGATCAATTGGATCCGTCATTAGTGGCGATGCTTGTTAACGCCATTTATTTTCATGGTGAATGGAAATATGGTTTTAACAAGAATCAAACAGAGTCTCGCCCGTTTTATAGTGATGGTGGAACTATTATTGACCTTCCTGCAATGCTTCTTAATGAAGAATTACCCTACATGGAGAACGAGGATTTTCAAGCAGTGTCTCTTCCTTACGGCGATGGAGAAATGAGTATGAAAATATTCTTGCCGAGAGAAAGCTCCAGTTTAGAAGAGCTTGAACAAATATTCTCATATGATAATTGGATAAAGTGGAATTCTCACTTTCAAGAAAAGGAAGGAACGATGCTCCTCCCGAAGTTTCAAATGGAATATGAAACATTGTTAAATGATGCGTTAATCGCTCTTGGAATGCCCTCAGCGTTTAACGATGATGCAAATTTCTCAAACATGTTCGAAGGTGCTTCTTCTGTGGCAATTAGTGAAGTAAAGCAGAAAACATTTCTCAACGTGAATGAAGAAGGGTCGGAAGCGGCTGCGGTAACTTCAGTAACAATGGAGGAATCAGCGAAAATCACTTCTGAAGAGCCATTCTACATGGATGTAAATCGACCATTTGTAATAGTCATGACGGATGAACAGTCCGGTACAATTTTGTTTATCGGTGCTATCTCAAATCCAAAGGAAGGAAAATAAGCTTATTGAACTAAAAAAGCATCGATTGTTGAAATCGATGCTTTTCGTTTTTATAGAAAAGAAAACCCTGGGCTATGCCTAGGGTTCCAAAAAGCTTACAGCGTGGTATTAAAAAAACTTCCTCATGGTGCTAAAATATTTTTGGTTCGCCAACCGAAAATAAATAGCCAGGAGGAAGTCCTTATGTCAAAAGACAATAATAGTTTAGCACACACAACTTGGAATTGTAAGTATCACATAGTATTTGCGCCAAAATATAGAAGACAAGTTATTTACGGGAAAATAAAGAAAGATATTGGACAAATCTTGCGTACTTTGTGTGAGAGGAAAGGTGTGGAGATAATAGAAGCGACAGCGTGTAAGGATCATGTACATATGTTAGTGAGTATCCGGCCAAAATTAAGTGTATCAGCATTCGTAGGATATCTAAAAGGAAAAAGTAGCTTGATGATATTCGATCGACATGCGCAACTGAAATATAAGTATGGAAATCGAAAATTTTGGTGTACAGGATATTATGTGGATACGGTAGGGAGAAATAAGAAGGTAATAGAAGAATATATACGTAATCAAATACAAGATGATATAGTCGCAGAACAATTAACGATGATGGAATATATCGATCCATTCACAGGAGAAGAAGTGAAGAAAAAGAAAAGGAAAAATTAAGGGGAGAAGGCCTTTGAGGTCTGGCCAGTAGAAGTAGTACAATTGGCGAACCTTTCAGTAGCCCTTTAGGGTTTGGTCAGTAACAAAGGCTTTCAGCCGCAGAGAAAACCACCCGTTCTCACGGGTGGTACTTATTTTTAGAAAGATTACCACGTATGAAAGTTTATATTGTTAGGCATTCGTTTCTTTATTGTCTCAATTTGTTCTGTATTAAAATCATAACCAACAAATTCGGTCCCATTATGTTCAGAAGAAAACAAGAAACGACCTTTTCTATGAAAGAATAGGGAAAACCACTTTAGCTGGTTTTCCTTGCCAAGAAAATTAGAAGTAAGATATTCTGCGATTTTTGGTGTTAACGCTCCGGAAAATACCGTTTCATTTCGTTCCACTTTATAGACAAGCTCCGTCAAGAATCTTTCTTTTAGCTCATTTATCACTTCTTTTTCATCATTCCAGCATCTAATTTCTATCGAATCAGACATAGCTAAAATATAGTTCATAAGCGGCTTCCAAAATGAGTAAGACACGGAAATGCGGTAACCGCTATCTGTGTATTCAAGCTCGTTAATTTTAAAATAAATATTAGCTGTGTTCATATTTATCACCTGATTCGTTCCGATTTATGGTTTATGGGGCACAGATTTATTATCTTTTAGCTAGAGCGTTCTGGCAATTTAATTTTTGTTTAGGCATGCGTCTTATTGGCTACGGGTGTTGACATCATGCAATCAACGAATTGCTGTTATGAGTGAAATAAGTTGCAAGGTGCTGGGTGCTTTGTACTCCTTTATTTAGTCCGAAATTGTTTCGAGGAGCAGCTGTTTCTCGTATTATGGCCGTTCATGGTGAAGCGTTTTTTCTGTTAAAAAAGATTTAACAACTCTGGATGCTAAAAAGGCATTCTTGTCTTATAATAGGCAGAAGGAACGATAGTTTATTATAATGGAAGGCTTTTATGATCCAGTAGAATCTTTTTATAATTAGTGTAGTCAATTTTTTACTTGCGTCCTTAGTTGTTTGTATTTGAAGGATATAGCGTTATTTATAACTACACGGGATAATTTTTTCATTTAACAAAGTTTAAAATAAGTTGTTCTTGGCTTCTTATAAATGAATGCTTATTATTGCTGTTTATTAAGGAGGGATAGAATGATAAGAATTGCAGTAGTCGAAGACGAAATGAATTATCAAGAACAGTTGATCGAATTTCTTCGCAGGTTTGAGCAAGACAGGGGCGAAAAAATTGAAATAGAAACTTATACTGACGGCGATGAATTTGTTGAAAATTATCAGGCGCAATTTGACATTATTTTAATGGATATACAAATGCCATTTATGGATGGGATGTCCGCAGCAGAGGAAATTCGAAATAAGGACTCGGAAGTGGTCATTATTTTTATTACGAATTTGGCGCAGTATGCGATCAAAGGCTATGCGGTTGATGCGCTAGATTATGTTTTGAAACCGATTTCGTATTTCCAATTTTCTCAGCGATTACATCGGGCGGCAGAACGAATGAAGAAAAGGGAGACGCAGCATCTTACGATAAAGATAAAAGGGGGCGTACAACGGTTTAAAATTTCCGATATTTATTATGTTGAAAGCCAGGGGCATAATCTTGTTTTTTCTTCCAAGGCAGGAGATTTTATCACTTCGGGGACGTTAAAGGAATTAGAAAAACAGTTATCTAGTTTTCATTTCTTTCGTGGGAATAAAGGCTATTTGATTAATTTGGAGCATGTAGAAGGAATGAACGATAACTGTGCAATTGTGAAGGGAAAGGAACTTCTTATAAGTCGAAATAGAAGAAAGGCGTTTATGGAAGCACTGTCCCATTATTGGGGTGAGGTGATCAAGTGATTGATGTCATTCCCGATATTCCACGGTTTTATACAGCGTTGGCTGAATGGATTGCTTGCATGATTTATATTTCTGTTTTAAAGAAGAGGCTTTGCGGATGGAAGTTTTATTCTTTTGCTGCCGGAATTCTTATTTTACAGTCTGTTTTTTTAATCGTTACGAAAAATTTGCCGATTGTCTTTTGGATTCCGTGTATGATTGTTGCCATCGGAATCATGTATTTATTCATTTATATGTGTTGCGACATCAATCCATTAGAAGCAGGTTATTTTAGCGTAAGAGCATTCGTGGCAGCAGAATTTGTTGCCTCATTAGAGTGGCAGGTGCATTTCTTTTTCTTAGGTGGAGAAGAAAATCGTTTGATTTTAGATTTAACTCTTTTGGTCTTTATTTTTGCACTTTTATTCTTGTTTATCTGGTTCTTAGAAAAACGTCATATACCGGACGAAGGGAAGCTAAATATAAGACAAGGAGAACTATGGTCAACGGTTTTAATCGGAGTTGCTGTTTTTGGAATTAGTAATTTAAGCTTTGTTTCGTCTCGTACCCCTTTTAGTGGGCAATATGCCCAGGAGATATTTAATATTCGTACATTAGTAGACTTGGGTGGTTTTTCAATATTATATGCCTACCATATTCAATTAAACGACTTAAGGATTAAACATGAATTAAAAGCTGTAAACGATATCCTTCAAAATCAATACGTACAATATCAGCAATCGAAAGAAAGTATTGAAATGATTAATTATAAGTATCACGATTTAAAAAATCAGATTATTGCATTAAGGGCTGAGGAAGATCCGGAAAAACGAAATGCGTTTTTGACGCAAATGGAAAATGAAATTAAGGCGTATGAAGCTCAAAATAAAACAGGAAACCAGGTGCTGGATACTGTGCTCACCAGTAAAAACATGCACTGCATAAAGAATGGGATTACATTAACTTGCGTTGCAGATGGTTCATTGCTGAATGGAATGGACGTCATCGATATTTGTACGATATTTGGGAACGCCCTTGATAATGCGATTGAGTATGTGCAAAAAATTGCCGATCGGGAAAAGAGATTGATCCACGTTTCGCTTTTTTCTCAAAAAGGGTTTATTATGATCCGCTTTGAAAATTACTTTGAAGGAGAACTTAATCTTGAAGGTGGATTGCCGACAACGACGAAGCTCGATACATTCAACCATGGTTACGGCTTAAAAAGTATTCGCTATTCCGTGCAAAAATACAACGGTGTTGTCAATGTAGCGAAGAAAGATAAATGGTTTGAATTAAAAATATTAATGCCTCAACAATTGGTTTAGAAGTATTTAATTGCTGGAAAACTTAGTGGCTTGGATGGTGTGGAGATACCTATCCAAGCTTTCATTTTTGTTGAGGAAATTAGTTGTGTACAGCTCTTTCAATGAGTGCATCTAGTCTTGGCAAGCAGCCTAAAGCCTGTAAATATTGGTACTTGGATTTTTACAGCCAATGATATTTTAACCGTAGGTTTTCATTATCAATAGACAGGCTGCACGGTGATGGGCACAAATGAACATGACTTTAATTCAGCATCGCATGATCGATTCGAACTTTAATTGTTCCGAGGGTCTCCGTGCTTTAGTTCATGTATACGATTACAGTTCATGCAAAAAATCAAACAGTTTATGAAGGCTCGATAATATCGAGGAGTAAATGTGTTACCATTTTCGTTGAAAGAGATAGGGGTGTTTACCTCTCTTAAATGCTTGATGAAAGCGCTTTTGACTTTAGCGTTAGGCACAGTCATGATCCCTTCAATATTTTTAATAGAAAAGAAAGCGCTTAATACATTGACTAATAGGGAGGTAAAAAGAAGTACATGGTTTGCTTACTTATCTTTTTTAGACTTATAGGGGGAAAAGAAGATGAAAAAAAAGAAAATGAGTAAGAAGAAGTTTCGTATCGTATGGAGCTCTATATTATCAGTTTTACTTGTTATTATTGTTGCAGCGAACGTTGCGTTAGCTCAGTTCTCGGATGTCATTTCTGCTTATTTTTCAACGATAGATCTAGAGAGTGCTGAGGCAGTCGAAGCTCGCCAAAAATCAGAGGGCATTGTTGAGCAAATTGCTGATGAAGGAATTATTCTGTTACAAAATAATGATAATACTTTGCCTATCCAAACATCAGAAGATAATAAGGCTAAGGTAAATGTTTTTGGTTGGAGTTTCACGGAGCCAATTTATGGTGGTACTGGTTCAGGTTCAGCCGATGCCTCAAAAGCTGTAACACCGAAGGCGGGCCTTGAAAACGCAGGTTTTGAAATTAATGAGCATTTATATAAAGCTTATGTTGATACAGGGATTGAAAGACCTATTGTTGGAATGGATGGACAGGATTGGTCAATTCCAGAACCAAAGCCATCTGAATTCTATACAAGTGAATTGATGCAACAGGCGAAAGATTTCTCAGATGTTGCCATTATTTTCATTGCTCGTTCAGGTGGTGAAGGTGCAGACTTACCTAGAAGTATGGACGGACCAGATACATTTGATCCAAACGGGGGCGCATTTGGTCCAACAGGTCAAAAGTTTGGTTACGAGGATGATCTAGATGCAAGTAAGCACTATTTACAATTAAGCAATAGAGAGCAAGGAATGATTGATGCTGTCACAGAAAATTTTGATAACGTTATTCTTGTTGTAAACAGTGCTAATACATTTGAACTAGGGTGGGTTGAAGAGTACGAAGAAATTAAAAGTATATTGAATGTCGCCGGACCGGGTCAAAATGGATTTAATTCATTAGGAAAGGTTCTTTCTGGGGAAGTAAATCCATCAGGTAAAACGGTCGATATTTATACAAAGGATCTTCTTGATCCACCTGCAATGATAAACTTTGGTGATTTTGATTATGTAATTGAAAACGCAGATGGATCCTATGCACAGGCCTTTGACTCAAGCAATGTCCCATTAAAATATGTGGATTACTCAGAAGGAATTTATGTAGGATATCGCTTCTATGAAACGGCTGCAGAGTTAGGTGTCATAAATTATGAAGAAAAAGTTCAGTATCCATTTGGCTATGGGTTGAGTTACACCAATTTTGAACAAGAAGTTGTTGCAAACAGTCTAAATTGGACTGATTCGGAAGTAACGGTCGATGTAAAAGTAACAAATACAGGAGCAGTAGAAGGAAAAGAAGTTGTTCAATTATATTTCTCAGCACCTTACACAGGGAAAATTGAACGCTCCTCCATTGATTTAATCGCATTTGAAAAAACCGATATCATTAAGCCAGGAGAATCTGAAACAGTAACACTTACATTTAATGTGGAAGACATGGCTGCTTATGATGCGAACAAAGAATACAGCAATTCTGGTTCATACGTTCTAGAAGCAGGCGAATATAAACTTATGCTTATGAACAATTCTCATGACAAGATTGCTGATGTAGGAAGTAAAAACCTTAGTGAAGTTGTCTATGATACTACAGGGCGTTCTACTGATGAACAAATTGCCATTAACCAGTTTGATGATGAAGTAACAGGTGAAGGAAGTATCTCCACCTATTTATCAAGAGCCAACGGCTTTGAAAACCTAACAGAATTAAATAAAAATGAAGTTTATACGGTAACAACAGAGGATGGAACAACTAAAGAGGTCTTAGGTAAATTAGTAGATTCAGAATTTGTTAACTTCATTAATGGAATTCGCTATGATGTACCTGCTGATACGCATGATTCAGCACCAACTACAGGAGCTGATAATGGGAAGAAATTAGAAGATTATGTTGGTGTGGATATTAATGATGAGTCATGGAATCAATTACTTGATCAATTGACAGTCAAAGAATTAGCAGAATTAGCAACACTTGGTGGATATAGAACGATCGAGGTTGAGTCTGTAGGAAAACCTGCAACACTAGACTATGATGGACCAGCTGCTATTAATAATATGAATATGGCTGCCAATGGTCAATCCGGTACGGCATTCCCGTCAGAAATCATGATTGCGGCAACTTGGAATCTTGAGCTTGCCGAAGCGATGGGAGAGCATATTGGCGCCGAAGCTAAAGCCTATGGTGTTAGTGGTTGGTATGCCCCAGGTATAAATGTACATCGTACAGCATTTGCTGGAAGAAACTTTGAATACTATTCAGAAGACGGTTTTCTTTCTGGTAAAATGGCTGCTGCAGTAACGAAGGGATTCCAAAACCAAGGTGGATATGTCTATATCAAGCACTTTGCATTAAATGATCAGGAAACAAACCGTACATTTGGCGTGCTGACTTGGAGTAACGAACAAGCCATTCGAGAAGTTTATCTAAAGCCATTTGAAATCGCTGTTAAAGAAGGAGGAGCAAAAGCTGTCATGTCCTCATTTAACAGTATCGGAAATAAATGGGCTGGAGCTGATGACGGTCTGCTTAAGGAAATCCTCCGTAAAGAATGGGGTTTCAATGGCCATGTGATTACGGATTTCTATATGAATGGTGGTGGACTTAATGCTTATCCATACATGAATGTAGAGCTTGCGGTCCGCAACGGAAATGATTTAATGCTTACAGGTGCTGCACCAATGGGAGTACCGGAAATAAATACTGACAGTAATGATACATTATGGGCATTAAGGGATGCTGCTCACAATATTTTATATACGATAGCTAATAGTAGTGCTATTGATGGAGGCTTGAGCACGGATATGCCTCAATGGGTTGTGATTACTATTATTGTTGACATTCTGCTTGCTTTAGTTATTGCAACGGCATTCTACTTTGTCTTTCGGAATAGCAGGAAGAGAGACGAAATAAATATCGATTTAGTGTAATAACGCTACATGAAATTACAACTAAAAATAAGTGATAAGGCGATACTATTTTACGTATCGCCTTATCATAAAAAGAGGAATTGAGCATGAAATACAGAGAATTAATAAACAAAATGACCTTAGAAGAGAAAGCATCATTGATGTCAGGAAAAGATTTCTGGCAAACGATGGACATAGAGCGTCTCGGCATTAACAGCATTTTTTTAGCCGATGGACCTCATGGAATTCGCAAACAGGCTGCTGCTGCAGATCATTTGGGATTAAATGAAAGTATTCCAGCAACTTGTTATCCGACTGCTGCAACAATAGCAAATAGTTGGAATGTTGAACTAGGAGAAACAATAGGAGATTATTTAGGAAAAGAAGCACTTGCCCAAAAAGTGAATGTCCTTCTTGGTCCAGGGATCAATATGAAGAGAAATCCACTTGCTGGGAGAAACTTCGAATATTTTAGTGAAGATCCATATCTAGCAGGTAAGCTGGCTGCAAGCATGATTAGAGGAATCCAATCCCACGGAATATCAGCTTGTGTGAAACATTTTGCCGTAAACAATCAGGAAGAAAGACGGATGTCAATTGATACGATTGTTGACGAACGGACACTGCGGGAAATTTACTTAACAGCATTTGAAATCGCCATAAAAGAAGGCAAAACAAAAACAGTCATGTCTGCTTACAATATGCTAAATGGCGCCTATACCAATGAAAATATCCACTTAATGCGCGAAATTCTCCGTGATGAATGGGGATTTGATGGAGTTGTTGTGACGGATTGGGGTGGCAGCAATGATCGTGTAGCAGGACTGATTGCCGGTAATGAGCTGGAGATGCCAACGACAGCAGGTGAAACAAACGAAGAAATAATCGCTGCCATTAAGAGTGGCAATCTAAAAGAAGAAGTCTTAGATGAATGTGTAGATCGATTATTAGAGTTAATTTTTACAACCGAAGAGGTCTACAAACAACCGCAGAGAGAATTCGATGTCGAGGAACATCATAAGCTGGCCCAAAAAGCTGCTGAGGAATCGATCGTACTGCTAAAAAATGACGACCATATTTTACCGCTGCAAAAGGACAAAAAGGTTGCCATTATTGGCGACTTTGCCCATAATCCACGCTATCAAGGTGCAGGGTCATCAATCGTTAACCCAACGCGACTTGATAATACATTGGATAGTCTTAACGATTCGGGGATTACAAGTATTGGTTATGAACCAGGATTTGACCGTTACGGGAAAAATAGTCGGAAGAAGATAAATAAAGCATGTGCACTTGCGAAAGAGGCAGATGTTGTTCTTTTATATATGGGTCTTGATGAAGTAACCGAAGCGGAAGGCTTAGATAGACAAAACATGAAGATCCCGCAGAACCAGGTTGATTTATTATCGGCTTTGCATGAAGTGAATGAAAATATTGTTGTCGTTCTTTCATGTGGAGCAGCAGTAGAAATGCCGTGGATTGATAAAGTGAAAGGGTTGGTTCATGGATACTTAGCTGGACAGGCTGGAACGAAGGCAATTCTTCGGGTTCTTACCGGCGCTGTAAATCCTTCGGGGAAATTAGCGGAAACATATCCACTTCGTTATGAGGATACCCCTTCTTATCATAACTTTCCAGGGAAAGAAGTTAGTGTAGAATACCGAGAAAGTCTTTATATCGGCTATCGTTATTATGATACGGCAAATGTAGATGTTCTTTTCCCATTTGGATTTGGACTCAGTTATACAAGCTTTGAGTATACAAATATCCATGTCACAACCGAAGGAGTTACTTTTAACTTAACGAATTCCGGGGAGATGGCGGGGATGGAAGTAGCCCAGCTATACGTAGGATGTCAGTCGACAGATATTTTTAGACCGAAAAAAGAGTTAAAAGGTTTTGCGAAAGTATTTTTGAATGCCGGTGAAACAAAAACGGTTTTGATCCCGTTTGATGATAAAACATTCCGTTATTTCAATGTAAAGACAAATAAATGGGAAATTGAAGAAGCTGAGTATGAGATTATGATTGGTGCATCAAGCGAAGATATTCGCTTAGTAGAATCTCATTTTGTTGCAGGTACAGGTGCACCACTTCCATATGAGAAGGTGAAGCTACCTAGCTACTATTCTGGCAAAGCGAATAATGTGAGCGTTGAAGAATTTGAAGAGCTGCTAGGCTATAAAGTGCCGGACTCGAAATGGAATCGTACCCGTCCACTTGGATACAATGATACGATTGCCCAATGCCAGTATGCAAAGGGTGCTTTTGCAAGATTTTCCTTTCATGCCATTACTTTTGCCCATAGATTTTTATGGAAAATTGGAAAAAGAAGCACAGCCAATTTAATCATGATGTCAGTCTATCACATGCCGTTTAGAGGTGTAGCGAGAATGACCGGAGGAATCATTAATATGCCGATGCTAGACGGCATTTTAATGATTGTTAATGGTCGATTTTTTAAGGGTCTGAGGCATGTGCTAAGAGAAAGAAAAAAGATGATAAAAAAGATAAAGGTAGAACAGCCCCTAGCAAGAATGGAGAAGGAGATGTAGAATAGAATGAGCAACCTGAATAACAAAAATAATAAAGTTCTTGCTAGGACAGTAGGTTTTTGGAACAATTATAAAGAAAAACATCCTAATATTGCACAGTTCCTTGTATTCTTTATGTTAAGTAATGGGATCACCGTATTACAGCTAGTATTAATGCCTGTTTTTAAGAGTATTTTCGCGAAAACAGCCTTAGTCACTACAAATTTTCAAGTATTGCAGTTTGGTCACAATTTTGACGGCAGTCCTTACTACGTTTTTGATTATGCGGCAGGATCACTTGCCTCAGGTGGTGGTGGCGGTCTTGCGTATTTCCTTGCTGTTCAAATTACGATTGGAATCGCGCAGGTCATTAACTTTTTTGCCCAAAGAAGTATTACATTTAAATCAAACAGTAATATTTGGAAAGCTGCTTTTTGGTACTTAGTTGCTTATATTGTCATTACGATTGGGGCAGCGGCAGCACAAGGCTTCTATAAAGCTCCAATTTATAACCTATTGATGAATACTTGGGGATGGGGAGCAGTCGGGGAAACAACGGCAGATGTTATTACGATGATTATCAATAGTGCTATTTCATTCTGGGTGTTCTTTCCAATTTTCAAAATTATTTTCAAGCAAGAACCTGAAAACAAGGTCAAGTAAAGGAAGTGCGAGTAATGAAATTATTATCAGTGGTAATTCCTTGCTATAATTCAGAAGCCTATATGAGATATTGCATAGAATCTCTTTTGCCTGGTGGTGAAAGTGTTGAACTGCTGATAGTGAATGATGGCTCATCTGATAATACCGCTTTAATTGCAGATGAGTATGCAAAAAAATATCCTTCAATCATCAGGGCGATTCATCAGGAGAACGGTGGACATGGGGAAGCTGTGAATGCAGGCATTCGTCATGCAGCTGGTTTATACTTGAAGGTAGTTGACAGTGATGATTGGGTTGATACGAGAGCTTATCTGAAAATATTGCATCAGCTTCAAGAATTTACAGCAAAAAATCAAACAATCGACATGCTGGTTAGCAATTTTGTTTATGAAAAAGAAGGCGCAAAGTATAAGAAAGTGATGAAATATGAAAACGTGCTGCCAATTGGAGAAATTTTCACTTGGGACGATATAGAGCCATTTCGCAAAGGCCAGTATCTCTTAATGCATTCGCTTATATATCGAACACAATTGTTAAAGGATTGTGGGTTGGAGCTACCGAAGCATACTTTTTATGTTGACAATTTATTTGTCTATGTTCCTCTTAAGCATGTTAAGACGATGTACTATATGAACGTGGAGTTTTACAGATACTATATTGGTAGAGAAGATCAGTCTGTTCAAGAAAAGATCATGATCAAAAGAATTGACCAGCAGATTAAAGTGAATAAGCTAATGATCGATACGATCCCATTAAGCACGATTAAGAATCCGAATTTGCGCCAGTATCTATTCCATCATCTTGAAATTGTTACAGTTGTATCGGCAATCCTTTTGATCCGTTCAGGGACAGCTGAAAATATCCAGAAGAAAAAAGATTTATGGAACTATATTAAGGAAAAAGACTCGGAGTTGTATCATGATATTCGTTATGGTATGATGGGGCATTTAATGAATTTACCAGGTAGGTTAGGACGCAGTGTTTCAATCGGGGCCTATAAAATATCACAGAAATTGGTTGGATTCAATTAATGTTCATGTAAAAATAGCTTTCTATGAAAAAATTTCATAGAGGGCTATTTTTGCTTAATTTTCAGTTGGAGGAATATTAACATGAGTTTTGATTATTTAGTTGTCGGCTCTGGCTTATTTGGCAGTACGTTCGCTTATGAAGCAGCCAAAAAAGGAAAAAGAGTAAAAGTAATTGAAAAAAGAGCGCATATTGGTGGGAATATTTACACGGAAAATATCGCAGGGATTAACGTGCATAAATATGGGGCACATATCTTCCATACGAATGATAAAGAAATATGGGATTATATCAATCAGTTTGCCGAGTTTAATCGATATACAAATAGTCCTATTGCAAACTTCCGCGGGGAGATTTATAACTTGCCCTTTAATATGAACACCTTTCATAAATTATGGGGCGTTACTACCCCTGAAGAGGCAAAGGCAAAAATAGAGGAGCAAAGAAAAGAAGCAAATATCGAAAACCCTACCAATTTAGAGGAACAGGCTATTTCCTTGGTGGGGATTGATATTTATGAAAAGCTGATTAAAGGTTATACAGAAAAACAGTGGGGAAGAAAAGCAAGCGAGCTGCCTGCGTTTATTATTAAACGTCTTCCTGTGCGATTTACTTATGATAATAATTACTTTAACGATCGCTACCAAGGAATTCCAATCGGAGGCTATACACAAATTATTGAGAAAATGCTTTCCAGCGAGAAAATCGAGGTGGAAGTGAATAAGGATTTCTTTGCAAATAAAGCGGAATATTTAAAAGATTATCCGAGAATTGTTTATACGGGCATGATCGACCAATTTTTTGATTATCAGTTTGGCCAATTAGAATATCGCAGTCTACAATTTGAAACATCCGTTTTGGAACAGGAAAACTATCAAGGGAATGCGGTCGTGAATTATACGGACGCCAAAACCCCATATACAAGAATTATTGAGCATAAGCATTTTGAATTTGGCAATCAGCCGAAAACTGTCATAACGAGAGAATATCCGAAAACATGGGAGATGGGTGATGAGCCTTATTATCCAATGAACGATACCCGAAACAATGAGATATTCAGGCAGTATGCCAAGCTTGCCGAAGAACAACCACATATCATTTTTGGTGGCCGATTAGGGATGTATAAGTACTATGATATGCATCAGGTGATAGCTGCAGCTTTGTCTGCAGCCAAAAAAGAGTTAAATTAACCACGAAAAAAGCTGTGTCAACGCTATTTTGCCACAGCTTTTTCAGCAGTTAAGGCGGATTCGCCGATATATTTGTTTTTTCACCGATATATCTTTATAAAAGCCGATAAATTCAATTTTTCGCCGATATATCACCATAACCGCCGATAAACCTCATTTGGGATGTGCAACACTTATGATGAGATGCATGTTCATTCCTAATTTTAGAGTGGATCATTAAGCTATTTCTCTTTTGGATAGCCGTTTGGATGTGTAGAATGCCATCTCCAAGCGTCTTCCATAATTTTCGTAATGGAGGTACGAATAGGATTCCAGCCTAACATTTGCTGAGCTTTTTCCGAGCTTGCAATTAAAATACTAGGATCGCCAGCTCTGCGTGGCCCTGACAGTGCGGGAATTTCCTTACCTGTCACTTGTCTTGCCGTCTCAATCATTTCTTTAACAGAAAAACCTTGGCTGCTGCCGAGATTGAAAATACCACTTTTTCCGCCTTCTCTTAAATGTTTTAACGCCAATAGATGGGCAGCAATGAGGTCTTCTACATGAATGTAATCACGGATGCATGTCCCGTCCGCTGTGTCATAATCTTCTCCAAAAATGGTAATATGCGGTCGCTGTCCAAGTGCTGTTTGGAGCAGGAGCGGAATTAAATGGGTTTCGGGAAAATGATCTTCTCCGATTTCTCCAGATTCTCTAGCGCCAGCCACATTGAAATATCGTAAGGAAACATACTTAATACCATGAGCTCTCTCGACCCAGCTCATGATTTTTTCCATCATTCGTTTTGTTTCTCCGTATGTATTCGTCGGATTCGTCGGCATCGTTTCCGAAATGGGTATAGTCTCAGGCTCACCGTAAGTAGCTGCTGTGGAAGAAAAGACTATTTTTTTAACATCATATTCGTTCATTACTTGAAGCAAAATTTGTGTTCCATAAACATTGTTATTAAAGTATTTAAGTGGAACTTCCATCGATTCTCCGACTAAAGAATGGGCTGCAAAATGGAGAACCGCATCGATCGCTTCTTGTTCGAACACGGATCGAAGGAATTCGATATGACGAATGTCCCCTTTATAAAATTTTGCTTTTGGATGAACCGCATCTTTATGTCCTGTCTCGAGATTATCAACAACGACAACCTCTTCCCCTTGATCAATTAATTGATAAACGGCGTGAGAGCCTATATAACCAGCCCCACCTAAAACCAACACACTCATATCCAAATTCCTCCGATTTCATTACCTTGTATTGTTAATAAAAGTTTAATATAGATTGAAGCTAGAGGCAATTTGGGTGAAGCCGAGTTTCATGAGGCGAGTGAGCATTGTTAGGAGGAGCAAAGTGGAGCTTACATTCATTTCACCATGTAGTATGCATCTATAAACGGCTGATCGACTTTTAAAAAATGCTTTTTTCCGCCTTCAATTTCAAAGCCCATTTTCTTTAGTGCAATATCGGTTGTATTGTGACTGTCAGTTCAAGTCTGTGAATGAGGCCCATACCTCTAACTCTTTAAATAATTGCGTCCCCTTTATCGGTGATTTTGAGCACAATGTACGCACTATGTTCCATTCCAATATCATTTTCTCGATTTGCTGTAGGTGACTGATTAAAGGGAATGGGAGAAAAGTAAAGATTGAGCGGAGGCAAATATGAAACCTGGGTTTAAGTAAATTTACAGTTTCGTAATCTTTTCACGGCTTCCGTTCCAACGATACAACCAATTAATGAAAGAATTTCAATTGAAAAAAGCGCTTTAAAAACATAATAAAGGGTTGTTCCCAGCATAATATCATACGTAAAGATAGATTTTATTTTAGAACCTTCAATGGTGTAAAAGATAAATTTATGATTATTTGTCTTCACTCGCACTCCACCTTTTGGGTTGTTACTAATTTTATGCGATCGAGTGCTTGGCATATAAACAATAATTAAAAATATAGGTGTTTGTTAGGTTTTAAAATACGAATTTGAGTCTGTGTTAAACTCTTGGCTCTTACTTGTCAATGAATTTTTGATAACCATATAAAAATAAAGCCATTGCCATCGAGAGGTAAAAATGATGATACCGGGAAAACTTCACATAGTTAAGAAATTGTGTTTTTTCAAAAAAGGCTATTAATGGAAATGAAAAAAGCAGATTTTGCAATAAATTTGTCAGTAAATATAACCAAAATTTCCCGTATGTTAATTTGAATGTCCAAAATGTAGCAACAGAAAAACCACACAAAACAAGAGACAAGATATTAATGATTTTATTTGAGATTCCGCCTTTAACTTTAAATAAATTAAAATGTGCTCCAATAAAATTAATGGTCATTGTGATTAATAGAGACATGGTAGTTACTGGAAAAAATCGCTTAATTGTTTTTCGGGGAATGAAATATAAGCTCCCTAAAGAAGAAATTAATAAAACTCGAATGAAATTAGTTACCATGGATGCACTTCCTCCTAAATTGGGATTCAATTAGAGTCCGTTCATTTTTTAATTGTGTACTTCAAGTTTAAAAACGAAAGTTGGGCATTTAAAAATGTGAATAAAAACGATTTTTTATTAGCAGCTGTAATGACTAAAACGATTCAATAGCAAAGTGATTAATAAAGAAATTATATTTTTCTCGTTAAGGATAAAATTCCCTGACGTAAGCACTAATATGTAGGTGATTTGTAACTTTAAATATTTTATTTATGTACACGTAAATTTTGGTAGCAATACTTGATAGGTGAAGGGGATGGAACAATGAGCTTATAAGCAGGGGAGAAAAACCCTACAGCTATATGTTTAAAAAAATGATGCCTATTTTTCCCAATATATTATACTATTGAATAATAGAGATAATATTGGAGGGTAACAAAGTGAAAACACGAAATATAATGATACTTTTAGCGACTATAATGCTTTTAGTTTCTGCCTGTGGAAGTCGAGAAGCTAAACAAAATGAATCCAGCGAGAAAACCGATAATAAAACAGAGGGAAATGAAAAGATAGAAGTAGATAAAAATTTATTAGATGTTGAGGTAACATTACCTGAGTCATTCTTTAAGGAACAAGAGCAGGATATTGCTCAAGTGATTGCCGAGGCAGAATCAGAAGGTATTAGTGTTACTAAGAATAGTGATGGGTCCTTAACTTATAAAATGTCAAAAGCAAAACATAAAGAAATGATGAGTGAGTTAGAAAACGAGACAAAAACTTCTATTGAAGAAATGAAAAATAGTGAAGATTTTGCCTCAATCAAAGATGTGGAATATAATAAGTCCTTTTCTGAGATCACTTTGGTGGTAATTAGAGAAAAATACGAGGGTAGTTTTGATGGCTTTGCAGTTTTAGGTGTGGCTATTAGCAGTATGTTGTATCAGATGTTTGATGGTGTGAATCCTGATGATTATAAAGTAACCATCTTTCTAAAAGATGCTGATACTGGGGAAGTATTTGATACGATTATTTATCCAGAAGCATTGGAACAGTAAATACTATAGAAAATGGAACCGAAGAAAGTATAACAATTGAAGCATTAAAAGTTTTCGCAGAAAAAAACGTTGATTTTGCCGACGCATTACTAAGTGTAAAATCTAAAGAAAATCTCCCCGTACTTACATGGGATAAAAAAGATTTAAAAAAATTAGAATGCGAATATTATTCACCTGAACAATTAATTGAAGCCTAAAATCAAATCAAAAAAATGCAAAATGATTTCGAAAACTCTAGTTTTCATTAGGATTCTAAGAAAAATAAAAAACGTCAATCCCTTGATACAATTGGGGTTGGCGTTTTTTGGTAGAACGCTTTAAAACATACAGGACGTCCCAGGAGGGATTCGAACCCCCGACCTACAGTTTAGGAAACTGTTGCTCTATCCTGCTGAGCTACTGGGACATATTGAAATAAAATATATGATAATTTACGCACACAAAAGGAAACTGTCGTCCTGATTTCAGAAAGCAAACTCAAGGAGCGGCTCAATCAGTACGCTGTCGAAAAATCAGAGAAGCGGATTCGAACGTGCTCTATCCTGCTGAGCTACTGGGACATATTGAAATAAAATATATGATAATTTACGCACACAAAAGGAAACTGTCGTCCTGATTTCAGAAAGCAAACTCAAGGAGCGACTCAATCAGTACGCTGTAGAAAAATCAGAGAAGCGGACTCGAACGTGCTCTATCCTACTGAGCTACTGGGACATAATTAACTTTACACGTGAAAGGAAATGCTCAAGAAGCAGTTCGTTCATGTGAAATGTTGTCCACGAATTTTCCTTTAAACATCCCCGTGTTTTTCCAATAATCAGCATTAACTATTATAAGTTATTCTCAGAAAAGGTCAAGTAGTACGAAGAGATGTTTAAAATAGCTGAGTTGAAACTTTCATTAGTAGGAAGCGTCTAATTAATAAGTATTATTTTTTGCTTGAAATTAAAGAAATTTATAAATATGGGCTCTCTAAAGTACAAGGTTATTTGGACAATAAATAAGGGTAAGAGAAGAGCGGATAGAGGCTTTTGCTGCATTAATACATTGTTAATTTTCTCCTTTTAAGAGGAATTTTGCAGAATCATATCGAAAATAAGTTAAAATAGAAGAAACATCAAAAGCAAATTGCGGGAGGGAAAGCATGACACACGAACAATTGAATCCGACGATCGGAAGGATCTTAGAAAATATAGAAAAAGTAATGATTGGAAAAAGAAATGTGGCGGAATTAAGTTTAGTTGCGCTGTTATCAGGTGGGCATGTCCTACTTGAGGATGTCCCAGGTGTAGGAAAGACAATGATGGTTCGTGCGCTTGCAAAATCGGTGAATGCCAAGTTTCGACGCATTCAGTTCACTCCTGATCTTCTTCCGTCCGATGTGACAGGTGTGTCTATTTACAATCCGAAAGAATTAGAGTTTCAATTTCGCCCAGGTCCGATTATGGGAAATATTATATTGGCTGATGAAATTAATCGTACTTCTCCTAAAACTCAATCGGCATTGCTGGAAGGAATGGAGGAAAGCAGTGTAACCGTTGACGGAATAACCCATCGTTTGGAGAAGCCTTTTTTTGTCATGGCGACGCAAAATCCTATTGAATACGAAGGAACTTATCCTTTACCAGAGGCCCAGCTTGATCGTTTCTTGTTAAAAATGAAAATGGGCTATCCTGATGTGAACGAAGAGATGGAAGTGCTTAGTCGTGCTCAAAGGACGATGCCAATTGAAGAGCTAGAGTCGGTTATCGATTTGAATGATCTTAGAGAACTACAAGAAAATATTAAACTTGTAACGGTAGATGATACGATTAAACGTTACATTGTCGATATCGTAAATGGAACACGAAGAAATAGCAGTGTCTACTTAGGTGCTAGCCCTCGTGGTTCGATTGCGCTTATGAAAGCGGCACAAGCATATGCTTATATGTATAAACGTGATTATGTACTACCGGATGATGTGCAATTTTTAGCGTCATATGTGCTTGCCCATCGAATTATTTTAAAATCGGAAGCGAAGTTTGAAGGAATTTCAGCTGAGGATGTGCTGGAGCGTGTATTGGCTCGGGTGCCGATTCCAGTTCAAAGGCTTGTGAAATAAAATGAGACAATTTATGAATCGCATGAGGCCTGTGTGGAAGCTGTTAGTCCTATTATTTTTAGTTGTCTTGACCTTTTCCTATGCGATGTTTCAGGGAGGGTTTGTGAGTTGGTTTCTATTTTATAGTTTTCTTCCTTTTGCTTTATATAGTCTGGCACTGGTGTTTTATGGAGTTCGGCACATGACAGTGAAAAGAGAGTTTTTGAAAGAAGAATACCACGCAGGAGAAAAACTTAAAGTAAAAATCAAGTTGAAACGCCCCTCATCTTTTCCTCTTTTTTATATGATAATTGAGGATGACTTAAGCAATGAATTATTGGCCCCGACTCAGAAAGGTCAGATGAAAACATTTGTCTACCCCCATTTTCGTAAGGAAATAGATTTTGAGTATGTGATTGAATCCCTTCCACGAGGAGAACATCACTTAAAAGGAATTCACATTAAGTTTGGCGATCCTTTAGGGCTCATAGAAAAACAAATTCATATTGAAACAGAAGATGATAAGCTCCTTGTCTACCCAGCTTATGAAGAGATCATCTATCGGTTGATGGACAATCATTATGAGCAGGGAATGACTGCATCAAAGGAAAGAGTACAGAGGGATACTTCTATGGCGATTGGAATTAGAGAATATCAACCGGGCGATCGTTATTCGTGGATTAACTGGAAGGCAACAGCGAAGAGAAATGACATTATGACTAAAGAATTTGAACAACGGAAATCACATGATGTTTTCTTAATGATGGATTGTGCTCCAGATATCAGATTTGAGGCAATCGTTTCTTTTACCGCATCGCTGGTGAGAGGAATTTTGCGCAAAGGGGCCCAAGTCGGACTTCTTACTTATGGAGAGGAGAGAAGATTATTTCCGATCCAAGGTGGTGAGGGTCATCAGCAGCAACTTTTTTACCATTTGGCGAAAGTAAAGGATCGAAGTCCAGTAGCATTAGATGCTGTACTTGACAGTGAGAGCTTTATGATGTGGCAAAATGCTTCCTTTATGTTAATCACTTCCCAATTAACGAAAGAGTTGGTAGAGAAAGCAAGTCAATTTTCCATGAGAACAGGAATGATGACGATATATCTGCTAAAAGAGGAGCAAGAAACGATCGGCAGCAAAGAAATTGCCTTAAAAAGCGAAGCGAACTCAAGAGGCGTACGGGTTGTATTTGTTCATAATGGTCAGTTCTCCCAGGCTTTCTCGGAGGTGGGTAGAGGATGAACGGAGGGAAATTACAAAGCAATATATTGAATATGTGGCTTTATATATGTGGCTTTCTTTTATTATGGGAATGGCTCAGACCGTTAAAACAGTTGACGGATACGGCCAACTTAACTGTCTTTATCATTTTTCTAGTCATATCGCTCGTTTTAGCTTATTTTAAGGTCAATATTTTTGTTCGAAATGGCATTAAGCTGCTTTATGTTCTTTACACAATAAATCTGTTGTATTTTGAAGACTCCTTTTTTAAGCTGAAGTGGTTCTTTTATGTGACAGATTCAGTAATTGAGAACATGCGAGCTGTATTTCAAGGGAGCTGGGTATCTTTAACCGATGACTTTCGAAGCATCCTTTTTTTCATCTTGCTTGGGCTAATGGCTTACCTGCTTCGATATTGGCTCATAAGTCGAAGGCAAATCTTCGTTTTCTTTTTTATGACTTTATTATATATTACCGTCCTTGATACATTTACTCCCTACGAAGCTGAATTTGCCATTGTCCGGACAATCGTAATTGGTTTTGCGCTTATGGGAATATTGACATTTTATCGGATTTTAGATCGGGAAAACCTGCAAATGCCAGCTGCTTTCGCGAGAAAATGGCTTATTCCATTGGTGGGGATGGTGTGCGTAAGTATTATTATTGGTTACGCTGCACCGAAGGCAAGTCCTATTTGGCCTGATCCAGTTCCATATATTAAATCCTATTCACAAGATAATCGTGAAGATGGAAATGGCAGCGGGGGGATACGAAAGGTCGGGTATGGAATGGATGACTCCACTTTGGGAGGTCCGTTCATGCCGGATGATACCGTTGTTTATGAGACGGAAGCGGATCATCGCCAGTATTGGAAGGTTGAAACGAAGGATGTTTATACAGGAAAAGGCTGGGTTATTGCTGAAGAGAACGGAGAAAAGATTGCCTTTGCCCAAGGAGAAGAGTTTCCGATTTCTAACTATACAGATGAAGAAATGACCGTGGATGAAAGAACAGCGACGATAAGGCCGTTTCTTCAATATCCTCATATTATTTATCCGTTAGGATTGAAAGTTGTTGAAAATGACATTGGGCATTCATACGAAGTGGATTTGAGCTTAGAAAAAATAAGTGGTGCTGATTTAGGAAATCTCCCGGGTATCGGTCAGTATACAGTGGAATATGAATCACCAAGATTCAGCATTCGCGGGATGATGAGTACGGTTGATCAAAACCATCCACTTTTAACAGAAGATTTCCTTGCCCGTTACACACAGCTGCCTGATGAATTGCCTGAGAGAGTAAGAGACTTGGCGTTAGAGCTTACACAGGACAAAGAGAATTGGTATGAGAAAGCGAAAGCGATCGAAGACTATTTTGGTCGTGTAGATTTTCAATATGATCAGAAGGACGTAGCAGTTCCAGGAAGAAATGAAGACTATGTAGATCAGTTTTTATTTGAGACGCAGAAAGGCTACTGTGATAATTTTTCAACTTCAATGGTTGTGATGCTTAGGTCGATTGGAATTCCAGCGCGCTGGGTTAAGGGTTACACGGAAGGCGATTTTCGCGGGATGACAGACTCAGGTAAGAGGCTGTATGTCATTACGAATAATAATGCCCATTCATGGGTAGAGGTGTTTTTTCCTGAAGTAGGCTGGGTGCCGTTTGAGCCGACGAAAGGATTCTCGAATAACGCTCAATTTACATTTGATTTAGACAGTGAGCAGCCGGGTCAGCAGGATGATGTTTTAGAAGCGCCGGAGGCACCGGAAGTGGATAAACCAGAAGAAACGGATGCCCCTGAGCAATCTGCCCAAACTTCTTTTTCATGGAAAGATACTTTCGATAAGACTACGCAATTTTTGCGCACAAATTGGCTGTGGTTTGCAGCTGCGATTGCGGTGCTTACCTTAACAACCTACATTTTGTATAAAACACGACTAAAATGGCTTCCTTACTTTTTAATCTTCCGCTACAGGAGAAGAAAAAATGACGAGGATTTCCCTGAAGCATATATCGCCTTATTAACACAGTTAAATCGGTACGGCTTGAAGAGGAACCAGGAACAAACCTTAAGGGAATATGCCCGCTATGTCGACCATTATTTTTCCAGTGGGGAGATGAGTGCATTAACCTCAACCTATGAGCAGTATCTTTATAAGGGGAAGTTGCAAGAGGGAAGCTGGGAAAATACAAAAGAATTGTGGGAAAATTTAATTAAAAAAACAATCGCTTGACCTGTCGATCTGCATGTTGTTACAATATGTCTTAATTGGAACGATGAGCGTTTATAACATGAATCCTTCATATATCCTCGGTAATATGGTCCGAGAGTCTCTACCGAATCACCTTAAATGATTTGACTATGAAGGCAGGAATATTCTATTTTAGCTACGAAACTAGAATTCTGCCTTCACGTCATTTTTTTTGGAGGAGACTCTAGTTTTTTTATTGCGGAGATAGAATGGTCACTCATATGAAGGATGGATAAAATACGGTATGGAATAACACTTGCTAGAACCTCATTTACAGGAGTTATAAACACATAATGAGGCAAACTAGTACTGAGATTAAATAACGAGGTGGACGAAAGAGATGACAATTGAGGGTTTACAAGGACAAGAAAAAATAGTTGTGTTGGACTTCGGAAGTCAATATAATCAGTTAATCACAAGAAGAATACGCGAGTTTGGCGTTTATAGTGAGCTTCATCCACATACGATTACGGCAGAAGAAATTAAACAAATGAATGCGACAGGAATTATTTTTTCTGGCGGACCAAATAGTGTGTATGATGAGAATTCCTTCCGTGCAGATGAGGCTATTTTTGATTTAGGACTCCCAATTTTGGGGATTTGCTATGGAATGCAGCTCATGACTCAGCATTTTAATGGGAAAGTGGAGCCGGCGAAGAATCGTGAGTATGGAAAGGCTGAAATTAAAGTTGAAAATGAGACAAGACTTTTTGGACAGCTTCCACAGGAGCAAATTGTGTGGATGAGTCATGGCGATCTTGTTGTTGAAGCACCGGCTGGCTTTACTGTTGATGCAACGAGTCCTTCATGTCCGATTTCGGCGATGAGCGATGAATCTCGCAATCTGTATGCGGTGCAGTTCCATCCTGAGGTGCGTCATTCCCAATACGGAAACGAGCTATTGAGAAATTTTGTATTCAATGTTTGTAAGTGTCAAGGGAATTGGTCAATGGAGAACTTTATTGAAATTGAAATGGAAAAAATTCGTCAAACCGTTGGAGATAAAAAAGTTTTATGTGCCCTCAGCGGTGGAGTTGACTCTTCTGTTGTAGCAGTTTTGATTCACAAAGCGATCGGTGATCAATTAACTTGTATTTTCGTCGATCACGGTTTATTGCGCAAGGGTGAAGCTGATAGTGTCATGAAAACTTTCGCTGACGGCTTTAACATGAATGTCATTAAAGTCGACGCGAAGGAACGATTCTTATCCAAGCTCCAAGGGGTTAGCGATCCAGAGAAAAAACGTAAAATTATCGGAAATGAATTCATTTATGTTTTTGATGATGAGGCTACGAAGCTTGAAGGAATTGAGTTCCTAGCACAAGGAACTCTTTATACGGATATTATTGAAAGTGGGACAGCGACAGCGCAAACAATTAAATCACATCATAATGTTGGTGGACTTCCAGAGGACATGCAATTCAAGCTAATTGAGCCGTTGAATACGCTCTTTAAGGATGAAGTCCGTGCTCTAGGAACAGAATTAGGAATTCCTGATGAGATTGTCTGGAGGCAGCCATTCCCAGGACCAGGTCTTGGCATTCGCGTTCTCGGGGAAATTTCAGAAGACAAGCTTGAAATTGTCCGTGAATCCGACTGGATTTTACGTGAAGAAATAAAGAAAGCTGGGTTGGACCGTGATATTTGGCAATACTTTACTGTCCTTCCGGATATTCGCAGCGTCGGTGTAATGGGCGATGCAAGAACGTATGATTACACGATCGGCATCCGTGCCGTTACTTCTATCGATGGAATGACTTCTGACTGGGCAAGAATTCCGTGGGATGTTCTCGAAGTCATTTCAACGCGCATTGTCAACGAGGTAAGCCACGTTAACCGTGTAGTGTATGATATTACAAGTAAGCCACCAGCTACGATTGAGTGGGAGTAGTAGAAGGAGAGCTGAAACCCCTTTGTTTATAAGGGTTTCGGCTCTTTACTCTATTTTCATTGCATTGTTATTGCATTATTTGTTTCTAAGTCCTTACGCAAATATTGAACTGTGAATTGATTTTTGGGAGAAGTATCTTTATTTTCAGTTGCAGTTTGATAAGACAATATACCTTTTAGTTTATGAGCGACCTCAAAATTACTGTTTGGATACAAATGTCCATAGGTGCCGAGTGTCGTTTCAATATCTTCATGTCCTAGGCGATCTTTAATAATTAATGGGTTTTCTCCCATACTAATAAGCAGAGAAGCGTGAGAATGTCTTAAAGCATGTAATCTTATTCGATGAACCCCAGCCTTTTTTGAATAACGTGTAATGGCATTTGCTAACGTATGCTTTTGTGTAGGGATACCATTATAGCTCATCACAAAATTGGTTTGGACGATAGATTGCTGCACGTCCTTCCATTCGCGGAGTAACGTTAATGTATCTCCATCTAATGCAATATGACGAACACTAGCCTTTGTTTTTGGTTCTACAAAAGAATAATTATCCAAATTCTTATAGTAAAGTGTTTTATCGATATATAACAGACCTTTGTCAAAGTCAATATCTTCCCATTGAACCGCAGTGGCTTCTCCAATTCGCATGCCTGTCATAAATAAAAACCACAATGAAATAAATAAAAAATGTTGATAATAATCTTCTTTATAGAAAAGAGAGATGACTTTTTCAAATTCCTCTTTTGTCCAAAAGTCTATTTTTGTCTTTGTTTTCTTCACATTACCTACAATTTTTGATGGATTATTTTCAGCTAACCCTAAAACAACAGCTCGATCCATTGCCATAGAAAACAACCCTTGAACATTTCTAATATAAGAAGAACGATACTTCTTTTTAGATAACGCTAATTGCCATTTTTGAACATGAATCGGGGTAATTTCTGTTGTGATTAAGTTATTAAAAAAAGTGAAATGTTTTCTTACAGTTGGTAATCGATTATCGTACGTTCTTCCTTTTACTTGTGTTTTATACCAAGGTAAGAAAATATCTTCAATAAAATGTTGGAATAAAACGTCATCTTGCTTTTCTTCTAATGCGTCTGACTTTGTAAGCAGTAACCTCGAATATTCTTCCCTTGCTTCTTTTTTTGTCTTAAAACCACTGCGGTACTTCTGAATTTGCTTGCCAGTGATGGGGTGATATCCTAAATTTGCCCTAAAATAATAAGTTCCGTTCTTTGCCTTTTTGACGATATCTTTAGTCATGATTTCACTCCTTACGCAATTAGTGCAAGAAGTACAAATCACACATCTAAAGTTATCCCTAATACTTCCTCTACAGCTTCTTTAGGAACACGATCTAACTTTTTAGATTGATAATACGTATGCCCTTTTGAAATCATTAGTTTTTTACACTCTCTAATGATATCAGCTGAAAAAGAGGGACCATAACCTAGTGCTATCAAGTCTTTTTTAGTGACTGTGACCATATGAACTCCTTTCCATAGACTAGGATATGCTATTTGATATCTGTCTATTATTATATCGCGTCTATAAAACTAATTCTAATACGTTGCGTGAATTTGGCTCTTGCACTAAAATTAAAAGGATTTAATGTCATAACTTGATAGTTACTTTAACCTATCTTGCTAAATTGAATATCAAAAATCAGACGGCTGCTGGTGCAGCTCCACGGGAATTTCACCCCTGCAAGTATTTCTTCCAGCCCTACTCATAGCTTGCGACGGTTCAAACGCTCGAACCATGACGATAGGGGAGTATCATTATCCTAACTGATGGGTTATCGCCAGCAATCCACCACGATTACATTAGATTCATAGATTATCGCTCGTTTCTAACGAAAGTCATGGCGTATGAATCAAGTGGCTCATCATCAGTAGAACGTATCTGATTTTTTGCTTATACTGCACGGCGTAATCTTCCGTGCTTTCTTTGTCAAAGAACAAATATATGATTAATGAAAGGGAAAACCTAACCATTCTGTATTCAAATTTTGAAAGCTAAAACAGATTGCATAAGCTTCGTTCGTAAGCGTTCGCGTGTATCTTCATCGATGCCCCAATAAGTGTTTCCTTGTTCATCACGGAGCTTACACATGGATAAACTTGTCATATAGCTTCTATAATGTAGAACAACTACTTTCATTGCTTCTAGCTCACCCTTATTTGCAGCTAAAATGATTGGATACGGCAACAAGCCACGCTCATTTCTTTCCGTATTAGTATTAATCATCCCATTCATCTGCATGTTCCTCCAAAAAACGTCTTAACGGTTTAAAGAACTCGTTCGCCTATACTGTACAGTACTAACGTGGAATGTTGAACAATTGATCAATTTTTACATCAGAAAGATTAAAAAAGTAGTATAGTAGGATGATAGTACGCTTCTCAACTGGCAAGCTATGCATCGCTTTTGCAAGAAGTGTAGGAGTAATTCTCTTACCAGCTACTTGAAGTCCTTCTATTTCTTCTCCCTTTTAGTGTTTGTCTAAGGTATAGAGCTGTTTTTCTTCTAGCGGTGTTAAATTTGAAAATGTTATCTCCGTTTCTGCCTTTCTTTGTATATGTTGATTGCTTCATTTTTCAGTACTCGCTTACAAAAAGCGTTAAATGCACAACGCACCTGCCGTTCGGTACCATACACTCAACTCTCTTCGAAACTGCAAAGATGGGTGATGATTTCCCCTTTCATTACCTTCAACAAGTTTTTTTGTAAAATGCCAAAAATCAGAGAAAAATTTTTAAAAAAACAATAACACAACTGAATATTAACAGTTGGGTAGAATCATTTTTAATATTTAATATAAAGGACCAAAAGAAGAAATACTTTAAATGTCAAACTCTATTTTATTACAATTCCATAAAAACTGATCGAACAAAATAATGAATAATACAAAAATAAAGTTTTTTAAAGTCATTTCTTATCTGTTAAACGTAATTAAACATGAAAGGTCCAGCTAAATAAAATAGTAAGAACATAAAAAGGGAGGCTTGGGAACATGTTAGACAAAACATAGATCAAGGAGTTGTAGTAGACTTAAAGCTTGCCAGTTATTACTTGGATTATTTCACTAATAAGGTACAATTTGCTGGTCATTATGTGGCAATGTATGGATATGACGACAGTTTTGCCTACCTGATTGATACAAAGCAACAGGGGGGAATGGTAAAAACAAGTCTTGAAAATTTGGCATTGGCAAGAAACGAAAAAGGTCCAATGTCTCAAAAAATCTGTCTTATACCATTAAGAAAAAAGAGGATATGCCAAATTTAAAGGATGTGATTATAACAGCAATCAAAAATAACGCTTTAGATTATAAGAATCCTCCTATCAAAAATTTGGGCTATAAAGGTATTAAGAAAACAATTGTAGAGATTAAGAAGTGGTTTGAGAGAAGTGAAAATATTGAGGATGATTTAGTTTTAGCAGCCACACTAATGGAGCGAGGGGGAACTGGAGAATCCCTATTTAGAAATATGTATAGAGATTTCTTAAAAGAATGTTTGAGTATAGTTGATTATACTCCTTTACAAAATGGATATATTCTATTTACTAAAATCGCACCTATGTGGGAGGAGGTATCTAAGCTTATTAATAAGGCTGGAGAGACTCATGAATTACTATTCCTAAATCAGGCTTCTGATATTCTTTTAGAGTTATCAA
The DNA here is from genome assembly GCF_005502275.1 of Robertmurraya siralis. Taxonomy (GTDB): domain Bacteria; phylum Bacillota; class Bacilli; order Bacillales; family Cytobacillaceae; genus Robertmurraya; species Robertmurraya siralis. The sequence continues at coordinate 57,062 of NZ_SWLZ01000016.1, forward strand.
ACAAAGAATATGAAGCAATGAATCAACTATCAAGAATCTGTTGACTGCGATGCTTTCAAAAAATGAGTTTTAGAAAAGTGGATTCATGATTCTTGTTCCATTGGGGGGGATTGGGAACGGCTTCATACTGCCTTTGTTGCACCTCCTTTGGGCTCCCGTACATCTTTCGCAGCGGCCGGATGCGGCTTCTTACCGTATTTTCCCCAACTTCAATTTCCGGATCGTGCTCCTTTAGCCAGTCCCATATTTGAGTAGCGGAGAGGTCGGGGTATTCCCTCTCATTCTGGCAATGTATTGTTAAGGTATGAGTTGAAAAAAAGATATAGAAAATATCGACTACTTGCTGTGCTAACAGGTTATGAAAATTGACTAATTCGTTTGGTTTATGTTGGTATGATTTATTACGTAAAGGCAACTGTCTGGATCGAGCGCAAAATGACAGGATTTAGAGAAGTTAATAAGGTAACATGCCATTAAAGGAGTGAATCATATGGCACTGGTAGAATCATTACAAAAGACAATCGAATACATGGAAGCCCATCTGCTGGATGACATCACGATCAAAGACATTGCTGAACAAGCTCATCTATCTCCCGAGCACTGTACTAGAACTGGTGCAGTCAGGGCGTTTTCAAAGAGGCAAATGGTTTAAAAGGTTAGATAAAGAAGATAAAGGGCAATTTCGTCGTTCCCTTGAATCAGTGGGAATGTGGGAGATGCGTCATAAAAAGATAGGGGAATTATCAGGTGGACAAAAGCAGCGGATATCAATTGCTCGTGTGTTCTCAACAGATCCAGATTTGTTTATATTAGATGAACCTACAATTGGAATGGATGTACGTTCACGTAATGAATTTTATAAATTATTGAAGCACAATAGTACAGAGCATGACAAGGGTATCTTAATGGTTACACACGATCATGAAGAGATTCGTCACTACGCTAATAAACACATTGAGTTGATACGGAAGGAGGACTCACCTTGGAGATGTTTTTCTATGGATTGATGCAAAGAGCTTTCCAAGCTTCATTTTTAATCTCATTAATCACTCCAATATTAGGATTGTTTTTGGTATTGCGTAGGCAATCACTAATGGCAGATACTTTATCCCATGTCTCGTTATCTGGGGTAGCGCTTGGTCTGTTAATTGGCATCAATCCGACATGGACCAATATTCTCGTGGTAATCATTATCGCAACTCTGCTTGCATTTTTGCGTCAAATTTATCGCACATATTCTGAAATTTCGATTGCCATATTAATGTCTGTCGGAATGGCAGTAGCGCTTGTCCTGATGGAAATAAGTGCTGGTGGAATTACATTAAGTGTAACGCAATTTCTATTCGGTTCTATTGTTACTATTCACAAAGAACAAATATGGATGTTACTAGGATTAACGATAATTATCGGATTATTATATTTAATATATCGAAAACCTATGTATGTTCTTACATTTGATGAGGAAACAGCTTTTACAGCTGGCCTGCCTATTAAAACGATGTCGATTTTGTTTAATGTGTTAACAGGGGTCACAATAGCAGTAATAATGCCGATTGTCGGGGCTTTACTTGTCTCAGCCATTATCATTTTACCTGCAGCTATATCGCTTCGTTTAAGCAAAAGCTTCTACGGTGTCATATTAAATGGAATGGTCATTGCACTTGTCGGCATGTTAAGTGGTTTAGTCACTTCTTATGAATTGGGTACACCACCAGGCGCTTCCATCACAATAATTTTAATGTTGATTTTTGCAATCATAACACTTGCAAAGTACATGTTACATTACTTGAAATTTGGGGTAATCGGAAAATAGTGTAGAAAGAGGGTTAAAAATAACCCTCCTCCATTGCTTTAGTTAGTGTGGAAAAGTCAGCACCATAGATTTCTTCATAGACCCATTCATAGCCTATTTGACCCCAATTTGGGAATTGATCAGGTAACAATTTTCCGAAAGTAGCTTCAACTTCTTTGAATTTCTTTTTCTTTTTTACTTTACGATAACCTTGTGTAAACAATATTTTTGCTCTAAGAGCTTCAAAAGAATAACCACGGCCAATATGGTTCATTGTCTTAATCAAACGATTCAAGGACTCCGTATAGGCGTTTGCAATGGGAGAATTGAAATAGTTGAATATCTCTTCTTCCCAATTATTCATAGACTTAATCAGGTCTTCAAAATAAGTCATTAACTCTTTAGGAACATTTGAAAGCCAGTTTTGGTACAGTTTGTAGCCTTCCTTAATTGATTTAGCTTCATAAATGTCAAAGAACTGCTCTTTAAGTTCGTATGCTTGACCAAGTAAAGGGAACTTATCAGTCCATACTTGCAACTTTATTTGATCATCGAAATCATTTAAATCATCTCGTCTTGTAAGAAGAACATAACGATCTCTCATAAGTTGTCTGCGTTCTTTGGCTGACACATTTTGACGGTTAGCTTTTCGTATTTTTTCTAACGCTTCATTGGCTAATTTAACAACATGGAACTTATCAATTACGATTTTTGCATGTGGTATCACCGTATTAACAGCACTTTTATATGGATTCCACATATCCATTGCTACGAGTTCAATTTTATCAATATCTTGGAGATTTGAAAGGTGACTGATAACCGTATCTTTATTACGTTTTCGTAAAATGTCAATTACAGACTTGTTTTCAACGTCTGTGATGACACAACGATAGTTTTTGAGTAAATGGACTTCATCTATACCAAGCCATTTAGGAGTTCTAAAATCTGTTTGAGCTTCAAGCTCAGCTACATAATCATTAAAGATATTTCGTACAGTTTTTTCGTCAACGCCTATTTCGTCTGCAACACTGGTAAATGTCTTTTCAAGACTGGTTTCTTGAATCCAAATTAAAAGTCTATTAGTAACAGAACGTTTGACATCCATATCTGGTAAATCTTCAAAAAATGTTTCATTGCATTCACGGCACTTATAACGCTGCCGTTTGATAATTAACCCTACACGTTTAGTGTGCATCGGTAGATCAAAGAATAGTTGTTCCTTTTTACCATGTTTGTACAGGTTAGGAATTGCCCCACATTTAGGACAATGTGATGGAGATGGAGTAGTAGACTCTACTAGGAATCTATAATCATATTCACTCTCCTTCATATCGAGAATCTTTAAGTTTGGTAGATTAATCATATTTGTTAACATTTTACTTTCCTTTCAGGACACTTCATTTTTACCAATATGAATAGAAAGAAATTCAAAAAGAGCTGCCGAAACAGCCCTTTGATTTCATATCTTTGGTCAACTAGGTGGAAGGGAATCAAACATTTTAAAAAAGGATACCATTATTATTTATATTATTTGGTATTGGTTCTATTTAATATTTGCCATATAACTAGCTGCTACTTTATTTAGAAAGTAAGTGTAACCCACTTGCCATTGCTCAAGCATATTTCTATGAAAGTCGTCAACGATGAAAAACTCAGTCTGATTTAGAAAGTCTTGCGGCGTTGATGGATGACCTTTTTTTTCTAAAAAGGATAAATGTTCTTTTACACGATCCAAAATTTTTGAATCATTTGGAGAGAAACCTTCTTGTAAGAAATGAATCATATCTTCATTAAATGACTGTGCTTCCATGGCAGAGTCGTTCATCGATTCTACATCAATTGTCTGATTTAAGTCAAAATCATATTCTTCTTTCAAATGTTCGTTTTGGTCTTTTAAGGCTTCTTGCCATTCGTCTTCAGTTTCAAAACCTTTAAACATGGTTTCCATATCTATATCGACTCCTTCTTTGGTATTTTTAATAGAGGAATTGATCGTCCTGATTAGTCCTTTAAATCGATCAATTTTTTGTTCTAGTAAATATTTTTGTTGAATCAACGTATTTTCCCTGTTGATTTCACCATCTAATAATTGTTTTATTTCCTTGAGAGGAAAATCCAACTCTTTATAAAAAAGTATTTGCTGTAATCGTTCTAAATCTTTTTTTCCATATAGGCGATATCCGGCTTCTGTCGTCTGCTCCGGAATCAAAAGACCTATTTTGTGGTAATGGTGTAATGTCTTTACTGTGGTATGAGCTAGTTTTGCAACTTCATGAACGGTATACATTTCTTCTCCTCCTTTCAATGCTCTTTATACTAAAGTATCCTCTAAGGTAAGAGTCAACACATTTATTTCACTATTTTCTTTGAACATCATACGTGAATTTACAAAAGAAAACAGCCATAACAAGACATGAAACAATCAGTAAATAGTAGTTAATTGCGGGAGAATGGTTGAAAGTAGATTGTGATGCTCTAACTACCCAGTCAACTGGATTTACTTTTGAGAGGATACTTATATACTTTGGTAATAAATTGCTTGGCATAAAGGCAGAAGACAAAAAAATCAATGGGAAAGAGAAAAACTGCATGACAGTGATCATCGTTGAGTGCTTTTTGGTTAGAACGGCAATTCCAATTGAAATAGATCCGATTAGACACGAAAATAATGCTGGTGTAGCAAGAAAAAGAATTGGTGAAACGATTCCCATTGGAAGTCTGAATCCCATAAAATAGCCAATAATCACTAGCAAAGTGGATTGGATCAATTGAAAAGTGAAAATGTAGACTAAATCACCAATGATGAAAATTAAGTTATTCTTCGGGGCGATTAAATATCGGTTAAATATTCCTTCTCTCATATCATCTAAAGTACTCATTCCTAAATATATTCCGCCAAATAAAGCATTCATGATCAGAATTCCCGGTAAAATATACGATACATAATTGGATTCTTCAAATCCACTAACGGAAGATGCTTGAAAATATCGTTCCAAACAGCACTAGGAAAATCAATGGTTGGAACATTGAAATGATAATTGCTATTGGATTTTTAATTAGCGGTGTTAGCCTCTTTTTTGATAATAACAAAACGAATGTTATGTTATTCATTGTTCTGCTCCTTTCTCATTAAAGTTTATTAAATAAACGTCATTTAACGTTGCCTGTTTCAGTTCACTAAATTCAATTTCGACATTACTTTGAATTAAGTATCTCAATAATTCAGATAATATTTGTTGTCCATGACTCGTTATAATTGTTAATGCTGTTGGTTTTATTTCGTGGCTAACGACCTCTTTTAGGTCAGAAATATATTCTTCGATTTTATAAATGCTGGCCAAATCTAATTTGTGATAGTGGATTTCAATTTGATCAGCCGCAAGTTTATTGATCAATTCTTTTGGCGTCCCAATATCAAGTATCTTTCCATTGTTGATCAATGCAATTTCAGTTGCTAGGTGATGAATTTCCTCTAAATAGTGTGTTGTTACAAAAATTGTCGTTCCTTCATCTTGAGAAATTTTTGTAATTATTTTCCAAAAGGTAATTCTTGACTCTGGGTCTAATCCAGCTGTAGGTTCATCCAGTAAAAGAACTTCAGGTTTATGAAGCAAACTTATTGCAATATCCAATTTTCTTTTCATTCCACCTGAGTAAGTACCAACCAAATCGTTGGATACTTGGAACAAATCAAATTCCTTTAACAGGTGTTCTCCTCGTTCCATTATTTTTGAAGTTCTGATGCCATACATTTTTCCTGCAATCAATATGTTTTCCCAAGCTGTTCCAGTCGAAAATACAGTTGTTTGTTGGAATGTGACTCCAACTTTTTTTCGAACCTCATTCACCTTTGAAACAACGTCTAAATCCGAAATTTTGACAGTACCCTCATTTGGCAAGGATAAAGTAGCTAATATACTCGTCAAAGTAGATTTTCCTGCACCATTTGGACCAATTAGTCCGAAGATAGAACCTTTTTTCACTTTAAGAGACACATTATTTAAGGCTGCCTTTTTGCCAAATGTTTTGCTAACAGCGTTTAAAACTATTTCAAAATGGTCATACATATTGTTCCCTCCTTCATTTATTACAAAAGGAACTATAAACTATCCTCTTAGAGGAGAGTCAACCATCAAGTATTCTTTTTATAAAAGTCGAATTGGAATGAACTTAACGGAGTTGTAGAAAGGAAAACTGAATTTCTCGCCCAGCGTAAAAACGCCCAAGTGAAAACTTGGACGTGGTTCTTTAAATTTGTAAATATTATTAATACAATTATGATTCGATAGTTAAAAGGTTCAAAACGAAAACTACATTAAAGGTTAATCAGTTTGATGGATACAGAAAAAGATATTACATACAATTTATGATTTTACACACTATTATCCGATTTACAGTGCTATGAACATTAATTTATTTAATAGGGTTTATCAACACTATAATCCGAATACCCGAAATTTGATAGACTATTTAATAAAAGTCAAGGCTAGAATGAAATAAGCAGAAAAGACAAATCGAGTTTACACCGTAGAATTGTTATTTCAAATAATAAATTCCAAAACTCTACTTAATTCACAATGTATGAAAATCATTGAAGCCTTCAAACCAAATATATAAATAATTATAAAAAAGAACTAAAAGAATTTTTCTACAAGCTATTATTAGAAAGAAGGATAGGTTATAAGCTGTTATATTAAGTTGGGGGCATAGATTGACAATATCGTAGTAATGTGTCTACATAATAATATATAAGAGAAGCATTACCATTCATAACGAGAGAAATGGGGTTTTATAGTCACGATTAGAGCATTTTCAAGAAGTTCGACTAGCTGCTATAATATAATAGCCCATGCATTATACTTGGAGTTTAACAACATTCAAGTTATTATAGATAAATAAAATCCTTAATTAGGGTGATGATGAATGAAGTTTTCAAAGGCTACAGATTATGCTCTACATACGATGCTTTTTCTTACTGCAGCGACTCCGGATAAACCTGTGGGCGTTCAGCTGCTTGCTGAGAAGCAAAAGGTGTCACCAACTTATCTGTCCAAGATACTGACCAAGCTAGTAAAGGCTGGTATGATTGAATCCATAACAGGAGTGAATGGTGGATACAGACTGAAACGAAATTGGGAGGATATTTCGTTTCTTGACATTATTCATGCGATTGAGGGATCTGCCTCTTTGTTTGATTGTAGTTTCGATCACGGACCAGATTGTCCGATTCAAAGAGTAGTATTGGAAGCAGAGGAAAAAATGGAAGAGCATTTGAGAAATAAAAAAATGTCCGATCTTGTGCGGGAAATGAACATCGTTTTCTAGCACATATTCTTTCAACCAATTATAGATAATAAGTGTCTCTATAGTCTTTAATGAAATTATAATAAAAAATTAGGAGAATCCAAAAATGAACATGTATAAAAGGACCGTATAAGTTGATTCAAGATACAGCGATTTTTAATCCGGTATTGTGAAACGATGTCCCCGGAAGATTATAGGAAAGAGATCGAAAGTTAAGGAAGAGTTTCTGTACGTAGTCTGCATATTCATATCGCTGACTGTCATCGAATTTTACTAGGGATTTATGACTGAAAAATCTATATACAGAGTAAAATCAGCGCCTATCGATGATGTTTCAAAGATGTGCAAATTATTTAAAAGTCGAATGAGCTAGTGGATAAGTTCTTATGTAAGGAGGTGATGCCAACATGTAACATCGTAGCAGAGTGAGAATACAGTATTTCAGTAGTACTGGTTAGGTCTTAACTACATATGAGATGTACAGAGTAATTATTGGGCGTATACACATTTGGAAAGTTAAACTAATAAGAGGAAGGGAGTTAATCATGAAGGAAGTTGATGTTGTTATTATTGGAGGAGGTCCTGCTGGTTTAAGCGCTGGACTTATACTAGGACGGGCTAGGAAGAAGACGTTGATTATCGATGAGGGGCAACCGCGTAATGCAGTGACTAGAGAGGCTCATGCCTTTTTAACACGTGATGGCATTAGCCCACATGAATTTAGAAATATTGCTAAATCGCAGCTTCACACTTATCCGTCAGTTTCACATTTGGAAGATACTATCGAGTTGATAGAAGGTGAAGATGGTCAATTTTTGTTGGAAACTGCTTCAGGGTTGAAGATAGCCACTAGAAAACTGTTGTTTGCTATCGGAATGAAGGATCGCGATCTTGGCATACCAGGGTTGGCGGAGGTCTATGGTAAGAGCGCATTTGTATGCCCGTATTGTGATGGCTGGGAACTAAGAGATCAGCAATTAGTTGTCATAAACAGAGGAGCAGCGCTAATGCATTTTGTCCCATTGCTTTACGGGTGGACAAAGCAGTTTGTAGTTTGTACAAATGGTCCCAATGAATTGAGTGAAGCAGAACGTGAAGAATTGCGTGCGCATAATATCCCGTTATTTCATTCACCAATTCATTCCATCCAATCAAATCAAGGCATGGTAAGGCATGTTAAGCTTGAGGATGGAACAGAAATTCCATGCACAGGAATTTTCTTCAAGGCAGAATTGGTACTTGGATCGGAATTACCTGTCGCACTTGGTTGCCGGATGTTGGATACTGGAATAATTGAAGTCGATGAGTTTGGAAAAACAAGTGTACCTGGTGTTTATGCAGCTGGGGATGCAACTACACACTTGCACCAATCTATTGTTGCAGCTGCTTCAGGAGCTGTATCCGCAGCCGCAATAAACGGAGAATTAAATCGAGAAGAATGGCATAAGAACAACGTTTGATTCAAATTCTAAATATATTTATAAAGAGGACTTTAAATTTATAATGTACCCTTTGTAAAAGACACTTTTATAAGGCCAAGCTACTTGAAGAAAGTGATTCCAGTACTATGAAATACTCCTCATTACCATTTATGAATCAACTCTTTAGAAAAGGTGGCAGGGTCACTCCTGCACGATTTGCCACTGTGCAAAATGGTCCTAAAACAGGTCTGTCAATAAATTTGTGGAATTGACCATAAAAATATTTAGTCGGTGTGGAGGATAATCCTGTCCACGAAGCGGATAGACAACCAGAGGTGCGATTATTTCCACAAAAAAGGAGCCATTCCTTCTTTAAACTGTACCCTTTGTAAAGGACAATCATAAAAAAGCTAGGCAGACTTAAGAAGGTGATCTCTGTATTGAATAGGGGTCATCTTTTTTAGGTTCCATTGATATCTGTAACGGTTATAGTAAATCATGTATTTTAAACATGACTTTTGATACACTGTTTCAGGAGGTGTTTTTATATGACTGCCAAGGGCAAAATAACATTGCCACAAAAAAGTACAGTTATTTTTACCGTAACTATTCTTTATACTATTTTGATACTATATTTTATTTTTTTCGCTTTCGGCAGAATAGGTGCATCTGCAAGCACGACTGGGGTCACCTTTATTTTTTTTCCGATTGAGTTCTACCATTTGCCAAAGATTTCTGATTTTCTGCATCCTACTCTGATGGATTTCGTAGATCTAGGAAATGTGGCAGCCTTTATTCCATTCGGCATATTGATTCCATTGTTATTCCGTGTGAAGTTTATTCGTTTCTTTTCATTGTTCTTCCTGTCTATTCTCGTGATCGAAACCATACAGGCACTAACTTTGCTCGGAAGCTTTGATATTAACGATGCCATTCAAAACTCTCTAGGCGCAAGCATCGGATTCGGAGCGTACAAACTAGGGTATCGAACAAAAAACTTTTGGCTAAATATGGCTATTACCGGTATCACGTGTATTGTTATTCTAATCGGGGTATTAGCAATTTGCGGAATTGTGGAGAAAACGTTCACCAAAGCAGAGGGTCCCTTTATAGCTTTAAATGAACTGAAAAATAGTTCCGGGCATACAACAGCGGGAACAAAACCGTACAGCTTTAAAGTTAGCGGTCAAAACGTCGAACCTGGATATAATATATTTGGCGCCAAAGGCAAAGGAAGTGAAACCTACACTTATACGTCCAAGAAGGAGATTATTTTTTCATTTTATTATGGAATACCGGACTTAATGGATAGTGATGGAAGTATACGAGTTTTAGTCGATGGTCGTGAGGTATTATCCGGCTCTGGAACGGAGCAACTGAATTATCCGGAATTGTTTCCACAAATGTTTGAAATTCCACTTGAACGTGCAAGTAAGATTACGATAATCGTTAAGGGGAATGAAAAGCTTTGGGATGTAGGGTTTAGGGAAATGAAATATTTCTGGAAATGATCCAAACGTTTTGTTCAAGATAATGGTCTTTTTTCTTTTTCCCACCCCAAACATGTGGTGCTAGTATATTTTCATGGACACATCCTAGTTAGTTTCATAATTTTTGAGGAATAAGATTAAGAAGAGGTGTGTCCAATGAAAGGCCATAATAAAAACCAAAATAAATTTAATGAAGATTTCAAAAGGATGGTTGTGAAATTATATCAATCTGGCACTCCAGTCAAGCAATTAACCAGCGAATATGGCGTATCTGATGTCTCCATTTATAATTGGGTCAAAAAGTTTTCTCCCGTCAAATTTGAAGATGGAACCGTGGCAACGGCGGATGACTATACCAAGATTCAAAAGGAGCTTCGCCGGCTGCAGGAAGAAAATGAAATCTTAAAAAAGGCTATGGCCATATTCGCGAAAAGGTAAGCCAATCTGCAGTAGCTTCCGTGATTGATCAACATAAAGACCAACATCCCATCCAAACTATGTGCGAAGTCTTGGAATTGCCGCGAAGCTCCTACTACCTAACACTCCAAGAAACCGAATCCAAGCGTGAGCGGGAAAACAAGGAGCTGACAAAAAGGATCAAAGAGATCCACGAAGAAAGCAAAGGGCGTTATGGAGCCCCAAAAATTCACCAATATCTCTGTGCGGAAGGATATAGAGTAAGTCTGAAACGTGTACAGAGACTGATGAAAAAAGAGGGCATCCGTTCCATCGTCATTAAAAAATATCGGCCAACACCAAGCAAAGAAACAGTTATCGAACGCGAGAATATCCTGGCCAGGGACTTTTCTACGACCACCATCAATGAAAAATGGGTGGCCGATATTACGTATATCCATACATTAAAGGATGGCTGGTGCTACCTTGCTTCTGTGATGGACCTGCATTCAAAGAAAATCGTAGGCTATTCCTTTTCTTGTACAATGACAACAGACCTGGTGATTAAAGCATTGGATAACGCCTATGCCACGCAGCTACCACCAGAGGAGTTAATTCTGCACAGTGACTTGGGTTCCCAATATACGAGTGAGGCTTTCATGGAAGAGGCTGAGTCAAAAAAGATCAGACAATCATTCAGTCGAAAGGGCTGCCCGTACGATAACGCCTGTATTGAATCCTTCCATGCTATTTTGAAGAAGGAAGAAATACATCACGTAACTTATCTGGATTACGCCTCTGCAAAGATTCATCTCTTCCAATACATTGAAGGCTGGTATAATCGAAAGCGAATGCATGGCAGCCTTCAATATAAGACCCCACAACAGGTTGAAGATGAAATCCGGGTGGCGGCTTAGTCACTGCATCATGTCTGAGCACGGCGCTTTACATGGAGGGGGGCATGTTAGGCTCGTCCGCCTGCGAAAGGATTGTTTGACCCTTTCGCCCTTCGCAAGACACCCATGCCCATAGAGGCTCCATGTCAAGCGACATAGACCAACCCACTCTTATGAAATGGAGCTCTGTCCAATCCACCATCTATTTTGTGTCCAGAATATTGGCGTAGATCCAATTATACGATTTACAGTGCTATGAATATTAATTTATTTAATAGGGTTTTTCAACACTATAATCCGAATACCCAAAAGAAAAAGAAATTCAAAGAAGTTGAAGCTACTTTCATAAAATTGTTACCTGATCAATTCCCGAATTGGGGTCAAATAGGCTATGAATGGGTTTATGAAGAAATCTATGGTGCTGACTTTTCACCACTGACTAAAGCAATGGAGGAGGGTTATTTTTAACCCTCTTTCTACACTATTTTCCGATTACCCCATAAAAATATAACCAAATAAAAATCTTAAATAAAGTGTTTGAGCCTCAATTGATTTTCAAAAGTCATTGCATATGCATGTTAAAACCATGGATAATATTTCCCATACTTGGAACTGGAGATAAAAAGAGGACATATAACGTTGATTTATCGTGGTATTAATAAAACCATATTTGAAAAGTTCGATTAAAATATAATAAAAACCTGGTTATAGCTATTTTCAAGTACTTATTTTTTTATCAATTAATTCACTTACTATTGGCTATATTATTTAATATTTCTTAAGCCTTACGATAAACATTATTCTACTTGAACACCTTTAATTTGATACTATTTTCCGATTAACCAATTTCTTTAACCCCACCATTATACTTATAGATGATAATAATTTCTGATTTTTGGAAAGTGGATGATGACCTTCGTATATTTCCCATCTTCTGAATGAATGGAAAGGTCATGTCCTAATTTAAGAGCCATTTCTTTTGCAAGGTAGAGACCTAAACCGGTAGATTTGGCATGACTTCTCCCAATAGATCCTGTAAATCCTTTTTCAAATACGCGGCTGATATCCTCTGGCTTAATTCCAATGCCTGTATCTTGAATCTGTAGCCGCTTTTCTTTTAGATCTTCCTCAAATTGTACGGAGATTTCCCCGCCTTCACCTGTATATTTTAAAGAATTTGAAAAAACTTGATCCATAATAAAACCAAGCCATTTACTGTCGGTATGGACAACCTGTTCAATATTGTCCATATGAAAACGAATTTGCTTGTTAATAAAAGATTTGGCAAATTTCTTTACACTGTTTTTAGCGACTTGATCCAACACTACCTCGGAAATAAAATAATCTTTGGAAAAAGAATCAATGCGAGAATAATAAAGAGCCTGCTCCACGTAATTTTCGATTCTATCCAACTCATCTTCAAACTTGTCCACAAGGTATTCAACAGTTCTTCCATTACTGTTTTCCATAAGCAAGCGACCTGCCGCAATCGGAACCTTGACTTCATGAATCCAAGATGTAATAAAGTCTTGATGATCCATTTTTTCGTTATACAACTTTTGTAATTGATCGCCATGCACACTATTTACTTTTTTTAATAACTCAAGATATAACAGTTGTTCATCGTTTCGCGGTTTAGGCAGAGTTGCGAGAAATTCTTCATGATTACTTTCAACCAAATCATTTAATTCCCGATAAAATTCTCTATTGTAATAGTATTCGATGATTACGTATATAGCTACAATAAAAAAGATAACCACATTGGTATATACGATATTACTTACAGTGTTTCTGGAATCTGTGCTCACAATCGTCATCAAAGAAACAAAGGACATAATGATCACGTTTAATATAAAGAAATTCCGTTTATCTTTTAGATATTGAAAGAAACTCATTGGATAATATAACCTTGTCCTTTCTTAGTCATAATGAAGTGTTCTTTTCCAAGTTCAGTAAGCTTTTTACGCAGACGAGCAATATTAACCGTCAATGTATTTTCGTCTACGAAATTTTCATTCTTCCAAAGGCTACGCATCATTTTCGTACGACTGACGATGGTTCCTTTATTTTTCATCAGGATTTTCAAAATAAGAAATTCTGTTTTCGTGAGTTCCGACTTTCGATCTCCATGTAAGGCCTCTCCGTTCTCAAGGTTTAATATAATTCCATCATGTTCGATTGTCTTAGACTGTGTTTCCATGTAGGAATACGTTCTGCGGAGGAGTGCATTAATTTTTGCAATCAATACATCCATATGGAAAGGTTTTTGAATATAATCATCTCCTCCCATGTTTATCGACATCACTATATCCATTGGTGTATCACGGGAAGAGAGAAAGATCATAGGGACCTTTGAAATTTCTCTGATTTTATTACACCAGTAAAATCCGTCAAACGATGGCAAATTGATATCCATGATGACTAGGTGAGGATCATGATTAAGAAATACCTGCATGATTTGGTCAAAGTCTTCGATCTTAACGGTTTCAAAACCCCACTTTTCTAATGTTTCCCCTACCATATCACGAATGGTCAAATCATCTTCCACAATCATGATTTTCATTCCTCTTCCCTCCAAACAATCATCCTTCTTTAACATCATATTAATTGAATATCGACCAACATACAAAGAAAATATCGTGTTTAAACATATTTTTTATCAATGTGACGAAAATGTAAGGTTACGAGATCAAGCTGTAAGTTTATATAAAGGACACCTATTGTAAAATAAAAACGTAAAACAAAACAACTCTGAATGGAGGATTTAAATATGAAAACTATTATCGAAGCAAAACAAATAAAAAAAGTCTATGGTGCAAAGGGAAATGTATTTTCAGCTTTGGAGGATATAGACTTAACCGTCATGGAAGGTGAATTCGTCGGTATTATGGGTCCCTCGGGTGCTGGTAAATCAACTTTACTAAATATATTGGCAACAATTGACGAGCCGACTGCTGGTGACATCGTGGTTGACGGAATCAATTTGACAAAGATGAATGAAGAGCAATTATCTGCCTTTCGCCGTGACAAACTTGGTTTCCTTTTCCAAGACTATAATTTATTAGATACTCTAACTGTGAAAGAAAATATTATCTTGCCGTTAGCCTTGGCAAAATTGAACGTTAAGGAATTGGAACGAAGAGCAGATGAAGTGGCAGATAAGTTTGGCATTCGCGACATTTTAAATAAGTACCCGTATCAAATTTCTGGGGGACAAAAGCAACGCACGGCAGCATCACGCGCGATTATTTCAAAGCCAAACCTAATATTGGCAGATGAACCAACAGGTGCGTTGGATTCGAAATCAGCAACAGACTTATTAGAAAGTTTAAAGGATCTTAATGAACAAGACAAGGCAACAATTTTAATGGTTACCCATGATGCTTATGCGGCAAGTTATTGTAATCGCGTCCTATTTATTAAAGACGGTAAAATCTTCACAGAACTTGTGAAAGGGAAAAGATCCCGCAAAGAATTTTTCAACAAGGTGTTGGATGTTCTATCCGCACTGGGGGGTGGAGCAAATGACGTTATTTAGTTTAGCAAGGAAAAATATTAAAGGTAACTTCAATAATTATTTTGTCTATTTTGTTACGCTCGTCTTCAGCATGGTTATTTATTATACGTTCACTTCCTTACAATATAGCGAAAAAATTCAGGAAAGCATTGAATTGTCGGATACAATGAGTTTCATGTTTGGGGTATCATCAATTATCTTAATTTTATTCGTAGCAATCTTTATTTTGTACTCCAATTCATTCTTCACAAGAAAAAGGAAGAAAGAAGTCGGATTGTACGCCATACTTGGTTTACGCAAGAAAACCATTGCAAAAATGTTATTTTATGAAAATTTGATTATGGGAATCATTGCAATAGTTATTGGAATTATTCTTGGAACCTTACTTTCCAAATTATTTGCAATGATTTTAATAAAACTTATGGGTTCAATTGCCGAGGTGGACTTCGGTATTTCCATTCTAGCGATTACCCAAACAGTCATAGTCTTTATGGTCATTATTTTATTCACTTCCGTTCAAGGTTACCGTTTGATTTATCGTTTTACATTAATCGAATTATTCTATGATGAGAAAAAAGGTGAACAAATTCCAAAGGTTTCACTTATATCGGCTGTTATCGGAGTTATATTGCTTGTCGTTAGTTACTGGCTGATATTAAAACCATTTCCTGACGAATTTACTACGGAATATTTAATGAAAAATTATGGTATTGCTTTTGTTGCTCTTGTCATTGGCACCCATTTATTTTTTCGATCTGTAACGGTCTATTTATTAAGATTATCACAAAAAAATAAGTCGCGTTATTACAGAGGAACTAGAATAATTGAAACATCTCGCTTACTGTTTCGTATTAGAGGGAATGCACGTACCTTTACAGTCATTGCATTGTTGAGTTCTGCAACGATCTGTTTCTTAGGTGCAACTTACAGTGGGTATTACAGCAACGAAAAAAGAGCTGAGGAAGTTGTTCCGTTCAGCTATTCGCATTTGTCAAAAGGTCCAGAATTTGATTCGCAGGTGGAGAGAATAATAAAAGCAGATCATCGACATCCAATAAAAGCCCAACTAGACATACCCGTCATTCAGGTAAAAGGAATACTCTCATTTCAACTGGATTATGACATAAATCCTGTGCAATTAATCTCAGAAAGTACATTTAATAAAGCAGCGAATGCTTTAAATAAGGATGAAACAGTCTTACTATCAAGAAATCAAGCAGCAGTAATCCAGCCAAGGTTTACTGAATATACGAAGTCGGTTTTTAAAGGAGAAAATATAACGATTCAATTGCCTCAAGGAAGCAGCGAACTGCCATTTGTTCATATGGTTGAAAGTAATGTGCTACCTTTCGATTATCCCGATTTCTTTCTCGTAGTCAGTAACGAAATGTTTGCTGAGATAGCCAAAAAAGAGGCTCCATTAACTTATAAAGTATATGAAGTGGAAAATGAAGTAACGGCACAAGCCACATCAAAGAAAGTAAATAAACTGGTTGGAAACGATTTTCAAGTTTCTTCATCATTTTATACGGAGTATAAGCAAGGTAAAGAAGGAAACGCAATTACTCTTTTTATTTTTGGATTTTTGGGGCTTGTATTTTTAGCGGCAAGTGGAAGTATCATTTATTTCAAACAGTTAACAGAAGCGAATGAGGCGAAAGGACAGTATGAAATCCTTAGAAAAATCGGTGTCAATAAAAAGGATATACGTAAATCAATCAAAAGGCAGTCATTATTTGTGTTTGGATTGCCACTAACCGTAGGAATATTGCACAGTTGTGTGGCATTGTACTTTACTAGCAACTTTATTTCTAATCTCATTGGAATCAATCTTATCTTCCCTATTCTAATGGCTATAGTCTTCTTTGTTATCATCTATGCAGTCTATTACGTATTAACTGTTAATACGTACAATCGCATTGTAAACAAATAAGAGCGAAACATCTCTCGATTGTTCGGGAGGGTCTTTGTTATGAATTCCTTTGTCATCTCCAACAACTGTAATGCGTCGATTTGATACTATTACTTCTTCAATGCTGCAAGAAACAAGAGGCTGGGACAAAACTCAGCTAAATAGAAAAACGGAAGTTCAGCACTTGCTGGATTTCCGTTTTATATTTCTTGAAAATTAGTTGATTATTCCAAAAAATAGCTAAACAAAAAGAACACCTTCTGGTAAAATTAAAGTAACGACACAATAACTTACGGAGGTGCTCTTTTGTATAAATATTATAGCATAAATCAAGTCGTTTTGCCTTTAGATTTAGAAATTAAATTAGAAAAAAAATGATATTGCCTTTGCAGTGAATGATTTAATTGAAAGTATTCCTGCAAAATCTTTTCAAAAATTTGAACGCAGTACAGGTTGTCCAGCTTATCATCCACGTATGATGATGAAAATTATTTTATGCGCATATACTCAGTCTGTATTTTCCGGACGGAAAATAGAAGCATTACTCAAAGACAGTATCCGTATGATGTGGTTAGCTCAAGGATACGAGCCTACCTATCGCACCATAAATCGATTTCGTACAAATCCTTTAGTAGCTGAATTGTTGCGACAATGCTTTGTACAATTCCGTTCTAAACTTGTTCAAGAAGAAGAGATAGATGCAGAAGCTCTCTTTATTGATGGTACAAAAATAGAGGCAAACGCTAATAAATTTACTTTCGTTTGGCGTAAATCCATTGAAAGATATAGTTCCAATTTGATTGAGAAGTCAAACGCAATGTATGATGAGCTGTTAGAAAAGGAAATTATTCCATCAATTGAACGTGAAAATGAACAGGAACTTTCGGTTGAGGAATTAGAATCTATTGTTAAAAAATTAGATGACACGATTGATACATACACGAAGAAAATTGATGAATCGGATATAACAAGTGAACGTAAACAATTGCGCTCAGAGCGCAAGGAACCAAAGAAATATCGTAAGCATTTTACAAATTTTTTAATGCGCAAACCAAAATATCAACGCGATATGGAAATATTTAAAGATAGAAACAGTTATTCCAAAACAGATCACGATGCAACTTTTATGCGAATGAAAGATGACTATATGCAGAATGGACAATTAAAAGCTGGGTACAACCTACAAGTAGCTACCGAAGGTCAGTATGCATTAGCTTATGATATATTTCCGAACCCAACAGATACACGCACTTTGATTCCGTTTTTAAATAATATAGAAGATAATTATTTCGAACTACCACAATATATCGTTGCCGATGCCGGATATGGTAGTGAACAAAACTATGATAATGTATTAAATGTGCGTAAGCGAATTCCACTTATTACATATAATCAATATAGAAAAGAGAAGAAAAAGAAGTTTAAGAATGATCCATTTAAAACGGCAAACTGGCAATATGATGGCGAAACAGGTTCGTTTATTTGTCCAAATAATCGCAGATTATATTTTGCATATCAATCCAATCGAAAAGATAAATATGGATTTAAACGAAACTTTAAAGTATACGAATGTGAAGATTGTACGGATTGCCCATTACGCTCTTTCTGTACAAAAGCAACAGAAGGTAAAAACAGAAAGTTGTTTTATAATGAAAAATGGGAATCTCAAAAAGAATATATAAGACAAAAGCTTTCAAACGAAGAAACAGGCGAAGTTTACGGGAAACGTAAAATAGATGTTGAGCCATTTTTCGGATTTTTGAAGGCTAATTTAGGTTTCACTCGAATGTCGGTTCGAGGAAAACCCCAAGTGCATAACGAAATGGGATTTGCGTTAATGGCGGTAAATATAAGAAAGTACGCCGTCATTAACACTGAAAATGGTACATTTTCACCTGAAGACATAAAAAATGCTTGTGCTTATCTTTTCATGATAAACACAAGCATTTTTATTTATCTGAGGCTAGTTTTGTCCCGGTCTCTTCAAATTATTCTTTTGTAATCTTCCTGGCTACAAGGAACTGTGATATAGGAAATATTAAGACCGCTAAACACAATGCAGAAAATAAAAAGATATTACCAAATTCCCCTTGTTTTTGATTTATGAGGTTATCTGCAATCCAAAAGACAAATAGGAAAACGGTTAAGATATAATAACTTATTTTTCCACTTTTATTCCTGATTTCTTGTCCCATTTCATCTTTTTGAGCCTTTGAATCGTTACCCCATGTTGCGAACTGGAACCATGCTAAGATAATTATAAACCACATCATAATATCAGTAAATCGTCCTTCACTATCATTAACAAAATCTACAAGATACAGTCCTAATAATACAAGTGTTACAATACTTAGTATAATTCCGCTAATTACTTTTAGCTTTTTAGTTTTCATTGAAATCCCTCCTTTTTTCTGAGTGAAATTGAAAAAGCTCATCAACTGTTATATTCAGAGTAGTAGCGATTTTAAATGCAAGAGCAAGACTTGGATCGTATTTGTTATTTTCAATTGCATTTATTGTTTGTCTTGATACATCACATATGTTTGCAAGAGCTTCTTGTGACATTTTTTTTGCTTTACGTAACAATTAGATGAATACTTGTAGAGAATGTTAAAAAATACAGAGAGAGAAAATAGAATATAAATCACTTTATTTACTAACAGGTGCTTTTAAACAACGAGGAGATTTCAGTAAGGCGGTCTCTTTCGTCAAGGCAGGTTAGTGTGAGAATGCGTGTGGTTCAACTATATATTAATTCGAAGTGGATTGCGTATTACTTTTGTGTTGACAGGGACAAGAAATATATACTAAAATAAAATTAATTGTTCAACCAAAATAAAAATTGATTAATCAAATTGTAGAAAGGGAGATTCTGTTGGAAGATAAACAATCTTTTATTGCTAAAGCACGAAGTGAACAGATTATTCAAGCTTGCATTGATACACTTGACGAATATGGTTATACAAATGTCAGTTTAACCAAAGTAGCTAAAATGGCAAACGTAAGTACAGGATTAATTTCGTATCATTTTTCTGGCAAAATGGATTTAATCAATCAAACCTTACTGTATTTACTTAACAAAAAATTAGATTTTATTAGTGGAAAGGTTGTTCAAGAAGAAACGTCTATTTCACAATTGAAAGCATATATTGAAGCTAGTTTGGCTTACCAAGTAGCACATTATAAAAATAATATCGCATTAATCGAAATTGTTTTTAATGCTAAAAATGAAGAAGGTGTGCCATATTATAAAGCTGATGATGACGAAGAAGATCTGTTAAATGCATTGCTCAAAGATATTTTATTAGAGGGGCAAAAGAGACAAGAGTTTTCTAATGAATTTGATGTAGAAATGATGTGCGTCTTGATTCAAGGCGCAATAGAGGAAAGCATGCTATCTCAGAATAATTCCTTTAGTTTTGAAAAATATAAGGATCATTTAACCAGAATGATAACAAAAATAGTCTTGTAAAAACAAAAGGACTATTTCCATTAATTCAATAGTAAGAGATACATTTTGAATGCCAATTATATATATTCAATAAGTTATTCTTTACTCTCTTGTATTTAATATTCTTGTCGTCCAAACCAAAATACTCCATAAATCTTAGTTCAACTATCTTATAAGTAAAATTCTCGGAGGAGGTAATAATTTTAATGGGAAACACATCCAAAATTGGTATGGGCTTTATGGAAAATTTGATTGCAGTATTGTTTCCTATTGTTTTAGGAACAATAGGTTGGTTCCTTCCCAAGTTGTTTGATTTTATAAAAAGGATATCCTTCTTTTCTGATTCAAAAGCCATTCAACTGTTGGAATCATTCAACCCTTTTTGGGTGTCTATTATTTTGATGTTCGTAGGTGTAGTTATAGGGGTTTTTTTAGCACTAACAATATATAGTGAAGCACTAAAAATGAACATAAGCGATCATGAAATATTGATCAATAAAGATGATAAGGAAAAGACAATTCAAAAATCTGAGATAAAAGCAATATTCATGGAAGATAATGAGGTCGTAATTACGGATCATAAAGGTCAAGAACTTTTGAGTGAAAAGACGGATATTAAGAAGGAAAAAATACGAGAAATCTTCCTGTATCATCATTACCCTTGGTGTGAACAGGACCCTTATGTAAATGAATTCAATCTTTGGACCCTAGAAGATCATACACTTGGGGAGAAAGTCAATTCCATCTTATATGAACGTAGAAAAGCAATTAGAGAAGGTGATAAGAAAAAGGCAAAAAATTTAAAAATGGATCTAAATGAGCTGGGAGTAGTTGTGAAAGATCAGGGGGAGAATCAGTATGTTCGGAAGGTTTATGGCTAAACAAGTAAATAGTAAAGACAAAATAAGATTTAGTGTAAATATAGGTGGAGTATATGGATAACAAGCGTTACTTAACACCTGACATTGGCCGTGGCTTTATGCTTTTGTTAATCGCTGTAGCACATGCACCTCTTTTTCACAAATTAATAGAGGGAGTTAATGAACCTGCAATCTCAGATCAATTATTTAAGGCGTTTGTAGTAACCTTTGTCGATGGTCGTGCGTTTGTTACGTTTTCTTTACTATTTGGGTTTGGAATAGCACTAATGGTTAAACGCCAACTAGATAAAGGGATATCTGTAAATGAATCAAAGCGTTTATTGCGAAGACGCTCGCTCTTCATGATCTTATTTGGCTTCACACATCAGGTTTTTATAGGTGGGGCAGATATCATTGCATTCTATGGGATCGCTGGACTATTAATAGAAGGATTGATTTTTAAATCGAAACGATTTAAGGAAAAAGCTCTATTTGTTATAGGTACACTATCGTTCCTAACCATTTCTACTGGATGGTGGTTTCTCTCTTTGTTTAAGGAATTATCAGAAGAAGCAAATGTTAATTATTTAGAGATGGTAATAGAAAATGTTATTGCATTTCCAATTACTGTTCTCGTTCAACTATTATTTTTTCCATTCCTTTTTGTTATTCTTTTAGGCGTGCTAGTAGAGAGGAAGACTTGGATTTCTCACCCTGAACAACATATATCAAACTATTTTTTGGTAGAGAACGTTCTTCATTGAGAGATCGGTTTTCTTTTTTAACAGGTTGTTTGGGATTATCTGTAAAATGCTTTTTTCTGTCTGGACTCGATAACTGTCGTTGTAATTTGAATTGCTTCATATGCTCGCTTTTTGTGACAGGTCTTGTCTTTTCTTTTTGTTGAACAGTTGGGTTCTTTAATCTATCTTGATGTGCAGATTCATTGACATCATGTGTGACTGGTCGTTCATAATTAGCAGTCTTTCGAGAAGGGGTACGTTTTTTATCCAATGCTTGCCGCCTATCTGCAATGGTTTGACGATGTTTTGCTTGACGGTCTGCATCTTTTTTTTGTCTCTTTTCCTTTGCTTGCTTCATGCCTTCTTTAAAATCACGGGCGGGTTTTGTAAGCTGTTCTTTTCCTTGCATCACCGCATATTGAGCAGTAGTAGGTAAATCATGTAGTTGTTCTTTACGATGATCTATATTTGCACGGAACTGACTTTTCGCACCAAGCACTTTTCCTGTGACTTGACCTACTTTCTGACTTAAAGATGTTGATTTCGTGCGATCAGTTGGCCGTTCTTTGTTATTTTTTGTAGTCGATGTTAACTGTTGCAATGGACGTAGGGGAGAGAACGAAACTTTTGTTTGCTTTGATTTTCCAACCATTGCCCCGACCGTTGCTCCAGCTGTTGCCCCTGCAAGGGTACGTCCGATTGTTCGCTGTAATCGCCGGCTGCCACGAGTAAACATTCGGTAAGGGCGACGCATAACTTGACGTCCAACTTGTTGCGAGTCACTACTTTGCAGTTTAAACATGCTCATAATGTCACCAAGTTTCATGTAAATGCCTGCAAACGTCACGATCTGCAAAAAGGCAATCCAGAAAAATGGATAACTTGTTGTTAAGCTGTAAAGCATGGATGAAACACTAAAGGCAACTGTAATAATGAGCGTAATACCAGCCCGAAGCATAATCACATTAAATAGTTTCATAATCGCCTGTTTTCCCATGTTTTCAAAAGTCGGTATCATCGACAGTAAAAAACTGATGGGTAAAAACATCGCATAGATAATAAACAGAATTTGCGAGAAGATCATAATTCCCGATAGAAGAAACACAAAAATTGAAATCCCAATATTGAATAGAAATAAAAAGAAGACCATTCCTAAACGTGTAGTGGTCTTCGTAATCGTTAAATTTTTATTGTCATGGTCTTCAATTTCTGCTTTGACAGCATCTTCACGATCTTTCCCGTTATTCGTATCAGGATTGATAGAAACTAAGGTTTCGACACGTTCTTCGCCAATCGTTTCTTTATCCGAATCACCAAATTGTAATAACATCCAAGGCTGTTCCACTTGAATGGAAAAGAGGTTATTCCGTATCAGATCCACGCTGTCTTTTCCTTGACTTGTAGAGTTAGGCATCAAAATTTTAGTTCCTAAATCTAAACTTGCTTGACTAATATCTGCTGAAAAATCATTGATTTTACTGATATATGTTGGAGCGTAGGCAATAAAGGAGGCAGACAAAATAAACACAACTAAAAAATTGAGAATCGCTCGAATGGCTTTTGTCGTTTCCCGTTTCATTAATCCTGTATAGGCCACGTAAATCCCGATTACTAAAATAAAGATAAGCAGGAAGCCCACATAAAACCCCGAACTGCTAAAACCACTGGCGGTGATTCCAGCTAATGTTTGCATATTCTTCCCGATGGCATCCGCTGTTTGTGAAATGAAATCCAATGAATAGGCTTGTTGGATTAAGTAGCCTGTCGCATTTGATAAATATAGGCTAATAATCCAAATAAAATTGGTGATTGTATATAGGCCATACATCACTTGTTTTCCGATGCCATCATTCCAGTTCCACGGGAGCCAATCCCAACCCGTATCCACGTAAAAATCGAGTTGGTAATGGTCAAGGGCATATTTAGAATACAAATTGTCTTCCGATACCGTATCATCCACTAAACCAGCAGCTTGTGCAAATGTTCCAAGTAAAAGAAGACAAAGAAAAACGGCGGCACCAATGAGTACCACCGTTAGGACGATCTTCTTTATTTTTTGTTTGTTCATATTGTCACCGCCTTTCCTTTTCCCTAATAGGTGGTCGCGTATCGAA
Organism: Robertmurraya siralis; assembly: GCF_005502275.1. Classification (GTDB taxonomy): domain Bacteria; phylum Bacillota; class Bacilli; order Bacillales; family Cytobacillaceae; genus Robertmurraya; species Robertmurraya siralis. Next base: position 80,958 of record NZ_SWLZ01000016.1, read on the forward strand.
TGCATCAAATAAATCTTCAAAGACAGGATGGACTTGAATAACCCCGACTCGACCATATAAATCTTGCATCAAACATTGTCCATTTTCGAGTTCCCGTAGTCGCCTTTGATTCGCTTCATCTTCTTTATCCACTCCAAAGAATTCAAGTGTCTTTTTAATTTCATTTATATCTCTGGAACGAAAAGCAAACTTCACACCGATATTATTTTTTAACTTTTCATCGGTTAAATCCGCAGCATTCTGAGTGACAAAGTAAACACCAGCATTCATGGCACGTCCTGCACGAACCAATTTATTGGAAAGTGTTTTCCCTTGTGCAACTTGTAGAAAGCTCCAAGCTTCGTCCAAATCAACAATTTTAAATATACTGCGGTCAGAATGAATAAAATCTAATGCGAACGTAGAGATAACAATTAACAACGCAACACTAAGCAGTTCCATCGTTGTATATTCTTCAAAACTCGTTTCTGCATCTGGTAACACTAAATCTGCCACTTGAATAATGTTTAACTGTTTTTCTAAACTAATCGAGTTTTTCACCGTTCCATCTGAAAACAGAAGGTGAGCAAAATCGTAATCTGTAAAACTTTCGATATGGTCAGCAATCGGTCCAGCTAATGGATTAGGATCACTTCTAAGTTCATGAAGCACAAGAAGCAAACCACGTTCTTCCTGTTGACCAACTGCCCGAATAGCTCGTCGTAATACAGGGAATTTATCTCCATCCCGACTGGAAATACCTGTGAGAAAAGTAAGAATATCAATCGCAAGACTTTCCGAATCCTTTTTCTTTTTCATAATGACAAAAGGATCAAGTAATCCTTTGTTGGAATCATCACTTGTTAAATTTACAATATTGATCTCATGAGCAATTTCAGGCAACGTTTCTTTCCAGTTTCCCCGTTCTGCCTTTGGATCAACAATGAGTGCTTGTCCTCCAAAAAGAACCGCATAATAGACTAGTAGATTGTTGGAAAAAGATTTCCCACCACCAAGTGAACCTAAGAAAGCAGAAGCTAAGGCATTTGTGACCGAACCTTTAACCCCTTGACTAGCTAAGCTAGGGTTGAGATAGACATTTCTTCCCGTATCCAAGTTATAGCCAAAATAAATCCCTTCTGTTTCACCAAGCATTTGTGTAGCCCCAAATCCAAGCCCAGCTAAAAAGTCGGATGTAACGTACTGAATGTAATCATTCATATAGCGTTTGCTGGCTGGAATAAATTCACTGTGTAAACCGATCATATCTCCAAATGGACGAACAAGTTTCACATTTAAATCGTCATAAAAATCTTTCACTTCATTACAACGCTGTTTGAGTTCGTCTTCATTAGAAGCAGATACGCGAATAACGTAGCTTAACTTATACATCGATTCTTTACTTTGATCGAGCACATCTTCTAATTCATTGACCTGTTCCAACGCGTCGATGACATTGCTGCCTGTTTCATTATCAGATTCCCAGGCATGATTATCTAAGTCTTTCAATTCTTTTTTCTTATTTCGTACGGTAGATAAAGCTTTTTTGTTCGTTACAATTTCTACGTTCATGGAGGTATCAATTGGAAAATCAAATTGTTGTTGTTGATAATAAAAAATTTCATCCGATGGAAACTCAAGATCACCGACAATGGAATTAATCGTAAAGTATGCCACATACGTTGTTTGTTCTTCCTGTTCGATTTTTAAATAACGTTGGTTTTCCTCAATCAAACAACGAGTCGGTTTAATCAGATCATAACGCTTCACCAAAGTTTCTCTTTTTAATTTCTTTAGAGGGAGGACATAATCATATTCGTCATAAGCAATTCCTGACTGTCCATGAAGATGTTCAATTAGATAGCCAAAGTCATTTTTATCTAGAGGGCGTACTTTAAAACGCCTAGATATTTTGTTTTGTAATAAAGATTCCATTTTAGAAAAACGTCTAATTTCTTCATGTGGCATCGAGACAAAATCTCCCATCAGATGGTGGTTTACATCACGGACAAATGAAGATAGTGAGTTTTTAATATTTTTCCCCATTGATTTCATATTGACTTCTTCTTCATTCAACAAAAGTTTAAAACCGATAAAAAAACGATAGTCTACTTGATGTTCCCCGATCATGGAGACTAGAGCTTCCGTTTGGTCGTCGATACGTTCATAAGCGATGTCTTGTAAACGCCCCGACACTAACTCTTTACTACGTTCTTGTACCGAACGAATACTGCTTGCGGTACTAATCTGTAAGGCATGAATTTTGCCGTCTTGATTTTGTGCAATTAATTGACGGAAGTGGTCATGCACCTGTATTTTTTCATCCTCCGATAAAAACGAATAATTATATGGCAACAGCTCATAATACGCAAAACATTCGCCGTCATGATTGAAAACAAGATTGTTTTCAAGATATTTAATCGGATAACGCATGGATTTCACTCCTAACAGCCGTTAAGCTTTCATTTACCTTTACATGTTGTAGTTTGATAGGTTTTCCTGCATACGTAACTTTAGGTCGAAACCAATAGGTCGATGCAGACTTGAGAAAACTATACGGTTTTTTGCCATCAAATGTTTTCTGACTCATGAACCATGTCAAACCAACTGGTATTCCGACATATTTTAATAATGCACCATTAATCAAAGATAACGGGGGAAGATTTCCTAACAACATGACAACTAAGAGCGAAAGTACAAACCATGACATTTGATTGAATGTGACGGGAAAAGGTAAACGAAAATCATTAATGGCATAAATCACTTTTTCGACTGACCAAATACGAGTATAACTTTTTAGTTTTTTCATACGTTCTCCTTTCAAAAAGTGAAACAGCCTGCATATAGACAGACTGTTTCACAGTTTTATAACATATTTATTTACCCAAGATACTCAAAGACACCATGTGATGTAACAAGATAATTACCGCTTATTTCTAGGTCACGTCCAAAAGCTTCATAATCAATATAGTTTTGTAGATTGGCAGGAACTTCCCCAAGTGCTCCTGTTTCCTCTACAAAATACCTTGCAACATCTGTCATATCCTCACAATCAGGGTAATACATAATATCATCTTGGTTCTCCAGCAATTCTTCTATACTATTAAACCAATAATTTTGAACTTCGGAAAGTGAATCATAAAGTGGTGTACCTTCAATTTCCGCGACCATTGCACATAATCGGTTCACTTCTGAAATAGGTGTATATTCATCAATTTCAAAAGGAAGATCATAATCAAAGATGGCATATTCTTCATACTCTCCATTCAAACCGATACGTTCTTTCACTTCCTCAAAATCAATAGGTGGTGAAAACCATGATCCATTAACTTCCCCTTCATTGTATTTACCAAGATTCGTTATAAAAACTTGCATTTCCATAGATATTCACATCCTTTTTATTTAAAATAGCCATAAAAAAAGCAGCAGCTTATTATCTGCTGATACACAAAATAGACTTTTTAATCCCTACCGCACTACCGTTTGGTCCACCATTTTTTTGCAGAAAATAAGAAGACCACTTATCTTCCACAAAAAAACGGTACAATTTAAGATCCTATGATTCGATTAAATAGGTTTAACAACACGTCTTTCACACCAGCCGCATTAAAGACTAATCCTACTGCAACCAAAGCAATGATTAGGAAGCCGATTAGTTTAGAAAACTCTCGTTTAAAGCCTAAATAAATGCCAATCACGACAATTGCCATTAATACTAACGATTGTGCATTACTTAGAAACCAGTTGTATAAGTTCTGCCCAAAATTCATTTGGATTTTCTCCCTTCATAAGTTAATCATTCGTTATCTGATGATGGTTGAATCACTTTCTTGATAGGAATGGTTTGTTGCATGAGTATCTTTTGATGACGTTCAGATAGCTCTGCTTGCTCCAACATGTCTTTGATTACACTCGTTTGGTTGAGTTCATCTATCTTTGTCGCTAATTTCCAAGTGGGGGCAACTTGACGAGCTAGCCATCTTAGTGATTTTTCAAATGTATAAGGTTCAGGTTTTGTTGTTAATGAAATTTTTCTATTCACGCCCAAATCCAAAAATCGTTGCCATTCTTTATTCATTTTCCAACTACTGCGACGTTTTTCCTCGTCTTTATCGACAAAACGAATATATCGATTAATAATAGAAAAGGCGGTTCGTCCAGCATCTTCATACATCATTAAATCCACAATCGCATGATAGGCACGGTCATTCTTTAAACGAATTTCAAAACGGTTTTTCACGTCCGTATCTTCTAATGATGTTCCATATTTCACGTATTGTTCGTAATCTTTCTCATACGCACAGAAATACACGTCACTTTTCAACGAACCGATATATAACGTATTTCCCATGTCAGGTTTTTCTTCACTCTGTACGAGTTCACCAGAACGGTAACTTTTAAAACTACGAAACACAGAGATACATTCTTCATTTCGGCATTTGTTAGTTAGAAACGGAATATCCAATATACCTGTCATATCGTTTATCGCAAGGTCAATTCGTTTAAAAACGCCACCAATCCGAAACACGTCCATGAAAAAATCAAACCATGTTCGTTGCTGAGCTAATAAGAAATTCTCAAATTGTCTGCATCCTTTTCCTTTGAGTTCGAGTAAACAACCTTTGTCCTCATCAGGCGAAACCATCACCACAATATCGCCAAAGACATATTGTTCAAGGTAAGAATAAAACGCATAATTTTCATGTAACATGTATTCCATCTTGAGCTTCAAAATATCTTCAATAACGGGCTTCGGATTTGTTGTTAAAAATCGAATCCGCACATAATCAAATAAGATTTCTAATGGAGCATCTGGATTAAATTGTTCTAAAATATCGAACAAGGCAGCTTGTAGTGAATCGGAAGGAGTTACTTTTCCTGTTTCGATTTCACTAATATATTGTCTTGAAATCCCAATATGAACAGCCAGTTTATTTTGAGACACACCGTATTCCAGTCGTTTTTCCTTTAATTGTTGATACCAAGGTACTTGGTTCATGTGCATTCCTCCAAACTAAAAAAGATGTCAACTAAAGGTTAAAAGCTGACATCTTCTCCATATGTTCCAAACCGTTGCGCCATCAGGTGTTATTAGCTTTTGGAACAGTTTCTTATTGTTTTTCTACCCCCCTGTTAGAAACGGGGGGGTAAGGCGTGGCTGTCGCCACGCAGGCTTAGCCCAGCACAGCGGCTTTCGCTTCGCACGCCGCCGCACTGGGCAGCCTTTATTGGGCTAGTTTAGCAATCTCCTTTAAAAAATCATGTTCTTTAGGGACAAGCGGTGTATAAAATTCAGAAATGACATTATCCCCTTTATCGACATACCCCCGGCCTTTAATCTGTTTTAAGAAAAACTGTTTTTGTACGTCGCTGCCAAACATCATGCCGTACCCGAGCTCACTCATACGACCCAAAGCCACCCGAAAATTAAACTGATCTCGAATCCCGTCTCCAAGATATTTTGCATCTGGTCGTTGACAGGCGAGAATAAGGAAGAATCCAGCTTGTCGTCCTAACATAACAATCTGTTTTAGCTTGGTTAACACCGCTGTATTTTCCTTAGAAACAAGCATTTCCATAAATGCCACGTACTCATCAAAGACTAAAAAGTGAGGAGATAAGCCTAAATAAGCATAGTTTTCCCCTGTCTTATAGCCTTCCATCTGTTTCATTTCTTCACTACGAACCATCATATCTTCATAAAATTGGTCAATACATGCCATCATGTCTTCCTTTTTATAATACACATCAGGCATAACAGTGGCTAAATCCGCTAAATCGGCATTTTTCGGATCTAAGATATACAATTTTGCATCTGTTTTTAATAAAGCTTCAATCAGTGTAAGAATAAAGTACGTCTTTCCACCACCTGTCCCACCAGCGATCAACATATGCGGGAGTTTATCGTATTCCCAATACATCGAGTCCATGAGCTTTAAGCTGCCATCTTTTATGATAACTTCATCAATCGAAATACGATTCGCAATCATATCATAAAAAAGGACATACTCAACATAGGAATCATGTAATTCTTTGGATACCAATTCACAATACAAACCACTTTCCAGTTTGTTTTCGAGGTTTAGTAACTGCTCTTGATATTTTCCAAGTGTGATTTCCACTTGAATATGAAGCAATCCTTTTTCCAGCCGATAATACATTTTAGGGAAGTAACTGATTTTTTCTTTTGTTTTTCCATTTGGTATATCTTTAAAGAAACTGCTTGATTGTACTTGTTTCGTTTCATACCAACCGTTTTCCAAAATCATTTTAGCGAGTTTTTGACGGTGAATAATCTGTCTAATAAAATCATATCGATAACGATAATAAACATAAGAACAACAAGCTACAGCCCCTAGACTAATTATTAGTGAAACCAATCCATACATACTTATAAAATGTGCTTGAAATATATCAAGTTGCCACGTTGTAGAAAGTAAAAATGGCAGATGGAAAGGAATAAAGGAAAAAAGCCATACACCAGCCAGCCCAAAGAATACAAATTGAAAAACGAGGGAAGCATCTTTTTCTTTAATGCGTTTCCCTCGTCTTCTAAAAGCTTTCATTATTTTTCCTTACTAGGGATAGACTTTGGAACGTTACTAGTTGATGTTGCCGCTTTTTCCTTTAAGACTAAATCATCTGCTTTAATGTACCAATCGACATCCGCCCCACGGAATGTTGCATTTGCGACTGTATCTGCGATAGGGTTAATGATTTCTACTTCCGCATTATAATCAAATTCTTTTAAGGGAACGGAAGCAGGAATACTCACTTGAATCATACGACCTTGTTCACGAGACTTTAAGTCATACGTGCGTTCCTTAACTTCTGATGATACCGTACCATCTTTGTTTTGCAGGAACACTTCACGCCGTAATGCAGAAAACTTTAGTAATCCAAATGTCTTTTCTTTATCAATCACAATTCCTTGTGCTAATCTCATATCTTTTTTCCTCCTTATGCTTTTACCATGTCATCTGCATGTAAGATATAATTTGTAAAACCGCGATCGCCGATTTTATATCCTTCAGCGGTGATACGTGCATTGACTAATTTTACTTTTTCTTCATGTTCAAAGAATTTTTCTCCTGCTTCTTGTGGCAGAACGACCTCAATATCATCTGCGCGTTGAATATCGGAATACAGATTATAGCTTCGAGATAGTGTTGTCATCCGTCCATTAATTCGGCGCTGTTCGACCTTTCCTTCTCCTGCATATTCTAAATTTCCAAACGTTTTTTCCATGTTCGGAATCACATATTTTAATTCCATCATGTAGCCCTCTTTTCTTGTATTAATTTTTGATTATTTATTCATATGGAGAGCATGGGCAGAAGGGAGGAGAACGAGAAAAATACATCTTCATGAATGAATCACTCCTTATGCTTCTTGAAAACGATAATCCACCCGATCATAAATAATGCACCAAATACAACCATCGTTTCTCCATTTTTATCACGTATTAACTTCCCACAAGGAAAAAACGGAAAGTCCTCCACCTCAATTTCATTCATAACAAAATGATCATCGATCCATTCCATTACCTTTGTTTCGTTATCTTCCAAAGAAACCACACTCCTTCATAGATGAAACAATAAAAAAAGCATGACAGGAGATTTGTCATACGTGAATGTGTTATATCTGTATTGCTTCTGCAATGCCAGCCATGATATATGCTGCACATGGTACAGCGATCCCATTTCCAAGCGCTTTATATCTTGCATGATCACTAATTGCTTCATCTTTGTGTCCTAAAGCTGTCCAGCCCTCTGGTAATCCCATCAAACGTTCACATTCTAATGGGGTGAGTTGTCGTATATAACCTTCTTTTTCTTTTCCTTCATACCAAAATGAAAAATAATTTACGGAACTTGCAAGCAAAGTTGGAAAAGGGTCATGTGTCCGCCCAAAACTTCCAATGAATCCTGTTTTGTTTTTGTCTTTTGCGGTACTTCGCATACGTCTTTCTTGAAAGGGGCGGACGATGGGTATTTTCCCCCTTGTTTTTTGAGCAGATATTCGACTGGTGCTGGTGGAGGACAGCCTGTCTTTTCCGCAAGACGTAGGAAACGATTGCAAATTGCGGGCTTTAAATAATATTTCTCTGGCACGTGTTCCTCTAAAATCTGCCACGAGGAAGATACGTCTTCGTCTTTGAGGTAGCGTGGGCTTTCCCCAATATCGGGCATCCAAGAGTCGCCAACAGACTTCAACGTTTCTCCCTCGCACCATTCCAGCCTTGGCCCATTCTCCAGAAGCAGGCATTGGAATATCGGTTTTTGTGAACGACTCCAACACGGCTTTAAAATCCAACCGGTTATTTGATGAAAATGCTCCAATGACGTTTTCCCAAACAGCGATAACTGGATATTCTCCATCCGTTGCACACCTCATTTCTTCAATAATTCGTATCGCATGATAAAATAAACTTGATTGACTTCCTGCCAATCCTTCTCGATTTCCGTTATTAGATAGATTTTGATAAGGCGATCCAAACGTAATAATATCTACGGGAGGGATAGCCCCACCATGAAGTTTTGTAATGTCTCCAATATGAACCATCATTGGAAAGTGTCTTTTTGTAATGGATATAGGTGCTTTCTCAATCTCACTTGCCCAAATTGAGGTAATATTAGCAAGAGAAGCAGCTAAAGAGAAGACACCAATTCCGTCAAAAAGACTACCTAATGTAAGACCTGTCATAAGCAATCAATCTTTAATGTAGGATCTTGCTTTTTAGTTTCTAAAGAAATACTACTTTCCACTTCATTCCCCCAAACATCCCAATCAACAGGTGATTGCCTAGCGAATAATTCAACTCGCGGTAAATCGCCCATTAGCTCAACTATCTTATCTCTTGCAATGTCAGGCTTTTTACTGTGTCCTTCCACAGGACTTACAATTAACTGATGAACCTTCTTCGATATTCTTTTGGGACGTCCTTTTACAGCTAATAAACAAATTTCAGCGTTTGAGCGTGTCCAATGACCCAAACCAAAGAAAAAGCCATTTCCTGACTTGTTTTGTTTCACCCAGACAAAGGCAACCGTTTTAAATGTATATCCCCACGCAATTATCACTTGTAATGCTTCTTGTAGCATAGGGAAGGTCGTCCATAAAAATAAAACACTATCTTTGTGAGAGATAGTATCAATAGGTAAATTACAAATATCTTTTAAATTCATTGTTTGATAATGGTTTTCTGCCACACCATTTCCTTTTCTTTGTCGGTATTGCCACGGCGGATCAGCATAGATAATGTTATATTTCATTTTTATCACCTCAAATTTGCACAATAAAAAAATGTCATTTGTCAACGTTTACCGTTTAAATGACAATTAAGATTTATTTACTTATCATAAGAATGCATAGTATAAATTGAAGTTGTATACTTTTATCACTCGATTTTTCCATAAAAAAAGACGCTTCAATTGAAACGTCTCTTGTTTGAGATATCAAATTTTCATAGTGATAACTCTAAACTGTAATTTGCATTCATTGCATTAAAATTGCATTATTTTAATTTTTTATATCATATTATAAGAGTTGATACTTCCTAAAAACCCTTTAAAATCAATGATATTGCTCTATACCTAGCACCGTGAAAGTAGAGTGGGAGTAGTTCACTAAGGGTATTTGAAGTGAAAACGTTGATTTTACTGCATTTTAATGGTATGAAAAATGGATAAAACAATTAAAAATGAATAGGTTCTCCGCCAAGATTCCGCCAGAGGAATAGGCAGGGAAGTAGAGCTACTGTATAAAAGCAGTGGCTCTTTTTTTGAATCTAAATCATTTTTAAGTCATTGTTTATTAGTGTTGTCGCGCATGTGTGATTAGAAAGTGAGGGGAGTAAATTAATAAAGGAAACCTATTTATAAATATCCTTTGAAGGATTATCTTCGCCAAAAGGAAACCTTTACAGTTGTGACTGATCCTAGTGAATGAACTGTTAAGTGATTTAAAAGAAGCAATCCTTCTTTGTCCGATCAGCATGAATCCTTTCAGCATTTCTCTACTCGAGACAGTCATGCAAACAGTACTGGAGCATATTTCTCTAAATATGACCTTTTACCGTTCCATGTTAATTGAAGAGAATCGAATCTATCAGTTTCAAGCGAAAATGGAGAATATCATTAAGGATAAATTAATGGAGGGGTGGAAACCTGCTCAGGAAAACGCCCCATTAGCGATATCCAAGGAATTACTGATCGAATACCTCGTATCGGCTTTCATGGGAATTATAATTTGGTCGATTAAAAACGATAAGCCCCTTTCTAAAGAGGAGATTTCATCTCAGTTTAGTAAAATTGTTGCCTATGGGCACTTAAGGGCTGCCGGTATCGCCGTAGAGGAATAAAATGAGCGAGAGTAGAAGGGAACTAATTAGGATTGACATATCGCGAAATGTAGATATAATAAAAGCATGGATCCAATTAAAGTGTTCAAAGCGTTGTCTAACGAGTCGAGATTACAGATTTTACAGTGGCTTAAGGAGCCTGAAAAACATTTTGTGCCCCATGAAGGAGTGGATATGAGGGAAATCGGGGTGTGTGTCAGTCAAGTGACGGATAAGTTGAACATGACACAGTCGACAGCATCGCAGTATTTGTTCATTCTACAACGGGCCGGACTGATTCGAACTAAGCGGATCGGCAAATACACGTACTACAAACGGGATGAAGAAAAGATCAGTGAGTTGGCTGCATATTTGAATCAGAAGCTCTGAACTGAATACCTTAAACGTATTCAGTTTTTCGGCCCTACATATCGAAATATCGCAATATGTAAATTTATTAAAAGGATCCTCATATCGGTAATTGTAAAAACAATAAAAAAGGAGAAGTGAACGTAATGTCTAACACGTGGAGAGTCTATTTATTGGCTTTAGTTACTTTTTTAGTGGGTACATCAGAGTACGTTATTTCCGGCATCTTAGATAAAATCTCGGATACAATGGGTATTTCCGTTACTTCTGCGGGGCAGTTAGTCACGATTTTTTCCTTTGTATACGCCATTGGCACCCCAATCCTTATGGCTTTGACTGCTAAGGTGGAAAGACAAAAACTGCTGGTTTGGGCGCTAGGTATCTTCGTAATTGGGAATGTATTGTCATTCGTTTTGCCTGGCTATGCATCGTTTCTCGCCGCTCGCGTCATAATGGCTTTAGGTGCGGGAATGGTCGTGGTAACTGCTTTGGACATCGCCGCAAAAATTGCGGCTCCAGGCAAACAAGCCAGCGCGATTGCTACCGTGGTGATGGGTTTTACGGCTTCCCTGATTATCGGCGTGCCGCTTGGACGTATCGTTGCAGCACAGTTCGGATGGAAAACTGTTTTTGGTATATTGGCACTGGCCGGTCTGGTAGCTATGTTCGTTCTGTACGCCATCATCCCTCGAGTTCAAGGGGATAAACCGATTCCGTTGTCCAAGCAACTTGCCTTTTTGAAAAACGGAAACGTAGCGCTAGGACTTGCGATTACCTTTTTCTGGCTTGGCGGATACTCGATCGCCTATACCTACATTTCACCGTATCTACTTGATGTTGCCGGATTGAAAGAAGGGATGCTGAGTGGAGTGCTGTTGGCTTTCGGCATCGCTAGCTTGCTCGGATCCAAATTCGGCGGTTTCAGCACGGATAAATGGGGGGTATTTCCGACACTGTCAGGGGGGATGCTCTTGCATGTCTTAGCGCTGCTTCTCCTCTCTTTCACCGTTACCTATACGCATTCGTGGTTGCCGATTGTCATCCTCCTGATCTTGTGGTCGTTTGCTGCATGGTCCTCCGGTCCAACGCAACAAGTCAATCTAGTTCGGATTGAACCGAATTATTCTGGAATCATGCTGAGCCTGAACCAATCCATGATGCAGTTGTCCATGGCTGCGGGCGCTGCAATCGGAGGCATCATGGTCGACCGTGTGTCTCTATCAGCCATTACATGGGTCGGGATGGTTGGAGTCGCTATTGCGATCGTGGTGGTGTCGTTCTTGAGGTCGCGAATGAGTGCCGGCAGTCAAGGTTCCGGAGAGTATCTGGATGAAATATAAAAAGACATTTATTAAATGAATTGAAGTTGCACCTTATGGCAAACGACTAAAATGCATCATCTTCTGGTTTTCTGAAGATGATGCATGACAACCAAATAACACGTGGAGAACCGAATTACAAATAGTGGTAAAATGCAAGATCAAGGCTGTGATGATGAGTCCTGCAGCAAATAATTTTACCGCGCTTTGCAGGTGAAACAAAGAAAATACCATATAGTGCGGAAGCAATTGAAGGTGAACCGATGGCCTTTAACGGATAAGGATTTAGGGTCTTATCTGTTTTCTTTGTATTGTTATTACAATTTTTTCATTTCTTTACGTATTTCTTAAATATAAAATGAAGGGGAGAAATCCTCAAATTAAGAAAAAACCAACTGAAAACAGTTGGCTTACAGCATCCTTATTTCTGATTGTGTTCATACTGAGCGGAACAGCCCTTAAGTGAGCGATATCATCTATAAGTTAAGTTGATTATATGTTAGACTTGGCTTTTGTATATAGCTTTAGAGTATCTGCGATTTGTGCTCTATCTGGATTACGAATATCTTTTAATGGAGCGCCCATGACAATACATATATATTCATGACCGTTTACCAACCCAAGTGTTGCCCAGCATTGTCCAGCTTCGGACGTTGTGCCGGATTTACCCCCAATAATTTCAAATCCGTTCTGCTCCTCTTTATTAAGAAACTTAAGAACAGAGGACTCTAACAAAATTCCATCGGGATGCTCCGCTGTTGATGTTGTTTGAAAGGTCTCTTTTGTAAAAATTGCTTTAAAATGACCGTTATCTAATGCATAATCTAAGAGTTTGGCCATGTCAAATGCCGTCGTATACTGATTTTCATTATGGAGACCTTCTGGGTTAGTAAAGTGCGTATCATTTAAGCCGATTTCATCCGCTTTGTCATTCATCATTTGAACAAAACTGTCCACATTTCCTGCGATGTGAACGGCTAAGGAGTTAGCGGCTTCTCCACCTGAACTTAAAATCGTACCATACAATAGATCACGGTAGGTTACTTTTTCTCTTCCAAAAAAACCTGCCATTGAAGAGTTTCTCGCCACCATTTTTTTATATGTATCTATATCTATAGGGGCAGTTTCCGATAAATCATTAATATGTTCAAGTGCTACGATGGCTGTCATTATTTTTGTAAGCGATGCGGGATATGCCTTTTCTTTCGCATTTTTTTCATGAACCACACTCCCTGTTTTTCTATCGATCAGATAAATATATGGACTGGTGTAATCGGTCGTATCCCTTTGGATTTCTTTATCAATGATATCAATGTTTGGATTGACGTAATCATTCGACTCCTTGATTTCTGTACTTTCGCTATCTTCTAATTTAAATAAAAAAAACAACACTACAACTGCAATTACTAACATAAACGTTATCAATTTTTTCATGTAACCTCTACCCTTTGCTAACATATTCTTTTATGCTAGGTAAAGTATAGGTAAAACTATTTAAATATTAAGTAGGGTAAAACTTAAATTTTTCTTAAATTAAGAAATTGGAGCTAGAGTATTGTATCTTTACTCTTCTCTTGGCAATCGTACTTCAAACACAGTCTCTATTATGTTACTGTCGGCAGTAATCATTCCTTTATGCTGTTCCACAATATTCTTTGCTATAAACAATCCAAGACCTGTGCTATTTTCTTTATGCGTTCGCGATTTATCTCCTGTATAGAACATTTCAAAGAGATGTGGAAGTTCATCGGAAGGGATGCTTCCTCCATAATTGATTACTTGAACGACAGCGTTGCTGTCGTCTGTAAAACCGTTAACATCGATGTACTGACCATCATTTCCATAACGAATCGCATTAGCCAGAAGATTTTCGAACACACGTGCCAGTAAATCTCCATCCCCTACAATGAATAGATGAGGATCGCAATCCAAGCGAACAGTCAAACGATTTTTTTCAAGTAAAGGATACATTTCTTCTTTTAATTGATTAAGGAGATCGGTTAAATTAATTCTACTTTTTTTAAGGGTAATCATTCCATAATTCATTCTAGTAATTTCAAATAATTCGTCAATTAGTCTTTCCAATCGTTTGGATTTATTAAAAGTAATGGTTAAAAAATGTCTGACTTGTTCTTTAGTTAAGTTCTCATCCTTAAGGATTAAATCCAAATATCCAAGAACAGAGGTAAGTGGAGTGCGTAAATCATGAGCTAAATTTACGACTAACTGATCTTTGCTGCTTTCCGAAAAATCTCCTCGTTGAATCGCTTCTTGCAATTTCTCGCTTGCTAAATTAATGTCTAGAGCGATATCTTTAAATTCATCATTTGATGGGATATGCACTTTATGATTAAAGTCACCGCGCGCGAGATAACGAATTCCGTTTGAAATTTCATTAAAGTAAACAGAATAAGGTTTAGTAAGAAAAAAGAAAAAGAGGAAAGATAACAAAATAAATAAAATGAAAAAGAGATTAAAGTCTCCAAAATTACCTATCAGAATGCGAATTTGAGCAATTAGATCTTCATGTTGAGCACTTGTGTGATAATAGAACTGCAAACCTTTAAAGAATAGATAGGTAATACTTGCTGAACAAGACATACTTATTACGAATAATAGTATCATTTTTGCACGAAAACTACGGGATATCTTAACCATTGAATGCATACCCAACTCCCCAAACTGTTTTGATCCATTTCTCTTTTCGTGTATCTTCTTCAAGCTTTTTCCGAAGTGTGCGTATATGGACCATAACGGTGTTTCTACCTTCGAAGTATGCTTCTCCCCATACCTGTGTAAAAATATTCTCCACACTAAAAACCTTTTTTGGATGACTTGCTAACAAATATAAAATATCAAACTCCTTTGGTGTAAGCTCGATAATTTCACCATAAAGAGTAACTTTACGCTGTTCAAGAGAAATAACTAAGCTACCATATTCTAAATCATTTTTAATATCTTTAACGGTTTGATTTAACTTCATGAAACGGCGAAGCTGAGCATTGACACGAGCAATCAACTCTATCGGAGTGAATGGTTTAGTCATATAATCATCTGCTCCAATAACAAGTCCATGTACTTTGTCGAAATCGGATGTTTTTGCACTCAAAAAAATGATAGGCATATTATATTTTTCGCGAATCCTTTTGGTCACCTCATATCCATCTATTTTGGGCATCATGATATCCAAAATTAGTAAATCGATTGATTGAGACTCCACAATACGAATTGTTTCCAGTCCGTCTGATGCTTTAATAACATGGAAGCCTTCCTTTTTTAAATGTATTGCAATGAGGTCTGCGATTTCCTTTTCGTCATCGGCGATCAATATTGAAATTTCTTTCATTTTTCTACTCCTAAACAATTAGTTTTATCCTTACAGACAGGCAATTTTTAAATTAAATTCGGATGATTAGGCATGATTTGTAACCGATGCTTTTACTTTCATTATAGCAAATAAGCCTTAAATAATTTTTGGAATATGAAACAAGTAGTGGATCCGGCCAAAAAGAAGAAGTTTTCTTCGGTAACTGAATCGATTTCATCATGTACCATTGCTAATTAAAAAACGAACAGTATTACGTTTAATAATCATTTATGTCCGCATTTACTCCTTAAAATAATGTAAAATTAAAATGAACGTTGGTTTTTTTACTTGAAGTGCGCAATTATGAAGTGGACTCAACTAAACAATAATATCCGAACAATAAAAAAATAACCTTGAATAATGTTCGCTTTTATATATTGACGTAGGTCTTTGTCCTTGTTAAAATGAGAAAGAATTTAATATTGTCGTGTACATCGTATAATGTTGGGGATATGGCCCAAAAGTTTCTACCAGGCTACCGTAAATGGCTTGACTACGAAGTAAGTGATGATCGAACGGTTAATGCTCTTATTTTTCTTTTTTCGATTGTTTCACAAGCTCGTTGTCAACGCTCCTGGTATGTACGGGGCGTTTTTTTTATTTATTCTTGAAAATATGAAGTAACGCTGACAACTCTTTAGGAGGAATCGAAGGAATGAAGAATTATTTTCAGTTTGAACAGCTCGGTACAAACTACCGTCGCGAAATTATTGGTGGTGTAACAACCTTTTTATCAATGGCATACATTTTAGTAGTAAACCCTCTTATGCTTTCTCTAGCAGATGTTCCAGACTTGCCAGATGAAATGCGAATGAATATGGGAGCGGTATTTGTTGCAACTGCAGTGGCTGCAGCTATCGGTTCTCTCTTAATGGGATTGATTGCTAAGTATCCGATAGCTTTGGCACCAGGAATGGGCTTGAATGCTTTTTTTGCGTTTACTGTTGTTTTAACGATGGGCGTTCCTTGGCAGCACGCTTTAGGTGGAGTATTTATTTCTGGGGTTATATTTGTAATTTTAACACTTTCGGGGTTTCGTGAAAAAATCATAAATGCGATTCCGGCAGAATTAAAGTATGCAGTAAGTGCTGGTATCGGTTTGTTTATTACATTTGTTGGTGCCCAAAATGCAGGGATCATTGTCAATGATGATGCTACTTTAGTTGTTTTAGGCGATATTCACGATGGCAATGTGCTACTTGCTGTATTCGGGATTATCATTACGGTTATTTTAATGACAAGAGGCGTGAATGGTGGAATCTTTATCGGGATGGTAATTACAGCCATAGCCGGAATGCTATTAGGATTAATTGATAGACCAGAAAAAATTGTTGACTCTATTCCAAGTATAGCTCCAACTTTTGGTGCAGCATTTGGTGCATTTAGTGATAGCTCGTTCTTTACGACACAAATGCTTGTCGTTGTACTGACATTCCTTTTCGTAGACTTCTTTGATACAGCGGGGACTTTAGTTGGAGTAGCAAATCAGGCTGGTCTTATGAAGGATAATAAGTTGCCTCGCGCCGGTAAAGCGCTTTTTGCTGACGCGGTAGCTACAGTGTCAGGTGCAGTGCTAGGGACATCCACTACAACTTCTTATATCGAATCATCTGCTGGGGTTGCTGCAGGTGCGAGAACAGGATTTGCTTCTATTGTAACAGCAGTTTTATTCTTACTATCATTATTTTTCTTCCCTGTGTTATCAGTGGTTACTTCTGCGGTTACTGCACCGGCATTAATCATTGTTGGGGTCTTAATGGTAGCATCACTTGGAAAAATTGATTGGACAAAATTCGAAATTGCGGTTCCTGCATTTTTGACAATTCTAGCAATGCCATTAACATATAGCATTGCAACAGGAATTGCGATCGGCTTTATTTTTTATCCAATTACAATGATTGTAAAAGGAAGAACTAAAGAAATTCACCCGATTATGTACGGACTATTTGTCGTCTTTGTTCTTTACTTTATTTTCTTGAAATAATAATTGCTGAAAGAAGAGCTGCACTTTAATGTGCAGTTCTTTTTTGTTATTTTGCAACTTTTCTTATTGATTCTTTATCAATATTTATATAGCATAAAGGAATGGGTGTGATGAAAGAGGAGATACGATGGAGCAATTAAAAGTATTGAAAGCGCTCAACAATAATGTGTTAATTGGTAATCATCCGACATATGGGGAAGTTGTGATCATCGGAAAAGGGATCGGTTTCAATCGCCAGCAAGGAGATAGCATTGATTCGACCGTTGTGGAAAAGCTTTTTGTTTTGAAAGATGAAAAAGAGCAAAAGAATTATATAAAGCTTCTGCCATTTTTAGATAATGATTTATTAGAAGTGTTCATTTCTTGTATTGAATTAATCAAGAAGAGAACAAAAGCAACTTTGAATGAGCATATTCATGTTGCGCTAACGGATCATCTATTGTTTGCTGTTTCAAGGCTTTCAAAAGGAATGGAAATGAGCAATCCTTTTTTGATTGAAACGAAAGCGCTCTATCCGTTTGAATATGATATTGCCCGAGATGTTGTCAAGCTGATTGGAGAGAAAACAGACGTGAAGCTTCCAGAAGGGGAAGTTGGTTTTATCGCTCTTCATATCCATTCTGCTGTCATGAACAAAAATCTTTCAGATGTGAATCGTCATTCCCAACTTGTTACAAAGCTGGTGGACATGATTGAGGAAAGATTGAAGATTAAATTGGATAAGGAAAGCGTTGATTATATGCGTCTTGTACGCCATATTCGTTTCACGATTGAACGGGTTCAAACTGGGGAAAAGGTAGAAGAACCAGAAAAGATCAGTTTGCTCTTGAAGGAAGAATATCCGGTGTGTTACAATCTTTCATGGAAACTCATTAAGGTTATGCAGCAAGAGCTGAGGAAGCCTGTTTATAATGCTGAAGCAGTATACTTGACCATGCATTTACAGCGTCTTCAGAAAAAGGTTAAATAGTTAATTAAATTCCGAAAGAAGCCTTTCGGTTTCAATATCACGTGTTACTGATTCGATCAGGCATGAGTGAAAAATGTAATTGAATCAAACTGTTAAGGGTACGATAAGCCCAAACAGCTCTATTCAGTTATTTTTTCCTCATGCCTTTTTTTGTGCTTTCAAAGCTGGAGTTTTGCAGAAATTTTGAAATGAAGCTTAATGAGTTGAAAAATATTAATAGGAGGTTGGCAACATGTTTAAAAAATTTTTTGGGGTGTTACAAAAAGTTGGTAAAGCACTAATGCTACCAGTAGCACTACTGCCGGCTGCAGGTATTTTACTGGCGTTGGGAGCTGCGTTGAGAAACCCGGCCTTACTTGAATTAGCGCCCTTTTTAGATAATAGCGGGGTTGATTTGGTCGCATCTATTATGCAAAACGCTGGTGATATCGTTTTCGGTAATCTGCCTGTTTTATTTGCTGTAGGGGTAGCTGTTGGTTTAGCTGGAGGTGACGGTGTTGCCGGGCTAGCGGCGATCATCGGTTACTTAATCATGAATGTAACAATGGGGACAACTCTTGGGATTACAGCAGAAGATGTCAACGGATTAAATTATGCTAGTGTGCTTGGAGTTCCGACCTTACAGACTGGAGTATTTGGTGGTATTATTGTTGGAATCATTGCTGCATCACTTTACAATCGTTTTTATGAAATAGAATTGCCATCTTACTTAGGTTTTTTTGCAGGTAAGCGATTTGTACCGATTATTACAGCAGGCTCAGCAGTTGTTTTAGGATTATTGATGCTGATTATCTGGCCACCAATTCAAAATGGATTAAATGCTTTCTCGCAAAACATGGTTCACGCTAATTTAACACTATCGGCTTTTATTTTCGGTGTTATTGAACGTGCGTTAATTCCTTTTGGATTGCATCATATTTTCTATTCTCCATTCTGGTATGAATTCGGTGAATATGTCAATGCGGCTGGACAATTGGTTCGTGGCGACCAACGTATTTTCATGGCGCAAATTACAGACAATGTTCAAGATTTAACAGCGGGAACATTTATGACAGGTAAATTCCCATTCATGATGTTTGGTTTGCCAGCGGCGGCATTAGCGATCTATCATGAAGCTCGTCCAGAAAGAAAGGTAGTGGTTGGAGGATTGATGGCATCTGCTGCCCTTACTGCTTTCTTAACAGGGATCACCGAGCCAATTGAATTCTCATTTTTATTCGTAGCACCTGTACTATTTGGTATTCATACTATCTTTGCTGGTCTTTCATTTATGACCATGCATCTGTTGAATGTAAAAATCGGGATGACTTTCTCAGGTGGACTAATTGATTATATTTTATTCGGATTAATTAACCCACAAACAAACGCTTGGTTAGTTATTCCGGTTGGTCTAGTGTTTTCGGTTATTTATTACTTTGGATTCCGATTTGCGATTCGGAAGTTTAACTTGAAAACTCCTGGCCGTGAAGATGAGGATGCAAATGATGAAGATACGCAAGGAAAAACGAGTGATCTTCCATACGATATTCTTGATGCAATGGGTGGGAAAGAAAATATTTCTCATTTAGATGCTTGTATTACACGTTTACGTGTATCGGTAAATGATATTGAAAATGTAGATAAAGAACGTTTGAAAAAATTAGGCGCATCAGGGGTTCTTGAAGTGGGAAACAATATTCAAGCGATATTCGGACCTCGCTCTGAAACGATTAAAGGACAGATGAAAGATATAATGGAAGGAAAGAGACCTCGTCCAGTGGAAAAAAACTCTGTTAAAGGTGCGGGGCAAACAGAGGATGTAACACCTGCTGATATGAAATTGGGCAAGGATGATTTTGTTTCTCCGTTAAAAGGTGAAATCAAGCCGATTACAGAAGTTCCAGATGCGGTTTTCTCTGGAAAAATGATGGGTGATGGCTTTGCGATCGTACCGACTGAAGGAATCGTTGTTTCACCAGTCGATGGTAAAATCGTTAATTTCTTTCCAACAAAGCATGCTTTAGGAATACTAGCTGACTCCGGTCGGGAAATACTTATTCATGTTGGGATCGATACGGTTAATTTAAAAGGCGTAGGCTTTGAAGCTTTAGTTAATGAAGATGACCGTGTGGAGAAAGGCCAACCTTTATTAAAGGTAGATCTTGAAGTGATTAAAGATAAAGTTCCTTCTATTATTACACCAGTTGTATTTACAAATCTAGCTGAGGGTGAACAGGTTGTTATTCAAAAACAAGGTACTGTGGAAAAAGGTGAGGAAAATATTGTAGCTGTCACAAAAGCATAAGGAGAAACTTGATCGATCTCCCCCGTATTGGGAGGTCGATACATTTATTTCTTGTATAAAGTTGTTATCTTCGATTTTTGCAAGTGAAATAAATATAAAAACAGCCTTGAATCCTTATAATACTGGTTCTTTGGCTGTTTTAGTTGTCAGAAAATTGTAGTGTCATTTTCTTGTTTATAAATATCCAGTGAAACGAGAGTGCGCTCTAAATAGTTCTTTAATTTAACTTTACGCTGAATGTTTTTATTCAATGATGTTGCAAATAGCCACGGCATTGATTTTTATTATGTTGCCATAAAGGTACATGCCAAGCTATAAAAGTTCTCCAAAGAACAAATTAGACAACTGCAGGCATAGTATAATGGCAATAAATATGGGCGAAAAGTTAAGCTACTCACCTTTTTCTTTATAATACGGTGAGAACGGAAGTATTGTTTCGGCATGTCTAACAATTCCTAAGGAGTTGACTTCTTCAATTGTTGACACATCGTTCTCATCAAAAAATGGAGTCATCCCCCCACAAATACTTGCTGAAATAGCTCCAATTGTATCTGTATCAGCTCCGACACTTGCGCTGATTTTTGCAGCTTTCATAGGCTCTCCGTTAGCGAGCTGCACAATAGCTAAAACAGCAGGAATCGTTTCGATTGTTTCAACACCAGTTCCTAACTCATTAACAATTCGTGTAACTGCTTCTTCTTCAGTACAATTTTTAACAATGTCACGGGCATATTCAATTCGGAAGGATAAGGACGGGCTCGGAAATTCAGCTCCCAATCCTTTTGATTTTTCAGCTGTTTTAATAGCGATTTCCCAAATTTCGTCCAGATTCATTCCACCTGAAGCAACATAACTAATACAGGCTGCTACTACGCATGCACCAGACACAGCTATACTCGTATTATGCGTTGGTAAACATATCTCATAAACATTATTCATCAGCTCATCTAAATGTTTGTAATCAGATATGAGACCGATCGGTGAAATTTTCATGGCTGCACCATTGGTTGTATTACCAAATCCAGTTTTGTTAATAGGAACACCTTTTTTTATTGCTTGGACAGCCTTAAGTGTTGAGGGACCAGAAACCAATTTAGAATCCTCTGCATTAGAAATCCACTCTGTCAAATGCTCAATATAATTCATTGCGTTTAATTTTCCTTGATTTTGAACAATCGACTCTAGAATCATAACAGTATTTATTGTGTCATCAGTAATAGATCCAGCAGGTAAATTTCTTGGAATTAATGGGTTTTCTAAAGATGGCAACAACATTTGAATTCCATTAGGAAAGTTTCTTTTTATTTGTTTATACGTCCAAAATTCTGTGGGCATTCCATATGCATCACCAACAGCTCCTCCTATTAAGATTCCTTTTATTCTTTTTAATAATTCATCATTTGTCGTCATGCAAAACTCCTCCATCCTTAGGTAAAACGCTAGTCCCGCTATTCAATTGGATTGATATTAATTCATCTGTATAGTTAATAAAACCAGAACCTGTAATTAATATGTTCGCATATTTATCTGAATTTGTAATAACTACCGGTGTTTCAATACTAAAGTTTTCTTTTTTGATCGCCTCTAAATTAAATTCGACAATTGCTTCTCCTTTTTTTACTAAATCTCCCTGTTCTTTTAATTTTTTGAAGTATTGACCTTCTAACCTTACAGTATCTTTCCCAACATGAACAAGCATCTCTACTCCGTCCGTACTAGTTATCCCCACAGCATGTCCAGTTGGAAAAACCGTTGTAATCATCCCATCAAAAGGAGCTACTACTTGATTTCCTTCTGGATAAAATAAAATGCCTTTACCTAATAACCCGTTTGCAAATGCTGAGTCAGTTGCATTTTCTAGCTTTGTAACGTTCCCTTTCAATGGAGAATAAATTAATTTTTCGCCTAATCCAGATTTTTTATGATGAACTGCCTCTTCTGTCTTCGGTTCAATTTTTTTGTCAAAAATTAAGTAAGTCAATAAGAATGAAATAATAATGGAAATGAGTACACCAACAATTGAAATAATTAAACCTGAGTACTCACCATTTGGATTTAAGAATGAAACAAAACCAAATATTCCAACAACGCCAGCATACATATCAGCGCCAAATGCTGAAATAAAAGTTCCTCCAATAGCCCCTCCGAGCATGGAAAATACAAAACGCTTTTTTACCTGAAGTGTAACACCATAAATTGCAGGTTCAATAATACAGAATAGAGCAGAGATAAAAGCTGGAACAGCAATTTCTTTTTGTGTTTTTGCCTGTGTTCTAAAATAAACTGCTGCTACAACAGCAGCTTGAGCGAATGAAGCAGTAAATAATGTAGGTAAAATGTAATCTGAACCATGCAAGCTTAAATTTTGTAAGCCTAAAGTTATTAGCGGCCAATGCAGCCCTAGAATGACCAATGGCTGATAAATAAGTGCCACAATAAAAGATGTAAAAATTGTAGAAAATCCGTAAAGTGCGGAAATGCTATTTGAAATTAGCTCACTTAACATATTTGTTATAGGACCAATGGCTAATAGAGAAATTGGAATAGTAAGCAAAATAGTTAAAAAAGGAACGAGAGTAAATGCCATAACTGCTGGAATCTTATTTTTCAAAAAATGATTTATTTTTGATGCAAAGAACACAATAAAAATGATGGGAATAACTGTAGAACCATATCCCATAGCTGGGAACATAACAGGAATGCCAAAGAAAGTTTGATAGACAGGTGTAGCTACAAATGATCCTTCAAATAGTGTTATTATTGCATCACCGCTTGCCAAGTTCTCTACCATGCCTGGAAAAGTGATAATCGCTCCAATGATGATTCCTATAGCTGGATCGAGTTTAAATGCCTTTGCGCTTGTATAGCCAAGAATAACAGGGAAAAAGTTAAAAATAGCTTGTCCCATAGCGTTTAGTATAAAATAGGCTCCGTCAGTTTCCTGTAGTAACCCTGCAAATGTTAATATCATAAGGAGACCTTGAATTAATCCGCTGGCGAGTAATATTCCTAAAATCGGAGTTATAACTTTTGTGATTATTTCAATAATTGAATTAAGAACACTCTTTTTTTCACTGCTTTCAACACTTTTTTCAGCTCCTATTTTTTCTAAAATAGCAGTATAAACATCGCCTACATGGGTGCCGATCACAACTTGATATTGTCCTCCAGCCTTCTGAGCAGTTGCAATCTCTTTGTTCTCCTTTAGTTTTGATTCGTTTGCAAGGCTGTAATCATTTAAAGTAAAACGTAATCTTGTCATACAATGTGTCAATCCAATAATATTATCCTTTCCACCAACATTTTCGATGATAAAATGCGATAGTTCATCAAATTTCCCCATTTAGATAGAAACCTCCTAAACTTTGTTTTTTATATAAAAAAGGCAATACTTAATAAGTAAAATAACTTATTAAGTATTGCCTGATTTAACAGTTACAACCTTAATTTTTTTAATTGATTATTCGATTGATATGGAGAATCAAATAGAATTTTTCTTCTTCATGGACTTTTATTTTTAATCGTTTTTCTAAATGAGTTACGATTTTAGCAACACAGGCAAATATTTCTGGGAATTTTAATACAATGTCTTTGAACAGGCTAAGATTATTTGAAGTGGTATGCTCATTTGCAAAAACCCTTCGCAGAAAAAATTTTAAATGTGATACAAATCGAGCATAATTCAATGAGTCTTCGTTGAGTTCCATTTTAAATTGATAACGTATAATAGTTATGATTTCGTGAATAATTTCAGTGCTTAATATTGTTTGCTGCATCTCTATGCCATTTTGTTGGGCATTAACGAAATGTAGTGTAATAAAGGCTGCCTCATCTTCAGATAACATAACATTTTCATAGTAATGTATGATTTTTAATGATTCTAAAGCTGCCTCAAATTCTTTTTTATAAAATTGTTTTATTTCCCATAACAATGCATTTTTAACATCTGTTTTATTTTTGTTTCTTTCCAATGCATAATTAATGTGGTCTGCTAAACCTATATATACACTATCATCAAATTTTACACTTAACTTTTTCTCCGCAGCTTCTATTAGTTTATTTGTTAATTCTAAATGATTTATAGGGATTTCATCCATTAATTTCAAAAAACTATTCATAGTTTGAGCAGACTGCAAGACAAATAATTTCTCAATTTTAGTATCCTCAATTAGATCCCCGATCTTTTTGTTAAAAGCAATTCCTCTGCCAATAATAATATGTTCTAAGTTTCGAGAGTTCTCTGCGAGCACAACATTATTATTATAAACTTTTTTAAGTTTCAAAATGAATTCACCCCTATCATTAAAATGTAGAAATAAAAAAAGATCAACCTAACGTAGACGCAATGAAATAGAGTGTCTACATTAACTTGATCTTGCCTGTGAGATACAGTTACAATTCAAAGATTAATTAAGATTATTCAATTATGATTAAAGTATAAAAATAAAACGCTTACTTGTCAATATCAAGTAAAGAGAATTTAATCTTGGTGCTCTCTACATTTGCAAGTAAGATCAATTTTTTTTACAATATCAAAGTTTATAAAATATGTATTTATTAATTATATAAATTTGATAAAAAATACCGAAACCGATAATGGGATCAATGGATTTGGGATATCTCATTTTTCTCATTTTTATAGGTACACAAAAATAGGATAGGATTTAAGTTAAAGATAAAAAAATATCTAGCGATCATCAAAAGGTATAATCAATAGTATGAAGAAATGCGGCTCGAATTCCTAATTGAGGATCAATTTTTTAAAATGATTTTGAAAGAGCTTAAATTTCATAATTATAAGCATTGTCTAATGCAAATTGGCTTATCCTTGAGCTCAAATAGCCTCCAACCAAGAAGAGCAGTACAGACTCCTTCGATTGGATATTATGTGTGTTAAAACTGGATAAGGTGCTCGACAATATTGTTCATTATAAATTTTTTCTGGTATTAAGTATTGACCTCTGACGATATAGGTGTTAACATATTTAAGCTGTCTTGATTAGATAATAATTCAAAAGTAACATAATTATTTACGGAGAAAAGTTGTTCATAAATAATTATTGACATGAATTTGATGAGGTGCTACTATAATATAGTTGTTGTTGAAATGACAAAGGTGATTTATGATATTTTTTATATCACCCAAAATTATTGCACTTTGAAAACTAAACAAATCATACGTCAACAAATAATTATAGTGGAGGCTATCTTTCTTTAAGAAGCTGAAACTAGCCAACGTTTATTTTTAAACATAAGAGCTAATCTTACTCTTTATTGGAGAGTTTGATCCTGGCTCAGGACGAACGCTGGCGGCGTGCCTAATACATGCAAGTCGAGCGCTTGCACAAGAAAGCTTGCTTTCT
>NZ_SWLZ01000017.1 GCF_005502275.1 Robertmurraya siralis
AGTCATACATGGTGGAGAGGATGAGGAAAGTCATCGGATGAAAAACAGGAAAAGTATTTTTTCAGCAGAAGTGTAAAAAGGAAACGAGCAAAAAGTGTAAAATTTGACTTGACGTCTACAACTCTTTGTTATTGCACTAGTAATAATCATATTATTGTTTAATCTCAGCACTGAAGTCGGTATGATATTTTGTCAATTATTAGTTATTGTTGTATGTATTAAAAGATCTGTAGAAATTTCTAAAACAAAAGGTCGAACTACAGAATTTTGTTTTTTTGTTATTGTCTCCATTCTGTTAGTAATTTATTTGATTTTTAGTTTTACCAACATAGTTAGATAAGGAAACAATGTTTCTTATCCAACTATTGCTGTCTGAGCTTTATCAAGCCATTCTCTTCAAAAACAAAAAAAGCATTGAGATAAATATACTCTCAATGCCTTAGCTGACATGGGCCAGCTTTTTTGTTAATGATTATTCATCATCCTGCTCTTCAAGGAAGGTGTTTAACATTTCTTCAATTAAATCCCACTCTTCTTCTGTCTCAATCGGCTGAAGATCACCGTCATTTGTGTCTTCGGATGGGACAAATGCGGAAGCATGGATTTCAATTTCCTCATCGTCTGAATCATCTTCTCCAATTGGATAATACAGAACGTAGGACTTTCCAAATTCATCTGAATCAAAGGTAAATAAGATTTCGCAAAGCTGCTCGTTTCCTTCTTCATCAATTACTGTAATGTTATTATCACCGTGGTTCATTTTTTCACCTCATCCATTTTTTTGACTGTCTAAATAACCTTGTAAAATCATGACAGCCGCCATTTTGTCGATCACTTTTTTACGCTTTTTACGACTCATATCTGCCTCAAGAAGCACTCTTTCAGCTGCCATCGTTGTTAACCGTTCATCCCAGTATACGACGGGGATGCTAAAAAGCTTCTCCAACTCGGTTCCGTAGAATTGACTAGCTTCACCCCTTGGACCGATCGTGCCGTTCATATTTTTCGGCATGCCTACAATGATTTTTGTTACATCATTGTCTTTAATAATTTTTCCAATTTGCTCAAAACCAAACACGTTTTCTTCTTCATTTATACGAATGGTTTCCAAGCCCTGGGCAGTCCATCCTAATTCATCACTAAGTGCGACGCCGACTGTTTTAGAGCCGACGTCAAGTCCCATCATTCGCATATATTACGATCCCTCACGTTGACGTTTCAAATAAGATTTCACGAGTTCTTCAATAATCTCGTCTCTTTCAAGCTTGCGAATGATATTTCTTGCATCTCGATGACGCGGTATATAGGCCGGATCTCCTGACAGTAGGTAACCAACAATTTGATTTATGGGATTATATCCCTTTTCTTGAAGAGCTTCATACACTTCAAAAAGGACTTCTTTTACGTCGTGTTCAAAGGGCTCCTCCGGAAAACTAAATCTCATTGTTTTATCAAATGAGCTCATGGTATGCACCTCGCTTTTCTTCTTTCACGAATCATTGGTAAAGTTGGTTTGCACATAAGAGTGATTTTTTTCCGAAAATCATTAGCTTATAAATGGTGCACAATCTGCTTGTCCAGGCTCGTTCGTCCAATATAGCCACCATGCATAAAATAGAGCTTCTCTATTATACTGCATCAACCACATAATGACACATTTCAAGTTAAAAAACGAACAATTTAACACTAGAATCTTTAATTTCAAGACGATGTTCGTTTTCATTCACCCTCGTACATTGTGATATGGACCTCTGTTACCTACATTTTACACTACTTTACTACAAGATCAAAAAGATTTCACAAATTCCTCGACAGATGCAAGTGCCTGATCAAGCTTATTCGGATCCTTACCGCCAGCCTGCGCCATATCCGGTCGGCCACCACCGCCACCGCCACAGCGTGTTGCCACTTCCTTGACAATCTTTCCTGCATGATAGCCTTGATCGATTAAATCTTTCGTAACAGCAGCAATGATATTCACTTTATCATCATTTACGCTCCCTAAAACTAAGATCGCTGAACCAAGCTTTTGCTTTAGGTCATCTGCCATGTTGCGAAGATGATTCATGTCGACACCTTGTACCTTTGCAGATAGAACTTTGACACCATTTACTTCTTTCACCTGCTCAACAAGACTCCCAGCTTCAATATTACCCAATTTCGCAGCAAGAGATTCATTTTCTCTTTGTAATTGTTTCATTTCCTGCAGCAATCCATCAATACGATTAGCTACCTCTTTTGGATTTGCTTTCAATTTAGCAGCGGCAGATTTTAATACGGTGATCTGCTCATTCATTTGTTGATATGCGCCTTCCCCTGTCACTGCTTCAATTCGTCTCGTACCAGCGCCAATTCCACTTTCGGAAACAATTTTAAACAAGCCGATCACGGAAGAATTCGGAACATGGCATCCACCACATAATTCTAAGCTGTAATCACCAACCTGAACAACGCGGACGATATCACCGTATTTCTCCCCGAATAGAGCCATTGCTCCCATTGCTTTTGCTTCTTCAATACCTTTATAGTCTATATTTACAGCAAGGCCTCGCCAAATTTTCTCATTCACGATCGCTTCAATTTGCTCAAGCTCTTCCGCTTTTACTTGCCCAAAATGGGAGAAATCGAAACGGAGACGATCCGCTTCTACAAGGGAACCAGCTTGATTAACATGCGGCCCTAATACATCCTTTAACGCTTGATGCAGTAAATGGGTAGCTGTATGATTTTTAATAATTTTATTGCGATTTAATTCATTAACCGTTGCGATGACTTCCGTCTTTTCCGTTAATGTTCCTTCTACAACGACTGCCCGATGGAGGTTTTGACCATTCGGCGCTTTTTGAACATCCTTGATTAAAACCTTAAGCCCGTTCCCTTCAAGTGACCCTTCATCAGCAATTTGTCCGCCGCTTTCCGCATAAAATGGGGTTTCATCAAGAATAATCTGTACCTCTTCCCCTGCTTGTGCTGCTTTTACGAGCTGTCCATCTTTGACAATTGCCAAAACGGATGCATTCGTTTGTAGTTTATCGTAGCCAATAAACTTGCTGTCTACTTTAATATCACCTAACACGCCGCCTTGAATCTGCATCGAATCAACATCTTGTCTAGCAGCACGTGCACGTTCCCTTTGTGCTTCCATTTCAAGCTCAAAACCGTCATGGTCCACTTTCATGCCTTCTTCTTCTGCATACTCTTCCGTTAGTTCAACTGGAAAGCCATACGTATCATATAAGCGGAAAACATCTTTTCCTGAAATGGTTTCACTTCTATTCTCTTTTTCCTTTTTAATGATAGAAGCTAATATATTTAAACCTTCATGGAGCGTTTCATGAAAGCGTTCCTCTTCGTTTTTAATCACCTTTTGGATAAATTCTGTTTTGTCCTTAACCTCAGGATAGAAGTCTGCCATGATTTCGCCAACAACCGGTACTAATTCATACATAAATGGACGGTTAATATTAATTTGCTTCGCATAACGAACAGCACGGCGAAGAAGACGACGTAAGACATACCCCCGGCCTTCATTGGATGGAAGTGCTCCGTCTCCAACTGCAAACGCCACTGTACGGATATGATCAGCAATAACTTTAAAGGCAACATCTGTTTCTTCCTGCTGACGATATTTTGCACCCGAGATCTCTTCCGTTGCCCGAATAATCGGGATGAATAAATCAGTATCAAAATTAGTTGGCACATCCTGAACGACGGAGGCCATCCGCTCTAGTCCCATTCCTGTATCAATGTTTTTCTTTGGCAGCGGTGTATAGG
The DNA here is from genome assembly GCF_005502275.1 of Robertmurraya siralis. Taxonomy (GTDB): domain Bacteria; phylum Bacillota; class Bacilli; order Bacillales; family Cytobacillaceae; genus Robertmurraya; species Robertmurraya siralis. Next base: position 3,775 of record NZ_SWLZ01000017.1, read on the forward strand.
TTCCATCTGGATTATGGTTAAACTCAGAGAACACAAGATTCCAAACCTCTAAATAACGATCATTCTCGCCACCAGGATATAATTCAGGGTCCTTTGGATCATTTCCGTATTTTTCACCACGATCGTAAAAAATCTCTGTATTTGGACCACTTGGTCCTTCCCCAATATCCCAAAAGTTCCCCTCTAAACGAATAATTCGTTCTTCAGGCACGCCAATCTTTTTATGCCATAATTCATAGGCCTCGTCATCCTCTGGATGAATTGTAACCGACAAGCGCTCCGGCTCAAAACCAATCCATTTCTCGTCCGTTAGAAATTCCCACGCCCATTCGATTGCTTCCTCTTTGAAATATTCACCAATGGAGAAATTTCCGAGCATTTCAAAGAAAGTATGGTGTCGAGCTGTTTTCCCAACATTTTCAATATCGTTCGTACGAATTGATTTCTGTGCATTAGTAATACGCGGATTATCCGGAATCACACGGCCATCGAAATATTTCTTTAATGTCGCAACCCCCGAGTTAATCCAAAGTAGTGATGGATCATCATGAGGTACAAGAGGTGCACTCGGTTCAACTGTATGACCTTTTTCCTTAAAAAAATCTAAGAACATGCGGCGGATTTCAGCACCAGTAAGGTTTTTCATTTATAATTCCTCCTATTTTATATTTTTACAAATGGCTCTGTTATATGTCGGTGTTGATTTTTGACTCATTTCATGTGAAACCAAAGTTTCACATGAAATGAGCCAAAAATCGTTTGATCAACTGTATTGTTTAACAAAGCTTAGAATAAAAAAAGCCCTCATTCCTAAACAGGGACGGGGACTATGCCCGCGGTACCACCCTGATTACGAATGAAAAGCCTCATTCATCTCTCAACACCTTTTAACGCAAGGTTACGGCAGAGATTAGTCTGCATTCTGGATTAGCTTTCTGTCACCCTTCATCTAGAATTTCTTTCAGCCAAGGAAATTCCTCTCTATATAGATGGACTGTAACATACTTCGTTCCTTCATCATGTTTTCCTATTGATTCCTATATCGCATTATAGCGAGTAAAATTTACATTTGTCAATGCTTTATCCTTTGTCTGCTTCATCTTGATTGTCACTTTTTCGCGAATAGCCATTTTTTCGTTTAAATAGGCAAAATTGACATTTCCTCTTCCGATGGATTTTAAAGCAAATCGTTTCGTACCCTATATCAGTTTATAGAAAAAACATTGTGGAGTACAACAATGTTCTATCCCTTTAGTCTTGCTTGGATAAAATGGTTTCGGGAATGCAAAAGGATAACTTTTAATATTGCGAGAATCGGCACACCGAGAATGAGCCCGATTATACCAGCAATTTCACCGCCGGCAAAAAGAGCAAGCATAATCAGCAATGGGTGCATATGAAGGCTTTTCCCAACAATAAGGGGTGATAATATATTCCCTTCTAAAAACTGTAATATGACAACGATGATCACCGAAGTAATGACCATTTTCATGGACATCGTTGCCGCAATAATCGTGATCGGCACAAGGGCAATAATCGGTCCAAAATAGGGAATAATGTTCGTAATCCCTACGATTACACCAAGCAGCAGTGGATATTTCATGTCGACAAACCAAAATAAAAATGCTGCTATCGTTCCAATCGAAGCACCTACTAGAATTTGTCCACGAATATATCCTCCCAATGATTCATCAACATCTCTTAAAAACTGGACGCCCCTTTTCCTCCATTTTCTCGGCGTTAAATACCAGGTCGCTTTTTTGATTAAGTCGACATCCTTTAACATATAAAAAGTAATAAACGGAATGAGCGCAATCATAATCATTGAATTTAAAATTCCTACAAGATAATCTAATACTTTCGTTAGCATTCTATCCACGGCCTGCTCAGCTGCGATAATGCCTTCATCAACACGCTCTTGGAACCCTTCAGGCCAGGCGGAAGTTTGCTCCTGTATTAAGATGACCCAGTTCCGATACTGGTTTGCAAATTCAGGCGCGCTTTCGACTAGATCTCGGAGTTGAAGGATGAAGGCTGGCAAACCTTTATAAATCGCAAAAGCAATCCCGCCAAAAAAAAGCAAATAGATAATTAAAATCGAAAGCCAGCGCGGAAAGTAATTTTCATGAAGTTTTTCTACAATTGGATGCAGTAAATAAGTAATAAACGCTGAAATGATGAACGGTGTAAAAATCACCGCAACCATATCAATAAAAGGAAGCCAAACAGGCTTTAGTTTAAAAAATATGTAGATAAGAACAAACAGTAATAATAAAAAAGCAAATCGATAAATCCACCTCAATCGGTTGTCCATTTCCCCCTACCTCCTTATCGTTAGTGTGGAAGCCTCAATGGAAAATATACGAAAGAGATAAAAAAATCCCCCCCTTTACATAAGGGAGGAACAAGACAGTATGAATTAAAGAATGTAGCGACGTACATCCTCGTCGAAAAGATCGTCAAGCGAACTTAAGGAGCCATCCTCTTCAACCTGGTGCGTACTGATTATGCCTTGGGACACAGTTAATTCGATAAAGCAGTTCCAGCAATAGTATTGATTGATTCCGATCTTACCAATATCTTTACTTTGACAATTAGGACAACTAAACATTGAAAAAGACCCCTCTTATCTCAAATTATGATTGTATATTTACGATAATGGCGTCTTTCCCAATTTTAGGTGGAGCATCGCTTTTAAAAACCCGCTTCCCTTCCGTTATATCAGCAAAGAAGCCATCCGAACATTCATACCCTAAAATTGTTCCCAGCTCCTCATGAAAATATACATCTTGAAGAATTCCCAACTTTTCACCTTCAGCTGACAATAACGGTTTTCCAACTAGTTTTTCTCTTCCATCAAGAATATGATAAGATCCTTTTACCGACTGGAAATTCACATCATCTTCCAGCATAATCCCATCAGTTCCAAAAGAGGCTATAGCATGTAAAGGAATGAGCCATGGCTTTTTTATGAGTGCACCCTTTTTCACTAAGATGCCCTCAATTTCGCCATTTTCCGCTAAACAAATATCACACACTTCACCTATTTTTTCTCCAGAACTTTTTACATAGATCGGCAGACCCTTTAATAATGATACTGTTCGCAGGAGCTATCCCACCTTTCCGAACAGTATTAGTTTCTGCAGGTTATGAAGAATCATTAAAAGAAAGGTTTACCAAGCATGATGTATTTCATGGCGGGAGCTGAGCGTAGATGTGGTATTTTCTTCAGTACATGTCGGATTTGACAAATATTCGCAGAAAATAATCGGATTTGTAATCGATAAATCAAAGTGTTGAAACAAAAATAGAGCACCAACCCGGCACTCTAAATTTCTTCCAGCTCCATAAAATCATACGGAGTTACATTCTCCATCCCAATGAGCGGATCGATATCCATTATTGAGTCATCATATAACCCAGGCTCCATCTTTGTCTCTAGGTTAACATCAATGGAAGCTGTCATATCTTCAGAATGATCCGTTTTCCAAATGGCCACTTTCAATTTCTCCTGCAGCGAAGTTAATCTTGTCTGTTCATCAACTCGACCGATCGCCATTCGCAACGCTTCTTCTTCTCCACATAAAATAAGAGAACTTTTGCTTCTTGTAATCGCGGTGTAAATAAGATTCCTTCTCAGCATGCGATAATAGCTTTTCACAATTGGAAGAATGACGATTGGAAATTCACTCCCCTGAGACTTGTGAACAGAACAGCAATAGGCATGGGTAATTTGCGTTAAGTCTTGGCGTGTATATGTCGCCTCAATTCCATCAAACGAAACAATAACCATATCTTCTTTTTCCGTATTTTCCTTGGCTGTAAAAATCGAAACAATTTCGCCAATGTCACCATTGAAAACATGATTTTCAGGTTGATTAACGAGCTGTAGCACTTTGTCGCCAATACGGTATTTAACATCGCCGAATCTTAATTCTTTTCTCGATCCGTCATCATTATCATTAAAAATCTGTTGGACAATTTCGTTCAATTTGTCTATTCCAGCTGGCCCTTTATACATCGGTGCCAAAACCTGAACATCCCGTTGCGTATAGCCTTTTTTCTTAGCGTTCTCGGCCACCTTTTCGACAACTTCACCAATTTGACCTGCATGACAACGAATAAAAGAGCGATCCTTTTGCGGCTTCAAAATATCATCTGGAAGTCGCCCATGCTTAATGCTGTGAGCCAACTCAATGATGGAAGAACCTTCCTCTTGCCGATAAATATCCGTTAACCTTACCGTCGGAATCCTTTTTGATTCAAGTAAATCCTTTAGTACTTGTCCGGGTCCAACGGATGGTAGTTGATCCTCGTCACCGACAAGTATGACTTGAATATGATCTGGAAGTGCCTTAAATAATTGATTGGCGAGCCATATATCGAGCATTGATGTTTCATCGACAATCAATATCTTTCCTTCAAGGGGCTCGTCCTCATCACGGCTAAAACCTTCTACTCCATTCCAGCCTAGTAGCCGATGAATCGTAACCGCAGGTAGTCCTGTCGATTCGCTCATCCTTTTGGCGGCTCGTCCGGTAGGGGCAGCCAATAAAAAAGGAAATGGCTCATCATCCTTATAATCCTTTGGATCCAATGAACATCCGTGCAATTCTCCATACAACTCAACGATTCCTTTAATGACTGTTGTTTTTCCAGTACCAGGTCCTCCCGTTAAAATTAACATCGGTGACATTAATGCGGTTTGTATCGCCTCTTTTTGCGTAGGAGCATATTGAACCTTCAATCTCTCTTCAAGTTCTCCTAATGCCAAAAGAAATTCAGACTCTGGAAATTGTTCATCATAATCTTTTTGCTCTAGAATACGCTTTATGTTCGAAACAAGCCCTTTTTCGGAAAAATAAAGGGATGGAAGATAAATTTTCTTATCTTCAATGATAATTTTCCCTTCTTCTTCAAGTTTAAGCAATTCATTGGAAATATCCGTATACTCAATCGTATCTCGCTTATTTTCCTCTAAAAGCTTTTTCACACTAACGAGAAGATGTTTAGCTGGAAGATAGACGTGCCCTGCTTGCATACACTCATGTTCTAATACATATAAGCAGCCAGCCTTGATTCTGTCCGGATGGCTGCCGGAAATTCCGATTTGATAGCCAAGCTCATCAGCACGGCTAAAACCAACCCCCTCTACATCCTCAACAAGCTTGTACGGATTCGATTGAATAACCTCAACCGTCAATTCTTTGTAGGTTTGATAAATTTTCATCGAAATTTGCGGACCAAATCCATATTGGTTTAAAGCAATCATCGCCTGCTCTAAGCCTTGATTTTCCATTAATGTCTCATATAATTCCTTAGCTTTTTCAGAAGGAAGCTTCGGAACAGTATCCAAAATGGAAGGCTGGGAAAGAATACGGGAAATCGCATCTTCACCCAATGTTTCCACAATGTTTTCTGCTGTCTTTTTTCCAATCCCTTTAAACAAATCACCAGATAAGTAAGCGATCACTCCTTGTTTCGTTTGCGGAAGTTCCTTACGGAAATGCTCAGCTTGAAACTGCGGTCCAAACTTTGGATGCTCCTTCATTTGACCATAAAAAATGTATGTTTCCTCCTCATGAACCTTTGGAAAATAACCAGTAATAACCGCTTCTTTATCTTTATAATTTTCATTCGTATCCTCAACACGAATTCTTAACACCGTATAAAGGTTTTGCTCATTATGGAATATGGTCACGAGATGCTTCCCTTTTATATATTTGCTTTCCTCGTTAAACAAATCCAGCTTTTCCTGTTCTGCCAAAGACTCTCCCTCCTTGCTGTTAAGCTTTTAGCAAAGATTTTTTTATTGCTCTTTTTCCAATAGCTTTTTACCGTAGCCTGCTAACATATGGTCTGGCTGTATGTCCAATGCCTTTTCAAACATCTCCATCGCTTTAACGCCATTCTCTTTGTATCCATAGGCAACACCTAAATTATAATAGGCGTCGGCATGCTCTTGATCCAATTGCACACAGCTTGTAAATTGGGCAATTGCTTCATCAATTAATTCTAAGCCTGCCAAGCATAGACCATATTGGAAACGGGCCTCTGCGTCATCACCATTTAATTCAACAGCACGTTGCAGATATGGCAAAGCTAGACGAGGCTGTTCAAGCTGAGCAAGGGTTAAGCCGAGCATAAAATAATTGTCACTGGATTCCAAACCTTGCTGCATTGCTTTTTCAAACATTTTTTTTGCTGCATCGAGATTGTCGTTTTCGAAATAAAGATTGCCAGCACTGTAATAGGCTGCTGCTGCACGATCGTCAAGTTCAATCGCTTTTTCAAAAAAAGATAGTGCTTTGTCATTTTCGCCAACTGCCGCAAGGACATTGCCAAAATTAATATAGGAGACCGCATCCTTTGGATTCTCCTCAATGGCTTCCATAAAAATTTTCGCTGCTTCTTCCCATTTTCCTTCTTGCATATATTGTATACCTTGCTGGTTTTTATCCATTCTTTTCACTCCCATTATCAAAAGTATAGCATATCTAATGTACGGCAAAAACGAAATCAAGCGCAGGAATCGCGAGCTCCTTTTTTGTTGAACCCTCATACTCATGTTCGTCAGCACCCCCTTATGATTCACTTTAGTAATATGGATGCTAGACGTATGAAAGGGTGCCCCAAAAGCAATGCTTTTTTTGGACACCCTTATTCCTTAAATTATGTTAGCCAACGTAAGTAAGTCGTTCTCCATTTTTGTAGATCTCGTCTATCGTTCCTCCACCGAGACATTCATCCCCATTGTAAAAAACAACGGCTTGTCCAGGTGTTACGGCACGAATTGGTTCATGGAAGACTACTTTTACTTTGCCATCCCCCAAAGCTTGTACAGTCACATGATTATCAGGTTGACGGTATCTGAATTTCGCTGTACATTGAAACGAATCTGGCTTAGGTTCATTTGAGATCCAGCTTACACTAGAAGCAATAATGGAATCTGAATATAGTTTTTCATTGTGAAAGCTTTGTCCAACAAATAAGACATTGCGCTTTAAATCTTTCCCAATCACAAACCACGGTTCACCAGAGCCACCAATTCCAAGTCCATGACGTTGACCGATTGTGTAATACATTAATCCATCATGCTTGCCAACCACTTCTCCATCAAGAGTTTCCATATTGCCTGGTTGTGCAGGTAAATAGTTGCTTAAAAACTCTTTGAAATTACGTTCTCCAATAAAACAAATTCCGGTGCTATCTTTTTTCGTAGCTGTAGCTAAACCTGCCTCTATCGCAATTTCCCGCACCTTTGATTTTTCAATATCGCCAATTGGGAACATTACCTTTTCTAATTGCTCCTGTGAAAGTTGATTTAAAAAATAAGTTTGATCCTTATTTTCATCAATACCACGGAGCATTTTAACTTCTCCATCTCTGCGGTCAACACGGGCATAATGACCGGTAGCTAAATAATCTGCACCGAGATTAAGGGCATGCTCTAGAAAAGCCTTAAATTTAATCTCTTTATTGCACATGACATCCGGATTCGGTGTCCGCCCTGCTTTATATTCATCTAAGAAATACGTGAATACTTTGTCCCAATACTGTTTTTCGAAGTTAACAGCATAGTAAGGAATTCCGATTTGATTGCATACACGAATCACATCATTATAATCTTCCGTCGCTGTACATACTCCAAACTCATCTGTATCGTCCCAATTTTTCATAAAAATTCCGATGACATCATATCCTTGCTGTTTCAACAATAATGCCGCTACAGATGAATCGACTCCACCGGACATCCCTACAACAACACGTGTGTCCTTCGGATCCTTCATCAATTTCTTTCACCTCACTTGCCCATTGCCATTATTTATTTGTTAGCCGCTTCACAATTTCTGCTGTCGTCTCCGCAACCTTTTGAATCTGGTCAGCAGTATTATATAGACCAAAGCTGAAGCGGATAGAATTTCGCAACTTTTCGGATTGACTACCGAACATCGCAACCAGGACATGTGATGGATCAATGCTGCCGGCCGTACAAGCTGAACCGCTTGAAACAGCCACTCCTGCTAAATCTAAATGAACAAGCATTGCTTCGACATTAATACCTGGGAAGCTTAAGTTTAAAACATGAGGGAGAGAATTTTCAAGTGATCCGTTTACGGAAAAATCGATCTCCTGTGTTTTTAGTTCATTGATTAATATTTCTTTATAGTGCTGATACTCTTTTACTCTCTCATCTCTTTTAAGTTGGGCTACTTTTACCGCTTCTTGAAAACCGGCAATCGAAGCGACATTTTCTGTGCCAGCACGTCTTTTTCTTTCTTGCTCACCGCCAAAAATAAGTGGAGACACTTTCACATCATTACGAATAAATAAAAACCCAATTCCTTTTGGGCCGTTAATTTTATGGGCCGACACGCTTAATAAATCAACATGTAATTCTCTGACATCGAGGTTAACCAATCCGTAAGCCTGTACGGCATCGGTATGAAGCAGGGCCCCGTGGCTTGTTAGCAGCGCGCCAATTTCTTTTATCGGCTGCAAAGTTCCGACCTCATTATTTCCATACATAATCGAAACAAGAATCGTATCTTCGCGCAAAGCTTTTTTTAAATCAGTAATTGAAATTGCCCCTGTAAAATCAACAGGTAAATATGTTACTTCAAAGCCTTTTTTCTCCAGCTGCTGACAAGTATGCAAAACAGCATGATGTTCAATTTGCGTCGTAATAATATGGTTTCCTTTTTCTTTATTCGCTTCAGCAACGCCGATCAAAGCATAATTATCTGCTTCCGTTCCACCACTCGTCATGATGATTTCATTCGGATGGGCGTTTATACTTTTGGCCAGCTGATCTCTTGCCTCATCAACAATATGTCTAGCTTCACGGCCATAAGCATGGATGCTTGATGGGTTTCCGAATAGCTGACTCATCACTTTTGTCATCACTTCAATCACCTGCGGATGCATCGGAGCAGTGGCAGCATGATCTACATAAATCCGTTCCAATCTCATTCACCTACTAACTTCGAAATGAAGAAAAAATTATTTGCTCACCAATATTATTTAACAAGACTTAAATATAAAACATATATGCGTCAGACTCTCCATCATCCGTATGGTTCGCTAAATCCTCTAACGTTGTATTTTCTAAAACATCCTTCACTGCATCGCGAATCCGTATCCATAATTCCCTTTTCGCCGGTTCTTCATCTTCAATGCCTTCAACCGGAGTAATCGGCCCTTCTAATACACGAATAATATCCCCTGAAGTAATTTTCGCCGGTTCATCTGCTAATACGTAGCCACCGTACGCACCTCGAATGCTTTTAACTAAGCCCGCATTTCTTAAAGGGGCAATTAATTGCTCTAAATAATGTTCTGACAAATCATTGGCTTGGGCAATCGCCTTTAAGGAGATTGGTCCATCTCCGTGCTTTTTAGCTAATTCGATCATAATCGTCAACCCGTAGCGTCCTTTTGTTGAAATTTTCATAAACTCGCACCTCGTTTTGATTCAGTTTTTGAATGTTCTACAACCATCTTTTTTTCTTTTAAAGAGGACAGCCAGTATTCTGTGAATTTGTGGCATTGAGGCAGACAAATGCCTGCCAACGGCCCAATCAATAAGCCGATGACGATCGTACCCCAAAAGATTGGTCCGCCGAGCCACCAACCGACAAGGAGCACAAAAATTTCCATCACACCTCTTACATTGCGTACTTTCCAGCCCGTTTTTGATGTCAAAGCGATCATGAGGCTATCTCGTGGGCCTGCACCAAATTGCGCTGAAATGTAAAGTCCCATTCCATATCCATTAAGAAGTAAACCAATCGTAAACATGAGAAGTTTGCCCATCAGTCCCTCTGGTGTATGTAAAAAAGGAAGGAGAAAATACATATCAATAAAGAGACCAACAAGAACCATATTTAAGAAAGCTCCAACTTGTGGAAATTCCTTTGATATAATAGCAGCCGCTAGTAAAATAAACATGCCGACAATCACTGACCAGCTACCAATTGTTAAGCCTAATTGATAGTATAACCCTACGTGCAATACATCCCAAGGTGTGGCTCCTAAGTCTGCTTTAATCAATAATACAAGACCTAAAGACATAATTAATAATCCTAAAATATATATAGCAAATCTTGGACCCACTTGCCCTTTTCTTCGATTTCTCATCGCTGTAATCCCCATTCTTCAACACAGATGATTCGTTTACCGAAGGACCCATGCTATCTTTCATATAAATATTACCAAAAACCTGATTAATTTGATAGGCAATAGCCATTATAGCACAACTTAATAAGTCATGCGGATAAGACAAGCTAGATTTTTGACTCATTTAAGCTCTACAACATGAAAAGTGGGAGAAAGCTCACTTTTCATGTTGCCAGAGCCAACCTTTCACTATGGCTGAAAGGGGTGTGAAATCAAGGCTTTGCACGAAATGAGCCAAAAATCGTTTTTTTCCCATCCTCTCTCATCAGTATGCAAATGTATGTTCCACATGTTATGGTTAAAGAAATAAATCACTTTAAGAAAATGGAGAGATTGGAATGAATGTGAAGCCCCTTGCCTTTCGTATGAGACCGAGAACAATTGATGAAATCATCGGCCAAAAACATCTCGTTGGAGAAGGAAAAATCATTCACCGCATGGTTAAAGCAAAACAACTTTCCTCAATGATCCTCTATGGGCCACCGGGAATTGGAAAAACTTCCATCGCCAGTGCGATCGCGGGGAGTACTCAATTTGCTTTTCGCATGCTAAATGCGGTGACCAATAATAAAAAAGACTTAGAAATTGTTGCAGCCGAGGCGAAAATGTCTGGTAAGGTTATTTTGCTTTTAGATGAGGTTCATCGACTTGATAAAGGAAAACAGGATTTCCTTCTCCCCCATCTTGAAAATGGTTCGATTGTTTTAATTGGAGCAACGACAAGCAATCCATATCATGCCATTAATCCGGCGATTCGCAGCCGCTGTCAAATTTTTGAACTGAGACCGTTAGAAAGCGGAGAAATTGTTGAAGCATTAAAGCGGGCAATAGCTGATCAGGAAAGAGGACTTGGTCATTATCTGATCGATATTTCTGAGGAAGCACTGATCCATCTCGCAACAGCTTCGAACGGCGATGTTCGCAGTTCATTAAATGCACTTGAGCTTGCCGTTGTTTCAACAGAGAAGGATGAGAAGGGAACGATCCATATTGACCTTGCTGTCGCAGAGGAATGTATGCAAAAGAAAAGCTTCACCCATGATAAAGACGGCGATGGACACTACGACGTGCTCTCCGCCTTTCAAAAGTCTATTCGCGGCAGTGATGTCAATGCTGCCCTCCATTACTTAGCACGCCTCATTGAAGCTGGTGATTTACAAAGCATCAGCAGGAGGCTGCTTGTTATTGCGTATGAGGATATTGGCCTTGCCAGTCCCCAAGCAGGGGCGAGAACTCTTGCTGCGATTGAAACTGCTGAGCGAATTGGATTCCCTGAAGCAAGAATTCCCTTAGCCAACGCAGTAATAGAGCTCTGCTTATCACCTAAATCAAATTCAGCGATCATTGCCATTGATCAGGCGATATCCGATTTACGCAAGGGAATCAGCGGGGAGGTTCCAGATCATTTAAAGGACGCCCATTACAAGGGAGCAGCAGAACTAGGTCGGGGCCTAGAATATTTGTATCCTCATGATTATGAAAATGGCTGGGTCAAGCAACAATATTTGCCCGACCGTATTAAAAATAAGATCTATTATGAACCGAAACGGACAGGAAAGTTTGAACAAGCTTTAGCAACTGTCTATGAAAACCTATCAAAAAAAGGATGAGTCAAGAGCAAAAACGCGGGGAGTGTCTACGGAACAACCGGAAGCAAATTGTTCCTGTAATGTTTATTCTAACAAGCTTTCCTTGGTGCTCAAGCTGGAACCCTTGGAAACCTGCACTGCTACCGTCTCCAGTTTACTTATCGTAGGTTGCAATAATAAATCCAATGTTCGTGCTTCTTAGACTAGATTCGCTTATTGAGTTAAAAAAAACCGCACAAATGCGGTTTTTTGTTTGAACTATGCTGCGACATCGCGTTTTTTGAAAACTAGATGGGCAAGTAATTGAAATAGGATAAAATAAACGACAAGAACTATAATCGAAAACGGCAATGTCATTCCTTCCACTAATGGAGAGCCTTCAAAATATTGCGTTAAGTCAGTATTAGCAAATAAAATATATTTCGCCCAATCGTATTTCATTGCAACTAGGCTTGTAAGCTGTGCTCCGGTAAACATAAGGAAAAGAGAAATTCCAATCGCCAATGAACTGCTTCTAAAAACGGCTGAAATCATAAATGCCATCGTCGCAAGCATGAGCATATTTACAGAGTTTAAACCGTAGGAACTTAACAGATGCATAAACATACTTTGTTCTGTTACCGTTCCTTGATGATAGTTTAAATACGGACTAGCATTCTCAGGTCCCCCAAATAAAATAAAACCAAGTACAGTTGAGTAACTAAAACATAAAGCAACAACAATTAGAGCAAAAATAAGAACAGTTAAATACTTAGCCACTAAAATTCTTGACCTGCTTACTGGTCGGATAAGCAGAAGCTTTATCGTACCCCAGTTGAATTCACTGGCGACGATTCCCGCCGCAATGATAATCGTAAACATTCCTGCTAACTCGATAATCGATACATTGTCGCTGACAAATTCCCAAACGGAATACGCGCTGTTTGGAGAAAGCCCATGTTCAATACGATATTCATTAATCGCTATTTGCCGCTTATAATAAGTAATTTGTGAATCCGGAACCTGACCTTCTAATTCGGCAACCTGCTTTTCTAAGTTTGTGTTTTCCAATTGCAAGCCTTGTTTCCATTCAGAATTATCTGGAACTGTTCCACCACTTTCCTGATATTTTACAAAGGCTCCTACAACCGTGACGATTAAAATAAGTAACCCAATCATTACATATGTTCCAGATCGCTTGAAAATTTTCAATAATTCATTTTGAACTAATTTATACATGGGCGACACCTTCTTTTTCTTTTGTAATCTCTAAGAATCGCTCCTCTAAAGATTTTGTCACTTCTTCTATTCCGTATAAAGAGATGTCTTCACTGACAAAAATTTTCACAATTGCCGGAATTTCCTCTCTTGTCATCGCCACGGCCACTCCCTCAGACGTTATCTCAACAGAAAGCTGAGGATGTGAATGTTTAAGAAGCTCTTTTGCTTTCTCCTTTTCAATGAGTTCGAATTGATACACTTTTTCTGCCCCATTGATGAAATCATGAACAAGTTGAACATCAACTAGCATACCTTGCTGAATGATTCCAATTCGATCACACATCATTTCCATTTCCGATAATAAATGACTGGACACAATGACAGCCATATTCCTTTCCCGTGCAAGCATCCTAATATGATCTCTTATTTCTCTAATACCGGCAGGGTCGAGTCCGTTTGTCGGTTCGTCCAGGATTAACACGTCTGGGTCATGGAGCAAACATTGTGCTAAACCAAGACGCTGCCTCATACCGAGAGAATAAGTTTTAACCTTGTCTTTAATTCTATCCGTTAAGCCAACCAATTCTACAACCTCATCAATTTTTTCCTTAGATACATTTGCAGACATTCTGGCAAAATGGAGAAGATTATCATAGCCACTCATGAATTTATACATTTCCGGGTTTTCTACAATTGCTCCTACATGACTTACTGCTTTTTCAAAATCGGTCCGAATACTGTGACCTGCAATTTTGATATCACCTTCAGTAATTCCAATCAACCCTACGATCATCCGAATCGTTGTCGTCTTACCCGCACCATTCGGGCCCAGAAAACCAAAAACCTCTCCGCGATTGACATCAAAGCTGATTTGATCGATGATTTTCCTACCTTTAATTTGTTTTGTCACATTTTGAATTTCAATTACCGCTTCCATTGTTAGCTCCTTTTAAGCAAAAATTTTTTTCATCCACTCTAACACAGATAGCCCTTTTGATTCTCGCAGCTCTTCCACATTTTCTACAGCAACGATTTGACCGTTTTGAATGGCAATCACTTCATCAAGAAGCATCTCAATTTCATCGATTTCATGTGTCGCAATAACGACCGTTTGCTCGTTAAAATCGATATAGGACAATAACCCTTTAACAATCGATTCTCTGACCATTGGATCAAGACCTGAAAATGGTTCATCCAATAAAAGAACAGGGGCGGTGCGAGCTAAAGTGAGAACAAGCTTCAATCTCCCACGATTTCCCTTTGAAAGCTGCTTTAGCTTTTTCTTTGGGTCCAGCTTCATAAAAGCCAATAGCTCATTGGCTCGATCCATATTAAAATCAGGGAATTGGGTAGCTGAGAATGCGATCATATCTTTTACAGTAAAAGTTGGATAGAAAAAATCAAGCTCTGATAAATAAGCGACTTCTTTCGCAATTTTTCGTTCTACCTTTTTTCCATTCACCGTAATGGAGCCACTTGCAGGAAAAACAAGACCTGCTATCATTTTTAATGTAGTTGATTTGCCGCTACCGTTCGGACCTATAAACCCATAAATTTTTCCTTTTTCCAGTGAAAAAGAGATACCTTCTACAGCCGCTTCACCACCGTACTTTTTTGACACTTCCTCAACCTTAATCATTTGCCACCCTCCCTATCAATATAATTTTGCAAGCCCTTCAGCATTTCTTCCTGTGTAAACCCTAATTCTTTCATGTTGTGAACAAAAGCAGCGATCATATCGGTTTGCAACTTTTCTTTTAAATCGACAATAACTTCATTAACTTCCGTGACGAATGTTCCTTGTCCTCTTCTCGATTCCACGATTTCCATCCTCTCCATTTCACTATACGTTCTCTGAATGGTATTTGGATTCACCCCAGTTTTAATTGCCATTTCTCTGACTGATGGAAGCTTTTCACCCGGCTTGATATCTCCCCGAACAATTTGATGACTAATTTTATCAACAATTTGCATATAAATAGGTTTTGATGCTTGAAAATCTTCCATTCTGCTACACCTCCACTTTCCTTTCTAATAACAAAACAGATATTAGAAATACTGCGATCGCCGTAACAACATGTAGAGCAATGGAAACTAAATTAATCTGACCAACCGTCCCTGTCATATCAACGAATTGTGAACTAAAAATATTAAGTTGCACTGTACCTTTTTCTTGAATGACCTCGAACACTTTCGTTTCTGCCAGATAATTGCTAACCGTACTAATTACAATCCATACGACTAGTAAAACAAGCCAGCGAATTCTACTTAGAAATGGGATCCCCTTCAAAGAATGATAGAGTGTCCAGTAAAATAGCAACCAAACGCTAATATAAATTCCAGTTAATGTAACGCCACCAATAACAAGCAAGAGATGATTATTTAACACCTCAGTCATACCGTACAGGTCTTCGGAAATCTCCGTCGTTGAAATAGCAAATTGCAACAATAGAAAGGTCGCTAGCAGTGAAGCAGAGTAATAAGTCAAGGCCGCTCCCAATTTAGATAAGAAAAGCTTTATTCCACCGTTTGGGTTGTGAAGCCATAATTGACTTTGCCCCTCTAATTGCAATGAAGTAAATAATATTACGGGAAGATATAAGACATGCAGAACCAATATGGCAAAAAAGAATATGAGCGGTACAAGTGGTTCCCCAAAATATCCCCTTAACCCATAAGCAAACACCACTATTAAAAACAAAAGACCCATTCCAATTAGAAAATTGCCTTTCGATATTTTTAAATCCTTTAAATATAAACCTTTAAATGCTAACATGATAACTCTCTCCTCGCGACTTAGTGTTCTAGTTAAATAATACACTGGTACTTTTTATAATGCAACATAAATTTATTTTTATTTTCCGATGCTAGGAATTTACGACACTTTACATAGATTCAATTTCTTTCGGTGACGATAAGAATAACAACATCAGGGTAGTGTCAAAAGTTCTATGAAAACTACCTAGATGTTTAGGTTCTCTTCCAGTTATTGAGTGGGAGGTCACGCAATCGCTAAAACTCAAGGGCTCTGCTAAACAAAAAGTGAGGCAGACCTCTGTTGGGGAATCCATTGTTGAGCGAACCCAATGAGTTTTGTCCATCGAGCTGGCATCGTTGGCAAGCTTGATAACTCTGGATGAATAACAGGTACTTTCCTTTTAGGGGTTCATGAGGACGTAGAAAACTGAAAAAAGCAAAGTGTGTCCTCATAGAGGGTTCATGGGGACAAAGAAAGCTGAAAAAAAGCAAAGTGTGTCCTCATAGAGGGTTCATGGGGACAAAGAAAGCTGAAAAAAAGCAAAGTGTGTCCTCATAGGGGGTTCATGGGGACAAAGAACGCCAAAATTAAACAAAGCGTGTCCTCATAAAGCGGTCATGGGGACAAAGAACGCCAAAATTAAACAAAGCGTGTCCTCATAAAGCGGTCATGAGGACAAAGAACGCTAAAAAAAAGCTAACCTTGTCCTCATAGGGGGTTCATGGGGACAAAGAAAGCTGAAAAAAAGCAAAGTGTGTCCTCATAGAGGGTTCATGGGGACAGAGAACGCCAAAAAAAAGCAAAATGTGTCCTCATAAAGAGTCCATGGGGACAAAGAAAGCTGAAAAAAGCAAAGTGTGTCCTCATAGAGGGTTCATGGGGACAAAGAACGCCAATTTAGGATTTTAGTGTCGTGTGGTAACCTCACTCTTGCCTAAAATTCAGGGGGTGGCCATTTTTTTGCTTATAAAGCCCTCTATCTAGGTATTCTATAACCTATTTCTTATAAAAGTTTTGACAATACGGACATCAGTTAAGGAGTGAAAATATGAAAAACAGAAGGGAAAAATGGACAGACGAAGACCATCATCTATTAAAAAAAATTGTACTTGAACATGTGCAATTAGGAGCTACCAAAACGGCTGCTTTTAAAAAAGCTGCAGCCCTCTTAGGAAGAACACCTGCGGCCTGCAGTCACCGCTGGAATCATGTTTTATGTAAGGAGGAAAAGACTTCCTCCACTCCGACAGCGCAACTCCAGCTTCCCGCACCTGAAAAAAGTGACCCTCCAGCGCCAGACCCTTTAACATTGGATACCGTTGTTCAATATTTACAAACGTTAGCACAGGAAGAATCACATGCAGCGCTCGCTGAAGAACATAAAAAACTAAAAGCAGAGCATGTTGCTCTAAAAAACAAGGCGGCGGCTTTAAAAAAATTATATAACGAGAAAAAAGAGCAAAATCAGAAGCTGACGCGGCAATACGAAACAATTGCTAGAATTTTAAGCGAAACTGAATCTCTTTTAGGAGAGCATATTGCTCATTAACGAGGGGATGACGTTTTTTTATGGTCCAAACGAGGCTGTGAGGGCAAATTTCACTAGTATCTGTCTTCCGCTTCTTCAGTGGACAGTACGAATCACCCTATTCTTTCATACAAACTTTCTCCGAGGGACTGCCTTCATTAAACAATTACTTTAATACAACAAAGAAAAGCAAGTGGGGGAAAATGAGGACATTGTCTCCACTTGCTTTAGCTAAAAAGGTTTGCAGCCCCATGCCATGCTGCTGATAATATACGGCTGAACTGTGCATTTTTGTCTACTCTACGCTAACCTAATTTTCATCCTTTACCCGCTGAATTTTAATATCCTTTAATAATTCTCTGACGACATAGCTCGCCATAATTAATCCCGATACAGACGGTACAAAGGCATTGGAGGCTGGTGGCATTTTCGCCTTTCTAATTGGAGCATCCTCTTTACCGACAACCTTCCTCACATCCTCACGAATAACGACAGGGCTCTCATCTGAGAACACAACTGGAATTCCTTTTCTAATCCCTTCTTTTCGTAATTTTGTACGAATAACTTTAGCAATTGGGTCCGTATGTGTTTTCGAAATATCCGCAATTTGAAAACGAGTCGGATCCATCTTATTTGCCGCACCCATACTTGAAATAATCGGAATATTTCTCTTTAAGCATTCTTTCATTAAGTGAATTTTATAAACAATCGTGTCCGAAGCATCAACAACAAAATCAAGCCCATACTCAAAAATTTGCTCATACGTTTCTTCCGTATAGAACATTTTTAAAGCAATAACCTCGCACTCAGGATTAATGTCTTTAATTCTCTCTTTCATTAAATCCGCTTTCGGTTTCCCGACTGTGGAAAGAAGGGCGATAATTTGTCGATTGACATTCGTAATATCAACATCATCTTTATCAATTAAAATAAGACGTCCGACTCCTGACCGAGCCAGTGCTTCAGCGGCAAAGGAACCTACTCCGCCGATTCCCAATACTGCCACTGTACTATTTTTCATAATTTTTAATCCTTCTGTTCCAATGGCAAGTTCATTTCTTGAAAACTGATGTAACATCTATTAACCACTCCATATTCAGTTTAAAAACATTTTGGTTCTATTTTTACCCGTAAAGAATATACCATACTTTATCCTATTTAGCATCTAGAGGTGAAAATTGCGGTTCAATCCATAGCATGAATGCGCAAAGAACAATATTGCGAAAATAAGCAAAAATACCATTGAAATATGGTACCATTAGAGAGCCATGAAAGTCAGGGAGGAAGGAATTCATGAAAGCAATATTGAAAAACTATCGCTTCCCTATCATACTACTGAGTTCAGTCATTATCGGAAGCATATTAGGAATCAACATGGGTGCACAGGCAGAAGTTATCAAACCTTTAGGTGATATCTTTCTAAATTTGATGTTCACACTTGTAGTACCTTTAGTCTTTTTTGCAACTACATCGGCTATTGCTAATATGGGAAGTGGGCAAAGATTCAAAAAGGTCATGTCATCTACATTTATTGTTTTTTTAGGGACAGGACTAATTGCAGCCTTGGTGATGGTAGGTGCAGTAAAAATGTTCCCAGGTGCAACAGATATGAATGTTGAATTAACTAAACCAGAATCTATCGAAACTATATCAGCTGGAGAACAACTTGTAGGAATCTTTACTACCGACAACTTCATCGAATTATTTAGTAGAGAACACATGCTAGCTCTTATATTTTTCTCATTACTGCTTGGTTTTGCCATAACAAAGGTTGGAGAAAAAGCGAAACCCCTTGCGATTTTTATGAATGCCGGAACAATTGTCTTAACGAAAATGGTGAACCTAGTCATGTACTACGCTCCCATTGGATTAGGAGCATATTTCGCTTATTTGGTGGGAACATTTGGGACAAATTTACTCGAAACATACATGAAAACAGCTATTTTGTATTTTATCGTAGCAGCAGTATTTTTTGTGGTTGCTTATACAAGTTATGCATTTCTATCAGGAGGTAAAAAAGGAATTAAATTGTTTTGGAGTCACATGCTCTCACCAACCGTTACTTCATTAGCAACTTGTAGCAGTATGGCATCTCTTCCTGTAAATCTTGAAGCAACAGAGAAGATGAGGATTCCAAAAGATATCCGGGAAACCGTTATTCCACTAGGAGCTTCCATGCATAAAGATGGTTCTGTCTTAGGTGTCATTTTAAAAATCGCCGTCCTATTCAGCGTCTTCGATATGGATTTCTCTGGTTTCGGAACAATTGGACTTGCAATGTTAATTGCGGTTCTTGGAGGAACGGTAATGGGAGCTATTCCAAGTGGTGGGATGATTGCTGAAATGTTAATCATCAGTTTATATGGTTTTCCAATGGAGGCACTACCGATTATTGCAGCCATTAGCACCATCATCGATGCACCGGCAACTGCCTTAAACGTGACAGGAGATAATGCTTCTGCGATGTTGGTTTCAAGAAGGGTAGAAGGTAAGGATTGGATAGAAAAGGTGGAAGAAGTTTGATTCCTTTTAAATATAAATAGTATCGCACTGGGCTGTCCTAAAGCTTAGCTTTTCGGACAGCCTCTTTCTTAGTTTGACAAGAAACGTATTTAGTTTTAAAAGGCTTTGTTAAACAATATTACTGATATAACGATTTTTGGCTCATTTCGTATTGGATTAAGGTTTAAACGAAATAAGCGAGAAATCAACACTAATAAACCTAAAAAAAAATCATGCTTTGCGCATGAAGGTTTTTTCATATGTAAAGAGTCCCAATTGTGCCGTCGCTCGTTTATCCTTCGTTTTGAACCCGCACTCAGCAGGTGGGTGTTCTGTTCCGAGTGGTTGTAAGTCCTACTAAATAGGCATTTACTTCACGAGGAAACGCAAACTCCCGAAGGTAGTATGTTAGGTCAAAACATAGGGTTTACCACAAACACATCAGGACTCTTTATTTGTTTTAATCATAGCATATTCAGGCAGCCCTTTCAAGAAGGCTCCCTATGCATTTATTACCAATTACTTCTTTTTCAACGATAAATGGAGGTCGGAAAGCTGCGCTTCACTGACTTCACCAGGTGCTTCTGTTAACAAGCAGCTTGCGCTCGCCGTCTTCGGAAACGCAATCGTATCGCGAAGATTCGTTCGACCAGCAAGTAGCATAACAAGGCGATCCAATCCGAGAGCGATTCCGCCATGCGGTGGTGTCCCATATTCGAATGCTTCAAGTAAGAAACCGAACTGCTCTCTTGCTTCTTCTTCTGAAAAACCAAGAATTTTGAACATTTTTTCTTGTACTTCTTTTTCAAAAATACGAAGAGATCCCCCGCCTAGCTCATAGCCATTCAAAACTAAGTCATATGCTTGTGCTCTTACTGCACCCGGGTCAGTATCCAATAGTTGTAAGTCTTCTCGTACAGGCATTGTAAATGGATGATGAGCAGCAAAGTAGCGCCCAGCCTCTTCATCATATTCCAATAGCGGCCAATCAGTGACCCAAAGAAATTCAAACTTGCTTTGATCAATTAATTCAAGATCTTTTCCAAGCTTGAGGCGAAGAGCCCCTAAAGCGTCTGCGACGACCGTTTTCTTATCGGCTACGAATAGTAAGAGGTCGCCTGTCTCTACTTCTAATGCTGAGCGAATGCCCGCTGCTTCATCTTCAGAAATGAATTTTGAAATGGGTCCCTTTAATCCTTCTGCTTCAGCTTTCAGCCAAGCGAGACCTTTTGCACCATAGACTGCAACAAACTCTGTCAAAGCATCAATATCTTTTCTAGAATAAGCAGAAGCAGCACCCTTGACGTTGATCGCCTTCACTTGTCCTCCAGAGGAAACAGCACCTGCGAATACTTTGAAGCCAGATTCTTTCACAATCTCTGATAAATCGACTAGCTCAAGTCCGAAGCGAGTATCAGGCTTATCAGAACCAAAGCGTGCCATCGCTTCATCATAAGGCATGCGAGTGAATGGGATCGAAATATCCTGCCCTTTTACTTCCTTCATCATTGTCTTCATCATCGCTTCCATCATGGCAATGATATCATCTTGGCTTAAGAAGCTTGTCTCAATATCGATTTGTGTAAATTCAGGCTGCCTGTCTGCACGTAAATCTTCATCACGGAAGCAACGAGCAATTTGATAATACCGTTCAATTCCACCGACCATAAGCATCTGTTTAAAAAGCTGTGGCGATTGCGGTAGGGCATAGAATTCTCCTGGATGAACACGGCTCGGTACTAAATAATCCCGTGCCCCTTCAGGTGTGCTCTTCGTCAAAATGGGCGTCTCAATATCTAAGAAGCCTTCACTATCTAGAAAATCACGCACTACTTTAGTGACTTGATGACGCATTTTGAACGTCTCAAACATCACTGGACGCCGTAAATCTAGATAACGATATTTTAGACGGATATCTTCGGATACTTCAGACTTATTATCGATCGTAAAAGGAGGAGTTTTGGCCTCATTTATGATCGTT
Organism: Robertmurraya siralis; assembly: GCF_005502275.1. Classification (GTDB taxonomy): domain Bacteria; phylum Bacillota; class Bacilli; order Bacillales; family Cytobacillaceae; genus Robertmurraya; species Robertmurraya siralis. Next base: position 25,512 of record NZ_SWLZ01000017.1, read on the forward strand.
ACCTTCTGTGCCTTTACTTCAATTTTTCCTGTCTTCACATTTTCGTTAATCGTTCCCTCTTCGCGCGCCACTACGATCCCATTTATATCAAGAACGTATTCGTTTCTAATCTTCTCTGCAATCGCGAGTGCTTCCGGTGATTCTTCAGGATTAAAGACGACCTGAATGATTCCGGTCCGATCACGTAAATCAATAAAAATGAGGCCGCCCAAGTCGCGGCGCTTTTGTACCCATCCCTTTAAAACGATTTGCTCTCCAATCGCTTGCTCTGGTACTTCTCCACAAAAATACGTTCTCCCGTACACAAAAACTCCTCCTATTCAACTGAAGCCTTAAATTGTTCAATAAATTGGTCAAGCGAATACTCCGTTTGCTCACCGGATGCTAATGACTTCACATTAATTTTATTTTCATTTAGCTCATTTTCTCCTAAAATTGCTACATATTTGGCTTTTAAGCGATCGGCTGCTTTAAACTGCGCTTTAATTTTTCGATTTAAGTAATCACGTTCTGCTGAAAAACCAGCGTTTCTAAGCTGATATAAAAGCTTTACAGTATATTCTTGAGCAGCTTCACCTAAACCTGCTAAATAGATATCAATACCTTCTGCTAATGGAAGCTCTACTTTTTCTGCTTCAAGAGCGGCAATAAGGCGTTCTATGCTTAAACCAAAACCAATCCCTGGTGTTTCTGGTCCACCAACCTCTTCGACTAAGCCGTTGTAGCGACCTCCGCCACATAAAGTAGTGATTGCACCAAACCCGTCTGCATCGCTCATAATTTCAAATGCTGTATGGTTATAATAATCCAATCCTCTTACTAAATTAGAATCGACCTCAAAGGGGATTTGAAGTGCTGTTAAATATTGTTGCACCTTCTCGAAATATGCTTGAGACTGGGCATTTAAAAATTCAAGAATGGAAGGTGCTGTTTTCATCAGCTCATGCTCCCTATCCTTTTTACAATCTAAAATTCTTAATGGATTGGTCGTGAGGCGATTTTGACAGTCGCTGCAAAATTCTCCAATTCGTGGCTGAAAATGTTGAATCAGCGCCTCTCTATGGGCATTTCGACTTTCTTTGTCACCAAGACTATTGATGACGATCTTCAGTTTTTTCAAGCCCATTTCTTGATATAAGCTATACGCTAATGAGATGACCTCTGCATCAATTGCTGGATCTGCGCTTCCTAAAGCTTCCACTCCAAATTGGACAAACTGACGAAAGCGACCGGCTTGCGGTCTTTCATAACGAAACATTGGCCCCATATAATAGAGCTTTACTGGCTGGTTAGCATAGCCGAACATTTTTTGTTCAACGAATGAGCGGACGACTCCAGCCGTTCCTTCAGGACGAAGCGTCAGGCTTCTGCCTCCTCTATCCTCAAATTCATACATTTCTTTTTGAACAATATCAGTTGTATCTCCCACGCTTCTTGTGAATAATTCTGTATGTTCAAATATCGGCGTGCGAATTTCCTTATATTGAAATTTCCCACAAAGCTCTCGAGCCTTTTCTTCAATGAGCTGCCATTTTTCTACTTGTCCAGGTAAAATATCCTGAGTTCCTCTTGGAATATTAATAGACATGAGAATCCTCCTCTGAAATCTTCCGAATAAAAATAAAAAACTCCCGTCCCTTGTATATAAATATACAAGGGACGAGAGATATAATCCCGTGGTGCCACCCTAATTGAAGACGTGCTATTACGCCATTCCACTTTGACAGTTAACGCCTGTTCACGTTCCTCTCCTACTAAAGAATCTTCTCTTTCAGAGCGAAGCCTACGGAGTGTTCTTTCATTAAGCCATTATGTAGGAATGCTTTCAGCCTGTGGCACTCCCTCTCTAATCATATGTATCTTAACTACTCTTCTCCATCAACGGTTATCATCTTCTCATACTTTATTTATATAATAATACGGAGCAAGACTGCAATTGTCAAGACTATTCATGAACGTTCTAACTGTTTCTTTAATTTTCGCACATCGTTCATCGTTAAGCCGAATTCAGATGCTAGCTCGATCATGCTTGAATTCTGTTCCTTTTGCAGAAAATCATGGAGATCAATGCCAAATAGTTGATTTTCACCTTGTTGAATCGTCGTTCCTTTATCACTAAACCTCATCGAAATCACCCTTCTTATTTTTTTCTCTCTCTATTGTTTCCATGAAGGATAGATAATTATCCTTTACTTAATGGATAAAACGATCACCGACATAGAACAAACCTTAAAAAAACAAAAAGATCGTGAAGCATGGACTTAACAAGTTTAGTCCGATCCCTTAGAATAGAAGAATGCAGAGAAACCAAATTATAGTAACCAAAATTCGAAATAACGGCAAAGTTCATGAAAATTGCCGAGCCTTTGAGAGAAAAGCAATAGCTTGTAACAAAGAAGGATACCTAGTATTTAGCGAAGGGAGACAGAGAATGCAGAGAAATAAATATTTGCCACTAATGCTTTGTCTTATACTTTTTTTATCATGTATTTTTCTGCCGCTTCAACCTGCTGCTGCAGGCACGGTACAAGTTGGCGAAGCGAACGTCAATGTCAGGGAAGGTCCGGGGCTTAGCTATAATGTCCTTAAAAAGGTAAATAAAGGGGATACCTTCTCCTTTATAAAACAAGAAGGCGATTGGTACCAAATCGATATCGGCTCAGGAAAGAAAGCATGGATTGCAAGCTGGCTTGTTACAAAAAAAGAGACGGTGGCACCTGCAGATGGAAGCATAAAGGGAAATGTTACAGCCAATAGCGTTAGAGTCAGAACCGGTCCTGGGACAAGCCACTCTGTACTTGGAGCTTTAAATAAGGGCGATACGGTGGAAATTCTTAAATCTGAAGCTAATTGGTATCAGGTTAATAGCAGCTTCGGAAAAGGCTGGATTTCAAAAGACTATTTACAAACAAAGAAGGAAACAACAACAGGAGGAAATATCGGGACAATTACCGCAACCTCCCTTAATGTCCGTTCAACTCCATCTACGCAAGGGCAATCTTTAGGAAGTCTGAAAAAAGGGGAACAAATAACCGTTCTCTCACATCATAACGGATGGATTGAAATTACATTTAAAAACCAACAAGCATGGATTAGCAGTGAATATGTAAAGCTTGAATCGGACACCGGTACTTCTGTTCCACCAGCTAAATCAAATTCAAACCTTTCTGGGATAACGGGGAGTGTCACGGCAGCTTCTCTAAATGTTAGAGATTCTGGTTCTTTAAATGGAAAAGTTATCGGCAGCGTTTCTAAAGGAGAGAGAGTTAAAATTCTTGAAGAAGTGAACGGTTGGGTGAAAATTGAACTTAATTCTGGCAAAAACGGCTGGATTGCTGGATGGTATATAGAGAAATCAATACCATCACAAGCCCCTTCTTCCAATAGTTCTCCAAAAAACAGCAGCTTAACGATTGACCATAATGGAACGAATATTCGGTCTGCTCCCGATTTAAGCGCAAAGGTAGTAGCAAGAGCAAATGCTGGAGACAAATTTTCAATTGTCAACATCCATAAGGATTGGTATGAAGTTAAATTAGCAAATGGAAAAAGTGGATATGTCGCTGGCTGGATTGTTACGGTTAGTAACGGTGTCCCTCAAATCAAAAAAATCGGAACAAGTAGCGATATAAAAAATCAGAAGATCATGATTGACCCTGGTCATGGGGGAAGAGACAACGGAGCAACAGGAGCCAAGGGAAGCCTCGAAAAAAACTTAACGTTAAAAACCGCCCAGCTTTTAGCGAATAAATTGAAAGCACAAGGGGCAAAAGTATTCATGACAAGGAGCAACGATCAATACCTTGCTCTCAGTTCCAGAGTGAGTATGGCTCACTATCAAAATGTTGATGCCTTTATAAGCCTTCACTATGACAGCATTGATAATTATACTGTCAAAGGAATGACAAGCTATTATTATCATTCACATCAGAAGGGACTAGCCTCAAGCATACATAATGCCGTCATCAAGCAAACCAAACTGAATGATCGCGGTGTTCGCCAAGGGGATTACCATGTCATTCGGGAAAATAAACAATTAGCTGTTTTACTGGAACTGGGGTATATAAGCAACCCGACAGAAGAACTGATGGTAAATACTTCCCAGTATCAAGAACAGGTCACCAATGCCATTGTCCAAGGCGTCGTGAGGTATTTTAAATAATAAAGATGAGGATTTCTGAAATGTCGCTGTAGAAAGGAAGAGGAGAAAAACGAATCGTTTTTCTCCTCTTCCTTTCTGTTTACTCGATTTTCAAACTTCATTTAACCAATTAAGGGGATTTTTTGTACTTTTTCCAAAAAAGAAGATCATAAAATCAGTTGATCATTGGCCTTCTGGACAGACCCTTTTCTAATTAACGAAAATGGCTTTAGTCCAAAAATATCCAAAAACCAATCGCAAACAGAATGACGGCAAAAATAAGACCGAATACAATTTGTAAGAGCAGCTGATTGAATTTTTTTGATCATTTCCAGCTTCTTGACTGTCTTTGAAAAAAGACAATAGACCTGAAGTAAATATAGCATCCCAAAGCTTCCATGTTTCATTATCTTTCTTCTTTTTGTCATTTTGATTGTCCATTTGAATCCTCCCTTCAATTTTTGAAGATTGGAAGAAGAGTTGAATCTCCTCAAAACGATTTTAAGGTCTTCACCTTATCTATTTACTTTCCAAAATAAGTGTCACCGGTCCATCATTTGTCAACTGTACATCCATCATTGCCCCGAATTGACCTGTTTCAACATGAATCCCCTGCTCTTCTAATAAACGATTAAAATGCTCGTATATCTTCTCTGCATGGTCAGGTTTCGCTGCATCCATAAAGTTTGGTCTTCGCCCTTTGCGGCAATCTCCATATAAGGTGAATTGGGAAACGGAAAGAATTTCGCCTCCTGCATCAAGTAAAGACAAGTTCATTTTCATATGCTCATCTTCAAAAACACGTAAATGGGCAATTTTTTCAGCTAAATACTTTGCGTCGTCTTCACTGTCTTCATGGGTGACACCCACTAAAAGAACATAACCCTTATTGATTTTTCCAACAACTTCTCCTGCAACCGTTACTTGCGCTTCCTTACTTCTTTGTACGACGATTCTCATAATATATTTACCTCCTCTAAAAAAAGAAAAGCTGTCACATTCTCGACAGCAGGGATTTTAGCACGGATTTATAATTAATGGATTTTTCACAATCGTTCTTTTAGCTCAACCGGATGAAAAAATCTAATTCATTATTCTTCGCACAGCATAAATATCTGGGATCTGTTTAATCCGGTCGACTACTTTTTGCAAATGAGCAACATTGACGATCATAATCGTCATGCTAATTATCGCCATTTTATTGCGATCCGACTTACCAGTTACAGCAGAGATATTGGTTTTCGTTTCACTGACAGCCTGCAATACTTCATTCAGCAATCCTCTTCGATCATATCCAGTGATTTCAATATCAACATTATATTCTTTACGATCATTTAAGGCTGTTTCCCATTCCACTGGAATGAGCCGTGCTTTCGCATCTGCCGTATCAATATTGGTACAATCTGAACGGTGAACAGAGACGCCGCGGCCTTTCGTAATGAATCCAACGATATCATCTCCTGGTACAGGACTACAGCATCTTGATAAACGTATCAGTAAATTATCAATCCCTGTTACTCTAACACCTGACTCTCGCTTTTTCTTTGTCGGGAATGATCTTAACTCATTGACCGCACTGGCAATCGTCGTTTCCTGTTCTAAATCTCGCTGCTTGCGCCATTTCTCTGTTAAACGATTCGCCACCTGGAGAGCTGTAATCCCGTTGTATCCAACAGCAGCATACATATCTTCCTCACTGAAAAAGTTAAATTTCTCAGCCACACGTTTAATATTTTCTGGCGTCAAAATTTCCTTTAATTCAAACTCCATATTGCGAATTTCTTTTTCAACAAGCTCGCGGCCTTTCTCTACATTCTCTTCTTTACGCTGTTTTTTGAAAAATTGTCTAATTTTATTTTTTGCCTGTGAAGTTTGCGCAAGCTTAATCCAATCCTGACTTGGTCCATAAGAGTGTTTGGATGTCAAAATCTCGACGATATCTCCTGTTTTCAGCTCGTAATCAAGGGTGACCATTTTTCCATTCACCTTTGCACCAATCGTTTTATTGCCGATCTCTGAATGAATACGATAAGCAAAGTCGATGGGAACGGAGCCAGCCGGTAATTCAATTACATCTCCTTTAGGGGTGAAGATAAAGACCATGTCGGAAAAAAGATCAATCTTCAACGATTCCATAAATTCTTCTGCATTTGAAGAATCATCCTGAAATTCGAGAATTTCTCTAAACCATGTGAGTTTATCATCTAAAGAAGAATTCTCATCAACTGTTTTCCCTTCTTTATATGCCCAGTGGGCTGCGATCCCAAACTCAGCAATTCGATGCATATCGAAGGTTCGAATTTGCACCTCGAGTGGATCACCCTTTGGTCCGATTACTGTTGTGTGAAGAGACTGATACATATTCGGTTTAGGCATGGCGATATAATCTTTAAATCTCCCAGGCATTGGTTTCCAGCAGGTGTGAATAATGCCAAGCACCGCGTAACAATCCTTTATACTGTTAACTACAATGCGAACGGCAAGCAAGTCGTAAATTTCATTGAACTGCTTATTTTGCAGTGCCATTTTTCGATAAATGCTGTAAATATGCTTCGGTCGTCCGGAAATATCCGCTTTGATCGCAACCTCATCCAATGCTGTACGCATCTCAACAACAACATCGTCTAAGTACTGCTCTCGTTCTGCCCGCTTTTTCTTCATTAAGTTTACAATGCGGTAATATTGCTGTGGATTTAAATAGCGAAGAGCTGTATCCTCCAGCTCCCATTTAATTTTTGAAATCCCTAAGCGATGAGCTAAAGGAGCAAATATTTCCAATGTTTCATTGGAAATACGCCGCTGTTTTTCAGCGGTTAAATGCTTCAATGTCCGCATATTGTGCAGTCTATCTGCTAACTTGATTAAGATCACGCGAATATCCTGAGCCATCGCAACAAACATTTTTCGATGGTTTTCCGCTTGTTGTTCCTCATGCGATTTATATTTAATTTTTCCTAGTTTTGTCACCCCGTCAACAAGCATTGCCACTTCATCATTAAAGACCTCACGAATATCGTCGAGCGTAACTTCAGTATCTTCCACAACATCGTGAAGAAAGCCGGCTGCGACCGTATCAGGGTCCATTTGTAAATCCGCGAGAATTCCAGCCACTTGGATTGGATGGATAACATACGGTTCTCCGGATTTTCTATATTGGTCACGATGAGCATGTCTAGCAAATTCATATGCTTTTTGAACAGTCTTGACATGTTCACCATTTAAATATTTCCTTGTTATTTCGATGACCTGTTCAGCTGTCAAAACTTGTTCATTGGCCATGTAATCACCTTATCTATCCTGAGGTATTTGTTTAACACATTTGATCGATTCTGTCATTCCTGTACAGATCACTTCTTTGTAAATAAAAAATAATATAATTGTTACTATTATCGAAAAAAAACAACGATATGTAAAGAGATTGAGCATTCTTTTTTCGAGAAAAGTAAGAATTTTGTCGAATTGCTTTACTTGCCCTTCACATAATGAATATAGAAAAAGAGCGCAAACAGCGCTCACAATCAGTTAAAATTCCATTAATGTTAAAATATCATAACCATCTAATTTACTTCTTCCTTCTAGGTAAGTAAGTTCAATTAAAAAGGCGATTCCAGCCACAACCCCGCCAAGCTCTTCAACTAATTTAATCGTTGCTTCAATCGTTCCGCCAGTTGCGAGAAGGTCATCTGTAATAAGCACGCGTTGCCCCGGCTTAATCGCATCTTTATGGATCGTTAATATATCTTTCCCATATTCAAGGCCATAATCAACATCAATTGTCGCTCTTGGCAATTTCCCTTTTTTACGTACGGGGGCAAAACCAACTCCTAAAGAATAAGCTACTGGACAGCCAATAATGAAGCCACGTGCTTCAGGACCAACAATAATATCTATATCTTTCTTCCGAGCATATTCCACAATTTGATCTGTTGCGTAATGGTATGCCTCCCCATCGTTCATCAATGGTGTAATATCTTTAAATTTAATTCCTGGCTTTGGCCAATCTTCCACAATTGCAATATGTTTTTTTAAATCCATTCTTCAACTGCCTCCTCATTGGTAACCGACCCAACTATCATTTCGTCAAACCACTTTTTTAGTTCGTCAACGGATGAATAGAGCAACTCCCCTTCAAGAGCATAATGTGCCTGCTTTTGCTGGTATGTGATCGATTCTGATAAATCTTTTTTATTTTTAACCTCATTTAAGGTAATAAATCCATTATGCTGCTTTATCAATTCTAGTTCTAAAAACACTTGCGACATGAAATCAATCGTCGCTCTCGTCCAACCACGATATTTAGCAAGATCATCGCCATATCTTTTCAGATCAAAAGGTGCCTTCTTCATCAAGAAAGCGTAATACCATTTAAAATGCTCTCTCGTCGGCATCGTGGAAAAATAATCACTCTCTTCACCATAAAAATGGGCATAAATTCTCGCTGGTTGCTTCCCTTGTAAAAGTGAAACAAGAAACTCCTTAGAAGGGGGTAAATCGGAGAGAACAATGTTCCGTCCTGTCATATCCAAATGCCGAGCTTTATCCAACTTATCCACCACAACTAATTCATTATTTTGATGGGCAAATTTGCTCACGAACTTTTCATTAAACACAATCCAAAGTGCATCGGAAACACTATCGGACAGTTTTTCTATTCTCTTTAAGCCACGATAATCAAACAACTGCCACTCGTGCACCGCTAAATCTTGAAGAAAAATTTGCGGCTTCCGTATGTTGTTCCATTCATTAATAGCTAATTCTCCAATCACCGCTAAGCTCGCATAAGGAGAAACTTCATCTAATAAACTTCCTAATCCGAAACCAATTCCATCTAATGAACTTCCTTGGTCCTCTAATACAAGCTTTAAATGGGTTTGATCGGCACCGATTTTTTTCATTTGGGAAATACTAGCTGCTTTAATAAGTACCTTCGGCTTTGGATTATTTATCCCAAATGGAGCAAGCTTCTGCATTTCCTCAAGTGCCTTTAAATCAACATTTTTTAATTCTATTTCACTGTCCAGCTTTGTGACAGGAATGAAATCTTCTTCAGTAAGTATTTTTGAAGCCAAATGATTTAAACGGTTGCGCAGTTCTCCGACATCCTCTAATTTCAATGTCATTCCTGCCGCCATCGGATGCCCGCCGAAATGAGGCAATATATCACGACATGTCGATAAATTTTGGAATAAATCAAATCCCATAATACTCCGAGCAGACCCCTTCGCCAAACCTTTTTCGTCATCAATGCTTAATACTATCGCCGGACGATAAAATCGCTCAACAAGTTTGGAAGCAACGATCCCAATCACACCTGCGTTCCAGCCAGATTTACCAACGACAATAACGGAATTTTCGTCAATTGGATAGTTTTCTTCAACCTCTCGTATCGCTTCCTCTACCATTTCATTGACGAGAGCTTGTCTTTCTTTATTTAATGCATCAATTTCTTCTGCAATGGTCTCCGCTTCATATGGATCTTCGGTCAATAAGAGATCGACGGCAATATCTGCACTTTCCAGTCTGCCTGCAGCATTTATTCTAGGAGCCATTACAAATCCAATCGTCTCCTCATTAATGGCAGGCAAATCGGCACCAGCCAATTTCAACAACGCTTTCAGACCGTGATTGTCTGTACTTTTTAGCGCTTGGATTCCTCTTTTGGCTATTAATCGATTTTCTCCAACTAAAGGGACCAAGTCCGCAACCGTACCAATCGCAGCAAATTGCAGCAGATGCTCTGGTACCTTTCCCAAAAGAGCGTGTGACAATTTAAACGCAACCCCAACACCAGCTAAATCATGAAATGGATAAGGACTGTTCTCCAGTTTTGGGTGAATAATCGCCAGTGCTTCAGGCAATTTCGGTCCTGGTTCATGATGATCGGTAATAATTAAATCGAGCCCCAATTCTTTCGCTATTCGCGCCTCATGGAGCGCAGCAATTCCTGTATCGACGGTGATGATAAGATGAATACCACTTTCAGCAGCATGGCGAAATGCGTTTTCATTCGGTCCATATCCTTCTGTAAAACGATTGGGAATATAATACTGTACATTCGCCCCTAATTCCTGAAGCGTGAGCATCATGACGGAAGTGCTCGTAACTCCGTCTGCATCATAATCTCCAAATATAAGAATTTGTTCATTATTTGCTATCGCATCTTTTATTCGTGAAACAGCAATATCCATCCCTATTAAAGTGAATGGATCATGGAACGCATGGTCTTCATCAAAAAGAAAAGACGAAGCTAGCTCCGGGGTATCAAATCCCCGATTAACAAGTAAAGATGCTACCAGCGGTGTAATGCTAAGCTCCTCTACAAGTCTTCTCTTTTTTTCTTCATCGACTTGTTGGCAAATCCATCTGGTTTTCGGCTTTAACATACGTTCACCTCTCAACTTTTCTATTATACTAGAGCGCCATAGTCGGTTCAAGCTAAGAGTGTATTCGTAAATATGGAAAAAACAAAAAAATGTGCGCTGAAAGCTTATTTCACTTTTGGCGCACATTACGATTTCCATGCTTCTCTTATTTCGGTTTGTACGGATTAATATGAACAAATACATTTTCTACATTCTTTTCCCGCAGCAGCTTTTTCTTTACGGCTTTTCCAACTTTATGACCTTGCTCTACCGTCATATGTGGATCCACGGATATTTTAAGGTTAATAATAACGTAATGACCATGTTCGCGAGCATGAAACTCATCTATTTTTTTAACTTCAGGAACAGTTTCTACAATTTTTCTAAGCTCAACCGTGTCTTCATCATTCATGACCCGGTCAAGTGCGTTCCCAATCGATTCTTTTCCAAGCGTCCACGCAATTCTCAAGATCATAAGAGCTACTACAAGTCCTGCTACTGGATCAGCATATTCAAGCCAACTTATTTGCAAAAGATTACCAACTACTGCTGCGCCAATTCCCATTAAAGCGGCTAAAGACGAATAAACATCTGAACGATGTTCATAAGCATTTACAATAAGTGCATCGCTTTTTAATTGCTGTCCTAATCGAAATTTATAACGAAACATACATTCCTTCGTAATAATTGAAATTAACACAGCTACGATTGCAATCGGATTAGGAGCTTCTATCGAATGGAAAAACGCGTCAAATGAAGAGCGGCCAATTTCCAATCCGATGATAAACAGCAAAACGGCTACGATTATGGCTGCAATCGATTCAGCTTTCCCATGACCATATGGATGCTCCTCATCAGGAGGTTGCTTCGCAGCTCTTAAACCAATAAAAACCGCTAACGATCCTACCACATCTGAAGCAGAATGGACTGCATCTGCTATTAAAGCCTTACTATTTGCGTATATACCAACGCTCCATTTTAACGCTGCCAAAACAATATTTCCAACTACGCCAATAATGGCAGCAAACTCCGCTTTTTTAAAGCGTTCACTTTTTTCCAACGTACTCCCCCCCCTTAAACGAAAATCCACTATCCCTTTAGACAATCCTTCTACCAGTCTATCCTAAACGCTTCAGTCTCATAAGGTTGGTTTCAGTTTTTCCATCAGAAAATGTAAACATAAAAGTAATTTAGCACTTAAATGCTTTCATTATTGAGTTATGTATTGTCTATGAATATTGATGAAGTTCACTTTTGCGCACTTTCCAACGACGTATTGTTATTTCAATTTCATGGCGCATCTTGGCATGTTTTTACTACTAAAAACCTCATCCATATTCTTCCACTCTATAAAATGAGGACAACTAGCTTCACTGAATTTTAGAGGTATTAATAAGAGGAATGGCGACTAAAAAATAAAGTCATAGCTTCATCAAAAGGAACGATCTTGCTTCTATATGGAGGTAAGTAAAAAAAGAGGGGTAGAATGTCCCTCTTCTATCACTTATTTCGTAAAATGCAATAACCGTCCTATTTTACAATAATAAGAGGTCAATACGTAAAAGAGATTTATCGACACCCCCCCAATTAAAAATTCTCTTGCTTTATCTTGTATTGCAAGGTAAATATTTTTAGATATGATTGTGCTTTATGCTCATTACTGAAGTCAAAAGTCTATCCAAACTTCGATAACTGTCTGCAATACTAGCAAAAACAACTTGGTAAAACCATCATTAACAAATTACCTGTGAAAGATCCTCAAACTAAATTTCGTTGCATTCAATACCTTTAGATTGTTCATAATGGTAAACACTTATTTACTTTTTTCCAATTTAGAAAGGATTAATAGATATATTGCTATTCCACCAAAACTTATCAACATACTTAGGATCAGTTGTGTCTCATATTGTAGTGCTGTTAAGTTAAGGAAATAATCAGGCAATGTTAACAATGCAATCATAATAATTAGCACCCCTGTCTTAGCCCAAATTGAAATACCAATTACAAATAGCAAGGTAATTCCACCTATGATGAAACTTCCGATATTGTCAAAATGAATTGTTGGTGTCGAGATCATTTTATCAAGATAAGAAACTCCTAAAAATAAAAGCAATGGAAGCAAACTAATAACAAAAATCAATACGCCCCGTATAATATTCGATTGACTTATAGTTGAAATATATTTAAACCCTTTAAATACAACTGCAATAAAGATAACAGCAATTGCTAAATACCCAGTGACTTCCAAAAGTGAGTATGAAAGGGTACCTGCCAACAAATCAGAGAAAACTTTAAAAGAAAACGCTCCAAAAATAATTAAACAAATGGATTTAAACAATGTCCGATAATCAATAGGCATTTCATTAGAAACCATCTCCATGTAATCTTTCGGAGATTTGCCAATGATTTTTTCAATGGATTTCCCATTTTTTTCAGCTTCGGATAAATGAATTTCCAATTCATTTATCACGTCCTCAATCTCATCCCATTGTTTTCCACTTGAAAATAAATAAATGCGTAAATCCTCTATAAAGTTTTGACTTTTTTTAGAAAGCGGCAATTCACGTTTCATCTTGATGACCTCCTTTTGTAATGGTATATTGTCTGATTACTTCGTTGACGCTACTCTGTAAATTTTGCCAACGTTCGATAAAATTTTTTAATTCCAATTCTCCTTTTGCTGTTAGCGAGTAATATTTTCTTTTTGGTCCCGCTGTTGACTTTTTTAAGGTAGAGGTAATCAATTCCTCTTTTTGCATTCGCATTAACAATGGATAAATGGTCCCCTCACTAAAGGAATGAAAACCATAACTTTCAAGTTTTTCTGCCATTTCGTAGCCGTATACTTCTTTTTCCTTAATAATTGCCAGCAGACAGCCGTCAATTATCCCTTTCAGCATTTGTGTTGTCGACAAATTCTTCCTCCTTTCTTGCCAATCTGCAATTCGAATATTTTCATTACACTATCTTGTATTACATGGTATAGTTTAAGAATAACAAGTTTTATCTTGTATTGCAAGGTAAATATTTTTAGAATTTTTGAAAAGAAAGAATTTCACACGTTGATCCAAATACCATTCCTTAAAACAGAAAAAAGCTGAGATCAAAAGTCTATTTTAACGACCTTTTGACTCAGCTTCTTCATCATTATACTTGCGGCTCATCTGTCTTTTTACGTTTTTCTTTGTAAGTAATCAATGTGCCCTTCGTCTTCAATTCCTTCGCCTTCCACACATACCATAATTGTGTAGCTAAAAACAGAGATGAATATGTTCCTGTAATTAAACCAATAAGCAATGCGAAAGAAAAATTCGTTATGGATTCACTGCCAAATATAAGTAAAGCAACTACAGCAAACACGGTTGAAAGAACGGTATTTATCGATCTTCCAAAGGTTTGTCGCAAACTTCGATTAGCTATATCGGCGAGCTCCTCCACTTTTTTAATCCGTTTTTTCTTCTTTAAATTTTCACGTATGCGATCAAAGGTGACAATCGAGTCATTAATCGAGTAGCCGACAATCGTTAAGATTGCTGCAATAAAGGTTAAATCTACCTCTAAACGGGTGATACTAAAAACCGAAATGATAAAAAATGCATCATATAGCAATGCTAGCACGGCAGGAATAGCCATCCTCATCTCAAATCGAACTGTGACATAGATGATAATCCCGATTGACGCGATTAGTACAGCCAGTCCAGCATTTTTGGCAAGTTCTTTACCAACTGTCGGTGATACGGTGCTTACATTCGGCTCAGCACCATATTTCTCTTTGAACTTCACTTTTAATTCCGCAACTTCAGCTTGATTTAATATATCCTCACCCTTAAGACGGGCTACTCCGATATTTTGAGTATCACCTGAAATGACGATATCATCTGTCTTAATACCAACGGTCTCCAGTTGTTCCTGGAATTCAGCCTTCGTTAAAGAATGATCTGAAAGAACCTCTATTCTATTACCACTTGAGAAATCTATTCCTAAATTCAGACGGAATATGATCATACATACAAGACCTATTGTTATAAGGATACCTGAAAAAGCAAAAAACTTTTTACGTGGTTTAATAAAATCCCATTTATCAAATCTCGTAGGTAGATCTATTGCCTCGTAATTTTCGGAAATGTCCTTTATGTCTGATTGCTTTACACCGAACCAACCAGGTTTTTTATTAAATAGATTACTGTTTACCCATAAGCCTAGGAACAACCTAGAACCATATACAGCAGTGATAAAACTTACTAATATGCTTACAATCAATGTGGTTGCAAAACCCTTTACAGAGCTTGTCCCAAAATAAAAGAGAACACCCGCTGCCAACAGAGTTGTAATATTCGCATCAATGATGGTTGATAAAGAACCGTTCGTTCCCGCTTTATAAGCTGCCTTTAAGTTTCTACCGACTTTTAATTCCTCTTTAATTCGCTCAAAGGTGATGATATTGGCATCAACAGCCATCGCTACTCCAAGAATGAGCGCTGCAACTCCTGGTAGTGTTAAAACGGCATTCATCCAATCAAATACAAGAAGGATTAAGTATATATAAACCGATAATGTAACAGTGGCAATGAACCCAGGGAATCGATAATAGAAAATCATGAAAATATAAATTGCCAAAATTCCAATAATCCCTGCCATTACGGTTTTATCCAATGCATCCAACCCAAATTGTGCTCCTACAGAAGTGGAATAAACTTCTTCAAGTTCAACTGGTAAAGCCCCTGCATTTAACAGATTTGCTAATGTACTCGCTTCTTCAAGTGTAAAATTTCCTGTGATAGAAACCGAATCTTGGCTGAAAACCTGAGAAACTCTCGGCGCAGAAAGAAAGGCCGGCTCCTCTTTCTTTACTTCTTCCTGGAAGCTATGTTCACCTTCTTTAAAATCCAACCAGATAACTAATAAATTGTTGGGAGCTCCCATATTGACAATTTGTTCTGTAACTTCTTTAAACTTATCAGCGCTTTTTAATTTCAATGAAACGCTAGGCTGGCCATTATCATCAAAGGTTTGCTGTGCTCCGCCTTCGACTAAATCCCTGCCATCCATCATTAAATTATCGTCCACATCTCGGAAAGATAAGTTGGCTTCTGTAGAAAGCATTTCCCTGGCCTGATTTTGATCATGAACACCTGCCAGCTGGACACGGATACGATTATTTCCTTCAATTTGCAGACTTGGTTCATTAACACCAAGAGCATTAATTCGTTTATTTAATGCCTCAGCGGTACTTGACAAAGTAGTTTCAGTAATCTTTTCCCCGTCCTTTGCCTTTACCTCATAAAGCACTTCAAATCCGCCTTGAAGATCTAAGCCGAGTTTAATATTTCCTAAGATGTTTGTCGTCGTTGCTCCAATTAATCCACCCAAAACAAGGACGATAAGAAAAAAAGCAACGATTCTCTTCCGATTAACCATTATGTAGAAATCCTCCTTAAAAGAACGCAAAAGCTAATTCCTTAGTGCTGTTAACCTGTTATTTCATTTCAAAGAAGTCAATATGATTATTATGAAACAGTTTAGAATAGGTGTCAATTTTATATGTATCAGATGGTTCATTTTAATAATTCTTTCAGCTCTGCCTCATCCTCAAGAGAAAAATCGAGGAGTCGCAATGCTTCAACAGATGCAAAGCTCATATATTCACCAGGTTTTAATGAGAGAATATCGGCTACTATCTCATATAACCTTATGTCCTCCCTTACTCGCTTCCACTTTTTACTCGTTAAAAAATCCCATAGCTGTTGCTCGTGGATCGTCCCATATCCTAATAGATTTAATTCTTCCACTTTACTGACAAGAGCGGGCTTTACTTCACTACGGAAACGGTCGTATTCATGGACAGTGCTCATTTAGACTCCTCCTAGAAAATTCTTCAAATAGAAAACGAAACAACTTGTCATGCTTTGTCCACATTCAAGCATATAGATAATTGTATATGATTTAACTCATTTCTGAAAGGCGCTTTCCAAGAAAATACTTTTTTTATTTCCAAGCTTTGTCTTGTAGAACTTATATCAGAAGGCAGGGAGCAAAATGTCTAAGTTTCTAAAAGGAACGATAATATTATTGATTGCTGGTTTAGTCACCAGAGTACTCGGCTTCATCAATCGCATTGTCATTGCCCGATTTATTGGCGAAGAAGGTGTCGGGCTCTATATGATGGCATTTCCTACCCTTATGCTAGTTATCACCATTACACAGTTAGGACTACCTGTTGCGATTTCTAAAAGTGTTGCTGAAGCTGAAGCAAAAGGAGACTTCAAAAAAATCAAGAAAATATTAGTTGTTTCATTAACAACGACGATCTCTTTATCATTATTGTTTACACCTGCCCTGCTTTTTTTCGCACCTTATTTATCTGATTTATTATTTACCGATAATCGTACAAAACTGCCATTGCTGGCAATTACACCGATTATTCCGATTGTAGCAATTTCAGCCGTTATAAGAGGATATTTTCAAGGACGACAAAACATGAAGCCCGCAGCCTACTCACAGGTAATTGAACAAGTTATTCGAATTGCTCTTATTGCTGTCTTGACAAAAATGTTTCTCCCATATGGAATTGAATTCGCAGCCGCAGGAGCAATGCTTGCCTCTGTTATTGGCGAGCTTATATCGTTACTTTATTTAATTACCACATTCAAAATGAAAAAGAAATTTCCAATCAGAAGAAATTTCTTTAAGCAAATACAGGCAGGTAAATCGACCTTTAAGGAATTAATGGGTGTTGGACTGCCAACTTTGGGAAGTAGACTGATCGGCAATTTTTCTTGGTTCCTTGAACCGATTGTCGTCTCCTATAGCCTTGCTTTAGCCGGAGTTGGTACAACACTAGCAACAAAACAATATGGCTCTCTCACCGGGTTTGCCATGCCGTTATTGCTTCTCCCCTCGTTTATAACGTATTCTTTATCGACTTCGCTAGTACCAGCAATCAGTGAAGCCAATTCTAAAAACGATAAGGGACTCATTGAATATCGCTTACAACAGGCACTGCGCTTTGTCTTTTTAACGGGTGGACTGGCGATTATTATCTTATACGTTCTAGCAGATCCACTAATGGAATTTATGTATGGCTCTACATCTGGGGCCACTTTTATCAAGATTATGGCTCCGTTCTTCCTGTTCTATTATTATCAAGGACCGCTTCAAGCAACGTTGCAGGCCTTGGATTTAGCACGAGCAGCGATGATTAACAGCATCATCGGGTCAGCCGTGAAACTCGGGGTCATTTTTGCTCTCGCCAGTCAACCAAACTTTGGTATTAATGGGGCAGCACTTGGAATTATTATCGGCATCGTCTTGGTTACCTTTCTCCATTTTGCCACTGTTTTGAAACGAATTTCCTTTACTTTTTATATACGAGATTATGCAAAAGGATTTATCGTCATACTTCTCTCAGGAGCGCTTGGTTTTTATACTTATGCACAAATTTCAAGTCTTTCACTTGCAAGCCACATCATCCTTGCTGCTATTGTTATGAGCTTAAGTTATGCTGTTCTTTTGCTCCTGTTTGGCTTAGTTCGAAAACATGATCTGCAAAGAATTCCAAAAATCGGCGGATTTTTAGCAATCTTTGCTTTTAAATAAGTTTGTTTAACGAGAATTTTTATATTTGGCCCATTTGAGAGATTCCCCTCGTAAAAAATGGGCCAAATCAACCATTTTGAAAATCTTCTCCATCTTTCATCTAAAATCCTGAATATCAATAAAAAAGTCGCCATTTTGAAAGCTGCAGAAGGATATTTTTTTTACATCCCGGTAACCGCGCTTTCGCAATTCCTGTCTGAGCCATAATGAATTTTTCTCGATGCGTTCCAAATTTTTCGTTTGGATCTCCCCATCAATGATGAGCGGAATGGTGTAGCTGCTTTGATTCTTTTCTTTTTCGAACACAGTTAACTTTCCAGATGTCTCCAAAATGGCAAATTCCACATCGGCGATATTGCGAACATTTTGTTCTCTCAATTGTAACAACAAATCATCAAAATTATAGCGCTGCCTTTTCATTTCTTTTTCATCAATTTTTCCCTTATTGATAATCAATATGGGCTTTCCTTCCACCACATCCCGGAAGTGTTTGCTCTTTAACGAGATATAGGCAAATACGATTTGGATGGTCATCAGTAACAGCATCGGTATAATGACATGAAAGAGCTTATTATTCGGATCATCGATCGCTGCAACTGCCAATTCTGCAATCATTATATAAACGACTAAATCTAAAATACTAAGTTCGCCAATTTCACGCTTTCCCATCATGCGAAAAATAAGGATAATAAGAGCATAAAAAAATAGTGTTCGTAACGCAATTGGAATAAGCTCAGCCACATTCTTTTCCCCTTCCGTGAATTTCTTATCTATCTTTTCTTTTATTATTATCCACATTCCTTGCCTAAATATGAAAAGTGAGTTTTTTCGCCAGCAGTCCAATTTGTTCGAAATGGAAAAGTTCAGCTTCTATTTTTCTCTGCTCCTGAATATGCATGTACTAAGACAAGCAAAGTAGCTTGTTCATCACCTGCCATGAAAAGTTGAACTCGCTGCTAAGCACAAAAATACATGAAGTCTTGATCGAAGGGAGAGGGTCAAAATAGAAGAGTCAAAAAACCATGGAATTGCTATTTTATATGGAG
This sequence comes from Robertmurraya siralis, assembly GCF_005502275.1. Classification (GTDB taxonomy): domain Bacteria; phylum Bacillota; class Bacilli; order Bacillales; family Cytobacillaceae; genus Robertmurraya; species Robertmurraya siralis. Next base: position 44,657 of record NZ_SWLZ01000017.1, read on the forward strand.
TAATCGGCATATTTTTACTATTAATTATTGCCAGCTTTGTATTCTCTGTTATACTGCGATTTACGAATACACAAGAATCATCATTAGGAATTTTAACGACGATAATTTCCTTTATAACGTTATTTGCAGGCGGTTTTATTACTGGAAGAAAGGGGAAAGAGAAAGGCTGGCTCATTGGTGCATTAACAGGGGCTATTTACACATTGATCATTTTCCTATTTCAATACTTGGGTTATGACAGCTTATTTTCTTTAGAGCAAATTGTCTACCATGTTTGCTATATTCTTACAGCGATGATGGGAGGAATACTGGGCGTTAATATGAGCAGTCCAAAAACAAGAAGCATTTAAACGCCGTCTTTTTTAACTGATGATTCAAAGTGTGACAAAAACCTTCAGATCAACTCACTTTTTGTGGGTTCTGTAGAGTGCTTCTCTTGCACCTACCGCTACAATCAAGCAGCCATAAAACACGGCACCCGATTCTTTGAAAGCTTATACTAGCATATATATCTTTATTTAAAGCTTTCAAACAGACATATAATAAATCTATATTTAAAGAAAAAACTGTAGACAAACCCGAAAAATTTCGAGTTTGTCTACAGTTTGCGCCCATCTTTTTTGATGGGTGTTTTTGGCTGAAAAGCACTAGCTTTTAGCAAGTAAATCACTTGATGATTCGATTACTTCACGTACCGCAGCACGATCGTATGTAAGACGGCTTCCATCGCCACATTTGATGACAATTTGTCCTTCGTCGATCGCATCAACGATTCCATGAAGACCGCCAATCGTCACAATCTTGTCACCTTTTTTAAGATCATTTTGCATTTGCTGAACTGCTTTTTGTCGCTTTTGTTGCGGGCGAATTAATAAAAAGTAGAAAATCGCAAACATTAATATCAGTGGTGCAATTGTACCTAGCATTTCCATTCGTCCAACCTCCTTTCAAGCCATTTATATTTACTCTTTTAGAAGTTTTTTGCGTCGGGCTTATTAAAGCCATATCTTTCAAAAAATTCTTCTCTGAAGTCCCCCAAGCGATCCTCGCGAATCGCTTCTCGGACTTGCTCCATTAATTTTAACAGAAAATAAAGATTATGGTAAGTTGTAAGTCGTATTCCGAATGTTTCATCGCATTTTATGAGATGACGAATATAAGCTCGGCTGTAATTGCGGCATGTATAACAGTCGCAATGCTCATCAATTGGTCCGAAATCGCGGGCATATTTCGCATTCTTAACAACAAGGCGCCCTTCACTTGTCATCAATGTACCATTGCGGGCAATTCGGGAAGGAAGAACGCAATCAAACATATCAATCCCACGAATCGCTCCATCTATTAATGAATCTGGAGAGCCTACCCCCATTAAATATCTGGGCTTATGGGAAGGAAGCAACGGTGTCGTAAATTCCAGAACACGATTCATGATATCCTTTGGCTCCCCAACAGACAAGCCGCCAACTGCATAGCCAGGGAAGTCTAACGAAACTAAATCTTTAGCACTTTGCTTCCGTAGCTCTTCATATTCTCCACCTTGCACAATGCCAAAAAGCCCTTGATCGCCAGGGCGCTGATGAGCATTTAAGCATCTTTCCGCCCATCGTGATGTACGCTCTACCGATTTTTGCATATATTCATATGTCGCCGGATATGGTGGACATTCATCAAAAGCCATCATAATATCTGAGCCTAGTGCATTTTGGATCTCCATCGCTTTTTCTGGTGATAAAAAAAGTTTGTCACCATTTAAATGATTGCGGAAATGAACACCTTCCTCTTCTATCTTTCGAAACTCACTTAAACTAAATACTTGAAAACCGCCAGAGTCTGTTAAAATAGCTCGATCCCAATTCATAAATTTATGAAGACCACCAGCCTCTTTCACAATTTCATGACCTGGACGGAGCCATAGGTGGTACGTATTGCTTAAAATAATCCCTGCTCCCATTTGCACGAGCTCTTCTGGCGACATCGTCTTAACCGTAGCCAACGTCCCAACAGGCATGAATACGGGAGTTTCAAATGATCCATGGGGAGTATGGACTCTTCCTAGTCTTGCCCCTGTCTGTTTACAGGTTTTTATTAATTCATAGCGTATTGCAGTCAAATTCCTGAACCTCCTGTAGTCTGCATTGCATATAACAAAGCGTCAACTATAATATCAACATCGCATCTCCAAAACTAAAGAAACGGTATTTTTCTTCTACTGCAGTTCGGTAAGCATGGAGTACATGCTCTCGCCCCGCTAAAGCACTGACAAGCATAATTAATGTTGACTTCGGCAAATGAAAATTTGTAATCATGCCATCAATTGCTTTAAATGAATAGCCTGGATAAATAAAAATATCGGTCCAGCCACTGTCAGCTATAAATTTCCCATCATTCTTTGATGCGATGGTTTCCAACGTCCTTGTTGACGTCGTCCCAACTGAAATAATTCGACCTCCAGCGTCGCGCACCCCATTTAACAGTTGTGCTGTTTCTTCAGTCATTTGGAAAAATTCTGCATGCATCTCATGCTCCTTAATATCATCCACACTTACAGGACGGAAGGTACCGAGACCGACATGTAAGGTAATAAAAGCAATATGAACCCCCATCACCTTAAGCTCTGCAAGAAGTTCTTCGGTAAAATGAAGACCTGCAGTTGGTGCTGCTGCAGAGCCCCGTTCCTTTGCATAAACAGTTTGATACCTCTCTTTATCTTCAAGCTGTTCCTTAATATAAGGGGGCAACGGCATTTCCCCGAGAGCCTCTAGTACCTCATAAAAAATACCCTCATAGCGAAATTGCAGAAGTCTGCCGCCATGATCTTTTTCACCAACACAAACAGCAGAAAGCAAACCATTCCCAAAAAAAATGACAGAGCCTTTCTTAATCCGTTTAGCCGGCTTTACCAAAGTCTCCCATGTATCACCTTCTAGTTGTTTTAACAAAAGGACTTCGATTTTTGCACCTGTATCTTCTTTTTCCCCAAAAAGCCGTGCTGGTAAAACTCTCGTATCATTTAAAACGAGACAATCACCTGGTTTAACATAACTCTTTAAATTTTTAAAAATATCATGTTCAATTTCACCATTTTCCTTGTTTAAGACCATCAGCCTGCTGCTCGCTCGTTCCTGTAAAGGGGTTTGCGCAATCAGTTCTTCAGGCAAATGAAAATCAAATAAATCTACTTTCAATGATGTCACCCTGTTTCTAGTTCATAACTTCATTCACTTTAATATATTCTAATGCTTCCTCACTTCTGGTGAAATTAGATTTCACGAAAAAATGAGCTACAGCCAAATAACTCGCTCTTAGTTTGCTGACAACTGCTGAAATATACAACAGCATCAACGAAATTTTCCAATAAAATAAAAGATGAGAGAAAGAACGATACTAATTAAAATCGATGTAACAATCGGAAAATAAAAGGTTGTGTTGCCCTTTTTTACAACAATATCCCCAGGTAGCTTTCCAATTTGAATAAATTGCATAAGAAATCCTACGACAAAAATGATTACGCCCACAATCATTAAAAGTTTAGGAATTCCGCTCAACTGAAGGCACCTCCATCCCGAAATGGCGATAAACTAGGTCTGTTACAACCCGACCTCGAGGAGTTCTTTGCAGGAAGCCAATTTGTAATAAATAAGGCTCGTACACATCTTCAATTGTTGTCGATTCTTCACCAATTGTAGCAGCAATCGTCTCTAAACCAACTGGACCGCCGCGAAATTTCTCAATGATTCCTTTTAGTAACTTATGGTCAATATGATCTAAGCCTAGCCTGTCCACTTGCAGAAGCTCTAAAGCCTTCTGTGCCAACGAATGATCAATGGCTCCATTGCCACGAACTTGTGCAAAGTCTCGCACCCTTCTTAGCAACCGATTAGCTATTCTCGGCGTCCCTCTTGATCTTCTTGCTATTTCGACAGCTGCCAATGAATCGATATCAACTTCAAATACGTCAGCCGTTCGAATCACAATTTCCCTTAACTGCTCTTCACAATAATATTCTAGCCTGCTTAAAACCCCAAAGCGATCGCGTAAAGGAGCCGACAGTGAGCCCACTCTTGTCGTTGCACCGACCAAGGTAAACGGCGGTAAATCTAAACGAACCGAGCGTGCACTAGGTCCTGTACCAATCACAATATCCAAGCAAAAATCCTCCATAGCCGGGTAAAGTACCTCTTCAATTGATCGTGGTAAGCGATGGATTTCGTCAATAAAAAGGACATCGCCTGGCTCCAACGCCGTTAAAATGGCTGCCAAATCACCTGGACGCTCAATTGCAGGTCCGGCCGTCGTTCGGATATTGACACCCATTTCATTTGCGATAATGGTTGCTAAAGTGGTTTTCCCAAGACCGGGTGGACCGTAAAGGAGAACATGGTCCAATGTTTCTTGACGAAGTTTTGCTGCTTCAATAAAAATTTCTAAATTCTCTTTCACCTTATCCTGGCCTATGTACTGCTTTAGATTCTGCGGGCGCAAGCTTTGTTCGAGGGAAAGCTCCTGCATATCAGCTTCACCAGACACAATCCGTTCCTCCACGATCTTCACCCCTTTCTATTTTAATAATTTCTGCAAACCTTTTTTTATGTATTGATCTGTCGTTAATGTTTCTTTCTGTAATTCAGGCGCAATCTTCTTAACCTCTTTTTCAGAATAACCGAGCGCTTTTAAAGCTAAAAACGCTTCTTCAAGTTCTTGATTTGCGCTCTCTTTTCGAACCCCTTTGTCAGGAGCAAAAAGATCAGGGAAAAAGTCTGGCACGACATTATGAAGCTTTCCTTTTAAATCAAGAATCATTTGTCTCGCTGTTTTCTTTCCCACCCCTGGGAACTTCACTAAAAAGCCTTCATCTTCATTTTCGATTGCATCGACAACCTGCTCTGGATCTCCCGCAGCTAAAATAGCTAACGCCCCTTTGGGACCAATACCAGAGACATTTAACAATTTCGTAAACAAGGTTTTTTCTTCCCTTGTTTGAAAACCATACAATGCCATCATATCTTCACGAACATAGTGATATGTATAAATTTTAATTTCTTTTCCTTGATCCTTCGCATAAACAAACGGATTAGGCGTTGTAATTTGAAAGCCCACTCCGCTCGTTTCCAACACAATATATTCAGGGCCGATAAAATCGACCTTCCCTTGAATAAACTCAAACAACTGCACTCGCCCCTCTATTTTGCTGTACTTCATTGTATCATACAATCCACCTGCCATAAAGAAAAGCCTCATTTCAAACAGGAGCGGCGTTTATGAATCATTTCTGTTAAAACACTATTTTTCTCTTTTGGAGCAACAATTGATGCTGCGGAAATTTTAAAAAATGTTTTACGCTGAACAGACTAGGACACTATCTGCAATACAGAATGCGAAACATGGCAATCGTTTGTCGTGGTGAGACAGTTTATAAGAGTGACAGATGCATGAACAACCTCTTAACACCGATAAAAAAAGAACCGATTTTAATTCGGTTCCATCAATCCTTCATTAATTGGCTACCTTCTCTTCTAGGGTAAAGTCTTTGAAAGTTTCTAGCACTTCGACATAATGGTGCTTATCCTTTATTGGGATTCCCTTCTTCAACTCTTCATGTTTTTTACTTTCAAGCTTACCGATATCTAATTGAAAAAAAGTATGAATAATTTTTGAGGTTTGCGGCTTGCCATTAAAAATGGTCAATGCTCCATCGTTATTAATCCCAAAATAACCATTAGCTTTAAGGAGCGGCGAAATATCATCCACGAATTCTCTAAAAACTACTCTATCTTCAGTCATGTCAATAAGCTGCCAGCCATCATATTTTGCCCAAAAATCCTCCATCGACCAAATTGTTTCTTTGATCGTTTCTTGACTGAACTCCCCGTCCAGATACATCCGTTCCAGTACCACTTGAACTTCAAGAGGTTCAAACTGTAACGTTTCTTTAGTCTGATCATTTTTTGCTTCAGCACTCATGATGCCATTGATTCCGGAAAGGAAGATTGCAATCAGTAAAAATATTAAAGACCTAATGACTTTCACAGTGGTCACCTCTTTTAATCAAACCTATATCAATTAACGTTTAAACAATTGCTATATCTCCACTATTATTTTGACCAAATAAAGAAATATTATCCTTTTTCATAAGAGAAAAAGAAATTTTTTCCAAAAAAGAAAAAACACAAAGGAGCAAAGCCTTTTTCAGCTTGCTCCTTTAAGTCATTGATTATACTCAACACTTCTATTTCTTTCATTACTAATTGTTTTAAACATATGATCAATCTCTTCATCGACCATGTCGCGCGGTCCACCATCACGAAGCTGATTATCAATCGTACGGATTCTGCTATAGGTGCTGTCATTTGTCGTAACTGAAACTATTCTGCCGTCAGCATATGGTTCTATAGCATCCACAATTGCCGCTTTCGTTTCTTCAGCTCTCAAAGGATCTTCCAAAACAGCGCCGACAATAATCCGCTCCCGATGCACCACCGCTCTCGCATCTGCAACATTGACAACTGTTGTAGCGATATTTCCAACTCTTTGAGCAAGCCTCCCATTATAGGCTGTATAATAAGAGCTTCTTGCTCCACTGTTATTGTCATTTAAATGGGCATGATAATTTTGATCATCGCGACTAAATAAAGTATGGTTATATTCTCCTCCGGGAGCCGCCTCATTATTAATTCCGCGAATGTCGTTATTTCTTCCTTCTCCTGCAATGGTATGATCCATTAATTCTGTTACGGGCCCATCGTTATCCTCATTCAACCAATTCGTATTCCCTCCGTCTTCCTCATGGTGTTCATTTGAATAATAACCGATAGCAAGAGGTTGTCGATCCCGGCCGTCTACTGCCTCATCATTATTGCCACATGCCCCGAGACTTAACACTATAGCTACAGCAGCAAGCCATGTTAATTTTTTATAGTTCAAGATAATACGCCCCTTCTACTCTCAAATAAGAGCAAAACACTTGCTCACTATTAGAGTGTGAGGTGCATTCCTTTTTCATCCTGTCAGTTCCGACCAGTCTGCTTTATTTTTGGGAAAGCACACTTAAAGCAAGCTTTAGCTCCTTAATAAAACGCTCTCTTTCAAAAAACTGGCCTACTGTTAAATCAAGAACTTGACGCACAATAATCGGATTATTATAGTGCTTCTCCCTGATCAATCTATTCCATTCCCTAAAAATGTCAGATGGAAAAGCTAATCCATACAAAAAGAATTTCGAATGTAAGAAAGGACGTATTAATTCCAATTTTACCAACCGCTCAAGCGACCAATCAATATGAGGAAGAATTCGATTAGCAAATTGAAGATAATCAAGACTTCTATCTCCTATCGTAATTAAATCGAAATCAATGAGATATAACTCTTCCCCTTCTATTCGTAGAAAATTATGATGCGCCAAGTCCCCATGTAAGACAGTGGGGCAATCGATGGCTCCATCTTCTTGCTCCAAACCACGAAAAGACCAATCTGCCCATTGTAATATCTCTTCAATAATTTCTTTTTGAACAAAAAATTTTATAAATGAAATTTGGTTCAGAAAAGCAATTGTTCTTTCCCTCCACTTATTTAGTAAGTGCTGTTTTTTTAGCCTTCCATTATATTTTTCAACAAGCACTCTGCCGACTTCATGGAATTGATGTAACAAAGCTAAAGCTTCAACCCTATTATCATGCCCTTCATAGGTAAATGAATGAGCGGAAGGGGGAAGGTATTCGATAATGCCATAAAATGTTTGTTCAAATAATAAAGGGGAACCATTTGTTAAATTATAAAAAGAATAAGTATGAGGAAATCCGTGCTTCTTTAAATCCATTGTTATGTTTACTTGCGTCCTGAGGCGACGATATGATGGATAACCTTTGACGATATACTTGGTAAAGTCTTTACTTTCAAGAAGGAAAACATGATTGCGAAGAGGCTGTAACGATGTAATTTGAAAGGGAAGCTGGTCTTGTAAATAAAAAAGGAGACGATCCATATATAAACCGTCTCCCTGATCGTTAATCGTCACTTCCATCACTTTCATTTGGTTTCCTTGCCATCCCGAAGCCAGCACCCATTGGTCCATAAGGGTTCATAAACGGCGGGCTAGCAAACGGTTGGCCATACGGTGGAGCATAAACTGGTGCAACACCTGATCCATAACCTCCCGCTTCCGGATATCCCCCTTCAGCCTCATATCCCATTGACGTTTCCATCCGATATCCTGTTGGTACGGCACCATAGTTTGGTGCAAATCCTCCTGGCATTCCATAACCTGCAGGTATTTGTGGTTGAGGACCATAGCTTCCCACTAATTGTGGTCCACCGCATCCGCAATCTTTATCGTCCATCGCTCCTTGTACGGCTGGAAACGGCTGGTTCGGCCCGAATGGCATCCCTTGAGGAGCGTATGCCCCAGCAACCTCTGGCCCCGGTCCATATGCCGGTGGGAATGCAGGATATGGTTGTGCAAATCCCGGTCCTGGTCCATATGGCATTGGATAAGGAGCAGCATATGGCGGGCATGGATATGGCGCATGCATCATTGGAGCCATATGCGGCATTAGTGGCATATTCGCCATTTCCGGCAACACTTGCGGCATCGGCGGCATATTCGCCATCTCCGGTGACACTTGCGGCATCGGCGGCATATTCGCCATTTCCGGTGACACTTGCGGCATGTTTGGCATGTTTGGCATGTTTGGCATATTCGGCATGTTTGCCATTGGAGGGAATTGGGCATTATCGTATGCTCCCATTACACCTGCAGGTTGATTAGGCATAAACGGAGACGACTCATCATCAAAATAATGATTTTCTACTCCCGGCATTCCTCCATAGTATGGTGGCTGTTGCATTGCTCCTTGTACTTCAGGATTTACTGGTGATTGCTGATATGGATATCCTCCTGGAGCAGGGTAAGGTTTGAATGGATTCATTGGCTGTTGAAATCCTCCTTTAATCGGTATTTCGATTGAGGATGATTCCTCAAAAGATTCCGTTTCTACAGGCTTAAAAGGCTTCACCGGTTCTGGTTTTACTGGTTTCACCTGTTTTACTGGTTTCACCGGTTTTGCTTCAGGTAAAATATTTGCTGGTTTTGGTGGCAATTGCGGTGCATGAGGCTTTTGTTCCATATTAACATTTGCCATATTCATCATATAATAGTTGTTAATATCAATTTCTGGAATGATCGGTTTAGGCATTTTCGGTACAAATGGTTTTTTCGGCGTTTCCACTTTCGGCATTTCAGGCACTGGTTTTTCCGCTTTTTCAACCGGCGCCTCTTTTTTCTTCTCCTTTACAAACGGCTGCTCCTTTACTTGTTTTTCTTTTTTAACACCCATATTGAGCTGTGTTTCTTTCTGACCAATAGGAGCTTCTTTTTTAACGCTTCCCCCAGCAGTTGGAACCTTTATTTTCATTCCGGGCATAATCATATCAGGATTGCTGAGCTGTGAATTCAGTTTCTTCAGCTCTTCAAAATTCACGCCGTACTTTTTGGCGATTTTCCAAAGAGTATCCCCTTTCTGTACGATATGGATCTTCACTCTGACTTCTCCCTCCTATGCAAATGTCCATATATTGTATGATTGTGTGGGTAATTTGCTAATAATCTTCAAAAAAACTTATGCTTAATCTAAATAAATTATGTTAGCAGAGAGTGAAAACATTCTCGTACAAGCTTGAAATTTGTCAAAAAAGGGGGTTTAGTTCTGTCCATGAATATCGACTGTAAGGAAAAACTACGATAAACTATTCTCGAGATGGTTACTTTTTCAATTAAGATAGGGGTTTGCACTAGGTTGGTGTTGACTTTTGACTTGTTTCTGTCTGACTCCTTGAAGTGAATTTTTCACATCGCTTTAACACAACTAAAAAGGTGTGCGAAACCAAGGACTCACACGAAATGTGCCAAAAATCGTTACTGTTTAACAAAGTTAATATAAGGAAAATATAGAAATAAAGGGTGGAGAACAAATGAAAGGTCAGAAAATTCTAGGAGACGAAAGAAGAAGGCTGATTGTAACCTGGCTCCAAACAAGCCAAGAACCGATAACTGGAAGTGAATTAGCAATGAAAACCAATGTCTCTAGACAAGTAATAGTTGGAGATATTACATTGCTTAAAGCTCAGGGTGAACCAATTATTGCAACCAGCCAAGGATATCTGTATATGAGACGACCGGAAATGTTAAACAGGGTGGAAAGAACAATCGCCTGTTTCCATCCACCAGAAAAAACGGAAGAGGAGCTGTTATTAATAGTCCAACACGGAGTAACAGTCCTTGATGTAAAAATTGAACACTCCGTATATGGTGATTTAACCGCCTCAATCATGGTTTCAACAGTGAAAGAAGTTCAACAATTCATTGAGAAAATCAGCGCAACTAATTCTTCCTATTTATCGGAATTAACAGACGGGATCCACCTCCATACTCTAGCTGCCGCAACTGAAGACGACCTAAATAAAGCTGAAGAAGCATTACGTACCAATGGCTTCCTTATCGAAGCATGAAATGAACGTAAAAATAGGAGTAAACAGCAAAAGGAGCCTATTTGACCCCTTTTTGCTGTTTTACTTGATAGTATGGATAACTCCCTAAAACATTAACAGAGCAACCAAGTGCTTCTAATTCAGCAATTGCACCAGGGATTAAAACTTGATCCATCGCCATTTCGACATCGATAATAAAAAAATAGTTTCCGAGTCCTGTTTTAGTTGGTCTTGATTCGATCTTTGAAAGATTAAGCTTTCTCCAAGCAAATGCTGACAATACTTGATGGAGAGCACCAGAACGATCATCCGCTGGAAGAGTAATCATTAACGACGTTTTGTTCCCAACCATTTGCAAAGGACTGTTGCTGAATTTACTCGCCTCCTTCGCTAGAACAATAAAGCGTGTATGGTTGAAATCAAAGTCATGAATATCAGGGGCGACAACTGCTAACCCATATTCTTCAGCTGCTAATTCATTTGCAATCGCAGCAGCTTGTTCTGCCGGATGATCAAATACGTGTTTCGCAGCTGCTGCCGTCGAAGTAACACTTACTCTTTGAACTCCACGGCAATTTTGGTGAAGAAATTTATGACATTGCGCAATTGCATGCGAATGACTATAGATCGTCTCAATATTTTTCCAATTATCTTTATTTTGCGGATGAACCATTAAATGCTGCCTAATTGGCGCTGTTACCTCTGCTAAAATAGGAAGCGTTATCTCATGGATTAAATAGTCAAGAGTGATATTTACCGACCCTTCTAATGCATTTTCCAATGGTACGACACAAGCATCCACTTCATTTTTCATGACGGCATCCAAGCAATCAGGAATCGTCATATATGGAATCCCCTCATCGGACGGAAACATTTCACGTACTGCGATGTCTGTAAACGTTGCTTTCGGTCCTAAAAATGCAATTTTCATTATGATTTTTTCCTCCCCAGAAGTCATCCTGTTGTCTATATGAAAAGGACGCCTTGATCTTATGTTAATGTCTAGTCAAATTCATATTGCTCACTTCAAGTTAAAAACGGACATCTCTTAACATTGTTTTATTCATAAATATTCAGATATAAATGATGTCAAACTTGATATTGTTCGTTTGAAATCGATTCATTCTATCTAAAATTTCAAATAATTCCAATCAATCTAGGGTTTGGAGCTACGCTCCAGACCCAAGTACTTCTACATTTTCCACAAATTCTAGCTTTTTTAAATTTGCCAATAACTCATTGATTTCTATTCCCATTCCTGTAATGTTGAGGGACATGGTCACTTGTGCACGCCCCTGAAGTGGAATGGTCTGATGGATCGTTAAAACATTGCAGCCTGATGATGCTACAACCCCAAGTAGCTGTGATAGGGTTCCTGAACGGTCTTCTAAATGGAAAAACAAAGTGATTAATTTTTCCTTCACTATTGTATGAAATGGAAAAACAGTGTCTCGATATTTGTAAAATGCACTTCGACTTAAATCAACTTGTTGAACAGCATCCCAAACGGATTCGACTTTTTTCCGTTCGATCATTTCCTTCGCCTCTAGCGTCTTCTTCATCGCCTCAGGCAAAACATCCTCACGAACCAAATAAAATTTCTTATCAAATTTGTCTTTGCTCATTTCCCCACCCCATTAGAAAAGGGTAAACGTCAAAGTTCTTGAACGTCTCCTTTTCGAGAAAATTTAATCAAGAAATTCAAATTCATAATCTAACAGCTTAACCGTATCTCCGCTCTGAATGCCTCTTTCTCTCAACGCATCATCAACGCCCATTCCTCTAAGCTGTCTAGCGAAACGGCGCACCGATTCATCGCGCGAAAAATCGGTCATTTTAAATAATCGCTCAACCGCATCTCCAGAAACCACAAAGCTGCCGTCAGGATCACGGGTAATCACAAACTCTTTTTGGTCTGCTTCATGCTTATAAAGTACACGATTAATATCTGTTTCTTCTTCATGTACAAGAGGAAACTCTGGTGTTTCTTCGATTTTATCAGCAACTGCAAATAAAAGATCTCTTAATCCTTGCCGTGTCAGAGCAGAGATTGGAAATACCGGATAATCCTCTTCCAGCTGTTCTTTAAACGTTGCCAGATTTTCCTCCGCATCCGGCATGTCCATTTTATTCGCTACAATTATTTGTGGCCGCTCCGTCAACCGTAAATTATATTCTTTTAATTCATTATTAATCGTTTTATAGTCCTCGTACGGATCTCTTCCTTCTGTTGCCGCCATATCAATGACATGAACAATCACTCTAGTTCTTTCTATATGACGTAAAAATTGATGCCCTAACCCTACTCCGGAGTGTGCTCCTTCAATCAAACCTGGAAGATCGGCCATAACAAAGCTTCTTCCATCCTCTGTCTCCACCATACCAAGATTCGGAGCAATCGTTGTAAAATGATAATCGGCAATCTTTGGCTTCGCAGCCGATACGACAGAAAGCAAAGTTGACTTTCCAACACTTGGAAATCCAACTAACCCTACGTCGGCAAGAAGCTTCAATTCAAGAACGACTTCTTTTTCAATGCCTGGTTCCCCATGTTCAGACAGCTCTGGTGCCGGGTTAGCCGGTGTTGCAAACCTAGTATTGCCACGCCCGCCTCGACCACCGTGAGCAATCACCGCTCTTTGGCCATGCTCCGTCAAGTCAGCGATCACTTCCATCGTCTCCGCATCGGTCACAACTGTACCTGGTGGAACTTTGACAATCATATCTTTTGCATTGCGGCCATGCTGATTTTTTGACATCCCATGTTCGCCACGAGGTGCCTTAAAATGACGCTTATAACGGAAGTCCATGAGCGTTCTAAGTCCTTCTTCCACTTCAAAAATAACGTCCGCGCCTTTACCTCCGTCTCCCCCCGCTGGGCCGCCCTTCGGCACATATTTCTCACGGCGAAAGGCAACCATTCCGTTGCCTCCGTCTCCGCCTTTTACATATATCTTAACTTGATCTACAAACATTTTTGTCCTCCCATCTGCAGTAGATGTGTCCTTATGTAAAGTGATTCGGCGAGATGCAGCCGTCATCACTTTAGCAAATTTTTATATTATTGATATGGCATATATACTTCAATAGAGAGTTCGTGCTCTGAAAGCTCGTGCACTGTTTTTGCAACGATTGATTGCTGTTGAAGAAAACGCTCTATATGTTCAATATTTGTTATTATTCCTCGAAAATCAAAAAAGAAACCGATCCCTGTTTCTTGTCTTTCAATTGTTACTGATAAATGATTTTCATGGAATGCCTTAATGACTTGATCCAATTCCTCTAAAAAAGTGTTTGTCCAATTGGTCAATACATCATCCTTAACGAGATGACCTGATGATAAATTTGGTTCCCCGACAATTTCATACTCTAAGTGAATTGAATGACTTTCCCAATTATATGTAAGGAGCAGTGTGGCAAATTGAGGAATGTTCAGGTTGGATAGAATTGATTCTTGTCTTGTTTCGACGACAATTTCATCAATAATTTCTTTCACACGATCCATTTTGTTTAAAGACAAATTCCCTTTAATTAATTGAATTTTATTAAGCCAATCATGCCTTGCATGTCGCAAAAGCTCAATCGTATCCCACTCTTTTTTCATAAAAGCACTCCTAAACAAACGAACTGAAACCTTCTTCTTGCTAGTATATCAAAATAACCAGTATGTGGGGACAAATATGGATGAAAATTTGATTTATCGGTCGTTATGTAAAAATATCGGTCTTAAATTAAATATATCAGTCTTCGTGCATATTTATCGGTCTTAAAATTTTTTTATCGGTCAAAAATCGAATTTATCGGTCAAAATGATCTTTGCTTCCACTTCTCGTTAAAACTCAAAAAAACTCCAACCAAAAACGGTTAGAGTTTTTTTAAAAGAATTAAGCTTCTTGAGCTACTGGGTACACGCTCACTTGCTTGCGGTCACGTCCTACGCGTTCAAACTTAACAACGCCATCCACTTTCGCGAATAGAGTGTCGTCTCCACCTTTACCAACGTTAACACCTGGATAAATCTTTGTTCCACGTTGACGATAAAGGATTGAACCACCAGTTACGAACTGACCATCTGCACGCTTAGCACCAAGGCGCTTTGCGATTGAGTCACGACCGTTCTTTGTAGAACCTACTCCCTTTTTAGAAGCGAAAAACTGAAGATCTAATCTTAACATTTTGTTCCACCTCCTACTTTTTGAAGGTTATTTTTATATGCTTTCCATAATCTCTTTCAATCGTCTGTAAACTCACAATCATCCCTTCAAGCAATAGCTGTACCTTCTCTTGTACGTCTTTCGTGAGATTATCTGGAATGACGCAGCGGAGAAAGCCTGACTCACCTTGCTCGATTTCTGGTTCTACTCCAGTTAATGCGATAATGGAATTAATCGCTCCGATAGAAACAGCAGAAGCTCCTGCACAAACAATGTCATTTCCTTTGTTGGCAAAGAGGGCATGACCACTAATCGTAAACGATTGTACTCGTCCAGATTCAGTACGATAAATCGTTGTTTGAATCATCATAAACCGCCTTACGCGTTGATTTTTTCAATTACAACTTTTGTGTATGGCTGACGATGACCTTGCTTTTTGTGATAGTTTTTCTTCGCTTTGTATTTGAAAACAATGATCTTCTTAGCGCGACCTTGCTTTTCAACTTTAGCTGTAACTGTTGCACCTTCAACAACTGGGCTACCAACTTTAACGTTTTCGCCACCAACGAATAAAACTTTATCAAATGTAACTGTTTCGCCTGCTTCAGCGTTTAGCTTTTCAATGTAGATGGCTTGACCTTCTTCTACTTTGATTTGCTTACCACCAGTTTCGATAATTGCGTACATGAACTGCACCTCCTCTTAGACTCAGACTCGCCATCACAGGTGACTCGAAAAGCGATAAAGGCCATTTTATAAGACGATCCCCGACTGTCGATGGATTGACTTATGGCAATCACAGCTTGATATAAATGAGTAATCTTTATAACCTGATCTGTGCGGTTGTAGCACGGGTGCGCTACAAACATAACATGAAAATATTATCATAGTCCGACTGTAAGTGTCAACACGAAAAATGCACCGTTGCTTAGCCGGTAATCGCAATATTCTTTTTCTCGCCAATCTGTTTAATACGATAATATGGCTTCGGTCCTTCTTCAATTGTAAAATAAAGCTCAATCCCGCAAGCGTTCTCTAAAAGTTTCTGCTCACTTCCATTTTCTCCGGCAAAAATGCTTCTAACATCCTCAGTAGCTTCGATTAACACCGCCTCTATATCCTTTCCTCTGAACTGTAATAGCTCCCGTTCCAAACGAAAGGCGACTGTTTCTGCACTGAGTACCTGCCCGTTTCCTTCGCACACTTGACAGGGGCTAAGCAGTGTTTCCTTAAGGGGAATCCGCGTTTTCATTCTCGTCATCTGCAAAATCCCTAATGGTGTGAAGCCGACGACTCTCGTTCTTCTCTCATCCCGACCGAGAGCAGTCTCCAACCTTTTTCTTACTTGTGTTCGTGCCTCTTCTGTTTTCATATCAATAAAGTCAACAAGAATCATCCCTGCTAAATTTCGAAGGCGAATTTGTCGGGCAATCTCATCCGCTGCCACAAGATTCGTCATGGTAACTGTGTCTTGAGGATTATGCTTTCCGGAAAACTGACCGGTATTTACATCAATTACTGTTAACGCCTCAGTCTCATCAAACACTAAATAAGCTCCGTTTTCCAACCACACTACTTTTCTTAAAGCGTTCTCAATCTCATGGTCCAATCGATAAATTGAAAAAATATCTTCTCTCTGATGATGTTGATAAATAAGCTCCACATGAAGGCAAACCGCTTCAAGTTCCTGTTTCAGCTCAAACGTGTCAACGACAACTCTGCCTGAATTTAAGGTTGAAATGACTGCTTTTACCTCTTCTAAAAAGAAATCACGCTTCATAACTAAGCCTGGTTTCTTCATCAGCTTCGAAGTTTGCACCATTTTTTCATACATCGTTCGCAGTTGCTCCAATTCAACAATTACATCCTCCTTGAAACACTCTGAACAAGCTGTACGAAAAAAAAGTCCTTCATCCCTCTGCTTGAGCTCATTACCAAGCTGACGCCATTCTTCCCGTATGGTTTGATCAGCCATTTTCTTCGATACGGCCACAAATTTCCCTTGCGGTGCATAAACGATTCTATCCCCACCAAGCTCAATGATTCCAGTCACCCTTGGTCCCTTGCTTCTGGCCATACCCTTTTCTACCTGAACAAGGATTTTTTCACCTTGATGAAGATAAGCAGCGATGCTTTTATTTTTATCTTCTTTCGACACGAAAAAAGCCGGGAGTTTATCCCGGTGTAAAAAGCCTTTCTTTTCAAGACCGATATCAATAAAAGCAGCGTTCAGGCCCGGCAAAACCTTCTCAACAATTCCTAAATAGATCGAACCTACAATTGAACGGTGCTGTGGCTGTTCAACAACAAGTTTTTCCAATTTATGATCTTTAATGAATGCATACCTTTTTTCTCTACCCATTCCATTTACGACTACAGTATTCACGAAAAAAACTCCTTACCTGCTTCATTCACCTTATTATCCAATAGCCCAGCGATTTTCTCAAATTTAATAAGGGTACAGCAAATCACCAATTTTAGCAGTAATTTGCTTTTCTGCAAAATAAGCATGAAGAAGTTCATTTTCATCTAGAGAACCCGTTTCATTGCCATCCTTCTCAACGATAATCGGATGCTTACAGCCCCGTTGAAAACGTTCTAGCACATGAATGACAAGCTCATCAGCCTCAACAATAAGCGGCTTAAGCTTACGTAACTCATTTTTCTTCCCATAATACCTTTCCATTAAAAAGCGAATAAAGATATAACGACTTTGCTTCCACTCATAACGTAAAGTAAAAATAATATAGGAAACAACGATCCATAAATTTAAATTGATTGGTTCAATCATTAGCATAAAACAGGTAAAAACAAATACAACGATAATCGAAATGATTAATGTCAGCTTAAAGGCCTTTGGAAAGGATTCTCTTAATGACAGCCATAAAAAAATAAATTTCCCCCCATCAAGCGGCCAAATAGGAAGCAAATTAAACATTAAGATCATTAGATTAAATTGAATAAAGTGGGTAAAAATAAATTCAGACATCACTCCAGCCTTATTCAAAAGCAAAGCGGCTGCTATTAACCAAAGATGCTGAATCGGGCCGGCTAAAGTAACAATGGCCTCTTCCTTAAGCGGGCGATTCCCGTGCTCATCCATTTCCGCTACTCCCCCGAAGGGTAGAATTGAAATTTTTTTCACGCGCCACGAAAAAAAAGAAGCGGCAGCCGCATGTCCCAGCTCATGGATGAAAATGATCAAGAGTAAAAGAGAAAGTTCAATAAAATGCGCTGTCATAACCGCTATCGCAACAACACCCCATAATAATGGATGGATATATATTTTTCGAAAAAGGGAAAGAAAGTTAGTCAAATTGGATCACCTGGATGGGGTCAATAAAGTCATCCCCTTTTTTAATGGCAAAATAAAAAACGCCCTTCGCTCCATCTCCAGCATCTGCTGCCGTGCCAACACTTGTTCCTTTTTTTATAAATTCATACAATGTAACATCAATCGATTCAAGGTTGCCATACCATGTTTCGCTTTTATCGGCATGCTGAATAATGACCGTTTTACCGAAGCCTTCCTCATGGCCTACATAACTGACTCTTCCTTCACTCATCGCTGTAACTGCAGCGCCTTTTTCCGTTTCGATGGAAACCTTTTGACCGTCCTCTGCAAATTCCTCTAATATTCGTGCTGCCGCAGGTAAAGCATACTCCTGAATTCCGTCGGATTCTGGTTCTTCATTGCGCTCAAATGGCAAAAGAGCCAACGGCTTGCCAAATTTATTTTCATACCAATCTGCCACCGCCGCAAATTGAAAATCATGCTCCAATGATTTTGTGACAAAGCTCTTTACTGGCTGCAATGATTCTCCGCCACTGCGGAAAATAATGGCGACAATGAGCACAAGACAAGCCGAAGCCAATATTTTAAACAAAAAAAATTCTTTATTAAATAGTGGATGACCACTTTCTCCTGGATCACTTTCATAAGAGGGGAATTTTTCAAATCCATATTTTTCTTCCTCTTCGACAACGAAAAATTGCTCATTTACATGCTTCGTCATTCTTTCCCTTTCACGTTTTCGTTTCGCTATCCTTTTTCTAATATCATCCGCTCTAGACATGTCCCCACCAATCCCTTATCTAGTTTGTACAAGTGTATGAGTTGTCCACGTCATATATGACAAGAAAAATCAGAAGTAAAAAGAGCTCACTCCTCCCAATCATTAATGAAGCTAAAAACAGAGCATCAAAAAAGAACCGAGCTTAACCTCAGTTCTTACATATGTATATTTACTTCACACCAAAAAATTTCTTCAATTTAGAAAAAACACCCTTGTCCTCTTCACCTAATGGCTGTAAAGGAACGGATTCTCCTAAAATGCGCCGGGCAATATTCCGGTAGGCAATTGACGCCTTGCTATTGGGGTTTAAAGCGATCGGTTCACCATGATTTGATGCCTTAATGACCTCATCATCGTCTGCAACAATGCCAATTAATTCAATCGATAAATGGGTTGTAATTTCATCAACATCCAGCATATCACCATTTTTTATTAAATGGTTACGAATGCGATTAATCACTAGTTTAGGAGATTCTACATTTTCTTCTTTTTCAAGAAGTCCGATAATTCGATCTGCATCACGAACTGCCGAAACTTCTGGAGTGGTAACTACGATCGCCTTATCTGCTCCTGCTACTGCATTTTTGTAGCCTTGTTCAATTCCGGCTGGGCAGTCAATGATAATATAGTCATAATCCTGTTTCAGAGATTCTACCAGAACTTTCATTTGTTCTGGCTCAACCGCTGTTTTATCGCTTGTTTGTGCTGCTGGCAGCAAATAAAGAAGATCCTCAAAACGCTTGTCCTTGACGAGGGCTTGATGAATTTTGCAACGGCCTTGAATAACATCCACTAAGTCATAGATAATTCGATTTTCCAGCCCCATAACGACGTCCAAATTTCGCAAACCAATATCTGTATCTACCAAACAAACTCTTTTTCCTTGAAGAGCCAAAGCTGTACCTATATTAGCCGAAGTGGTTGTTTTACCAACCCCGCCTTTACCCGATGTTATAACGATTGCTTCCCCCACTTTAGAATCCTCCTTCCAATCTTGTTAAATTTGGTCTAAGATGCATCAAAACTTGTAATCTATCAATAATAATTTGTTCATTTTCATCAATATACGCGCACTCCATTTCCCGTCTTTCTTCGTTTCCATGGACATCAGGAGAGCGACTGATCGCTTCATTAATTCTTAACTGAGTCGGCATCATGATCGAAGCAGAAATAATCGCGTTCGAGTTTCCATTTGCACCAGCATGAGCAATTCCTTTTAATGCTCCCATTACAAATACATTACCTCCCGCCACGACTTTGCCACCAGGATTTACATCTCCAATCAACAACAAATCTCCTGGTACTTCGAGAACTTGACCGGAGCGGACGATTCTTGCAACAGAAACAATTTCATGCTCCTCCATAATTTGTTTTGCTTCAAGCTTTGTTAAGACATTAGACTCTATCGACTCGACAACCAAATTCTTTTTTTGCCGAATCAACGTCTTAATTTCTTCCTTTTGCTCATCAGTTAAGTATCTATTTCCAGCTTTAACACTAACAGAAATTAGAGGATGCTCGTTATTCACTCTTTGATTTTCTGTCAGCTTCTCGTTTAACTCCCGTTTTAATTCCTCATAGGAGCACATGTCGTCTAAATGTAATGTTAGTCCATCTTTCGTTCCCTTTATTAGCACATTCTGAGTTTTCTTCATATCAAGATGTTCACCTCATAGAAAAGCGTAAGCTCCTGTACATTGCCATACAAACTGGCAGAACCTTTAGAAGTCCTTTGCTGCCAAAGAACTCACCTTTTTATAGAAAGGGCTTAAAGTTTGCAGGGGGCTAAACAGCTTGCGCTGAACAATTCTCCAAGTCATGCTTCAACACCTTCTTTTTATCCCTTTGAGCCAAAATATAGGTGCTTGAGCTTGGCATATATCAAGCATAACATTCATATCGTTTAATCACATACTTTTTTTATCGATGATGTTCATAAATCTTTAGGCTTTATTAGCGTGATTGTTTTGATCTGATAATTGTTCTGCCTCGGGTAAAAGGAGGGAGAACGCGCTGTCAAGCCTGCAGAAAGATATACAGACAACTGAGCAAAAAGCAGCCATATTATCTTTAAGAAACAAGGTCTGTATCAGATATTCGACAAATACAACAAATATTCCTTTAATAAATACGTTGTTTTCAAAGAGATTATAGTTTCTTCGAAAACTCCCGTTAGTAACACTTACCTATTTTTGTAAAAAAAAGTATGGCTAATTATGTTACTCTGCTTTTAATGATTGAGCATATTTCTCAAAGTGCCGTTTAAGCGGATAAGCAAAAATAATAATAAACGCCAAATTTAATATTAATGTTGGCACCCATCTTAAATCGACAAACATGGAAAAAACCATATCTGTTTTGTTGATTAAAAACGTTAATTCATAGACACAGAGCTCCAATAGGGCAACCCCCAGTAACGAAACAACTGCAATAACGACAATGTTCGCTTGCAGTAGTCGCATCACTTTTGAAGTCAAATAAGCAATGAAAGGGAATAAAAATAAGTAAACTCCAATTATTTCCGTATAAACGACATCAAACAATAGTCCAAAAACGAGAGCGTAAATCAGTCCGTGATTTCGATTACCATAAAGAGTCAAAAAGATAATAGCAATCATCAAAAAACGGGGAACTAGAATGCGATCGCTATTAAACATCTCAGCTGGAAGAGATTGAACAAAGATACTTTCCAACATAAAGAAAAAAATGAATAAGAGAGGAAGAAGAAATTTTCTCACAGCTCCTCCTCCTCATCATCGACCATATCACTTAAATTTGGCTGATCCATCACTCTCTTTACAACCATAACATTTCTAATATTATAAAAGTTTGCTCCTGGTTTCACATATGCAGTTTGATTAAGACCAAATTCATCAGGTTCAACATCCACTACTTCTCCAATTGACAAGTTCTGAGGGAATATTCCACCTAATCCGGATGTAACAACCTTTTGTTGTTTTTCAACTTTGGCATCATAAGGAATCCGCTTAAGCTTTAACAGCTCCCGATCAACGTCATAGCCCTCGATCGTCCCAAAATATTCTTCATTCCCTTTAATCTCAGCGGAGATTCGATTCGTTGGATCCATTGCACTTAATAATTGGATCGTGGCCGTAAATTGTTGTGTACTTTTCACTTTCCCGATTAAGTATCCATTGGACGAAACAACTGCCATATTTTGTTCGATTCCATTGACTTCGCCCTTATTAATAATGATAATTTCATGCCAACGATCTGGGTTGCGCCCAATAACCGTTGCTTGTATAGGCTCATAATCTCGAAGGCTTTCTTTTTCACCTAAAATCTCCCGAAGTTCTTCATTTTCCTTTTCTAGTTGTTGTACATCTGCCTCAAGCTTCGCAAGCTTATCTAACCGAGATTTCAATTCCTTATTTTCTGAATATGTATTTTGGAGATCTTTCACATTTTCAAAGAAATCGGTTACGTAGCCCTGTGGCTTTGCAAAAACATTTTGTATCCATCCGGTTGCATCCTTCAAAAATTGCTCTGGCACAGTTAATTCTTCTCGTTCTCTTAAGGAAAATCCAATTAATGCCACGAGAATAATAATGCTGACAAGCAAAAAAATCAGGCGTTTATTCAAAAAGAATTGTGGCATATACTACACCTCATTTTTTACAATATTCATAGAGCTATTTATAATAAATCGAGTACATGATGATCAATCGCAAATGAATTCACTTGCGATTGATCTCTAAAGAAATGGGTATAGACTAGCGTGATTCCTTTGCCCGATTTTTAAATAAGTTGATATTATCTAACGCCTTTCCTGTTCCAATCGCTACACAATCAAGTGGATTTTCGGCAATTAATACAGGCATATTCGTTTCTTCACTAATAACCCGATCAAGATTGCGCAGTAAAGCGCCGCCTCCAGTTAATACAATGCCGCGATCCATAATATCTGCCGCCAATTCTGGAGGCGTTTTTTCAAGCGTTACTTTCACAGCATCCACAATAGCCTCCACAGTATCTCGAAGAGCGTGTGAAATTTCCAAAGGAGTAATTTCGATTGTTTTCGGCAAACCCGTTAATAAATCACGACCACGAATTTCCATGTTATCGATGCCTTCTGGCTCTCCAGCACTACCAATTTCCACTTTAATCGTCTCTGAAGTCCGATCACCAATCATTAAATTATACGTTTTTCTTATGTAGCTCACGATTGCATCGTCCATTTCATCACCAGCAACACGCACGGACTGACTTGTAACGATTCCGCCAAGGGAAATAATCGCCACTTCCGTCGTTCCTCCGCCGATATCAACAACCATGCTTCCTGTTGGTTCCCATACAGGAAGATTGGCTCCAATTGCTGCAGCAAAAGGCTCTTCAATTGTATAGGCATCCTTCGCACCCGCTTGACGAGTCGCATCAATAACGGCTCGTTCCTCCACTGCTGTAATCCCTGACGGAACACACACCATTATATATGGCTTCCCAGAAAATAAGCCCTTTGCTTTTGTCGCTTGCTTAATATAATATTTCATCATTGTTGCAGTCGTTTCATAGTCAGCGATTACGCCATCCTTCATTGGTCGTAGCGCAACAACATTACCTGGTGTTCTTCCGATCATATTTTTCGCATCGTTTCCAACAGCGACAATTTGCTTTGTATCTGTTTGTAAAGCGACAACAGAAGGCTCGCGTACGACAACACCTTTTCCTTTCACATATACAAGGGTATTTGCTGTACCCAAATCTATCCCAAGGTCTTTAGTTCCAATACCTAACATTGTTGTATCTCCCTTTCTGAAACAAATCGTTTAACACCATTATTCGTGTCCTGATTAAGTGTTTATCCATTTTTTTATTAACTAAAATTGACTTTGAAGCACGAGTGATCGTGCAAAAGTCACAAGCATTATTATAGCTCAACAAATGTCAAAATCATAGTGCCATAAGGGCATATTTCATTATATATGAAATAGGGCACAAATTCATAGTAATAAGGAAATGCTCTTTCTTATAAGTATCCTTTTTCCTTCAGGCTTACAAATTTATTCTCCCCTATAATTAAATGATCTAATATTTCAATCCCAATAATTTTCCCTGCTTCGACCAAACGCTTCGTCACTTCAATATCTTCACGGCTTGGCGTAGGATCACCGGAAGGATGATTATGAAGGCAAATGACAGAGGCAGATGAGCGGCGGAGAGCTTCCTTGAAGACCTCTCTTGGATGAACGATAGAAGCATTCAAACTCCCAATAAAAATAGTTTTCTTATGCAATACTTGGTTCTTTGTATTTAGATACAAACAAACGAAATGCTCTTGTGCCAGAAAGCGCATATCATTCATGACATAATTCGCCCCATCTTCTGGGGAACGAATGATATATCGGTCGTCATAGGATAAATTAGAAATTCGCCGTCCTATTTCTACTGCTGCAAGTACCTGTATAGCTTTTGCTTTTCCTATACCTTTTATAGCAGTTATTTCATCTAACGTAGCATCTTTTAAAAGCCGTAAGCCTTCAAAATTTGTCAATAAGCGATTGGATAATTGTAGAACCGATTCCTCTTTTGTTCCCGTTCTTAACAAAATCGCAAGCAATTCATGATTTGAAAGGCTTGCTGGGCCACTTTGTTCAAATCTTTCCCTCGGTCTTTCCCCCTCAGGAAAATCTCGGATCATTAATGTTTCATCTTGCAACATGATTCCTCCTATTTACCTTGATGGCAAATGGAAGTTAGAAAGGCAAATCATATCCGAGCATGCGCAATTCTCTGATCGTTTTTGATAGCGGCAGGCCTACTACTGAGAAATAATCTCCATTAATCTTTTTAACGAGGAGCCTTCCAAAGCCTTGTATTCCATAGGCTCCTGCCTTATCCATCGGTTCTCCGGTGTTAACATAGCTATAGATTTCCTCGTCTGTTAACTCCCAAAATACCACCTCGGTTTTTTCAAAAAACTCGACGTGCTTCGTTGGACTAAAAATCGATACACCTGTATAAACAAAATGATGGCTTCCCGACAATTGCTGAAGCATTTTTGTAGCTTCGTTCTCATCATTTGGTTTTCCCAACACTTGCTCATTTGCTACCACAATTGTATCACTTCCGATCACAAAAGCTGTCGGATATCTTCGGGCAACAAATTCCGCTTTTCGTTTAGCTAGCTCCATCACAATATCTTCAGGGGTATGATCTGGATTGTAGGTCTCGTCAACATCACTGCTGCATACTTCAAATGTTAAATGTAAATTTTCTAGAAGTTCTTTTCGCCGTGGGGAAGAAGAGGCTAAAATGAGGGTCTGCATTAAATCACCTAACCTTAAGATTGTTTCAAAAAAGGATGATACAAGCTTATCGTACCAAATTCTCTTCTTAGAAACAATTTCCAAGTGAAAAAACTTCTTCCGAACTAGTCCCTTCTATTTTAAATCCTCTTATTAAGACGTTTTTCACCTATCCGAAGTTTCAATTTCCATAATTTTATGTTTTAAAAAAGAGCCAGCGCAATAATTTTTTACGCAGACTCCTTTATATCAAAACCTTTCCCTATAAATTATTTCCCAGAAAATTAATTTTCTCCGATAATGTTTGTCCATCATTTACAACACTTTTTTAAAAGCAGGGGATTTGCGCTAGGGTTGTCCACAGGACCAATTGGCTATAAAGCTTGATAAGCAGCCAGGAAATTCAAGAGGTGCTGCTGTACTTTCCCCAATGTCTTTTGCTCATGATTTTCACTATAATTGCTTAATAAGCTGGCTGCTTCCTCTAATTCCCCCTTGAGCTGCTGCAGTTGCTCATTTTGTATATTCTCAAACTCCTTCCATTCCGTTATTTGCGCAGCTAACGCGTTTATTTGTTCTGTCGCCATTGAATTGGATAGATGTGCAGTTGTACAAATTTCTAAAAGAAGCTTATATAAATTTGGAGTGGCTTCTAACAGACTGCGTTCTGATTCCTGCAATTGCGAAATTGAGCTCCCGCCAATGGCCATCTCCTTTGAAAAAGTATCTATCCCGCTTTCTTGCAAATGGCTTCCGAGCGACTTTGCATTTTCTAAATTATCTGCCACACCTACAAATAAGAAAAATTGCTTATCTATCTCCATTACTTTAGCGGGTAGTCCTTTTTCCGTCATAGCTGCAGCTTCCACATCAGCAGCGTCAGCTGTCGAAAAAACACCACCTTGAACTAAATAGCTTGTCAGTGCCGGGAGCTCTACAACAGCCTTTCCAGTGGGGCTTGCTTCTTCTTCAGGGGAGGCTTCCTCCACCGGTCCAGATACCGCTTCTGTCATGGAATCAGAAATAACCATATTTAACATTAAAATGCCAAGGGTTGTCCCTGATAAAACGGCTAAAAAAACGATTAATAATATCGATGGCACAACCCCTTTACCGCGAATATGATGGCTTTTTTTTCCACCGCTCTTTCCCTTTGATTGGCTCATTATTTTGTATTCCTGTAGTTGTTCCTGCTCCTCTACATCAGGCAAGATCCAGTCAAATTCATCATCTTCTTTCACCTGTTCTGCAGCCGACAGCTCTTGCGATGCAATCTTCTCCAGCTCTTTATATGGAGCGGAGGCGCTATTTTTTCGGTCGTGATTATCTTCCCGTTCGCCTATTTGTTTCTCTTTTTCAGTGGAGCGATCTTTCCCGTTAATTTTTATCGTAATCGTTTTTGAATTTCCTGACTTGTCCAATGATTGCCCTCCTTCCATGTCGAATGCAGGTTTGCATCAAACATATCATAAAGGCAAAAAAAAATAACAAGACTTTTGTCGTCTTGTTATAGAGATTTTCGTCAAATTTTTTAAAATGGTTATAGCAACAATCAACAGAGATCCCTGTAAAGAGATTTGCCGATACATTAGACTAACTATAGATCACCGAACTTTGGTAAAGGATTCTTCTTGTCTGCCGGTTCGGGCGTTTCCAATTTGGGTAGCTGTTCCATTAAATCTGCTAACGTCGGCATATAGAAGGCAGCGATTTTAACTTGATAGCTTAATGGTCTATCGGACTGCTCCTGCTCAATGATTTCTTCACCTGCAGTAAAATCAATAGCTTCAACAACCGTAATTCTCTCCGAATTTTCAAGATTGCTAATAAATTTTTCAAATTCAAAATAGCTTGGCGACTCCACGCTTAACGTTACGGAAATTTTTTTTACTCCAGTCGGCAATGGAAGTGTATTTTCTTCTTCTGCTGCTCGTTCTTCCTCAAGCTCTTCATCCTCATTTAGCTCTGATTGTTCAGTTTCTTCCGCGGCAAACGAAACTTCACTATTTTCAAAATTCATATTTGTAACAAAACTTCCAGAGACCACTTCTGCTTTTTCCATATCGAGGATTAATTGCTGTGATAATTCCTTGACAGGAACCATTTTTTGCAAGGAAACCGCATTTTGGAAGGTATTGGCATTTGCATCAATCGTTTTACTTTGTAAAGTAGACAATAATTGTTCTTGAGAGGCCAATTCTATTTTCTTTAATGGAATTTGCTCTATTTTTGGATACAAAACAAAAAAATAAATACTCGCAAATATGAGGATGAGGACGGCGCTAACCCCAATTATTAATATTTTTTCGTTGCGGGACAACTTTATTTTCATAGACCATCTCCCCCTTCCTCGTGGGAGCTATCACCATTTGCTTTTAATACTTCACGGTTCAACTCAATTTCAAAAAGTCCTAAATAGCGGGGAATATATTTTTCATTTTTAATGGCACGATCATCAAGCCCATCATCCGACTCGCCGAATTTTTTATCATAAAATCCAGTCACGGCGTCTAATGTCACAAGTCTTGCATCGGTAACCCAGTCCGACTCTAAAAGAGAATTTAAGTAATAAGCAGCTTCGCGGCTCATTTCAAACTGTATCGTTAATTGTAAAAATCCAGTTTCTTCATAGTTAATCGACTGAATAAATCCTCTTTCAGGGAGCAGAGCCGTTAAATTCTTTAAAATAGGGACCGTTTTGATTGGGTAGCTTTTTACCCATTTAACCGCATTTTCCAAATCAGTAATCGAGTTCGAAGATTCATAGGCTATTATTTTTTGTTGCTCACTTGCAACCAACTGTTCCGCTGTGGCTATTTGTTGCTCTATGTTTTCTAATTTATTCGTATAGGTGGCATTCATCCAAAAAGCGAATGCTCCACCAATTAAAAGAAGAAGACAGGAAATGACTATGAGCGTTAAAAGGGATTTATTTTTCGCCTCTTTTTGAGGTAATAGATTGATATCGACTAGCATTGATTACACCCCTTTTAAAGCAAGCCCTAATGCTAAATGAAATGCTTGGGGCAGCTTTGTTTCTCCTTGTTCAAAAACAATCATTTGCACAGGAACATCAAAGCGATTGTCAAGTTCAGCTTTTATTTGCTCAAGCAACGGGTGATCCCCACTAAGCAAGATTTTAGATACCTGCTTTTTCCCTTGATGCAATGAGTAGCGATAAAAGTCCATCAAGCGGTTAAGCTCTTTATAAGAATCCTCCATTTGAAAAGAAAACTGCTCTTTTTCTCCCACAAAAGCTAATTCGTATTCTCCAAAGCGATTAAGTTTCTTATCCCAATCCTCACCATTAAATTCAAGCGGAAGATGATGCATAAAAAACGGAATCGTATTTTCAAAAATACATATATTTACATCGCTTAAACCGAATTGCACGACAAGCAACGCTTCTTGTTTTTGCTCCTTTTGCAGATGGGCATAGAGACGGTATATGGCCAATGGAGAAACTTCAGCGGCAACCGGATCAAGCTTTGCTTCCATTAAAAGCTCCATATATTCCTGAACGTTTTCTTCCGGTGCAGCAAAAAGCAAAATTTCTTGTTTCTCTTCACCCCTTGAAAGAACGACTGCATCAAATACCGGCTCTTCAAAGGGGAGATGGATAGTGGAACCCAATTCTAAGTAAAGATATCCTTTCATTTCATCATCCTTTACTTCGGCAGGAATAGACACTTTCCGAATAATGACGAAAGATTCAGGAATAAGAAAGCGAACTTGGCGATTTTTCAACTTCCAATCGGTTATACATTCTTCCAATATATTACTGAGTGTTTCATAGTCAACAATTTTTCCATTGGCAATGATTCCTGTTGGCAGCAAGCGTTCTTCCCAGTGCAGTGGAATTGGCGGATTGATCTGCTTCAGCTCTACATAGCGAATGGAGTGATCATTAATAACGAGATTAACAACGCGCTTTTTTCTTGAAAATAATGTGAATTGCATATGAAACGACCCCTTAAACACCTGCTAAAAATGAGAGATAAAATGAGAGAATCGGCTCGTAAAAATAATAAGCCGTTAATGTACCAACTGCAATGAAAGGTCCAAACGGGATCGGCTTCTTCCGTTCTGTCAATTTAAACAAAATCCCGATTCCACCAACGAATGCCCCAAATAAAGTTGCTAAAAAGAAGGAGAGTAAAAATACCTTTGTTCCTACAACGAAACCAACTAAAGCAAACAGTTTAATATCTCCACCACCCATGCCGCCTCTGCTCACAATTGCGATGAGAAATAAAAGGAAGAAGGCAATCACTCCGCCGAGAAGAGAGTCCCACCACGGACTGAGAGGAAGTATGAGCCGCTCCAACAAAAAAATCCCCGCAAACACGAGTAAAACCTTATCAGGGATTAGCATATACGTAATATCGGAAACAAAAATAATCATGAAAAGAGAAATCAATGTCCAAGCCACGATAAGTTCTAACGTCCAGCCTAACAGAAGCGGAGCAGAGACAAATAACAGCCCTGTCATAAGCTCCACTATTGGGTAAAGCGGGGAAATCCTCGTCTGACATTGACGACATTTTCCCCCTTGTATTATGTAAGACAACACGGGAATTAACTCAAAGGCCCGCAGTTGATGGCTGCAGTTCGGGCATGCTGAACGCGGTGCTATAATTGATTTTTTTACTGGAACTCGGAGTCCCACTACATTAAAGAAAGAACCTAAGATGAGTCCATAAATGAATATCACGAGAATTATCATAAGTACTTATTTCCTTCACTTCATATTTAGCCTACTGACTTTTCTTTATTTCTTTATCACCTTTTTTTGCATTGTTTATATCACTAATACTTACATTAGAAAATTCGACTTCTATATTATCTTTTTCACCTTTACCTGTAATTCTAAATTCACCTTCTTTAACACTTACATTTGTATCATCTGAAAATTTAGAATTTAACTCAATATGATTCTCTAATTCCTTCAAGGTTATCGCATCATCTCCAGTTTCCGAATAATAAATCTTTGCCGAATTAATAATTTGGATCGCATCTGCTTTAACTGAATCAATTTTCGTATTTTCGATGATTTTTCCAATACTTGGAATCGCGATCGCCGCAATAATCCCTAAAATAACGATAACCGCCAATAACTCGACTAACGTTAAACCGCGTTGATTGTTTACTTGTTTTTTTACATTTTTTATCATGTAAATCTCTCCCTTTTTTCTAGTATATAAGTACTAAATACTATTATAGTTTCAACATAGTAAACTTGTAAACGCTAATCGAGTAATTATTTTGCAAAAATTTGTTAATCTATTTATTAGCTGACCTGATTGAAGATTTCAAACATCGGAACCATGATCGACGTAACGATCGTGCCGACGAGTCCCGCCAATATGACAATCATAAGAGGTTCAATTAATGCTTTAATTCTATCTGTGCTGTTTTCTACTTCTTTTTCATAGAAGTCTGCCACTTTTCCCAGCATCGCATCTAATGATCCAGTCTCTTCCCCGATGGCTATCATCTGCGTGACAAGCGGTGGAAATGCCCAATGTTTTTTCATCGGACCTGTCAATGATTGGCCGCGTTCAAGAGCATCCCTTGACTGACGAACAACTTTAGCAATTACTTCATTTTCAACCACATTTTCAACAATCGAAAGAGCTTGCAGAATCGGAACAGAACTTGTAAACAAAGAACTCAATGTCCTCGTCATCCGTGCAAGCACTGCTTTTTGAAACATCTTGCCAAAAATCGGTAATCTTAATAAAAAATAATCCAAATAATACTTCGTATTTTTATTGCGCCTAATAAGGGCAATCACTCCAACGAATAAAAGAATAAGCAATACGACCAGCCACCAAAATGCCTGCATGAATTTACTAGCGTTTAAGACAAATTGCGTAATTGCTGGAAGCTCCCCGCCAAAATCAGCAAACATGTCCACAAACGTCGGGACAACGGAAACGAGTAAAAATATAACTACTGCAATCGCTAAAATTCCGACGACCATCGGATAGGCAAGCGCTGATTTTATTTTTGCTCTTGTATTGTGCTGCTTTTCAAAATGAACAGCTAAACGCTCCAAAGTTTCATCCATGCTTCCACTTGCTTCACCAGCACGAATCATATTAACAAACATCGGAGTAAAAATCTTTTTATGCTTGGCGGTGGCATCTGAGAGCGGTTTTCCTTCGCGCAGTTCTTGCTCAATATCGAAGAGCGCTTTTTTTAAAGCCTTACTTTCAGTTTGGTGAGCTAAAATATTGGTTGATTCTACAACTGATACCCCAGCCTTCAAAAGTGTTGAAAACTGTCGCAAATAAATAACGAGATGCTCTAGCTTTACCGGTGAACCGATTGAAATATCCTTCGTCAATATTGACTCTGATATTTCCGTCATTTCCAAAACGCGTATCCCATCCATTTTTAGCTTTTGCATTGCTTCTCTTCTTGAAGTAGCATTGACAAACCCCTGTTTATTTCCTTTACGATCTCTACCAACATACTTAAATCTAGCCATCTTATTTTAGATTCTCCTGTAAAAATGGTTCAGCAGCGTCCCTTGAAACGATTCCGGATTGGACAAGCTCTTTAATGCTTGATTCCAGCGTATGCATGCCATAGGCACGTGACGTTTGAATAATATTGACAATTTGGTATATTTTCTCATTGCGAATCAAATTAGCCACGGCTGCATTATTAATAAGAATTTCCGTAGCAGCTCTTCGTCTTTTTTGATCCGCTGTTGGAAACAAGCGCTGGGAAATAACAGCCACGAGAACTGAGGCAAGTTGAATTCTTACTTGCGGCTGCTGGGATGGTGGAAAAACATCAATAATACGGTTAATGGTTGCCGGCGCACTTGACGTATGTAACGTTCCTAGCACAAGATGTCCTGTTTCTGCAGCCGTTATCGCCGTTTGAATCGTTTCTAAATCACGCATTTCCCCAACGAGGATGACATCTGGGTCCTGTCTTAATGCTGCACGTAATCCATTTGCAAAATTATTTGTATCGAAGCCGACTTCCCGTTGGTCAATAATCGAATTGCCATGCTTATGCAAATACTCAATCGGATCTTCCAGTGTGATGATGTGCTTGCGCATATGTTGATTCATATATTGTATAAGCGCAGCTAATGTTGTCGATTTTCCACTTCCGGTAGGACCTGTTACGAGGATCAGACCTTGTGGGCGCCCGGCAATTTTCGTCAAAACGGAAGGCAATTGCAAATCCTCAATCGTTGGAACTTTCGTCGGCACAATTCGTATGGCCATCGCTACACAGGAACGCTGAAAATAAGTGTTAACACGAAAACGGGAGACACCTGGTATCCCGTAAGAAAAATCAAGTTCTCCCTTTTCCTTGAACTGCTCCCACATGTGGGGAGGAATGATCGCCTTCGCCATTCCTTCTGTATCAATCGGCTTTAACGCCTCTTTTCCATATCTTTTTAATTCCCCGTTCAGTCTCATAATAGGGGGGACTCCAACTGTTAAATGGAGATCAGATGCTTTTAATTCAAAACCGGCTCTTAAAATATGCTCAATCATTTCTTTCACATTTTGCACCCCTATTCAGGAATTGCTACTCTTAAAATTTCTTCCGTTGTCGTCACACCTTGCTTAACCTTGAGTAAACCATCGTCAATGAGAAAAATAGTTTTACTTTTAATCGCCAATTCTCTTAATCTTGTAAAAGAATCACCATCCATAATAACCCTTCTCATCTCATCATTTATAACAAGGACCTCATGGATCGCAAGGCGCCCCTTGTACCCAGTCATATTACATGATGAACATCCTCTGCCGCGTACAATTCGTTCAATTTTGATACCGCGTTTAGCAAAAATCTCCAACTCTCTTTTTGAAGGAGCTTGTTCTTCTGCGCAGTCACGGCATACACGACGAACTAGACGCTGGGCAACAATTCCGCTTAGTGAGGAGGCCACTAAAAACGGCTCAACTCCCATATCAAGAAGGCGAGTAACAGTGCCAAGCGAGTCATTCGTATGGATCGTACTCAGTACAAGATGACCTGTTAACGAAGCTCTAATAGCAACTTCAACAGTCTCTTTATCGCGAATTTCCCCAACCATAATGATATTTGGGTCTTGACGTAAAATAGAGCGCAGCCCTTTGGCGAAGGTCATCCCAACATTCCCATTCACTTGAATCTGATTAACTCCTTCTAATTGATATTCGACGGGATCCTCGACCGTAATAATATTCACTTCCTCACTATTGAGTCGATTGAGGGCAGCATATAAAGTCGAGGATTTTCCTGATCCCGTTGGTCCGGTAATTAACACAATCCCCGTTGGCTTTTCAATCATGTCGATAAACCGCTTCAAATTTAACTTATTAAAGCCTAATTTAGTAACATCATTTAAAGAACTACTAAGGTCAAGGATGCGCAAAACAATTTTTTCTCCAAACACAGTCGGCAATGTTGATACACGAAGATCAATGGGATGAAAATCTAAATTCACCTTAATTCTTCCATCTTGCGGTACTCGATGTTCTGTAATATCTAGGTTCGCCATAATCTTAATTCTCGCTGTCAGCAAGCTTTGCATATGCTTCGGCAATACTCTTTCCGTTCTTAAAATCCCGTCAATTCGGTAGCGGATAAGTACCTTTGTTTCTTGAGGATCAATATGAATATCGCTTGCCTTCATCGCAACGGCATTCGACATTAGCTGATTGACAAGGCGCACGACAGGGGAATCGTCTGAGCTGATTTCCTCCTCTTGCCCCGCTTCATGCTCAGACAGATCGCCTATTAATTCATCAAAGCCTTCATCAATTTCATAATATTTATTGATCGCTCTTAAAATGTCGTCCTTCGTAGCAATAGCCGTTTCAATTTGAAAACCAGTCGAAAGTCGCAAATCGTCAATAGCAAAGTAATCCATAGGGTCAGCCATTGCAACAAAAAGCTTATCTCCATCCTTTTTCAATGGAATGAGGCGATTTCTTTTTGCTGTCTCCTTCGAAATCAGGCTGAAAAGGGTGGTATCGAACGGATAGCGATATAAGCTTATATGTGGAATGCCCAGCTGGAACTCCAACACTTCAATAAGCTGCTGTTCTGTAATATAACCCCTTTGCAAAAGAGCATCGCCCAGTTTTTGACCGGAACTTTTCTCCTTTAATGTAGATTGAAGCTGATCCTCAGAAATAAGACCAGCTTCAACAAGTAAATCTCCAAGTCGTTTTCGGGTTTGCTGTTTCATATTAAGTTCCCCGCTTTTTGGTGATTATTTTGGTATTTCATTTTCTTTTCCCCAGAGGGAATTTTCATCGTTCTTTGGACTATCCAAATGATCGCGATCAGATGGCGGTGCCTGCTCACCATTCTCATCTATCGAAGCAGGCTCGCCAGTTTGCGATTCAGGATCTCCATCTGCTTCAGCATTTTCTGTCCCGGAAGTTACGGTCGAATCACCTGTTGAGACAATCAAACCGGTAATTTCGATTTGATGAATAGGTGGATAGAAATCTTCAGAAATCAATTCCTTTTTCAGCACTGCCCCATTTTCATCTCGATGCTCCCGATAAATTTTTATAAGCTGTCCATCTTTGCCTGCAACCTTTACTCGAGATTCACTTGGAGAGAGCTCTGAATTGAATTGAAGAATCGTTTTTGGCTTAAAGCTTTCCTCATCCTCTTGTAAAAGAATATATCGATTTAATAATGTCGGCCCTTTTAAATAGGTGATAAAAACATCATCCACTTTCTCAAACTCTATGAAATAGCTCCATTCATTTCCATTAGCGAAGATTAAATCATAGTTCAGCTCTGGATCAACTTTTGCCTCAAATCCTAAAGCGGCATACTCTGGTAGTTCGGAGCTAATATGCCTTTCAATCATTTCGAAATTGGTTGGCAGGATCACCTCATAAATGGAAGTAGAAATTTTACTTAAAGTCAGAGCGGAAACTGTACCAATTTCATCTTTAACATAGTCCAGCAATGAAAATTGTGATGTTGCCTTCAATTCAATTGTCTTGCCTATAAATAGATCAAGCTCGTTTTCGACAAATGCTGAATCAAGTTGAAACTCAGAAATCACCTGGGGTTCGTTGCTTTGTCCATCCAATAAGTAATCTTCGATGCGGATCTGATATGAGCCAATCTCTAGCAGTTGGGCAGCGCGCATAATCTCGGCTTCTAGTTCTTTAAGAGCAATATCCTCTTTATTAAGCCGTGAAGACAAAGAATAGAGCGTTTCATCCAACGAATTGAATTGAACAGAAACAGGATTACTCTGGCCATTCTTCGCTTTTTGAACCGTCTCTGTCAGATCAAAGGTAAAATAACGCAAATCTAGCTGTTCATTATTTTCCTTGTATTTTAAAGTGATCGTTGTTTCATTCAGCCATTTTGTTAGCTCTTCATCTGTTAGTTGAAGTGCTTCATTCGCGGTTTTGCCAGCTACAGATAGGGAGCCAATTTTCGTACCTTCTGCAAAAAAATCATGGTTTTTGACAATGGCCCCGTAAGCTAATGTACCGAAATGTGAGAAACTAAAAATATAGGCAACAGAAATCATTAAGACTAGAAACAGCTTTATCCCGTGCTGGTTCCTCACAAAAATCGGCCTCCTCCGTTACGCTTCCACATTCATGGACAGCTCAACAACAATACTTGGTCCTTCTGCTTGTGCCTTTTGAATTTGTTCTGCTGTTAAATAAGTCCCTTCACTAAATAAAAGAACTCCTTCTTTATCATAAATATCTTTCGTAAGTTTTTTACCAATTAAAAGTTCAATTTGCTTTTCCTTTAAAGAAGTTATTTCCTCATCTTCTGCTACTGTCACAGCACTAGAGTCCGAATATGCTTCCGCCAGTTCATCTGTCACATTTTTTCCTTCTAGTTCCTCAACAGAATTTAGGAAATAAGAAGCCGCATCTTCTTTAACAATAATGATATCCTTTCCAAATGTAACAACGGATTCAGACGGGAGTGCCACTTCTTTATCCGTTAGCTTCAATTGCATGCCAAGAATATTGCCCGTTTCTTGATCGATAAAGTACTCAATTGCTTCACCTATTAACTCACCTTTTCTTGTCATTACCTTTGTGCCTGTAATTTTTATTTTCTTATTTACAAGCTGATTGGCAATAGGAATCTCATTTAAATCAATGACAGCATTCTCACTATCAATCGTTACTGCATACTCTCCTATTCCGACTACTTTTTTAAACGGGATTGCCTTGACACTTACTTGAAATTCTTCATGATCAATCATTAAAAAGTCAACTGAACCTTTATCTGGATTGATCACTAAAGATTTTACCTTTCCTACTTGATTGCCATCTAAGATGCTAATAATGGGTAAACTGTTAATTTGAGTACTTGTTTTCATAAAATTTTCACCACACCTAATCTATAAGTTCACGAAACTATTTCGAATCAATCTCATCCATACGCCATTCGACATGTATGTATAAAATTCATCCATATATTACATTATTTTAACATGTATTTAGTAAATCAGCTTATTTTTTCACAATATTGTTTAAACAAATATTGAATCTCCATATCCAAAACAGGATAATCTGTAAATTTTCCCCTTAAATCAGCCAACAATCCCTGCAATTTACTCAATTCTTTCTGCCTGATATAATGCTCTATCAATATACTGGCAAAAATATAATAGTCTTGTGCCGATATTTTGGGATGTAAATGCTCCTTCACGTACTTCTCAAACTCAGGAGGAGTCATTTGTTTTCTAGCATGCTCAATTTGTGACACCATCGTTTGCACCATTTGCTGTTGAAGGTTAGTTCTTTGCTCACCTTTAGCGATTGTTGATTGATTTTTTATATCAAACTGTAAATTCTCATCCTCATCATCTCTATCACTACCTATGTATGGACTTTCTTCTAACGCAGCGAGCGAAGTTGCTTCTGCTATCTTGTGCAGAGAATTGTGATCAAAATTTTCAATTTGTAAAAGACTCAGAGCCCCTTCATTTCCTGCAGCAATTTCCTTTTGAGCAAGTTCAAGCTGGTAGGATGCTTCTTCTTCTAGAAAGATTGACTCTAAAATAGAGGTTTCTTTCGCCCCTTCTCTTCCCGATTCACTAATCGCATCTTCCTCCTTTATATCACTTTCTTCTAAATTCACCACCTCGCTTTGAGGGGAAAAGGTATTCTTGTCTACTATGTCGATAGTCTCGGCGTCATTTGGGAAGTTTTCCAGTTCCTCACTTTCTAGCAGCATCTCGATTTCTGTCATATATGTCGATTTCTCGATCCTGCTGATTTCATCATTTTTTTCAGTAAGAAATGGGGGTTCAACTATCTCTTCAACATCTTTTTCTATCATATCTGCTTCGTTCGTTTCCTCCCCCAAATCTTCTATTTGCTCGATTTCCAACAAACGTTCCTCACTAGCTTGCTCCTCTTCCTGCACGAATGAAAGACTATGCTGTTCAAATTGTTCGAGAAAAGGTTGCTCAGATTCTTTATTTTCTTCTTCATATGTAATGAACTCTTCATTATATAGTAAAGGCTCAGAATGCTTTTCATTTTTCTTTAAAAATAATAAGTGATGGAATCTTTTATCCAATATGTAAACCGTAAGAACCGTTAATAATAACAGGATAAGAGCCGTTTGCCAAATTGGAAAATTACCTTTTGCCAGTATTCCTACATTGGCAAAGATAAAAGCAATAATGATCAGCAGCCCTTTTCCCTTATTGGTTAATCCCAATGGCAGAAAATAAATAATGGGTACGAGAATAATTAAGGATATGACAGAGACGACCAGCTCTCCCATTTGTTCACCTCTTTTTAGTATAAAAGTTTTAGTTCTATTTTAATATTTCGATCAACATTATTTTTTATAACATACCCGTATTAATGAAAAGCACTTGCTTGCAAAAACAATTGAAATCTCAACGTTTTTCGCATATTTTCTACAATTATAGACTCTTAAATATTGTATAATAAAGTTAACTATTTTAAAAGAAGCCGAGTAGTAAATATGATAGAGAAAATCCTTTTCTCACAACTAGTTCACAAAAAATAGGACAAAGGAAGGTGAAGCGTTTGAAATTAGTACATAATGCAAAGGGACTTACATTAGTTGAAATCCTTGTTTCTATAACAATATTGGGCATTATTATGACTACTTTTCTGTCCTTCTTTAATCATGCCTACTCGTACACGAAAAAAAACGAAAATAAAACCGTAGGGATCAATGTTGCGCGAAACATCCTTTATTATTTCGAACAGCAGGATTTCGAGAAAATTTATCAGGCTTATTTTAAAGAAAATGATGAAATCACAGAAAAAGAAATTAATCCTGTAAATTGCAATGACGTCTTAATTGGTGAGAAGACCGAAATCGTTTTTGATGATCCAAGTGTTTGTAAAAGTTTTTTTTCAACGAAAATTAATAATGTTGATTACGAATCGAAAGTAATATTTACAAGGGGAATCGAGAATGATGAAATTCCAGAAGAGGATAAGCCCGATTTGCAAGAGCAATTAATAGGTGTGGAAGTGACGGTTATGTGGAATAGCCAAACCGCTTCCGTAAGGGGTTTGATCCAAAAATGAAGAAGCTAATCAGAACAGAAAACGGGTTTACATTAGTTGAAGTTTTGGTGACACTCGTCATTATGGCAATTGTATCTGGAATCATTTATAGTGTTTTCACAACAGGTTTGAAGCTGTATCAAAAAATCGGGATTGAAGCCCAATTACGGGATGACGCCGACTATGTTGCAACCATGATTCTTAATAAAATGTATGAGGCGCCGCCAGACTACATTAAGAAATATGAACAGGACGGGGCACAGGGGATAGAACTTGTAAGGTATGCCGCAAAAGAAGTAGAACGTTATATCGTCGATCATCGATATAACGAAGAAGGAGATATTGAAATTGAGCGCCGTTTATTCATTTATTTCAAAGATGAGCGATTCTTCATTGAGACGGTAACGGACGATGCCAATGAAAACAGTGCGACGATTGCGCA
The DNA here is from genome assembly GCF_005502275.1 of Robertmurraya siralis. GTDB lineage: Bacteria > Bacillota > Bacilli > Bacillales > Cytobacillaceae > Robertmurraya > Robertmurraya siralis. The sequence goes on from NZ_SWLZ01000017.1 coordinate 83,606, forward strand.
AATTTCCACCGACAGCTCAAGGTTCACCTCCATCGATGAGCAAAGCTCTGAGATCACGTTTTCTTGCAGCAATCCAGAATTAAGTGAGCGTTGTCCACATGGCATTATTCATTTGAATCTTATCATTGGCGAAGATAAAGAGCGGTTTTCAAATTTATTCAAAATTGAGCCGTTAATTTTGGAAAGTACTTTTGGTTTTTAATGAGGTGAACATATTGGTCAAGAATGAACGTGGCTCTACCCTTGTTGTCGTGATGCTCATGATTTTAGTATTTACAGTGTTAGGCTTATCCATTCTTTCTACGAGTATCGGTGGTGCGAAAAGAACCGAAATAAGAGAGGATCAAGTAACGGACGATTTGGATTCAATTCGTGCCCTAGGCGAGGCTGTTGCCTACATAAAGAAAACAATTGATACAGAGTTTAACCTCCCTTTCGGCAACCCTGATATGTCGGTCAGTACTTATCATCACAATATTATTGAGGCCAAACTCATTCATAACCCATACGGTTATCGAATAGAAAATATTAGTGACGATCGTGAGTACAACATTAAAGAAGATGAAGACTACACAAGAGTTTTGAAGGTCTCGAGCGGAAAATATGAGCAAATCGTTTACATAACAGGAATGCCAAGCTTCTTAAAATACGCAATCGGTTCAAGAGAAATCCTAACTTTAAATGGCTCTACTTATGTTGAAAAAGGGAATATATACGCAAAGGAAAAACTCGTGATAAGCAATCAAGCTAAATACATTTATAAGGGGGTTCATGGCATTGAACCGACAACGTTTCCATCAGTTAATGAAGAAAATGAGCATCAATTGTTTATTGAAGGGAATGACATTGAATACTGCCCAAATAACTGCTACAGTGCTGAAGAAACCATTACAAGTTCCTTCCATCCTCTTCCTGGGGAACAAATAGAAAGAGCATTTTATCCTACTGCTCCCACTGTTTCCAAAGAAGAGAGTGAATATGTAGGTGTCGATATTGAAAAAACGTTTAAAGAAAAGCTCAAAACAGCAGGATTTTTGAGCAATCATATTGATCCATTCCCATTGGAAATTAATGAGATTATTGCGGAAGGTCTAAATTCTCCAGCCGTTGAAGTCGTTTCGTCTTTTGAAAATCTCAATCAATCACCAACGATCAAAAGCTATTTACACCTTGGCGAGGATGAGAAAGAGGTCTATATCGACACAAATCGTCTCGTTATCGATGATAAATCGAAATGGATTGTCATTGACGGCAGCGGAATAATCGAAAGTGTTGGCAATGATGTGATGGAAATTTCAGCAAATATTCTCATCACAGGTGATTTAACGATAAGAGGAGATATCGCCTTCGATTCTACCATTTATGTTCTCGGTAATACGACAATCAACAATGTGGACATTAGAGGCTTCAATAAAAGTGAACTGATCTTGATGACAAAGGGGCAACTGGAAATCGCGCGGATCAATAAATTTCTCGATCAAGTCAACACCATTCATGCTTATTTATATACGCACGAGGATGCAGAATTGTATGCGGTAGGTTCCTATCTGCGTGTTGAAGGAGGAATCTTTGCACACGGAAACCTCGAAATTAACGCGTACCGCGGCAAGGCAAAAGAAAATGGCCATGCAATTGAATTCGGGAAGGGATTAGAAAATAAACCTGCCGAATCAAGACTTGTTATCAAAAATGATAAAAGACTTTTTTTAAATCAAGCACAGGGATTGCCTAAAATTGATCGATTAGAAGTAATGACCGATTTAATGAGAAAAGAATAAGAAATGCCGATTGAGCATATGCTCAATCGGCATTTCTTCCTTAAGTTAATATTTATCCCCGTTATCCCTACCATTTGAACCTTTTTCAACCACTTTCACTTTTAACTCTGCTGTAAATGTATTGTCATCCTCATCTCGGACGGTGATTTTCACACCTGCATCACCAATCCTCTTCGGAATAAGCTCCCCATTCGGCTCAACCTCCAATATCTTTTCATTGGTTGAAGCAAAGGAAGGCTTCCCTTTAATATTAGTGGCATCCGAAGGTAAATATCTAAAATGTTGATGAACATTTTTATCTGTTGCCCCTTTTTCAATTACAAGCTCATTATCGACCTCTATGCCTGTTAATGGAGAACCGACATGAACAATAATCGTAGTGGCAACATTGCTGCCATCCTCAGCCTTAATTTCGATTTCAGCAGTTCCCGTCATCTTCCCATAGATCCGACCTGACTCTATAATTTCAACAATAGAAGGATGTAAGGATTTCCAAGCTAGCTTTTGATTAGAAGCATTTTTCGGCTCTATCTCAACATGAAAATCATGATATTCAAGCAGCTTTCCAATATGGAGCGGATTTGGTGTAACAGTAATTTTCTCAATTAAGATTGAATTAACCATCAACGGGATTAACTCTTTAATTTCATTTCCAGCAATATCAGTCGTGATGACTTGGAGATGGGTCTCACCTGGTTCTAAGCCTGTTACTTTTCCATTTTCAAACATAGCAATCGTTGGTTCCAAAATGGTAACGTCAAAGTCTCTATCCGTTTCATCATCCGGTGTTATTTTAATCTCAACAGCGAGTGATTCGCCGACATCAATCTCAATTGGATTCGGTTCAACAGACAAACCTTCCTTTACAATCGTTAACGTTTTAACAATTGGATTATCATTAACACTAAAACCGCCTTTTGTTCTCACGCGAATCTCAATGTACCCCTCTAAGTCTTTAGGCAATTCAATCATTGCCATTGGATCAAACTCATGCCACTCCGTATCAGCACCGTCTACATTTAATTGATATTCATAGATTGCCCCGTCACCTGCGACAAAGTCCGTGATTTTGAAAGCAACGCGTCCCTTTGTTGTATCTCCAGATTGAAGATTTTTGCTTAAGGATACGTTCTTAAGCTGAAAATTTGTTTTTAAGTAGAGAATCGCTTTCGTATCGTCATAATACGTGATTTCAATAGCCGTTCCCTGATTGATTAACCCCATTCCTTTTACAGCTTTTTCGATCAATATATTGTCTTGAGTCAGGATGGTATCTGCTATCGTCGCCCCATCTTGACGACTGATTTTTTCAATTAATCCTTTGTAATCCCCAGAGTAATTATAGTTCGTTTCATTTAATTGAACCCTCATGGAAATTCGCTGTTCATCAATATTTAAAGACTGAGTTTGCTCCTTGAAACGGGAATCATGAAAATATAACTGTGCTTGCGGCATTTGTCTATATGGTAATGCCCAGTCTGCCTTTAACCTTACTTTAATCACATATTCTGCAACAGAAAAATCTCCAGATTCATAAATGATATCATTATTTTGCAGATGAATTTCGAGCGCTCGTCCATTATCTATTGGTTGAACCGTGATCCCTTCCACAGGTTTACCATCTTTTAATAGTGAAATTTGCTCGTGCGTCGCTAAAGAGATTCCCTCAAATAGCGGTTGCGTAATTTTTATATCATTGATTATTCCTCTCGTAATTTCAGTGAATACTGTTTCAGGTCTAAGCTTGTACTCAACGAAAAATTCATTTCTTTCTGAATCATGATTGCCAATCTTTATTAAGTTATCAGGAGAATAAAATTGATTTCCTAAAATATTCACTTCATTTAAAAAATATGGGGCCCTCTCTTCATTGACGATAACTGTAAACGGTTCGTGTTCAAAAGTCTGCCGTGTACCGTTAATATCCGTGTAAGTCAGCGTCACATTATTGCGGAATTCATAGCTCCCTGCCTTCTGAAATTGCAACGGCAAAGATTGTTGAATCACATGTGGATCTGGCTTTTCTCCTGCCGGAAATGTGATGTTAAAAGGGATTTGCACAATCTGTTCATCGTTTGCCTTGAAATTAGAACTTGAATCAACGATAACGTCTCCATTAAAAGGGCTTAAATCGATCATGACACTTCCTGAAATATTAGAAGAATTTACTTTTCTTGAAATATCATCAAATATCGCTGTTAAATTATTAGACTTTCCTTGTACAGCATATCCTCCCGTCTTAACGGACATATTTCTTAATAGTTCGAAATCCACTTCACCTTCCTGGGCGAAGCCAATGCTGTACATTGTGATTCCATTACTTCCAAGAGTATCAGAAATATTTAGCGCCTGTTCTCTTATAATTTTTTTTACTTCTGCCAATGGAGCGTTGACACCATTTTTCCTCGCTGTTTGATTCGTAAATATTTCATAACGATCATTATGGTGCGTAAGGACAGTTGGCTCCCCATCTGTTAAAAAGATAATATATTTGCTTCTATTGCTTCCTTGGATAAATTTCCTCATTGCTTCAGTCAATGCAGCATTGTAGTTTGTGCCCCCGGTTGAAACACCACCTGAATCTAAATCACCAATCGCATTTTTAATATTATGTAAACCTTCAAGCGAGACGATATTGATTCTTTTCTCACCCCAACAGTGTCCGAGAAAACAATTGGTGGCTGCTTTTGTTTTTCTACTGACTTCGCTGTCAAAGGGAACAAAGTAAAACTTATCTTCGGCTTTTGAATTCATTTCGAAATAATGAATGGCTGATTGCAAAGCATGTTTGGCCGTTGTATCCCGTCGTGCACCATCAAATGGTTCAGCCATCGAGCCCGATGTGTCATGTACAAAAACGACATCAATCGGCAATCTTTCGTCCTTAGGTGCCATTCCCTTCCCGGTAATCGTAATATCGATGTTTCCTTTTGCATTGTCATGAGGCGGTTTGACAAATTCCTCCGAAGATGGTTTTACGGTAAAGCTTGCCCCTGGAATTGAATTCATATCCTGATTTACTTTTATGATAACAGGAGCATGCCTCTTTGCCGTCGTCAGTCCATCATAATGTAGTTCGATATGCTCGAAAGAATAGGTGCCTGCTTTATGAAAGATTAGTGGCAACGATGTTGCTATATTACTAGGATCTGGCTCAGCGCCAACTGGAAACGTAAACCTAAACGGGATATGCGCCACTTGATTATTATCTACTATCGCGTCCGCATCAGGAGCAACAGTAACGTCTCCGTTAAATTTCCGTAAATCGACCGACACTTCACCACTAATTGTATAATTATCGATTTTCTTGGAAATCTCTTGAAATATATTGGTCAAATTGGTAGGGGTTGCTCGGACCGCTGCAGCACCGGTAATCGATGACATGCTTTCCAATAATTGAAAATCGATCTCATCCTCTCTAGCAAAACCGATGCTATACATCGTAATATTATCTGCTGCTAACTGTCTGCTCGTTTCCTTAGCAATGCGATGAATCAATTCTCTTGTTTTTGAATAGTTTCCTCTTGAAGTTACTCCATTGTATAAAGCTGTTCCGTTTGTATATAATATGTACTTGTAATTTCCGTAATTTAAAACGGTCGGTTCCCCATCTGTAAGAAAGACAATATATTTATTTTTATTACTGCTTTGCATTAACTTGTTCCTTGCGTACTCAAGAGTTTGTGTATAATTGGTACCGCCTATGTTATTCGATTCAAGCTTGCCGAGCAAGCCTTCGATATTTTTTAAGCCTTCTACTACTTTTACCTGTCCACTCGTACGGACATTATCGTTGAACGGAATAAAGAAAAAGCGATCTCCAGATACTTGATTATCTTTAGCGCCAAAATATGTAAGGGCACTCGCTAGAGCATTCTTTGCACTCGTAGATTTCCTCTTATTCTCAAAAAAGTCATCCATCGATCCTGATGTATCATATACAAATGCGACGTCAATTGGCTCTCTCTGCTTCTGATCAACAGTCCCAGTAGGAACTAAATCAATATTAAGCGCCCCCTCAGCCATGCTATCGGCATTTAAAGTAAGCTTTGCTGATGACGGCGATACAGAAAAATGAACATCTGGTTGACTTGCTGCTTCTATGGGTAGAGGCTGTAAAAACACAGATGAAAGTAAAAATAGAATAATAATACCAATCGAAACGCTCTTGAACCTATTTCTCATAAATTCCCCTCCCTTGATTACGTCATACGTTCTGAGTCTTTATTACTACTATTATACCAATTATTAGTTATAATCAATAGGGGAATTGTTAAATATTTGTAGAGAGCTCTCTAAATTCTTCTAATTTCATATAAATGAAACTTACTTAAAGGAACCCTTTAAGCTCTCGAAGAGCGGCAAAAAAAATAAGAGTCAATCCCCTTTTTCTGGTTTTTTACTCTTATTTTACATATTCTGCTACCTTATTCCGTCCATTCCGCTTCGCTCCTACATAAAGGGCTCTATCTGCATGGCGAATTATGGACATGGCATCATCCGCATCATCCGGAGCTGAAGCCACTCCAATGGACGCTGTCAGGTGAACAGAAATCTCAGTTTTTATATCTTCAATATGTTGAGAGAGGATAAATGGACGATTGGCAATCGTCTGCCTCACAAATTCAGCAATATTCAACGCTGCTTTCTTATCAACATCAGGAAGAATAATAACAAATTCCTCGCCGCCAAACCTGGCTACAATTCCTGTTTTCATATCAATCAGCGCAGAAAGCCGTTGCGCAAGCTGGTAGAGAATTTCATTACCACTCTGATGACCATAGCGATCGTTGACATTTTTAAAATGATCGATATCCAATAAAATAACAGAAAGATGGTCTCTTTTGCCCTTTGTTAATAGAAGATACTCCGCTTCTAAAGCACGCTCCATATATCGATAATTATAAAGCTTTGTGAGTGCACAACGCTCACTATCTTCTTTTGTTCTTTCATAGTGCTTGGCATTTTCAATCGCAACAGCGAAATACGAACTAAGAATATCAACGATCATAAGCTGTGCTTTTTCATAGGCTCTTTTTTGTTCCGATGCTAGAAGAAGGATGCCGACTACCTCATTGCTGCGGACAATTGGCACACATATAATGCTTTCTGCAGACGCAGGCATATATCCATGCACAATGTCTTTCCACTCTCTTTTTGAATTGTATAAAACAGCCTTTCCAGTCGACCAAACATGCCCACTTATTCCTTGACTTTTAAATTGTGAAGGAATTTTCAATGATTGCTTCACATTTTTTTCAACGCTTTTCAGCAATTTTAATTCATCGTCAACGATATCCAAAATATAAGCATAATCAACCGGAAACATTTCAGTTAATCTTTGGATAAACAAATCAAGTACTTCTTCTACATGTAATCTCTCAGCTAACTCATGTCCAATTTCAGTGGCTTTCTGTAAATTTTGGTTCACCTTGTCACTAGAATAGTACAAATTTAATATGATCGATAGACTTGCAAATGGAATACCGACAAAAATAACAGCGATTGCTCCTACTTCTTGATATAAAATATATAAAATCATTCCGATTGGCAATGTAATAGCGGTCGATAACGCCTCCCAAATGAAATCTTTATCAAATAGAGCTCTTTTTTTCCCCTGAACAATATAAGCGATAAACATTAGAAGAAAATGATTTAAAAGAAAATAGGTGCAGGCGTATGCAAAGGCTAATAAGAGATTGTGCGGGCTGCTCAAAATATCTATCCCATGGGTTCCACCGAGAGCATAATACACAACCCCACTGCCGACAGAAGTCATAAAAAACATTAACCAATTTAATGGATAGCGGTGCAGCTGTTCCCTCGGAGCCCGTATTCTTAAGAGGAGGACAACAATGGCGATCTGCATAAAGATAACTTCAACGAAGAGGCCGAATATGAGAAAGACTGTAAGCGAGACCCATTGAATATAAAAAATTGGCGTGTTGTTGATAATCATTGGTGTACCAGCAACAAAGCATGTTAATAACAAAAACCCTAAAAGTTCGAAACTTATTGAAGATACGAGAGGAGGGAAAAAATAATATACGAGCCAGCTACCAGCGGGTACAATAAGAAGCCATAAAATCCATATAATCCTCTTTACATGTGGCCTGAGCAACATTATCCCCCTCTCTTCCCATTTTTGACGCAAATTTATTTCACTTGATTCTTTTTACACTATTAAAAATATTTCATTAACAATTTTTAGGAATTTTTTCACAATTGCACTCATTAGTTTAACAAATTTTCTAACTTTTGTCATACATTTTACGTATTATAACGTACTAAATGAATGTATTTATATATGGTTTTACTTCAGATAAAAAATAGAGAGAACCCGTAATAATTAGCATTTCATTGCTTTCCAGCGCTCGCAACTCTTCTGAAATTGCTTTTTGCCAATCGCTTTCCGCTCGTTTATGGGCCAGGCTACTAAACTGATAGAGCTCCTCTGCATTTGCCGCTCGAGGAAAGTCAAAGCTCACGAATGTAATCATCTGGGAGACCGAGTCTAGCTTTTTGATCATGTTATCTACTTTTTTATCGCCGAGCGCAGCAAAAATCAACCTTTTTTTTCGCCCAGGAAAACGGCGTTTTAATTCCACAACTAGCGTTTCAATCCCCTCTTCATTATGGGCCCCATCCAGGACGATTAATGGGGAAGAAGAAACGATTTCAAATCTTCCAGGCCAGTATGCTTTTTTCAACCCTTGGCGAATATCCTCTTCTGCAATTTTGTAAGAAGCTGCTAAAAGGATGGCTGCTTCAACTGCCAAAGCGGCATTTTCCGTTTGATGCTGTCCGAGCATTCTAATTTCTAAATTCTCTAAATAACTTTTTGACGTTTGCAGGGAGAAACGTTCACCATTCTCGAGTGAAACATGATGATCAATAAAAAAATGCTCGCCAAGACGATGTATAGCCGCATCCATTTGCGCTGCTTTTTCTCTAATGACATTAAATGCTTCAGGCTGCTTAACGGCTGTTAAAATTGGGATGCCTGGCTTTATAATTCCCGCTTTTTCAAAGGCGATTTGCTCATAGCTATTCCCTAAAATATTGATGTGATCAAGGCCGATGCTTGTTATAATTGATATTTGCGGCGTGATGATATTGGTGGAGTCAAACCTGCCACCAAGTCCAACCTCATAAATGGCAAGATCGACAGGAGCGACCTCAGCAAAATAGTAAAAACTCATGGCGGTAATCACTTCAAATTCAGTAGGGGAGCCAAGCTCCGTCTGCTCTAGTTCATCACTTAGTGGTTTAATCACATTTGTAATCTTGACCAAATCTTCCTCACTAATCGAATGGCCATTAATGGAAATTCGCTCATTAAAATGTTCGAAATAAGGAGAGGTGAACGTTCCAACCTTTAAACCTGACGCTTGCAAAATCGAGCGTAAATACGTCACCGTTGAGCCTTTTCCATTCGTTCCTCCAATATGTATGGTCGGAATTTTTTTCTCAGGATGATCTAGCTTGTCCATCATCCATTCCATTCTTTTTAATCCTGGCTTAACCCCTAATCTCAAGCGTGAATGAATCCAATTCAACGCTTCTTCATAAGACTGAAACATATCATTTTCACCTTTTTCCATTATGCTAGAACATATGATATTAACCAATATCCTTTCAGACAGTGAAGACGAATCCGCCAAACGGATTCGTCTTCACAACTGCTCATTGACCCTTTAACTCTTTAATACGGAGCTCCACAGCTGCTCTTTTCTCTAGGTAATCCGCTTCCTTCACTCTTTCCTCGGCAATCACTTTTTCTGGAGCTTTCTTCACAAAGCCTTCATTCCTTAGTTTCTTTTGAACTCTTTCCACTTCTTTATTCCATTTATCAAGCTCTTTTTCAAGACGAGCAATTTCTTCAGCTATGTTAATTAAACCTTCAAGTGGTAAAATAATTTCTGCCCCAGTAACCACTGCCGTCATCGCTTTATCAGGAATCAGAATATTCTTGCCAATTTCAAGCTCCTCTGGATTACAGAACCGTTCTAAATAGGAACGATTTTTATCCAATACTTGCAGAATATGGTCATCCTTTACTTTGACAAGGATGTTGATTTTCTTGCTCATCGGTGTGTTTACTTCAGCACGAATATTTCGGACTGAACGAATGATTTCCACCAACAATTTCATTTCCGCAGATGCTTCACTGTCAGAAAGTTCTTCGTTCACTTCAGGCCATTTCGCAGTTGTAATCGACTCACCTTCATGCGGGAGATTTTGCCAAATTTCTTCAGTAATGAACGGCATGAACGGATGAAGCAGACGCATTGTATTATCCAGCACATATGCTAAAATTGAGCGCGTCGTCTTTTTCGCAGCTTCATCATCCCCGTATAACGGCAACTTTGCCATTTCAATATACCAATCACAAAAATCATCCCAAATGAAATTATAAAGAATTCGGCCAACCTCACCAAATTCATAACGTTCAGATAGTCTTGTTACTGTATCAATGGTCTCATTTAAACGGGTGAGAATCCATTTGTCTGCTACCGACTTCTCACCGCTTAGATCAATTTCATCATACTTCAATCCATTCATATTCATTAAAGCGAAGTGTGATGCGTTCCAAATTTTATTAGCAAAATTCCAAGTCGCTTCGACCTTTTCCATGCTAAAACGTAAATCTTGACCAGGTGAACTTCCAGTTGAAAGGAAGTAGCGTAAAGAGTCAGCGCCATATTGTGCAATAACATCCATTGGATCGACACCATTGCCTAATGATTTGCTCATTTTTCGACCTTGTGCATCCCGAACCAAACCATGTATAAGAACATCTTTGAATGGACGTTCTCCTGTAAATTCGAGTCCTTGGAAAATCATTCTTGATACCCAGAAGAAAATGATATCATAACCTGTTACAAGTGCTGCCGTTGAATAGTAACGCTTATAATCAGCAGATTCTGTATCCGGCCAGCCCATCGTCGAAAACGGCCATAATGCGGAACTGAACCACGTGTCTAAAACGTCGTTATCCTGCTCCCAGTTTTCAATATCAGCAGGTGGTTCATGCTCGACATAAACCTCACCCGTTTCCTTGTGATACCAGGCAGGAATGCGATGCCCCCACCAAAGCTGGCGAGAAATACACCAATCGCGAATATTTTCCATCCAGTGCAAATATGTCTTTTCAAAACGGTCTGGAACAAAATGCACTTTTTCTTCCTTCTGTTGAAGGGCAATCGCCTCATCAGCGAGCGGCTGCATTTTGACAAACCATTGCGTTGATAAATATGGCTCGACAACAGCGCCACTACGTTCTGAATGGCCAACAGAGTGCATATGCTCCTCAATTTTGAAAAGAACTCCTTGTTCTTGCAAATCTTTCACAATTTGCTTGCGGCACTCAAAGCGATCCATCCCTTTATACTTCCCTGCTTTTTCATTCATTGTACCGTCTTCATTCATCACAAGAACCCGTTCAAGATTATGGCGATTTCCTAATTCAAAGTCATTCGGATCATGGGCTGGTGTTATTTTTACTGCGCCTGAACCAAACTCCATATCTACATAGTCATCAGCTACAATTGGAATTTCACGGCCAACAATTGGAAGAATCACTTTTTTGCCGATTAAATGCTTGTAGCGCTCATCTTCTGGATGAACAGCAACCGCCGTATCACCAAGCATTGTTTCGGGACGAGTAGTCGCTACTTCAATCGAACCTGAGCCATCTGCAAGAGGATAGTTCATATGATAAAAAGCACCTTGAACATCCTTATAAATAACCTCGATATCAGATAATGCTGTTTTGGTGGACGGGTCCCAGTTAATAATGTATTCACCGCGATAAATAAGTCCCTTTTTATATAAGGAGACAAACACTTCGCGGACCGCTTTCGACAGCCCTTCATCAAGAGTAAAACGCTCTCGGCTATAGTCTAAACCGAGCCCTAGCTTCGCCCATTGTGCTCGAATATGAGCTGCATACTCTTCCTTCCACTTCCATGTTTCTTCAACAAATTTATCTCTGCCTAAATCATACCGGCTTACTCCTTCTTGACGGAGCTTCTCCTCAACCTTTGCTTGTGTCGCTATTCCCGCATGGTCCATTCCTGGCAGCCACAATACGTCATAGCCTTGCATTCTTTTCATACGCGTTAATATATCTTGCAATGTCGTATCCCATGCATGTCCTAAATGAAGCTTTCCTGTAACATTTGGTGGAGGAATAACGATTGTATACGGTTCTTTTTTCTCATCATTTTGTGCTTCAAAAAACTTTCCTTTCACCCACCAATCATAACGACCCTTTTCAATTGTATTCGGATCATATTTCGTTGGCATCGATAGCTCATTTGTTTCCATTTCACTCTTCCTTTCTTCTTCCTCTTTCATTCCAAAATCAAAAGCGCGGGGCGCCTTGCTCTTCGCCGTGCATAACAAATTTGCGGCGCAAGCACCTTCAATTGACTTATCGACTGAAGTTTGCTAAGCGATAAGCGCTGGAGCTAGTCGTAGATACACTTAATATAAAAGTTATCTACCATTGCGAAAACTTTAATTTCCTAATGAAAAAACTCCATTCGTCATCAAAAGGACGAATGGAGTTTGCTTCGCGGTACCACCTTTTTTCCAATCCATATTTCCCATATCGATTGGCACTTAACTAGATAACGGATTCCCCGTCTTTTACTACTTGAAAGTCGTTCGTTCGCAAAAGATGCTCAAGGGCGACTTCCACTGGTGTTGCTTAGAAAACCTTTCAGCTCATGGTTTTCCTCTCTTAAAGCAAGGAACCACCGTACTCTTCCCTATCATAGCAATATAACTCTATTTGTATAATCAATATACTACATAAAAACAAAGACTGACGTCAATAAGGATAACTGATTTTTTTTTAGTATATACAGTTTTTCAGAAAATGAAACTTCATTGAGAGGAATTGTACGTGAAAAATCGACTATGTCAGATGAATTTCCGGAATTTTTTGGGGTAATTCCGGAAATTCATGACGTAATTCCGGAAATTCCACCAATAATTCCGGAACTCGACTCCTATCGGACTAACAGAGCCTCAACAACGTTTTTCGCACAATCCCAAAGCAAGGGACATAGATTAAGTAATAAGGAAAATACCCATTGGGGAAAAGGGGGAAGAGATTGTGAGGAGAAAATATAATCCATATGCGCTTCCACCGTGGTTGAAAAAATCTCGAGACGTCCTGCATCAATTTGCCATTCCATTTTGCATATTTCAAGGGATACGTACGATTTTATTTCCAACTGCTTTCGATGTACTGTTTTTAATTGCTCTTGTCCTAATAACAGTAGCCCTTAAAATTGAGTTATTATAACAGCGGAACAACCTTTCATAAAGATTGTTCCTCGGAGCGATTTATAAGAGTGCGAAAATACTATAGTCTTTAAGTATTACCTTGAGATTGCGCTTCGGCTTGAGCTTCCTTTTCAAGCCGTTTTTGTCTTTCAATCTCATCAATACGCATAACGATATATTCTGTGTTTTTAAGATGCCAATAATGTCTTTGTAATTTTTGAACATATTTTCGCTCATCCCTATTTCGCGATTTATAATATTCTTCCACAACAGCTAAAAATCCATGGGGATGGGAAAAATAACTTAAAAAGAGATTTAATTCGTCATCCCTTAAAGGAAAATATTTGAAATAAGTGTAAATCCAATCAACACAATCTTCATGTGACTTCGGGTACGTTTTTAACGTTCTTGATAAAAATGGCAAAAGGTCATGCATCGGTGAACTTTGCTTGCTGTTTTCAAAGTTTGTAAAATAACCATAGCCTTTGTCGTCATAAAGGAAATGCTCAGTTGAAAGCTTGCCATGCGCTAAAACAACTCTTGCCTTATTGTCATCTTTTGTTTTTTCATACCATTCCTTAAATTTATTTGTGGAAAAGCGCAATGCTTGACTGATATCATGATAATAGAGACAAAACAGGAGCTCAAACGGCGACATATACCACTTTCCCTCACATTGCGCTAAAAACCCGTCAAGAAATTCATTCTCTTTATCCCACTCACGAACCGTATTCTCATAATGCACGTTTTTCTCTTCTTTATCAATCGTGACCTCGCGAACTGATAATGTATGAAGCCGCGCAAGCTCTCGAAACATTTGCTGATGGAGCTCATTGCGATCCTCTTTTATTTCATTGGGAAGCCAAGGCATTAAATAGTACAAGTTTTTCCCATGAATCACCGCATATCTTCCATCAAGAGTCGGATAAATAGGAATAATGCGATTGAAGCCTTTTTGATAGAGAAATTGAATATGCTTAATAAAATCGGTTCCTTGTTGAGGAGTTATTTTTTTTAAAGCAAATATCCCTTTATTTGAATAAATTCTTTTTACCTTTTGAAAGCCTTCTACAAAATGGGGCTGTATTCCATAATGGCTTAAAATCGGTTCAACTTCCTGCAAATGATTCGTTTCACTCATACGAACTCACTTCTTTCCATAGGCTAATAACTAAGCCAGTGCAATAAAACTTTCTTGAAGCAGTGTCGTTTATGTTAGCGTGTTTTTGCTTTCATATCCGAAACATTTTCTCTTTCAACATAGATAAAACAGGACGAGCAGGTTTCCACCGACCAACCCACCCAGCCTGTTTTTGTTTGATAAAATAATTAATTATGCGTGACAGTAGCAGGGATGTAAAGAACCTGCCCCTCGAACACATCTTGATTCACTTCTAGATGATTGAACTTTAAAAGCTGCTGTATCGAAATTTCATAACGTTCTGCGATGACATCGAGCGTATCTCCACTTTGAACAATGCATACTTTCAAGCGGGCAATGGCTTCTTCATCTTCTTTTCTTGCTAAAAATTCGGTAATCGAAATGCCTTGTTTCTTTGATTTCTTCTTATTCTTTTTAGCAACTTCTTCAGATGATGAAGAAGAGGATTCTTCATCATTTGAACTCTCATACTCATGCTCTGCCTGTTCCACTGCTTTTAATTGATCTGTTGCTGGCTCATTTGGAGTAAATTCATGTCTTTGTGGGGCAAATGAAACGTCTGGAATAGTACTGATTGCCTCAGATTCTTGTTCATACACTTCCAGAGTTGGCGCCTTATCAAGTTCTAATGATGAAGGAGCTGGCTCTGTTTCAATCGTATCGTCCTCAGGAGTTTTTCGCGCTTCTGCTACAAATGGCGCAAACAGTTCATTTGCAGGAGGAACAGTCTCTTCCGCTACTTCCGCTTCTTCGACTTCCTCAAGTTTCACTTCCTGTATCGGCGGCTCTTCATCTCGGTATGCAAGCTCAAGCTCTGGAGATTCCGGTTGAACCCCTGGTTCATCGCTTTTTAACCCTGTTATCGTTAAGTCTGCTGTTAATTTCATACAGCTTTGTTCAGGGAAAAGATAATCAAAGGATTCAATTTCCACATCCAGATCGTTAATACTAGCAATACGGTGAACAGGAATGGTAATATCAACTGGGAAGCGGTGAGAAAACTGAGTAATTCCTTCGTCTCTGTTCTCAACTTCTTGGACGAATTTAGGTGATAATGGTATCTCTTCCTCCACTTCAGATTCTGTTTCTTTCCGTTTATATTCCCCGCTAAGTTGTAATTCCCCTTCAATGGTTACATAATCGTCATTTTCATGAATGGTTATATTTGGATCAAGCGAAATCGTGATAAGCTCCGCTACTTCCTGTCCTTTTTGAAACCAAACAGATTCTTCCAAGGAAAACCGTAAGAAAGATTCATTTCCTTCAGACAAAGCGACTCCTCCTTTCATTTCCTCTCATCAATCACCATGTCATTAACAATTTATGAGGCAGGAAATCTTTTTATGATAAAAATCCAGAGAAAAGAACAAAAGCGCAAGGCGCATTCGAAGCCATTATCGTTCCTGCTAGGATCTTCTTTTGTGTTCATCACCATCCAAGCTATTTCGAGATAGGAAAACTAAGAAGGACTTAGAGAAGATGTAGAGAGTCATTTACTGAAAACCTTTATGGAAGAATAATGAAAAAAAAGCCTGAACTCTAGCAGAAAAAAGCTAGAATACAGACCTTTCGGGAACTTATTTAAGTTTGGAAAACGCTACTTCTGCAGCGGCAATCGTTTTAGCAATGTCTTCGTCACTATGTGCAGTTGAAAGGAAGAGACCTTCAAACTGGGAAGGAGGCAAGAAAACTCCTTGATTAGCCATTTCTTGATAATAAGAAGCAAAAAAATCCAAATTAGACGTTTTGGCTGTTTCATAGTTGATGACAGCTTCTTTTGTAAAAAAGAAACCAATCATCGAACCTGCTCGATTAACTGTAATTGGAACCCCGTATTTATCAGCTGCTGCCTTTAATCCCGCTTCAAGAATATCTGCTTTATGTTCAAACTCTCGGTAGCTTTCCGGCGTTAACTGACTTAATGTTTCAAACCCTGCTGTCATCGCCAGAGGATTTCCTGATAGCGTTCCAGCTTGATAGATCGGCCCACTTGGAGCAATTTGCTCCATAATATCAGCGCGTCCACCATACGCACCAACTGGTAGTCCTCCACCAATTACTTTACCTAAACAAGTTAAATCTGGTGTCACATTAAAGTAGCCCTGTGCACAATTATAGCCGACACGGAAGCCAGTCATCACTTCATCAAAAATAAGCAGGGTGCCATTTTCCTTCGTAATTTCACGAAGCCCTTCTAAAAAACCAGGCTGTGGTGGAACAACCCCCATATTTCCTGCAACAGGCTCCACAATAACCCCAGCCAAATCATCTCCAAATTGTTCGAAAGCAAACTTTACACTGTCAAGATCGTTATATGGAACGGTTATGGTATTTTTGGCAATCCCTTCTGGGACACCTGGGCTGTCTGGCAAGCCTAACGTGGCAACACCCGATCCTGCTTTGATCAAGAGAGAATCCCCATGTCCGTGGTAGCAGCCTTCAAACTTCAATATTTTATTTCGCCCTGTATATCCGCGGGCAAGGCGGAGAGCACTCATCGTTGCTTCAGTACCAGAGGATACCATCCGGACAACCTCAATAGAAGGGACACGTTCTATCACAAGCTTGGCTAATTCATTTTCCATTATTGTTGGGGCACCAAAACTTGTACCCAATTCCGCCACCTTTTTCAATGCTTCAACGACACGGTCATTTGTATGACCAAGAATTAACGGACCCCATGACAATACATAATCAATGTATTCATTCCCATCAATATCATAGATTTTAGAGCCTTTTCCCCTTTCCATAAAAATCGGATCCATATTGACCGATTTAAAAGCACGGACAGGACTGTTCACCCCTCCAGGCATTAATTCCTTTGCTTCTTGAAAGGCAGCAATTGATTTATCATAAGAACGCATCTTCTTCCCTCATTTCTCACATATTTAAATGGTTCATTTTTAATTTTCTTTCAGCCATTTTGCCGCATCTTTGGCATGGTAAGTAATAATGATATCAGCTCCAGCACGCTTCATCCCAACAAGCATTTCCATGACAACGGATTTTTCGTCGATCCAACCGTTTTGAGCGGCTGCTTTCACCATTGAATATTCTCCACTCACATTGTAAATGACAACCGGCAAAGTGAAATTATTTTTCACGTCACGAACGATGTCTAAATAAGGCATTCCCGGCTTAACGATAAGAAAATCGGCTCCTTCTGCGACATCGGATTCCGCTTCTCGAAAAGCCTCCAAGCGATTTGCCGGATCCATTTGATAGGTTTTGCGATCACCAAATTGCGGAGTACTTTCCGCTGCATCTCTAAACGGTCCGTAAAAGGCAGAGGAATACTTAACTGCATAAGACATGATTGGTGTATCTTCAAAACCTGCTTCATCTAGGCCTGCACGGATAGCAGTAACAAAGCCATCCATCATATTTGACGGAGCGATAATATCAGCACCGGCTTTTGCTTGGCTAACAGCCGTATCAACCAACAATTTCAATGACGGATCATTTAAGACTTTTCCATTCTCAACGATTCCACAATGCCCATGGCTTGTATATTCACATAAACATGTATCAGCAATAACAATTAATTCTGGATAATGCTGCTTAATTAAACGAGTTGCTTCCTGCACAATCCCATGATCATGGAATGCACCTTGCCCACACTCATCTTTCTCAAGTGGGATTCCAAATAAAAGAACAGATTTAATTCCTAAAGATACAACCTCATCAATTTCCTCCATTAATAGATCAAGGGATAGTTGGTAAACATTCGGCATGGAGGAGATTTCTTTCCGAATATTCTCTCCTTCAGCTACAAACAGCGGATATACGAGATCCTCAACATGGAGCTGATTTTCTCGAAC
Organism: Robertmurraya siralis; assembly: GCF_005502275.1. Classification (GTDB taxonomy): domain Bacteria; phylum Bacillota; class Bacilli; order Bacillales; family Cytobacillaceae; genus Robertmurraya; species Robertmurraya siralis. The sequence continues at coordinate 101,668 of NZ_SWLZ01000017.1, forward strand.
CATTGAACGCATAGCTGCAGATTGTCTCAAACGGCGGTGGCGATTAAAATTCATTTTTTATCCTCCTATTTTTTCCTTTTTCATCATGTATTGTGCAATTGCGCTCATCATTTCATAAGATGTATATATTTTAGGGCAGACGTGCACCGTTAATCCCAATTGTTCACACTTTCGCTTTGACACTGGACCGATCGTCGCCACAATACATTCTTTTATTTGTTCAAATAGATCATAAGTGGTAACGATTGACATAAAATGTTCAATTGTTGAAGGGCTTGTAAAAGGGAGTATATCCAGCTTGCGATTTCGCAATAAATATAGGAGCTTTTTCCTACTGTCTTCAGGAAAATACGTTTCATAAATGATAATTTCATCAACAACGTGTCCCTTTTCTTTGAAAAACTGAGCAATATAATCCCGCGCCAAGTTGCCCTTCGGAATTAACAGTCTTTCTCCTTCATTTACATAAGGAGAAAACTCCTTCACAAAGCTCTCCGCAACATAATGTTCAGGCTTGAAGTCAACGGAAATTCCCCTCTTTAATAAAGCTTCTTCCGTTTTTTCACCTATCACAGCGATCTTCGCACGAGACTTGTCCAAATTCATATCCACCATGGCAAAAAAAGTCTCAACAGTTACATCACTCGTAAAAATGAGCCAATCATATGTATACAAGGAAGTTAAAATTGGATCAATATCGCTCCTATTTTCAACTGGACGAAATTCAAGAAGAGGGACCTCTACTGGAATCCCTCCAAATTCCTCTACGATAGCAGAAAAAGCTGAAGCATTTTTTTTTCCGCGGGGAACAAGTACTCTTTTCCCTGCCAATGCTCGGGAATTCATTCTCCTTCTAACTCCTTTTTCACTGCCTCAATTAAAGTCTTTGCTCCCCTGTCTATCAAGTAATCAGCAGCAGCGACACCCAGTTGTTCAGGATCTGTTCCTTGCAACATTTCTTTATAAATTGTTTTCCCATCAGGCGAAGCGACAAGAGCCGTCAATACGATTTTACCATCTTCATTCATATAGGCATATCCTGCCACCGGAACTTGACATCCTCCCTCCATCTTATGAAGGAATGCACGCTCAGATCTAACGGTGATATCCGTTTCCTGACAAGTGAATTTGCTTAAAAGCTCTAGAAGCTCCGTGTCGTCACTTCTACATTCAATCGATAAGGCACCTTGCCCAACGGCCGGAAGACATATTTCCGGCTCAAGAAATTCCGTTACAACATCAGAAGCCCAGCCCATGCGTGAAAGTCCAGCAGCTGCTAAAATGATCGCATCGTACTCTTCCGTTTCAAGCTTCGCAAGACGCGTATCAATATTTCCTCTAATCCATTTAATCTCAAGATCTGGCCGTGCCGCTAATAATTGCGCTCCTCGTCGTAAGCTGCTTGTTCCAATAACAGAGCCAGGCTGCAAATCTTTTAACGGAATATGCCCTTTAGAGATTAGTGCATCACGGTGATCTTCTCTTTCAGGAATACAACCAATGACTAAACCATCAGGAAGAACAGCCGGCATATCTTTCATGCTGTGAATGGCAAGATCAATTTCGCCATTGAGCATTGCCTGTTCAATCTCCTTCACAAATAGCCCTTTCCCCCCGACTTTAGAAAGGGTTACATCCAAAATTTTATCTCCCTTTGTGACGATTTCTTTCACTTCAAAATCGTAATTAGGGTCAATTTTTTTTAACTGCTCGATGACCCAATTTGTTTGTGTTAAAGCCAGTTTACTTCGTCTTGAACCAACAATAAATTTTCTCATGATTGCCTCCTGAAAGGATTATTTGTTAATGTTAGAACGATTTTCTATATTTTCATGATACGGAACTAGCCATGCGATTAGAAATGGCTAATCATTCGGAAAGGCAAATTTTCTCTGGATGGGGTATATCTTCTATGTGTACCATAGATGGAAAGAGGATAACTGACCAAACAGAAAAAAATTGATTAATATAATTAAAAAAGAAGCCAAATTCCACAGTGCTAAGCTCTTTCCTTGAAATTCCTTTCCGACTCGTAGGTATAAAGAAATACCATACACGACAAGAACAATAAAGGAACCGATTACTTTCGCATCGTACCAAATCATCTCCGGCAATTTAATATAAGCCCATTGCAGTCCTAATATAAGGGATAGTAAAAGCATAGGAACGCCAATGACATTTAAAATATGGGACATATGCTCAAGCTTCGACAAATCGGATATTCGAATAAGACGTGCTCCCCATTTTTTGCGTTTCAAAAGATTGTATTGCAATAAATAAAGGAGGGAAAAAACTGCTGAAATCGAAAATGCTCCGTATGAAAGAATAGCCATTGTTATATGTATAAAAAGTAATTCAGATGAAAGTTGTTGAACCATAATTTCAGATTCATATTGAATCGGAGCAAATGTGTGAATGACCATGATCGCAAATCCAATGACATTCGTAAAAAAAACGATGAAATCAACTTTTAATAACCGATTAATCCCAAGCGACAAAGTAATTAAAACCCAGACATAAAAATAAAGACCTTCAAAGATTGTCAGCACTGGAAATCTGCCTGTATTCACCATGTAAATACACAAAAAAGCCGATTGCAAAAGCCATACAAACGCAAGTAACCAGAAGGCAACTTGGTTTGCTTTCCGGCTACTGTAAAGAAAATCAATAAAATATAATAAAATACTCAAGGCATAAAGAATGATTGTGAATTCATGTAGCCGAGTCATGTAAACCTCAATCATAGTTAGAACCCCTTTTATGATTGAAAGGAAGCTTGTGGTGTTGCAACAACAGCTCTCTTTAAATCGGCAACTTTCGAATCTTGCTGTTCTTTTACAAGATCTTCAATATTGAATATTTTCATAAATAATTCCAATGCTTCGTCAGCATTATTTTGGCCGGCAAGTTCTTTCGCCTGTAAAATCGGATCCTTTAACATTTGGTTAATAATACTTTTCGTATGCTTATTCAGCACCTTTATTTCCCGGTCAGAAAGATGTGGCAGTTTTCTTTCGATACTGTCCATCGTCTCAGCCTGAATTTTCAACGCTTTAACACGCAGCGCTGAAATAACAGGTACAACTCCCAGCATATTTAACCATTGCTTGAACTCAACGATTTCAGCTTCAATCATGAGCGAAATTTTTGCCGCTGCTTTTTGACGCTCTTGTAAGTTTGCCTCAACAATTCCTTCTAAATCATCAATATCATATAAGAAAACGTTATCCAATTCCGTAAGCTTTGGATCTAAGTCACGCGGCACTGCGATATCAACCATAAATAACGGCTTCCCTTTTCGCAATCTTTCTACGCATTCCATCATATCCTTCGTGATGACAAAATCCTTTGCTCCAGTGGAACTAATCAGGATATCGGCTTCCATTAATGCACATTGAAGTTCGTTTAATGATTTTGCTTGACCTGAAAAACGCTCAGCAAGGTTTTTTGCCTTTTCAAATGTTCGATTAATAACCGTCACTTGGCTCACACCATTGCCATGAAGGTTTTGAATCGCTAGCTCGCCCATCTTACCCGCCCCTAAAATAAGGACATGCTTTCCGTTTAATGAACCGAATATTTTTTTCGCTAATTCAACCGCGGCATAGCTAACAGAGACTGCATTAGCACCAATATCTGTTTCAGAGTGAGCCCGTTTTGCCAATGTAATCGCCTGTTTAAATAACTGGTTAAAAACCGTACCAGTTGTTTCCTTTGCTTGCGCCTCCTTAAAACTAGAGCGCACCTGTCCAAGGATTTGCGTTTCCCCCAAAACCATAGAATTCAAACCGCAAGCAACATTAAACAAGTGATCAATCGCGCCATCCTGTTCATACACAAATAAGAATGGTGAAAACTCTTGCTGTGGAATGTTAAACCATTCTGATAAAAATTCCTTGATATAATAACGTCCGGTATGAATCTGATCTACGACGGCATATATTTCTGTGCGATTGCATGTTGATAGAATAACGTTCTCAAGGATACTCTTTTTCCCGCTCAGCCTACTCATTGCTTCCCCTAACTGAGAAGGGTCAAACGTTAAACGCTCTCGAATTTCAACTGGGGCTGTTTTATAATTTAGACCAACAGTTAGAATATGCATGATTGTTTCGTACCCCCAAAAATGTTCGTAAATGCGTGAACCAATTTTAAACGAAGAGAAATCGTTCCACTTAATAATTATTATAACATGATAAGATTTCTAATAACTAAAGAAATGTGAACATATCATGAAAATGGATAATTTATAAAAGTTGAAATATGTTGATAGAGCCTGTTTCTTCTTATTCCGACAAAGTTCTTCCTCTAGTACCTTAACAAAAAAGATAGGACTATTCAAGTGAGTCGATTCACATTGTATTTGCCAAAATCAACAATTTCGTGAATAAATCTATAGACAGAGAAAAGGGCCAGTTTTTTCTCATATTAATATGGTTTACGATAAATAATTTTTAAAATAACACTTCTTCTTTTCATCAAATCAAGATATGATTAAATAGAAATTGAACAAATTTACGTTGGAAGTGTAAAAATGAAAAATCAACGAATTTTCCCTGGAATCATTCTTTTAGGATTTGGGGGATACTTCTTTTTAGAACAAGCAAATATTACCCTTTTCGACGGCCTTCACACATGGCCGACTCTCTTAATCATTGTAGGCCTAGCTTTCCTATTTCAAGGCTACTTAGCAAAGGATTATGATGCAATTTTGCCAGGGGTCATCCTCGCTGGATTCGGTCTGCATTTCCATGTTATTAAACATCTTACGATTTGGCCGAACTCAACCGGGGCCTTTATCTTAATTATTGCTCTCGGCTTTCTCCTCCGTTATCAAAAAGTCGGATCCGGTCTATTCCAAGGTCTATTATTCCTAGTATTGGCAATCATGCTCCTTTTTTATGAGAAAATTATCGACTGGCTAGGTTTTTTTGAAAATGGCATCACATCTGTACTAAATTATTGGCCAATCCTATTCATTGGCTTCGGAGCTTATCTATTGTTTGTACGAGGAAAATAAAAAAACAATTACACGCTCCAAACTAAAAAGCAAGTGAAGCTATCTTGAACTGCCCCGTAAATGTTAGACACAATCTGACGTTTACGGGGGTTTTTTTATGTCCAAATTTACTGCAGAAGAAAGAATAAAAATAGTTTTACGGTATGTATATGGGAATGAGCCTATC
>NZ_SWLZ01000018.1 GCF_005502275.1 Robertmurraya siralis
AAAATTCACGGCCATTAACTAAGGTAATAGAAAAATGAACACACAAAAATAGAGAAAGGTGAATTTGAGTACCCTCAAATTCACCTTTCTCATTATTTGAAGCTAGTTATGTCCCAGCTCCGTTCCTTTTTTATAGTCTAGGGAAAATTCATTTTTATATGAAAAAACTGAATAAATTAAATCATTGCACTGAAAGCAAAAAAGGAATAATATAATATTTTGGAACTCGAAATTTTGCGCTATATAGACGCTGTTTACAAATATAAAGGGAACAAGGAAAGGAGCGATTGGCATGCCACGAAGTCTTTGGCTTTTAGTTATTGGGATGGCGGTAAATGTTACAGGTTCTTCTTTTTTATGGCCTTTAAATGCGATTTATATTCATGAGCATCTTGGCAAGACCTTGTCCATCTCAGGAATAGTTTTGATGTTAAATGCAGGGGCCACTGTAATTGGGAACTTGTTTGGCGGTTTTCTTTTTGACAAAATTGGCGGATATAAGTCTATTCTTTTAGGGATTACCATTACCGTTGTTTCATTTACAGGCTTGTCTTTTTGGCATAGCTTTTTGCCCTATGTCACCTTTCTCACGATAGCTGGTTTTGGTTCAGGAATCATTTTTCCATCCATGTATGCAATGGCTGGCGCTGTTTGGAAAGAAGGGGGCAGAAGAGCCTTTAATGCCATATATGTCGCGCAAAATCTCGGAGTGGCGATCGGTGCCTCATTGGGTGGAATTGTTGCTTCTTATTCATTCCAATTTATTTTCATTGCAAACACATTGATGTATGTTATCTTTTTAGCTATTGCTTTAATGGGGTATCGTACGATTCAAACGACAACAAATTTGCAATCAGTGGCACGATTAGAACCAAAACCTGATAAAGATTATACAAAATTATATGCACTGCTGATTTTATGTATCGGCTATCTTCTCTGTTGGGTAGGCTATGTACAGTGGCAGGCGACAATCTCCACTTATACACAGCAATTAAATATATCATTAAAGCAATACAGTTTTTTGTGGACAATTAACGGTGCGTTAATTGTGTTAGGGCAGCCATTTTTAAATAGAGCACTGAGAATAAAAGCAATTGAAAAAAATGTTAAGACGCAAATTGTTATCGGAATGTTGATCTTTATTATTTCTTTTTTAATTGCAGCAAAGGCGGAGGCATTTTTTGGCTTTTTAACCGCGATGATTATTTTAACCGTGGGAGAAATGCTAGTTTGGCCAGCAGTGCCAACGATTGCTGATAAGCTTGCTCCGAAAGGAAGAGAAGGCTTTTATCAAGGGATTGTCAACAGTACAGCAACTGGCGGAAGAATGATTGGACCCATTCTCGGAGGTTTATTGGTTGATTTATATGGGATGTCGATGCTTTTTACCGTTTTGATTTTCTTATTTGTGATCGCCATCTTCACAACGATTTTCTATGATCGGAAATTGGCAATGAAAGCTGAGCAAAAGGTTGTTTCGGAAGTTAGTCATTAAATCACCATGTATAAATTTTGAAAAAAGATGGTAAAATCGAATATGAGATGGTACATTTTAAGAAGATGAACGTATACTAGTTATTACTTTTTCGCCATTTTAACAACTTGCAACTCGTTCGGAAATTTTATACAATGTTTGTATCTATAAAGCTTTGTTGTATGTCGATTCGCTCATGGAATCAGAAAACCTTTCAGTTATCGTAAAAAGACGTGTCGAATCAAGTTTTCACATGAAATGGGCCCAAAATCGCTTTTATCAGTAATTTTTTTTAACAAAGCCATTTATAAAAATAATGACTGGGATAAGGAATAGTAATGATGTTCACCCGTATTTAGAGAGTTGACGGCAGGTGAAAGTCAACCGGGATCATCACGAACTCGCCTTTGAGTCGCAAGCGTGAAAATAAGTAGCGTTTGCCGTTAACCGCGTTACGGATGGTTGAGCGAGTGACTTTGTCACTAATGTGGGTGGTACCGCGGGAGAGTTAATGATAATCCTCTCGTCCCTTTTCGGGATGAGGGGTTTTTTATTATGTTCTCGCAACTGCTATTTGTTTTGATAGAGCCTTCTAACCCTTTCGTATGTATGCTGCTAGCTAATGAATTATCATTGAAAAGAGTGCCCCAAAATATCGCAATAATCATCTACATATTCACACAATATTTTTATTAGGAGGAAAGAAAGATGAGCTATAATCATCAGGAAATTGAAAAAAAGTGGCAAAGCTACTGGGAAAAAAATAAAACATATAAAACGAGTGAGAATAAAGGGAAAAGAAAATTTTATGCTCTTGATATGTTCCCATACCCATCAGGTGCAGGACTTCATGTAGGGCATCCTGAAGGCTATACAGCAACAGACATCCTTTCAAGAATGAAACGTGCGCAAGGCTATAACGTTCTTCATCCAATGGGATGGGATGCTTTTGGTCTTCCTGCTGAGCAATACGCGTTGGATACAGGAAATGATCCAGCAGAGTTCACAAAGCATAATGTCGAAACATTTAAACGCCAAATCAAGGCACTAGGGTTTTCCTATGATTGGGATAGAGAAATTAACACGACAGATCCGAGCTACTATAAGTGGACGCAATGGATCTTTTTAAAGCTATATGAAAAAGGCTTGGCATATATTGATGAGGTAGCAGTTAACTGGTGTCCTGCACTTGGAACGGTACTTGCAAATGAAGAGGTTATCGATGGCAAAAGTGAGCGTGGAGGGCATCCGGTTGAGCGCCGTCCGATGAAGCAATGGATGTTAAAAATTACAGCTTATGCTGATCGTCTTCTTGAAGATTTAGAGGAATTGGATTGGCCGGAGAGCCTTAAAGAAATGCAGCGGAACTGGATTGGACGCTCAGAAGGTGCGGAAGTGACATTTGCCATTGATGGGCATGATGAAACGTTTACTGTCTTTACGACACGCCCGGATACGCTGTTTGGCGCAAGCTATGCGGTATTGGCTCCTGAACACGCCCTTGTAGAAAAAATCACGACCTTTGAACAAAAAGAGGCAGTAACCGCTTATTTAGAGCAGGTAAAAACAAAAAGCGACCTAGAACGTACCGATTTAGCAAAAGAGAAAACAGGTGTATTTACTGGTGCATATGCGATTAATCCAGTCAATAATGAAAAAATGCCTATTTGGATTGCTGACTATGTACTTGTCAGCTATGGTACCGGCGCAATAATGGCTGTTCCTGCACATGATGAAAGAGACTTTGAATTTGCGCAAAAATTTGCCTTGCCAATCCGCGAGGTTGTTGCTGGCGGGGATGTTTCGAAAGAAGCATATACAGGTGATGGTGAGCATGTGAATTCTGGATTCTTGAACGGGATGGGCAAAGAAGAAGCCATTGCAAAAATGATTGCTTGGCTTGAAGAGAAAGGGATCGGAACAAAAAAAGTTACTTATCGTCTTCGCGATTGGTTGTTTAGCCGCCAACGCTACTGGGGTGAACCTATCCCAATTATTCATTGGGAAGATGGGACGATGACAGCAGTACCTGAGGAAGAACTTCCATTAATTCTTCCTGTTACAAAGGAGATTAAACCTTCTGGAACGGGAGAATCTCCGTTAGCGAACATTGAAGATTGGGTCAATGTTGTCGATCCAGTAACAGGGAAGAAAGGCCGTAGAGAAACGAATACAATGCCGCAATGGGCAGGGAGCTGCTGGTATTTCTTGCGTTACATCGATCCAAATAATGATAAGGCATTAGCGGATAAAGAAAAATTAGCAGAATGGCTGCCAGTGGATATTTATATTGGAGGGGCAGAGCACGCGGTACTTCATTTGCTTTATGCCCGCTTCTGGCACAAATTCCTTTATGATATCGGCGTTGTTACGACAAAAGAGCCATTCCAAAAGCTATTCAATCAAGGGATGATTCTTGGAGAAGGCAATGAAAAAATGAGTAAATCAAAAGGAAATGTTGTAAATCCAGATGATATTATTGCTAGTCATGGTGCAGATACACTGCGTATGTATGAGATGTTCATGGGACCACTTGATGCATCGATCGCCTGGTCAACAAATGGTTTAGATGGCTCTCGCCGCTTCTTAGATCGAATTTGGCGTCTGTTCGTTGAAGAGGACGGTACGTTAAGTCCGAAGGTGAAGGATCGTGAAGATATTCAATTAGAAAAGGTATATCACCAAACGGTCAAAAAAGTAACAGAGGATTTTGAAGGCTTGCGTTTTAATACGGCGATTTCTCAGCTTATGGTATTCATTAATGAAGCATATAAAGTGGAAGTATTGCCAATTCGCTATGTGGAAGGTTTTGTGAAGATGTTAGCACCTATAGCTCCGCATATAGCAGAAGAGCTGTGGGAAAAGCTAGGACACGATGGAACGATTACGTATGAGGCATGGCCGGCATATGATGAAGCGAAGCTTGTAGATGATGAGGTTGAGATTGTCGTGCAAATTAACGGCAAGGTCAAGGCGAAGCTAATGGTACCGGCTGATGCAAATAGAGAGGTGCTTGAAGAAATTGCTATGAGAGATGTAAAGGTAAAGGAACAAATTGACGGCAAAACTGTACGGAAAGTCATTGCTGTTCCAGGTAAGCTAGTGAACATTGTTGCTAACTAAATAAAAGGATTGAATGAATTTTTGATATGCTCCCCATTAAGTGGCCAGATTAATATGTAATCTGCTATTTAATGGGGAGTTTTTTATATAAAAAATTAAGTGTGATTGGGCCGGAACAAACCCAAAGCCTAACAAACTTCAGCTCCCAGTTAAACTCGGTATTTGGATTTTTACAACGAACGATAAGTCAACCGGAGTTGCCAGCACCGTAGGCTTCTTATATTGAAAAAACGGACCCTTTTATGTTTGTGCAGCGATGAGCACTAAGGAATATTTCTGGAATAGCACGCAGGAACTATCTGCTTTCTGATTGTTCCGAAGGCGTCCTGCGCTTGTGTTTTGCAAATTTTAGCTTATGGAAAAAGAACAATTATGACAAATGTCATCACATATTGATGACACAATCCACTAATCTCAACATTTGTTCCGACGTTATACTGAATATAGAAACGATGGAGGTGGATGAGGTGGAAGAAGTGGTTTCAATCGAAAAAGCAACAAAGAAATTTAAAGATAAAACAGCTGTCGATGAACTCTCCTGCTCGATTCAGAGAGGTGAGGTAGTCGCTATTTTAGGTCCCAATGGTGCTGGGAAATCGACGACCATCCTGATGATGTTAGGATTATTAGAGCCAACAGAGGGGAAAGTTGAAATTTTTCGAATGGACCCAAAGGAAAAGGCCGTGCGTGAAAAGATTGGGGCCATGCTTCAGGAAGTAAGCGTAATTGATACCTTAACAGTGAAAGAAATAATTCAATTATTTAGGAGCTACTATGCAACACCGATGGATTTTGAGGAGCTTGTGGCATTAACAGGCCTGAAGAAAGAAGAGATGAAAAAAAGGGCTGATAAGCTTTCAGGTGGGCAAAAAAGAAGGCTGGGGTTTGCACTAGCACTCGCCGGTGATCCGGATCTATTATTTTTTGATGAGCCAACAGTTGGAATGGATATTACAGCCCGAAAACGATTTTGGGATACTGTTAAAGCATTAAAAGAAAAGGGAAAAACGATTATCTTCACGACTCATTATTTGCAGGAGGCAGATGATGTTGCAGAGAGAATTCTCCTTTTCCATAAGGGCGAGGTTGTCGCAGATGGAACTCCACATGCGATAAAAAACAGGCTTACAAAACAGTCTGTTTCCTTTATTGAAAATAGTGAAGTGCCGTTGGATGAAATTAGAAGCTTAGCGATCGTCTCTGATGTTTATGTAAAGAATAATCGCGTCATTGTTGTAACCGAGCAAACGGATGACGTACTTGCTTACTTATTTGAAAAAAGGCTTGGAGTCAAAGGGATTGAGATTGAAAAGGGAAGACTGGATGAAGCGTTTGAGCAACTAACGAAAAATAAGGAGGCCATATAAATGAAAGGGTTATTGATGCAGTGTAGAATGGAAATAATCAAGATTTTGCGAAACCCCTATTATGTTTTTTGGTCTCTGCTTATGCCAATTGTCTTTTATGTGATTTTTACAAGAATTTTTAATAATGCTTTCGACAATGATCAGGAATGGCAAGCCCATTATTTGATGTCTATGACGACCTTTAGTGTAATGGGTTCTGCTATTATGACGCTCGGGATTCGACTTGTCGAGGAGAGAACGCAAGGCTGGTCACTGTTCATGAGAATTACACCGATATCAACTAGCGCTTACTTTTTCGCAAAAATGGTTGGCCAAACGGTCATTCATATTCTCTCGATCATCGTTATTTTTACGGCAGGAGGCTTTATAAATCGTGTTACTTTATCACCTCTAGAATGGTTGCTCAGTGGGCTATGGATTTTGCTCGCATCTGCTCCTTTTTTAGCTCTCGGCGTACTATTTGGGACTATGAAACGGGTCGACACGGTTTCAGGTGTCAGCAATCTCGTTTATCTATTATTAGCTCTATCCGGAGGGATGTGGATGCCGTTGGAAATTATGCCAACGATCGTTCAAAAAATTGCCCAGTGGCTCCCTTCCTATAATTTCGGAAATGGAGCATGGCAAATTGTCCGTGGAAATGGGCCAGACGTTTCGAATGTTCTTGTTTTAATCGGATATCTCATCATTTTCATGGTATTATCAAGCTATATCAGGAGAAAACAAGAAGCGGCGGTGTAAGATTTTATGAGTGAGAAAAAAAGATTTGCGCTCTTTCCTAGACAGTATGGTCTGTTCCCATATATTTTTTTAGTGTATTTATTAATGCCAGGCTATTATGTGAGTCAGGAGAGCAGCTTTAAACAAATATTTGGATACTTATTGCTATTTCTTTTTCTTTTCACGTACCGACAGCTTTATGTGTCAAGTGAAGCCAAAAACATGTTTAGTTTTTGGCTCTTCATGCAAATTGGGATTATTTTGATTCTTTCTCTTTTTTATAATGTAAATAATGTATTTCTTGGCTTTTTTTCTGCTCATTTTATTGGCTGGTATCAACAGAAAAAAATATTTTTTTATATGTTGATGTTTCTTGCAGGTGCGATTATTTTGCCATTGCTCATTCATATGGCAGCGCATGACTTTGAGAGGAGCATTTTTTATTTTACCCCTTTTATTATTATTATGCTTGTGGCGCCATTTGGAATACGCTCCATGGTCAGCAGGATGGAGCTTGAAAGAAAATTGGATGAAGCAAACGAACAAATTAAAGAACTTGTAAAGCGAGAGGAAAGAATGAGAATTGCCCGTGATCTTCATGATACCCTCGGTCATACATTATCGTTGTTGGCGCTAAAAAGCCAGCTTGTAGGTAAGCTGGCAGTTAAGGACCCGGAAAGAGCGCATAAAGAGGCGCAGGAGATGGAAAGAACGGCTAGATCTGCATTATCTCAGGTCCGCGAACTTGTATCAGATATGAGAACCATTACGGTGGCGGAAGAAATTATAGAAGTCCAAGCATTGCTCCAAACAGCAGGAATTGCCTTACATTTAAATGGTGATTCGGATGTAAGCGATATCCCATACTTGACTCAAAATATTTTAAGCTTGTGCTTAAAAGAAGCAGTTACTAATGTGGTTAAACATAGTGAAGCAAAAAATTGTTATGTTTCCATCTGCTCTCTTGAAGGAGAGGTCGTGATCGCAATCGAAGATGATGGTGTGGGGATTTCGGATCCTACTAGGTTGGGGAATGGCTTAAAAGGAATGGAAGAACGGTTAGAGCTTATTGATGGAGCCCTGCAATTAACATCTAAACAAGGAACAAGACTGGAAATAACAGTCCCGATTATTATCAAGGAAAGGGAGGCTGAAGATGTATCATGATTCGCATTATTATAGCTGAAGATCAGCGGATGTTAAGAGGTGCATTAGGCTCTCTTTTAAATATGGAAGATGATATCGAAGTGATAGAAGAAGTGGGAAATGGGGAGGAAGCTTATAACACTGTTATCAATCTGGAACCAGATGTCTGTCTTCTCGATATAGAAATGCCGATTAAATCCGGATTAGAGGTGGCTGAGGATTTGATGAGAATAGGTTCTCCTAGTAAAATCATTATCCTCACGACCTTTGCCCGGCCAGGCTATTTTAAAAGAGCCGTAAATGCAGGAGTTCATGGCTATGTATTAAAGGATGGCTCCAGTGATGAATTGGCGGAAGCGATTCGAAATGTGATGAAGGGAAAAAGAGAATATGCGCCAGAGTTGGTATTCGGAAGCTTACAGGGAGATAATCCACTAACAGAAAGAGAAAAAGAAGTATTAAGATTAGTGGCAGAGGGAAAGACGGCAAAGGAAATATCGCAGGAGCTGTACTTGTCTTCTGGCACCGTAAGAAACTATATTTCTGAAGCAATTAATAAGTTAAACGTTAAAAATAGAATTGAGGCCATTGCTGTGGCTAAAGAAAAAGGGTGGATGTAAAAATCCGATAAAGGAAGAAAAATTGAAAAACTCCTCCTGAAACTTTACAGGAAAATTGAAAGGGAGTGTTATTCGACTTGGTATTTATTGACCGGTTCGAAGAGCTTTAGGCATTGCTTCCGGCCAATCAGTCTCCGGCAGGAGCGGCTGCTCAGAGGATGCTCACCGCCTTCCCTCAGAAAAGCAAGTGCCTGCGCAAAATTTAGAACTACCATTTTCAGTTAGTTCTCATTTGCTTTCATTAGCTCTTGGATTTTTTGTGTAGCTTCTGAAGAAAGCGTATAAAGAGATTCAGTGTTATCTATTTCAGAAATTGCACTTGTTTCTTCCTTATTTCCTACCCATAGATGATATTTATCCTCTCGATTGTCCTTATAAATAGCAGATACGATATAATCTGGAGCAGTCATATTAATGATTCCCTCCATTTTCTTGTTACTGTTCAAAAATGCTTGGAGTTTATATACATCTGGCTTGTTCACGGTGACTTCGTGGCTTTTATCTGAAAAAGAAGTTAAAATAATTTTATCAATTTCTTTATTTTCATTTTGAGTAGATGAACTTGCACAACCATTTAATACCGGAAATATTAAAAGCATAGCGAAAAGGATTTCCCATTTCCTCATTTGTGAAAAACCTCCTGTAAAACGATTTAATATATACAACGAGTTTAAAACTTATAAAGTTACAGTGATAAATAGTTTATCCACTTAAAAGTAAAGGAAATAAAGATAAACTTATTTATAAACAGATAATAAGGAATGTAGTTCCGTTGTTTCATATCCAAATATGCTGTTGGTTGGGAGAGTAATTATAGCTACGAAAGATTTTAAATCTGAAAAGTAATATTTTGAAGCAAAGCTTAAATAATATATGCTGGTCTCTTTTCGAAAAAAATCTCCTGCTTTATTGAAACAGTGAATGAACATCACTTATAACAAGCGTAAAAAACCTATAGCATGACAACTGGAGCCTTTTTCATTTATAGTATTATAATAAAATGTTTTTACTGTTTAAATAGTGATAAATGTGAGGTGTTGTGTGATGGAAGCGATTAAGACCATAACAACGGAAGAATTAGAGCAGAAAATTGAAAATGGTGAAGAATTACTTCTTATTGATGTGAGAGAAGATGAGGAAGTCGCACAAGGGATGATTCAAGGAGCGAAACATATTCCAATGGGACAGATCCCCAATCATTTAGATGAGCTTGATAAGGACAAGGAATATATTTTTATTTGCCGTTCGGGTAGAAGAAGTGAAAATGTGTGTTATTATTTACAGGATCAAGGCTATAAAGTGCGGAATATGGTCGGCGGAATGCTGGAATGGAACGGTGAAGTAATCGTCTAATCGTTATAAAATCCTCCCAATTTGTCAATAATGGATAAAAAAGATTGGGAGAGAAGAACGGTGATCCAGGTTAAGTTATTTGATCAGGAGCATGAAAAAGATTTAGAAAGAGAAATGAATCGTTTTTTGGAACGATTGGATCAAAAAAAGCTACTTGATATTAAATACAATATTGCTGCATTTCCAGAGGATGAAGAAGAGCAGGAACAGGTTTATTGTTTTTCTGCAATGATTGTTTACCGTAAATAAAAAGTGAAGCCCTTAACAAGGAGGCTTCACTTTTTATTTTCTTGAACGAAGAGCGCTGCATTCATTCCTGCCAGTCTCCCTGTTACGAGAGCAGAGGTAATGTTATAGCCACCAGTGTAGCCATGGATATCGAGAATTTCCCCACAGAAGTAGAGTCCATTCTTTTTCTTTGAGGCCATTGTCTGCGGCTCGATTTCTTTTACGGAAACACCTCCGCCAGTAACGAAGGCTTTTTCTAAAGAAAGCGTCCCGTTTACTTTAAATTGAAATTGTTTGCAGCTATGTGTGAATGCACGGAGCTTATCAGAAGAAAGATTGGCTCCTTGGATGGCTGGATCAATTTCATTATAGGCGAGAAGGAAAAGTAAATAACGTTCAGGGAGCAATCCTTTTAAAATATTTTTCACACTTTTTTTCGGTTCCGTTTTGATTAATTTATGTAATTCTTGAAAAAGAGGCTCTTCTTTTTTATCAGGAAGTGCATCTAAGCTCATCGTTACCTCGGGGAGATTCCACTTTTTCATTGCTTTCACTACAAACTGGCTGCATCTAAGAACAGCAGGACCGCTGATGCCAAAGTGGGTAAAGATCATATCCATCTGATGTGTAATGATCGCTTTGCCTTTAGGATTAAGTACGCTTAACGAAACGTCTCGTAAAGATAACCCTTGTAGCTCCTTTTGTTTAATAAACGGCTCTGTTGAAGTTAATGGGACTTCAGTCGGGTAAAGCTCGGTGATTGTATGGCCGACCTTTTCAGCCCATGCATAGCCATCACCCGTTGAACCGGTGTGAGGAACTGATTTACCGCCAACCGCAATAATGACTGCTGCAGTGGTGTAGCTCTGTCCATTTTCCGAATGAACAGTAATGGGACCTTCCTCATTAAAGTCAATATCAGAGACAGGCGAGTTGGTTTTTATTTGTACATGCAAATGTTCCAACCTGCTTAAAAGAGCATTCACAACGGATTGTGCCTTATTTGAGGCAGGGAACATTCTCCCGTGATCTTCCTCTTTTAATTCAATGCCAAGTTTTTCGAAAAAGTTGATAATATCTTCATTATTAAAAATTGAAAATGCGCTGTACAAAAAGCGCCCATTCCCCGGGATATGCTTAATGATTTCATCAATCGGAAGACGATTCGTCACATTGCATCTTCCGCCGCCTGAAATCGCTAATTTTCTCCCAAGCCTGTCCCCTTTGTCGATTAATAAAACATTTGCTCCTTGTTCACCAGCAGCTATGGCTGCCATCAGACCAGATGGACCACCACCGATGACAATTACATCATTTTGCATCCATTCATTCTCCTTAACGGCTCCATGTAATTGGAGGATATTTATTCTAAAAACGGGGCTTTTACTTTTGAAAAGTATCTAATCAGTATATTATAGAACATGAACGATTGTCATGAAAAGGATACATATAAAGGTAGAAGTTATTTTTAAAGAAGTGTAAACTGTTAAATTGGAAGATTTTTTTGCTCGCTGATTTTTGATTAGGATGGGATGTTATGTCTTCAAAGCTGTTAAGAGGGACATTTGTGTTAACCTCTGGTACGTTTATTTCGAAATTTCTTGGCTTGTTTTATGTCATTCCTTTTTTTGCCTTAGTAGGGAATGAAGGAACGGTTCTTTACAATTATGCCTATGTTCCCTATACGATTTTCATCAGTATTGCGACGGCAGGGATTCCTGCATCTGTTTCTAAATTTATTTCAAAATATAATGCCATAGAAGAATATGCCGTAGGAAGGAAATTATTTAAGACAGGTCTCGTGTTAATGGCGATTACAGGAATTATTTCCTTTCTGATTTTATATATGGCTGCCCCTACTTTAGCAGCTATGGTTATTACCGATCCAGATTTTATCGATCATATGGCAGATGTCACAACTGTTATTCGAGCAGTTAGTTTTGCTTTAATCATTATTCCATTTATGTCTATTATAAGAGGTTTTTTCCAAGGCCATCAATCAATGGAACCGACAGCGGTTTCTCAAGTAGTCGAACAAATTGTCCGGATTGCCTTCGTATTAGCCGGTGCCTTTATTGTTTTGGAGGTAATGAAAGGGAGCTTAGTAACGGCAGTTAGCTTTTCTGTTTTTGCGGCTTTTATCGGTGGTCTTGGAGGACTTGCGGTTCTATTTTGGTATTGGGTTAAGAAAAAGCCGATGTTTGATGAACTGCTGCTTCGTGATCGAAAAACGATAGATATTTCTGTTAAAGACATTTACAAGGAAATCCTTCTTTATTCCATTCCCTTTGTATTAGTCGGAATTGCCAATCCATTGTTTCAGTTTATTGATCAGCTAACTTTTAATCCAACGATGGTCTCGATGGGTTATGCTTTCAATGATGCTGAGCATGCTTTTTCAATTCTTAATTTCCAGGCGCAAAAGCTTGTCATTATTCCAGTTTCACTGGCAACAGCTTTTTCGTTAACATTAGTCCCAGCAGTCACTAAATCCTATACAGAGCAAGATCAGCTCGGATTAAATCGTCAATTGAATCAAACGTTTCAAGTGCTTACCTATTTAACATTACCAGCCGCTCTTGGTTTATCCCTATTAGCAGAGCCTTTTTATACGGTGTTTTATGAGCCAGATGCTCTGGGAGCAGAAGTATTAGAAGCGTATGCGCCAATAGGGATGCTCTTTGCCCTTTATGCCGTGACAGCAGCTATTTTACAAGGAATTGATGCGCAGAAATTTAATATTCTTAGTTTATTGGTGGGCATTTTAATTAAGCTCAGCTTGAATATCCCGTTGATAAAATTGATGGAAACAAAGGGCGCGATTCTAGCAACGGCACTTGGTTATAGTGTGGCAATTTTAATCAATTTATTTGTGATTAAAGCATTCTCTAAATATCGCTTTCGTCTTGTTTTTAGAAGAGGGATCTTAATCGTGATCTTTACGGCGATTATGTATTTCGTTACAAAGCTTGTGTATTATTTACTGACGATGTTCCTTTCACCAGACGTCAAGCTTGAAGCGCTTATCATTGTCGCGATTTGTGCAATAGCAGGTGCGGGAGTGTATTTCTATTTAGGTTTAAAATCGAAACTTGTTAATTTTCTTTTTGGTGCTAGGGTTGACAGCATTAAAGAAAAACTGAGGCTAAAAATTTAACGATATGGAAATTGCGGATTCCCGTATACGTGAAATAGAGGCACAGCTGTTCAAATTATACATCACCCTTGTTGATGCAAGGGTGTTTGTGTTAGAACAGAGTAGCAGCAAGAAAAGCAAAATACAGGTTACCATTTGCTGCGTCTTGTTTATTATCCATAAATTTAGTCGTTGTAGCTGCTTAGTCTGTTTTCGATGCGATTTGCCCAGTGAGTAATGTGGAAATGAGGATAGGAAAATGAGAATTGATAAAATGCTTGCAAATCTTGGCTATGGCAGCCGTAAAGATGTAAAAAAACTGCTGAAAGACGGAGTCGTTAAGGTAAATGATAAATTGGTTAAAGACGCAAAGGAACATGTTAATCCTGAAGAGGATGTTGTGACTCTTTTTGGTGAGGTAGTGGAGTATAAAGAATTTATCTATTTAATGATGAATAAGCCGCCTGGCGTTGTTTCTGCAACGGAGGATCATTACGAAAAAACCGTTGTTGACCTGTTAGAAATGGAAGATGCTATTTTCTCTCCATTTCCAGTTGGAAGATTGGATAAGGATACAGAAGGGCTTTTACTTTTAACGAATGACGGACAGCTTTCCCATCGTTTATTATCCCCTAAGAAGCATGTGCCAAAGACCTACTTTGCGGTTATCGATCAGGAAGTATCAGAAGAGGATGTGACCGCTTTTAAAAAGGGTGTTATGTTAGATGATGGTTATGTTACGAAGCCAGGGGAGCTGACAATTTTAAAAACAGGACTACGTTCGGACATTGAATTAACGATTACTGAAGGTAAATTTCATCAAGTAAAAAGAATGTTTGAGGCAGTAGGGAAAAAAGTGCTCTATTTGAAACGAATATCGATGGGGCCGTTGGAACTCGATGAAACGCTTGAACTCGGAGAGTATAGAGAGTTAACGGAACAGGAAATAAAGAGTTTGCTTGAATATGAAGTAAAGTGAAATATCTGCATAAAGAAGTCGCCCCAATTGAGGCGACTTCTAATTTCTTAAAGTTAATTTTTCAGTTACGAGGTCATTTTTACTTTTTTTTGTGTTGTTGTCCACTTACCGCGACTTGGGCTTTCAACTAAGTCGTTATAAGCTAGAACATTTAAATCTCGTTGGATCGTCCGAGGAGTTGTACCAAATTCTTCTACAAGCTCTTGAGTTGTTACAGTTCCTTGTTGATTAATAAACATGTAGACGGATTTGATTCGGTTTATCATCCGGTTAGTCGAAGGTTTCAAAAAACCACTCCCTATCCTTTTTTCAAACCTGTGGCATAATCCTACAACTGACAGCTTCTATGAGAATCTTCTCATACATATGTACGCTTCTTTTCCCAAGACAACCCCTTTATCGATTTCTTTCAAATATATTTTCATATTAAACCTTATAACATAATTCTAAACTTATTTTTTAATAATTTCTACTTTAATGAATTAATTTGTTGATATTCTTCTCCCCTTTCTTGTCTTACTCAGTAATACATATGGGAAAAGACAAGCTATTTATGTACGAAATTTGAAAATTCTTATAACTTATCATACAGTTCTTTTTAGTTATGTAGATAAGAGCGGACGCTGACTCTAGATTGACTGACCGTGTTTGACACTTCATAATCGAGTTTTTACAGAATGACTAGTAGTATTGCTAGCTTTTAACATCCTGTAGTTGACTTCAACAATTGCTTGATTTGAATTTGGCAATGACTCTCGGAATGAGGCAAAACAATAAGTATTGAGCATCTATATGGAGGGAACGGGATGCTCATTCTTTGGTCGAGGAAACTAAAATTTCCCTCTATTCGATTTTTTCTCAATCGGTTATAATTCATAACAGACTATCAAGAAAGGAAGATTTTGTTTTTGGATACAACAATTGAAAATCAACTGGTTCATCGAAAGGAAAACATTTATTTTGGGCTTGTTCTCATTTTTAGTATTTTGATTTACATTCTTTTGACTTTTTCTATCTTTGGAGTGTTTGTCATCGCATTTATTTTACTTCTTTCTCTTGTTCTCAATGGTCTTTATGTTGGTGGAATTCGTCGCAATGGGGTAAAGCTAAGTGAAGAACAATTTCCTGAGATTTATGAAAAAGCCGTGATGGTAGCTAAAGATATGGGTTTATCGAAAATACCCGATCTTTATGTCGTCGAATCTGAAGGAATGTTAAACGCTTTTGCAACGCGTTTTTTTCAAAAAGATATGGTTGTTCTTTATTCAGGTATCTTTGATCTGATTGAAAAAGAAGGAGAAAAGGAAGTCCTGTTTGTTTTAGCGCATGAGTTTGCCCATTTAAAAAGAAAGCATGTGTTAATAAGCTTGTTGATTTTGCCGGCAATGTGGGTACCTTTCCTTGGCAATGCATACTTGCGGGCATGTGAGTATACATGTGATCGTTATGCAACCTACTATATTCAATCATTAGAAGCATCTACAAATGCATTGCTGATGCTTGCAATTGGAAAAGAGCTTTACGCGAAAGTAAATCATGAAATTTATATGAGGCAGCTTCAAACAGAATCAGGATTTTTTGTTTGGTTGAATGAAAAACTCTCGACACATCCTCATTTACCTAAGAGAATTTATGAATTATCAGCCTGCTATGAGCCTGAAGCGACAGAACCATTAAAAGAACCGAAGGGACGCGTTTGGATAGGGCTGATCATTGCAATATTTTCTATTACCATTGTGATTTCAGGCATTACTTATACTATTATTGCCCTTGGAAAAACAGATTTCTTTTCGGAGGTTATTTCAGAAATCGATGATACAACTCCTTTAATAAATGCTGCGATTGAAAATGATGTGGCAAAAATAGAATCTCTTCTTGATGAAGGAATGGATATCAATGAAATGGATTTCGAAGGGTCTACCGCTCTTCATTGGGCCGTGTATTATTCTTCTTACGAAGCAGCAAAGGCTCTTCTAAAGGCTGGAGCAGATCCAAATACGGTTGATGAATACGAGACAACGCCATTATTTTCAGCAGTGCTTGCGGAAGACATTGAGATGGTCAAACTTCTATTGGAATATGGAGTTGATGTTGACTACAAGGATTCTACAGGCTCAACAGCATATGATTATGCTGTCGATTACGAGTATAATGAACTTGCTACATTGCTAAGTGAAAATTAAAAATGAGAGAATGGATTGAAGCATCAGAGAGCAAGTGAAGACAATGGCCTTGCTCTTTCGTTGATAAGAGGGAATCTGTAAACTAGTGAGGAAGTCAAAAGATTACTAATTTCGGTTATTGGAAAGTGAACAGGGCTCCGTTGTCAGCTTTGCTTTCTTAATTTCTTAATTCATGCAAACTTTTTCAAGACTCATTCGTATGTATTGATAGGAGGTGCAGCATTTTGAGTCTATTGACTGTTGATATTGTTCAAGCTGGATACGAAAAAGAGCAAGCAATTATTAAAGATATTAAATTTTCACTGGAAAAAGGTGAGCTAATCGGGCTCATCGGTCCGAATGGAGCTGGAAAAAGCACTACGATAAAGTCGATTCTTGGCCTTATGGAATACTTGCAAGGGGAAGCGACCTTTCAACTACCAGAAAAATATTCCTATATTCCCGAGCGACCGATTTTTTATGATGAAATGACTTTGTGGGAGCATCTGGATTTTGTTGCAGCAGTTGAAGAACTAGCTGAGCAAGAATATCAAATGAAAGTGAACGAGCTCCTTCGTTTGTATAAATTACATGAGGCCGCCCATCAATTGCCGGCAACTTTTTCAAAAGGAATGCAGCAAAAAGCGATGCTTATTCTCGCTCAAGTTACGAAGCCTGCTGTTTACATAATCGATGAACCATTTATTGGTTTAGATCCAAGTGCAGTGAAGCTCCTCCTCGCCTCTCTTGAGGAAGAAAGACAACGTGGGGCTGGGATTATAATGTCTACACATGTATTGGACACGGCGGAAAAGGTTTGTGATCGCTTTCTCCTCATTAATAACGGGAGACTCGAAGCATCAGGGACATTAGTGGAAATACAGGAGCAGTGCGGACTTGTAGGTGGCTCACTATTTGACTGCTTTCATAAAATTGCAGAGGAAACAGAATGATGAACAGCTTCAAAATTTTCCGTCACCGCTTATTTCAAAATTGGTATTATCAGATTAAAATCTTTCGTCAAATAGCTGATTGGACAATTTGGCTCTATCTCATCATTCCTGCTATTGTCGCGTTCATCGTTATTTATCGCTCTTGGTGGATAGAAGGAGCCCCTACGTGGATTCAATGGATGCCAATAGAGTTATTTTTTGTAGCAGGTTATTTATTTACTTGGCTAGGTACATACCGAACTTATGTTGATGGTGCAGATAAGGTTTTTTTAGTAAAGAAAAGGGAATTGTTTTACGGATTAAAAAAATGGGGATTTCGTTATTCAGTGCTGTTTCAGGCACTTTCTACTTTACTTACAATTGCTCTTTTGCTTCCTTTTATCATTCAACATTATCAGTTAACATCGATTCATGTCGGTTCATATTTTTTGTTTTTATTATCGATCAAGTACATGATCATGTATATTAAGTTTCATATTAAAAAGATTGAAGGAAAATGGGTTAGAATCTTTTTAACAATTGGATTTTTTATCGTTGTAAGTTGGGGAGCTCAGGCACTTTCTCGCCTTTGGGAAAATCATTCATTAATGATGATGTTGTTCGCTGTTGTGATTGGGAGTGCGGCCCTTCTTCTTTACTTTCCGTTATTAAAGAAGAATTCCGCGTTGGAAGCCGAATTATTAATTGAAAATGAAGAGAAGCAGAAGCTTGTTAATATGATCTTTCAAATGTCCTATGATATTGAAAAAACGAAGGTGATCACAAGAAAACGACCATGGTTGTTTCGAAATTCACGACGTATTTTTAAGAACAGAACGGCAGTTAATGGGTTTGTTGAATTGTTTGTCAAAGTGTTTATCCGCAATAGCTCCCATATTATGACTTATTTTCAAATTTGTTCAGTTACGATAGCGGCTGTTCTAATTATTCCACCATTATGGATTAAGTGTATCATCTTAGGTGGATTTTTATTGATGATGTGGAGTTGGTTGGCTGGTCTTTGGGAGAGAATTATTTTATCTCATCCCTTTACAAAAAAATATCAAGAGCATGATGCGTATTTTGCTGCTAGAAAGCGAACAATTACGGTATTGTATGTAGTAGCGATCATAATCGTTGCGATTCCCATTACTATAGGCTTGCTCGCATTTAACTTTTTAGGAACTTGAGGAGGGATTAAATTGGATTGGATGAAAGAAGTGCAAGCACGAAAACAGTCACTTATTGAGGATACACAAAATTTATTGAAAATCAAAAGTTTATTAGATGAGGACAGTGCAACGGAAGATGCACCGCTTGGTCAAGGGGTTAAGGAAGCATTGCAGTTCATGCTTGAGCTTGGGGAGAAAGATGGGTTCATTGCTAAAAATGTGGATAATTTAGCAGGACATCTTGAGTTTGGACAGGGGGATGAGCTAATCGGAATCCTTTGCCATGTCGATGTTGTTCCAGAAGGAGACGGATGGACGAGTGATCCATTTGGTGCTGACATTCGAGATGGAAAGATTTTCGCCCGTGGAGCAATTGACGATAAAGGCCCAACAATGGCTGCTTACTATGCCATGAAAATTGTGAAAGAATTAAAATTGCCGCTAACCAAAAGGATACGTATGATTATTGGAACTGATGAAGAAAGCAATTGGCGCTGTGTTGATCATTATTTTAAGCATGAGGAAATGCCGACATGTGGATTTGCTCCAGATGCTGATTTTCCAATCATTTATGCTGAGAAAGGAATTGCTGACTATGATCTCGTACAAAAGCCACTCTCAACAAATGAGAAAGTAGGAAATGAATTGCTTTCTTTTGAATCAGGGAGACGATACAATATGGTTCCTGATTATGCCAAAGCGGTTATTACTATTTCTGGAAATCCTGCACCAATAATCAGTTCCTTTGAAGATTTTTTAAAGGACAACGATGTGACAGGTAAGCATACGAATACAAAGGAAGGTTTGCTGTTTGAATTGGAAGGAATTTCTGCTCACGGGATGGAACCAGATAAAGGGAAAAACGCAGGTCTTATGTTAGCAAAATTTCTTTCAAGTCTCGAGCTCGATAAGCAAGCTGCTGCTTTTGTTCATTTTGTTTCTGCTTATTTTTATCAAGATTCTCGTGGACGTGCATTGGGAATTGCCTATTCTGATGACATTACGGGAGATTTAACGATCAATGTCGGCAAATTAAGTTATGATCTAGAAAATGGCGGCAGATTGGGTCTTAATATGCGCTATCCAGTTACAACAAACTTGGAAGAAACCATCGTTAAGTTGGAAGCGAAGTTGACTGTTGAAGGATTCAAGATCGATAATTTTTCCGATTCGAAGCCGCATCATGTGGACGAGCAGGACTTCTTAGTACATACATTAAAAAAGGTTTATGAGGAACAGACAGGAGAGAAAGCAGAGCTTCTTGCGATCGGTGGTGGTACCTATGCCCGGTCGTTGAAATCGGGTGTTGCATTTGGTCCGCTTTTTCCGGGAAGACCGGATATTGCGCACCAAAAGGACGAGTACATGATTATCGAAGATTTACTTAAGGCAACCGCTATTTATGCGCACGCCATTTATGAGCTTGCCAAATAAAAAGAAGCTGATAGAACCTTAAGATGCACAGGGGCTATCCAATAAGCTTCTAAAATAAAGGAAGTGGGGTAAAACGGTTCACTTACTCCACTTCCTTTTATATTTTTTCATGAATACTTAAAATATGCTGACGGACAGCTGCTACGTTTAGGACAACTCATGACAAAACCTAAACTCGGGCCTACGTCTTGTTGACACTCGAAATGGAAATGGGTCAGTTTCGGAGCAAGCGGCTTCCCATAATTTTGGCTCGGAACCTCCCCAAAGCTCATCTAATGAAGAATATTTTGGGGGAGTTCCGAAGCTCGTTGTTATCTGTATGCTCTCTCAAAAATTTGTGGGAAATGGATTTTGAGAAGTCGATTTTTTTATTGTTCAAAACGGAATAAATCGCTTGATAAATATCTTTCTCCTGTGTCACAGGCAATACAGACGATTGCAGTACCAGGCTCTAAAGTTTTTGCTACTTCTAGGGCTGCAAAGCAGGCGGCGCCAGATGATGGTCCAACAAGAATACCTTCCTTGCTTGCAAGGAGACGGGTAATTTTATAAGCATCATCATCGGTAATTTGGTGAATCTTATCATATACCTCTTGATTCAATGTGTTTGGAATGAAGCCAGGGCTTGTTCCAACAAGCTTATGTCTTCCCGGTTTTCCACCCGATAGTACGGGTGAACCCGCTGGTTCGACGACATGTACCTGCATATTTTTATAATGCTCTTTGAGAACTTCTCCTGTTCCCGTAATTGTACCACCTGTTCCTGCGGTGGCAACAAATGCTTTGAGCGGTTTTCCAATCTCTTTCATCGCATCAATGATTTCCAAAGCAGTTGAATGTCGATGGGCATCAGGGTTTGCTTCATTGTCAAATTGCATGGGAATGAAGCTGTTTGGAATTTCTGCTGCCAATTCCTCCGCTTTTTTTATCGAGCCTGGCATCTTTTCATCACCAGGAGTAAGCACAACCTCCGCACCATATGCTTTTAAAATATTGATCCGTTCTTTGGTCATTGTATCAGGCATGACGAGAATCGCTTTATAACCTTTTGCGGCAGCATTCATTGCTAAGCCAATGCCTGTATTCCCACTCGTTGGCTCAATAATAGTTGCTCCTTTTTTCAGCAACCCTTTTTTCTCTGCCGCAACTATCATATTATAAGCAGCTCTATCTTTTACACTACGACTGGGGTTATAAAACTCCAATTTTAAATACACATCTACCCCATTTTCAGGAGCAAGGCGATTTAATTTTACCATTGGGGTATCGCCGATTAAATCAGCAATATTTTCTACGAATTTCATCAAATCTTCCTCTCTCAAATCGATCATGATTCCATCACTGTCTATTATGAACGAATTTCTCCCTTATCATATCGAAAACATACTATTCCGGGCAACTGGGTTGATTATCATTTTTTAGGTGGTTATGATGAAAAGAATAGAAAATACATTTAATGTTTCAAAGAAAGGACGATATAATGGAAAGAACCCCACATTTTTTTTACGCTTTAAAGCTTCCGCAAGATGCGAAGGCATTTTTGATGCGAACTTCTGATCGGTTACGGAATGAACTGCCTTTTAATCGCTGGGTGCACGAAGAGGACTATCACATTACTTTAGCCTTTTTAGGAAGCGCCACTAAGGAACAGCTTGAAGCATCGTTAACTAATGTTGCAAGGGAACTTACCATACATTCCCCTTTTTCCTTAACGATTCAAGACTTTGGAGTGTTTGGTAAGGGCGATTCTCCGAGAATTTTCTGGGCGCGGTTAGAAAAAGAAGAAAAGCTGCTGCAACTGCGAAATTCAGTATATCAATCATGTATACAGGCGGGATTCAAACTTGAAACAAGAGAGTTTCAACCACATATAACTCTCGCGCGAAAATGGCAGGGTGAACAACCTTTTTCGAAAGTATTTTTAACAGGAAACGTCCCTTTTACATTTCAAGCAAATGAAATCGTTTTATACGAAACACATGTAGAACAGACTCCTAAATATGAAATAAAGGAATCTTTCTTTTTAAATAAGCTTTGTTAAATAGAATCGTTGGTAAAACGATTTTTGGCTTATTTCGTATGAAACTTTGGTTTCATGGAATCAGAGAAAATGAGCCAAAAATCAACACCGACATATAACAAAAACTTAAAATAGGATAATATTGCTTTAGAAGTAAGGATGGTAAAAATGGGTCAGTTAATAAAGTTACAAGACTATGTTTCAAGATATGAGCAAGATATTTTCTTATACCCCTCCCGGTTTGTCAGCTTGAAAACGCAGCAATGGGATAAATTGAAGAACGCATGGGAGAATGGTGAAATTCCGCTGGAACGCGAGGAAGAGCCGTTAGTTCCGGAATGGTATGAAGAGGAGAAAGAACCTTTTTTTAATCGGATAAAAGGCTTTTTAAAGAGAGAAAAAGAAGTGGAAAAGGAAGTGCTTGAGGAGCAAGAGACTCCGGTCAGCTCATTTTCATTTACGCCAACACTGGCGATACAACCAGGTACATTGGAGGATTTAAAAAGAAGCTTTTTGGAACAGCTTTTTACCTTCCAATTAAAATGGGCCAGCACAACGTTAGCGGAGCAATCGTTTGTAAGCAAGAGCTATTATCATAATGAGCGCTTGAAGTATTTTTTACAAAGGTTTCCGGATACAGTCCTTGTCTTGTTTCATCCTATTTTTCTTTTAAAAACCGCACCAGTGGAAGTGGAAATTATTCTCATAACCCCAACGGATGTTTGGTGTATCACTTTTTTAGAGGAAGAAGAGCGGGCGGTCTTTGTCGGTTCCAATGATCACTTCTGGATTAAACGTAATCAGGAGCAAGAACAAAAAGTTTTGAATCCTTTACTAGCACTAAACCGAACTGAAAAAGTAACGAAAAACATTTTAAGTCGATATGGAATTGAGTTGCCGATTCATAAGGTGGTTTTAACCCGCAATGGCTATATCGATTATCCATCTGCCCCGTATGATACGAAGTTTATTGAGAGAAGAAATTATGAAAAATGGTTTCAGACGATGAGAAAGCAGCGTTCACCATTAAAGCATATTCAATTAAAAGCAGCCCAGGCATTGCTAAATTATTGTCAAACCACTAGTGTTCGCAGGCCGGAGTGGGAAATAGAATCAGAACAAGAATAATCAGGAAAATGTAGGTTGAGTAAATGAACAGCATCCATTTTATCATTAATCCTCAAGCAAAGAATGGTTACTCCATGAAAGTGTGGAAAAAGGTTCAGAAACAGCTTACTTTAGAGCAAATTCCTTTTCATGCAGCGTTTACAGAATATCGAGGGCATGCTGCAGAAATTGTCGGAGCGTTGCTTAATGGTACAGATGCTGAAGATTTGGTTATGATTGTTACAATTGGTGGTGACGGCACCTTACATGAGGTTATTAATGGTGCCGCTAATGCTCGTAATGCCATGATTGGCATGATCCCAGCAGGTTCGGGCAATGATTTTAGAAGAGGATACGGTATTCCTAAAAATCCGCTTGCGGCATTGCAGTTTATTTCAGAACGGGCCAAAACCCGACCTTTCCTTGCTGATATCGGTGAAATCAAAAATGAACAGGGCGATGTCACGTACTTTATCAATAATATGGGTGTCGGATTTGATGCTTTAATAACGAAGGTGGCCAACTCTTCACGTCTTAAAAGATTTTTAAATCAATTTCATTTAGGCAATTTAGTGTATGCATACTTTGTTATGAAAAAAATATTTTCTTTTCAATGCAGTGATGTGAATATTGTGATTGATGGAAAAAAGCTCCATTATAAGAAAGCTTGGTTTGTGACCGTTTCAAATCAGCCTTATTATGGAGGGGGGATGAAAATCTCTCCGCAGGCTGATGTTGGCGATGGTCTGTTGAATGTAACGATTGTACAAAACCTCTCTAGGCTGAAGTTTTTCCTTGTTTTTATTACCGTGTTTTGGGGAGGACATACAAAGTTTAAAGAAGTAAAAGAATTGGTTGGTAAACAACTTACAGTTCAATCGAGATCCCCGTTTTATGCCCATGCAGATGGAGAATACATTGGGGAAAGCCCCATGCAGATTACTGTTCATCATCAAGCAATGCCATTGCTAACAAAAAAAGTAGATTGAGAGAGTTATAGATTGCTTTGGTAATGAAGAGTAACAAAAATAGGAATGGTTGAATTTTCACAGGGGACTTGACGGAAATTGGTATTTGGAGATAAAATTTAAAGGATTAATGATTTATGCTAAATTGAAATGAATGGTGTAAAGTTAAAAACAATTGTTTTTCAATTAGCTTTCATTTATGATGAAGCTTGCACAAGATAGCTATTGTAGATTCGTATCAGTAGCTGTCTTTTTTATTCGTACTGAACTTGTAATACGTTTTATTACTTAATTAATTTCATAATGATCGGCATTATGAAGTCAATTTACTGAAGGTGAACAATTTTGGAACACTTATTTGGACAAGAATGGGAAATTGTCCCTGCTGGAGGGGCAACGGGTGAAGCGTTTTTTGCACAACATGAAGAACAGCGGCTTTTCTTAAAGCGAAACTCCTCACCGTTTCTGGCCGTCTTATCAGCAGAAGGAATTGTTCCAAAGCTTATTTGGACAAAGAGATTGGAGAGCGGGGATGTTATAACTGCTCAGCAATGGTTAGAGGGTAGAGAATTGAAGCCGCCCGAAATGATCGGGGAGAGAGTTGCAAAGTTACTGCAAAAAATACATGGTTCTGATCCTCTTCTTGGCATGCTGCGACGAATGGGGAAAAACCCGTTGCAGCCAAGTTATCTTCTGGAATCAGTAGAAAAAGCTTTGGATCAAGAGCTTCTTTGGCATCCTGTCGTTCATTCATCATTGCAATTTTTGCAGAAGGAGCTTCCTAATATTCCATCTAATCTTCAGGTTGTTTGTCATGGCGATGTCAACCACAACAACTGGTTGTTGACAAAAGACAATCAATTATATTTAATCGATTGGGATGGAGCGATGATTGGTGATCCTGCTCTTGATTTAAGCATGCTTCTTTATTGGTATATTCCGGAGAAGCAATGGCAGGATTGGGTTCGTCTTTATGGAATTACACTCAATGATCACTTGCGCTTACGGTTGAAATGGTATTTTATTGCTCAAACCTTGTCGACTGTTCAGTGGTCAAAAAACAAGGAAAGAACGGAAGAAGTTGAAAAATGGCTTGCGGTTATTCATGATATATTAGGCAATGTTGTCTAATAAGTTCATTTTTCAGTAAATATCGCGACATTAAAAACCCAAGAATGTTGATTTTCGAGCATTCTTGGGTTTAACTGTTTTTCTGGCTGAACATGATACGGACTTTTCACTATATGAGTTGGTCCAACCTACTCTGCCGCTTTAAGAAATGCACGGTCGGTGAATGAGACAGAATCAATTAATAATTTTTTGGCTTTAAGCTTTGTTATATATCCGTGTTGATTTTTGCTCATTTTCACCTTTCATTTCATGGAATCAGAGGACCTTTCAACATAGCTGAAAAGGATGTGAAACCTTGATTTCATACGAAATTAGCGCATACAATATTGGTTCATAATGCCTTTTTTAGAAAGAAACTGCTTACGAAAAAGTTTCGACTTCGTTTACCCACTGGGATAATTGCTGTTGATGCGATTCGATATGGTTATCTAAATTGCTTGCGTTAATTCCATTTTGGCTGTAGTGGTAAATTTGTTCAAGCACTTCGTTGTCCACATTTGAAGCGGTCATTAATGATTTTACTAGTCGTTCTAATTGTTCGAGCTCTGCGATAGACCCGCAGCAATCAACTTGATGATTGCTTAATATATCTTTCAGTAATTGAAGCTGATCTTGTTGATTTAATGGCACCTTGTCCACCCTTTCGACAAATCCAAATTTATTAAGGAATTCACATCTAGCATGTGAATTCCTTTTCTTGTTTATTCACTGTAGCGGCTTGTTGCATACTATTTTTACTTGCGTGAAGTCCTTCTTAATGATATTGTTTGTACGAATATTTATTTTAGATTTTAGGGGTGTCCAAATGCGTTTACGAAATAAACCATGGGCGAGAGAAATGTTGGATTCACATCCACAGCATGTTATCTCTTCACCAGAACAATATAAAGGAAATTGGAAGGCGGTATTTGAAAAGGAACAACCGCTTCATATTGAAGTTGGAACTGGAAAGGGTCGTTTTATTACGGAAATGGCAAAGGCTCATCCAGATATTAATTATATTGGGATTGAGCTATATGAGAGTGTCATTGTTTCTGCACTTGATCGTTTAATTGCAGCTGATATCCCGAACCTTAAGCTTTTAAATGTTAATGGTGAAAAATTAACCGAGTACTTTGCGAAGGGTGATGTTAGTCGCGTGTATTTAAATTTTTCTGATCCTTGGCCCAAAACTCGTCATGCAAAGAGACGTTTAACGTATAAAAGCTTTTTAAAGCTCTATGAAGAAATTCTTGTCGACAATGGCGAGATTCATTTTAAAACAGATAATCAAGGACTGTTTGAATTTTCGCTGATGAGCTTTTCAGAGTATGGATTATTATTAAAATATGTAAGTCTTGATCTTCATAATAGTGATTTTGAGGGTAATATTATGACCGAGTACGAAGAGAAGTTCTCACAAAAAGGCAGTCGTATATATAGATGTGAGGTTCAATATCGCTAAGTCATGTTGTTTCTTTGGTTATAGACGATTGCAATAGCGTACAAAATTTATCATATATATGGGGGCCGTCCCTTTGAAGCTGTTCCCATTGGAAGGAACAGCTTTTTCTTCTATTTGGCTTTGTGATATGACCGTGTTGATTTTAGGTTCATTTTCTTTCTGAAACCAAGGTTTCAAACGAAATGGACCTGAATTCGCCATTCCGGATATTTGATAATACTCTCTTTCACGGTTGTGGGTAAATTGTTGCCACCCGCCGCGAAAAAGTCTGTACCTTGATGGGTATGATTGCTAGCAGATGACTCTCTTAGGAACAATTCGAAGGGGCTGGAATAGCTTGTCTAAGGTTGAAGTTTTCTAAATATTAAACAAATGGTAAGATATTTTGTAAGGGAGGGAATTAAATGGAAACGTTACAAATTGGAGAATATACATTGACATGGCTTCGTGGAGGAGTTACGCATCTTGACGGTGGTGCAATGTTTGGCGTAGTTCCGAAACCGTTATGGGCTAAGAAGTATCCCCATAATGAAAATAACCAAATTCCATTGAGAACAGATCCGATTTTAATTCAAGGAAATGGTGAAACCTTTTTAATTGAATCAGGAATTGGTGTAGGAAAGTTAACAGATAAACAAAAAAGGAATTTTGGCGTTACGGAAGAATCATCAATAGAGTGGTCATTAAAGAAACTGGGGATGACAACAGCAGATATTGATTATGTGCTCATGACCCATATGCATTATGATCATGCCAATGGATTAACGAAACGGAATGATGAAGAATTTGTTTCTGTTTTTCCAAACAGTAAGATTATTACATCTAAAGTCGAATGGGATGAAATGAGGGCACCGAATATCCGTTCAAGGAATACATATTGGAAAGAAAACTGGCAACCAATTCAAGAACAAGTACAAACATTTGAGAACGAGTGGAAGTACGGTCCAATCAGAATGGTTCATACGGGCGGACATAGTGACGGCCATTCGATTATCATCCTTCAAGATGGGGGAGAGACGGCACTGCATATGGCTGATATTATGCCAACCCATGCTCATCAAAATGTTCTATGGGTCATGGCTTATGATGATTATCCAATGATTTCCATACATGCAAAAGAAAAATGGCTTGAATTTGGCTTATCACAAAAGGCTTGGTTTACTTTTTATCATGATGCTATTTATCGGGCAGTAAAATGGAATGGAGAAAATGAATTAGTTGCAACAGTCAAAAGAGCAGAGTAAGCGCATTTTAAAAAGGTTGTTATGTCCCCGCTGGCGAGAAGCTTGCATCTATTTGTGGGAATAATACTTTTGTTCATCGTAATAAAAAAAGATCAGAGACAAGTGAAGAAATGGCGCATTATTTCACTTGTCTTTTTGTATCGGAATAGTTAAGTCTAAACGAGTTGTACCGTCTCAATAATACTCCCAGTTGCAGCGTCAGCAATGAATTCATATTGCTCCATGCTCTCCTCTGTAAATCGGGAGATTCCACCTTTGTAGACGGTATAACTTAAATTTTGTTTTTCATAAGGCTCTGTTTTCATTTGAATCCATGAGCCGCTAATCGGCCCAGATTGTTTAAATAGTTCCTTGGCATTGGCTAATGCCTTTTCAGGAGATACATAGGCATTTGCATCTAAAATTTGCTTTGCAGCGAATCCACTTACAACTCCCACGCTAAGTCCTAAGAAGAAAGATTTCCAATTCAATGATAGGCCTCCTCTCAAAAAAGTGCTCTTTAACCATCATATCATCAACACAGATAAATTAAAAAGCATTCCCTTTAGAGATTTTCATCCCTTTTTTTATTAAACGAAGTACGGGAGGTGGTAAGTCGAAAGAGACTTCTGTAAAATAAAAGGTATACACTCAATTTCACGATGGCGAAAAAGTGATATCAAGGTGATTGTTATTGCGTGAATTTACATAACATGGAGAAGAGGTCGAAACGATGAACGAAAACACGAAGGCTTTATTTAAAACATTAACCGAATTGCCAGGTGCTCCTGGTAATGAGCATATGGTACGCAAATTTATGAAAGAACAGTTGTCTAAATACAGTGATGCAATAGTTCAAGACAAGCTAGGTGGAGTATTCGGGGTAAGAAAAGGGAACGGTCCTACTGTTATGGTAGCAGGACATATGGATGAAGTTGGTTTTATGGTAACGGCTATTACTGACAATGGAATGCTTCGTTTTCAAACATTAGGAGGTTGGTGGAGCCAAGTTTTATTAGCACAGCGTGTGCAGATTATCACGGATCACGGACCTGTTATCGGTGTTATCGGTTCTATTCCTCCCCATCTGTTAGATGAAGCGAAGCGAAATAAGCCGATGGAAATGAATAATATGCTGATTGATATTGGTGCAGATGATAAAGAAGATGCAATCAAAATCGGCATTAAGCCGGGACAACAAATTGTGCCAATTTGTCCTTTTACTCCAATGGCAAATGAGAAAAAGATTATGGCAAAATCTTGGGATAATCGCTATGGCTGTGGATTGTCCATTGAGTTACTTGAAGCGCTTAAGGACGAAGAACTGCCCAACACGCTTTATTCTGGGGCAACTGTTCAAGAAGAGGTCGGCCTCAGAGGGGCGCAAACAGCCGCAACGATGATTAAACCGGATATCTTCTTTGCATTAGATGCAAGTCCGGCAAATGATATGACAGGTGATAAAAAGGAATTTGGCCAATTAGGGAAGGGAACGTTATTAAGAATTTTGGATCGTTCCATGGTTACCCACCGCGGGATGAGAGAATTTATTCTTGATACTGCTGAGCAAAACAAGATTCCTTATCAATATTTCGTGTCTCCAGGAGGAACGGATGCAGGTCGTGTTCATTTGACAAATGAAGGGGTTCCAAGTGCAGTAGTGGGAATTTGTTCACGTTATATTCATACCCACGCCTCCATTATTCATGTGGATGACTATGCAGCGGCAAAGGAATTATTGATTAAGTTAGTGATATCATGCGATCAAACGACAGTAGCTACCATAAAAGAAAATAGTTAACCTTCACAGGTGAAGACGATTTTTTGAAAGAAGGACGAACAGCTATGAAAGTAGTAATCGGTACAAAAAATCCAGCAAAAATAAAGGCGGTGCAATCTGCTTTTGCAGGGTACGAGGTACAGTTTGAAATGCTGGACACAGATTCAGGCGTTAAGGCTCAGCCTTTTTCAGATGAAGAAACGATTAGAGGTGCAATAAATCGTGCTTCAGCAGCCTTGAAAGAGGGGAAAGGGGATATTGGCATTGGTCTCGAAGGAGGCGTACAAGAGCATGGAGATCAACTTTTTCTGTGCAATTGGGGGGCGTTAGCTGTTCATGGACAGTCCCCTTTTATTGCTGGTGGGGCAAGAATCCCGCTTCCTAAAGAGGTTGCTGCGCGCTTAAGAAATGGTGAGGAACTGGGGCCTGTTATGGACGAGTACACAAAAAAAGAGAATATTCGCAAGCAAGAAGGAGCAATAGGTATTTTTTCGAGTGGTAGAGTCAATCGCTCAGAAATGTTTTCCCATGTTATGATGCTTCTGCTAGGTCAATACGAGTTTAGCAAAAAGAAAAAGGGTTGAGTTCGTGTCGCTAAGCATTTAATATGGCTATTCTTGTGCTGTGCTTTAATCAAGGAGGAAAAAAGGTATGAAAAATCACGATAAAGCATTGTTGCTTTTTGTGATGGCGCTCATTTTTCTTGCAGGCTGCTCCGCTTCTTTTGAAGAAGAGCAGACAAAAGCGAGTGAAGCAGTTGAGGAAGCATTTAAAGGGGCAGCGAACAAAAGAAATCAAGAAAATAAAGAAATTCAATATCATTTGCCATTTGGCTTCGAGGTGAAAGAGGAATCGGCCAATAATATCATTTTAAAAAACGGGGCAAAGACCTATATTTTATTTTATAATCTTCAAGAAGATGCGAGCAGTGAGGTAGTTTTAAACGCTACATTGCAACAAAAGGAATTTGATTTGGACGAGCGTTTTACAGAAGAAGGAAAATTGGGTTATTTGCTTGTAAAAAGATTGAATGAAAAAGAAAATGAAGTGACCGTCGGAATTGGCGGAGTAAAGATTACAAGTGAAGTTAAGACAAAGAATCTAGCTGCTGAAGCAGAAGCGATGATGCACATCGCTAACTCTGTTCACTTTAAAAGTTAGAAAAAGCCATGCCATCGTCAGCACCCAAGCTGAAAATGGCACGGCTTTTTTTGTGTAAGAAATAAGGATTTCGTAGTTCGTGTTTACATTTACTGTTGGGAGAACAGGAATCGGCAATTTGTAAGATTCATAATAGCTCTCTCGTATGGAATAATAAAAAAGTAGTTCCCTTTTATTTCAGTAAAGGCTAAAATAGGTATCATATACAAGTGTCTTGACAGGTGTGTATGATAGGAGAGGGGACAGGAAGAATGAGAGAACATTTATATAAAAAAGGAATCAGTCTATCACCGAAAGTTTATTTTATTGATGCTTTGAGCTACATGGCTCTTGGGCTTTTCTCATCGCTGATCATTGGTTTAATAATCCATACTGTTGGAGAGCAGCTCCATATAACTTTTTTGACCGATATGGGAGCATTAGCTATGGGTCTTATGGGACCGGCTATTGGAGTAGCTGTCGCATATGGTTTAGGCGCTCCTCCACTCGTCATTTTTGCAGCAATTGTGAGCGGAGCAGCAGGGGCTTCTTTAGGAGGAGGACCAGCAGGAAGCTTTGTAGCAGCTGTCATTTCAACAGAAGTTGGTAAATTAGTGAGTAAGGAAACAAAAATTGATATTATCGTCACTCCACTAGTGACAATAGTAGCGGGCTATATTACCGCTTATTTTGTTGGGCCAGTAGTCGATTCGTTTATGAAGGGTTTAGGAAATTTAATTATGTGGGGAACGGAGCAAAGACCTGTTATGATGGGGGTCATTGTTGCTGTTTTGATGGGGCTAGCTCTGACAGCACCGATCTCTAGTGCTGCAATTGCTTTAATGCTTGATTTAAATGGACTGGCAGCAGGAGCAGCGACGATTGGTTGTGCAGCGCAAATGATTGGTTTTGCAGTAAGTGGCTATCGTGAGAACAAATGGAGTGGTCTGGTCGCAGTTGGAATAGGCACCTCAATGCTGTTGGTTCCCAATATTATAAGAAATCCAAGGATTTTAATTCCTCCAACGATCGCAGGAGCGATTTTAGCCCCCATTGGGACGACTGTTCTGATATTACATAATAATGCAGCAGGAGCGGGAATGGGGACTAGTGGCTTCGTAGGTCAAATTATGACCTTTACAACGATGGGCTTCGGTGCTGATGTGATTATGAAAGTCCTCTTGCTGCATATAATTGGACCTGCAATCATTAGCTTGTTAATATCAGAGTATATGAGAAAAAAAGGTTGGATAAAAGCAGGTGACCTGTTTATCCAAACAGAAGGAGCAAAAAGATGAAAAAGCTAGAAAGTTTAGAGCAATTTGAACAATTCCGTAATGAAGGAAAACATATTTTCATGTTTTCAGCTGATTGGTGTCCTGATTGTCGATTCATTGACCCATTTTTGCCAGAAATTGAGGAAAAGTACAAGGATTACACGTTTATTTATGTGGATCGCGATCAGTTTATTGATTTATGCGCACAAGTGGATGTTTTCGGCATCCCAAGTTTTATCGCCTATGGGGACGGAAAAGAACTTGGCCGTTTTGTCAGTAAAGATCGAAAAACAAAAGAAGAAATTGAACAGTTTATCGAAGAGCTTGCGTAAATTGAACGTGAGCATTGGATAACTTGAAACCTCCATCTTTGAGATGGAGGCCTTTTTATTGTAAAATAAATGAGATTGGGATTTAAAAGACTCCTAAATCTGGGGAGGAATAGAAGTTGAAAATGGACAGTATTAAAATGAAAAGAGAACTAGAAAAAAGACTGCAAAGTCCTGAACGGACGTTTACTTATGATAAAAAGAATGACCAATTAAGAATCGAAAATAAAAAAACAGGAAAAGGGATTACAATTTCCCTTCCTGGAATCGTCGGAAAGTGGGAAGAACAGAAAGAGAAA
The DNA here is from genome assembly GCF_005502275.1 of Robertmurraya siralis. Classification (GTDB taxonomy): domain Bacteria; phylum Bacillota; class Bacilli; order Bacillales; family Cytobacillaceae; genus Robertmurraya; species Robertmurraya siralis. The sequence continues at coordinate 32,565 of NZ_SWLZ01000018.1, forward strand.
GCAATTGATGCTGTCGTTTATTATGTTGAAGAAGGACTTTCTGCGATGGTTGAACCGCTTTCACTTGAAGGCCATGAAAAACGAATTTTCCCTGTGATTCGCTCAACATCGTTTCCTACCGTTTCTGCAGACGACGTGGAACTGTTGTATGATGAACATACTGCAGAAACGAGAATCTATTATGCCCTTGATTTAGATAAGACGTACCGTTTAATTGATCAGAAGCTAATTGACAAAGAAGGCTGGGAGAAAAATCGCCTAAAAGAGATTGCGTTATTTAATGTGCGGTCATTACCAACTGATTTGAAACGAGATGTAGTAGCTGGAAATATTTATTATTTTTTAAATAAAAATGATGGATATGATGCCAGCCGCATTTTAAATGAATCATTTTTGAAAGAAATGGAGCAGCAAGTGTCAGGGACGATGGCGGTAGCAGTGCCCCATCAAGACGTGCTCATTATTGCCGATATTCAAAATGATACAGGCTATGATATTTTAGCGCAGATGACGATGAGCTTTTTTGCAAGTGGCAGGGTTCCGATTACAGCTCTTTCCTTTTTATATGAAAATGGGGAATTAGAACCGATTTTTATTTTAGGGAAAAATAAGGAGAAAGAATAATGGTTAAAAAGGGTTCGACTGAGGAGACAGCGACCCTTTTTTCTTTATTTAGTGTGCGCGTGAGGGCTCTGAAAAATTTAAAGGAAATTTTAAACATTAAGCAGGTAATTCGAACCTTTCCTTCATATTTGTCTCGAATTTTTTATTTTTATTGCTAAAATAAAAATAGGAGTTATACTAAGATGTTGATATTTCGATTCTGATACTTAAGAAAATCAACAAATCTTCCAAACTATTTTTTTGATATTAGGATTAGAAAGAGTGATTTATTTTGAGTTGGTTTAAAAAACTATTTCATTTTTTTAAAAGTGAGGAAGATGAATACATAGATGAACACGTCCCCACTAAAAATGAGGGAAATCGAGAAGTGGATGCTAAAGTAATTTATCAATATCCTAAGGGCCAATTTCGCTTTCCTTTAATTCCAGATGAGGAACGGAAAGAAATAAGAAAAAGCGATGGAAAGAGAAATGCTCCCCGCAAACCAGCGGGTACACGAAGGGAAACACGGCGAAATTCAGCGGTTGGAAATGTTGAAACTACTCGGGTGAACCATGATCGAGTGCAAAAGAAAAGCTCACCTTCAAATCGGCCGTTTCGTCCAACCGAAATCCCTTCACCCATTTATGGTTTCGAAAAGCATCCGAAAAGGACCGCTCCAGTTGAATTTGAATTAGAAGGCTTTTCAGCACCTCAACGGATAGAAGCGGGAGCGATTGCAGCAAAACAAGAGGACGCGAAAAAAGAATCAAGAGAGTCAATAGAAAAACCGATTGAAAATAATGAAGAAGTGAATGATCAACAAAAACGGGAAGCCAGTTTAAAGCGGGAAGAGACTGTCGACATAAATACCGAAATATTTAAAGATGAGGAAATAAGCATACAAGAAAAAGTCCAGCAGTTTGCGGACAATGAGTTAGCTGAACAATCGGAGCTTTCTCCAAGCAGCGCTGATGAAGAGAGTGAGGAGCTTTCTTTTACAGAGGAAGTTGAAACGGACGACGAGTTCGCCGAAGAAGAAATAGAAAAAGCAATCGAAGTAGAAATCGAAGAGGAAACGGAAAAAGAAACCGAAGAAGATTCTTGCAAGGAAGCAAAAGCACCTGAACCCAAGAGAAGATCTCATCTTCCTTTCAATGTCATTATGTTAAAAGAGGATAAGCGAAAGCTTGCGGAACGGGCTGCGATAGCAGAGGAAGCAGCAAGCTCAATTCGTGAGGTTAGCGCAAGCGTTGAGCAAGAAATACATGAGAAAGAGGATATGAATGAAGAGTATTATGTCTTCCCTTCATTTGAGCTGTTAAAGCCTCCTGTTTTTAAAAACATTGATCGGGAATGGCTGGAACTTCAGGAACAACAGTTAAATGAAACGCTTTTTCATTTTAATGTAAGAGCAAGTGTGGTCAACGTCACTCAAGGTCCATCAGTGACGAGGTTTGAGGTTCACCCCGAGCCGGGGGTGAAAGTAAATAAAATCACCAATCTTGCTGATGATATTAAGCTTAGTTTGGCAGCGAAAGATATTCGGATGGAAGCGCCGATCCCTGGAACGCATATGATCGGAGTGGAGGTGCCAAATGAAACGAGCCGCCCTGTGTTCATTAGTGAGATTATTGGAAGTGATGAATTTGCAGCTTCCACATCACCTTTAACAGCAGTGTTAGGTCTTGATATATCAGGGAAACCAATTGTTACAGATTTAAGGAAAATGCCTCATGGATTAATTGCTGGGGCAACGGGTTCAGGGAAAAGTGTTTGTATCAACTCGATTCTCGTTAGTTTATTATATAAAGCGAATCCTAATGAAGTGAAACTATTGCTAATTGATCCAAAAATGGTTGAGCTTGCGCCATATAATCAAATTCCGCATCTTGTAAGTCCTGTTATCACGGATGTGAAGGCAGCTACAGCCGCGCTTAAATGGGCTGTTGAGGAGATGGAGAGACGTTATGAGCTATTCGCTCATGCTGGGGTTCGTGATATTACCCGATTTAATGAGATAGCTGAGGAAGAACAAAATTATGCTGTAAAGCTTCCTTATATCGTCATTATTATAGATGAACTAGCAGATTTAATGATGATGTCCCCAGCAGAAGTTGAGGAAGCGATTTGCCGTATTGCACAAAAGGCCCGGGCGTGTGGGATCCATTTAATCATTGCGACACAGCGACCATCGGTTGATGTTATTACAGGGTTAATAAAGGCAAATGTTCCAACAAGAATCGCTTTTTCTGTTTCTTCGCAAATTGATTCTAGAACAATCATTGATATTAGCGGGGCGGAAAGGTTGCTTGGTCGTGGAGATATGCTATTTTTAGAAAATGGTTCATCTAAACCAGTCCGTCTGCAAGGGACTTATGTTTCCGACGCAGAAATCGACTCGATCGTTGCCCATGTACGAAGAGAGCAAAAGCCGCAATATTTGTTCGAACAAGAGGAATTATTGCGAAAAGCAGTTGTCACCGAGGAAGAGGATGAGCTGTTTTACGAAGCATGTGAATTCATTGTTGAACAAGGTGGAGCATCGACTTCAAGCCTCCAGCGTAAATTTAAGATCGGTTATAACCGCGCAGCAAGGCTGATTGATATGATGGAGGAACAGGGATTGATATCAGAAGCACGTGGAAGTAAACCGAGAGATGTATTAATTACCGAATCTGAGCTTGAATTACTGCAAGAGGAATAGTTGAAAAACAATGGCTCTTTTCTGCAGGTACTTTCTATCTTTGTCTATGTTTGAGAATAGAGCCTTTGTTTTATAATAAAGAAAAAAGCTCCTGTCGGATAGACGACGAAAAGAACTCCCTTTTGTTCCATAGTTTTTATGAACAATTGGTGCTATAATATTCAACATGAGTTTGTTGAATATACATAAATACTAGCATGATTCTATATGGACAGATTGGGATATTTTCAGGTACACCCTAATAAATGAAGCAAAATTTAGTCATACTCATATACTGATTTACAGAATGGTTCTTTTTAACAATTGTGTTGTTACATGATGATGGTTCACTCCGACTAAAAGGGTAGGTGCTTCCGTCTTCGTTCATGCCATTCCAGCAGAAAGGTCGCTGGTTTATGGACGATATTGTACAGCATGACGGTGAATAAAGAGGAACAATCTCATAGCGATTAAAGCGAACCAAGTTTAGAAAATGATAGGTTCGTTTATCATTTTGAAGTAAATTCCTGAGTATATATTAATGGCAACTTTGTAACTGCTGTTTAAACAATTGAACAGCCTTACAGGTAGAAGATGGTTGGAGGTTCTTATATGACAATTTACCACTTTGTAGGGATAAAGGGATCAGGAATGAGTGCTCTTGCACAAATTCTCCATGATATGAATTTAGAAGTTCAAGGTTCAGATTATGAAAAGCGATTTTTTACACAAAAAGCACTTGAGGATGCCGGGATCAAAATTCTTCCTTTTCAAGAGGATAATATTAAGCCGGGTATGACGATTATTGCCGGAAATGCTTTTCCAGATACGCATGAGGAAATTGTCAGAGCAATGGAATTAGGTTTGCCGGTGATACGTTATCACCGTTTCTTAGGACAATTTATGCAAAGCTTTACGAGCGTTGGTGTTACAGGCGCCCATGGCAAAACATCCACAACTGGATTACTTGCCCATGTGATGAGTGGCGCAAAACCAACATCGTTTTTGATTGGAGATGGAACAGGGAAAGGCAATAAAGAAGCTGAATTCTTCGTATTTGAGGCTTGTGAATATCGCCGCCATTTCTTATCTTATTTTCCTGACTACTGCATCATGACAAATATTGATTTTGATCATCCTGACTATTTCGCCAATATCGAGGATGTTTTTTCTGCGTTTCAAGAAATGGCGGTTCAAGTCAAAAAAGGAATCATTGCTTGCGGTGATGATGAACAGTTGCAAAAAATACAAGCAAAGGTACCAGTGCTTTTCTACGGATTTGGAGAAGAAAACGATTTTCAAGCTAGAAATGTGGAAACAACAAAAGAGGGCACTACTTTCGATGTTTTTATTCGCAACACCTTTTATGATACTTTTTCCATCCCCACCTTTGGTGATCACAATATTTTGAATGCACTTGCTGTTATTACCTTATGTCACTATGAAGAAATTGATGCGGATGTTGTGAAGGAGCAATTGCTTACATTCAAAGGTGTGAAGCGTCGCTTTACAGAAAAAACAATTGGTACGCAAATATTAATTGATGATTACGCCCATCATCCAACGGAAATCAGAGCAACCATTAATTCAGCGAGGAAAAAATATCCAGATAAAAAAATAGTAGCTGTCTTCCAGCCACATACATTTACAAGAACACAAACGTTTTTAAATGAATTTGCGGAAAGCTTAAATTTGTCGGACAAAACCTTTTTATGTGAAATCTTCGGTTCGGCGAGGGAAAATCATGGTCAGCTATCCATTGAAGACTTAAGAGGAATTATTCCAGACGCTGAAATTATTAATGAGGATGAAACAGCCGTTTTGAGTGAATATGACGATAGCGTCATTATCTTTATGGGTGCTGGTGATATTCAAAAATTCCAAAGTGCTTATGAAAAAAGTTTAGTTTAGGAAAAAGGAAAGCTGATTTAAGAAATTCTAAATCAGCTTTTTATTGCGTTAATATCGGTGTTTTGGTTTATTTTGTGTAAACCCTGGTTTCACACAGGATAATCGTTTGAGCGACAATTTTTTTACGAAGCGATTATAGAGGAAGGTAAAGTTTCACTTCCGAAATGGTTTACTTGAAAAGCTTTGAGCTTCTTGATCGCTTAGGTTTGATCCTAATGTTAGTCGATCTGTGGCGTTAAGCTATTTCAAGTTTTCTGGATTTAATGATTCAAGTTCAGGGAGAACAAAGCGACCGTCTTTTCGAACTAAGACGTCGTCAAAGTATATTTCTCCGCCGCCATACTCCTGTCTTTGGATATTGACCATATCCCAGTGAATATTAGAATGATTGCCATTAAAGGCATCATCATAGCATTGACCTGGGGTAAAATGGAAGCTTCCGTCTATTTTTTCATCAAATAAAATATCTTGCATTGGATGTAAAATATACGGATTTACACCAATGGCAAATTCCCCAATATATCGGGCTCCTTCATCTGTATCAAAAATTTGGTTAATTCGATTTGTATCATTGGATGTAGCCTCAATAATTTTTCCGTCTTTAAATGTAAGCTTCACGTTTTCAAATGTGAAGCCTTGGTAAGGGGAAGGAGTATTATACGTGATAACTCCATTAACAGAGTCGCGCACAGGTGCTGTATAGACTTCTCCATCTGGAATATTCATTTGCCCAGAACATTTAATCGCTGGAATATCCTTAATTGAGAAGGTCAGGTCTGTGCCTGGTCCAGTAATGCGAACCTTATCGGTTTTATTCATTAGTTCCACAAGATTGTCCATCGCTTGATCCATTTTTCCATAATCCAAGTTGCACACTTTAAAGTAGAAATCTTCAAACCCTTCTGTACTCATTTTGGCAAGCTGAGCCATTGAAGATGTTGGATAACGAAGAACAACCCATTTTGTTTTAGGAACACGAATATCACTATGAACCTTTTTTCCAATCGTAGAGCCAAAGATTTTCTTTTTGCCATCTGGAACATCGACTAATTCATTGATGTTGTCACCTGATCGTAATCCTATGTATGCATCCATTTTGCTCATGACATTTGCTTCAAAATCTGCGATCAGATTAAATTGATCTTCGCTGGCACCGAGAAGAAGAGAGCGATCAACAATATAGTCTTTTAATAATACAAAAGGGTAGCCACCAGCTTTATATGCTTCATCTACGAGAGCTGTAACGAGCTCGCGTTGTAATCCAAAATTTTCGATCAGTACCTTTTCGCCTTTTTGTAATTTTATAGAGTAGTTAATCAGATTTTTAGCTAATGTTCCAATTCGTGGATCTTTCAAAGTTAATCCCCCCGTTTTGTTTTGGTATTTGCCGGCGTTTAATTTAAACGCTGGGAAATCATATCTATTTTACCCTTTTTTATCCCTTTTGTTATAAGAATTAGCAAATTCCTAAATAAATTCCATTCATCATACCTGAAACAAGCTCACTTTTATGTTAAGATTTTCTTATAGAGGGAATAGATAGAACAGAAGACAGATGGATGCTAGTGGAGGTGCTCCTTTTTGGAAATTATTCTTTACTTAAGTGCAGCAATCGCTGCAATTGCTTTTTTAATTTTAGTCCTTTTTATTGGGAGGACATTGAAATCGTTGCAAGTAACGTTGGATAGTGTATCTAAAACGTTGACAGGTTTAGAGCAACAGTTAGAAGGGGTAACAAGGGAAACAACGGAATTATTAACGAAGACGAATGGGCTGGCCGAGGATCTCCAGAAAAAATCAGAGAGCCTTAATGGGGTTGTTGATGCGGTCAAAGATGTGGGGAGCTCGATAAAAAAATTTGGTGGATCATTACAAAATGTCACTTCATCTTTTGACAGGCAAGTTGAGCAAAATAAAGATAAGGTTTCACAAGTTATTCAGTGGGGACAAGTACTTCTTGAATTAAGGGAGAAATGGGCGGCAAAGAAAGCAAAGTCTGAACCGATTTCTGAAGAGAAGCTGGTGAGGGTAAGGGAAAGGGACAACTAAACTCTAGGAGGTTTTTAATGATGTCAAGCAACGAAAATCAACAAAATGAGAAGATGGATAACGGGATAAATACAAAAGATTTTCTAATCGGGGCTTTCATCGGAGGAATTGTTGGCGCTGCAGCTGCGCTATTCCTCACTCCAAAGTCTGGGAAAGAGATAAGAAGTAATTTATCAGAACAAGCCCACACAATTAAAGTAAAAACAGATCAGTTTCGAGAAACAGCGGTAACGAAAGGATCAGAATTAGCTGAGGCTGCAAAAGAAAAGACGAGTGCGATTGGACAATCGGTGTCCAAACAATCAAATCAATTCATCAGTAAGGTGAAAGGATTAAAAATTGCGAACACTAATGAAACAAATCAAAGTGAAATGGTTTCTGAAGGTGGGCAAACTGATATTCAAATGAAATTAGAAGAAACAAAAAAAGCGTTTGATGAAACGGAACATCAATTAAATCATTAAAATGGTTGCTTATGTTGGAGGAAAGGAAATGGAAAAATTGGAATCTGTTGCACAATTCGCTCGATTATTGGAAGAAAACCGTCGTTTTTTCCTATTAAAGCATTCATTAACATGCCCAATTAGCCAGGCGGCGTTCGAGGAATATGAAAGCTTTGCAAATGACTATGGAGAGATAGACTATTATTATTTGGCGGTGCAAGAGGCACGTCCATTATCGGATCATATTGCTGAAACATTTCATGTAAAACACGAGTCTCCGCAAGCGATTTTATTTAATCAAGAGAATGTTGCATGGCATGCATCACATTGGAAAATTACCGCGGAAACCTTAGCGAAAGCAGTAGAAAGCGAAATTTAGTCATTAACAAACTAAGTTTCACTAACAACAAGGAGAGGAAGAACAATGACTCATGTTTCTTCCCCTCTTTTATTTTTGGGCTATGTTTAGATGATTCTGATGATTTTTGGCTCAGTTCGTGAAAAACCTTTGTTTTTTCACTTTTGTGTTTGAAGCTATGCAAAAAGATCGTTCTGATAAATAGAAAGGCTTGTTTTCCCCTTCGCTTTATCGAGCAAAATGGCTTGAAGAACAATTATGTTTAACACAACCTATTTTAAAGGACGCCGGATCCTAATTTTGCTTCAACATTTTTGGCCAGACAATTTCTAGTTTGTCACCAGGCTCAATATTTTCAAAGAAAGTAGTTTCGACGCCGTTTTTAAGTAATTGAAAGCTTCCATTTGCTTGGGAAGGCATTTCGATTTCTACAAAATTAAATAAATCTTGGAAAATAAAGGGCTTTAGCTGTTTTTGATGCGCTATAAGATGATCGCCATCTTTGATTAAATCCTCAGCATGGAGAGCTTGCCCATTTCTTTGAATTTCAGTGACTGTTTTCGTTAGCTGAATTTCTTTTCCGTTAAAGTAGACCGGAATTGAGTGTGAGAGCATGAACTGTTTTTTATCAGCAAGCTCTTGAATGGTAACGGTTTTTTTTGCTTCAACCATAATCTGATCTTGATGTTCGATGGTATGATTTAATTTTGTTTCTAAGCCATTTTTGTAAAGCTTCCCGGAAAAGGAAGGAATAATGGTATCCTTTTGATTCAAAGTGACCCGGAAAGGCTTTAGCTGCAGGAAAAAATGTTCTAGATCAAGGGCGTTGAATGCCTCCTCAATTGTTTCTGGTATTTTATATTCGATCTTGTCACGATCCTCAATAATTACTTCAGGAGATACCTCTATACCATTGCGTGTAATAATGGGTTCAAGCTCATAGTTTTTGCCATTGATTGTTATCTTTTTAGTAGGGATTTCATCAAGCAATTCGTGAATTTTTAAGCTTGTTTTTTCCCCATCTCTTCCTCTTTCAAGAGTTAAGATATCTCCATTTTTTACAACATCATCAAAAGAGCAAGCCTCGCCATTAATGAATAATTTTGGAGGGCTCCCGTGTTGTCCCGGGATTGTGATTTGCTGTCCATTTAATGAGACGATCATGGCTAATCCAGGTTTACCATAAAGTTTATTCATCTTGATCCCCGCTGCAAGGAGACAATCTCCAACCGTTAATTTCTTTACTTCGAACAGGCGGACAGGCTGTTCATTCACATATACCGTTACATAATGTACAGGTGTTTTTTGTGCGGCAATGGCGATCCCAATAGGGGTTACAAGCTCTGGACCTTTTGTAATGCTTTCATCAAGCGTTAACGATGTAATGGCATCAATACCGCGAATGGCAACGCGATTAACAGGTAAATTTAGTCTTTCAGCAATTCGCTGCGATAAATCAGGGGTCTGGCTACCTCCACCTACGAGCATTACCGCCTTCGGTGACTTTTGCCCGTTTAATCGGTAAATTTCATCACAAATGGCTGTAGCTAGTCGATCGATGGCAGGGCCAATTTGTGCAATCATTTCTTGTTTTGGAACCTCCGATTCAAATCCCAATATATCCGTGATCGTCACGCTGTCCTTTGTATTAATTTCCCGTTTCGCTCTTTCTGCTAAAGGAAAATCTAATAAAAATTGATCGCTGATGGCCTCCGTAATTTCGTCGCCAGCAATTGGCACCATTCCATATGCAATAACCGTACCGGAATCAGTTAAGGCAATATCTGAGGTGCCGGCTCCAATATCGACAAGAGCAACGTTTAATCTTCTCATGCTCGGAGGAATCAAGACGTTAATAGCAGCGATTGGCTCAAGCGTCAAAGCTTCCATTTCTAAACCCGCTCGATGAAGGGCTGAGATTAAAGATTCGACCACAACTTTTGGCAAAAAAGTTGCAATAATCTCTACGGACGCCTCGTTTCCCTGCTGATCAATCAAGCTTCCAATTTCTTCTCCATCTAAGCGATAATAGAGAACGGAGTAGCCGACACAATAATAATAATGGCTTGAATCTTCTTCATGTTTTTCAGCTACAAGGCTTTGTGCCTTTTGAACCGTGCTTAATTCAAGGTGAAGAATGTCTTCTTTCTGAATCATGGGCTTCCCTTTAATATCAATAGATACCATTGCTCTCTCGGTTTTTAGAGCTCTTCCCGCTGCGGCGACACTGACTTTTTTTAGCGGCCCATGTTTTTCTTCTAGCTGTACCTTGATTTCAGTTATAATTTTGGATACGGATAGTACATCATGAATTTGGCCGTCCAGCATGGCACGTTCTGAATGTTCGATCGCGAGCATATCGACAACATGATAATTTTGCTCATTCTCTTCCAAAATGATTCCGACAACGGAACGAGTACCAATATCTAAGGCAAACAATTTTTTCTTTTCTAGCAAAACGATACACCTTCTTTAACTATTAATCATACGATTAATCATATACTCCATAAATACTTTAATGCTTAAAAGCGTTTAATTATTAAAGAAAAGTACGTGACATTGATAATAAATTCATATATAATAACTCTAATTATACAGAAATGTCTCTCATTTAAACAGGGCATGCAACAATATTTCTGAATGTGTAAAAGTAAAGGCAAAAAAGATTCGAAAGGACGGGAAAAAATGAGCAATATGAAACTTGAAGAATTGCGAGATCGTGTTGACGAACTGAACGTTCAACTACTTAATCTAATTAATGAAAGAGCACGACTTGTGCAAGAAATCGGACGTGTTAAAGAGACTCAAGGTGTTAATCGCTACGATCCGGTTCGTGAACGCAAAATGCTAGACTCCATACTTGAGAAGAACGACGGTCCTTTTGAAAAATCGACATTACAGCATCTGTTTAAAGAGATTTTTAAAGCAGGCTTAGAATTGCAGGAGGATGATCATCGTAAAGCTTTGCTTGTTTCGCGTAAGAAGCAGCCAGAAAACACAATTGTTGAGGTAAAGGGAGCACAGATTGGTGCTGGTGCACAGCAATTGATTTTCGGACCGTGCGCAGTGGAATCTTATGAGCAAGTGGCAACTGTTGCTGAAGCGGTGAAAGCAAAAGGGTTGAAGCTATTGCGCGGAGGTGCCTATAAGCCAAGGACATCTCCATACGACTTCCAAGGTTTAGGTGTTGAAGGGCTGAAAATATTAAAAAGAGTAGCCGATGAGTATGACTTGGCTGTTATAAGCGAAATTGTGAACCCGGCTGATATTGAAATGGCAGCTCAATATATAGATGTTATTCAAATTGGTGCCCGCAATATGCAAAACTTTGAGCTATTGAAAGCAGCCGGGGCTGTCAATAAGCCAGTCCTGTTAAAAAGAGGCTTAGCGGCAACTATTGAAGAATTCATCAATGCTGCAGAATATATTATGGCGCAAGGAAACGGACAGATCATTCTTTGTGAGCGCGGCATTCGCACATATGAAAAGGCAACAAGAAATACGTTAGATATTTCTGCGGTCCCAATTTTGAAGCAGGAAACGCATCTGCCAGTTCTTGTAGATGTGACACATTCAACTGGTAGAAGAGATCTCCTTCTTCCAACAGCAAAGGCTGCATTAGCGATTGGCGCTGATGGTGTAATGGCAGAAGTACATCCGGACCCAGCGGTTGCTCTTTCAGACTCTGCACAGCAAATGGATCTAAAGCAATTTGATCAATTTATGGAGCAGCTTGTCGCTTCTTCGTTAGTACGAGTATAATCTCTTCTTCATACACAAGAAACAGTCTTCTGCTTTTGGCAGAAGGCTGTTTCATTTTGGCTTAAATGGCTCTTTGAGTGTTAGACACACCACTCCACATCTTTACGGGTGTTTTTTGAAGCACTAAATAGAAGCAAAATTTTTAAGGTAGGGGATGGAAAAAAACAATGGAAGAAATAGATGCTCTCAAAAATAATTTCAGCATGATCTCGATTTTATGAACATCAAGGAGAAAATACTTTTATAAAATCCGATCCTGATCGCAAGCTTCGTCTAATTTTTATTAGCTAAAGGATTGTCGACAACCTGCAATGCTTATTCAGAGCAATTCTATGAAAAATAAGGGATTTTGTTATCGATTTTCGACTTTTTTGTAAAAAAATTAGTCTTGACATTGCGAGAGATAGTGGAGTGAAGTATTATTAAGTACATAATTACGCACTAAAGCGTGTTAATATAGGTTAAAATAAAAATAAATCATTGTTTTGAATAAGGAGTCGATTGTGATGAATATAACGATATACGATGTGGCAAGAGAAGCTAACGTATCGATGGCTACAGTTTCGCGTGTTGTAAACGGGAATCCTAATGTAAAGCCTGCTACAAGAAAAAAGGTATTAGAAGTCATAAGCCGATTAGGCTACAGACCCAATGCAGTGGCGAGAGGACTGGCAAGTAAGAAAACAACTACTGTCGGAGTGGTTATTCCGGATATCTCAAGTACTTTTTTCGCAGAGCTAGCCCGAGGGATTGAGGATATCGCGACCATGTACAAGTACAATATTATTTTGAGTAACTCGGATCAAAACAAAGAAAAGGAACTTCACTTATTAAATACCATGCTTGGAAAACAGGTAGATGGAATCGTGTTTATGGGCGGAAATATCACTCAGGAGCATGTGGAGGAATTTGAAAAATCTCCTGTACCAATTGTATTGGCTGGTTCTATTGAAGAAACAGAACAGGTTCCATCTGTTAACATTGATCATGAGCAAGCGACATATGATGCAGTTTCCTCTTTTGTAGAAAAAGGTCATAAGAAGATTGCTTTCGTGATTGGACCATTTCATGAGCCTATTAATGAAAAGAAAAAATTAACCGGGTACAAGCGCGCTCTTCATGAAGCCGGTATTGATTACAAGGAAGAATTGGTCGTTGAGGGAGACTATACGTACGATTCTGGAATTGAAGCCTTTGAAAAACTAATGGAGCTTGAGGACAAGCCTACTGCCATATTTGTTGGCTCAGATGAAATGGCGTTAGGAGTTGTTCATGGAGCAGAAGATCAAGGCTATAGTGTTCCGGCTGATTTTGAAGTGATTTCATCAGATAATACCAGACTAGCGTTAATGGTGCGTCCACAGCTTACAACCGTTGTTCAGCCGTTGTATGATATCGGAGCGGTAGCCATGCGCTTATTGACAAAATTAATGAATAAAGAGAAAGTGTCAGAGCAAACGGTAATTCTGCCACACCGCATTGAACTGCGTAGCTCTACAAAGTAAGGAGCGATAATAAAAATGAGGACGTCCTGACAATGGACGTCCTCGTTTTTTTATGGTAAAGTCTACGGAATTGATGGAATTTAGGAGAAATAGTCTTTCATGCTTTAATCTTCCATTGTTGATAAATCACCGGTTGGTAAGTCGAGCTCCCATGCTTTAAGGACACGGCGCATAATTTTTCCGCTTCGAGTTTTTGGAAGTTTATCACGGAATTCAATTTCACGTGGCGCTGCATGTGCTGCAAGTCCTTTCTTCACAAATTGACGAATATCTTCCTTTAAATCATCGTTTACTTCGTAACCATCACGGAGGGCAATAAAGGCTTTGATAATTTCACCGCGAACTGGATCAGGCTTACCGATCACGCCTGCCTCAGCTACTGCAGGGTGTTCAACCAGTTTGCTTTCCACCTCAAATGGACCGACTCGTTCTCCTGAAGTCATAATGACATCATCAACACGACCTTGGAACCAAAAATATCCGTCCTCATCCATATAGGCTGAATCTCCAGATACATACCAATCACCTGGCATAAAGTAGGATTGATATTTTTCCTCATTGTTCCAAATGGTTTTCATCATCGATGGCCAACCTTTTTTGATCGCTAAATTTCCCATACGATTTGGTGGCAGTTCATTTCCTTGGTTATCTACGATAGCAGCTTTCACACCTGGAATTGGTTTTCCCATAGAACCTGGGCGTATTTCCATACAAGGGTAGTTGGAAATTAACTGTGCGCCTGTTTCCGTCATCCACCAGTTGTCATGGATGCGACGATTAAATACTTTCATTCCCCATCTAACAACTTCAGGATTAAGTGGTTCTCCCACACTAAGTATATGGCGAAGCTGGCTCAAATCATAATTTTTAATAATCTCATCTCCAGCCCCCATCAGCATGCGAAAAGCAGTAGGAGCGCTGTACCATACGGTTACGCCATACTCTTCAAGCATTTTGTACCATGTATTTGGATCAAATCTTCCTCCAACGATGAGATTGGACGTTCCTGTTAACCAAGGGCCGAATATCCCATATGATGTGCCAGTTACCCAGCCTGGATCAGCCGTACACCAATAAACATCATCATCCCGCAGATCAAGCACCCATTTAGCTGTTTGATAATGCTGGAGCATCGCGTTATGAACATGTAAAACACCCTTTGGTTTGCCAGTTGAGCCTGAAGTGTAGTGAAGAATTAATCCGTCCGTTTTTTCCACCCATTCGATTTCCAGCTTATTGCTTGCCTCTTGAAGATGCTTATTAAAATCAATATATTGTTCGCTCTCTTCAATTTCATGACCAACGAGAAAAATATGCTTTAAAGCGGGTAATTCATCCACTGGAACGCGTTCAAGCAATTCAGGTGTTGTTACCAGCACCTTTGCTTCACTATCTTCGAGTCGGTCACGAACCGCTCCTTCCATAAATGCTTCAAATAAAGGACCAACGATCGCTCCCAGCTTAATGGCGCCTAGTACAGTGAAATATAGTTCAGGTGAGCGGGGCATAAAAATAAATACTCGATCCCCTTTTTCAACATCTCCATAAGTTTTCAGTACATTTCCAGCTTTATTAGTAAGATCTTTCATTTCTTGAAAGGTATACTTTTCATTTCGATTAGCATCACGGTAATATAGGGCGACTTTATTTTTTCGATAGGAGTTTGCATGTTTATCGATCGCCTCATGAGCCATGTTAACCAGCCCAGTCTCGGCCCAAGAAAATTGCTTTTCGACTTCCTTCCAATCGAAGTTTTCATATGTTTCGCGATAGTTTTGTAAGTTATATTCCCCTTGTATAACTGGTAGCGTTTCCAATTTCATTGTAAAAAGTATCCCCCTTTTTTGATATCGTTGTAATTATTATATTACAAATAATTACTTTTCACAATTTTAAAAATATTCATTTATAAAATAATGATAAAAGTCACTAAAATAATAAAAATACTGAAAATTTTGTGAAAGCGCTTTATTGCAAATGAATTCATGTATAATAATAGTAATTATTCATATTGAGGGAATCCCATTATCGGTTTAGGTAGTTAGACTTTGACTGGATCACGTTTAAAAAAGTCTTTTATAAACCAATTAAAATATTAGGTGGTGGAGCCGTGGAACATAAGAAAACATATAATGCGAAAGAACTAAAGACTCCTCATGGAGATTTGATTATCGAAGGTCCGATTTCCTCAGAGACGCTATCACAATTGGAGTTTCATGAGGATTTGGTGGCCTTTCGCCCTGCCGTTCAGCAGCATAAAGCATTGATTGGAATTGCGGATTTGCCTGAAGGGAGAATTATTATCGCTAGGCATAAGCAACTGATTGTTGGCTATGTCACGTATTTATACCCTGATCCATTGGAAAGATGGTCAGAAGGAAAAATGGATAATTTGATCGAATTAGGAGCTATTGAGGTCATTCCGAAATTTCGAGGCTGTCAGGTGGGAAAAAATCTTCTCATCGTTTCAATGATGGATGATGCGATGGAAGACTATATAACGATCACAACGGAATATTACTGGCATTGGGATTTAAAAGGGACAGGATTAAATGTATGGGAATATCGTAAAGTAATGGAAAAGATGATGAATGCAGGCGGACTTGAATGGTTTGCAACAGATGATCCGGAAATCAGCTCCCATCCAGCGAATTGCTTAATGGTGAAAATTGGAAAACGAGTCGATAACGAATCAATCCAAAGATTTGATCAGCTTCGTTTTATGAATCGGTTTATGTACTAAAATCGTTGTCTTTGCCTAAGGAAGTAAAGAGTGTTTAGGAGGTTTCATGATGATTGTCGAAGAAATTATGATTTCGAAGCTGTATACATTAGAAAAAGAAAATACGATTGAAGAAGCGATTCATGTAATGAAAGAAAATCGAATAAAGCATATCCCCATCGTCGATCGTGACATGCATTTAATCGGAATCGTGACGGATCGAGATATAAAGGAGGCAATCCCCTCGATTTTTTTCTTTGATGATAATCGAGAAATTTTACAAAAACCTTTGGAATCGATTATGACTACGGAAGTGATTACAGGTCATCCATTGGATTTCGTCGAAGAGGTCGCTGCCATTTTTTATGAAAGTAAAATTGGATGCCTTCCAATTTTGAAAGATAAAAGATTAGTAGGAATTATAACACAAACCGATTTACTTCATACTTTAGTAGAATTGACCGGAGCTCATCAGCCTGGCTCACAAATAGAAATTCGCGTGCGTAATAAAATGGGGATGCTCTTCCGCCTTTTTTCAGATATTCAAGACTGCAAGGTGAACATATTAAGTGTGCTCGTATACCCTGATAAAAGAGATGAGGATTTTAAAATTATTGTATTAAGGATCCAAACGATGAATCCGCTCCGCTTAATTGAAGAGCTTGAGAAATCTGGGCATGAGGTACTTTGGCCGAATCTTCCGGGGATGGAAGTATGATGGGGGACTCTATTTTTATTTTTTCTGAAGAACAATTGAACTATAAATTTAATAAGGAACACCCCTTTAATCAACTAAGATTAAAGCTCACTTTAGATTTATTAAAGGAAATGAAGGCGATCTCAAGTCAAGATATTGTTGCTCCTCGACGGGCTACTGACGAGGAACTGCAGCTTATTCATGATCCCAATTATGTAATCGCTGTCAAGAAAGCGGGAAATGGGGAGCTGTCGGAGGAGGCAGCAGAGAGTTATGGATTGGGAACAGAGGACACACCTATCTTTCCAGGTATGCATGAGGCAAGTGCATTGCTCGTTGGCGGGACCTTGACGGCGGTTGACTATGTTATGGAAGGTAAGAGCAAGCATGCAGTGAATCTAGGAGGAGGCCTTCATCACGGTTTTCGGGGAAAGGCTTCAGGATTTTGTATCTATAATGACAGCTCTGTAGCAATCAAGTATATTCAGGAAAAATATGGTGCCCGAGTTCTATATATCGATACAGATGCTCATCATGGAGATGGTGTTCAATGGGCTTTTTATGAAGATCCGAACGTTTGCACCTTATCAATTCATGAGACAGGAAGATATCTTTTTCCGGGGACAGGAAATGTCAATGAACGGGGGCAAGGAAAAGGATATGGTTATTCCTTTAATGTACCACTCGATGCCTTTACTGAGGATGATTCTTGGCTGCATGCTTATACAAACTCTGTTCGGGAGGTAGCTGAATTTTTTAAACCGGACGTTATTGTGACGCAAAATGGGGCAGATGCCCATTATTTAGATCCGCTGACACATTTATCGGCTACAATGCGAATTTACCGAGAAATTCCGAAGCTTGCTCATGAAATTGCCCATCAATATTGTGATGGTAAATGGATCGCTGTAGGCGGGGGTGGCTACGATATTTGGCGCGTTGTACCGAGGGCATGGAGCTTGATTTGGATGGAGATGACAGGAAATCAGAATTGCTACGGCGAGATCCCGAAGGAGTGGATTGAGCGTTGGCAGGCAAAAGCTCCCGTCACTCTTCCATCTGAATGGGACGATCCGCAAGGGATGTATCGACCGATTCCGAGAAAAAATGAAATTACTGAAAAAAATGCCCAAACAGTAACGAATGCACTCTATTCAATACGGAGCCGGAAAAAAAGCGAATCGACTTAAGGAAAAAACAAATGTTCAGTTTTCGTTTAAAATAAAGCAGTTGTAGGAGTTAAGAATTCATTCTACAACCGCTTTTTTCTTTTTAGCTGCTAAAGTTTAGTAAAGTGGCGGTGATGAGCATCTATAGTTTAAAATCTTCAATCATTTCCTGCAATTGTTGCGCTCTCATACTTAATGAATCGACTGAGGAAGTGACCTCTTCCATAGAGGCAAGCTGTTCTTCAGTAGCAGCAGCTACAGATTGGATAGTATCTTCTGTCATTTCTGTTTGCTTGGCTACATTTTCAATCGAATTTCTTAATTGGTTTGCTTGTGTCAGCATGCTGTTGATTGAACTGACGATCTTTTGAACCTCATGAGCAACATTTTTTGTGCTATCTGCAATAGTGGAAAAGGTTTCACCTGTTTTGCTTATGAGGTTCATCCCTGCTGCTGTCTCTGTTGTTACTTTTTCCATAGATTCAATTGAGTTAAGAGTGTCTGTTTGAATCGCTCTAACCAATGTGCGAATTTGTTCAACAGATTTTGAAGAATCATCCGCCAGCTGCCTCACTTCATTGGCCACTACCGCAAATCCCTTTCCATGTTCACCAGCTCTTGCCGCTTCAATAGCGGCGTTCAAGCTTAAGAGATTCGTTTGCTCAGCTATTGCTGTTATCGCGTTTAAAATTCCTTCAATTTGCTTTGAACGTGTTCCAAGCTGTTCAATAACATTTGCAGTTAACCGAACAGATTGATGAATGACTTCCATTTGTTTAATGGTATCTTCTACGATACCGTTTCCGTTTTCAGCTTCTTCACTTGACAATGAAGTGGTTGTCCCAACCTCGTGACTAATGCTTGAAATATGAGAAAGCTTTTGGGTAAAGTCTTCCATTAACACCATGTTTGCTTTTGCCTCATCGGCTTGTGTACCTACAATGGAGGTTACGGTTTCAACGGAATTGGTTATCTGGAAAGTTGCTTTTGTTGTTTCTTCAGTGATGGCGAGTAATTGTTCACTTGCAGCTGCAACCTCCTGAGAGACCTCTTGGCTGTTATGAAGGACTTTTTTAAAGGAAGAGAGCATTTTGTTGATTGCCTCTCCAATAATACCGAATTCATCCTTTGATGTGATTGGCACGGTCTTGAGCAGATCACCTTCCGATATTTTGGCAGTGATGCTTTGGATAC
This sequence comes from Robertmurraya siralis, assembly GCF_005502275.1. Taxonomy (GTDB): domain Bacteria; phylum Bacillota; class Bacilli; order Bacillales; family Cytobacillaceae; genus Robertmurraya; species Robertmurraya siralis. The sequence continues at coordinate 51,664 of NZ_SWLZ01000018.1, forward strand.
TTGCTACTTGTTCTTTAATGGCAAGATAGAAGCTGATAAGTAAGTATCCTAATGCGATAATAATAGCGAAGACGAGTGTAACAGTTAAATATAATTGGTTTGTTAATTGCTTGATTTGCGCCGTTAGTAATTTATCCAATTCGTCTGTTTGGTAGGTCAATAACTCGAATATACTATTAATGGTGTCAGTTGTTTTGTCAAAATATAACTCGGGCTCAATGGAGATGGTTGCCGCTAATAAGTCATTCTCAATTATTTGGGTAATTTGTTTTGCTTCAGCAATAGAGTTCGTCGCAAAAGTACCGATGGTGTTTTCCAAGGATGGCTCAAGATTAAAGACAATTTCATATGTGCGCTCTCCTTGGGTGATATATTCTTCCATCATTTTTAACAAGTAGGTTAAATCGTTGTGTTCCTCATCAGTTACCTCCCTCTTAGTAGCAACGCCAACGCCGATAGCTCGTGATTTACCCATGAACTCTGTGATATGTGGAAGAGTCTGTTTTAATAAATTGATTAAATGATTATTTATTAGGGTAGAATCTAATGACAGATTTGTTTCATCAGAAATATTTAATAGAGTTCTAAACATGGCGTCAATGAACTGATTATGTAATTCAATTGATTCAGGGATAGTTAGCGAAAGGGCATCTCGTTTCACCGTTTCCCAATCTGATAGCAGTGCTGTAACATCCTCTTGCACTGTTGAAAGATGCCCCAATTCTTTCAAGGTTTCTGATAGTGAATGTAAATCATTATTGAGCTTTTCTTCTACTTCCTTAAGAGAACTATTTGCTGATCGCTCACCACTTAATACGTTTACTGACAATCCTCGATGCTGTTGAGCAGATTGAATAAGCGGATAAATTTTTTGGAATAGTTCGACTCCAGTTCGTTCTTCTTTTGTAAATGCGATTTCGCTGTAAATGTTGGAGACGATCGTCGAGATTAAGAAGCTGAGCGTAAAGAATACTACGACAAACAGTACAAGGAACTTTTTAAAAAATGAAAACTTGTTTAATAAAACTTTTGCTGGTTTAAACAGTAGTTGCATATTATTTTCTCCTTATTATCCAATGTTTTTACTAAATATAACCAAATGAGAGATATATTTCCGTGACTTTTATCACCTATTCAATGTGAGTATATAGGAAAATAGTCATGTTTTTTTAGGAGGATTCAAAAAAATAGGGGAAATATACATCGGTTTGCGTGACATTTCTCTTGATCGAGACTGATAGGAGTTCTTTTGAGGAGAAGTATGATTGCGGTTTGGCTTTAATGGGGAAATAGGGATTAAAGCAAGGCAGCGAAATGAGCCAAGCTTTTTACAAAATCTAAAAAACGCTATGATTTTTTGTAAACAGGCCCTTCATTAGTTAGAAGTAATGAAGGGCTTGCTTAACATCCATAGCGTTTTTTTGAAGCTTGCTCTGTATCTTAATGAAAGTAAAAACTTTAACCTTCGCTTCCAGCATCAGGTGGATTAGGAGGTTCTTTATCGCCGCCATTTCCATCCGGGTCCCCATTGCCTGGAGGGGTTACAGGTGGAGTTGTAGGCGGTTTTTCTGGTTTCTCTGGTTTTTGCGGTTTTTCTCCTTCAACAGGATCTGTAGGGTCCTCTTTATCTTCAGGACCGATTCGAATCTCATCTGAAGGTGCTGACTCTTGCCCAGCAATATCTACGGCGGTCACATAATACATACCATTATCACCTTTATAAGCAAGGGTTTCACCCGCTTTTATTGAAGCAACTTTCTTGCCGTCTTTGTATACACGGTACCCTATCACATCATTCTCAGGGTGTTTGCTCCAAGTGATCGTTGTGCCAGCAACCTTTGCCGCCATCTTCGCTGGAACTTTCCCATTTTCCTGTATTTTATCATCTGGAAGCAATATTTTCGCCCAGCGTTCTTTATTCTTCGGAATAAGCTGTTGTGGGTTTACCCTAATACCAAAGATCTTTTCGATATAGTCAGGGTTAAGAATAACGCCCATTTCCGCAAATTCATCTGGTGTGGAGTCTAAAGCTAAATATTTTTTGTCACCAATTTGAACATATTTGCCTTCGATTAAACTATCATCAACCTTACTTGGAACAAATTTTGCATTGAACAAATCTGTTTCCACTAAACCAGCCCTTGCACAAGCATCAGAAGGGAGCAAGCCAGAAATAGCACAGAAGGAACGTCGTACAATTCCACCTGGCATTTTAATCGTTTCTGCTGGATCGACTAATTCAGGGGCAACATCGTATGCAGCATTCATTAGCTTAGCCCATAAATAAATATTCCGATTTGAATAAGACATCCCTTTATATGTTACCTGTAATGGCTTAGGTGTATCGTAGCCCATCCATGTTCCAAAGGAAACATTCGGATTAATTCCAACAAACCAAGCATCTTTATAATCTTGACTCGTTCCGGTTTTTCCAGCCCAATCAGCACTGAATTTTAGGCGACTGTTCAACGAACCAGCAGTTCCTGAACGAATAACATCGCGCATCATATCATACGTTAAATAAGCCGTTTGCGGACTAAATACTTCTACTGGTTGTGCTTCATGCTGATAAATGCTATTCCCATCTTTATCGACGATTTTTTCAATCATATAAGCATCAACAAATTGACCGTTGTTGGCAAAAGTACCATAGGCATTCACATTTTCTTCCACAGTGACTCCGTTTGTTAAGCCTCCGATTGCAGTGGAACGGTTTGAGTAATCTTCTTCTGTAAGGGAAGTGAAGCCCATTTTCGTTAAGTATTCCGCAGGACGCTTACCTAAAATATCGATGTATGCTTTTACAGCAGGGACATTATATGATCTTGCTAATGCGTAGCGGGCAGTTACAAGTCCGCTATATCCTCCCCCATAGTTGCTAGGCCATGGATTGTTGGAAGCAGGATTTAATTTTAATGGCAGGTCAGGTAAAATCGTACCCGGTGCCAAGCTCCCCAGTTCCATTGCTGGTGCATACACGAGCAGTGGTTTCATCGTTGAACCATTGGAACGTTTGGCACTGGTTGCATGGTTTAATTGTTGTTGAGAGAAATCCCTGCCGCCGACAAAGCTAATAATTTTTCCTGTTTTGTTTTCGATCAGCATAGCTCCAACTTCAACAGGTTTATTTACGGTAACCTTTTCGCCCGTTTCCGGGTCTGTTTCAACAACTTGAATATCATTGCCGTAATATTCAAATTCATCTTTTACCTTTTGCATTGCGTCGTAAATGTCTTTATTTATTGTTGAATGAATTTCATAGCCGTTTTGACGCAGGTCACGGTCGGCCAGTGTCAAATATTCCTTTTTTAATTCTTCATCCTTTTGCAAATCCTCTTCTGTATATCCATCTTTTTCAGCAAGAATCACTGATAGTACATCAACAGCTCTTTTTTCAAGCTCGAATGTTAAATATGGATATTCCTCTTGAGGATTTGTTGAATGGGAGATGAAATCTTGTGTAATATCATAGTTTAAGGCTTTTTCATATTCCTCTTGTGTAATTGAACCGTTGTCAAACATTCTTTGTAAAACAGTTTTCATTCGTGTCAATCCAGGCTCTAGATTGCTTTTGATTTCCCCTTTATTTGTAAAAGGTGTATAACCAAACGGACTTTGAGGAAGCCCGGCGATAAAGGCGGCTTGCGGCAAGGTAAGCTCCTTGGCAGTTACGCCAAATATTCCTTTAGCAGCTGCCTGAACTCCCCCGATGTTTCTGCCTGAGGAATTTCTCCCGAAAGTAGAAACATTTAAGTAAGCTTCCAAAATTTCATCTTTGTCAAAGAACTTTTCAAGTCGAAGGGCAAGAAGGATTTCCTTCGCTTTACGTTCAAACGAAATTTCATTGGTAAGAATTTGATTTTTAATTAACTGCTGTGTTAACGTACTACCACCAGTCTGCACAGAAGAGTTTGTCACTTCCTGAAATACAGCGCGCATGAGCGCTTTCGGGACGACACCGTGATGCTCATAAAAATACTCGTCCTCTGTCGCGACAATCGCTTTGATTAGAAATTCCGACACATCTTCTAATTGTACTTCTTCCCGTTCAAGGTCAGTCCGAAGCTTTCCTAAATAAACGTTATCAGCAAAGTATAAATTGGAGGTCTCCTCATAGTTGTATATATCCTTTTTCATACTATCGTAGGAGCGGAGCGGTTCATTTTTGACCAATGAGGCAAAATATCCAGCACCAACTCCTCCGGCAAACGCACCGCCAAGGATAATTAAAACGAGAAATACAAGGACCAAGTTCCATACTACCTGATAGGTAATGCTTGCCCCTTTTTTTGTTTTTTTATTTGTAAAAAAATCTTGGCAAGACTTCAGAATTTGTTTGAAATTAAATTTTTCTTTCAATCTTATCATTCCCCCTAAAATCACATACATTATAGCATAAAGAGCAAAACAAGTATTGCCGATAAAGATAATTTTCATATATTACTTAAATTCTATTTGACAAACGCATCCTTTTTATGATAAAAATTCTTTATCTCATATATGAAATAAGCTATGATGGGTTTGAATTTTTTAAAGTCTTTGTTAGATGTCGGTGTTGATTTTTGGCTATCAACAAATTTGTTTAACAAAGTCTTATCAAAAGTAGTGCTCCTATCTCTGGATCAGAAAGCTGACGGTTGCTGCGAGTCAGTACATGTAGAGAGCATGAATTACCTCCCTGAGCTTTTGCTGTGAACCGTCAAGTATTAGCAGTAAACGGAAATTCCGTTATCTTAATTAAGTGGAGAAGCCTTTATTTTGGTGTTCTCAAGTTGGGTGGTACCGCGTATTAACGTCCCTTCGATCGAATCGAAGGGACTTTTTTATTGGACTTTTATCTTGCCTATTATGATTTTATGATACGAAGGCTCTGGATGAATAGACGCTAGCATGATTTAGCAGCATATGCACTTACAAATCAAAATTGGAGGAAAAGAAGATGGAATTATTACAGGATTTACAGTGGCGTGGCATCATTTATCAGCAAACAGATGAAGAAGGGTTAAAGGAACTGTTAAATAAAGAAAAAATTTCTTTGTACTGCGGTATGGATCCAACAGGCGACAGCATGCATATTGGTCATTTGCTTCCGTTTTTAACATTAAGACGATTTCAAAATGCTGGTCATCGGCCAATTGTTCTTGTCGGTGGGGCTACTGGATTAATAGGCGATCCAAAGGCAACAGAGGAAAGAGTGCTGCAAACCGTTGAAACGGTACAAAAAAATGTTGCAGCATTAACGGAACAATTAAAAATGATCTTTGATTTTGAAGGTGAAAATGGAGCTGTCATGGTCAACAATTACGATTGGACAGCACCGATGAATATTATTACATTTTTAAGAGATTACGGAAAGCATATTGGCATCAATTACATGCTTGCCAAGGATACAATTGCCACTCGTTTGGAAACTGGAATTTCTTTCACAGAATTTACGTATACGATTCTTCAAGGCATGGATTTTAAACATTTGTATGAAAATCATAATTGTAAGCTGCAAATTGGTGGCAGTGATCAATGGGGCAATATCACAACAGGCTTAGAGTTGATTCGCAAAATGACTGATGAGAATTCAAAAGCATTCGGATTAACGATTCCACTAGTGACAAAAGCGGATGGTACAAAATTCGGAAAAACGGAGGGTGGTGCCGTTTGGTTAGATCCGAAGAGGACATCTCCTTATGAATTCTACCAATTTTGGATTAATACAGCTGATGCCGATGTCGTCAAATACTTAAAGTACTTCACATTCCTGTCTAAAGAAGAGATTGAATCATTGGAACAATCGGTTCAGGAGGAAGCACATTTACGCAGAGCACAAAAGGCGCTTGCCGAGGAAATGACCCGTTTAATTCATGGGGAAGAAGCGCTGAAACAAGCAATTAAAATTACCGAATCGTTGTTTAGCGGAGACATTAAGAGCCTAACAGCTGCTGAAATAAAGCAGGGCTTCAAAGATGTTCCTTCTTACAAATTAGAAACAAAAGAAGACGTTGGAATCGTTGACTTATTGGTGAATGCTAAAATTTCTCCATCGAAACGTCAAGCTCGTGAGGATGTTGCAAACGGAGCTATTTATGTAAACGGAGAAAGAATTGTTGAATTGGATTATGTTCTTTCAGATAAGGATCGGATCGAGGGGCAATTCACCGTCATTCGCCGTGGAAAGAAGAAGTATTTCTTAATTGAGGTATAACACCGTGGTAACGAGCGCTTCAGAGTGCAGTAAAAAGGTATCGAGAGCATTATCTCGGTATCTTTTTTTATAGGGGAAGGATTTCATTCTCTTGTGCCAAGCAGCAATATGGCTCATGCTACTTCATTCGAGATAAAAGATGGTTCAAACTGTGAGAAAAGCAGAAACTCGGGGTGGGCTAAAAATTTAGCGTTAATCCACTCCAAAGTAAAAATACCTATTTAAGATTTCTATTTTTAATGCGAAGATAGAGATAGAATGAGATTCGTGAAAAGGAATTTTCAAAATAATTTCGTAAAAATTGAAACTTTTTTCCAAATAAGCCGTACTAAAGGTATAGCAATTTGATTAAGGATTTCATTGAAAGGGGGCTATTTGTAGATAATGGTAACTTATTTTTAGAAAGAGGGTGATACATATGGAACTGTTCGGAACGTCCATTCAGTCTGTTTACTTAATAACATTAATCATAGCCGGCGCCTTAACATTGCTATATATTTTATTTAGTGACTTACTTGAAGGACTTACTGAGCTTATCCCGTTCATTAATCCAGCTCTTATTCTCGCCTTTATTACGTTTTTCTCCGCTAGTGGTTATTTATTTGAATTGCTGACTTCATTAAATAGCATTATAGTCATTATCATTTCGATCCTTATAGCTTTATTATTAGATACATTGCTTAATATTTTTGTTCTTATTCCCTTATCCTCCGCTGAAGAATCGTTGGTGTATTCTACAAATTCCTTGAGAGGGAGAATTGGGAAAGTGATTATACCAATTCCTGAAGATGGGTTTGGTGAAGTAATGTTGAAAAATGCAAGTGGAACGGTTGCGAAATCTGCCGTTAGCTTTAAAGGCGAAAGTATTGAAGAAGGACAGCATGTTCTCGTTATTGAAGTCAAAAACGGAGTGCTTCATGTGGTGCCCCATGAAACACAAGAGGATTTCTCATTTTAAAAGCATAGGAGGAAGTTAAATGTTACCGATCTTAGTCGTTATTGGAATTGTCGCTTTTTTATTAATTGCATTAATTGCAGTATTTGTAACAAAGTATCGTACTGCAGGACCAGATGAAGCATTAATCGTAACCGGAAGCTATTTAGGCAGTAAAAATGTCCATGTGGATGAATCCGGCAATAAAATCAAGATTATTCGCGGTGGTGGAGCTTTCATTCTCCCAGTTTTTCAACAAGCAGAACCGTTAAGTCTATTGTCTAGTAAACTGGAAGTGACAACACCTGAAGTTTATACGGAGCAAGGTGTTCCTGTTATGGCGGATGGTACAGCAATTATTAAAATTGGCGGTTCAATAGAAGAAATTGCAACAGCAGCGGAACAATTTTTAGGGAAACCGAAGGAAGATCGCGAAAATGAGGCAAGAGAAGTTCTTGAAGGTCATCTTCGTTCCATTTTAGGTTCAATGACAGTGGAAGAAATTTATAAAAATCGAGACAAGTTCTCACAAGAAGTGCAAAGGGTTGCTTCGCAGGATTTAGCGAAAATGGGACTTGTGATCGTTTCCTTTACAATCAAGGATGTTAGAGATAAAAATGGCTATTTAGAATCATTAGGGAAGCCGAGAATTGCTCAGGTCAAAAGAGATGCAGACATTGCGACAGCGGAAGCGGAAAAAGAAACGAGAATTAAACGGGCAGAAGCTGATAAGGACGCGAAAAAAGCTGAATTTGAAAGAGCGACAGAAATTGCCGAAGCAGAAAAAGAAAATCAAATGAAAATGGCTGATTATCGCCGTGAACAGGATATTGCCAAAGCTCGTGCCGACCAAGCGTATGATTTAGAAACAGCGCGGTCGAAGCAAGAAGTTACTGAGCAGGAAATGCAAATCCGCATTATTGAGCGTCAAAAGCAAATTGAGCTTGAAGAGAAGGAAATATTGCGTCGTGAACGCCAATATGACTCAGAAGTGAAAAAGAAAGCTGATGCGGATCGTTATGCAGTTGAGCAAGCAGCTGCTGCGGATAAGGCGAAGCAATTAGCGGAAGCAGATGCGAATCAGTACCGGATTGAATCATTGGCAAAAGCGGAAGCGGAAAAGATTCGTTTGGATGGTTTGGCAAAGGCCGAAGCCGAAAGAGCACAAGGGGAATCGGAAGCAGATGTCATCCGTCTAAAAGGTCTTGCCGAAGCCGAGGCGAAACGCAAAATTGCCGAGGCATTCGAACAGTATGGTCAGGCTGCGGTTATCGATATGATTGTCCGTATGCTCCCTGAATATGCAAAACAAGTGGCAGGTCCATTGGGCAATATTGATAAGATAACGGTGGTGGACACTGGTGGAAATGGAGAAAATGGTGGTGCGAACAAGGTAACGGGCTATGCGACAAGTTTAATGTCATCCCTTCAAGAAACGCTCAAGGCCTCTTCAGGTATTGATGTTAAAAATTTGCTTGAGAATTTTTCTGGCAAGGGCAATATCCGTGAAAGCATTGAGCAGTTAACAGATGAGTTAGGAAAAGCTGATAAGAATAACGAAACTGAATAAGAAATAAGAAACCTGTCGAAAATTGCGACAGGTTTCTTTGTGAAAAGGCCCCTGAAAATATGTACTTTTCAGAACTTTTTAGTAGAATGATATTAAAGGATTAAAGTGAAAATGGCAAACGAGTAATTTAAATTATCTGTAATGAGGGATAAAAAATGAATAGTTTGAACACATATCTAATAGGAGACACATTAAGGTCATTTCGTGAATACAAAAGATTATCGATTGAAGAACTTTCAGAAGGTGTGTGTACAGAAGAGGAACTAAGTTCATTTGAAAAACAAGTCTCATACCCAGATCTCGAAACTTTGAATTCACTATTGAGAAAATTAAATGTAGATTTAGCCTATTTTTTTAATGTTGCCTCAAAATCCTCTATCAATTATTCAAATGCGGTTATTCGATTGATTAATCGATATAAAAGGGATTGGGATTATGAAAGAATCCAAGAGATTTTAGATAAAGAATTATGCAACCCGATATTTCAAACCGATCACTTAAGACAATTTCTCATTTGGCATCAAGGGATTTGTAAGTTTTACTTAGAGAAAAATTTGGACGAGGCTTTGGAACTATTGTATGAAGCCATTGATATTACGAATAAAAAAAGAGAAGATTATAATGAAAGAGAAATTGAAATATTAACAAGCATTGCCATTTTGCATAAGGAATCTAATAAATTTGAGGAAGCGATATCAATATTCAAAAAGGCTTTAGATTATTTTGAAAGTCTTCCAGATATTCTTGATCCTAGAGGAAAGATAAGAGTTTATTTTGGATTAGCGCAGGCCTTAACAGAAGTATGTCAATATGAGGAATCTTTAATTTATTGCAAAACAGGCATTGAGTATTGTATTACTCATGAGCTTATATATTTATTATCAAGTTTATATTATCAGACAGGTGAAAATCTAATTAAATTGTTTCGTAAGGAGGAAGGACTAGAGTACTTAGATAGAGCAATATATATCCTTCAAGTGCAGGAAAATAAAAAATTTATAAAAATTATTGAAAATGAAAAAGACAAATTACTACATCAGTGGTAATATATAGTAGAATAAGGAAAATAGGAGGTAGGATATTTTGAAAAAAATAATGTTGAAAAGTGTGTTGGCTGTTTCGTTATTAGGTCTAGTTTTCTCATTTTCTAATTCAAGCGCTTCCGCAGGAATACCTTCTGAACACAAACATAGTGCAACGTATGAACTTGCAGGAATTCCTTCAGAACATTCAGTAATTAAACCACTAATGGGGATTCCTTCAGAACATTAATAAAGGGAAAAGCGAGGTATGAATTAAGTTCATCCTCGCTTTTTTGTTTGCATTTTTATCTCCTCTATGCAGGGTTTCAATAGAAGTTTGGAACTTCTTTACGATAATAATCAAGTTAATGATTTGTTAAGCAACCCTTAATTGAGACAAATATTTTATGTTTTTCTTTCTCTCAATTTGAAAGCAAACATCACAGTCTTTTTTAAACCAGCAAGTTTCACCACTAAATGATCTATATTCTTTTATTTATCGTTCCACTCAAATCAAAATGTGGGTGGGCGACATTGTTACTGTTTAAGCTAAGTATGATCTAGTGACGAGTGAGTTCGCTCCAACAGGTTCACTCTCTTGATTTTCTGATTCTGTGGTTGGGTCAATTTCCGGATCGGCCATAAACAGTCCTACTAGCATTAAAATAAAACCAGAGGCAATCAGAGTGAAAAATCTTTTTGTTACAAAGGTTTTTTTTAGCAGTGATACAACAAGATAGATTAATGATCCGATGAATAAAACAGTTCCTGAAATAAATATAAGCAAATCCATTTTTGTTCCCCCTTCATTAACCGTAGCTCCGCTTCGTTGTCCAAGCATGTGTTTAATGATATTCATCCTACGAATAATAATAACAAATTATTTCTAAGTCAGCTTACTTTGTCGATCACAATGTGGATTGAGTATTTTAACGATGGCCGTGCGTTGAATTAAATACTGAATAGGCACATAAGAATTGATTCCATATAATAAAGCCCTTCTGATTGGAGGGGCTTTTTGTTTGTCTTTATTTAGTTTGATGTTTCATTGTAGTTATCTTAAAAGTCGCTTCAACGCCTATGAAGACGACAAAGAATATAAAAACCCAGCTGATTAGATCTGTCCAAATATTGGATATATTAATAACACCAAAGTTATTTAATCCCGATTGAATCACAAACGAAATTAATGCAGTGATAAACACAGATAAGACCCAGTTTGTTTTCTTCAAGAACCATACCTCCTTTACATCGCCCATGCACTTGGAAGAGCCCTATTAATTATTTGTTACCAATTTAAAAAGTTTAGAAACACCCCATAGTACTAAACCTACGCTAGCAAACAATGCAAGAAACAAGCAACCAAAGAAATAAAATCCGCCCATATTTATCACCTCGTCATTATGTCTTCATTTTATCATTTCAAGAATAAAAGAGAAAGGGTCCAAAAAACGTACCAAGTTTATCAATGGCGAGTTAATTGGAGCAGATGCTATAGGGATACTTTATGTTGCTGTAGATCGCGGTTATATCACTGGTAAGTGAGTAAAATGCTAAAGCCCTTACTCTTATTGAGCAGGGGCTTTACATTCATCGAATTCTTTTATTTTTCGCATATTCCTCTAATCCTGCTCTAAGATATAATCGAGTTTTTCGTCCCTCGCCAAATTCTACAAAAGGCATTATTTTTCCAGTAGCGACAGATTGGTTAAATCCAGTTACGGATTGACCAGTAATTTTGCGAGCTGTATCTTGCATGACTAAATTTTCTTCGATCCATTGTTTGATTTCTTGGTTATTCAATTCCTTTCATCCTCCGATGTAATTATATGGTGATAAGTGAAATGTCACATATTATTCAAATATTTGTTCGTGTTTCAAGTATTAAAAAACCGCCTCGTAATGAGACGGTAAGAAAGTTATTTTAAATCGAGTTTAACTTCCGTTTCTTCGTATTTGTCGTTTTCGTAGTTACCATCAGGATCTGAATAATCGCTACTCCAAGTTAACTTAATCCATTCGATTGACTCTGCTTCTCCACGATCTAAATAGAAGATTATATCCCCTTCTTTAATTACACCTTCATGTATTTCTCCACCAAGATGATCAGAATAAATCATATCCGCATCTACTTGTTCGCCAGTGCTAGTCACCAAGGTAGCTTGGTCTGGATAAGTATTATAAACTTTATCAGTAGTTGTGTTTTCAACCACCATTTTCACTCCAACAGCACTTGTAGTAATTTCGTTCCCGTCATCATCTAACCCTGGTGCTTCGTCAGAAACAACAACTTTTTGTATGTTAAATTTTAAACCTTCCCACGTACCTTCCCAAGTAGCATCTTCGTAGTAAGTCCAAATATCTTCTTCTTTTGCTTGTTCTTCTTGACTATTGTCGTCTGAATTCTCTGTCTTAGCTTTAGTTTTCTCATCTTCAGATTGTTGGATGTTATCAACGTCGTTTCCGCAGGCAGCTAAAAATCCGATTAACAATAATACTAAGAAGCTTGCAATTACTTTTTTCATTTGTTTCCCCCCAGTAAAATAATACTAATTTATCATAATTTACATATTAACATAATTTTAAATAGTTTCGTTCAATTTTTGTCTATTTTTTCTCAATTATGAAAGAAATTCCCATGTGATATTAGGTCGTTTTATGAGTTGTAATTAAATTGAGCGCCTGTCCACTTAGTAAAAGTAGTCCCCCAAAAGTCCCCCCAAATAAGTGAGGGAGATTATAAGCAGAAAATAAATAAAAACCCCAGAATCATTGAAATATTCAAGGATTCTAGGGTTTTTACGATTGCTTTTCGGAAAGCAGTTAAATTAACGAGAATAGTACTCGACGATTAGAGATTCGTTCACTTCAGCTGGAAGTTCAGAACGCTCTGGAAGACGAGTATATGTGCCTTCTAGTTTATCAGCATCAAAAGTTAAGAAGTCAGGTACGAAGTTGTTTACTTCGATTGCTTCTTTAATGATGTCTAGGTTACGTGATTTTTCGCGAACGCCGATTGTTTGACCAGCAACTACGCGGTAAGATGGGATATCTACACGCTTCCCATCAACTAGAATATGACCATGGTTTACAAGCTGACGAGCTTGACGACGAGTACGGGCTAAACCTAAACGGTAAACGACGTTATCTAAACGAGACTCAAGTAGAGCCATGAAGTTTTCACCGTGTACACCAGCCATTTTACCAGCTTTGTCGAATAGGTTACGGAACTGACGCTCGTTCACACCATACATATGACGAAGCTTTTGCTTCTCTTGTAATTGTAAACCGTATTCTGATAATTTTTTACGTTGGTTTGGACCATGTTGTCCAGGAGCGTATGGACGCTTTTCTAATTCTTTACCTGTACCGCTTAATGAAATACCAAGACGGCGAGATAATTTCCAGCTTGGACCTGTATAACGAGCCATGAAAGACTCCTCCTTATGTTTTTATTTGGGTAAAATAAAAACAGACGTGACAGCAACAATTATGCTCATTTTGTTTTCAAGTACCTTCGCCCTCGCAGCAGAGGGTTACGCAGTACCCCATCATTGAAATACGTTTAGGAGCCGATGGCCCCCGAAGCTAGACTTCAGATTGAGGAACAAAATGAAAACATAAAAGGTGTTCACATAGGCTGCGATATTTTACACAAAGAATATTATATCTATAATTGGGAAGGGAAGTCAAGGAAATAATAAAAAAAGAATAAGAACATTAATAATCCATAAGACTTATATGATATAATAGGAATTGTTGTCTTAAATAGAAGTACGAGTGTCTATGACAAATGTACAAGCACGATCTTGATTTTTGCCTTTTGTTAGGATACTTTTAGGTGGATGAAATAGGAGTTTAGACTCAGTTTGCTTTGTTTTTGCTGTGACAAATATCAATTCTTGATACTAAATTGACAAAAAAATGACAAAAATCCACTGCGCATTATTATATAATAAAAGTATAGCGATCGTTTAAGAAAACGGATGATAATAGGTGATGATAGAATGAAAGTGCTTGAAAAAGAGATAATAATGAACCTAAAAAGTCGCTTCTTCGATTTAATACAAGAGGACAAAGGTATTCTTTCCTATGAAGAAATACTAAGAGAGATGCTGTTTGTCATCCAAAATTTTATTCAATCTAAAGAATTAACTTTTTTCAACCTTCATGACTGCAATAAAGAAATGTATGTTGTCGCCTCAACAAGTGAAGAGGCAGAAGCTGTGGAGTTTTCTCCCCATTTTAACAGTGAAGAATTTTATGAATATGTTTTGGATAAATCTATCATTCGCCAACCGATTCCTTTTTCAAATTTTGAGAAGTATGATCTGCTTTTACCGATGAGAAGAGGAAATGAACAGCTTGGTTACATTGCTATAAAAGATGTATCGAAAGAGATTCCTTTTTCTGATCCGATTTTGGAGAAAATCGGGGAGGAGTGCTCTAAATTCCTTCTTAAGGCAAAAGGAATTTGTGAAGTGATCTTTGAAGAAAAACGATATAAACAATTGTTTAGGGTAACGGAAAAATTTCATTCGTCAATGGACATGGATGCGGTGCTAGGGGAAATTATTTTTACTCTGCAGGAGGTCTATCCTAGCTTTACGTACTATTTAATGTTGTCCCATGATAATAATAATCATGCCAACTTGCCTATTAAGGATTTAGAATATGATAGTGAAAACATTTCTGCCATGCAGGCATATGTTACAGGTGCAATTCAATTGGAGGATTCCGTTCAGGAACAAAAATCAATTCTTTATGCACCTTTAAAGGGTAAGCAAGGAGTGTATGGTGTTCTTCAAGTGATTGCCCCAAATACGAGGGCCTTTCCTAATAATGAGGTGGAGTTTATTACACTGCTTGCTAATACTGCAGGTTCTGCTCTCGAAAATGCTCAGTTATATCAGCAATCGAGAAAGCTAATTGCTGATTTGCAGTTGATTAATGAAACAACCCGCAGATTAAACTCTGATTTGCGCCTTACTGAGACGATTAATTTTATGACTGGGCAGATTTTGACATCCTTTGAAGCGGAAGAAGTAGGCTTTGTTCTTGTTTCTGAGAATTTTGAGCAGATAAAAGTTCTCAAAGGAAGCACTGATTTCTTTTTTTCTAAAGATGCTGAACAGTATCTTCAATATATCGCAAAGAAAATAAAGAATGAAAAAGATTCGCTCTTTTTAGGTGACTTAATTTTAGAGAATGTATCGAGTGTTTATCGTTCAGTAATGGCTGTTCCAATGGTACAAACAGATGTAATTATGGGCTTTGCGTTAGTTTTGCACCGGTTGCCGTACCATTTTTCTTTTGAAACATTTAAATTAATGCAATCCTTGATTCATCATTCTACACTAGCATTTTCCAATTCCATGCTGCGAGAGGAGTTGGAAAAAATGGTTATTACCGATCATCTTACAAAGCTTCATTCCCGCAACTTTTTAAATGAGAACATTCATCGTTCAATGTCCGAGGATGCCTTTGGAACTTTTATTTTGATCGATATTGATAATTTTAAACAGATTAATGACACATATGGTCATCAAGTTGGGGATGAAGTGCTCATTCAAGTGGCGTCAATCATCCATGACAATATTAGAGACACTGATATCGGGGCAAGATGGGGTGGAGAAGAGCTGGCGATCTATTTGCCAAGAATCCCACTTCATGTAGCCGTAACGATTGCAGAAAGATTGGTGGCTAAAGTAAACGAGTTAACAGCTCCTCGTATTACAATATCTTGTGGAGTTTCCTACTGGACAAAGGAAAGCGATGATAATTTCACAAAATTATTTAAAAGAGCTGACCAAGCTTTGTATTTGGCTAAGGAAACAGGAAAAAATAAAGTAGTGGTGCAGGAAGATGAGGAATTAATTAGCTAATATATTCGTATTATTCACATAAGGCTATTCTTTAATGAATAGTCTTTTTATCTATGTTCTTGTTCCGCTTACTTCAATCATAGAGGTTAGAAAATGAAGAAATACAAATTAAAGAATAAATTTAAAGGGTACAAGAAAGGAACCCGGTTTTACGTAATTGTGGAATCGGAATTCATTGGAGTGAAAGAGTATGTATTGCGAACAGAAGACCTTTTGGAGAGATTAAGTATTTCAGAGAGCGAGCTAGAGAAACACTTTCTCTTTTTAGGCTATAAATAATTTTTTGCATTCAAGTCTCAGTCTGAAGCTATGCTCCATATCAGTCTCAAGTCTCTAGCAGCTTCTTAAAAGTTTAGATAGGTTGGAGAGTGTGGGATGTTTATCTGCTTTGCAAAAAATAACGAAAAGAAGGTGAGATGAAATTGGATTATATTTTTATTTCAGGATTTGTTTTAGCATTCCTCTTTTTCGTGATCGCTTTGTTTCAGGTCCTGCTTTCACTTGGTTATCCATTGGGAGAATATGCGATGGGAGGATATTATAAGGTTTTGCCTCATAAATTACGGATTGTAAGTGTGTTCAATGCTCTAATCCTTTTGTTCATGAGCATCGTGATTCTTGAGCATGTAGAAGTCCTCACTGTTTTCCATTTATCCTTTACAAACACAATTGTCTGGGTCTTCACGCTCTTTTTAGGACTCAATACAATCGCTAATTTGCTCTCAACCAGCCGGAAAGAGAAATATACGATGACGCCGTTATCGAGTATTGCCTTTGTATTATCTCTTGTCATTGCAATATCGTGACAACTGCCGATGAGAAAGGATAGACAGAGTCTTTTATCTCGAATCTATCCTTCATCAGCTTTCATGGAATTTAGATATAACGTACAAGCTCTTCAACGAAAGCTTCCAAATTTTCTTGGTCGACTTCATCAAAGCGATTCTTTTCTGGAGAATCGATGTCTAAGACCCCGATTACTTGCCCGTCTTTAATCAGTGGGATAACGATTTCAGATTGCGAAGCTGCATCACAAGCAATATGTCCTGGAAATTGATGAACATCCTCAACACGGAGCGTTTTCTTTTGGCTTGCACTTGTGCCGCAAACCCCTTTTCCAAATGGGATTCTTACACACGCGGGCAAACCTTGAAAAGGTCCTAAAACAAGTTCCTGATCCTCTGTTAAATAAAATCCAACCCAATTAATTCTATCTAGAAATTGATTCAAAAGTGCTGAAGCATTGCTTAAATTGGCAATTTGATTTGATTCTCCTTCTAATAAAGCACTAAGCTGCTTCTTAAGGAGATTGTATTGATCTTGGCGATTGCCATCATATGATTGGACTTTAAACATGATTTTCCCCCTAATTACTGAAAAATGATTTATTCATTATGCCACATATTATGATAAAAAACGAATAATAATGACTGAGAAATTGCCTTTATTGTATCAAAACGGGTAGAAAAATAGGAGACTTTGTCTATTTTTTTATAGAGGAAAATGATAGAAAGAAAAGAAGTCTATACAAGAGGGAAATAGATGTGCGTAAATTGGTGGATAAGGCGGTGGTATAAATGGTCCAAAATACGAAAAATGACATTCTTGAAGCAGCGATCCTTCTTTTTAACACAAAAGGATTTACCGGGACTTCGATAAGAGATATTGCAGGCAAGGCAAGAGTGAATGTTTCCAATATTTCATACTATTTTCAAAGCAAGGAGGGGCTTTTAGAGCATTGCTTGACCACTTATTTTGAACAGTATTTGCAGCTGATTGAAGAGGGATATTATGAGGGGATGAAAGAAGGGGCATTAAGCCAGCTCCAGCATATAACTGAGAAAATTCTTCATTTTCACTGTCAGCATATTCATTTGACAAGACTCGTACTTAGAGAAATATCGATTGATTCACAGATGGTGAGAGAGGTAATGGAAACCTATATTTTGAAGGAGAGGTATTACTTGAAACTTGTATTCGAAGAGGGAATTCGCTCAAAAGAGTTTCAATCCTTTTCGGTCAATTATATGCTGATTCAATATAAAAGCCTTATTACAATGCCGTTTTTAAATAGTTACTATTTGACGGAAGTTCTGCAAGTTCTTCCAAATGAAAGATATTTTGTCAAAAGATACTTAAAGGATCTCAACGGATGGTTTCAAGGTGTCATTTGCCGGCGACCAAGTCCTAATTTATCTGCGGCCAATAACTAATTTATTGTCTCGGCGCTGTCAGCCGAGCTTTAGGAGGCTGCTTTGACAAGAGAATGTTTGGAGCTAAATAAGAAAGAAAACATTAACTTTTACAAGCATTCACTCAAAGCTTGCAGAGTATGAAGCCAAGAAAAAAACTCCCGACAGCACTTAATGATTCGTTAGCGGTCAGAAGAGCTTCCTGGGAGATTTTGTTTGGCTTGCAACGAGTTTAACGTGAGCAAGAAGGCAGGATAAAGATGATTAAGCCATTAAAGTGAGTAAAAGCTAATAGCCCCTATTACCATGAAAAATATAAGAATACCTGAAATGCCCAGTAGAATCCTTTGCCATTTTTTCTTCAAATTATCACCTGCATTTAAGTTTAATCTCTCCAAAACGGCTCTGATTTTTGCTCCTTCAGCACTTGTAATCGTATATAGTACCATCAAGTTGGAATTCGCAAACATTTGTAATCTTCCTCATCCTCTGGTGGAGAGAATAACTTTCCGGTGAATCAAAAGGAGGATGTCATGTTTGCGCACTGTCCTTCAGATTGAAATTAGAACAAGAGCAAATAAAAGAATTGAAACGAAAACAAAAAAATCCCTTTTTTACAATGATATAATCATGTAATGCTTTAAGTTATTCTTCAATCAAGCTGCATTAGGCGAAGCCGTTAATTAATTTATCATAGCCTTGCTTAAGCTCTTTTACCTGATGGGCGTCTGACCCGTATATTAAAGGGATTCCACGTTTAAGAGCCTCCTTGGCAACCCATTCAGGTGGATAGGTTTCACGACACAATGGTTTTGCTGTCCCTGCTCCATTATAATCGAGTTCATAGCCTTTTTCTTTGACAGCATCAAGAATATCGAGCAATTCTTGTTTTGGCTCGTCCGTATATGGAAATTTTCGTTGAAATTTTTTCACTAATGTCATATGGCCAATACGCCTTGGTTTATACGGTCCAAGGTCGGCCTCAATAGACTGCCGCAAAGTTCGATAATAATTTTGATAGACCGCATGGAGAGACCCGTATTTTTCAACTATGTCTGCGAAAGCATCAGGACTGTAATCTAAACAATCATAGCTGGGGCCGTATTTTAAGAAGTGAACCGAAAGGATGGCATCATCAAGCTTGTGACCATAAAGGTTGAGAAAAGCGGCAGTTTCCTTTTCAAATCCTTCGATATAATCTACTTCTAAACCACAATTGATGCGGATTGAACTTTTATAAGCGAGCTTCAAGGTATTGACGCTTTGAATATACTCTTCTATTTCTTCCAGCTTCATCGCACTGTCTTGAGTTGGTGTAGGATCGGCAAACCCATCGGGAAGAGGAGCATGCTCCGTAAAAGAAATTTCCGTAAAACCTAATTGAATCGCTTTTTCGATATAATCCTGCAGAGCATCCTTTGTTCCGTGAGGACAAAAAGGAGTGTGGATATGCCCGTTTTTTACCATTTTTATTAAGCCTCCTCAAACCTATTTACCAATTTAATAGTCGAAATAAGGTGTTATTCATCTCAAGTAATGAATTTTTCTCGGTTTTAATACAAAAATTTTGAAATTAATAGTCAAAAAATGTCGTTTACATGGTATCATAAAAACATTGAAATGCACACCAGACTTAGCTAAAGAAATAATAAATTAAGTTTGAGATTTTTAACATAAACACTCCCGTTTTAGGGACTATTGTGAAAACAGATTTTTTCGGGCCCAGTTATTGAGCTGGACAGGAGGCTTAAGATGGAATATATTATCGGCGCACTAGTTTTGATTCTTATTTTATATATAACAGGTTATTTTATAAAAAAGAGATTTTATAAAGAAATCGATCGCTTGGAAGCTTGGAAAATTGATATTATGAATCGCCCCGTAT
This sequence comes from Robertmurraya siralis, assembly GCF_005502275.1. Lineage (GTDB taxonomy): Bacteria > Bacillota > Bacilli > Bacillales > Cytobacillaceae > Robertmurraya > Robertmurraya siralis. Next base: position 71,348 of record NZ_SWLZ01000018.1, read on the forward strand.
TGGAGGAAATGTCGAAAGTAAAGAAGCTGAACATGACGGGTCAAACAGAAGAGTTCTTTGAAAAATGGAGAAAAGAATGGGATGAGATTGTTACGTCTGGCCTGCCTGATGTAGAAGATTATCTGTTTGATGCCGAGGATTACATAGACAAGTATCGTTTTAACAAGGCAAAAAAGTTCATGATTGCGATTGAAAATGACTTAAAAGAAACAGAAAATAATATTCAAGTATTAATTGATGAAATTACAGAATTGGTTGGAAGCGAAGAAAAAAGCAGACTGGAAATGGAAGAGCTAAAAGAAACGTATCGCTTAAGTAAAAAAACGCTCTTAGCTCATAATCTAAACTATGGGATTGCGGAAAAGAATTTAGAAACTCAGCTTGATGACCTTCAATTAAATTTTCAAGAGTTCGATGAGCTTACGGATAGTGGGAATTATTTGCAAGCCCATGAAATTGTCCAATCTATTAAAATAAAGCTTGAAGCTGTGACCATTAAGTTAGAGAAAATCCCCAATTTGCTCGTAGAGTGTCAGTCAAAGGTTCCTGCTCAACTTGAGGAGTTAAAAGACGGATTTCGTGAAATGATGGAGCAAGGCTATATTTTAGAGCATGTTCAATTAGATAAAGAGGTTGAAAAAATCGAGAAGGAACTTACTGCCTTTAAACAGTTTCTTGAAAAAACAGAAACAGAAGAGGTTGAGAAGGGGCTAGATGATATTAAAGAACGAATCGAATTTCTGTATGATTTACTCGAAGCGGAAGTCGCTGCCAAGCAATTCATTAAGGAGACAGAAGTAAAAACGAAGGAATTGCTGCAAACGACCATCGATGCAAGTGATGAACTACGAAATGAAATCGAGCTCATTAAACACAGCTACCATCTTCCAGAAAACAAACTTGAGGAACATGGACAGATGGAGAAATTGCTGCATCAATTGCAGAAACGATATGAATTAATGGAGCATAAAATCCTCAAGGATGAAACGGCCTTTTCGCTTTTAAAAGAGGAATTATCGGCTATAAACAGTGAGTTGGAAACTGTCAATGCTGAATATGTAACATTTAAAGAAAATCTGCAAATGTTGAGAAAAGATGAACTTTCAGCGAGGGAAAAGGTTCAAGAGTTATCACGGAAAATGGCTGAGTCAATTAAGCTTGTTTCGCAAAATAATATTCCTGGTTTACCGGACGATTATTTAGCGCTTTTTGAAGATGCTAAAGAAAGCATCAATGACGTGAAAGAGAAGCTCGAAGAAAAGCCATTGGACATCCCTACCGTCCTTAAGGTTCTCGATGCTGCTGTAATCAATGTTGAAAAAACATATGATATGACAAATGAAATTGTGGAAACAGTGATGCTAGTGGAGAAAGTGATTCAGTATGGAAATCGATATAGAAGCAGATATCCTTCTGTTGATCAAGGATTAAAAGACGCTGAAAGATCATTCCGTGGTTATAACTATCAAGCAGCATTGGAACAGGCAGCTACAGCGATTGAAGAAATCGAACCAGGTGCTTTGAAAAAAATTGAAGCTTTGATTGAGGAACATGCTTATTGATTTTAAAAAGCTGATTTAAAAGGTCGTGTAAAACCTTTTAAGTCAGCTTTTTTATCGTTCCTATTTTGCGGTTTAATCACGTTTATTTTCAAATGAATCCATCTATGTTAACATTTACTGTTAGCGAAATAGTTCAATATCATAATGCAGATGTAAAGTCGTTAAAAATTTATAAATAATTTGATTAGGCAACGCTTGATTTAAAATTGGTACCTATTTAGGGGGAAAGTGATGATATATTTCGATAATAGTGCGACAACAAAACCGTATAAAGAAGTCATCGATTCGTTTATGAAAGTAACGACTGAATATTTCGGGAATCCATCTTCGTTACATCGGATGGGCGGTGAAGCAGAAAAGCTCTTAAATATAGCTAGAAAGCAAGTTGCCGAGTTACTTGAGGTAAGACCATCAGAATTAATCTTTACATCCGGTGGAACCGAAAGCAATAATTTAGCAGTAAAAGGTGCAGCATTAATGCATCGAAATCGGGGCAAACATATTGTAACGACAGTGATTGAACATGCTTCGATAAAAGAGACCTTTCACCAGTTGGAGGAGCTCGGATTTCATGTAACCTACCTGCCAGTTGACAGAGAGGGCAGGGTTCAGGTGAAGGATGTTGAACAGGCTCTTTCAGGGGATACGATTCTGGTATCTGTCATGCATGTCAATAATGAAGTGGGTACGATTCAACCGATAGAAAAGATTGGCAATCTGTTAAAAAACTATCCGAAAATTTTATTCCATGTGGACAATATTCAAGGAATTGGAAAGGTTCCATTGAATTTACAAACAAGCTCGATTGATCTTTGTTCCTTTTCAGCTCATAAATTTCATGGCTTAAAAGGAACGGGATTTCTATATGTCCGTGATGGCGTGAAAATTTCGCCGTTATTAACTGGAGGCGATCAGGAGCGGAAACATCGAAGTGGGACAGAAAATGTCGCTGGAATCGTTGCCTTAGCAAAAGCGCTAAGGCTGACGTTAGAAAATGAAAAGAAGCTGCTGACTCGTCTTCAGCAAGTTAAGGAAACGATTGTTCATGGGATTTCAGAGCTGGAAGAGGTTATTATTCATACCCCAGCACAAGGGTCTGCACCACATATCATTAATTTTTCTATAAAAGGCTTTAAAGCTGAAGTGTTTGTCCATGCTTTAGGGGAGAAAGATATCTTTGTATCGACGACCAGTGCTTGTTCTTCAAAAAAACAGTCTGCCAGCAGTACATTAATGGCAATGGGGGTAAATGAACAGATTGCAAAGAGTGCAATCCGCATCAGTTTATCCTATGACAATACAACGGAAGAGGCATTATTTGTGGTTAAGGCGATAAAAGAAATGGTAAATCAATTGAAAGAGGTTATGAACTAAGATGAACTATGATCGAATTTTAATACGATATGGTGAAATATCTACAAAAGGAAGAAATCGCCATAAATTTGTAGAAAAACTCAAAAAAAGTATTCAACTTGCCATAAGTGATTTTCCTAATGCAAAGGTTCAAGGTCAGAGAGAACGGATGTATATTGTTTTAAATGGGGAAAACGGCGATGAAATCATTGAACGGATACGTGGTATTTTCGGCATTCAATCCTTCAGTCCAGCAGTTAAAACAACTAAAGATATAGAAGAAATGAAAAGCGCGGCTTTGACTCTTTTTCGGGAAGTTTATAAAGAAGAAAAAAGCTTTAAGATTACCGCGAAGAGGGCAGACAAAACGTATGAACTTGATACGAATGAATTGAATCAGGAATTCGGAGCTCATTTGTTGAAAAATATTCCGAATTTGAGAGTTGATGTGAAAAATCCAGATATCGATCTACGAGTGGAAGTACGTCCGGAAGCAACTTATTTATCATGTGAAAATATTCAAGGTGCAGGAGGTTTGCCTATCGGTTCAAGCGGAAAAGCGATGCTCATGCTATCCGGGGGAATTGATAGTCCAGTGGCGGGGTATTTATCGATGAAGCGTGGTTTAGAGGTTGAGGCTGTACATTTTTTTAGCCCCCCTTTCACAAGTGAACGTTCTAAGCAAAAAGTGATCGAACTTACAGAAAAGCTTGCAAAGGCAAACGGTGGATATTTTACTTTGCATATTGTGCCGTTCACAGCTATCCAGCAAGCAATTCAAAAACAAATTCCAGAAAATTATACGATGACAACTACGCGCAGAATGATGCTGAAAATAACCGATCATTTACGGGCCAAACACGATGGGCTAGCTATTGTAACTGGTGAGAGTTTGGGTCAGGTCGCCAGCCAAACATTGGAGAGCATGTATGCGATTAATGATGTGACATCAACTCCGATTCTTCGACCACTGGTCATGATGGATAAGACAGATATTATTAACATGGCTAAAGAGATTGATACCCATGATATTTCCATCCAGCCGTATGAAGACTGTTGCACTGTTTTTGTACCTGCTTCACCGAAAACGAAGCCAAAGAAGGATAAGGTTGAGTATTATGAGAGCTTTTTTGACTTTGAACCATTGATTCAAAAAGCTGTGCAGAACACGGAAACGATTCGGATTAGCCCGCAGGAGAAGGCAGAAATAGAAGAACTCTTTTAAACGGATTTTCTTTTAATTTGGCAATCGTTTTCGCGTAAGTCACCTTTCATCAACAATTGCTAGCTTTTTTTGATAATTGGAAATGCCTCCTTTATCAAAAAAAATAATCCTTTACGTTTGCAAGGCACTGGCGCTTTACTAATTTGTGAACAATTACCAACAGTAAAATTGAATGAAGGTCATCAGGATAACACATTCTATATTCACAAGGAGGTGATATTCTATGGCAAACAACAGCAGCTCAAATCAATTACTAGTATCAGGTGCTCAGCAAGCTTTAGACCAAATGAAGTATGAGATTGCTACTGAATTTGGCGTAAATCTTGGAGCTGACACTACTTCTCGCGCTAACGGGTCAGTTGGTGGAGAAATCACTAAACGCCTTGTATCTATGGCAGAATCACAATTAGGCGGAGGCTTCAAATAAAAATTAAATAAAAAATGGCTACGAGGAGCAAGCTTCAGCTTGCTCCTTTTTGTATTTCTTTCTCGGTTATACCTATTGTTAACGGTTCATAAAATTATATTGAAAGTAAATTTTGAAAATTCCATCTAGTAATTTGAAGTGAGACAAGGTAAAATATGATTGACACTAACTATTATGACTAGATAATAATATAGAATTGAATCTTTGATCCTTCCAGTGTCTGGTGATCGCAATGGTTTTTTATTACAACCATTGTGAAAGATAAATTTTTAGGGGGAGTTAGGATGAAACGAGAAGATCTTTTGGCACCAAATAACTATAATTTAGTTTCAGAAATGGAAAAATATGCAGAGGATCCGAACAGGCTTGCTCTTAAATGGGAATCAGAGGAAGGTGCTACAAAGGAAATTACTTATCGTCAATTACTGAGGAACGCTAATAAGATTGGAAACGTTTTTCTGGGAAGTGGCTTAGAAAAGGGTGATGTCGTCTTAATCATGGTTCCAAGATTGATTGAGGCATATCAAGTTTATATTGCTGCATTAAAGACAGGGCTTGTTGTCATACCAAGTTCAGAGATGTTAAGAACAAAGGATTTGCAATATCGAGTCAATCATGGAGATGTAAAAGCACTCATCAGTTATTACCAATATGTCGATCAATTTGAAGGTATTAATGAAATAGAGCAGCTTCCGAAATTTGTTGTAGGTGATGAGGCAAAAGGTTGGATTCATCTTGATAAGGAAATGGAATTTGCTTCAGAGGAGCTTTCATTGGCAAATACGAATAAAGAAGACATGGCCTTTCTTTCTTACACGTCGGGAACAACTGGAAATCCAAAAGGCGTCGTACATACACATGGGTGGGCTTATGCTCATTTGCGTGCTGCCGCGCCAAATTGGTTAAGTATTGAAGACGGTGATACTGTTTGGGCCACTGCAGGTCCTGGATGGCAAAAGTGGATTTGGAGTCCATTCCTGTCCGTATTAGGAACTGGTGCGACGGGGATCGTCTATAGCGGTAAATTCGATCCACAAAAATACTTGAGTCTTCTCGATAAATACGAGGTGAATGTCCTTTGCTGTACACCGACGGAGTATCGTCTAATGGCAAAGGTAGAAAATCTGCAGGATTATTCTCTTACCCATTTGCGCAGTGCGGTTTCAGCAGGAGAACCGTTGAATAGAAATGTAATAGATACATTTAAAGAATACTTCAATGTGGAAGTCCGCGATGGATACGGACAGACGGAAAACACTTTGCTAGTGGGGATCACAAAAGGAATGGAATTAAAGGCTGGTTCAATGGGGAAACCCATTCCAGGAAATCGAGTGGAAATTGTTAATGAGGAAGGAGAACCATGTGAACCTGGTGAAGTGGGAGATATTGCCGTTCATATCGATACACCAGCATTATTTAAGCATTATTATAAAGATCCTGAAAGAACAGCGATGCAATTCCGTGGCGATTATTATATTACCGGGGACAGAGCAAAAAAAGATGAAGATGGATATTTTTGGTTTGAGGGTCGAGGTGATGACATTATCATTAGCTCCGGCTATACAATAGGGCCATTTGAAGTGGAGGATGCCCTTGTGAAGCATCCTTCGGTAAAGGAATGTGCTGTTGTCGCCAGTCCTGATGAAACTAGAGGTCATGTTGTTAAGGCCTTCATCGTATTAAAAAATGAGGCAGAGAGCGAAAATTCTAATTTGATTAAAGAACTTCAAGACCATGTAAAAAGTTTGACAGCACCTTATAAATATCCACGAAAGATTGAATTTGTTGCAGAGCTTCCGAAGACGACTTCTGGGAAAATTAGAAGAATTGAATTGAGACAAAAAGAATTGGAGCAGGCAGCGCAAAAATAAATATGGATAAAATCATAAATGGCAGGCGAATTTCTTCGCTCAGAGTGTAGACAACTCGAAGACTTTCGAGTTTGTCTACACTCTTTTTTCTTTTAAAATAGAATTAAATAAATAGCGTAGGTTGATTTCCACTTGTTTCTACACTCGTCCCAAAATTCTGTCCGAATACACCTCTTATTCGGACAAATGTCTTTCTCTCTTTCCCCATTCTGTCCGAATACACCTCTTATTCGGACAAATGTCTTTCTCTCTTTCCTTGTTCTGTCCGAATACACCTCTTATTCGGACAAATGTCTTTCTCGCTTTCCTTGTTCTGTCCGAATACACCTCTCCAGTAATACTACTGAAAAAGTCAGTAGATGACCAACTCCCCCCATTTTTACTAAGTTTTTCAGTGGCCTCGCATCCGCTCGAGGAGGAGGCTTGGCGCAAGCCCCCCGGAAAGCAAGCGTCTAGAGTGGAAATCAACGTTTTTAGCGCAATTCCAATCCAAAAATGACAAAATCCATCGATAGGGAGCTCTTTCGCTGGATTTTGTCGGCAGTCTGAGGCGAATTTTTTCGCCTGTTTTCTTTCGTCGCGATTTTATTAGTTTGCAGGAGGGCATTTCGTACACTAGCATCTTACAATGGTTGAAGAAATGTGAGACGAGCAATAGAGCAGATGGTAAAATGGATGAAATGGTAGGGAAAAGGAGAATGGATAATGGGAATTCTTTGGCATGGAGGCTCTATATATACCCTTCAAAAGGAAGGACATATTGTAGAAGCGGTTTTAACTGAAAATGACCGCATTATTGCGATGGGTGATGTGAAAAAACTAGAGCGGCAATATCATCATATGATTGAGGAAAGCTGTCATTTAAATGGCAGGACGATGATTCCAGGATTTGTTGACAGTCACATCCATTTAATTGGTCATGGTGAAAAGCTTATGCGATTAGATCTGTCTTCTTATACTTCAAAAGCTGCTGTCCTAAAGGCGCTTCAAACTTATGCGAAAACGGTTCAAACTGGAGAATGGATCATTGGGGAAGGATGGAACGAAAATTTATGGGAGGATGCCGAAACGGTTGAGCGTAACGATATTGACGAGGTGGTGCCCGACCATCCGGTATTACTAAAAAGAATTTGCAGACATGTCCTCGTTGTGAATTCCTTGGCCCTAGAGAAAGTGTCTGTTCAAGAAGACGTCAACAACCCGCTTCAGGGAGGCGTGATTGAAAAGGATAAAGAGGGAAATCTAAATGGAGTATTTAAAGAAAAAGCGCAAGACATGGTCTTAAATGCAGTCCCAAATCGCTCAAAAGAGCAATTAAAAGAAGTGTTAAAACGCGCGATTAAGGATGCTTACACAAAAGGGCTGACCGGAGTCCATACAGAAGACTTGTCCTATTATAATGGTTTCGAGGAAACGTACCAAATCTATAAAGAGGTGATTGAAGAGGAAGGACTATCTTTTCGTGCTCACTTGCTCGTTCATTATGCCGTATTAGAAGATTTTAAACGAACGGCAGGGTATTTTTTGCAGGGAAGTCCATGGCTTGAATTTGGTGCAATTAAGATCTTTGCAGACGGCTCACTAGGAGGGAGAACCGCTTTATTAAGTCATCCATATGCTGATGACCCGACAACATCTGGAGTAGCGATATTTTCACAAGAACAATTGAATCAACTGGTGGTTAAAGCAAGAGAGATAGAAATGCCAGTTGCCATTCATGCGATTGGCGATAAGGCTTTTGAAATGGTTGTTCAGTCCATTGAAGAGCATCCGTTAAAAGGAAGAGGACTGGATCGGATTATCCATGCCCAAATTTTAAGGAAAGATTTGATAGATAGAGTTAAGAAGCTGCCAGTTATTTTAGATATCCAGCCAGGCTTTTTAGCATCTGATTTCCCTTGGGTAATCGAAAGAATTGGTGAAGATAAGCTAGACTATTGTTATGCTTGGAAAACACTTCTTGAAGAGCAAATTCCTTGTGCAGGTGGTTCAGACGCACCAATTGAAGAAATAAGTCCATTGCTGGGAATTCATGCTGCTGTTGCCCGTGTAAGTCAACAAACGAATGCGGTGTATCAACGTGAAGAAGCATTATCGATCTATGAGGCAGTGTCTTTATATACAAAGGGAAGTGCCAAGGCAGCTTGTCATGAAACGGAGCGCGGGCTCATTAAAGAAGGATATCTTGCTGACTTTACCATTTTGGATCAGGACATTTTCCGTTGTGATTGTGATGAAATTCTAAATATTAACGTGGAGAGAACAGTGATAGGCGGTCATACCGTGTATAGACGGGGGAAGCTATAAAATCACTAAAACAAAAATGATTGGAGTCAATAATAAGTAAATAATCTGGAAGAATTTCGAGATTGCCCTTATAATGGAATTATTTCGAAACTAGAAGAATTGAGGCAAAAAGAAATGAAAGAAAACGAAGTAAAAGTTGGAGTCTTACAGGCGGCTTTTTCTTATTTATTATGGGGACTTTTACCGATTTATTGGAAGCTTCTTGAGCACGTCAATGCGGATGAGATTCTGGCAAACAGGGTAATCTGGTCTTTTATCTTAATGGTATTATTACTCCTTGTGACAAAAAAGTGGCCGCTTTTTGTGGAGACGCTAAAGGGGCTAAAGCATAATCAAAAAAGACTTTGGGCATTAATAACGGCTTCTCTGCTCGTGAGCGGGAATTGGTTCGTCTATATTTGGGCCGTCAATCATGACCAAATGATTCAAGCTAGTTTAGGTTATTATATTAATCCTCTGGTCAGTGTTTTGCTGGGCGTTATATTTTTACATGAAAGGCTTTCCCCACTGCAATATATATCCTTTGCCATGGCGACAGCAGGAGTCTTAATTTTAAGCATTTCATACGGTCAAATACCTTGGATTGCCTTAGCGTTGGCATTTTCTTTCGGATTATACGGGTTAGCTAAAAAGCTTATTAAGGTTGATTCATCAATTGGTCTGACACTTGAAACGATGGTGGTAACTCCGCTGGCGCTCGGTTATGTCATTTATTTGTTTGTGAAAAAGCAAAATATGTTTTTATCGGTGGCTGTTACTACAGATATTTTGCTCATTGGCGCTGGAGCAGCCACTGCTTTACCTCTTTTGTATTTTGCCAAAGGGGCACAAAAAATCCCGTTATCGATGCTGGGCTTTATTCAATATATTGCCCCAACTTTAACGCTGATTTTGGGAGTCTTTTTTTATGGGGAACATTTTACAAAAATCCATTTATTATCCTTTATTTTCATTTGGGGGGCATTAACCATTTATTCATTGTCGAAGACAAAAATATGGAGCAGACAATTAAAATGGAAAAAGGGTAGCGGTTTAGGCGTGTAGAAGAAAACCTCGAGCGAGTGGCTCGAGGTTTTTATCGTTATCATTGACTTTTATTTTACAGGAACGTCCTTTGAACTTTTTCCCAGAAGGAGTTATCCTTTAATTTAACCGTTTTAATTCTTTTATCGCTTAGTTGAACCATGATTTCCTCAACATGCTGGATGCTGAGTGCTTCATTGTCCATTCCCATTGTTGGGTAATCATTGCCATCTTGAACAATTTTAATCGTTAGCTTCCTATCACCGCTTAATATAAATGGGGAGCCAAGTGTTCGATAAAGATTATTATTTAATGAGGCGATTTCACTTACTTGCATAGATGGCAGCAGGGGATCCACTACAGCACCGTTCACGGATTTATTATAGGCGGTACTTCCAGTTGGTGTAGCAACAATAATCCCATCTCCGCGAAAAGTCTCAAAATGCAATTGATCAATAAATACTTCCATTACGATTGTTTGAATAATGGAGGAACGTACACTAAATTCATTCAGGCATTGAAAAGAAAATTGATTGTCAATGGTAACATCAATTGTTGGGTAACGCCGGATTTCGATTTGAGCAGTGGAGATTGCCTCAACAATTTTTGCTGTATCTTCAATATAGAAGTCACAGTAAATATTTAGCTTTTCCCTTGTAGAAATTCCTGCATACAGGCAGTCTTCTCGAAAACCTGTTTTTCGAACTGCCTGTAAAAAGGCACCATCATCACCAAAGCTGACAATAATATTAGCTTTTTTATGATCAGTAACAATTTTAAAACCGTAGTCTTTGGCACGTTCATAAAATGGTTGAACTTTCTTGACCATTTCAGCATCTTTCTTATGAAAAAAATAAACATTATTGCGATTTTCCATGCGGGACCCTCCATCTAAAAAATATGTATACCTATTGATAGTATCGCAAATCATTCCTAATATGAGCCTGGATTTTAGTGTCTTTTTTTGTCATAATTGGAAAGGTATCGACTTTTTCAGGTGAAACTTGAGCGCAAGGTTGTTTATCTAATTTAAGTCTACATATTTTTGAAACATTTTTGAAGTGATTACGTAAATAAATTATGAGAAATACGTCCATTTTGTGGCAAGGCTTTTTTAGTGACAACGATGAATAAGGAGGAGAAATTATGACAGGAAAGCGTTGGGCTGCACTGGCAATTGCTGGTGTGCTACTGTTCTTTTCGATTGCGATAAATGCATTTTCAGCTTTTGCATTTAGTAATTTCGGAAGTAATTTTGAAGAAATATTAGGTGTTTCAGAGGAAATGTTTGCAGAAGAGATTATTGAGTCTGGAGATGCTTTAAATCAAATTGCCGTTCTCGATTTAAATGGTACGATTCAGGATACGGGGGGAGCAACTTCTATTTTAACAACAGAAGGATATAATCACAGAAGTTTTATGGAGAAGCTTGATTTTGCGAAAGATAATAAGTCAGTTAAGGCTATTATTATTCGTGTTAATACTCCAGGGGGCGGCGTTGTAGAGAGCGCAGAAATCCACGATAAAATAGTGGAGATTCAATCTGAAGCCAAAAAGCCTGTGTATATTTCAATGGGATCGATGGCTGCATCAGGCGGATATTACATATCAGCTCCGGCTCACAAAATATTCGCAAGTCCTGAAACATTGACAGGTTCTTTAGGAGTGATAATGCAAGGCTACAATTTTGCAGGTCTTGCTGAAAAATATGGGGTTGAGTTTGTCACCATTAAGAGTGGACCTTACAAGGATATTATGAGTTCAACAAGAGAAATGTCAGAAGAAGAGCGAGAAATTCTCCAATCGATGATCGATAACTCGTACGAAGGCTTTGTTAAGGTTATTGCTGAAGGAAGAGGAATGACAGAAGCTGAAGTTAAGAAAATTGCGGATGGACGAATTTATGATGGCAGACAAGCAAAAGAAGTCGGATTAATAGATGATTTTGGTTATTTTGCGGATGTTGTCGAAGCCGTTAAAAAAGAACAAAAATTAAAGAATGCTCAAGTAGTGAAGTATACTGAAAGCTTTGGATTCGGTTCATTATTTAGTTTCGGGGCACAAAAATTAATAGGGGGAGAACACGAGTTAACTGGCTTGCTCAATCTTTTAGGTCAAACTCATTCCCCACGCCTAATGTATTTATATGCGGAATAAGGGGGGCTGAACATTGGAATCTAAAGACATTCAGGTAGAAAAACAAATCACTGAGGACAAAGAAGAACGTGTTGTACCTCATGAGGCGATAAATGGAAATGTTCGCTATGCCGGATTTTGGATGCGATTTTGGGCATATCTCATTGATTTATTAGTGATTGGCAGCATTAATCGTATTCTCATTTACCCAGTATTCCGCAGTCTCGATCTTAGTCTGCATGATTCGAGCATGTTTGCACCTATCTCTATTTTAACAGCCATTACGTTTTATGCTTATTTTGTCCTAATGACGAAATTTTTAGGTCAAACATTAGGAAAAATGATCTTTGGGCTAAAAGTTGTCGACTTGAATGGAAAGAAATTAAGCTGGGGTGCGATCCTGTTTAGAGAATGGATCGGTCGCTTCATTTCAACAACAGTGTGGATTTCATATGCGGTTGTCGCTTTCTTGCCCAAAAAACAAGGCTTGCATGACTTATTCGCTGATACTTCGGTTGTTCATGAAAGATAGTTTAATGATTAATCTTAAAATAAACCTGCTGATGCAGGTTTATTTTTTGTTTCTTCGTCGATAATGATAGGCTGAAAGGTTGTGAAGGTGATGATGTGGTTTTTCATTGCTTTAGCGGTCATTATGGTGCTAATCATTGCTATATTTTTTTTAAAGTTAATGGTCATAATCGATTATTACCATAATAAGGATGACGATCGTTTGAAAATTACGTTTAAAACATTTTTTGGACTTATAAAGTATAAAATCAATGTCCCAGTTATAAAAATAGCTGATGACTCTCCTGCTCTAGTGGTAAAGGAAAAAATTGAAACGGGTCCAAAGGAAAATGATCAAAACAAGGATACAAAGCAATTTTCAGCAGAAGATATGTTACATAGCATCCAGGACATGGAACATTTGGTTAAGCATGTCATAGGACTTCATAGTATTATCCGTTCCTTTTTCAAGAAAATCACAATGTCAAAATTGGAATGGAAAACGACAGTCGGTGTAAGTGATGCCGCCTATACAGGCATGCTTACGGGCTTATTTTGGACTGTTAAAGGCGGTCTTGTTGGGTTCCTCACCTCACTTCTCAAAGTGAAAACATTGCCAAATTTAATGATTACACCGGATTTTAATCGAACGATAAATGAAACTTCATTTAGATGTATGATTCATTTTCGGATCGGGCATGCTATTTTTGCAGGAATTAAACTACTTAAATTTTGGAAAGGCGGAAAACCGCATTTCAAAACGAAGCCATTAAACATTTTGTCTGGTAATAAGACAAAATCCGTATAAAAGGGAGGAAATAAAATGTCCGATCATCCAATTCAAGGCTTAATGACTACTGCAATGGAAAACCTCAAAGAAATGATTGATGTGAACACCATTATCGGTGACCCTGTTGAAACTCCTGATGGAAGTGTAATTTTAACAGTTTCGAAAGTTGGGTTTGGCTTTGCTGCTGGAGGTAGTGAGTTTATTATAGACAGCAGTTCAAAAGATGATAGCGAGTCGCAGCACCCGTTTGGTGGAGGTAGTGGTGGTGGTGTTTCCATTACGCCGATTGCATTCTTAATTGTCAATGCTAAAGAAGTAAAAATGGTCCATTTGGATGAAAGCACACATTTATACGAGAAAATTCTCGATTTGGCGCCACAAGCTGTAGATAAAATACAGCAAATGTTCTCTAATAAAAATGATTCTGGTCAAAAATCAGGACAAGATGGAGAATATCAAAACCCAGAGTATGGTGGGCCGAAAAAAGACCTAGAGCTTTAAAAAATTCAAATTGTCGACAAAAGGTAGTAAGAAGCCCTTCTCGCTACCTTTTGTCATTTTTTGTTTAGGAATGGTGGGAAAAAGCTGATTTCCGCTCGAGTGCTTGCTTTCCGGGGGCGGTAGCCCGCGAAAAAGCGCTTCACCCGGAGTGGAAATCGAACCACATTGGTATTCTATCTATATTTTAAAATAAAATGGACCGTACTTGAATTGGATGAAAAAACAAGTAAAAAATTCTTTCAATAGTTAATATTTGCAAAATAGATCATGAATCGTTATGATTTACACTGTACATATGATGTTAAGGAGGATGAGCCATATGGCAGCGGTCACTTTTAAAGGAAACCCAGTTACACTTGTTGGTACAGAAGTAAAGGTTGGCGACAAAGCACCGAATTTTACTGTTTTAGCGAATGATTTATCTCCTGTTACACTTGACGATTCGAAAGGTCATGTTCGATTAATCAGTGTAGTGCCTTCAATTGACACCGGAGTTTGCGACGCTCAAACTCGTCGTTTCAACGAAGAGGCAGCAAAGCTTGACAATGTTAAAGTATTAACAGTAAGTGTAGATTTACCTTTCGCGCAAAAGCGCTGGTGCGCAGCAGCAGGAATTGATAACGTTCAAACTGTTTCTGACCATCGTGATCTTTCTTTTGGAGAGGCATACGGTGCAGTCATGCAGGAGCTAAGATTATTAGCGCGTTCTGTTTTTGTTATTGATTCTAATGATACTGTTACTTATGTCGAGTATGTAAGTGAAGGTACAGATCATCCAAACTATGAAGCAGCGATTGAAGCAGCTAAAGCAGCGAAATAATTTACTGACAAGACCTCGAATTTTTTAACGAGGTCTTGCTTTCTTTTTCTTCGATTTTTAATGCCCCCTTCCCACATTTTCCACATCTCTTGTACAAGTAGTATAATCCCGGGTAGAATAGAGAAATAAGATGACGAGGAGGAATGCATCATGAAAATCTCTCCCGTAGAGGATTTGTTTTCAGTCATTAACGATACGGCCGTGATTTTGCAGGAAGAATTATCACTCACTTTTTTAGAAGCTTTAGCAGAGACGGGTGAGAATATTTTTCAAGAGGCCATTTTACAAGAAGAAATCAGTGAATTAAGCAGAAAAAGATTGAAAAAAAGTTATGAGTCTTTAACATTAGCTCGATTTTCGGTTGAAGAAATACGGAAATCTTTTCAATTAGCGATTTTAAAGGGAATGAAGGAAAGTGTCCAGCCGAATCACCAAATGACGCCAGATGCGGTAGGAATGCTTGTCGGATATTTAGTCAATAAGTTTGTAACAAAACCTTCTTATCTTTTACTCGATCCAGCGATAGGAACAGGAAATCTTCTTACTACTGTCATTAATCAGCAGGAGGGGAAAGCGATTGAAAGTATAGGGATTGAAATAGATGATTTGCTGATTAAATTAGCGTATATTAATGCCAATTTACAGCAACATCCAATTCAACTTTATAATCAAGACAGCCTCGAACCGCTCTTTATTGAACTTGCTGATGCAGTCGTTAGTGATCTGCCGGTAGGATACTATCCAAATGATGTGCGCGCCAATGATTTTCAATTGAAATCAGAAAAAGGACATTCCTATGCTCATCACCTTTTTATTGAACAAAGCATCAAATATACGAAGGAGGGCGGCTATTTATTTTTCTTGATCCCGAATGGTTTATTTGAAAGTGAAGAAGCTCCGAAGCTACATGAGTTTTTAAAGGAGCATGTCTATATACAGGCGATCTTACAGCTTCCCTTAACGATGTTTCGCCATGAAAATGCAGCGAAAAGCGTATTAATTTTACAGAAAAAAGGCGAGCAGGCAAAAGCGCCTAAACAAGTGCTTTTAGCCACTCTTCCAAGTCTCTCAAATGGTCACCAAGTTGAAAAAACGTTACAAAAAATTGACCAATGGATTACCGAAAATAAATAAATGCAATAAACAGACCGCTGACACGATACTTTTCAGTGGTCTGTTTAGATCCGAACGATTACATTTGATATTCGAGTGGAGAAAACAGGGGAATGATTCCAAATGGCTATTGGATTGGACCAGTTAAAATGAGAGGAACCTGAAGAGGGAGAGTTAGTTGCTGCTGTATTGGGCGGAAGTGAAAGGAGAAGCCTGAAGACTGTCGGTAACGCAGTTGTATTAGATCGGAAGCGCAAGGAGTGGAGAATCCGAAATGACGAATATTCGGATCGTAAAGAGATGACAATCATACATTGTGAAACGTTCACAGAGTAGTTTTTATAATCAGAATATATTTACTTTAACTTGAAAACGATACCATTTTATTCTTGACCTTGAATTGTTCAAATGACAATGATTAAATGGGAAATTGAGAGATATAAATAAGCTTACTTGAACAAAATAAGTAAGAAATACATATTGAAGTTAGGTTAAAGGAGCGGAAACGATGGCTAAAGTAATCGCAATTAATGCAGGCAGTTCATCTTTAAAATTTCAATTATTTGAAATGCCTTCTGAAGAAGTCATTACAAAAGGGTTAATTGAACGAATCGGGTTAAAGGATTCAATTTTCAATATAACTGTTAATGGTGAAAAACAAACGGAAACAACGGATATTCCTAATCACAGTGTTGCTGTTAAAATGTTATTAAATAAATTAACAGAAACAGGCATCATTCAATCATTAGATGAAATCGAAGGAATTGGTCATCGTGTTGTGCATGGTGGGGAAGAATTTACAGATTCGGTTCTAATTACAGAAGAAATACTACAAATAATTGAAAAACTTTCAGAATTAGCTCCTCTTCATAATCCAGCTAATGTTACAGGTATTCGTGCATTTAAAGAAGTGCTTCCGAATGTTCCGGCAGTAGCGGTTTTTGATACTGCTTTTCATCAAACGATGCCAGAAAACTCGTTTCTTTACAGCTTACCATATGAATACTACGAGAAGTATGGTATTCGTAAATACGGTTTCCATGGTACTTCACATAAGTATGTTTCAGAACGTGCGGCAGAAATGTTAGGACGTCCGCTTGAGCAATTACGTTTGCTTTCTTGTCATTTAGGTAATGGTGCGAGTATTGCAGCAATCGAAGGCGGAAAATCAATCGATACATCAATGGGATTCACTCCACTAGCAGGTGTGACAATGGGAACTCGTTCAGGTAATATTGACCCTGCCCTAATCCCTTATATTATGGAAAAAACAGGCAAAACAGCAGAGGAAGTATTGGATGTTTTAAATAAAAAAAGTGGCATGCTAGCTGTTTCTGGCTTCTCTAGTGATTTACGTGATATTGAACTAGAAGCAGAGAAAGGAAATGAGCGTGCTGAGTTAGCACTAAAGGTTTTTGCTGACCGTATTCATAAATACATTGGTTCTTATGCGGCTAAAATGTATGGAGTAGATGCGATTATCTTTACTGCAGGAATCGGTGAAAATAGTGCAGCTATTCGTGAAAGAGTATTACAAGGTCTAGAATTCATGGGTGTATACTTCGATCCGGCTTTAAATAAAGTGCGTGGAGAAGAAGCCTTTATTAGTTATCCACATTCTCCTGTAAAAGTAATGATCATCCCAACGAATGAAGAAGTCATGATTGCAAGAGACGTTGTAAGATTAACTCATTAAAATAAACAAATGAGAAAAGCAACTTTTCCTATTGTGAAAAGTTGCTTTTTATTTCTTCTGAAACTTGCCCCTTATTGATTTTATAGATGCGATCGGCCATTTTTTGAGCTTCTTGATAATCATGGGTGACCATGATCACAGGAATATTCCAAGTTTGGTGAAGCCGTAAAAGCTCATCCTGGCATTCCTGACGAATATGTTGATCCAAGGCAGAAAAAGGCTCGTCTAATAAGAGCAACTGTGGTTTCGTAGCCAATGCCCGTGCAAGGGCAACTCTTTGTTTCTCTCCACCGGAAATCTGTCTTGGATATTTTTCCATCAGGTGTCCAATTTCCAATACTTGAACTAATTGGTGGACGAATTCTTGTTCTCTCGCACCATAGTAAATATTCTTTTTTACTGTCATATGTGGAAACAGGGCATAATCCTGGAACAAGTATCCGATATTTCTTTTTTGAATCGGAACACATTCTTTTTTGCTTTTAAAGAGCGGTATATTATTTAAAGTGATGGTGCCGCTGTCAGGAGTTGCAAGCCCTGCAATACAATTTAATATGGTCGTTTTTCCAGAACCGGATGGACCGAATAAAATGACGATTTCATTTTTTGCTTTTAATTGCACATTTAGTTCAAAAGAAGTTAATTTTTTTCTGATTTCTAAAAAAAGCATATTCATTACCTCTTGTCATTTATTTCTGAAAATCGTAAAATGTTTCGTTTTGTCCACCAATTCAGCCACATAATCGAGCTAAAACCGAGGAGAACGATAATGACAACCCAAAAAGTAGCAGCTTCCATATTGCCTGATTCCACAGCAAAATAAATCGCCAGTGGAATTGTTTCTGTTTTATTTGGAATATATCCAGCAATCATTAACGTTGCCCCAAACTCACCTAGTGCTCTGGCAAATGTTAAAACGGTTCCTGCTAAGAGGCCAGGGAATGCAAGAGGAAATGAAATCGTCCAAAATACTTTCCATTTTGATGCCCCCATGGTTAAGGCAGCATTTTCGATATTGAGATCAAAGTTTTGAAAAGCAGCCGAAGCACTTTGATACATTAATGGGAAAGAAACAACAACGGATGCGATTACGGCCCCAATCCATGTGAAAACGATTTGAAAGTTAAACCACTCGAGCAATAGACTGCCAATTATGCCATTTTTGCCGAATAAATAGAGCAAGCCGAACCCGACGACAGTCGGAGGCAATACCATCGGTAGGAGGATGATCGATTCCACCACATTCTTTCCCGGAAACGAATTTCGAGCAATGATTCTTGCTAAAAAAATACCGACGATGAAGACGATGATGGTCGCAATGCTGGCAATCTTTAAAGATAATAATAAGGGTGTATAGTTCATTTCATGCATTCCTTTTAAATTTTGATACATAAAACCATATTGTTGTTGAGAAAGATCCAGACATTCTATGCTGTAAAAATACTTATTTGATAAATCCAAATTGATTGAGGATGCTTTGTGCTTCTTCAGTTTGTAAAAATTCAATAAATCGTTTTGCGCTGTCGGCATTTTTGCTGTCTGCGGTTACGGCTGCTGGATAAATGACAGGTGTATGCCAATCTGATGAAGCTTCAGCAATGATTTTAACTTGATCG
Organism: Robertmurraya siralis; assembly: GCF_005502275.1. Taxonomy (GTDB): domain Bacteria; phylum Bacillota; class Bacilli; order Bacillales; family Cytobacillaceae; genus Robertmurraya; species Robertmurraya siralis. The sequence continues at coordinate 90,298 of NZ_SWLZ01000018.1, forward strand.
GAAATGAAGGCATCACTCGAGTAAACAATGCCTAGTTCGGTATTGCCAGACTCTACATAAGTTAACACTTGGCGAACATCCTTGGCAAGAATGAGATGTTTTTCTAAACCTTCCCATTTATTCAATTTGGTCAGAACTTCTTTAGCGTATGTACCTGCAGGCACGCTTTCAGGGTTTCCAATGGCCAGATCTCCGATTTCTGCGGGATTCAAATCTTCGAAAGATGAAATCTCCAAGCTATGATCTTTTTGACTAATTAGCACAAGTTTGTTTCCAGTAAAATCGATTCTTGTCTCTGGGAGAATAAGGTTTTCTTCTTCCAGTGTATCCATCCACTTTTGATCAGCTGAAAGAAAGGCATCAGCAGGAGCCCCTTGTTGAATTTGCTGTGCAAGAGTTCCGGAACTTCCATAATTGAAAGAGACATCAATGTCTGAATACTCATCTTCAAAAGCTTTTTCAATTTCTGTCATGGCATCTGTTAAGCTTGCGGCAGTTGAAATTAATAATTCAGTATTTTCTACTTGCTGATTCGTATCTTCTGTTGGTGTGCCATCACTTGCTTCTTGATTATTACATCCCACACCAACAATAAGAATTAGTATAAAAATCATACCAATCTTCCATTTGTTTTTCATCTAAAAATCCTCCCTGGTAAGTTATCGGTAAGATAGCGATATCTAAATAGATTAAATTATAGGAAAGTCTATTTAGAATGCTACTTAATATATCTAATTATAAATAGTTATAATTAGATATATTAAGTATAATTCTGAAAGTTGCTTCCGTAAATGATAAAATAAGAACAAAAGATGAATTCTCGGAGGAAATATCATGCCATTAGAAGAATCTTATACAACGGAACAAATTGCGCAAATATTAAAAGTCTCTAAATTAACGGTCTATGATTTGATTAAGAAAGGAAAACTTCCTGCCTACAGAGTGGGCAGACAAATGCGAGTGGATGCATCAGATTTAGAGAAGTATAAGAATAAAGAGAAGGGAATTCCTTTACCTGAGCAAACTTCTGGAGCAGTGACAAATGCTAATCTTGGTCAATCTTCCGTGCGCTCTATTATTATTAGCGGCCAAGACAACAGCTTGGATTTGTTGACGAAGTACATTGAGAGGGAATCCGCACAGTTTCGTCCGCTCCGGTCCTATGTGGGGAGTTTGGAAAGTTTAATTTCTATGTATAAAGGTGAAGCAGATATTGTAAGCACCCATTTGTTTGACGGTGATACAGGCGAGTACAATATCCCTTATATTAGGAGAATTCTAGTAAGTAATTCTTTTATCGTCGTTAATTTGATTTGCCGTAATGCCGGATTTTATGTTGCAAAGGGCAATCCAAAAAACATAAGAGATTTTCATGATTTACTTCGAAGTGATGTGAAGATCATTAACAGGGAGAAAGGTTCTGGTGCGAGGATTTTACTTGATGAAAAATTAAGAGGTGCCGGAATAAGCAGGGAGCAGATTCGAGGTTATGGAGACGTAGAAACGAGCCATCTAGGGGTTGCTGGTGTTGTTTCAAAGCAGTATGCAGATGTTGGAGTAGGAATTGAAAAGGTAGCCCATTTTGTTGGCCTTGATTTCGTACCTCTTACTAAAGAAAGATATGATCTCGTTCTGCTGAAAACAGAAGCTAATCATCCATTAATTACAGCGATATTAAATATTCTGCAATCGTCTAATTTGAAGGAGGAACTGCAATCGATTGGTTATGATGTGTCGTGTACAGGGAAAATTATCTATGAACAGTAGGAGGGCTATTTTAGCGTAATGCTATGCTATACTAAACTGGAAGCTGCTCCAAGGAGGTTAATAAATGTTATCGGATAGAGAACAAACGCTATTAAACAGTATAAAAGACTGGGAACAAAGTTTGTATCAATATGAAACAAATGATTTCGTTTTAGCCTATGAAAAATATGTTGAGCGGGCGTTTGCACTCCTTCCTGAGCAAACGCAGCAGGAATTCTTTTCCGTTGTCGATACATGGCTTTTTCATTTACATGCCCTCATCCAAGGTAGTCAGATCCAGCACGATGCGAAGGAAAGAATTTTATCTGCAGGGCGCGTATTCAATGAAAACATTCAGCAGCTTGAAGATTTGAAGCAGTTATCCATCGCTCAATTGCAATACATAGCGCAGCAGCAAATTGCACGTCACCGATTATATTCCTTTGCACAAGGGGGATTAGCAGGAACTGGAGGACCTGTTCTCCTTGGTACAGATATTCCCGCGATAGCGGTCATTAATATTCGTTCTGTCCAGCTAATTGCCATGACCTATGGTTATGAGGTAAATCATCCGTTTGAATTGATGACATCATTAAAAGTCTTTCATGCAGCTACTCTCCCGGCAAGATTGCAGGGACAGGGGTGGGATAAATTGATGAATGAACTTCAATCGACAAACGAGTATTATTTTTATGAAGGCGAGGAGAATTTAACTGATTTTGCATGGCTTGAGCAGCCGTTAAGGCAAATCCTTAAAACCGTAACGATTCTCCTGTTTAAAAATAAAAAAGTTCAGGGAATTCCTATTATTAGTATGGCGATTGGTGCAGGTACGAACTATCAGTTAACAAGAAAAGTCACGGATTTTACACATAAATATTATCAAATGCGGTTTTTAATGGAGAAGGAGAAAAACAGATGAGTACGATTGAACATAAGAAAGAAGCGCCGGACAAAGTTAGATGTAAAGTTATAACGGTTAGTGATACGCGGACAAAGGAGACCGATAAGAGCGGGCAAACGATGATTCAACTACTGGAGGCCGCAGGTCATATTATCGTTGATTATGCGATTGTCAAAGATGAGAGAAAGCCCATTCGCGATGCAGTTCTACAGGGCTGTGAGACAGCAAACATTGATGTGATTTTAACAAATGGCGGGACGGGAATTGCCAAAAGAGATGTGACAATTGAAACGGTTCAAGAATTGTTTACAAAAGAAATCAGTGGCTTTGGTGAGCTTTTTAGAATGTTGAGCTATCAAGAGGATATTGGGTCCGCAGCGATTTTATCCCGTGCTATTGCTGGTGTAGTTCAGAACAAGGCTGTCTTTTCTACACCTGGCTCTACCGGAGCTGTTAAACTGGCGATGAGCCGTTTAATTCTTCCTGAGATTGGTCATGTTGTTCGTGAACTTCATAAGGATCTCTAAAAAGGACAGCGTAAAGCCGCTGTCTTTTTTTACAGGAGAGGATTTAATTTTAAGGTCTTTCCAACTTCTTGTCACCTTTCCAAAGATAAGTCAACCGGAGTGGCTGCACCGCAGGTTGACTTTATCGAAAGAACAGGCTTTGTTTAGTTTGTACGGCGATAAGTTCTTAGGAAATCTGCTTCGAATTATCCTCGCAGGAACCATTTGAGCTTTATTTGTTCCTCATGCATCTGTTACTTGAATAGGCAGTTTTTTAATTATCTACTAACATCAACTCCCATTTCTCTTCGATAAGTTCTTTATTGGAAAGTATTCGCATTTGAGTTTTCTTTAATTTAAACCCAAATCTCTCATAAATTCTTCTTGCTGATTTTAGTTCACTATTCGTCCAAAGAATAAGATTTTCAAATCCTTTTTCTCTGCTAAAGTTAATAGCTGTTTCGACTAACTTTTGGCCGTACCCTGTACCGCGAACAATGGGGTCAACTAGAAATAAACCCAGTTGTGCAATAGTGTCATTAACCTTTTTAATACTGATGGAACCACTTTGTTTCCCATCAATTTCTAAAATGAAAATATTTTCGTAAGAATCTGCCCGTTCAATAAAGCCACTAACATTTTTTTCTATAAACTTTCGAAAAGAAAAGTCGTATCCAAATTCGCTTTTATATAAATCATAATGAGAATTTACAATGTAGTCTTTATCTTCTAATCTATATTTACGTATCATTTTTTGCCTTTTGTCCCCATTTTTACATATTATTGATGTACCTTGCTGCCAATATCCTGATGGGTTCGGTACCATAGCCAAAGATCATTGATAATTGATGCAAGCTCCGCAATTTCACTATTTAACTGGCAGGAACGTTCAAAATCCCCCTCATCAGAGAGTTCTGTTTGTTTTTGATTGATGATTTTTTCAAGTTCAGCGATTCTGTCCGGAATTTTCCCGCGTATTTTTTCCCAATCAAAAAGAATTGATTGTTGATTTTCGACGGAGTAATTTTCCCAAGAATGACTGAGATGAGGGATCGGTATTCCTAAGCGGTTGTCCTGCCTAAAAAATTCATTCATACAATGCATGCCCCCAAAATGCTACATAGTTTTACTCATTATTCTACACCACTTAAATAAAATCTTCCATCGGCTTAACATGTAGCGAAAACATTAATTTTTATACAAAATGAAGAATAAGTATTGAAATGTATCATGAATCTTGGTAAATTGGTTAACAAGGAAAAGAATAAAAATATAAACAGATGAATATTTATTCGTTTTTTGACGTTATAAATTCGTTTTTTAAGGGAGGACATCTTACATGACAAATCAAAAAGTGGTATTAGCATACTCTGGAGGATTAGATACCTCTGTTGCGATTAAATGGTTGCAGGATCAAGGATATTCAGTTGTTGCCTGCTGTTTGGATGTGGGGGAAGGCAAAGACTTAGATTTTATTAAGGAAAAAGCACTGCAAGTCGGAGCAGTAAGCTCCTATGTTCTTGACGTAAAAGAAGAGTTTGCTATTGAGTATGCACTGGTTGCTCTTCAAGCGCACGCGCTTTATGAAGGCAAATATCCGTTGGTTTCCGCTTTATCACGTCCGCTTATCGCGAAAAAACTCGTTGAGATAGCAGAAAAGGAAGCGGCAGTTGCCGTCGCTCACGGCTGTACTGGAAAAGGGAACGATCAGGTCCGCTTTGAAGTTGCGATTCATGCATTAAATCCGGAACTTAAAGTACTCGCTCCAGTTCGTGAATGGAGATGGTCACGTGAAGAGGAAATTGAATACGCAAAGCAAAACGGGATTCCAATTCCGATCAATCTCGACAGCCCGTATTCGATTGACCAAAATCTTTGGGGAAGAAGTAATGAATGCGGAATTTTGGAAGATCCGTGGGCTGCTCCGCCAGAGGATGCTTATGAGTTAACGACAGGCTTAGAATATACACCAGAGTCACCTGATTATGTTGAAATTGAATTTGAACAAGGAGTGCCGGTTAAATTAAATGGAAAATCTTATCCACTTGCGCAGCTAATATTAGAATTAAATATTCTTGCAGGCAAGCATGGAGTCGGTCGTATTGATCATGTAGAGAACCGTCTGGTGGGAATCAAATCACGCGAGGTTTATGAGTGTCCTGGTGCGATGACATTAATCAAAGCGCATAAGGAGCTGGAAGACTTAACGCTTGTGAAAGAAGTGGCTCATTTTAAGCCAATCATTGAAAAGAAACTAACGGAAGTGATTTATGAGGCATTGTGGTTCTCGCCGTTAACTTCTGCTTTATTGGCGTTTTTAAAGGACACGCAAAAATTTGTGACAGGGACGGTAAGAGTGAAGCTCTTTAAAGGTCATGCGATTGTCGAAGGCAGAAAGTCTCCGTATTCTCTATATGATGAGAAATTGGCCACCTATACGAAAGAGGATGAATTTGACCACAGTGCCGCTGTTGGCTTTATTCAATTATATGGCTTGCCAACAAAAGTACAAAGTATGGTACAAAACAAGAAGGTGACAGTGTGAAGAAGCTTTGGGGTGGGAGATTTACAAAAACAGCAGAAGAATGGGTAGATGAATTTGGAGCTTCTATCTCGTTTGATCAGGAGCTCGTGTTAGAGGATTTGGACGGAAGTCTGGCCCATGTCGCCATGCTTTCGCAATGCGGAATTATTTCCGTTGATGATGCAACCCTTATTACAAAAGGGTTGCATTCCTTGAAGGAAAAAGCAGAGAGCAATCAATTGCAATATTCAGTGAAGCTGGAAGACATCCACTTAAATTTGGAGAGTCAGTTAACTGAAATGATCGGTCCAGTCGGTGGAAAGCTACATACGGGTAGAAGCAGAAATGATCAAGTCGCAACTGATATGCATCTTTATTTACGAAAACAAACAGAGAATATCATGGCTCTCATCGAAGAAATGCAAGGAGCACTTTTAGCTCAAGCAAAAGCTCACGTCGAAACGATCATGCCAGGATATACTCACATGCAGAGAGCCCAGCCCATTTCCTTTGCCCATCATTTAATGGCATATTTTTGGATGCTTGAACGGGACAAAGAGAGATATCAGGAGTCTTTAAAAAGAATAAATCTCTCTCCACTCGGTGCAGGGGCTCTGGCAGGTACAACTTTTCCAATTGATCGGGAGCTTACAGCGGAGCTGTTAGGCTTTAATGAAATATATGAAAACAGTTTAGATGCGGTTAGTGATCGCGATTTCATTTTGGAGTTTTTATCGGCTAGTTCCATTTTAATGATGCATCTCTCCCGCTTAGGGGAAGAAATCATTCTTTGGTCTTCTCAAGAATTTCGTTTCATTGAATTGGATGATGCTTTCTCAACAGGCAGCAGTATCATGCCTCAGAAGAAAAACCCGGATATGGCTGAATTAATTCGCGGTAAAACGGGACGTGTTTACGGAAACTTAATGGGCCTCCTTACCGTTTTAAAAGGACTTCCACTTGCTTATAATAAGGACATGCAAGAGGATAAAGAAGGCATGTTTGATACAGTAAAAACGGTGACAGGTTCGTTGAAGATTTTTGCTGGGATGATTGAAACGATGAAGGTACATCGTGCACAAATGGAATCTGCAACTAAAAATGATTTTTCAAATGCAACGGAATTGGCTGATTATTTATCTGGAAAAGGAATCCCATTTAGGGAAAGCCATGAAATTGTTGGCCAGCTTGTCTTAAGATGTGTAACCAAACAATGCTATTTAGCTGATTTAACATTGTCTGAGTTTAAAGAGGCACACCCTCTGTTCGAAGCTGATATTTATGAAGTATTAAATCCAATAACGGCAGTAAAGCGAAGAAATAGTGCTGGTGGGACTGGATTTGAGCAAATACGGCTGGCATTGCAAAAAGCTGAGGCCAAATTAAAAGGAGCTGGGACATAACTAGCTTCAAATAATGAGAAAGGTGAATTTGAGGGTACTCAAATTCACCTTTCTCTATTTTTGTGTGTTCATTTTTCTATTACCTTAGTTAATGGCCGTGAA
>NZ_SWLZ01000019.1 GCF_005502275.1 Robertmurraya siralis
AAGAGTAAGATTAGCTCTTAGGTTTAAAATAAACGTTGGCTAGTTTCAGCTTCTTAAAGAAAGATAGCCTCCACTATAATTATTTGTTGACGTATGATTTGTTTAGTTTTCAAAGTGCAATAACAACGGATATTTCGCATTAACGAAATGCCATTTCTCAACTCTCCCAAGAAGGGAAATTTCTTTGCATCGCCCGTAAGCGACTTTTTTAATATAACACATCAATAATTCTTCGTCAACAACTTTTTAAAAACTTTTTTCGTTCTTGCTAAGTTGTTATCAGCGACGTTTATTAATATATCAAGATAGCAATACGAAGTCAATACTCTTTTCGCAAATTATTTAAATGCTTTTTGTTGAGCGAATATACGTTAAGCATTCCTTAGAAGGAGCCACTCGCTTAAACAGAGCAAACAATATTTTATATCTTTCTTCCATCGCTCTTTTAACAATATGATCTATACGCTCGTCTTCTAAGTCAAAAAGAATCTCATCCATTTCTCTCTTAATTAAATACTGAATTTCCTTTACTTCCTTATCATTCATCATCATCCCTAACACTTTAACCACTCCTATATGCTTAATGGTTATTGTAGTGTTATCCATTTTTATTATTTTTATGAGTAGTTAACATATTTTTCTTAGCATTGCATAACTATGAGACAAGGAGTGTATTGGACGAGGTGATGGAAATTGAACTTTTTTTTCGTACTAAATGGCAAAACCATTAAACAATTAACCCTAATTATTATCGCAGCCTTTTTTACAGCATGGTTTTTGTATCTAGAAAGTTATATTCATATTCCTACTTTCTCAGATAAAAATGAACCAAAGGCCATTTACAAAGGTGAGAAGAATCTTGCCTTAACGTTTAATATCGGCTGGGGAGATGAGAAGGCTGAGCCTATACTTGATATTTTAAAAAGAGAGGAGATAGCAACAGCTACCTTTTTTCTATCAGGAGCATGGGCTGAGAGACACCCTGATTTAGTCGAACGAATTGTAAAAGATGGCTATGAAATCGGATTATTAGGATACAATTATGTCGATTATACAAATGTCGAGGAAGAAGAAGTTCGCAAGGATTTAGCTACAGCCCTAGAAGCATTTAAAAAATTAAATATCAAAAATATTAAGCTTGCTCGTGCTCCCACTGGACATTTTGACCAAAAAACATTAAAGATAGCTGAACGTCTCGGCTTAACTTTTGTCCATTGGAGTGTAGATTCTAAAGACTGGACGAATCCAGGAGTTGAGGTCATTGTAAAAAATGTCTCGAAGGCGAAAAAAGGAGATATTATCCTTATGCACGCTTCCGATTCTGCTAAACAAACCGCTGATGCGATTCCTTCTATAATGAAGGAACTTCGAAAAAAGGGACTCAAGTTTGTAAACGTATCTGAAATGATTGTCAATGCTGATTCCAAAACAAAAGAGATTAAATAAGTATATGGACCGAGACAATTTTCAAAAAAAGAAAATTGCTTTACCAGTGGAAGCAAACAGAAATCGCAAATCCTGGACAGGACCATATCGACATTCAAACTTCTAAGCACTTCAAGAAAAGAAGCCTTACGCAGGCTTCTTTTCTTGTGCAGATTTTTGATTTAATTTATGAAGTATGAGCATTTGGTAGCCGTTGCATAATAACAGAGGGTATAGCATTAAGTACAGCCACCCTTCCTCATTCACACGCAAAACGGGCATCCATTCAATAACGGTAACAACAATCATAAAAAAGACGGCCGGAATAAAAGCCTCCTTATTGGTTTGCTTCGCTTTAAAAAAGGCAACAACTAGTGCGACAATTAAAATGAATGCAGGGTCCCATAGATAAGAAGTAACACTACCACCAAAGGCTCTATGACGGAAATAAACTAAATCAAATAAAACAAATAAAATGAGTACAACCTGAACAGCATTCCATAGTCTTACTGATTTAAAAATTCCCAACCCAAAGCGGTGTACAGTTAAGTAAGCAAAAAAGCCCATTTGGCTAATTAAACTAAAAATCAAACCTACTCCGATAAACCAAAACAGCGTCGACAAAATTTTCAGAATATCAAAATCCGTAAAATAGGATTGAAACTCATCCCAACGAACAATAAATCCTATTATCCCTGTTGCAAACCCACCGAGCAACAGCGTGGACATAAACAATTGAACAACATAACGGCTTTTCACGTTTGTTTTCCTCCAAGTTCTAGATTCCCCTCTAGATTGTACCAACCAAAGTTTGAAAAATCTAGGCATTCGGATCAAACGCATAAAAATTGTTAAAATTCTTCATGATAAAGAATAAGTGGGCTTATTTGTTCATCACTAATCGATTTACAACAATAGACCTATTTCAGCATTTAGTGAAAGGAGCTTTTGTTATGAGGAATAAAACGGTTTTGCTCCTCATCGGTTTACTTGTTATTGCAATCACTGGTTGTGCTCAAACAGAGGCAGGCAGCAAAGAACTTGATTACGAGGAAACAAAGAAAATGGTCGTAGATATTTTGAAAACAGATGATGGAAAGAAAGCTCTCCAAGAAGTTATGGGCGATGATGGAATGAAGGAGAAGCTTGTCATGGATCAGGCAGTTGTTTCAACCACTATTCAAGAAACACTTACATCTGAAAAAGGGGCAGAGTTTTGGAAAAAGCAATTTGAGGATCCTAAATTTGCAGAAGCCTTTGCTAAAGGTATGCAATCAGAGCACGAAAAGCTAATCAAGAGTCTTATGAAGGATCCTGAATACCAAGGAATGATGATTGAGCTCCTTAAAGATCCAGAGTTAACAAAAGAAGTCACAGCCTTAATGAAGAGCAAGGAGTACCGGGAGCATCTCCAAAAAGTTATGACAGAAACCTTCGAAAGTCCTCTTTACAAGGCAAAAATTGAAGACATATTGTTGAAGGCCGCCACGGAAAAAGGAAGTGGAGAAGGGGAAAAGAAAGAAGAAGAATAATTCCTAAAGAGGATGTCCCATTGCAAAATGGAACATCCTCTTTGATTATTATTTTTCTAATTTCGAAATGACTTTTTGCGCAATATCTAAATATATTTTTCCAATCTTATGATCTTCTTGGTAGACTGACGGAGCAAAATCATCCTCGTTCCAATCTGGCTGACCTAATGGCAGCTGACCTAACACCTCTGTTCTAAGCTCATCTGCAAGCTTCTCTCCGCCACCTTGACCAAAAACATATTCCTTTTCTCCTGTTAATTGACTTTCAAAATAGGCCATATTTTCAACAACCCCGAGAATTTCATGCTCGGTTTTCAAAGCCATTGCTCCAGCACGGGCTGCAACAAAAGCTGCTGTTGGATGCGGTGTTGTTACGATCAATTCTTTGCAGGATGGAAGCATAGAGTGAACATCTAAAGCTACATCACCTGTTCCCGGAGGGAGATCGAGAAGTAAGTAGTCGAGTTCGCCCCACTCCACCTCATTGAAGAAGCTGTTCAACATTTTACCTAGCATTGGTCCACGCCAGATAATCGGAGCGTTATCTTCAACAAAGAAGCCCATCGAAATGACTTGTACGCCGTAGCGTTCCACTGGAATAATCTTTTCTCCACGTACGGCTGGTCGCTCTGTAATTCCCATCATATCAGGTACGCTAAATCCATAAATATCCGCATCCACAAGACCGACCTTTTTGCCGAGTCGGGCTAACGAAATAGCCAGGTTGACTGATACAGTTGATTTACCAACTCCGCCCTTACCACTCGCAATGGCAATAAAAGTCGTATTGCTTTTTAATAAACCCTCGGATTCATCTTCAGCGGTACGGTGCTGTGCCAATACTTCCTCCGGAAGCTGGGAAAAGCGAATTCCAACCGTCTCAGCTCCACCTTGTTTTAGCAAGCGAACAACTTCTTGCTGAAGCTGTAGCTGTTCAGCGGTACCTGTTTTAGCAATCGCTATTTTTACACTGACGTGGTTTTTTTCTGCCTTTACTTTCACTTCTTCGATTGCATTCAATTCTTTTAACGTTTTATGTAAGAAAGGTTCCTTTATTCCGTTAAGAATCTCAACAACGTTTGCTTCTGATAACATGTATGACACCCTTTCTTGAATTCGTTTCCAATCATAGTATAACATAAACGGGTCGCCTGTCTGTTAATTCGATCACACCCTTTTTGGACAAGCCAAAAAGAAGGCTTCTAACGCCTTCCTATTCGCTCTCCTCCAGCTCATCCTCTTTCGAGTAGTAGCGCAATATGCCTTTATAAACAGACGCGGCTATTTGTTCTTGATAGTCTTCCTGCATAAGTCTTTCACGCTCCGCCGGGTTAGACAAAAATCCCACTTCAACAAGCACACCAGGTTTTTTCGCATATTTTAAAATATACACTTGATTAATCGGCTTTGCCTTTCTCGTCGTGTTTTCTAAATTATGACGAAGTTCATCTTGAATAAATTTTGCCGCCCGAGCATTTTCAGAAATTTGACTAGCATAAAAAGTTTGCGCGCCACTCCACCTTGGAGAAGGAATTGCATTCAAATGAATACTGACGTAAAAATCCGCTTCCGATTCATTGATCATCTCTAGTCTTCGCTTCAAATCCTCTGTTTTTCTGCGACTAAGACCCTTTGTTTCTTCATCTGCCAGATCAATATCTTCTTCCCTTGTCATCATCACTAAAGCACCCTGTTGCTGCAAATAATCTCTTAATTTAAAGGCAATCGTTAATGCGATATCCTTTTCTAGTGCTTCACTGTCGCCAGCACCTCCATCGGGACCGCCGTGGCCAGGATCTAATAAAATAATCTCTCCAGATAAAGGAAGGTTCCACGGCTTAATTGAGTTATCATTTCGAAAGTCGTATTGTAAAATGAAAATTAAGAGGGTAAGCCCTACAAGAAATGCAGCAATTTTTATCTTCCTTCTATTCATTCCCATAACCAACCCTTCCTGCTCGTCCTTTTCATTTCAATATATGGGACAAGAAGAAGGATTAGAACAAATAATCTTTGCTCTTTTCATCCCCCTAGTGAAGCCTTAGCTTATGTCTCCTTTCTCCCTTGCGAAAGCCTTCCATCCACCAACTATCCACATACTGCTCACATACATAATAGAGGGATTCGCTGTAAATTCCTTCCATCCCTTTCCCCCAATAAAGCAAGAAATTATATAATGTATCAATAAGATGTTTTTCTTCTTTTCTGCATCTATTCTTAACGCTCTCCAGCGATTCGCCATAATAACCGAAACGGCTAAAATAAGCCCCTAATAAATACGCTTCTATCGCCACATCATAACAAGCCTCTTCAATTCCGGCTTGCAAAATAAGACTGGACGTTAAATCAGACGAACCGAAAAATTGGTTCACACGTTCTTTTAACGTCTTAAGCGAGATTTCTCTTAAAACAGATCTTTCATATTTCATCTGTTTCTCTCTTCTTTTTTCATTTAAGGTTGTCACCAAATTCACGGATTACTCACCCCTTTTGCATAGTCTTTATCGACTTCAAAAGAGAAATACCAAAACGTCGCTTGATTCCGATTGCCAATTTTTAATCTGAATGGAAAGAAGAGCAACGATTCAAATTAACAGGAATAGCAATGGTCTTCATCAAACAGATTGATGGAGCCTTTAAGGAAATCAAGAAACGATTAAAAAAATTAATTCAAATATGCTGTACCCCCAGAATTAAAGATATGGCAGTTAATCGACCTCCTTATGCCTTTGATATGTTAAAAGAAAAACAACTCCTAACGCTGTTTAGGCTTAAGCCCCTTTTCTGCCAACATCCAATAAACGAGATGATTGGCTAAGTCATGATTGCCACTTTTTTGTAAATTTCAGCTTGACCTCAAAGCTAAAATGAACCGAAATCAACATGAAAAAACAAATACAGCGATCATCCTTAGATGAACGCTGTAAGCGATTTCTAACTTAAGCAACTTCTTTTTTCGAAAGCTCGACTAAATCTGATTGTGGTATTTTAAATAATTGGCTCCATTTTCGTATAGCAGTTATGATAATGACCACACCAAGTACAAGCATGACAATCGAGATGATTCCATTCAGCACATTATACCCCGGGTTTGCTGAATTTAAATAGACATTTTTAACCATCCAATACCCTGCCACATTCACTGTTATATATAGATAAGCAAGTGGTACAAGACATGTCAGCATATACCAGCGCTTTTCAGCGACCTTCAATACAACTGTTGCCCCAACAACAAGACCGATAGAAGCCATCAATTGATTTGAAACCCCGAACAATGCCCATACCGAACTAATGTCCCCTGAGTAAAGAAGATAACCCCAGACAAAACAAGCCAGAGCACTTGCAAAAATATTGGCTCCTAATGAATCCGTGCGTTTTAACGGTTTAAAGAAGTTTCCAAAGAAATCCTGTATAAGATAGCGTGCAACCCTTGTTCCAGAATCTATGGCGGTTAGGATAAACACAGCTTCAAATAGGATAACAAACTGATAGAAGTAAGAGGCCATCTTTTCAAAGATGGGAATTTCCGTGAAGATATATGTCATTCCTACAGCAAGCGTAACCGCTCCACCTGTTCTACCTTCAAGATCCATTCCTACCTCTTCTTCAAGGGTTCTTAAATGTACCGTCTCCATTCCTAATGTCTCAAATTTTTCAGGTGTTGAATTGATGGCAAAGTAGTCTCCTGGTTGGAGAGAAACCGCAGCAATTAAAGCCATGATCCCTACTAAACATTCGACGAGCATGGCTCCGAACGCTACTCCCTTGGCATCACTCCAACGATTGACCATTTTTGGAGTTGTGCCAGATCCAACGAATGCATGGAAACCGGAAATCGCCCCACAGGCAATGGTAATTGATACAAATGGCCACACCGGACCCGCTATAACCGGTCCACCACCATTAATAAATTCTGTAAATGCAGGAAACTGAACATCTGGATTGACGATAAATACTCCAACAATTAAAGCTGCAAAAACACCAATTTTCATAAAAGTACTCAAGTAATCACGTGGTGCAAGTAATAACCAAACTGGAAGCGCAGCAGCAAAAAAGGCATAAATAGGTAAAATAATAGCTAGTGTACTCTTTTCAAGGGTCAGCAGATCACCTAAAGCTGTTCCTTGAATATTGGGTCCCCAGATAATCGCAGCCATAATTAATCCGAAACCAACGATAGTAGCAGCCTTTAAATTTCCTGTTTTTTTATGGTATAATCCAACTCCCATAGCAATGGGAATGGTGATTCCGACTGCAAAGGTTCCCCATGGATTTCTTTCTAACGCGCTCAATACAACCAGTGACAAACCTGCCATGGTAATTGTGATGATAAACAACATCGCTAACCCTGCACAAAAGCCTGCTACAGGGCCAAGCTCTTCTCTTGCAACCTCTGATAGCGACTTTCCATCTCTACGCATAGAAGCAAATAACACAACTAAATCGTGCACCGCTCCACCAATTACAGCTCCGACAAGCAACCACACTAATCCTGGCAAATAACCGAATTGTGCCGCCAAAATCGGACCTACTAAAGGGCCCGCCGCCGCAATAGCCGCAAAGTGATGGCCAAATGTTACCCACTTGTTTGTAGGTACATAATCTTTACCATCCTCCAATTTATGAGCTGGTGTCGGCTTTGAATCGTCTAATTTTAATACTTTTGCCGCCATAAAGGTACCATATAAGCGATAAGCAATTAAAAGAATACATATCCCCGCAACTACAATTGTAACTGCATTCATACAATGACCCCCTTCACATTCTGTTATACATCAACAATAGTACACGATGTAAAGGCTTTCATGGCATTTTCAGGATAAATTGCAGAAATGGGCGGCTGAATTACCAACATGAACCGATGAATTACAAATAATAAAACGAAAAATTCAGAAACCTATCTTTCGCTTTAAATCTTTCACATAAGTTCTACTCACAGGAACGGTCGAACCATCTTTCAATCTTAAGTTATAAGTAGAATTAAACCATGGCTCTATTTCAACGATATGGTCCATGTGAACAATAAAGCTGCGATGAACACGAATAAACGCTGTGTTATTCAATTTTTTTTCTAATACAACTAGCGGCTCGCTTACCTTATACTCATTCTCTATCGTTTTAATAGTGCTTTTTCCCTCGGATGAATGCAAAAATAAAATATCATCATGGTGTAGTAAAACGATTCTTTCGTCCACAAGAATCACCAGCTTATCATTATTCTGTTTAATAAGCTTTGAAGCATCAGGCGTTTCTTGCCCTCTATACCTTAGGTTACTAATTTTCTCCAATGTTCTCTGAAGGCGATTTTCATCAAAAGGCTTTAAAATATAATCAACTGCATTTGATTCAAATGCTTGTAACGCATATTCATCATAAGCTGTTGCAAAGACTATAGCTGGCGGTGGATTCAAAAACTCCAAATGTTGAGCTAAACTTAAACCATTCTCAGAATCAAGCTCGATATCGATAAATATTAAGTCTGGCTTAAGAGAGGTAATTTCCATCAACGCTACATCTATACCATCACCTTCGCCAATAACTTCTACTTCCTTGCTACGATTTAATAAATATTTTAATTCATCCCTAGCTAAGGGTTCATCATCCACAATATAGGCTTTCAGCATTTTTCTCGAAAACTCCCTTTTCATCAAGTGGAATAGAAATCATAATTGTTGTCCCATCCCCTGCTTGACTTTTAATTTGCATACTTGCTTGACCGCTATAAATCCCATTTAGCCTTTCACTAATATTGAAAAGGGCAGTCCCATTCCCTTTTTTTGACTTTACGACTTGTTTACCTAAAAGTTCAATTTTCTCTTTAGGCACCCCCTGGCCATCATCTGACACCATGATTTGCAATTGTCCATCTACCGTTTTAATTTGAACAGAAATATGCCCCTCCTTTTTGCTATGCGGAAAACCATAGTGAATAGCATTCTCAACGAGAGGCTGTAAGGTAAATGGTGGTAGCAAAACGGTCTCTAAATTAGGTTCTACTGAAAAATCAATCATAAATTTATTTGGAAAACGACTCTGCTCCAAAGCGATATAGGCTTTAACATTTTCTAACTCTTTTTCAAGGGGAATGAGCATTTGCCTTGCTCCTTGAAGATTGCCACGAAAGAAAGAACTGAGCTCTAATAATAATTTACGTGCTTTATTGACATCTGTACGGCAAAGCGCAGAAATAGTGTTTATGCTATTAAATAGGAAGTGGGGATGAACCTGGGCCTGTAAAGCTTTAATTTCGGCATCCTTTAGTAGTTCTGCTTGCTTCTCTGCCTGAGCTAATTCTAATTGTGTAGAAAATAAGTTAGCTAGTCCTTCTGCCAATTGCTGCTCTACTTGGTCAAGCTTTTCTTGGGACGCATAGTACATTTTTAACGTTCCGACTGTTTTCCCTTTTACCTTTAAAGGTAAAACGATGGCTGCCTCTAGAGGGCACTCATCATGCAAACATGCAATTTCCCTTTTTGATCTTGCAATAGAGATTTTCCCACCCTCCAGAACTCTACGCGTTAAGTCCGTTTCCGGTTTCCCACCTGGAATATGGTGGTCCGAAGCTTTTCCCAAGTGTGCCAAAACAAGTTTGTCATCAGTTATGGCTACAGCATCCGAATCCGTCAGTTTTAAAATAATTTCTGCAATTTCTGTGCAGGAATGAATATTTAACCCTTGACGAAAAAATGGCAGTGTTTGATCGGCAATAAGAAAGGCCCTGTTCGTTTGACTCGCACGCGTCCGTTCCTCATCTCGCTTAATAAATTGAATAATAAATAAAAATAGCATCATTCCAAAACCATTGACTAAAATCATCGGAAAAGCAATTAACTCAACAACATTCCAAGCTTGCTCAAAAGGTTTGGCGGTCAAAAGAATGATTAGCATCTGTACAGCCTCTAAAAACATCCCCACAAAAACCGCAAATGGGGTATCAATCTTTTTCCCCTGCTTTTTTCTCTTGTAGCCTAAGTATCCAGAGATCATTCCTGCTAAAATTGTTGAAAGCGAGCAAGAGAAAGCGGTAAATCCCCCAAGTGAATATCGATGTATGCCTGCAATGAGGCCGGCACCCAAACCCACCAATGGACCACCTAAAAGCCCACCAATTACCGTCCCCATTACTCTTGTATTTGCCAATGCATTATCCGCCTCTAATTCTGCCAGCCAGGCTGCTCTCTCAATCGTATCAGGATGAATGACAATCCCAGTATAATTACTCAGTATTCCAAAGCCTCCAAATAACATAATCAATATTAATTTCTCATTGGGATTGTTCTGATATTGAACAATTTGACGAAAAGATTTCATTTGTGAAAGCAGAAAAGCTACAATTACAATAATACCGACCTTTTCCAACATTATAGGGACTAAATTTATCATCCTTATCCAACCTTTATCCTCATCTAACCTCATTATAAAGATTTTTTAAGATTAAAAAAGACCTGAAGTTTTAGAATTATATTATCGCTTAAAGCTAGATGTAGATACAATCATTAACAGGTGAGCCACAACAAACGAAATTTATCAATTTCTAGACCGTTAAAAAGCCGTCGAGATAAATCTCGACGGCAAAAGTAAATTTATTTTTTCAATTCCTCATATTGTGCAACAATCTCTTTTGTCAATTCATTTGTTGATTCCAAGCCAGATACTTCCTGCAAAACATAGTCTATACCGTGTTTTTGAAGCATAGCTTGAAGCTTAACTGCATCTTCATCTCCACTGAAATCGAACATTAATGCAGCAGCAATCGCCTTTGCTAAATTAGTATATGATAGACCAGCCTTTTGCGCCTGTACTGCTGGTCGAACTAATCGATCCTCATGCCCTAATTTTCGAAGTGGTGAACGTCCCACTCTTGTAACACCATCATTTAAATGAGCATTTTCGAAACGACCAATAATTTTATCAATATATTTCTGATGCACATCCGCATCTAACCGGTATTCATTAATTAAATAGGCGCCCGTTTCACCAAGGGTTGCTTTTACTTGCTTATAAATTTCTTCATCAGCCAATGTTTGATCGATTGTTTCTTTACCCGCCAAATATCCAAAATAAGCAATTACCGCATGCCCCGTGTTTACAGTAAACAGCTTTCTCTCGATGAACGGAGCTAGCTCAGGAACAATCGTCATCCCTTCAATTCGAGGGATTTCCTCCTTTGTTTCCACTACCCATTCATAGTAAGGTTCAACAAGAACATCAAGGGAACCTTCATTATTTTGAATTGGCACAATCCGATCGACAGCTGAATTCAAAAATGAAACTTGTGCAAGTACCTTCTCTTGTGCCTTCTGATCAAGATGCTCCATAATATAACCTTTTAACAAGTCCGTTGCTGAAATTTGATTCTCACAAGCAATGACGTACAGTCTTTCCTTGTTTTCCTCCACTCTAGCTGCCAACCCTTTTGCAATTAAAGGGGCAATTCTCGGGAGGATACTGGGACCAATCGCAGTCGTTAAATAGACGGCATCTTTTATGGCAGCAATCACTTCTTGTTCCTGCTTTAGATTATTTAAACCTGAGACATTGTCAATCTTCAGCGATTCCTTTGTATCTGTGGCAAGCACCACGCGGTATTCTTTCTTCTCATTCAGTTGGTCGATAATTTGGTCTGCAATGTCGACAAAGATAACCTCGTATCCTGATTGAGAAAAAAGAGCGCCGATGAACCCTCTCCCTATATTCCCTGCTCCAAAATGTACTGCTTTTCTCATCTGAATCATCCCTTTATTTCATGATTTTAAAATTGGTTTCAATATACTTCACAAGGATCGATTTCAACTTGTTATATATCAAATCCTCATTTGCCGAAGAAAAAATAAGCAGCGACTCATCTGTTTCGATGATACTCGTACTAATCAGACTTAATATCTCCTGTTCTCTCAAGCTTAATTCCGCAGGAGCAAGCATGAGAATCAAGTTCTTCATTAACACATCATTGCCGTCCATCCCCTTTACAAGACACGGATTCGGGAGGTGAGTGATTTGAAAAATAAGCTGATGGACATGCTTGTTCCTTGCATGAAAGAGGGCAATATTCGTTTGCGGAATTCCAAGTCCGCCTAGAGTCTCGCGCTCTCTTAAAGATTTAAGGACGTCTGTCCGGTTCTCAAGCAAGGATTCCTCTTCGGCCTTTTGCAACATCGCTTCCAAAATTTCCTCTTGACTTTCCCATCGTTCTCTCCGATAAAAGCGAAAATGATTTGCTATCGCCTCAACACTTTGTTGAACATCCTTCAAGTCTTGCAACATATCGTTTAAATCCAAATTTTCTTCATAAACTTTTGGAAAGTGATCCACTTCAGCATACTGCTTACCTGTTGTTAGCGAGGCAATATGATTTTGTAAAAACGACTTAATAGTGGCAATATTGGCCTCTGTTAACAGCGGATTCACCAGTGTGTACTCAACATTTATAAAAGGCAAACGAACAGTAGAAATAATCATGTCATAGGATTTTAAATCCACCTGACTCTTTATATCTTTAATAGACATGATTTCAATCTGATTGATTTCGCTTATTTCTTTTTTTATGCGACTGGCCAGCATCTTTGATGTTCCAATTCCAGTAGGACAAATAACCAATGCTTTAATGATTAAATGCTCTTCACGCATGACAAGCGCTGAACCAAAATGCAAAACCATGAAGGCAATCTCATCTTCGGGGAAATAATCAATTTCTTGAAACTCTCGTTCAACACTGTTTTTTACCGCCATAAAGAGAACTGGATACTTCTTTTTAATTTCTTCTTTTAGCGGATTAAAGGTCTCCATCTTTTGTTTTATCCGAAACAAGGAAGGGCCCATATGAGCGAGCAATCCCTGAAACAGAGAAAAATCCTGTGTCAAATCTACATGTAATTGATTGGAAACGGATTGGATCACATTTTTTATTTTCTGGGCAAAAATGATGCTGTCATTCGGAACAGCATCAGAAGCCCGGAGCTTTGATCCCTTGAGAATAAGAGCTAAATAAAATATATCTTCCTTTGATACCTCTACATCAAATGTCTCTTCCAATTTTCTCACAATCTGTTCCATCAATTCGTATTCTGCCGCAACCTCACTTTCAGTTAAGCTTACTTCCTCGTCCATAAGGTTGTCAGCATCAATTCTCTGTAAAGTAATATAGATATGGAGAAGCATTTCCAAAAACCCGCTGTCAGCTAATCGTTCAGGAGCACTATGAAAGGCTTCCGTAACAAGAATGTTCACTTCTTGTAAATAGTCTGGCGTAAAATAAAATAATATTTTTTCTTCGTGAAGTGCATCCTGCTCTAAGAGAAATAACTTCTCTATCAACTCATCATGGAAGTTTTGCATAAAAAAGTAAGCGAGCGCTCTGCGCTTGTTTGCTTCATTGCCATCTAACTCAACGCCCACGCCTCTTTTCCTCGTAAGCTTTAACTGAAAATAACTAAGCCAAGCCGTGAGCTCATCTAAATAAACAGCTAAAGTAGCTGTGCTAACACCAAGATAATTTGCTAACAGCTGAGTCTTATACATATCCTCATTCAAGATTGCCAACAAGAGGCGCAACTTCCGTTCCTGTGGTGTTTCATCAATCGGATCACTAGAGGTTAAATGTTGAACAAGGCGAAAGATCTGTTCGTTTTTTCCTTCAATTACTAGTCCTTCGTTCTTGTTGCGCGACAATTTCAGATCATAATGTGCTAAGATCTTCTCCACTGTCTTCAAATCTCGTTGAATCGTC
Source organism: Robertmurraya siralis (assembly GCF_005502275.1). Classification (GTDB taxonomy): domain Bacteria; phylum Bacillota; class Bacilli; order Bacillales; family Cytobacillaceae; genus Robertmurraya; species Robertmurraya siralis. The sequence continues at coordinate 13,684 of NZ_SWLZ01000019.1, forward strand.
CTAGCACTTACATGAAGAGAGGAGGAAATCGATAAAGCTGTGTGCTTTCCTGATGTTTTAATAATCAGTTCAATGATCGCTTTTTCCCTCGAAGTAATGTGCATAGCCATCAACTCGTTCCTGATAAAATAGCAAAAACACTAAATAGAAAAGCGCCAGCGATACGCTTTTCTATTCAGTAAGCATTTATTTCTTCCCAATAATATCAATAATCTCTTGAGCCGTTTTTGCCTCAACCATTTTTTCAATATTCTCCATATCAGAGCATGTTACAGCTATTCCAGAAAGAATTTCAAGATGCGTTCCATCCTTTCCAGCAATACCAAAAATCAAACGAACTTTTTGACCATCAAAATCAATACCTTCCGGCACTTGTATAACGGTAAATCCAGATTTAAGCACCGCTTTTTTTCCAGCCTCTGTTCCATGCGGAATCGCAACATCATTGCCCATATAAGTTGAAGTCATTTGCTCACGCTCAATCATTGCCTCGATATAGCTTTCTTCAGCATATCCTGCATTGACTAGCGCTTTTCCTGCAAAACGAATAGCCTCTTCCTTGTTGGCAAACTTTTGATTTAAAAAGACATTTTCCGGAAGGAGCAAACCTTCAAACTTCCCTGCTTCAGACTGATTTTCAGTTCCAGCATCCTCTGCATCATCAACGATTTCATGAAGTTCCGAATTGGCTGGAAATTGTAATTTACTTATCAACTTATCGTATTCTGGGCTTGATAAAAAATTATCCACTGAAATATGGTAAGCATTCGGCACTTTGTTTCGTGCTCTTGGCGTTAATTCCTCCTGCGTAATAACAACCTGGGCATCTGCAGGAAGATTGCTGATCGATGTATTGGTTACCGTTACATCCATGCCTGCCTCTTTCACTTTTTTACGAAGAAGAGATGCGCCCATTGCACTTGAACCCATTCCAGCATCACAAGCAAAAATAATTTTAGTCACATGATCCGGCATTGCTCCTTGACTTCCTGCAAATGCATTGGCAACAGAGCTTTTCTTGCCTTTCATTTCCTGCATTTTTTGAGCGGCTGCTTCAATATCATCTTCGTTTTGTTTTCCTGTTTTTAAAATAAAAGAGGAAGCAAGGAATGATACAACCGCAGCCACAATAACACCTGCAAAGTTAGCCAAATAGGCACTTGCATGATGTGGTGTTACCGCAGTAATTGCAAAAATACTTCCCGGCGAAGACGGAGCAAATAATCCACCATTAAGTAGAACTAATGTGAAGACGCCGCTCATCCCACCTAGAATAACAGCCACAATCAGAAGGGGACGCATTAAAATATACGGGAAATAAATTTCATGAATTCCTCCGAAGAAATGGATGACTCCTGCACCTGGAGCAGACCTTTTCGCAGCACCCTTTCCAAAAAACATATACGCAAGTAGAACACCGATACCAGGACCAGGATTTGCTTCTAATAAGAAGAGAATCGACTGTCCTGTTTCTTTTACCTGTTCAATCCCAATTGGTGAAAGGACACCATGGTTAATAGCATTGTTTAAGAATAATACTTTTGCTGGTTCAATAAGGATACTTGTTAACGGCAGTAATCCTGTACCAACCATCCAGTCAACTCCAGCTATAAGCATGTTCGTAAACGTATTAATAACTGGACCCACACCTAAGAAAGAAAGAATAGCAATAATAGCTCCTAAAATACCAGCAGAGAAGTTATTCACTAACATTTCAAACCCTGCACGGATCTTTCCTTCAATCATTTGGTCAAACTTCTTGATGACCCACCCACCAAGTGGACCAATAACCATTGCCCCTAGGAACATCGGGATTTCTGCACCGGCGATTACTCCCATTGTTGCGATCGCACCAACAACTGCCCCGCGTTGATCATATACAAGTTTACCACCTGTATATCCGATTAAAATCGGTAGTAAGTAAGTCACCATTGGACCGACCATAGTAGCTAATTCTTCATTTGGCCATAAGCCATCTGGTATAAATAACGCTGTAATCAAACCCCATGCGATGAATGCAGAGATGTTCGGCATCACCATCGAGCTAAGAAAATTACCGAACTTCTGTACAGCAACCTTAATATTAGACTGAGACATTTTCATCTCCCCTTTATAGTTCGTTCATGATCATCCTATCTTAGAATGACAGCGTTATCAACAAAGTCAAAATCTAGATTTGTCGCATGAACTAAGACAAAAGTAATGTATCTCACGTACGCATATTATTAACTGATTTTGGATGATACGAACTCAAAAAAAGATAGGAGAGCCTTTCTTGAGACTCACTTTACTTTTGCAACTCCGATGGCATAATGCTTAAATAGAATATTTTCGACAATTTCTGCTTTTTCTTCTTCACAATCCACAATGACAATGACTTCCGAATGATATCCTTTCAACTGTCTCCGTTTCTTTTTTAAAATGATCTCCGTAAACAGACGAATGGCAAAGCCCACCAAAAACCCAACAGCTGCTCCGATTAATCCCCAGTAAATCGGTCCCCATGCTAGCTTAAAGCCAATGCTCGCTCCAATAACAGCAAACGCTGTTGATAGCGCTGCGCCAATATCAATCAAAGATGTTCCATCAGAGCGGTTAATTGTATCGAATACCTTATGTTCCTCTTTTCGATTATCAAGGGGAACGACAAAGATATGTTCTTTTTTAATCCCCTTTTTCTCCAAAGTGGCAATAGCCAGTTCAATATAAGTGGTATGTTCAAATGTAGAAAATAGCTGCATATTCTAGTTCACCTTTTGCCCTTTTAATACTTTAAAAGTTGGAGATTGATAATTCTTTTTTAAAAACAACCGCTGTTCCTGATCAAACAATTTATTATTTTCTACCGTATTACTATATGAATCATAAACAGAGAAGCCGTAAAGCGAGGGAAAGAATAAAAACCATTCGGGATTTATCACACTTGTTGCTTCTGCAATTTCTCCTAAAAACAATAGTGAAATCGCTTCGAGACCTCGAGATTGATAAAAGAAAACTACGACCCAAATAATCACAAAAAAAGCTGTCGTAATTCTATGCAAATATAGCTGTCCCAGTCCCGGAATAAAAAGTGACCATATAATAGACATAGCCGGATTTCTTCTATCCAAATAATTAATTTCAAGAGCCCCTATACTAAAAGAATTAAACTGGTGATTTTCACGCTCCGCTAATATATACACTTTGTTCATGTCGATCGTTGTGCGATAACTATCCCAGATTCCAAATATATAAACGGGAATATAAATTAAGAGCCACCTCGTATCTAAAATATCTTTCGCCTTATCAATTTCACCTTGGAAGGAATAGATCATGGCAAAATTGAGATTACATTTTATATTAACGACGACTTCCCAGATAAACAGCACGAAGCCACGAAGATATTTTGATAATAGGAGGTGGCCAAACCCTGGGAAGGCAGCGCTTCACCATGCGATAATGTAGGGGTTTCGACGATGAACTTGAGTGGTCCCAAGAATGCTGACATGTGCTTGATATCTTCTTGCTGTATTATCATTTGTAAAATTGTTCATTTTTTCACCCAATGAATTCTTTTTTCTTAGCATTGCTTTTGTCTTGCGTCTTTATGCAAAGGAGACTTCTGTCAACAATGAACCTTCGGGCCCATTTTCACAAATCACACTACTTGTACGCTGGGGCATACTGAGATTTCCGACGTAAAGCCTAAACTTATCAGCGCATAAGCAGACGCACCTTCAGAACAGTTCCTGCGAAAAAAGGATCGAAGGAATCATGGTACAGGCGTTGCGAAAGAAGATACACAGTGATCTACGACTCTTAAACCACAAAAAACGGCTCTCAACCTAAATAGATTGAGAACCGCTCCTGTATATTTTTACGATACATGCTCAAATTGACTATTATATAGTTCAAAGTAGAAGCCTTTTTTCTTAAGCAGCTCATCATGGTTTCCACTTTCGATAATGTCCCCATCTTTCATCACCATAATCAAATCTGCATTTTTAATTGTAGAGAGCCGGTGAGCAATGACAAAGGATGTCTTTCCAACCATAAGCTTATCCATAGCCTTCTGGATTAATGCCTCTGTTCTCGTATCGACAGAGCTTGTCGCCTCGTCCAAGATCAGCAATGGCGCATTTTCAACCATCGCACGGGCAATGGTGATCAGCTGTTTTTGCCCTGAAGAGAGATTGGCCTTATCATCCAAAACGGTATCATAGCCCTGCGGTAATGTTTGAACAAAATGGTGGAGGCCAACTGCTTTACAAGCCTCCTCCACTTGTTCGTCTGTAACATAGTCCTTGGAATATTTAATATTCTCACGAATCGTTCCTTCAAAGAGCCACGTATCCTGCAGAACCATACAGAAAAGATTATGAATATTATCCCTTGTCAGCTTGCTGATCGGAACTCCATCAATTAAAATTTCTCCATCGTTTACCTCATAAAACCGCATCAGTAAATTTACGAGAGTTGTCTTTCCTGCTCCTGTAGGACCTACAATGGCCACCTTCTGTCCAGCTTTAATGGTTGCTGTAAAATTGTTAATAACGATTTTATCTTCACTATAACCAAATCGAACATTTCGAAACTCGACATCCCCTTTAGCTGTCTTGAGCTTCTCTTTTTTATCACTCTCATCTGCCAGCTCCTCTTCACGAAGAAATTCAAATACCCGTTCACTTGCAGCAGCAGTTGACTGTAAGCTCGTCGCTACCTGGGCAAGCTGAGAGAGCGGCTGAGTAAAGAGGCGAATGTAAATCATAAATGCAACAATGACACCAAATGAAATTGTACCGTTATGAACTAACAGCGCTCCCACAATACAAACCACCACATATCCGAAATTTCCGATAAACATCATGAGCGGCATCATAAGTCCGGACATAAACTGTGATTTCCATGCACTATCGTACAGCCTTGTATTGATATCGTGAAAAATCTTTTTTGCTTCCTTCTCTCCATTGTATACCTTGACGACATCATGGCCAGCATGCGTTTCCTCGATATGTCCATTCAACTTCCCTAATTCCTTTTGTTGTTGAATAAAATGCCGTTGCGATTTTGAAATAATCAACGACATAAAACCGAAGCCAACGATCGTCGATAACACTGCTGATAGAGCCATGATCCAGTTCGTATAAATCATCATCACGAGCGATCCTAAAAACATCGTTACAGAAGTAACTAGCATCCCCAAGCTCTGATTCATCGTCTGGGCAATTAAATCAATATCGTTGGTGACACGGCTCAGAATATCACCATAGCTGGTTTTATCGAAGTATTTTAACGGCAGTCGATTAATCTTCGTTGAGATGTCCGCTCTCAATCTCTTTGTCACCCTTTGCGTAACGGTTGCCATAATAAATCCTTGTATATAATTAAATAAAAATCCTAAACCGTATAAAATCGCAAGAATAACAGCCAAATGGACAATGGCATCGAGATCCATTTCTGCCATGAGTCCCTCACCAATTAAATCCGTCATTTGACTGAGAAAATCCGGTCCTACGATATTAAAGATTGCTCCGGTCATCCCAAGAATTAACGCTAAAAGGATAATGGCTAAATACTTCCTACAGTAGCCGATTAGCTGCTTCATCGCTTTTTTTATATTTGTTGGTCTCGCTCCAGAAGCTCCCATCGGTTTCTCCTTTTTTCCTTGAGGAGGCATCTTTTCATCGTTTGTCACTTCTTTATTAGCCAACTTCAAGCTCCTCCTTCGTCAGTTGAGAATAGGCAATTTCTTGATAAACACTACAGGTTTGCATCAGTTCCTCATGTGTTCCGCTTCCAGCCACTTTTCCTTGATCGAGTACAATGATGCGATCGGCATCCTTAATCGTCCCGATTCTCTGGGCAACAATCAACATTGTCGCATTCTGTATTTCCTTTTTCAATGCATTTCGCAGTACCCGATCTGTTTTATAATCGAGTGCTGAAAAAGAATCATCAAATAGATAAATTTCAGGTCGTCTCGCTATCGCTCTGGCAATCGACAGCCTTTGCTTTTGCCCACCGGAAAAATTTGTCCCTCCTTGAGAAACGCTTGCTTCATACTGTCCTTCCATTTTTTCTACAAATTCTTGACCTTGGGCAATTTCAATTGCTTTTTTCACCATTTCTTCATCTGGAATATCCTCGCCATTATCACCATAGGCGATATTAGATAAAACCGTACCGCTAAATAACACCGCTCTTTGCGAGACATATCCTAACTTATTATGGAGCGCCTCTTGAGAATACTCCTTAACATTGATCCCATCGATTAATACTTCACCGTCTGAAGCATCGTAGAAACGGGGAATCAGGTTAACGAGCGTGCTTTTTCCACTTCCTGTTGAGCCAATGAAAGCAACCGTTTCTCCGGGGTGCGCTTTAAAACTAATGTTTTGCAAAATGTAATCTGCTGCATCAGGGTACTTAAAACTGACGTTCTTAAATTCAACTTCCCCTGCGAGCCCCTCCTTGCCTGCTGTTAAATTTCCATCAAGGATCTTTGCCTCAGTATCCAATACCTCGTTAATCCGCTTGGCCGATACAGATGCTCTTGGCAGCATAAAGAACACAATTGAAAGAAGCATAAACGCCATAATCACTTGCATCGCATAAGAAGAAAATACAACCATATCAGAGAATAGTGATAGCCGATCAACGGCCGCAGCATTATATATGAGATATGCACCAATCCAATAAATGGATAAGCTGATTCCTGACATAATTAAACCCATACTGGGCTGCATTAAGGCCATCAAACGAGTTGTAAACAAATTGGTTTTCGTCAAATCTTCATTTGCCTTTTCAAATTTTGCTTCCTGATAGCCTTCTGCGTTGTAGGCTCGCACAACGCGAATTCCTGTTAGGTTTTCTCTTGTTACTCGATTCAAATTATCTGTCAGCCCTTGAATAATTTTAAACTTCGGCATCGCAATAAAAATCACGATCGACAGCAACAAAATTAAAAAGGCTACGGCTAGCCCAGTAGCAGCTGTCCATTGCCAGCTCTTACCCATAATTTTTGCAATTGCCCAAACAGCTAAAATCGGAGCTTTCACAATTGCCTGCAGCCCCATCGCAATCAATAATTGAATCTGTGTAATATCATTGGTGGAACGAGTAATTAAACTTGCCGTTGAAAATCCGTTTATCTCTTCCATGGAAAAGGACATCGTCTTTTCAAACACCTTTGCGCGTAACCGAACGGAAAATCCCGCTGCCACTTTTGCAGCGAAGTAACCGACTATGATAGCCGCGCCCATACTGCCAACCGCACATAAAAGCATATAGCTCCCTTGGAGTAATATATCGCTCATTTGACTTCCTTCTGTTTGCACAAGCATCGTAATTTCATACATATAATCAGGCAGCTTTAAATCGAGCCAAACTTGCATCACAATGAATACTAAACAGCCAAGTATGAGTAACGAATCTTTTTTCTCCAGATGTTTTAAGATTTTTACCATATTCTAATCCCCTTTTTCTTACTCTCTCTTGTTGGTAATTTCGGCAATCCGCCGCATAATTCTAATTAATTCCTTTGTGTCCTTTTCACCAAGTTCTTGAAGAAGCTCCTCCAACATCAGCATCGCTTTTTCATGCTCTTCTAAAACAAAGCTTCTCCCCGTCCCCGTAATATGGACGACAACAAAGCGTTTATCTTTTGGATCACGAGCGCGCTCGATAAATCCTTTCTTTTCCAAACTTTTCAAAACAGATGCAATGCGGGGGGTGCTAAAGTTAAGCTTTTCACTGAGTTCACCTGCCGTTAGCCCGTCTCCTTCAAATATCAGGGAGCCTAAAATTCTTCTTTCTCCTTGTGTGATGTCCCCCACTTTTTTCTGAAAAGGCATGTGAATAATCTTTTTCATTGTCCCGAACAATTCATTTGCCAACTCACGATAGCTCATGATTTTCCCCCTTTATTTATCTAACACTATTAGATAATATTCTTGTTTGCCGTCGAAGTCAACTAATCACACTTCAAAGACAAAATGAAAAGAGGCCTCCTAACAAGAAGAGCCTCCTCTTTTTCGGTTAATATAATAAATATTTCTTTCGATCCTTGTTAAATTCAGCTAAATCAGCCTGCCACGCTGCTTTCATTTCATCAATCGATTTGCCGGCTTTAATATCAGCGCGGATTGAGCCATTTCCGACAAGATTATCAAAGAAAGAAATTCCTGCTGCGTTTTCTGCTCTAAATTGGAATTCATTTGGATACAGAGCATGGATTGCTTTTACAATATACAATCCTGTTTCAAACGGCTTAAACGAATGTCTATTTTTCACATGGATTTGAACTCCATGACTTAATTCATTGGCATGTTTCGAGAAAGTCGGGATAAACGATGCCGCTCGGAAAGTAACACCAGGTAATCGATAGGAGTTCAATTTTGCAGCTAACTCATCGCTATTAATAAATGGCGCTCCAATCAACTCAAATGGTTTTGTTGTTCCCCGTCCTTCAGAAACATTCGTGCCTTCAATGAGGGCTGCCCCTGGATAAACAAGCGCCGTTTCCAATGTTGGCATGTTAGGTGAAGGGAGAACCCATTCTAATGGCGTTTCATCATAATACATATTACGCTTCCAGCCATCCATTTTCACAACAGTCAAATCTGCTCCAATTTCAAATTCACGATTAAAAAGCTTTGCCAGCTCTCCGACTGTCATTCCGTGGCGTACAGGAATCGGATATTCACCAATGAATGAAGAATACTGATCCTCGAGTACAGGTCCCTCAACTTTTGTTCCACTAATTGGATTCGGACGATCAAGAACGATTATGGGAATATTATTCTCTTGCGCTGCTTCCATCGCTAATGCCATCGTATAAATATATGTGTAAAAACGAGCTCCCACATCTTGGATATCAAATAACAATACATCGACATTGCTTAACATTTCAGGTGTTGGCTTTTTCGTCGCTCCATATAAGCTGTAAACAGGCAGCCCTGTTTTTTCATCAGTATACTGCTCAACATATTCACCTGCTTGGGCACTTCCTCGAACTCCATGCTCAGGACCATAGAGTGCTGTTAAATTTACATTTTTGTGATTGTAGAGAAGATCGACGATACTGGTTAAGTTTTGATCCACCCCTGTTGGATTCGTGATTAAACCGACGCGCTTATCTTTGATCAAATCGATCCTATCCTGCAATAAAACCTCTACACCTAAACGAAATTTTTTCTTCTTCTCTTTATCGTTCTTTGCAACAGCGGCAGATACAATCGATAGTAACAAAGTAAGAACTAATAATCCTGCAAACCACTTCTTCAAAACTACCCCTCCTCTTCGTCCCTTCAAAATTTTGGGAAAAGAGCTGTATCTCTTAGCAGTTACAGCTGAATTCCCCTTTCTCTCTTAGTATCCTAATCCATGATTAAATCCGTATAAAACACTGCCATCATGATTGTAAATCGTAATCGGAAGCTTTCCAGTTGGATGATTTTCACCAAAAATGGTATTTACAGTTGCTTCAAAGCTTGCTGGTCTAAAACCATATTGAACAAGATAGGCATCTACTTCACTGTAGGACATCACATCATATGGATTTCTTGCCCCTACAGCAATAACAGGAATACCCGTCTCGATCAGTTGTCTTGTCATCACCATTTGACTAGCATTTTCTGCTCTATCGTTCACACTAGATGTATAAGTGCCAACTATGATATATTTCGCCCCTTCTACCTGTTCTAATTGCGCCTCTGTAAGTCTCCCTGAAGCGTTGATGTAGACAGCACCTGGATGATGCCTCTGTACCTCCGTAGCAAGAAGGTTTATAGAGTATCCAGATCCACCGACCACAACAACCTTATCTTCCGAAGATACGGAAAGAGGAAGAACGGAATTATTTTTTACAAGAGTAATGGACTTTTCGGCCGCTTCTTTTTCAATCGCTCTATGTTCATCTGAACCTACTACGTTAAGGGCATTCTCAATCTTTTCATCAAGGCTTTTTTCGACTTCAGCCTTAACAATCCCTCTATTTAACTTCAGCGTTAAGATTCTCTCAACAGATTGCTCTAACCGCTCATCCGATATCTCGCCTGCGTTCACAGCATCGTAAAGACCATTTGCTACTTCTACGATGCCAACCGGCATTAACACGATATCAGCACCTGCCTTAACAGCACGAATCGCAGCATCTACAGGTCCAAAATGATCTGCAATGGCAGCCATATTCATTGCATCCGTTACGATCACCCCATTAAAATCCATTTCCTCGCGCATTAAACCCGTTAAAATCTTATGGGACAGTGTACCTGGTACTGCGACTTCCGTTCCGTCTTTCCTTGAGATTGCCGTCGTATCATCAATCTCTGGGAATGTCACGTGTGCTGACATAATCGCATCGATTCCCGCATTCATCGCTTCTTGAAAAGGATATAATTCTACTTCCTTCAAACGATCGAGATCGTGAGGCACCGATGGAAGTCCCACATGCGAGTCAACTGCAGTATCTCCATGACCCGGAAAATGCTTTGCTGTTGCCGCAGTGCCGGTTTCTTGAAGCCCTTTAAGATACGCCTTCCCCAAATGTGCCACTAACTCAGGGTCCTCACTAAATGAGCGAACACCAATAACCGGATTATCTGGATTATTGTTCACATCCAGCACAGGGCCAAAATTCATATTGATCCCAAGAGCGTTAAGTTCTTGACCAATCGCCCTTCCAACCTTTTCAGCTAGTTCTTCAGAACGCGTTGCTCCAAGGGCCATGTTTCCAGGAAAGTCCGTACCTGTTTGAAGCCGCGTTACAATTCCACCTTCCTGATCAATGGATACTAATAATCCATACTTTTCCGCTGCCTCCTGATAAGCATGCACAAGCCTAGTTGTTTGCTCTGCCGTTACTGTATTTTCGCGGAATAAAATGACGCCGCCGAGGTGATAGTCTTTGACAAGACCAGCAATTTCCGCATTCATTTCCGTTACATTTTGGCCATTCCAAGTTCTAAAATCAGGCATTAGCATTTGTCCAACCTTCTCTTCCATTGACATATGCCGGATAGCATTATCAATCAGGTCATAACGCGCCCCTCTTTCTTTTCCTACGATGATTTTATCCTGCTTTTTCTTAAATTGAATCGAAATTCTGTCCCTATATTTGCCATCACTGACAGAGATAAACGTCTTGCCATTGTGGCCCGTTAGAGTTACTACCCCATCTTGGGACACAGAAGCAACATTCTTATTAGAGGATTGCCATTTTAAATTTTCAGATGCAATCATGAAGTGGCCATCCTTATAAACATGGAGTGCGTTTAAATCGAGTTTATAATCAGTTACATCCCTTTTAACCTGTGGAACATTGAGATCAATCACTAAATCTTTAATCCTTGAAGCTGCTGTCGCCCCTGAAAAGGGAATACCTGATAAAAAAAGGACAAACGCTAGAAAGGAAATCATAAATGTTTTTAAAAAGATCCGCATGGTTTTTCTCCTCCAGTCATTTTCTTCATTTAATAGTTCCTTAGCTCCCACTCATTTATCGCAAAGGAAAGCTTCCTTCCTGAATCTAGCTTTGGATTTTTAATATACCAGCCGCGTAAATTCGTTGAGCCATCTGTTCGATAAACAAATCGTAATTTCGTTGCATCTCTAGGTATTTCCAATTCCTTCTTCTCCCAGCCATTACTTATTCCCGTTAATACAGCAAGCTGCTGCCAACGGCCCTCTCTAAAAATTTCTATAGAACCCACATCCCAAACATTCTCAATCATATGCCATGTAGAGAAGGTGAGCTTAGCGTCCTTGGATAAATGAAGCTTAGTTTCCATCGTACGGTTGAGCATATCGCCGTATCCTGCAAACCACGCACCACCTTTACCCGGAATCGAGACCGGAATCGAATCAGCTACATGTCTTGCAAATAAACGACGAGTTTGATTGATTGAGCCCATATCCCTTGATGGATGGACGCGATTGGTTAGCAAGATTGCTACTGTTTTATTGTTTGGGCTTACAACAATTGAAGTCCCCGTATACCCTGTATGTCCAAAAGAATAGGTTCCTTCTGTTAGAGCATCCATATACCAGCCTTGACCTAATTCCCAACCAAGACCGTGGTCATTTCCTGCGAATTCTTCCGTTTGATTCTCCAACAACAGCTCTACTGTTTCTGGCTTCAATATCCTCTTTCCGCCATACTTTCCTTTGTTAATAAAAATATGGGCAAGCTTTGCCAAATCGTTTGCAGTTGAAAAGACACCTGCATGTCCAGCAACTCCATCTAAAGACCACGCGTTTTCATCATGAACCTCTCCCCAGACAAGACCACGATTCGGTACAGCTTGGTACTCTGTCGCAGCAATGCGACTTTTCAATGAGGCTGGTGGATTATACATTGTATCTTTCATTCCTAAGGGTTCTGTAATATGCTCCCGGACAAAATCATCTTGACGTTGGCCGGACAGATGTTCAATTAAAATTCCTAACGTAATCATATTTAAATCACTGTATTCGTACGTTGTTCCTGGCGGGTTTTTCAACGGTTGGTTTAATACCAGCTTCAGCCTATCTTCCCGGGAATTTCCTTCAGTATATATAGGAATCCATGAAACAAATCCTGATGTATGGGTCAACAGCTGACGAATCGTTACATTTTCCTTTCCGTTTGCAGCAAACTCCGGTATATGTGCCGCCACCGGATCATCAAGATGAAACAAACCTTCCTCAAAAAGAATCATCACAGCTGTCGCAGTAAAAATTTTACTAATTGAGGCTAAATCAAAAATAGTATCTTTTTTCATAACGAGCGGTTTTTCCATTTCAGAAAAATGACCGTCAGTATATTGGGCAGAGTAGCCGAATGCGTCATGTTTGACAATTTTTCCAGCTCGCGCCACAAAGGTGACCGCTCCAGGCATTAATTTTTGCGAAATCGCTTCATTCATTACATGATCAATTTGCTGAAGTGGGAATTCTACCATTCCGGCTCCCCGTATTGAGCTTGGATGAAGCTTGCTCGAAACAGGAATGATTTTTGAGTTCCAGGTAAAGACAGGGTGTGGCTTCTGAAATGGAAATGAGGATTTTTCGTGCTTTTCAATCGTTGGAGCATAAGGATGGCCAATGTCCGCAAAAGCTGTAGAGGTGCCTAGCAGCATTGTACAAACAACTGTGATCATAAACGTTTTTCTGTTCATATGTCCTCCTTCATCCTTTTAAATCATTGTAGGCAAGATCTCTCCTAATATACGACAAGGCCGACAGCGCTTACAGTCTATATATAAAAGCATATAGGCAATGATGTATAGTAGTCTATACCACATAGGTCCCATATCATATCGTTTTACAGGACAAAAGAATTGCGTCATCGGAATTATTTTTTAAAATTTCTGACAAATGCATAAAATTTTATTTCAATACTCCTCTAATCTGAAAAAAGAAAACCTTACTGATGTCTTCGCAAGTATTCCTTTCATTTTGAAACGAACAAACGCTCCAAGTAATACGTTTTTGCTCATTAATTTTGGAAATCGAATAGGATAGGCTTAGTTTCAACCTAAATTTTATTTTTTGTTTTATACTCTGTAACCTTTTATGTATGTAGTCCGAAAAAAAGCTTCCATATATTAGTCTGCTTTGTTTTTAGGCTTTGACATTAGTAACAACGGCCTAAATAGAATCATATTTTGTTGATGAGAGTATGAATTGTCTGATGAGCTTGATGCCCACTCAAATTGTAGTCTAATTCATCTCTCCATCGTATCAGTTTAAACCTGATAATAAATACAAAGGAGAAGAAAAAATGTATAATTTTCAAAACCAATTGCAAAACTTGGAAATGTCTCCATACCAGGTTAGTGAGCTAAATCATCTGGACCCTTATGGTGAGAATGCACGTCAATTTGAACAATTCGGAGGCTTTGGTCGGTGCGGAGGTTTTAGATGCTTTAGATGTTTTAGCTGCTTTAGATGTTTTAGCTGTTTCAATTGCTTTAACTGCTTTAGATGTTCCAGTTGCTTCCGCTGTTGGGGTTAATGCTCTTGACAAAATTTTAGGGAATTAAATTGTGTCCTTGCATGAAATTGCGGGGACATTACTTTTTGGCTATTCATAAGGGACAAATAAAGTTACATAGAATGGTAATACATAGCTCGAATCGATTAGAAGCAAGGAGGAGTTGAATGACAAAATTAAACGGTTCCACACGTCTAAAGGTAAAAAGAGATACATTTTATCTTCCTGATTCAGAAGGTGGTGTGTATTTTAGAAATAACGAAAGCTCATTTCGTATGAAAGGCAGCACTATCTATCAGTGGATTGAAACACTGATGCCGATGTTTAATGGGGAACAAACATTGGAAGAATTAACGGACGGACTAACCGCCCCTTACAAAAAAAGAGTTTATGAAATTGGAGAAACGTTATACGAGAATGGCTTTGTTCGAGATGTAAGTAAGGCTCAACCACATCAATTAAATTCTACAGTTCTGGCAAAATATGCTTCGCAAATTGAATTTATTGAAAACTTTGTTGATTCTGGTGCGTACCACTTTCAAGAATTCCGTCAAACTAAAGTTCTGGTCGTCGGAGCTGGTCCCATCCTAGTTTCATTGGTAGGTGCATTAATGGAATCGGGATTACCAAAATTCAATTTTCTGGTAACAGAATCAATCCCGACAAATCGACCAAGGATTTATGAGATCGTGCAGAAAGCTCATGATGTAGACTCCGAGGTAGAGGTTAAGGAGGTTAAACTTGAAAAAGGAAACCACGAGCGTTTATGGAAGCAAGCTGTGGAGCCATATGAGTGGGTTCTTTATGTCTCGCAGGATGGGAATATAAATGAACTAAGAAATCTTAATGTTATCTGTAAGGAAATAGGAAAAGGATTCCTTCCTGCCGTATGTTTAGGGCAAGTAGGGCTATCCGGTCCAGTTGTTCATCCTGAATCAGATGGGTGCTGGGAATCTGCTTGGCGCCGCCTTCATCAATCTGCCGTGCAGATAGACCAGAAGCCTAACAACTACTCTTCAGTATCAGGGGCCATCCTCGCAAATTGCCTTGTATTTGAATTTTTCAAGAAAGCAGCAGGAATTGGAGAGACTCAAAGTAATCAAATTTACCTGCTTGACCTTGAAACATTGGAAGGGAATTGGTTATCATTCATTGCACATCCATTAGTAACATCTATAAATTTAACCCCCAGACTGGTAGCAGACCTTGATGTAAAGATTGAACATGAATCTAACAGAAATGCTCCACCTAGCAAATTATTAGAATATTTTAGTCGGCTGACTTCTAAAGAAATAGGAATTTTTCATTCATGGGAGGAACGAAATTTGACACAGCTTCCTCTGTCACAATGCTATGTTCAGGCAGTAAACCCTTTGACTAACGGACCAGCACCACTTCTTTCAGAAGTGATTTGTGCCGGTTTCACACATGAGGAAGCCAAAAAAAATGCCGGGTTAACTGGCATTGAAATGTATGTTTCACATTTGATCGATTCACATGCTAAGGGATTCAAAAATCGGAATCATGATGTTGATTCGAATATTCCGGAAGGGTTTATGGGGATAGGTGCAGGAGAAACAATCGAACAGGCCGTTTGTCGAGGGCTCCAAAAATATTTAGATCAAGAATTAACAGAACGGGAGGAAAAGCAACAAGACACAATTTTAGATTTGCAGCTCGGGTCCGTGGAAGATCAGTATTGCAAATATTACTTAAGTTCACTAACCACCTTAAATGGGCCACCGGTCATCGATTTAAAAGAGGATGTTCTAGGTTTCCCTGTCATTCGGGTAAGGTCGAATGATCGTTATTACACGAAAGCTGGTTTAAATATAACGCTTGCATTACGAAATGCGTTACAACTCGCACTTTTAAATACTCAAAACCAGGGAATTTCAGAAATTGAGGGACCTGAAACGGAAAGATCTAATTTGCTAGAAAAAAGGGAATTTAAACTCCACATTCCTTCTTGTGATGAAATGACTCAGTTGGAGCTACTACGATCTTCCATTCAGGTTTTAAAAGAACGCAGGGAACGGTTAGTGGTCTATGATCTTTCGTTCGAACCTTTTTTACAACAGGAACTATCAGGGGTATTTGGTGTACAGGTTCGAGGGGAGGATTCCTAATGACAGCCCAAATCACCATAGAAGGAAAGGGTTTATTATCGGATCTAGTCTATACTCAATTATCCGGAAGCTTTTCCATTAAGCGCTTAAGTTTAGTAGAAGATATTCCAATGGAAACAAAACTAGCGCTCGTACTTCACGATTCCTGGTACCCATCGGTTCATCAAAAAGCGGAAGAAAAATTTAGAAATGCAGGTATCCCGTGGCTTCGAGGCTTCGTTTTGTTTGGGGAAGGAATCATTGGACCGTTCGTACCTCCAGACACACCGGGATGTTCTTGCTGTGCTGATATCAGACGTATAACAGCAGCTCCCGATCGTCAAGAAATGTGGGAATTACAAGAGAGAATAACAGCAGAAGAAGATGTACGGCGAGATGCCTGGGGATCACGAACAGGTTTTTACCAAATGGCAAATTTACTAACGAATGAAGTGCGGAGGATTATTCAAGGAGAACCCAGCAACTTAAAAGAAAAAATGTTCATTCTGAACCTGAAAACATTATCAAGCTCTCACCATTTTTTCCTGCCTGACCCATCGTGCCCGATTTGCAGTAATTTGCCTAATGATTCACCAGAATTAGCTCAAATTCGGTTACAATCCAGTCCTAAAGTCAATAGTAGCAGTTATCGCAGTCGTTCGATGAATGAATTAAAAACCGTTTTAACCAAAGATTATCTTGATTCTCGCACCGGGCTTATGAATGGGAAAATGCAGGATTTCAGACTGCCGTTTGCTGATGTATTAGTGAATATGCCTTTATTTAGAGGAAATGAGGGAGTAGCGGGCAGATCTAATACTTATGAAATCAGTGAGATGACCGCCATTTTGGAAGGCTTGGAGCGATATTGCGGAATCGAGCCCCGTGGCAAAAGGACAGTCGTTCGTGAAAGTTATCACCGATTAAAAAATAACGCACTAAATCCACTAAGTGTAGGTGTCCATGAATCTGAAAAATATGAACTGCCTCATTTCCCATTCAAAAAGTTTCATCCTGATGACCCAATGGATTGGGTCTGGGGTTACTCATTTTTGCAAGAGAGACCTATTTTGGTTCCTAAGCTGCTTGCCTATTATAGTTTAAGCTGTGGGGATGGCTTTGTATATGAAACTTCAAACGGATGTGCTTTAGGCGGAAGTTTAGAGGAAGCCATTTTTCACGCCATAATGGAAGTCGTTGAAAGAGATTCATTTTTGTTAACCTGGTATGCCAAGCTCCCCCTTCCACGGCTTGATCTTCGTTCTGCAAACGATCAAGAATTACAGCTAATGGTAGACCGGATTCTTGAAATGGCCGGATACGACCTTTATTTTTACAACTCAACGATGGAACATGGAATTCCAAGTGTTTGGGCAGTGGCAAAAAACAGAAGAGCCCATGGCGTAAATATAATTTGTGCAGCTGGTGCAAACCCTGATCCTGTAAGAGCAGTGAAAAGCTCGATCTACGAACTGGCAGGAATGATGTTTAGGGATGATGAAAAATTGGAAATGAACAGACAGAAATACCAAAAGATGCTGCAAGACCCGTTCGAAGTCCGGACGATGGAGGACCATGGTATGCTATACGGTTTGAAAGAAGCAGAGGATCGACTGAATTTTTTATTAGATAATCATCGTCCTGTACGAATGTTTGCGGAAGAATTTATGGAGCCACCAGCCAATACTGATTTAAAAGATGATCTTCAGGATCTTCTACAGAGGTTCCGCGACTTAAATCTTGATGTTATCGTGGTTGACCAGACCACGGATATCACTAAACGGAATGGATTATTCTGTGTAAAAGTACTTATTCCCGGTATGTTACCGATGACATTTGGACATCACCTTACTCGCGTAAAAGGCTTGCAAAGGGTGCTCACGGTACCTAAGCAGCTAGGCTTTGCACCAACACCATTAACGTATGATCAGCTTAATCCATTTCCACATCCATTCCCATAGTGGAAGAGTAGGAGGACAAAAGGTTTGGATCTAGACACATTTATACATCAATTGCATTTTGACACGGATAAACTCTTTCATCCAGATTGGAAGATAGATTGGGAAGATGCCCCACTTCCATATAAATTGTACCGTGGCTTGCCAGAGATACCATTATCTGCGGAAGTGCCGTCAACTCTCAAGAAGAAAGAAAATAACCAAAGCCCTAGTCTAGATGAGCTTGGTCATTTTTTATGGTATGTATACGGTTTAACTCAATACTCCCAATCTTCGTTAATGGATGATACCAAAGATAAGCTTGTAAGTTATAAACAGTCGTTAAGGAGATTTGTTCCCTCAGGAGGAGCTTTGTATCCTAATGAACTATATGTATATATAAAACTGGATGAAATTCCAAATGGTATTTACCATTACGATGTGGCACATCATCGTCTTATTTTACTACGAGAAGGAACTTACGATTTCTATTTATCTAGAGGTCTTGAAAAGGGCCTTCCCATTTCGGACTGTTTTTGCACCATATTTATCTCGACTGTTTTTTTAAAGAATTTTTATAAATACAATAATTTTTCTTACAGACTCCAAGGGTTAGATGCAGGAGGATTAATTGGGCAATGCTTAGAAATTGCCAATATGATGGGGTTCTCAACACGGGTCTGTTATCAATTTCTTGATCGATCTATTAATCATTTACTTGGATTATCCGAAATGGAGGAAAGTGTATATGCTGTTATTCCATTAAGCAAGAAATCATCAATACCTCGTGTTGATGACGAAAAAAGTGAAGAAATGGTTTCTGCTTCTGAATTGTGTCGGGAAATTCCAGAGTTGCACCATGCTTCCTATAATCGTTCAAATAAAGTCATTGACTATCCTGTACTGAGGGAATTTAATGAACAATCGATGTTTGAAACAAGACAGTCCTTCATAAAATTAACCAAAAACAATACTGAGGCTTCCTTAGGTACGCAGCTGATCCTATTGCCAATTACAGAGTGTTTTTCATACGATATCGCATCTGCCTGCAGAAAGCGATATTCACCTGATATCGATTTTACATTGGGAAAAGTGAGCCTTACACAATTATCTATTCTATTAAAGGAGACATTTTCTTTTGTATACCAAAATGATCTTGACATTACACAGGGACAAATTGAAACACGGACTTCTTTATTTGGCTGTTTTTATAACGTAGAGGGAGTTCCAAATGGCGCCTATTCTTATGACAATAGCACTCATGCACTACAGAGAATAGCCAAAGGGGATTTCCGGGAAGCTTTACAGTCTGGATTAACCATGCCCAACGTAAATTTGTATCAAGTTCCACTCTGTATGCATATTGTTGGAGACAGAGAACACCTTAAGGGGGTATTGGGATATAGAGGTTACCGTATTCAACAAATGGAAGCGGGCATACTCATGCAACGGATGCTTCTGTTGTCGGGTGCATTAGGAATGGGTGGGCATCCATTGTTAGGATTTGATGCGAATCAATGTGATGATCTTTACAGGCTCCATTTGAAAGATAAAACCAGCTTGATTCAAATTCCGATCGGCCCATACCGTCCACGCGCTTGGTTAAAGGGAAGTTTGCATAGCTAGGGAAAAGATCAGATTTTAATTTAGAAGTACAATTCTAAGAACTGAGGCTCGCTTCAGTAGGGCTCAAATTCCTGTTGAACATATTGTTGATCCATAGACTGTATAGGATACAAGGACGGACACAATATAGGTGAGGATTTACAATAATTATTTATACTTTCCATTGTTGATATAATGATCATACTTCCTTTAATTGTTAAAAAAGTGTCGTACCTCTATCAAAGAGAAGCGTGTTTTTAACGCTTCTCCTCTAATTTTCGTCTCTATTTATCTTCTTAAACATTCCCTTATTAAATATTTCTCCATATACAGAAAAAATAGTAACAATTGGGCAACATTTAAAAAACGGCGAACCATCATCTATGATCTCCAACCCCGCAAATAACCACCTCACTTAGAATAACTGTTTAATGTTTTGGCATTGCCCCTCCTATATATGGGGTCCTTATAAATACCGGAATTCTTAAAATATACCCGCCTATTCCTATTAAATTATGATACAAGGTTATGCCAATAACCATAACTAAGCAATTTATCCCCCAAAATAACAAAGGAAGTGAAAAAATGGGTATTATTAGCGGAAAAGAATATATTGATCGTTTAAATAAGCTAGAAAGCGAAATTTGGTTTGATGGTGAAAAAATTAAAGGGAGAATTTCTGAGCATTTTGCCTTCAAAGGAGTTCTTAAGACAAAAGCTTCTCTATATGATTTACAGAATGATCCCATTCTAAAAGATGAAATGACTTTCTGTTTACCTGGTCAAAGGGAACGTATCGGACTTTCTTATATGCAGCCAAAAACAAAAGATGATTTAAAAAGGAAAAGAAAAATGATGGAGCACTGGGCAAGAGCTACCCATGGTTTAATGGGAAGAAGCCCTGATTATATGAACACAGCAGTTATGAGCTTTGCATCCTCATCAGCAATTTTAAACAACAGGGAGAATTGTTTTCCTGAGAACATTCAGTCCTTATATAAAAAGGCGATGGAGGAAGACCTCTCCTTTACACATACATTTATTACTCCCCAGGTGAATCGTTCCCAGTTTTATTTGGGGATGTCTGAGAAGCCTATCTCCGCAAAGGTCATTAAA
The DNA here is from genome assembly GCF_005502275.1 of Robertmurraya siralis. Taxonomy (GTDB): domain Bacteria; phylum Bacillota; class Bacilli; order Bacillales; family Cytobacillaceae; genus Robertmurraya; species Robertmurraya siralis. Next base: position 34,404 of record NZ_SWLZ01000019.1, read on the forward strand.
CATAATCAAAACGGGCTGATTATTAATGGTGCCCGCCTCCTCGCTACTCAGGGCGGTTTAACTGATGAATTATTGGTAATTTCTGCGCCAAAATTATATTTTAATAAAGATGAAGCGTTTGCCTTTTCCATCCCTTCTAATACAAAAGGATTAAGATTTATTTGCAGAGAGTCCTTTACAGGAGGAGAATCTTCTTTTAATCATCCCCTAAGCTCAAGATATGAAGAGATGGATTCGATTGTTGTCTTTGACAATACGCTAGTTCCATGGGACCGTGTATTTTTTTATAATAATGTCGAAGTAGCTACAGATTTTATGACCCAAAGCTCTTTTTACATTTTTGCGTACCATCAAGTAGTAAGCAGGCAAATTGTAAAAGCAGAATTTATACTTGGGGTGGCACAACTCCTCGTTGAGGCGATTAATGTTGTCGAGTATCAGCATATACAAGAAAAACTTTCAGAAATCATAATAGGCCTTGAAACCATGAAATCGCTATTAGAAAGGGCAGAAAATGATGCCATATTAGATGAATGGGGATGTATGTGCCCCAGCATGATACCACTGCAAGTTGCCAGTAACATTTTCCCTAGAATATATCCCCGTTTCTGTGAAATTATTCAATTAATCGGTGCTAGCGGAATGATTTCAATTCCCACCGAAAAAGACTTTGGATCAGAAATTAGAGCAGATCTGGATCAATATCTTCAAGCATATAGCATGGATGCTGAGGATCGAGTTAAACTATTCCGTTTAGCATGGGATCTTACGATGAGTCCTTTTGGTACAAGACAAACCCAATATGAAAGATATTTTTTTGGTGATCCCATACGACTGAGCAGCGATTTATACAGAAGCTATTTAAAAGAACCACATGTTGAGAAGATTACTAAATTTTTAAATCTAAAAAGGAAAACTAACTGATAAAGAATATCGATTTAAATAGAAAGCTGTTCATGCTAATATGGGAATATAAAGTAGGCAGTGTTAAATAAACGGGTTAGACTTTGTGCAAGAAACAAGTTGAATTATATATGACATTAAAAGGGGAGGAGATAAATTGGTTGCAAAAACGAAAAAGGATTTTGATGGGTTAAGAGAAATTGGGAAAATTTGTGGAGAAATTCGGGATCAATTAGTCTATAGTACAAAGCCTGGAACTTCCACAGAAGAACTTGATGAAATTGCGAAAGAAATGTTTGAAAAAGCTGGGGCCCAATCTGCTCCAAAAAGTGCTTACGATTTTCCTGGATATACTTGCATAAGCATAAATGAAGAAGTAGCACACGGAATTCCGGGGAAACGAACCATTCAAGAAGGGGACATAGTAAATATTGATGTTTCCGGTTCAAAAAACGGCTATTTCGCAGATACCGGCATTTCCTTTGTAGTAGGAGAAGGAGATACAACTTTACAGAAAATATGTGACGTTGCGAAAGAAGCATTCTATGCTGGACTTAAGAAGGCTAAGCCAGGTTCGAGAAAAAGCGCTCTCGGTAAAGCTGCACACAATGTAGCGAAACAACATGGCCTAACAGTCATAAAAAATCTTACTGGGCACGGTGTTGGCCGTTCAATTCATGAAGAACCAAATCATATTTTCAATTACTTTACTCCATGGGATGACGAAATTTTAAAAGATGGTATAGTAATTGCCTTTGAGCCTATGATCTCTACATTTGAAGAGGAAGTTTTCCAATCCGAAGATGGCTGGACTTTCCTAACCGATGAAAGCTTTGTGGCTCAATACGAACATACGGTTATCCTTACCAAAGAAGGACCGATTATTACTACATTATAAAAGCGTTACACCACAATAGGATACAATGTAGCTATTTAACAGGGCTCTTGCCCATCAGGAGATTGGACAATGCTAAATGAGCAACCGAGCACCTAATAGGGTTTTGTCAAAAAAGAGGGACATTCTGTTCCTCTTTTTTAATGTCTTTTTGGGAAAATCAAAAAGAAAAATCCTTTCACCAATTTATATTCACTTATACTTTAAAAATAGCACAAAGGGAAACTTATTAAAGGCGCTGGATCCCGTTGCAAATCAATCTGTTATTATGGTGCAATTCATCGAATTAAACCAAATTGACAAATTATTTAAGGGAGAAATACAGGTTTATTAATGGATTTCATGTGGATAAAAAAGCACCGACAAGAACTGATGCTTTAAAGCTGTTAAGTTCTTTATAAGATTACAGTTAATTTAAACCAACTTAAACCCATAAATTTTTATTTTTTTTATTTTAATTCCTACATGTAAGCCTAGTAAGTTTATAATTAACTAGAACATAAATATAAACAGAAAGGATGTTTTTCTTGCTTTTTCCATTTCGAAACGATCCTAGAAAAACTTTAATCCCCTACCTAACCAATCTTGATGAAGAATATTGGTATATGAAATCAGATGTTTATCCAAATAACATTGCTTGGATAATATCTCATATAAGTAGCAGTGAAGACTATTGGATTAATGAAGTTGCTCTAAAAAAAGATTGTATTTTAAATGTTAATGAATTCAGTTCCACTAAAGAAATCTTGGAAAGCTATATTCAGATTAGAAAATATACAGATGATATCCTGCACAAATTAGACAATTCGCAACTAAATAAGTTAGTTGAAGTCCCTAAGTTTTCGGACGGATGGACGCCACCTTCAGTGCCTACCCTAAACTGGCTGTTTGATCATGTTTATTCACATGAAAAGTACCATATTGGACAAATTGCAGTTATTGCAAGTCTTAACAGTTTTCAAAAACCTTTATTTTAATATTGTTACAGGAGGGGAGCGTTTCGTCCATCAATAAAGCTCTGTAATATTCATCTCTAGAAAGTGGGGGGAATTTGTACTCTTCTAGCAAGCTTCTTAGGATTATCCCTAATAAGCTCAAATAACCTAGTAAACTTAATACAAAATAAGTAGTTGTTTAATCTCACTTTCGATTTATTATAAGGATTAAAAAGGAGATGTATTGTTCTGAGAAAATATACTGTAATAAAAAAACATGTATCAAACTATCCTGATCCCATTGTCTTAAAGAAAGATCAAAAAGTATTATTTGGAAAAGAAGATACACAATTTCCAAACTGGATTTTTTGCACATCTCTAGACACTCAAAAAGAAGGCTGGGTTCCAAAACAAATTTTAACTCCTCCTAATAACGCGGGAATATCAAGAATTACTCAGGACTATTCTGCTCATGAGTTAACCGCATATCCAGAAGAAGTATTGTTTGGAATAAAGCATTTAAATGATTGGACATACTGTAAAACAGAAAAAGGTGAGTTTGGTTGGATACCTACCTCATGTTTATCTGAATAGAAGAAAAAGCTAACTATAAATCAGGTGAAATGCCTGATTTTTTATTTAAATACAATAACGGTAACAGAAATACGAATATCTTGGCTACTTCTCATCCTGACAAGAAGCAATGATTCAGCCCAGAATAATGTGAATAATGCGTTATGATTCTAAAGATATTTCGGATAAAGTATATACACATAAGGGCATAGAGCAGCTACTCATAGCAATTGAACACTATGAGAAAGGCTGCTTTCTCTATAAAAAATGTGTATATTACATGTGCGATTTTCAACGATTTTAAAGCAACGCATATAAAGTAAAAACCCCCAACCATGCGTGGTTGAGGGTTTAATAATTCCCAATATCTTAACGCTTTGAGAACTGAGGTGCACGACGAGCACCTTTAAGGCCGTATTTTTTACGTTCCTTCATACGAGCGTCACGAGTTAATAGTCCAGCACGCTTAAGAGTTGGACGGAATTCTGGGTCAGCTTGAAGCAACGCACGTGCGATACCATGGCGGATTGCGCCAGCTTGACCAGTATAGCCGCCACCTTTAACGTTAACTAGAACATCATAGCTACCAAGTGTTTCAGTAGCATTTAACGGTTGCTTCACTACTTCACGTAGTGCTTCGAATGGAATGTAATCTGTAATATCACGATCGTTCACCGTAATTTTACCATTGCCTGGAACTAAACGAACTCTTGCAACGGAACTCTTACGACGACCAGTACCAATGTATTGAACCTGTGCCATTTATAAATCCTCCCTTAATTATCCGCGAAGTTCCCAAACTTCAGGTTTTTGTGCTTCATGTGGATGCTCTGCTCCAGCATAAACGTGTAATTTCTTGAACATTTGACGACCTAAAGAATTCTTTGGAAGCATACCTTTAATAGCAAGCTCAAGCATTCTTTCAGGGTAGTTTGTACGCATTTCAAGCGCCGTTCTAGTCTTTAATCCGCCTGGGTGCATGGAATGACGGTAGTAGATTTTGTCAGTAAGCTTCTTACCAGTCAATTCGATTTGAGAAGCATTGATAATGATTACATGATCACCAGTGTCAACATGTGGTGTGAAAGTTGGTTTATGTTTACCACGTAGAATAGACGCTACTTCAGAAGTAAGACGACCTAAAGTCTTGCCTGCAGCATCTACTACGTACCATTTACGTTCGATATTGTTAGCGTTAGCCATAAACGTTGTACGCATGAGTTACCCTCCTAAAATTGTTCATTTTCAAAAATTCATTTTCATGTTCGTATATTCTTTATCACAATAAGTTCCGGGGCTTATCGTGGGATTAAAATACATACCATATTATGATAAAACACTGTACTCCATATGTCAAGAAGTTATTTGACACCAGGACAAGTTGTTATACATGATTCATAAAACACTTTCCACAAGTACAGCCCCTGCGGCGGTGCGGTCTTGCCTGCATAAATCCGATTTTTCTTTGCGAGGATAGCTGGAATATCCGCCACTGCAATTTTCCCAGCTCCAACCTGTAGCAATGTCCCTACCAATATTCTAACCATATTGTAAAGGAAACCATTCCCAACAAAGCGGAAAACAAGGAATCCTCCATCCTCCATTACCTCAATCTCATACATTTCCCTAACCTTATCCTCAACCTCTGTTTTAGCTGAGCAAAAGCTCGAAAAATCATGAACGCCGAGCAAGTGGCGACTAGCAGCCTTAATGGCCGCAATATCAATGGAATAGGGATAATGATAAGCAAAGTTGCGACGAAAAGGATCATGCGCTTGCTCTCTATAGACAAGATAACGATATTCTTTCGCCGTCACATCAAAACGGGCATGGAAAGTAGGCGCAACCTTTGTCACAGCAAGGATTGAGATATCGTCCGGAAGGAGAGTCTGCAGAGCGACACTCCACCTTTCCCCTGGGATCTGCAGCGGAGTGTCAAAATGAATGACTTGACCTCTGGCATGGACACCGGCATCAGTGCGTCCTGAAGCATACACCTTTACTACCTGTCCTTTATGAAGCTTTAGTAATGCCTGTTCTAGCTCACCCTGCACGGTACGTTTATTCGGTTGGATTTGATAACCTGAAAAGGCTGAACCATCATAAGCCAGCTCACATTTTAACCTCTGCATATTTTCTCCTTCTCCTTATGATCTGAAAAAGAATAGCGCTACCGCTATTACAACAAGCAATAACAGCATCAATGTATCGACCAGTCCCCAACGAAGCTGACGGTACCTGGTGCGTCCCTCGCCTCCACGATAGCCTCTTGCTTCCATCGCAATCGCCAGTTCCTCTGCCCGTTTAAAGGAACCGATAAACAACGGGATTAACAATGGGATAATCGCTTTAATTCGTTCCTTCACCGGCCCTCCTGAAAACTCTACTCCGCGAGCTGTCTGAGCCTTCATAATCTTATCCGTTTCCTGCATCAAAGTGGGAATAAAACGCAAGGAAATGGACATCATAAGCGCTAATTCATGAACAGGAAATTTTATCCTCTTCAGCGGGTCAAGTAAAATTTCGATCCCGTCTGTAATCTCAATTGGGGTCGTCGTTAATGTTAATAATGAAGTCATTAAAATTAAAAGGAAAAATCTTAGCGAAATAAAGATTCCCTTCTTTAAGCCTTCTTCATAAATCGTAACCCAGCCCCATTGAAAAATGATCTCCCCTTCCTTCGTGAAAAAAAGATGTAGGATCAAGGTGAATAAGACGAGCCAAAATACTAGTTTTAATCCTCCGAACAAAAAGTGGAGCGGCACTTTTGAAGATAGAACCATAAATAATGTGTAGACTACTAATATGCCATACGTAATGGCATTATTAGCGATAAACACAACACAAACGAATGCAAACACGAGAATCAGTTTTGATCTTGGATCCATTCGGTGCAAGGGAGATTCCGCCGGGATATAACGACCAAAAATCATTTTATCCATCATAATGGTTGTCCCCCTTTAAAAAGCTTTTCAATTTCTCCCGTCAGCTCTTCAATCGTCAAGCAAGTTTTGCCCAGCTTTGTCTGAAAAGCTTTCTCCACCTTCTGTTGGAATCGAACGACTTCAGGGACGTCTAACCCAAGCTCAAGCAGCCCTTCAGGAGAATGAAAGATTTCTTGCGGTGTGCCTTTCTTATATACTTGACCTCGATGCATAATTACAATTTGATCCGCATACAAAGAGGCGTCCTCCATACTATGGGTCACAAGAACAGTAGATAGGTTTCGTTTTTTATGGAGCTGATAAAACATCTCCATAATTTCCTTTCGTCCGCGTGGATCTAGACCTGCAGTAGGCTCGTCTAGGACGATGACATCCGGCTCCATCGCCAGTACCCCAGCAATTGCGACACGCCTCATTTGTCCACCTGAAAGATCGAATGGTGACTTTTGGAGAATTTCTTCTGATAGTCCAACCTGTCTAATTGCTTCTCTGGCCCGTCTCTTTGCTGCTTCCTCAGTAACGCCGAAATTCATCGGTCCAAAACAAATATCCTTTTCTACTGTTTCTTCAAAGAGCTGATGCTCTGGAAATTGAAAGACAATCCCGACTCTTTTACGAATTTCTTTCAAATTCTTTTGCTTTTTCGCATTGGTCACTTCTCGCTCACCAATGACGACCTTTCCTTTTGTAGGCTTCAAAATCGCATTTAAATGCTGAAGAATGGTCGATTTCCCTGAGCCCGTATGGCCAATAATCGCGAGGTAAGTTCCCGATGGAATGTCAATGGAGACATTTTCAATGGCCAAACGTTCAAAGGGTGAATTTGCTTGATAACGATATTCTACTTGCCGGAGTGAGATGTCCATAACTGTGCCACCAACGCTTCCTCTGATAGATAACTTTTGCTAACAGGAATGCCTTTTTCCCTCAGCATTTTGCTTATTTTCACTGGAAATGGAATGTCTAAGCCAAGCTTGACCAATTCCTCATCCAATTGAAAAATTTCCTCAGGCGTACCCTCACGGTATAGTTGTCCGCGATTTAAGACAATCATCCGATCTGCCTTTGCCGCCTCTTCTAAATCATGGGTAATGGAGATCACTGTCATATCATGATCTTCCTTCAGCTCTCGAATAACATTAAGGACTTCTTCTCTTCCCCGTGGGTCCAGCATCGAAGTTGCTTCATCCAACACAATAATTTGCGGACGGAGCGCAATAACACTTGCAATGGCTACACGCTGTTTTTGACCGCCTGACAACTGATGGGGTTCCTGTTGCAAAAATGCTTCCATTTGCACCTGTTTTAAAGAGTTTTCCACCCTCTCTACCATTTCTTCCCGGAGAATACCGTTATTCTCTAAACCAAAGGCGACGTCATCCTGAACAGTAGTACCCACAAATTGATTATCTGGATTTTGAAAAACCATTCCGATCAATTTTCGTGTTTCCCAAACCGTGTCTTCCGTCAATTCCAATTCTCCTATTTGAATCCTTCCTTTTTCAGGATATTGGAGGCCATTTAAAAGCTTAGCTAGTGTTGATTTTCCTGAACCATTATGTCCAACGATCGCTAGCCATTCACCGTCATATATTTGTAAGGATACGTCCTTAAGGGCATATTCCTCTTGTCCTTCATATTTAAAATGTACATGCTCGATTGACACTAGTGGTTTATTCATAATATCCTCCTCTCAACTCCGCTTCACTTTACTATTCTTTTCTAAACTCTTAACGAAATCTACTATACCATTTTTTAAATAAGGATTGGGTACTGAGGAGAAAAAAAGAGGGGCGAAATGATGTTTCCTAGTTAAAGGACAAAAGCGCATGGCGCCTTCAAAGCAATTAAAGCTCGTATCGTTCCTTAGTGTTCTTCGCCATACAAACAATAAAGGGAACCTGCTGTTGACTTATCGTAAGTTGTAAAACCGAAATACTGATTTTTACTGGGACCTGTATTTGTTAGTCTTTGGCGACCTTGTGCTAGGAGGAAATACACTCTTAAAGAGTTCGAAATAATTCCCTTAAAAAAGAAAACTCGCCATTTTGGCGAGCCTTTAGTATGCGAAGACAATTTAAAAATATAAATAAGTTCACTATTTTTCAAAACAAATGTCTTCCATTGGCTCTAGTGTATTACATAAAGCCTGCACCTCTTTAAAAACCCTTTCAAAGAGGTGCGTGAGCTAGACGTGACATGTAAAGCATAATTCCCGCTCATAAGTAAGGAGGAATTAGCGTAAAATAAAGATCCAAAAGATACATGCCCATCGTAACACTCTAGTAATGGCTTAGTTCAATCTTCTCTTACAGAAAAAGGGCAATGAACAAGTTTGTTCAAACTGTCCTATGCCCTTGTTTGGTAGAAAAGCGTCAGCGCCTTTCCACACCCAACAAGCACAAGATCAGCCCACCCTTAAATGATGGATTGATTTATGGCAAAGGAACGATCAAGTTCTTCCTTTTCGAGGGTGTAGACGCTGCTGCTAAACATGAAAAAGGATATTACACTAATTCGATAATGACCATTGGAGCACCGTCTCCACGACGTGGCCCAAGCTTCATGATACGAGTATATCCACCTTGACGCTCTTGGTAACGAGTAGCGATATCAGAGAATAACTTTTGTAGTGCATCTTGGTTTTCTTCAGCATTTGCAATCTCATTGCGAACGAAAGCAGCAGCTTGACGGCGAGCATGAAGATCTCCACGTTTTCCAAGTGTAATCATTTTTTCCACAACTGAACGAAGTTCTTTCGCACGAGCTTCAGTTGTTTCAATACGCTCATTGATGATTAAATCTGTAGCTAAGTCACGTAACATTGCTTTACGCTGAGCGCTTGTGCGTCCTAACTTTCTGTATCCCATGAAAGTTTCCCTCCTTTGTTGAAGTCCTAAAGCATTGGCATATCTCACCTTTAAGGGACTAATTAGTCATCCTTACGTAAGCCTAAACCAAGCTCCTCTAATTTATGTTTTACTTCTTCAAGAGATTTACGTCCTAAATTTCGTACCTTCATCATATCTTCTTCAGTCTTATTCGCTAATTCCTGAACAGTGTTGATGCCTGCACGCTTTAAGCAGTTATATGAACGAACTGATAAATCAAGTTCCTCAATCGTCATCTCAAGAACTTTTTCTTTTTGATCTTCTTCTTTTTCAACCATGATTTCAGCATTTTGCGCTTCATCCGTTAACCCAACGAAGATATTCAAATGTTCTGTAAAGATCTTAGCTCCTAATGCAACCGCATCTTGAGGACCAGTACTTCCATCTGTCCACACATCTAAAGTTAACTTATCATAGTTGGTTAATTGGCCGACACGCGTATTTTCAACTTGGAAAGCCACGCGTGAAACTGGAGTATAGATTGAATCGATTGGAATGACACCGATCGGTTGATCTTCTCTCTTGTTTTGATCAGCAGGCGTATAACCTCGACCCCTTTTGGCCGTTAATCGCATACGCAAATTACCGTTTTTACCTAGGGTCGCAATGTGAAGATCCGGGTTTAAAATCTCAACATCACTATCATGAGTGATATCGGCTGCTGTTACTACACCTTCACCTTGGACATCAATCTCAAGCGTCTTCTCTTCATCAGAGTAGATTTTAAGTGCAAGCTTTTTAATGTTTAAAATGATAGATGTAACATCTTCAACGACGCCTTCAATTGTTTGAAACTCATGAAGTACTCCATCAGCTTGAATCGATGTGACAGCGGCACCTGGGAGTGACGATAATAGGATACGACGTAAGGAGTTACCCAAAGTAGTACCATATCCACGCTCAAGTGGTTCTACGACGAACTTCCCGTACTTTGCATCATCGCTGATCTCAACCGTTTCGATTTTTGGTTTTTCTATTTCGATCATCAAATTACCCTCCTTCAAAACGTCGAAATCTCAGTTAAGAGTCCTAACTGAAATTCCCCCTGTATACGTTCCCGATTGTGCACAACAACTGGATGAATGATTCTGTATTTATTTGACAAAAAACATCTTACTTTTCCCATTATAGACAGGGATTTAAAATCTATACAGAAAAATTACACACGACGACGCTTAGGTGGACGGCAACCGTTATGAGGAACTGGAGTTACGTCTCTAATTGCTGTAACCTCAAGACCTGCAGCTTGAAGAGCACGAATAGCTGCTTCACGACCTGCACCAGGACCTTTAACTGTTACCTCAAGAGTTTTCATTCCGTGTTCCATAGAAGACTTCGCTGCTGTTTCAGCTGCCATTTGAGCTGCAAAAGGAGTAGATTTACGAGAACCTTTAAATCCTAATGCACCAGCACTGGACCATGCAATTGCATTTCCATGAACGTCTGTAATAGTTACGATTGTGTTATTGAAAGTAGAACGAATGTGTGCAACACCTTGTTCAATATTCTTTTTAACACGACGTTTACGTGTATTTGTTTTACGAGCCATTTAAAGTACCTCCTTTACCGATTATTTCTTCTTGTTAGCTACAGTTTTACGTGGGCCTTTACGAGTACGAGCATTGTTCTTCGTATTTTGACCGCGAACAGGTAAACCACGACGATGACGAAGACCACGGTAGCTTCCGATTTCCATTAGACGCTTAATGTTTAAAGATACTTCACGACGAAGATCCCCTTCAACCTTTAGCTTGTCAATGATGTCACGGATTTTATTTAATTCATCTTCAGTTAAATCGCGAACGCGAGTGTTTTCAGAAACACCAGCTTCAGCTAAAACCTTTTGTGCTGTACTTTTACCAATACCATAAATGTATGTTAGAGAAATCACTACACGCTTTTCACGTGGGACGTCTACACCAGCAATACGTGCCATTATATGCGCACCTCCTTAATATTAACCTTGTTTTTGTTTATGCTTAGGGTTTTCACATATAACCATAACTTTACCGCGTCTGCGGATAACTTTACATTTTTCGCAGATCGGCTTAACAGATGGTCTAACTTTCATTATCCTAACCTCCTTGATAGTACGGAGTGCAATAGATTTATTCAGTTCTTACACTCAATCTTGTTTGTAAAAATCCAAAAGCCGATTTTTACGTTAAAGTTCTTTGTATCCGCAATTAATATAGTACGCAGGCACTTTTCTCAGCCCTTACATACAATTTCATTCCTACTAATCATGAATACGATACTAACATGGCTTGGATTAGGAACAAAGATTGAGAAAAGAGCCTCACTTATTTAAAGCGGTAAGTAATTCTTCCGCGTGTTAAATCATATGGGGATAGCTCAACAGTTACTTTGTCACCTGGTAAAATACGAATAAAATGCATGCGAATCTTACCAGAAACATGAGCTAACACTGTATGACCATTTTCTAATTCTACCTTAAACATTGCATTCGGCAAAGTTTCAAGTACTGTACCTTCAATTTCAATTACATCATCTTTCGCCATCGAACTTAGTCTCCCTTCAAAGATTTATCATATTGTGGAAAAACCTTTCTCCTTCCACGCTAGTGAACAAATCTTATTGATTATTGAATTCAAACTTTTTCAATGCATATCGCAGTTTTCCATTCGTTACGTGACCGGTTTCTAATAAACTTCTTTGAACTTCTAGAGATACATAATCAATTAGCTCGAGGTGTAATAGATTCTTCTTTTTCGGCCGGTCAAATTTCTTTTTATCGCCGTCCGCTACAAAAACAAAGCGATCATCTAACAACCTTACTATTATAGCATATTGTCCTGCATCTCGCCCGTGTGAAATTAAGACTATTTGACCTAATTTTGATCGAGAAGGATAGTCCATCCTTGGATCACCTTCTTAGACTATCGTTAGAATGTCATAGCCGGTTTCCGTAATCGCAATCGTATGCTCAAAATGAGCACATCTCTTGCCATCTGTTGTTACTACCGTCCAATCATCAGCCAAAGTTTTAACAAAACGACTTCCCACATTCACCATCGGTTCTACGCAAAGTACCATTCCCGGTTTTAACAATGGACCTTTATTAGGTGGACCATAATGAGGAATTTGTGGGTCCTCATGTAAGTCTTGCCCTATTCCATGCCCAACATACTCACGCACGATAGAAAAACCATTCGATTCTACATACGTCTGAACGCTATTGGAGATGTTCGATAGACGCGCACCTGGACCAGCTTCCTTAAGACCATTGTACAAAGATTGTTCTGTTACGTCTAAAAGACGTGCAGATACTTCGTCAATTTTACCAACAGGGTAAGTCCACGCCGAATCACCGTGATAGCCTTCATATTTCGCACCGATATCAATGCTAATAATATCGCCCTCTTGTAAGACACGCTTACCAGGAATACCATGAACAAGTTCTTCATTCACAGATGCGCAAATGCTTCCAGAGAAACCATTATACCCTTTAAATGAAGGATATGCATGATGAGAACGAATAAATGCTTCGGCAATTTCATCCAGCTCTTTTGTCGTTATCCCAGGAGCAATATGTTTTTTCAATTCCTGATGGGTTAATGCTACAATCCGTCCAGCTTCACGCATGATTTCAATTTCCCTAGGGGTTTTACATATAATCATGCAGTTATGCCCCCGAGGAGATGATCTATATCAACAAACACTTTATTAATATCCTGTTTGCCGTCAATATTTCTCAAGTACCCTTTTGTTTCGTAGAAATCAAGTAATGGTTTCGCTTGTTCGATGTTTACCTGAAGGCGATTATTTACCGTTTCAGCATTATCATCTGCACGTTGGTACAGTTCCCCACCACAACGATTACATACACCCGCTACGGCAGGAGGATTGAATACTAAGTGATAAGTGGCACCACAGTTTTTACAAATGCGGCGTCCTGTTAATCGCTCCATTAAAATGCTTTGATCAACATCAATATTCAAAACGAAATCAATCTTTTTCCCCAATTCAACCAGAATGGATTCCAGAGCCTCTGCTTGAGGAACTGTTCTTGGAAAACCATCCAACAAGAATCCATTTTGACAATCTTCTTTGCTTAACCGTTCTTTCACAATTCCGATTGTTACTTCGTCTGGAACAAGCGCTCCTTGATCCATAAAAGATTTAGCTTTTAAGCCTAATTCCGTACCTTCTTTCATTGCTGCACGAAACATGTCGCCTGTTGAAATATGAGGAATGCCGTATTTTTCGACGATTTTCTCGGCTTGTGTACCTTTACCGGCACCCGGAAGACCCATTAAAACTAAATTCACGTGAATTCCTCCTTAGGCTAAAACGGTATGGGAACCAGTTAGTTGTCCCCACGACCGAATTATTTAATAAAACCTTTATAGTGACGTTTAACAAGCTGAGCTTCAAGTTGTTTCATCGTTTCAAGGGCAACCCCAATCACGATAAGCAAACTTGTTCCACCGATTTGCGCAGACTGAGGCAAACCAGCAAAATTTACGAAAAACACCGGCAATATTGCAATAGCCGCTAAGAAAATCGCACCAACAAATGTTAAACGATATAAGACACGAGTTAAATATTCCTGTGTACTCTTCCCTGGACGAATACCTGGAATATAACCACCTTGTTTCTTCAAGTTATCAGCTACCTGTTCAGGATTAACTTGAATAAAGGCATAAAAATAAGTAAACGCAATAATTAGTGCGCTATAGATTACCATTCCGATTGGCTGTGAATAATCAAAAACTCTTTGAATCCACAATGTAACATTGTTTTGTTCAAAAAACTGCGCAATCGTGGTAGGTGTTACAATAAATGAAATTGCAAAGATAACCGGAATAACTCCAGCAGCATTTACTTTTAACGGTAAATGTGTGGATTGACCAGTAGGCGTACGCCCCGCCACCATACGTTTCGCGTATTGGATTGGAATTTTACGTAACGCTTGGTTAACGAAAATAACTCCAACAATAATCGCAATGACAGCAACCAAAATAAGAAGCATGGTCACGATACGAATGAATAGCGCATCTCCAGCGTTTTCGAATTGTTGAGCATAAATTTGATTTAATGTTGAAGGGATTCCTGATACGATACCTGCAAAGATGATAATCGAGATTCCGTTACCAACACCCTTGGACGTAATTTGCTCGCCAAGCCACATTAAAAACGCCGTTCCTGCCGTTAAAACCGTAGCAATTAGCAAATAGCTAGCGATACCAGGGTTGTTAATTAACATTCCGCCAGCCATGTTGTTGAAACCATACGACATCCCAAAAGCCTGAATGAACCCTAGAACGATGGTGAAATAACGTGTAAATTGAGCTAATTTACGACGTCCCACTTCTCCTTGCTTAGACCATTCCGTAAACTTCGGTACAACATCCATTTGTAGCAATTGAATGATGATCGACGCTGTAATGTACGGCATGATTCCCATCGCTAAAATCGAGAAGTTCAATAATGCACCACCGCCAAACGTATTTAGTACACCAAATACATTTAGCTGATCCTGAGCTTTTAAAACTTCAGCATCCACTCCCGGTACGGGAATAAATGTACCGATTCGGAAAACAATCAACATTAAAAGGGTGAATATGATCTTTCGTCTTATATCACCCACGCGCATAAAATTGGAGATTGTCTGAAACATTAAATCACCTCTAAGTTACCGCCGGCAGCTTCAATTGCTTCCTTAGCAGCAGAGGAGAATTTATGAGCTTTAATTGTAAGCTTTTTCTCTAACTTGCCGTTAGCAAGAATCTTGATTCCTGCTTTTTCTTTGCTTACAATCCCTGTTTCGATAAGAAGTTCTGGAGAAACGACTGTACCGTCTTCGAAACGATTTAAAGCATCAAGGTTAACGATCGCATACTCTTTACGGTTGATATTTGTAAATCCACGTTTTGGTAAACGACGGAATAGAGGTGTTTGACCACCCTCAAATCCTGGACGTACGCCACCGCCCGAACGAGCATTTTGACCTTTATGACCTTTACCAGCAGTCTTACCATTACCAGACCCAATACCGCGTCCCTTACGTTTACGTTCGTGACGAGATCCTTCTGCAGGTTTTAATTCATGAAGTTTCATGTTGGCACCTCCTTATTTTAAGAAGAATTAAATTATATTTCTTTCACTGTTACTAAGTGAGCAACTTTGTTAATCATTCCACGGATAGCAGGATTATCATTTTTCTCCACTGTTTGATGCATTTTGCGAAGACCTAATGCTTTAACAGTTTCCTTTTGATCCTGTGGGCGACCAATAACACTGCGAGTGAGGGTAATTTCTAATTTGTTAGCCATTTGATTTCCCTCCTTATCCTAACAGTTCTTCTACTGACTTACCACGTAATTTCGCTACGTCTTCAGCACGTTTTAATTGTTTTAATCCGTCCACAGTGGCACGAACCATATTAATTGGTGTATTTGTTCCTAATGATTTAGAAAGGATATCACCAACACCAGCCAATTCCAGAACCGCACGAACTGGTCCTCCAGCGATAACTCCTGTACCTTCAGAAGCTGGCTTAAGAAGAATTTCACCAGCGCCAAAGTGTCCGATAACTTGGTGAGGAAGAGTAGATCCTACCATAGGCACTTCGATTAAGTTTTTCTTCGCATCTTCAATTGCTTTACGGATAGCATCTGGTACCTCTTGAGCTTTCCCAGTACCAAATCCAACGTGACCGTTTTTGTCTCCTACTACTACAAGAGCAGAGAAACGAAAACGACGTCCACCTTTTACAACCTTCGCTACACGATTAACTGTAACTACGCGTTCTTCAAGTTCAAGTTTGTTTGGATCAATACGACGCATCTATTGTGTCCCTCCTTTGTCTCTTAAAATTCTAACCCATTTTCACGAGCTGCATCAGCCAAAGCTTTCACACGTCCGTGATATAAATAACCTCCACGGTCAAAAACAACAGCTTTTAAACCTTTTTCTACTGCGCGCTTTGCAACCAATTCTCCGACCTTAACTGCTGCATCAACGTTTCCAGTAGATTCAAGACTAACTTCTTTATCTAAAGTTGAAGCACTTACTAAAGTAACTCCATTCACATCGTCAATGAGTTGCGCATAAATGTGTTTGCTAGAACGGAACACATTTAAACGAGGACGAGCTGCAGTACCAGAAAGTTTAGAACGCACACGTGCGTGTCTTTTCTTACGGGTTGCATTTTTATCAGCCTTCGTAATCATTTAGGTCACTCCTTTCGTTTACCTACGCGGCATTACTTACCTGTTTTACCTTCTTTACGACGAACATATTCGCCTTCGTAACGAATTCCTTTACCTTTATAAGGCTCTGGCGGACGAACATCACGGATGTTAGCTGCTAATGCACCAACACGCTCTTTGTTAATTCCTTTTACAGTTACCTTAGTATTTGAAGGAACTTCGATTTCAAGGCCTTCTTCAGGCTCGATTTCAACAGGATGAGAGTAACCAACGTTCAATACAAGTTTCTTTCCTTGCTTTTGAGCACGGTAACCGACACCGATAAGTTCTAAATTTCTTTCAAAACCTTTAGAAACACCTTCTACCATGTTTGCAAGTAGTGCACGAGTTGTACCGTGAATAGTACGGTGTTCTTTAGATTCAGAAGGACGAACTACGTTAATTACGTTCTCTTCCATTTTAATTTCCATATCAGGGCTGAATGAACGACTTAATTCACCTTTAGGACCTTTTACAGTTACGACGCTGCCGTTAATAGTAACGGTAACACCTGCTGGAATTTCAATTGGTTTTTTTCCTACACGAGACATTTATTGCACCTCCATTCTTTAAGAAACTCTATTACCAAACGTAAGCTAATACTTCTCCGCCAACTTGTTTAGCGCGAGCTTCTTTATCTGTAAGAACGCCTTGAGAAGTAGATACTAATGCGATACCAAGTCCGTTTAGTACACGTGGTACTTCGTTCGTTTTAGCATAAACACGAAGACCAGGCTTGCTGATACGTTTTAAACCTGTGATAACACGTTCGTTGTTAGCACCGTATTTTAAGAAAATACGAATGATGCCTTGCTTGTTATCCTCGATATATTCAACATCACGAATGAAACCTTCACGCTTTAAAATTTCAGCGATCTCTTTCTTAATATTAGAAGCAGGAACCTCTAATTTTTCGTGACGAACCATATTCGCATTACGGATGCGAGTTAGCAAATCTGCAATTGGATCTGTCATGACCATTGTTTTTTACCTCCTTCCCAGAAATGGGGTTTACCAGCTAGCTTTTTTCACACCAGGAATTTGTCCTTTGTATGCTAATTCACGGAAACAAATACGGCAGAGCTTAAATTTACGGTATACAGAATGTGGACGCCCACAACGTTCGCAGCGTGTATATTCTTGTACCTTAAATTTCGGCGTGCGTTTTTGCTTCGCAATCATTGACTTTTTAGCCACGTTTTCGCCTCCCTTATTTTAGCGATTACTTTTGGAATGGCATTCCAAATTGAGTTAAAAGTTCACGAGCTTCTTCATCAGTATTAGCTGTAGTAACGATAACGATATCCATACCACGAACCTTGCTTACTTTATCATAATCAATTTCAGGGAAGATTAACTGTTCTTTTACACCTAAAGTGTAGTTACCACGACCATCAAATGATTTCTTAGAGATACCGCGGAAGTCACGTACACGTGGTAAAGATACAGAAACTAATTTATCGAAGAATTCGTACATACGCTCACCACGAAGGGTAACTTTTGCACCGATTGGCATCCCTTCACGAAGACGGAAACCAGCGATTGATTTTTTAGCGCGAGTTACAACCGGTTTTTGACCAGTAATTGTCGCTAATTCTTCAACTGCGTTATCTAATGCTTTTGCGTTTTGTACTGCATCACCAACACCCATGTTGATAACGATTTTTTCTAACTTAGGCACTTGCATAACTGATTTATAGTTAAACTTGCTCATTAGAGCAGGAGTGATTTCTTTTTGATACTTTTCTTTTAGGCGGTTCATTCATTGTACCTCCCTTCTTCATTTGAACTATTTATCTAGAACTTCACCGGATTTTTTTGCAACACGTACTTTTTTGCCATCTTCCACTTTGTAGCCTACGCGAGTTGGCTCACCAGACTTCGGATCGATTGGCATTACGTTTGATACATGAATAGGTGCCTCCTGGCTGATGATTCCACCGTTAGGATTCACTTGGCTAGGCTTAGAGTGTTTTTTAACGATATTTACACCTTCAACTAAGACACGGCTTTGTTTTGGGTAAGCTGCTAAAATCACACCTGATTTGCCTTTATCCTTACCAGAGATGACCATTACTTTATCACCTTTTTTTACATGCATCTGTTCGCACCTCCTTAAAGGCAATTAGTTTTGAAATTATAGTACTTCTGGAGCTAATGATACAATTTTCATAAAGTTATTATCACGGAGTTCGCGAGCAACTGGTCCGAAAATACGTGTTCCACGTGGGCTCTTGTCGTCACGGATAATTACACATGCGTTTTCATCGAAACGAATGTATGAACCATCAGTACGACGTGCTCCGCTCTTTGTACGAACAATAACAGCCTTTACAACGTCGCCTTTTTTAACAACGCCTCCTGGTGTTGCTTGTTTCACTGTACAAACGATAACATCACCAATATTAGCAGTTTTGCGGCCTGAACCACCAAGAACTTTAATGGTAAGTACTTCACGAGCACCTGAGTTATCAGCAACTTTTAAACGTGTTTCTTGTTGAATCATTTGTGTAACCTCCCTTCGGGATGAAAACTAATTCCGAGCATTATATAATGACAGCTTTTTCTACTACTTCTACTAAACGGAAACGTTTAGTTGCGGAAAGTGGGCGAGTTTCCATAATACGTACAACATCGCCGATTTTTGCTTGGTTCTGCTCATCATGAGCTTTGTACTTTTTAGAGTACTTAACGCGTTTACCGTATAATGGATGCTTCTTGTATGTTTCAACAAGTACAGTAACTGTCTTATCCATTTTGTCTGAAACGACACGTCCAGTGTAAACTTTGCGTTGGTTGCGTTCACTCATTGTGCGAACCTCCTCTCAAAGATTATCGATTATTGACGCCGATCTCTCTTTCACGAATAACAGTTTTCATGCGAGCAATCGCTTTGCGTACTTCACGGATGCGAGCTGTATTTTCAAGTTGTCCAGTCGCCAATTGAAAGCGCAGGTTGAAAAGCTCTTCTTTTAATGATTTAACTTTTTGTTCTATTTCGGCAGTGGTAAGGTCACGAATTTCATTAGCTTTCATTTGATTCACCACCAATTTCTTCTCGTTTTACAAACTTACATTTTACAGGAAGTTTGTGTGATGCAAGTCGTAATGCTTCACGTGCGATTTCTTCAGAAACACCTGCGATTTCAAACATTACTTTCCCAGGTTTAACAACTGCAACCCATCCTTCTGGAGCACCTTTACCGGAACCCATGCGGACTTCAAGAGGCTTAGCTGTGTAAGGCTTATGCGGGAAAATTTTAATCCAAACTTTACCGCCACGTTTCATATAACGAGTCATCGCAATACGTGCAGCTTCAATTTGACGGTTTGTAATCCAAGATGCCTCAGTTGCTTGTAAACCGAATTCACCGAAATTAACTTCAGTACCGCCCTTCGCTTGACCGCGCATTTTTCCACGGTGTTGACGACGATATTTAACGCGTTTAGGCACTAACATATTATTTGCCTCCTTCCTCAGTTTTCTTCTTAGTTGGAAGGACTTCTCCCTTATAGATCCATACTTTTACGCCAAGCTTTCCGTAAGTTGTATCTGCTTCAGCAGTAGCGTAATCGATATCAGCACGAAGAGTATGAAGTGGAACAGTTCCTTCGCTATAGCTTTCAGAACGAGCGATGTCAGCTCCGCCAAGACGACCAGATACCATAGTTTTGATACCTTGAGCTCCAGCGCGCATTGCACGTTGAATAACTTGTTTTTGAGCACGACGGAAAGATACGCGGTTTTCTAATTGGCGAGCAATGTTTTCCGCAACTAATTTCGCATCGATATCAGCTTTTTTGATTTCAAGAATGTTGATGTGTACACGTTTGCCAGTAAGTGAGTTAAGAGCTTTACGTAACGCTTCAACCTCAGTACCACCTTTACCAATAACCATTCCTGGTTTAGCAGTATGGATAGTGATGTTAACGCGGTTAGCAGCACGCTCGATTTCTACTTTAGAAACAGAAGCATCACTTAAACGCTTAGTGATATACTCACGAACCTTTAGGTCTTCGTGTAAAAGATCAGCATAGTCTTTACCTGCGTACCACTTAGACTCCCAATCACGGATGACACCGATACGCAAACCGACTGGATTTACTTTTTGACCCACTGATTATCCCTCCTTCTTTTCTGTTAATACGATTGTAATGTGGCTAGTGCGCTTGTTGATTGCACTTGCACGACCCATTGCACGTGGACGGAAACGTTTTAGAGTTGGTCCCTCGTCAACGAAAACTTCCGAAACTACAAGGCTATTAACGTCCATTTCGTAGTTATGCTCGGCATTTGCCATAGCAGAATTTAATAATTTTTCAACGATTGGAGAAGCAGCTTTTGGCGTATGTTTTAATATCGCTACTGCTTCACCTACTTGCTTTCCTCGAATTAGATCTACAACTAAACGAGCTTTACGAGGCGCAATACGGACTGTTCTTGCAACAGCTTTTGCTTGCATCTGAATGCCTCCTCTCATTAACGTCTTGTTTTCTTGTCATCACTTGCATGACCTTTGTAAGTACGAGTTGGAGCAAATTCTCCAAGCTTGTGACCGACCATGTCTTCAGTGACGTATACAGGTACATGTTTACGACCATCATAAACAGCGATTGTGTGTCCGATGAATTGTGGGAAGATCGTAGAACGGCGTGACCAAGTTTTTACCACTTGTTTGCCTTCTGTTTCATTTAGCTTTTCGATCTTGTTCATTAAATGTTCATCAACAAAAGGTCCTTTTTTTAAGCTGCGACCCATGATTGAACCTCCCTTCGCGATTGCCCTACGGCTCTTAGTTGGAACCGTAGCCCAATCCCGTTATTTTTTACGACGACGTACGATAAATTTATCTGATTTATTGTTTTTCTTACGAGTTTTCGCACCAAGTGTTGGTTTACCCCATGGTGACATTGGTGACTTACGTCCGATTGGCGCACGTCCTTCACCACCACCGTGTGGGTGATCGTTAGGGTTCATAACAGATCCACGTACAGTTGGGCGTTTGCCTAACCAGCGTGAACGACCTGCTTTACCAATGTTGATAAGTTCATGTTGCTCGTTACCAACTTGACCTACAGTTGCACGACAAGTAGCAAGAATCATACGAACCTCACCAGAGTTTAAACGAACTAGTACGTATTTGCCCTCTTTACCAAGAACTTGTGCAGACGTACCTGCAGAACGTACTAATTGTCCACCCTTACCTGGCTTTAATTCGATGTTGTGTACGACTGTACCAACAGGAATATTTGCTAAAGGTAGAGCATTTCCTACTTTAATATCTGCCTCAGGTCCAGACATTACCTCCATACCTACTTCTAAATTCTTAGGAGCTAGGATGTAACGCTTTTCTCCATCAACATAATGAATTAATGCAATGTTTGCTGAACGGTTTGGATCGTATTCGATTGTAGCAACGCGGCCTGGAATGCCATCTTTGTTACGTTTAAAATCGATGATACGATATTGACGCTTATGACCGCCACCTTGATGACGAACTGTTAACTTACCTTGGTTGTTACGGCCACCCTTACTTTTTAAAGGAGCAAGTAATGATTTTTCCGGCTTATCTGTTGTGATCTCTGCGAAATCAGATACCGTCATACCGCGACGACCATTAGAGGTAGGTTTATACTTTTTAATCGCCATTTGTTTTCCCTCCTCTTCTTCTTTTAATCAATTAAACCTCAAAGAATTCGATTTCTTTGCTGTCTGCAGTTAATTTAACGATGGCTTTACGACGTTTATTTGTGTAACCGCCAAATTTACCCATACGCTTAAATTTACCTTTATAGTTTTGAACGTTTACTTTCTCAACTTTAACGCCGAAGATTTCTTCAACAGCATCTTTAACTTGAGTTTTATTCGCTCTAACGTCAACTTCGAAAGTGTACTTTTTCTCAGTCATTAAATCAGTTGAACGTTCAGTGATAACGGGGCGCTTAATGATTTCGCGTGCATCCATTATGCAAGCACCTCCTCTACTTTTTCAACCGCTGCTTTTGTCATGATTAACTTGTCATGACCTAAAACATCCAATACGTTGATTCCACTAGCAGTTACAACTGTTACACCAGGGATGTTACGAGCAGATAATGCTACGTTTTCATCTAAATCAGCTGTAACAATAAGTGCTTTTGAATCAACAGAAAGACCTTTTAGGAAACCTTTGAAGTCTTTAGTTTTTGGAGTTTCGAAAGCAAGGCTTTCTAATACTAAAATGTTTTCTTCTACTACTTTAGAAGATAATGCCGATTTAATCGCTAAGCGACGAACTTTTTTCGGTAATTTATAGCTATAGCTGCGAGGTACAGGACCGAATACAGTACCACCTCCGCGCCATTGTGGAGAACGGATCGAACCTTGACGTGCGCGACCAGTTCCTTTTTGACGCCATGGCTTACGACCACCGCCAGCTACTTCAGAACGGATTTTTGTTTTATGAGTTCCTTGACGTAAAGAAGCTCTTTGAGCTACAACAGCTTCAAATAACACATGGTTATTAGGCTCAATACCAAAGATGGAATCATTAAGCTCGATTTCACCAACTTGAGATCCAGCTTGGCTAAACAATGTTACTTTTGGCATTCTTGTTTCCTCCTTTCTGCCTTAATGATTATGCTTTAACCGCACTTTTGATTTTTAATAGAGCTTTTTTAGCTCCCGGTACGTTACCTTTGATTAATAATAAGTTACGTTCAACGTCAACCTTTACAATTTCAAGGTTTTGTACAGTAATTTGCTCGCCACCCATACGACCTGGTAATGCTTTACCTTTAAATACGCGGTTTGGAGCTACAGGACCCATAGAACCTGGGCGACGGTGATAACGAGAACCGTGTGCCATTGGTCCGCGAGATTGCCCGTGGCGCTTGATAGAGCCTTGGAAACCTTTACCCTTTGAGATTCCTGTTACATCTACGATATCGCCTTCAGCGAATACATCTACTTTGACTTCCTGACCAATCTCTAACTCAGCTAAACCTTCCCCGCGGAATTCACGTACGAAGCGCTTAGGAGCAGTACTTGCCTTTGCGACATGTCCCTTTTCAGGTTTGTTTGATAGCTTTTCACGCTTGTCATCAAAACCTAATTGCACAGATACATATCCGTCAGTTTCAACAGTTTTCTTTTGAAGAACTACGTTTGGAGCTGCTTCAACAACTGTTACCGGGATAAGATCACCATTTTCAGCAAATACTTGAGTCATACCGATTTTTCTTCCTAAGATTCCTTTGGTCATTACAGTCACACCTCCTATTAATTATCATCTTTTATTTCATTGTTTGAAGTTTCAATGTTACATCTTTTATAGTTCAAAATTAAAGTTTAATTTCGATATCTACGCCAGATGGTAAGTCTAAACGCATTAATGAATCAACAGTTTGTGGTGTTGGGTTCACAATGTCGATTAGACGCTTATGAGTACGCATCTCAAATTGCTCACGAGAGTCCTTGTACTTATGCACCGCACGAAGAATTGTATAAACAGATTTTTCGGTTGGTAATGGTATCGGACCTGATACAGCAGCACCAGAACGCTTTGCTGTTTCCACAATTTTTTCTGCAGATTGATCAAGAATTCTGTGATCATATGCTTTCAAACGGATACGAATCTTTTGTTTTGCCATTATTTTCCCTCCTTTTCGCCTATTTTAAAATAGACATTCTCCGTGAAAATTTCCCACACACTCGCCATGGCAAAGCGGCCGGGTGTGTCAGCAACCTTCCACATCATCGCAGTCAAAGACCAACATTGTCTATTATACAATGAATCATAAAGGAAATGCAATATTAAATTTCATTTCTTTATCAATCACACTTGTTCTATTATATAGACTACCGCTGACGTTTTCAAGTACACGGGAAATAGTCGAACTATTAAATGAAAAGGACATCGAAATTAATTTAAGTTAAGAAAATATTAATGCTCTCCCAGCATTGATGAAATGGAAGATTGCTCTGGATCAGATTGATGGGGTTTTAGTTTCATTACGGGGACTTTGAACACCGCTGTTGTGGGTATGGTGGTTTTCTACGACTATAATCTTAAAAATTATTTGCTCTTGAAAAAAACAACACGTTTTTTCCAAGAGCAGTATTTTAACTTGCTCCTATGTCATAAAATTACTCATAGAATGTAGTAAAAGACTCCACCGGTACCCTTGATGTCCCGAAAGCTGGAGCTTGGGCTTTTCCGATAGCAATTAGCGTTATCGGAAATACATTTGCAGGTAAGTCAAAACGCTTAGCAAACTTTTCCTTATCAAAACCACCCATTGTCACTGTATCGTATCCACGATCTTTTGCAAGTAGCATGAACTGCATAGCAAACGCACCAGCATCATAGGCAGCAATTAGCTTTCTTGTTTCTTCAGGAACGTTTGGATAAAAGTTTAACGTATTTTTAATGGTGTTATTGGCAATTTCTTGAGAAACATGACCTTCTGCTACATTTTGATTGAAAATCTCCTCTGCATTTTTGTATGCTTCTGAATCACTAAGAATAGCAACAACTGCAGAAGATTCTTCAATTTGAGCTTGGTTGTTTCCAATAGCACGCAGTTCTTTTTGCAATTCCTTATTTTTGATTACGATAACACGCCATGGCTGTAAATTACTTGAAGATGGAGCCTCTGAAGCAAGACGCAACAGCTTTTCAATCTCCTCTTTAGCAATGGTATAATTCGGATCGTAAGAGCGGACCGACTTACGTTGTTGTACAATTTCGTCAAGTTGTGACATTATGATTTCCTCCTAAACTTACTATTCATTAGCTTTATTAACTTACCATTTGTAAGTTAATGAGTCAAGGAGGAACTCTCATGTTATAATGCAAGTATTAATAAAACTAGGAGGAACATAAATGGAATCATCTCCAAACAACAACAGAACCCAACTGGATCAAAACGGACATCCTAGCAGTATTTGCGTTAACTATCAAAAAACTATTGAATTTATCGGTCAAAAATGGGTAGGGATGATCATTTATACTTTACTTGACGGACCTAAAAGATATTATGAATTAATGGAAATGATTGAAGGGATTTCGGACAGACTTCTCACCGAAAGATTAAATGAATTAGTAAAAGAAGGACTTGTCAGAAAGAGTTATTTGGAGGGATCTTTAAAAAAGGTTCAATACGAGTTAACACCAAATGGGAAAGGATTGCAGGATATCATTTCCGCCATTCATAAATGGGTCGAACAAAAAGACATATTGAATAAACGATGAAGCGTTAACTCTAGCCACAAATAATACTATTAAGAATAGAAGATAAATAAAAAAAGCAGATAGGTCGTCACCTATCTGCTTTTAATATTGTCTAGCTATTACTCAACAATCGCAGTAACAACACCAGAACCTACAGTACGTCCGCCTTCACGGATTGAGAATCTAGTACCATCTTCAATTGCGATTGGAGAAATAAGCTCAACGTTCATTTCAATGTTATCTCCAGGCATAACCATTTCTACACCTTCTGGTAAATTAACAACACCAGTTACATCAGTTGTACGGAAGTAGAACTGAGGACGATAGTTTGAGAAGAATGGAGTATGACGTCCACCTTCGTCTTTAGATAATACGTAAACTTCAGCTTTAAATTTTGTGTGTGGTGTAATTGAACCTGGTTTAGCAAGTACTTGACCACGTTGGATTTCTTCACGAGCAACCCCACGAAGAAGTGCTCCAATGTTGTCTCCAGCTTCAGCATAATCAAGAAGTTTACGGAACATTTCTACTCCAGTTACTGTAGTAGATTTTGGCTCTTCAGCAAGACCAATGATCTCAACCACGTCACCAACTTTAACTTGACCACGTTCAACACGGCCAGTAGCAACTGTTCCACGACCAGTGATAGAGAATACGTCCTCAACAGGCATCATGAATGGCTTATCAGTCTCACGAGTTGGATTTGGAACATATTCGTCAACAGCATTCATTAATTCAATGA
The DNA here is from genome assembly GCF_005502275.1 of Robertmurraya siralis. Taxonomy (GTDB): domain Bacteria; phylum Bacillota; class Bacilli; order Bacillales; family Cytobacillaceae; genus Robertmurraya; species Robertmurraya siralis. The sequence goes on from NZ_SWLZ01000019.1 coordinate 60,720, forward strand.
TTTTTTCTTCCCAAGCTGCATCTCCTTCAAGAGCTTTAAGAGCAGAACCCTTGATTACAGGAATATCATCACCAGGGAATTCATATTCTGATAATAGGTCACGAACTTCCATTTCTACTAATTCAAGAAGTTCTTCGTCGTCTACCATATCACACTTGTTCATGAATACAACCAAGTGTGCAAGACCTACGTTACGAGAAAGTAGGATATGTTCACGAGTTTGTGGCATTGGACCATCAGCAGCAGATACTACTAAGATACCGCCGTCCATTTGAGCAGCACCAGTGATCATGTTCTTAACATAGTCAGCATGCCCTGGGCAGTCAACGTGTGCATAGTGACGGTTAGCTGTTTCATACTCAACGTGAGAAGTGTTGATTGTGATTCCACGCTCTTTTTCTTCTGGAGCGTTGTCGATTTGATCATAGCCGCGTGCTTCACCGCCACCTGCTTTTGCAAGTACAGTTGTGATAGCAGCTGTTAAAGTTGTTTTACCATGGTCAACGTGACCAATAGTTCCGATATTAACGTGTGGTTTTGAACGGTCAAATTTTTCTTTAGCCATTAGGAAAATCCTCCTTTAAATATAGAAAAGTTTAAGTATATGGATGCCGTAGGAAAAAGTTATTCCTTTCCTACAGCTTCGTACATAAGTAGTTATACTTTAAAGACAGGCGAAAATCAATTATTCACCTTTATTTTTCTTGATGATTTCTTCTGAAATTGATTTTGGCACTTCTTCGTAGTGGTCAAAGTGCATAGAGAATACTCCACGACCTTGAGTGCTTGAACGTAAAGTTGTTGCATAACCAAACATTTCAGAAAGTGGAACCATAGCACGGACAACTTGCGCATTACCACGAGCATCCATACCTTCAACACGTCCGCGACGGGAAGTGATGTTACCCATAATATCTCCCATGTATTCTTCAGGGATGATTACTTCAACTCTCATCACCGGCTCTAAAATAACAGGGTTACATTTTGATGCTGCATTTTTAAGGGCCATAGAAGCAGCGATTTTAAACGCCATTTCTGAAGAGTCGACATCATGGTATGAACCATCAAAAAGTCTTGCTTTAATATCTACTACTGGGTAGCCTGCAAGAAGTCCTCTTTCAAGAGCATCTTCAAGTCCAGCTTGAACAGCAGGGATGTATTCACGAGGAACGACACCACCGACGATACCATTTTCGAATTCGAAGCCTTTTCCTTCTTCGTTTGGTGAGAATTCGATCCAAACGTGTCCGTATTGTCCACGTCCACCTGATTGACGTGCGAACTTTCCTTCAACTTGAGCAGATGTACGGATTGTTTCGCGGTAAGCAACCTGTGGCGCACCAACATTAGCTTCAACTTTGAATTCACGCTTCATACGGTCTACAAGGATATCTAAGTGAAGCTCACCCATTCCAGCGATGATAACCTGACCAGTCTCCTGGTTCGTATGCGCACGGAATGTAGGGTCTTCCTCTTGTAGTTTTTGAAGTGCCGTTGTCATCTTATCTTGGTCAGCTTTTGACTTAGGCTCGATTGACAATTCAATAACCGGCTCTGGGAATTCCATTGATTCAAGGATAACCGTTGCTTTTTCATCACATAAAGTGTCGCCTGTTGTTGTATCCTTTAAACCAACTGCAGCTGCGATATCTCCAGCGTATACCATTGAAATCTCTTCACGGCTATTCGCATGCATTTGTAGAATACGTCCTACGCGCTCACGCTTACCTTTTGTAGAGTTTTGTACATATGAGCCAGAGCTTAATGTACCAGAATATACGCGGAAGAATGTTAATTTACCAACATAAGGATCAGTCATAACTTTAAATGCAAGTGCAGAGAACGGCTCGTTGTCGTCTGAATGACGTTCAACTACCTCATCACTATCAGGAAGTGTACCTTTAATAGAAGGAACATCTAATGGTGATGGAAGATAATCAATGACTGCATCTAGCATCTTTTGAACACCTTTGTTTTTGAAAGCAGAACCGCAAATAACTGGGTATAATTCAACATTAACAGTACCTTTACGGATAGCAGCTTTTAACTCATCCGTAGTGATTTCCTCACCACCAAGGTATTTTTCCATTAAGTCTTCGTCAAGTTCTGACACTGCTTCAATTAACTTTTCACGGTATTCCTCAGCTTGATCCATATATTCAGCTGGGATTTCACGCTCTTCAATATCCGTTCCAAGGTCATTTCCGTAGAAAGTAGCTTTCATTTCTACAAGGTCAATGATTCCTTCGAACGCATCTTCTGCTCCAATTGGTAATTGGATTGCTACAGCGTTAGCTTGCAAGCGATCATGAAGAGTTTTTAAAGAATAAAGGAAGTCCGCACCTAGCTTATCCATTTTATTAACGAATACAACACGTGGAACTCCATAAGTTGTTGCTTGACGCCAAACTGTTTCTGTTTGTGGTTCAACACCAGACTGTGCATCAAGAACAGCTACCGCACCATCTAATACACGAAGAGAACGCTCAACTTCAACTGTGAAGTCTACGTGTCCCGGTGTGTCGATGATGTTAACGCGGTGACCTTTCCATTGTGCAGTTGTTGCTGCAGATGTAATTGTAATCCCACGTTCTTGCTCTTGCTCCATCCAGTCCATTTGAGACGCACCTTCATGTGTTTCACCGATCTTATGAATACGACCAGTATAATAGAGTACGCGCTCAGTTGTTGTTGTTTTACCAGCATCAATGTGAGCCATGATACCGATATTGCGAGTATTTTCTAAGGAGAACTCTCTTGCCATTCAGTTTTTCTCCTTCCATATGAGTGTATTTTTTATTAAAAAGAGATTACCAACGATAATGTGCAAATGCTTTGTTTGCTTCAGCCATTTTATGTGTATCTTCACGTTTCTTCACTGATGCACCAGTGTTGTTAGCTGCATCAAGAATTTCGTTAGCAAGACGCTCTTCCATTGTCTTTTCACCACGAAGACGTGAATAATTTACTAACCAGCGAAGACCTAAAGTAGTACGGCGCTCTGGACGCACCTCTACTGGTACTTGGTAGTTAGATCCACCTACACGGCGTGCTCTTACTTCAAGAACAGGCATAATGTTCTTAAGGGCTTGATCAAATACTTCCATTGGGTCTTTGCCAGTACGTTCACGAATAATATCAAATGATGAGTAAAGGATAGATTGTGACTTACCTCTTTTACCATCAACCATCATTTTGTTGATTAAACGAGTAATTAACTTTGAATTGTAAATTGGATCTGGTAATACATCTCTTTTTGCTACAGGACCTTTACGTGGCATATTTCTTCCTCCTTTCAAAGAAGCTTATTTTTAAGTTTTTATTTCTTTGATTCTTTTGGTTTCTTCGTACCGTATTTAGAACGACCTTGCATACGGTTGTTTACTCCAGCTGTATCTAAAGCTCCACGAACGATGTGATAACGTACCCCCGGTAAGTCTTTTACACGTCCGCCGCGGATTAATACTACACTGTGCTCTTGAAGATTGTGTCCGATACCAGGAATATATGCAGTTACCTCAATGCCGTTTGTTAAACGCACACGAGCATATTTACGTAACGCTGAGTTCGGTTTCTTCGGAGTCATTGTACCAACACGAGTACAAACACCGCGTTTTTGTGGAGATGATACATCAGTTTGTGCTTTTTTGAAGCTGTTATAACCTTTGTTAAGTGCTGGTGATTTTGACTTTTCCTCTTTTGATTTACGAGGCTTGCGCACTAATTGGTTAATAGTAGGCATTTATGTTTCCTCCCTTCACTTTTTCATTTAAGCCCACACATCCAGGTGGTTCATTTTGAAACAAAAAACAAAGTCCTTGCAGTTAATCTGCAAAAACAGTTTTTAATGGGTTATCGCAACGGTAGATGCGGCAACTTCTATGCCACAAGCTTTCCCTAGTGATTTCATAGAATCAACATAGATTACCGGGGTGTTTGTTTCTTTAGCTGTACTTACAACTGAAGCTGTCACATGGGGATCAGCATCAGACGCCACTAGTACTTCTTTTACGTTTCCATTCCTCAGCGCTTTTACCGTCTGCTTTGTTCCTACTATAATTTTTTTCGCCTGCAATACTTTTTCATAAGACATCGATCATATCCTCCAAAGTAACAGGTAATAGGAGCACCTTTGCTATATTAGCATTTTCTAAAACCAATGTCAATAAAAGTTTAAAAATTTTATTAGAAGTGGTTTGTCATTGTTAGTTTTTGCTCCGCTTCAACTCTTCCACTCACACAGCTATTTCAAAACCCATTCTAAAAATGCGGTACTCACCATTTGGTAAGCACCGCATTGTTCATTGTTAACTTTACTCAACTGTTACAACATCTTCAGATTCTTCGATTGCGGCAACTGGTTCCGCTTTACGGTAGCGTTGCATACCCGTACCGGCTGGAACAAGTTTACCAATAATGACATTTTCCTTTAATCCTAGTAACTCATCACGTTTTCCTTTAATCGCAGCATCTGTAAGAACTCTTGTCGTTTCTTGGAAAGACGCAGCGGATAAGAAGGAATCTGTTTCAAGGGAAGCTTTCGTGATACCAAGCAATACTGGACGACCGGTTGCTGGTAATTTTCCTTCAAGCAAGGCTTTTTCGTTTGCATCTGTAAATTGGTGAATATCGAGTAAGGAACCTGGTAAAACATCTGTTTCCCCTGCATCGACGACACGGATTTTGCGAAGCATTTGACGAACCATTACTTCCACGTGCTTATCGCCAATTTCAACCCCCTGCATTCGATATACCTTCTGTACTTCTTTAAGCAAGTACTCTTGAACAGCTGTTACATCCTTTACTTTAATAAGTTCTTTCGGATCGATTGAACCTTCTGTGAGTTCCTGACCTCGTTCTACACGATCATTAACAACAACCTTTAAGCGAGCAGTATAAGGAGCCGTGTACGTACGTGATTCAATTTCCCCTTGAACAACGATCTCATGTTGGCGATCACGGCCTTCATTAATGCCGACGACAACACCTTCAATTTCAGATATAACCGCTTGACCTTTTGGATTACGTGCTTCAAAGATTTCTTGAATACGCGGTAGACCTTGTGTAATATCGTCTCCAGCAACCCCACCTGTGTGGAATGTACGCATTGTTAACTGTGTACCTGGCTCACCAATGGATTGAGCAGCGATAATACCAACCGCTTCACCCACTTCAACTTCTTGACCAGTTGCAAGGTTACGACCGTAGCATTTTTTACATACGCCGTGGCGAGTATTACATGTAAAGGCTGAGCGAATCCATACCTCTTCAATATTCGCTTCCGTAATCTCAGCAGCTAAATCTTCTGTGATTAATTCATTTTCTGGAACAATTACTTCATTCGTTTCAGGGTGTTTAATCGCTCTTCTAGCATAACGACCGATTAGGCGCTCATCTAGAGATTCGATAATTTCTGTTCCATCACGTAATGCACTTACCAACAAGCCTCTATCTGTGCCACAATCATCTTCACGAACGATGACATCTTGAGCTACATCGACAAGACGGCGTGTTAAGTAACCAGAGTCAGCCGTTTTAAGTGCAGTATCTGCAAGACCTTTACGGGCACCGTGCGTAGAGATAAAGTACTCTAATACGGTCAAACCTTCACGGAAACTTGAGATAATCGGCAACTCAATGATACGTCCAGCCGGGTTCGCCATCAATCCACGCATACCAGCAAGCTGGGTGAAGTTTGATGCGTTACCACGGGCACCTGAGTCACTCATCATAAAGATTGGATTTGTCTTCTCTAATGATTTCATCAGTTTTGCTTGTATATTATCTTTCGCTGCACTCCAAATAGAGATTACCCGATCGTAGCGCTCATCTTCCGTGATTAATCCACGTCTGAATTGCTTCATCACGTTATCTACTTTGCTTTGTGCTTCTTCGATAATTTCTTGCTTTTCTTTCAATACAACGATATCTGCTACACCAACTGTGATACCAGCTTTTGTAGAATATTTGAAACCAAGATTCTTCATGCGGTCAAGCATTTTAGAGGTTTCAGTAATTTTGAATCGCTTAAATACTTCAGCAATGATATTCCCAAGAATTTTCTTCTTGAATGGGTCTACCAACGGTAAGCTTTTAATGATTTCTTTTACATCCGCACCCTTTTCTACAAAGTATTTCTTCGGAGTTTCCTCTTCTAAATTACTTTTTGTAGGTTCATTAATGTAAGGGAATGATTCTGGTAAAATCTCATTAAAAATCAGTTTACCTACTGTTGTAATAAGAAGCATATTATTTTGTTCTTCTGTAAATGTTTCGTTATTTAAAGATCCTGCATGAACAGCTACACGAGTATGCAGATGAACATAACCGTTTTGGTAAGCAATTAATGCTTCATTTGTATCCTTAAAGACCATTCCTTCGCCAACAGCATTCTCACGTTCTAGTGTAAGGTAATAGTTACCAAGGACCATATCCTGCGATGGAGTAACAACCGGCTTCCCATCCTTAGGGTTGAGAATGTTTTGTGCTGCAAGCATAAGAAGTCTTGCTTCTGCTTGTGCTTCAGCAGATAACGGAACGTGTACTGCCATTTGGTCACCATCAAAGTCCGCATTGTATGCTGTACATACAAGTGGGTGAAGGCGAATAGCACGACCTTCTACAAGAGTTGGTTCAAAGGCCTGAATCCCAAGTCTGTGTAGAGTAGGGGCGCGGTTTAAAAGAACCGGATGCTCCTTAATGACATCTTCAAGCACATCCCAAATCTCAGGAGATAAACGCTCGATTTTACGCTTTGCCGATTTGATATTATGAGCTAATCCTTTTTCAACAAGCTCCTTCATTACGAAAGGCTTAAATAGTTCAATCGCCATTTCCTTCGGTAATCCGCATTGATACATCTTTAGGTTCGGTCCAACTACGATAACGGAACGTCCTGAATAGTCAACACGCTTACCAAGAAGGTTTTGACGGAAGCGTCCTTGTTTCCCTTTAAGCATATGTGAAAGAGATTTTAACGGACGATTACCCGGTCCAGTAACTGGGCGCCCACGACGACCGTTATCAATTAATGCATCGACAGCTTCTTGAAGCATACGTTTTTCGTTTTGTACGATGATGCTTGGTGCTCCTAAATCTAATAGCCGCTTTAGGCGGTTATTGCGGTTAATCACTCGACGATATAGATCATTTAAATCGGATGTCGCAAAACGTCCCCCATCCAATTGAACCATCGGGCGAAGCTCCGGTGGAATAACTGGAAGCACATCTAAAATCATCCAAGATGGCTCATTTCCTGAATTACGGAATGCTTCTAACACTTCAAGTCGTTTAATCGCTCTTGTACGACGTTGACCTTGAGCTGTTTTTAATTCTTCTTTTAAGAAATCAACTTCTTTATCGAGATCGATATCAGTCAAAAGCTTTTTAATCGATTCTGCACCCATAGAAGCTTGAAATTTATTACCGTATTTATCACGATATGCACGGTATTCTTTCTCAGATAAAAGTTGTTTCTTTTCTAGCGGTGTGTCACCTGGTTCAGTAACCACATACGAAGCAAAATAAATGACTTCTTCTAAAGCACGTGGAGACATATCTAAAATTAATCCCATTCTGCTTGGGATTCCTTTGAAATACCAAATATGTGAGACAGGAGCAGCTAATTCAATATGTCCCATACGCTCACGACGAACCTTAGCTCTGGTAACTTCAACACCACAGCGGTCACAAACAACGCCTTTATAACGAACACGTTTGTATTTTCCGCAATGGCATTCCCAGTCCTTTTGTGGTCCAAAAATACGTTCGCAGAAAAGACCATCTTTTTCTGGTTTTAATGTACGATAGTTAATTGTTTCTGGTTTTTTCACTTCACCAAATGACCAAGAGCGAATTTTGTCGGGTGAAGCTAGACCGATCTTCATATACTCAAAATTATTGACATCCAGCAAGGGGCCTACCTCCCTTTTGATCTACAGGTTTTACCCTTTTTGCTAATCTATGATTACAATTTTCCGCAGTTTCCCCCCGTAACAACAGAGAGAAACTGCGCATGATTTCATGAACTCGTACAGTGTAAGTTATTCTTGTATCCCAACTTTTTCGGATTCTATTTCCTCACTGACAGGAGCGACGGTTAATGATTCTACTTGCCCCTCTTCATCATCCTCTAAATCGCGCATTTCAATTTCCTTTTCATCGCCAGAAAGGATTTTAACATCCATCCCTAAGCTTTGAAGTTCTTTCATCAATACGCGGAATGATTCAGGGACACCTGGTTCAGGGACATTTTCACCTTTGACGATCGCTTCGTATGTTTTCACACGACCAACGACGTCATCGGATTTTACGGTTAAAATTTCTTGTAGGGTATAAGCCGCACCATAGGCCTCTAATGCCCAAACTTCCATTTCTCCAAATCTTTGTCCACCGAACTGAGCTTTACCACCAAGTGGCTGCTGAGTAACAAGTGAATAAGGACCTGTTGAACGAGCATGGAGCTTATCGTCAACCATGTGAGCAAGCTTAATCATGTACATAACCCCGACAGAAACGCGATTATCGAACGGCTCACCAGACCGGCCATCATAAAGGATTGTTTTTGCGTCGCGATCCATTCCTGCTTCTTCTATCGTGGACCACACATCTTCCTCAGTTGCACCGTCGAATACCGGTGAAGCTACATGAATGCCTAGCTGTCTCGCAGCCATACCTAAATGAAGCTCTAACACCTGACCGATGTTCATTCGAGAAGGAACCCCTAGTGGGTTTAACATAATATCAACTGGCGTTCCATCCGGTAAATACGGCATATCCTCTTCTGGTAAAATACGAGAGATAACCCCTTTGTTACCGTGACGTCCGGCCATTTTATCTCCTTCGTGAATTTTCCGTTTTTGAACGATATAAACACGAACTAACTGGTTCACACCTGGAGGAAGTTCATCACCATCTTCACGGTTGAAGACTTTTACGTCATGAACAATCCCTCCGCCACCATGTGGTACACGAAGCGATGTATCACGAACTTCACGAGCCTTCTCACCGAAAATCGCATGTAATAAACGTTCTTCCGCAGTAAGCTCTGTTACTCCTTTAGGGGTTACTTTACCGACTAGCAAATCCCCGTCCTTTACTTCCGCACCGATGCGAATAATCCCACGCTCATCAAGATTTCTTAGCGCATCTTCCCCAACGTTTGGAATATCACGAGTGATTTCCTCTGGTCCTAATTTTGTATCGCGGGATTCTGATTCATACTCTTCAATATGAATTGAAGTATAAACATCATCTTTAACAAGACGTTCACTCATGATAATGGCATCCTCATAGTTATAACCATCCCATGTCATGAATGCAACTAATACATTTCGTCCAAGCGCAAGTTCTCCAAGTTCCATCGAAGGTCCATCTGCAAGAATTTCTCCTTTTGTCACACGATCGCCAACAGCGACGATTGGACGCTGGTTGTAACAAGTACCTTGGTTAGAACGGACAAACTTCAACATCCGGTATTTATCAAGGTTCCCTTTCACTTCTTGACCATCTACGACAGTCATGCGACGAACCCATACTTCTCTTGCTTCCACATGCTCAACAATACCTTCGTGCTTACAGATAACAGCAGCTCCAGAATCTTTACCGGAGACATACTCCATCCCTGTACCTACACGCGGTGCCTCTGGTTGCATAAGTGGTACCGCTTGTCGCTGCATGTTCGCACCCATCAGGGCACGGTTCGAATCATCGTTTTCCAAGAACGGGATACATGCAGTTGCAGCAGATACTACCTGTTTAGGAGAAACATCCATATAATCAATACGTTCTCTTTTTACAACTGTATTTTCTCCGCGAAAACGTGAAATAATATCTTCATCTAAGAAAGAGCCATCTTCAGCTAAACGCGCATTCGCTTGGGCTACAACGTAGTTATCTTCTTCATCAGCAGTTAAGTAATCAATTTGATTCGTTACTTTTCCTGTTTCAGGATCAACGCGACGGTAAGGAGTTTCAATGAAACCAAAGCGGTTCACCTTTGCATAGGAAGATAAAGAGTTGATCAAGCCGATGTTTGGCCCTTCAGGTGTTTCAATCGGACACATACGGCCATAGTGGGAATAGTGAACGTCACGCACTTCCATCCCTGCCCGTTCACGCGTTAAACCACCTGGTCCTAATGCAGATAGACGACGCTTATGCGTAAGCTCCGCTAATGGATTCGTCTGATCCATAAATTGAGACAACTGTGAGCTTCCAAAGAATTCTTTAATAGAAGCGATCACTGGACGAATATTGATCAATTGTTGTGGAGTAATCGTATTCGTATCTTGAATCGACATTCTTTCACGAACAACACGCTCCATACGAGACAACCCGATGCGGAACTGGTTTTGTAAAAGCTCACCAACTGAACGAAGACGACGGTTTCCTAAGTGATCGATATCATCTGTGTCCCCTACTCCATAGAGCAAGTTAAAGAAATAACTAATAGAAGCAATGATATCTGCCGGAGAAATGTTCTTGACAGCTTCTTCTACATAGGCATTTCCAATAACATTAATAACTTTCTCTCCATCTTCATTTGGAGCATATATTTTAATTGATTGAAGTAAAACATCGTTCTCAACGACACCACCAACAGGAGTGATCGTTTTAAAACCAATATTTTTCTCTAAATGTGGAATAATACGATCTAAGGTACGTCGATCAAGCAGCGCTCCTTTTTCAGCAATGATTTCGCCTGTTTCAGGATCGACAAGTGTTTCTGCTAAACGCTGATTAAATAAACGATTCTTTATGTGAAGTTTCTTATTAATCTTATAACGCCCTACATTCGCTAAATCGTAGCGCTTCGGATCAAAAAATCGAGAAACCAATAAGCTTTTCGCGTTCTCTACGGTCGGTGGTTCACCTGGACGTAGACGCTCATAAATTTCCAATAACGCTTTATCTGTGCCTTCTGTGTTGTCTTTTTCGAGAGTATTACGAATGTATTCGTTCTCTCCGATTAAATCAAGAATCTCTTGATCAGAACCAAACCCAAGTGCACGCAAAAGAACCGTAACAGGTAATTTCCTCGTACGATCTATCCTTACGTAAACCACATCTTTGGCATCAGTTTCATACTCTAACCAAGCACCACGGTTCGGAATTACAGTGGCAGCGAAACCTCTTTTACCATTTTTATCAACTTTTCCGCTATAGTACACACTTGGAGAGCGTACTAATTGCGAAACGATAACCCGTTCCGCCCCGTTAATAACAAAGGTTCCGGTTTCTGTCATCAAAGGAAAATCTCCCATGAAGACATCCTGATCCTTCACCTCGCCCGTCTCTTTATTGACAAGACGAACTTTTACTCGCAATGGCGCTGAATATGTAACATCTCGTTCCTTCGATTCCTCAACGGAATACTTTGGTTCGCCAAGGCTGTAATCAATAAACTCAAGAGACAGATTACCAGTGAAGTCCTCGATCGGTGAAATATCCTGAAACATCTCACGCAATCCTTCATCCAAAAACCATTGATAAGAAGAGGTTTGGATTTCAATAAGATTTGGTAATTCTAATACTTCACTGATTCGTGCGTAACTTCTCCGCCTACGGTGTCGTCCATACTGAACTAGTTGACCTGTCAACTGATTCACCCCTCAAATCAAGCGTTATAGTGCATCTATTGCTGTCTTATAGAATAAAGGCGCCTTGATTGGCTAAAACAATCCAAAAGGCCTTATCTTATAAGACAAAAAAGAAAAAGGGTTTTATTCTCAAAAACCACATTTTTCACATTACGAACTATTATTTTGTTAGTTTTTCCTTACTAAACCAACTTTATACAATTTTCGTTGAAATTAGTAATTACACCAGTTTATATTATGTTGGCATTGTATAATATTATCATAGTGAAAATGTCAAGTCAAATATTTTTTTGCACGTAAAATAAAATAACCTTTTTTCTTTTCAACCGTTTCTACATCACCAAAAAGCGCGCTTATTTTTTCAATTGCAGAAGGAGCTCCTTGCTTTTTTTGAATGACAACCCAAAGTTCTCCCCCATCCTTCAAATAAGAAAAGCTTTGTTCAAAAATTTGATGAACGATTTTTTTACCAGCGCGAATAGGCGGATTCGTTAAGATCGCAGCAAATTGTTGCTGCTTGACATTTGTGAGACAGTCACTTTCATAGATCGATACCTTCGATATGCCATTTATTTCAGCATTCTCCTTCGCCAAGGATAAAGCTCTTTCGTTGACATCGACCATATGGACATGACGTCCTGTATCTTTCGCCAAAGCCAATCCGATCGGACCATAGCCGCAGCCAACATCCAAAAGATCGCCCGCTATTTCCGGCAAACGAAACGATTCCACCAATAGCCTTGACCCAAAATCGACCTCTCCTTTTGAAAAAACACCATTATCCGTCTTAAATTTCAGATCGCACCCTCGTAAAGTAAAGTTCCAATGCTTCGGATTACTCTCAACCCTCTGTTCCCGTGAATAATAATGTTCAGACATCGTTCCACCTCTTTCTACATGCATTATAAAAAACTTTATACTGAAACACAAAAAAGCCCGCTGTATTAGCGAGCTTTTTATTCATGAACGAAATTACTTAACCTCTACGCCAGCTCCAACTTCTTCAAGCTTAGCTTTGATTTCTTCAGCTTCCTCTTTAGAAGCTCCTTCTTTAAGTGGTTTTGGAGTGTTATCAACAAGTTCTTTTGCTTCTTTAAGTCCAAGACCTGTGATTTCACGAACAACCTTGATAACTTTGATTTTTTGATCTCCTGCAGAAGCAAGAACAACATCAAATTCAGTTTTTTCTTCAGCAGCACCGCCAGCAGCAGCTCCACCCATAACGGCTACAGGAGCAGCAGCAGTTACGCCAAATTCTTCTTCAATAGCTTTTACTAGGTCATTTAATTCTAAAACAGTCATGTTTTTAACTGCTTCAATGATTTGTTCTTTAGTCATGATTTAATTTCCTCCTTGGAATGTTTTCGTTTATTTTTAAAACCCAATCAAAATTTCTGATTTATGCGCCTTGTTCTTCTTTTTGATCTGCCACAGCTTTTGTAGCAAGAGCAAGGTTGCGGATAGGTGCTTGAAGCACGCTGAGTAACATAGAAAGTAAGCCTTCGCGGGATGGTAGATCTGCAAGAGCTTTAATGTCATCAACTGTTGCTACATTTCCTTCGATAACACCTGCTTTAATTTCAAGAGCCTCGTGCTTTTTCGCAAATTCATTAAGAATTTTCGCTGGTGCAACTACATCTTCTGTACTGAACGCAATTGCGTTTGGTCCTGTAAGAACCTCATTCAATCCAGTAAGTTCAGTAGCTTCTGCAGCACGGCGAGTTAAAGTGTTTTTGTACACTTTGAATTCGATTCCAGCTTCACGAAGCTGTTTACGAAGTTCAGTTACTTCTGCAACGTTTAAACCACGGTAATCAACAACAACTGTTGAAACACTTGATTTTAATTTACCAGCAATTTCGTCAACGATTGTTTGCTTTTGTTCGATAGCGTTGCCCATCTTTACACCTCCTGTAGATTTCTACACTTATACCGATTCAAATGCGCCTTGGCGGTTTTGCGCCCACTCAGGTAAGAAGGCATCCGCCGGAGACTTTATTTTATTCAGCCCGAGGTCAAATCCGGCTAAATAAAATAAAAACCTCCACATCAAACAGACATGGAGGAAGTATACAATAGTCGCAGTACAACTAATTCATTCATCTATCGTATGACCTCGGTAGGGAAAATTTAAGCCGAAAGGCCCCTACTGTCTGCGGTACAAATGTTATTTATTTTTCACAACAGAATTTATTATATAAAATACAATCCTGATTGTCAATTTATATTTTAATTATTTTGCAACAGAAGAAGGATCAACCTTAACTCCCGGTCCCATTGTTGTCGTAACTGTTACATTTTTCATGTACGTTCCTTTTGCTGCCGCTGGCTTCGCCTTCATCAATGTATCGAAAATTGTGTTGAAGTTTTCAACTAATTTTTCATTTTCAAATGAAGCTTTTCCAATTGGCACATGAACGTTACCAGATTTATCAACACGGTATTCTACTTTACCAGCTTTGATTTCATTAACTGCTTTCGTTACATCAAAAGTAACGGTACCAGTTTTAGGATTTGGCATTAAACCTTTAGGTCCTAATACACGACCAAGCTTACCAACTTCACCCATCATATCTGGAGTAGCCACGATAACATCAAACTCGAACCAACCTTGGTTGATTTTGTTGATATACTCTGCATCTCCTACATAATCTGCACCAGCAGCTTCTGCTTCTTTCATTTTTTCGCCTTTAGCAAAAACTAATACACGTTGAGTTTTACCGGTTCCGTTTGGAAGAACAACAGCTCCACGGATTTGCTGGTCGGCTTTCTTAGGATCAACCCCTAAACGAAAAGCCGCTTCAACAGTTGCATCAAATTTAGCAAAATTTGTTTTCTTTGCAAGATCAATTGCTTCTTCTACAGGATAAGCTTTTAGACGATCTACAAGCTTTGTAGCTTCTAAATACTTCTTACCTTTTTTAGTCATTTTATTTCCTCCTTGAAATGTGGTTTTAGCGGAATAACCTCCCACTGCGAAAAGCGAGGCGCCTTGACCAGCCCCGACAAGCACAAGACGAGCCGGAAAGAAGGTTGTTCTTTAACCTTCATTCCGGATTGACTTGTGACCAAGGGAAAATGCTTTTCAATTTTCCACTCGAGGGGCTAGGCGCCACAGCTAGACAAAACGAAAAGCGCAAGAGCCTCGTTCATGGGCGACAAGTATAAGACGAGCCGACATGGAGGTTGTTCTTTAACCTCCTTGACGGATTGGCTTATAACCTCGAACCCATAGGATCTGGAGCTAGTCATCAAAAAAGCGCAAAGCACTTTTGACAGAACAAAGGTTGCGAGTGAAACCAAATTCAACGTCGCAACCCCATTTAATCAACCTTAAACTAAGCATGAATTAGTCTTCGATAACGATACCCATGCTGCGTGCAGTACCTTCAACCATGCGCATAGCTGCTTCAACGCTAGCTGCATTTAAATCAGGCATTTTTGATTCAGCAATCTCGCGTACTTTATCACGCTTAACTGTTGCTACCTTATTACGGTTCGGTTCACCAGAACCAGACTCGATTCCAGCTGCTTTCTTAAGAAGAACGGCAGCAGGCGGAGTTTTCGTAATAAATGTAAATGAACGGTCTTCAAACACCGTAATTTCAACAGGTATGATTAAACCAGCTTGTTCAGCTGTACGAGCGTTAAACTCTTTACAGAATCCCATGATATTAACACCTGCTTGACCTAGTGCCGGTCCAACTGGTGGTGCTGGATTCGCTTTAGCTGCAGGGATTTGCAATTTTACTACCTTAATTACTTTTTTAGCCACGAGACACACCTCCTTAAAGTCCGTGATGTGGTAATAGGGTGATTTTACGAATAAAATAAACCCTCCCACTCAACTAGTTGTCTTTATATTCACAAATAAAGAACTCGGCAATATTCCGTCTCTTTCTCGAGACATACTGACCTATGAAATATTAACACTTTTCAAACTCGATTTCAAGTTTTTTCGAAAAAGAAATAAAAGGGGAGGTCATGTTCCCCTTTCAAACATAAGCAGGTCAACCGCCTGTCCAAAATCTGCTTACTTAGTCTATTTACAGGCGAACATGTAGCTAGTTTTACATTGACAACTTATAATTTGTCAATTTGTGTGAATTCCAGTTCAACTGGTGTATCACGACCAAACATATTAACAAGAACTCTCAACTTCGCTTTATCTTTATCAATCTCTTCAATTGAGCCTGTAAAGTTAGCAAATGGACCCTCTTTAACACGGACTGTTTCCCCAATTTCGAAATCAATATCGATTCTTTTCTCTTCCACACCTAACGTCTTCAAGATAGAATTAATTTCCTCTTGCAAAAGCGGTGTCGGCTTGGATCCAGAGCCAGCAGAACCAACAAATCCGGTTACTCCTGGTGTGTTGCGAACAACATACCAAGAATCATCCGTCATGATCAATTCCACTAATACATAACCGGGAAACACTTTGCGCTTTACTGTTTTTTTCTTGCCATTTTTAATATCCGTTTCTTCTTCCTCCGGCACAATCACACGGAAAATCTTATCTTGCATTCCCATCGTTTCAACACGCTTCTCAAGGTTTGTTTTAACCTTGTTCTCATAGCCTGAGTAAGTATGAACCACATACCAATTCTTTTCCATTTGTCAGGACACTACGTCCTTCCCTCCCTACACAAATCAAATTCTCCTCGACGATCCTGTACCGCTACAAGCACATTCTCCAAAGGCACTAACCCCTGTTAAATCTAGTAAGCCTAAATACAAGCACTGCAAAAACTAGCATTTTTAAATCTCAAAACTTCACATCTGTCATTTTTTTGCAAATTAAAAAACCCGTCACCGGGCTTTAAAAAAATTCCTATCACCTTTCCATTATACCATTAAGTCATGGGGGTTATTCAAGGAATTAAACGAATCAATTCAGAAATCCCCAAATCGACTACTGCAAAGAAAATGGTAAAGAAAATAACCGTAACTAAAACCGTAATAGTATAGCTCGTTAGCTCTTTCCTTTTAGGCCAACTAACTTTTCCCATTTCACGGCCGACATCTTTGAAAAAATTTACGATGCGTTGCATGAGTAGACCTCCAACTTTTTAAGGAATTGCTGTTCTAAGAAGAATAAATAATGACCAATGCTCCATGATAAACCATACTACCATTAGAAAAAAATCTATATTAAATTTCAGTTATTTCGTTTCACGATGAAGTGTATGAGCATTGCACGTATTGCAAAATTTCTTTAATTCTAGACGCTCTGCTTCTTTTTTACTTGCAGTTGAATAATTTCTAGTACCACAATGAGAACAGGCAAGAGCAACCTTCTTTGTCATTTTGCCACCTACTTTTATATCTCTAAAACTGTATCACGGACAAGATACACTGTCAATATGTAATAAAAGCAAACACCGAGGAGCTTCACGGACACGATTTCACAAAGTAAGCTCCCGCACCTCTAGATATCTTTCTAGCTTTCTTTTGACACGTTGAAGAGCATTATCAATTGATTTCACATGCCGATTTAATTCTTCTGAAATCTCCTGATAGGATTGTCCATCTAAATATAACGCTAATACTTTACGCTCTAAATCACTTAGGAGCTCAGACATTTTAATCTCGATATGGTCAAATTCTTCCTGATTGATAATAAGTTCTTCAGGGTCCATGACTTTCGCACCAGAAATCACGTCCATTAACGTACGATCCGATTCTTCATCATAGATCGGCTTGTCCAATGAGACATAAGAGTTTAGCGGAATATGCTTTTGCCTTGTTGCCGTTTTGATCGCCGTTATAATCTGTCTCGTAATGCAGAGCTCTGCAAACGCTTTAAAAGAAGTAAGCTTGTCCTCTTTGAAATCACGTATAGCTTTATACAAACCAATCATGCCTTCTTGAACAATATCTTCCTTGTCTGCACCAATTAAAAAATAGGACCTAGCTTTTGCCCGTACAAAATTACGATACTTGTGAATGAGGAAATCCAAGGCCTCTCCTGCACCTTGATGAACCAACTCCACCAGCTCTTCGTCTTCAAGCTGAACATAATTAATAAAGCTTTCGTTTTCTTTTGTTCCGTAGTCAGTACTCACTAGGATCCCCCCGACCGTACAAGCTAGTTAGCAATATTATACAGTAGCTTTTTTTACCCCGTCAACCTGTCATCTCTCGCCTCTCCGCCATTTTTCGAAAATTTCTGCCACTTCCTTCGTAAGCGGTATCTTGGAATTCGGGCCCTTTTCTTGGATTTTTTTAACTTTTTTTTCAATTTTTCGCTCAATCGATTCCATTTCAATCAAAAGTTCTCTTGCAGATTTACGTAGAGCACCTTGCCCAAAAATAGCCCATTGTTCCGTATAATCCGAAGTCGCTACGTGTATTTGCGTCTTGCGATTATTCAAAGAAATAGCTAACTTTTCAATCCTCTCATCTGCCGTCTCGTTAGTCCGTGTAAAAATCACATCCACTTTAAAATTGCGGTATTTTCTTTCTGTTCCTTTGACATACTGGGCATCAAATACAACAATTACTCGAAACCCAGAATACGCTTGATATTCTGCCATTTTTTCGACTAAGCGATCGCGAGCTGCAGCCAAATCTTTATTTTTTAACTCTTTTAGTTCAGGCCAATCACCGATTATGTTATAGCCATCTACAATCAGGATGTCCATGCTTTTCACCCAAGCGGGTAACGTTTTCGATATACTTCATACATAAGAAGCGCAGCCGCTACGGAAGCATTTAATGATGTTACCTTCCCTTTCATCGGCAAACGGATGAGAAAATCACATTTATCCCTAATTAAACGACCCATGCCTTTTCCTTCGCTTCCAATTACTAGACCGAGCGGTAGCGTGCCGTCAAACTCGCGGAAATCCTCCTTACCCTTTGCATCCGTACCCGCAATCCAAACTCCGCGTTCTTTCAGTTCATCAATCGTTCTTGACATATTCGTCACTCTTACGACTGGAATATATTCAATCGCTCCAGTCGACGCCTTTGCTACCGTCGCCGTCAATCCAACTGCTCTTCTTTTTGGAATGATAATGCCATGGGCGCCCACCGCATCGGCTGTTCTCATAATTGAACCTAAATTATGCGGATCTTCAATTTCATCAAGGAGGAGAAAGAATGGAGCTTCACTCCTTTTCTCAGCACGGGAAAACAAATCATCCAGCTCCGCATACTGATAGGCAGCAACCTGAGCAATGACGCCTTGATGATTCCCTTCAACCAAGCCATCAATTTTTTTCTTCGGTACAAACTGCACCATCACATTCCGTTCCTTAGCCAAGCCGATCACTTGTTGCATTTGCCCTTTTTGAGAACCCTCTGCAATCAATACTTTATTCACATCCCGCTCCGATTTTAACGCCTCAATAACAGGGTTTTTTCCAATAATATAATCTTGACTCACCTAGGCTCCTCCTTTCTGGCCATCAACAACGGCAAATGACTGCAGAACAACTTCATCTAACCGCTCTTCTTTTTTTAATAAATACAAGTAGCCGATCAACGCCTCAAAGGCAGTACCGTACCGATACGTTTGCACATCCGTATTTTTCGGCACGGTTCCTGACTTTGCATTTCTCCCTCTCATCACTACAGCAGTCTCTTCTTCCGTTAAAAGCTTTTGCTCAAGAAAATAGCGAATTATTTTTGCCTGCGCTTTTGCTGACACGTATTTTGTCGCCTCTTTATGAAGGTGATGCGGCTTAACCCGTCCATTTTGGATAAGATGTTCACGTACATAAACCTCAAATACAGCATCACCCATGTACGCTAATGCTAAACTATTTAATTGTTTCACTTCTAAGTTGCTTTCATATGGGAGCATCTGTTAGCCTCTTTTCCAACGAGTACCTTGTGGAGTATCTTCTAGAATAATTTTCATATCTTTAAGCTGATCGCGAATCTCATCTGCTAATTGAAAATCCCGATCCTTCCGAGCTTGAATCCGTTTCTCAATCAATGCTTCAATTTCTTCGTCCAACAGGACATCATCTTCAAGCTTTAGCCCTAATACGTCGAACAACTCTTTAAATTCATTCATAAGAGCAGCGATTACTTCAGCAGACGTATTCTTTTCCATAAGGTATAAATTTGCCAGCTTAGCTAATTCAAACAAAACAGAAATGGCATTTGCCGTGTTAAAATCATCATCCATCGCCCCAATAAATTGGGAGTGCAATTCTTGTATTTGCTTAAGCCAACTTTGATTTTGATCCGTTAATTCAGCACTCACCGCTTGGCGATGCTTCAAATTCTGATAAGATGTTTTAATTCGCTCTAACGCTGACTCAGTATTAACGAGCAGTTCCTCTGAATAATTGATCGGATTCCGATAATGAACAGAAAGCATAAAGAAGCGCAGAACCTGCGGGTCATGTCTCTTAATAATGTCATGAACAAGGACAAAATTCCCTAATGATTTAGACATCTTTTCATTATCAATATTAATATAGCCATTATGCATCCAGTATCGGGCAAATGCTTTTTCTGTTAGCGCCTCAGATTGCGCTATTTCATTTTCATGGTGCGGAAAAGCCAAGTCCTGTCCCCCAGCATGAATATCAATGGTATCTCCTAAATATTTTCTTGCCATTGCCGAGCATTCAATATGCCATCCAGGTCTTCCTTTTCCCCAAGGACTTTCCCAAGAAATTTCCCCCGGCTTCGCTGCTTTCCAAAGAACAAAGTCAAGCGCATCTTGCTTTTTTTCTCCAACCGCTATACGCGCACCCACTCGAAGCTCATCAATTGATTGGTGGGAAAGCTTCCCATATTCCTTGAACTTTCGTGTATGATAATAAACATCTCCATCTGATTCATAAGCATAACCTTTTGCCATTAACATGCTTATAAAATCAATAATGATATCCATATTTTCTGTCACACGTGGATGAACATCTGCCTCTTTGCATCCTAAAGCATGGACATCTTCATGGTAAGCCGCAATAAAGCGATTAGCGATATCAGGAACCTCTTCTCCTAATTCATTAGCTACTCGAATGAGCTTATCATCAACATCTGTAAAATTGGAAATGAATTTCACGTCAAAACCGCGAAATTGAAAATACCTTCTAACAGTATCGAATACGATTGCCGGACGCGCATTTCCAATATGAATATAATTGTATACAGTCGGTCCGCACACATACATTTTCACCTTTCCCTCTTCTAAAGGAATAAAATCTTCTTTTTTCCTTGTGAGGGTATTATAAACTTTAATTGTCATTCTACATGCTCCTTTCTCGCTGTAACTCATCTATTTCCTTCTGCAATTGCTTCATTTTTTCTTCTAACATTTTAAATCGATCTGCAACAGGGTCGGGAAGATCCGAATGATTTAAATCTTTGTTGAGCTTTACCCCATCTTGGATCACGACTTTACCCGGAATCCCCACTACCGTAGAATTCGGGGGAACCTCCTTCAACACGACAGAGCCAGCACCTATTTTAGAATTTTCCCCCACTGTAATCGAACCTAGTACTTTAGCTCCTGTGGCGATTAAAGCATTATCTTTAATAGTAGGGTGACGCTTTCCCTTTTCCTTCCCTGTACCGCCTAGCGTGACACCTTGAAACACGGTAACGTTGTCGCCAATCTCACATGTCTCTCCTATAACGACCCCCATGCCGTGATCAATGAAAAAGCGGCGGCCTATTTTTGCACCAGGGTGAATTTCAATTCCCGTAAAAAAACGGCTAATTTGCGAAATGACGCGTGCAATAAAATAAAGTTTTCTTTTATAAAAGGCGTGCGCTATGCGATGACTCCAAATCGCATGCAACCCGGAGTAAGTTAAAATAACTTCAAGATAAGTCCTTGCAGCTGGATCTTGATCAAAGACAACCTCAATATCCTCCTTCAACATCTTAAACATTCTCTCTTCCCCCTTTCAAGTCTAACAGCATTTAGATTAACGCGATATTAAACCATATTGTGCATAAACCAAAAATTTGTTTTGTGCGCTTTTCATCGTCAAAAAAATCGCAGACAATAAAAAATGCGCCCCTGTCTATAAGACAGAGACGCATTTTCGCGCGGTTCCACTCTGTTTAGGCCGAAAGCTCAACCTCAACTTTTAAGCATTTAACGGTCGCAACCCGCTCAAAGTCTACTAAGGACAAACCCTTTCGAAATGAGACTCAGAGGCGCATTTCAGAAAAAGAGGGGCTTTAAACCAATCTCAGCTGAAAAAATCATTACACCGATTTTTCCTTGGTTCTCTCTTGAAAGCTTCAATTTCCTACTTTTCCTCATCTACATTTTCCCTGTATTTAAACATTGATTCTGTAATTTTACTTATACTATATTACATTTTCCCAAAACTGTTAACTAGTAGATTCCCACTAGCGAAAGAAATTAATCAATTATCGAATTATAAAAGCTGCTTTAATCGACTTATAACTTTCTTTTGTCCTATTAAAGCTATCGCTTTTGGTAAGTCCGGTCCATGAGTTTGCCCTGTTGTAGCAACACGGATAGGCATAAATAATTTCTTTCCTTTTTGACCTGTGCTTTTCTGAACGGCTTTAATAGAAGCTTTAATCCCCTCTGCAGTCAATTCATCTGCCTGCTCGATTTCTTGTAAAAAGGCAGCCAATACAGCCGGAACATCTTCATCAGCCAATACAGCTTCGGCTTCATCGTCTCTAATTACTTCATCCTTAAAGAATAACTCAGAGAGCTCGACAATCTCTGCACCATAGCTCATTTGTTCCTGATAAAGAGCAATTAAATCATAAGCCCATTGCCTGTCTGCTTCGGTCATATTTTCACTCACTCGACCCGCTTTAATCAGATGAGGCAATGAAATCTCTACGAGCTTATCAATTTCTAGCTTTTTCATATATTGATTATTCATCCAAGCCAACTTTTGCTTATCAAACAATGCCGGTGATTTAGACAATCTTTCAGCATCAAAAATTTTAATTAATTCATCCTTGGAGTAGACTTCCTCTTCACCAGCCGGAGACCAACCAAGCAATGCAATAAAGTTGAATAACGCTTCCGGAAGATATCCCAGCTCCTCGTATTGCTCAATAAATTGAATGATCGACTCATCGCGTTTGCTTAGCTTTTTGCGATTTTCATTAACGATGAGCGTCATATGTCCAAAAACAGGAGCTTGCCAATTTAAAGCTTCATAAATCATCAATTGTTTAGGTGTATTGGAAATATGATCATCCCCACGTAAAACATGGGTGATGTTCATTAAATAATCATCGACCGCAACAGCAAAGTTATAAGTTGGCGTGCCATCCTTTTTGACGATAACAAAATCTCCTCCAACCCCATCGGAGTCAAAAGATACATTCCCTTTCACCATATCATCAAAAGCATATACTCGTCCTTCTGGTACACGGAAACGAATGCTCGGTTGTCTACCTTCTTTTTCAAATTGATCTTTTTGTTCTTCTGTTAAATGACGGCACCGACCAGAATAACCAGCAATTTGCTTAGAATCGCTTTGCGCTTCTCTTTCCGCTTCTAATTCCTCTTCCGTACAATAGCATTTATAAGCTAGACCGTTATCAAGAAGCTCCTGGTAGTATTTGGCATATATTTCATTTCTTTCAGACTGACGATAAGGACCATAGCCACCATCTATATCTATGCTCTCATCCCATTCAATGCCAAGCCACTTTAAGTACTTTAGCTGACTTTCTTCTCCTCCAGCTATATTGCGCTTTTTATCCGTATCTTCTATACGAATAATAAACTTTCCGCCTTGATTGCGGGCAAATAAATAGTTAAATAAAGCAGTCCGTGCATTTCCAATATGCAAATGTCCCGTTGGACTTGGTGCATAACGAACTCGAATATCGTTTGACATAATGTTCCTCCTATATGAATTCATGTCTCCTCATTGTAACACGAAAATCATTTCACTTTCTGCAATAATACAACAGCTTGTGCAGCAATTCCTTCCCCCCTGCCAGTAAAGCCAAGCTTTTCTGTCGTTGTGGCCTTCACATTAATTTGCCCAGGGTCACACTCTAACAACTCTGCGATTCTTACTTTCATTTGTTCTATGTAAGGGGCCATTTTTGGTTTTTGGGCAATAATCGTACAATCTGCATTCACCAACGAATACCCCTTTTCCTTAATCATTTGCCAAATATGCACGAGAAGCTTTGCCGAATCAGCGTCCTTAAATGCTGGATCAGTATCCGGAAAATGCCTTCCGATATCCCCTTCTCCAACTGCTCCTAAGCATGCGTCTGTTATCGTATGTAAAAGCACATCTGCATCCGAGTGTCCAAGCAGCCCTTTTTCATGAGGAATTTCAATTCCTCCAATAATTAACGGCCTTCCCTCTGTTAATTGATGTACATCAAAGCCTTGCCCTATTCGAAACATCCTTTATCACCTTTCATTCATAGCCATCACCTCAATAGGCTCAAGCCTTCATCAACGCCCAGTCTTTTTCATAATTGCCTCTGCAAAATAGAGATCTTCTTTCGTAGTCAGCTTAATATTATCATAACTTCCTTCAACAATCTTTACTGGATAATGCAATTTCTCCACTAGACTTGCTTCATCTGTTCCAAGAAAATTTATTTCAAGAGCATGCTCATGCGCCCTTTTAAGAATAGACATACGAAAAGCTTGTGGGGTTTGAATTGCCCACAAGCTTGATCGATCCACAGTCTCAACCACTTCGTTCTGTTGAACTCTCTTGATTGTATCCTTTACAGGAACCGCTGCTACCGCTGAGCCATGCTCATCTGCTGCTACTACCAACTGATGAATAAGATGAACGTCAATGAAAGGTCTAGCACCATCATGGACCAAGACAACCCCTTTGGTAGTTGCTGCTTGCAGCCCATTATAAACGCTATATTGCCGTTCCTCTCCACCGTAAACCATTGCCGCAACTTTGTGGATACCATACTCTTTCATTAATTTTCTAAACGAGCTTTCGTCCTGCGGAGCTATCGCCAATATAATACCAGCGCATTGTTTATCTTCCTCAAAAACCCTTAAAGTATGAATAAGGACAGGAATATCATTTAGTTCCAAAAGAAGCTTGTTTTTCCCTGCTCCCATTCTTTTTCCTTGTCCGGCAGCAGGAATGATGACTTCATAAGCCATAATAAACTCCAATCCAGCTCCAATGAGCCTTACTAATAACTAAATTATTTATCTAGCTAAGCTCTATTATAGAGCTTTTTCTAATAATTTGGGCTTGGCAAAAATCATTCGTCCAGCAGATGTCTGAAGAACACTTGTTACCAACACCTCAATATGCTTGCCAATATAATCGCGACCACCTTCTACCACGATCATTGTTCCATCGTCCAAATAGGCAATTCCTTGATTTTGCTCTTTTCCATCTTTAATGACTTGAACGTTCATTTCTTCACCAGGCAGCACTACTGGTTTAACCGCATTGGCAAGATCGTTAATATTTAAAACCGATACCTTTTGCAATTCACACACTTTATTTAAGTTGAAATCATTTGTAACAACGACGCCATTTGTTAATTTTGCCAATTTTACAAGCTTACTATCGACCTCTTGAACATCCTCAAAATCACCTTCATAAATCTCCACATTCATCGAGAGCTCTTTTTGAATGCGATTCAGAATATCAAGCCCTCTACGTCCGCGGTTTCTTTTCAAAACATCAGACGAATCGGCAATATGCTGTAATTCACCTAACACAAATTGCGGGATGACAATCGTACCTTCAAGAAACCCTGTTTGACAAATGTCAGCAATTCTACCGTCAATAATAACGCTCGTATCTAAAATCTTCAGGACATTCCGATCCCCTGCTTCTACATCCTCTTCAACAGGCTTCTTTTTATTTCGAGCTAACAACGCCATTAACTCATCTCGTTTTTTGTAGCCCACCTGGAAACCTAAATAACCGAATAATAACGTAATTAAAATAGGAGCCACAGTATTTACGATCGGAACCTCTATCATATTTAGTGCGAATCCTACTAAAAATGCAATAACAAGTCCAAAACCTAAACCAATACTAACCGCTAAAATATCTGTGATCGGGGCCTTAACTAAGGATTCTTCAACCCACTTCACAAAATTAACAATATAATCAACTGCCCAAAAAGTAATAAGATAAAATATAATAGCACCAACTACCGCAGTTACGTAAGGATTGTTAATGACCAGAATATCACCAAAACTGAGTAGATTTAATAAATCACCAATAAAAAAAATCCCAAGCGTTCCACCTGTAATAAGGAAGCAAGCTTGAATTATTCGCTTTAACATTCCTTCACCTCCTTTATACATTATAAACAAATTCTATAAATTGAAACCTAATATTACAGAGTTTTTTAACTTTGTTAAGAGAGTGCAACGCATTTGTTATATTAGAAAAATGCAAACTCATTTTTCTTTCGCTCCACTCTTTTTCGTTCATTTAATACAATATAAGCGTAGCACCCTAAAAAAAAAGTGTCAAATGAGATGATTCGTTAATTTTGGGTAAAAAAGACAAAAGACGAACAATTTGTATAAAAAAAGAAATAACATTCGTTTTTAACTGAGAAATTAGGTATATATTACCTGATTTTATTCGTTTCATAGCATTAAACAGCCATTTAGACCTAATTAAGACAAACTGTTAATTCTAGCATATGAACAATTCGAATTCAATGGATTTTTTAAAATCAGCCATTCTGCAACAACTCCAACCTGGCTTTAATCGTTCCTTAGTTATCCATTAGCTCTTCTGTAGAAACAGGAACAATTTGAGAACTCTCACTTGTCGTGTAATTTGGTTCTATTCGCCATCGACGCGGACTATATAAATATTTATTTATCAACAAACCAAAGCTTAAAAATCTTCAACATGACATGTATACATTCATTTCTGAACAGGTGACTGACTGAATAAAAACATTATACGTGCACTGTCAATAATGATAAAAAACAATTTATACCTACCGATTAAACGAAATTCTATCTAGCATAATACCTGCAACAACCTCGAACTATGTATTTATTCTATATTGCTTTCCACTTCCTTTACTAAGTATCCGTTTTCTGTTTTGTTGAACTAAGATTTTGATACATGATTGCTTCAGCCTTTCCCGTTTCTCTGCCGGTTGAGGCAACGCCAAGGTCGATTTGCACCATCTAGATGGTTGCCGTGTCTTGAGCCATATAAAAACGCCATTATTAAAATGGCGTTGAGTTAAATACTATATCAATTACTTCGGCTAATGTGTTACACGGGATCACTTCGATGTTTTTAAAAGCACTTTGGTTTCGTAAGGCATTTCTGGCAATATACGCTTTTTTATAGCCCATTCGCTCAATTTCACGAATGCGCGCTTCTAAAGTAGGGACCTTCTTTAATTCCCCTGTTAATCCTATATCAGCAATAAAAACAACATCGTTTGGAATTCCTTTTCCTTTATAAGAAGAGACGATACTCATGAGAACAGCTAGGTTGCTAGACGTTTCCTTTAACCGTATGCCTCCAGTTGTTTTAATGACGACATTTTGCGTCAGCATCTGTAAACCCGCGCGTTGCTCCAATATCGCAGTGAGCGTATTGATTTGATCCTTACGCATACACTCACCAATCCGAGATGGGTACGGAGTAAAGGTCGGAGATACTAAACTCTCCACCTCAACAATAATTGGCCTTGTCCCTTCCTTTATCACCGTAAGCGCACTTCCGCTTACGATTTCATTTCGTTGCGTAATGAAAAATTCAGAAGGATTATCAATTGCTCTTAGACCATCCTCTTCCATCGAGAAAAAGCCCATTTCCCCCGTGCTTCCATAACGGTTTTTGCTGGCGGAAAGCTGCTTTAGTTCTTCCCCATCTTCACCATCTAAAACAAGCACTGTATCAACTAAATGCTCCAAAGCCCGTAATCCGGCTAACTCATTATCCTTTGTCATCTGTCCGACCATCATCACCGCTCTTGGCCGCTCTGCACTTTTTGCCACCTTCAGCATCGCATTGGCACATTCCATCGTTTGCGTCGGACTTCCAGGCCTTGAAGGGTATTCTTCTAATACGAAGGTTTGAATACTGTCAATAATGACGACGTCTGCATCTACCGCTTCAATGATCCCTAACACATTGTTCATGCTCGTGTCAGAATGAATCCAAATATTCTCATGAATACTTGGTAAAATCCGCTCTGCCCGGTTTTTGATTTGACTCTCACTCTCCTCACCTGATGCGTAGAGAATTTTATAGCCCTTTGAAGCCAAATCCTGACTTACCTGCAGTAGCAGAGTGGACTTCCCAGCCCCAGGCACCGCTGTAATGATCGATAGGGAGTCCTTAACGATACCACCACCCATTACCCGGTTAAATTCAGAGATTGATGTTACGAGTCGGTCGCTTTTTGAAGAATTTGTCTCTAATAATCTTTTAACGGCCACATTGGTTCTCGCCACTCTTGGCTTTGTTTGCTTTGATTCACTACCGCCACTTGTTTGTTCCTTAAGGGTTCCCCGTTCTCCACAGCCATTGCAAAACCCTTGCCATTTAGGGTGCTGGGTTTCACAGCTTGTACAAATATAAACTGTTTTTACTTTTTTCAACCTGATCATCCTCATCCGTGAATCTACTTCTACCATCATACAAAATGGTACAAAAAGAAGGCTCTTTTTACAAAAATGATTGCTTCCCTCATTATCGTCACAATCTTACATACTTATTTTACCTCTAAAATTCCAATAGAGGGGCAAGGAAAATGATACATACTAAAAAATTTTAGGAAAGCTGTGCAAAAGAAATGAGGTATCCGCACCGTAAAATGCGAATACCTCTGATCCCATTTCCTTTATTTATTAAGCTGTGGCGCGTTCGACTTCACGGTGAATTCACCATTTTTAACATCAATGATCACCGCTTGCCCTGTTAACACAGTACCCTTAAGCAGCTCTTCAGACAAGCGATCTTCAATATGCTTTTGAATCGCTCTTCTTAATGGGCGAGCTCCGTATTCTGGATCATAGCCCTCATCGGCAATCTTCTCTATTGCAGCAGCTGTCAGCTGCAATTTAATATCTTGTTCATTAAGACGTTTAATTAATTGATCAGACATTAATGTAACAATATTTGTTAAATGTTTTTTCTCTAATGCATGGAAAACGATAATCTCGTCAATACGGTTTAGGAATTCAGGACGGAATGCTCTTTTTAATTCCTCCATCACTTTCCCCTTCATATCTTTATAATCCTGCTCTCCATCTTGAAGATTAAAACCGACATACTTGTTGCGTTTTAACGATTCTGCACCGACATTCGACGTCATGATTAACACCGTATTGCGGAAGTCTACCGTTCTTCCTTTCGAGTCTGTCAAACGACCATCCTCAAGCACTTGAAGCAAAATGTTAAAGACATCTGGATGTGCCTTTTCGATTTCATCAAGAAGGATAACAGAATATGGCTTCCTGCGAACCTTTTCTGTTAATTGTCCACCCTCATCATAGCCAACATATCCTGGAGGCGAGCCAACAAGTCTTGAAGTCGAGTGCTTCTCCATGTATTCAGACATATCTACTCGAATCATCGCATCTTCGTCACCGAACATCGCTTCCGCTAACGCGCGGGCAAGTTCTGTTTTCCCAACTCCGGTAGGTCCCAAGAAAATAAATGAGCCAATCGGTCTCTTCGGATCCTTTAAACCAGCACGAGCTCTACGCACCGCTTTGGAAATGGCATTAACCGCTTCTTCTTGACCAATAACACGAGAATGGAGGATTTCTTCAAGATTCAGAAGCTTTTGCGTTTCCGTTTGAGCCAATTTAGAGACAGGAATACCGGTCCAGCTCGATACAACACTCGCAATATCTTCCACCGTTACCTCCGAATTCTCTTTCCCTTGTTTTTCTTTCCACGTTTTCTTCGTCTCTTCTAATTGTTCACGCAGACGCTGTTCAGAATCTCTAAGTGAAGCTGCCTTTTCAAATTCCTGACTTTGAACGGCCGCATCCTTCTCTTTTCGAACTTCTTCTAATTTCACCTCAAGTTCTTTTAAATTAGGAGGTGTTGTATAGGAACGAAGCCTTACTTTAGAACCTGCTTCATCAATTAAATCGATCGCCTTATCTGGTAAGAATCGATCGGAAATATAACGATCCGATAACTTAACCGCTGCTTCAATCGCTTCATCTGTAATCGAGACGCGATGATGAGCTTCATAACGGTCACGCAGTCCTTTTAAAATTTGCACAGATTCTTCAGAGGTCGGCTCGTCAACCGTAATCGGTTGGAAACGACGTTCTAGCGCAGCATCCTTTTCAATGTATTTTCGATATTCGTCAAGTGTTGTCGCACCGATACATTGGAGTTCTCCACGAGCCAATGAAGGTTTTAAAATATTCGACGCATCAATCGCTCCTTCTGCTCCACCGGCACCAATTAAAGTGTGCAATTCATCAATGAATAAGATGATATTTCCAGCCTGACGAATCTCATCCATAACTTTTTTCAAACGATCCTCAAATTCACCGCGATACTTCGTGCCAGCCACCACTGTTCCCATATCTAATGTCATCACTCTTTTATCTCGTAGAATCTCAGGAACTTCATTATGGACGATTTGTTGAGCAAGACCTTCAGCAATTGCTGTCTTACCAACTCCCGGCTCTCCAATAAGAACAGGATTATTTTTAGTACGGCGGCTTAACACTTCAATCACACGTTGGATTTCTTTGCTGCGACCAATAACCGGATCAAGACTTCCTTCACGGGCAATCGCTGTTAAATCACGGGCTAAACTATCTAGTGTCGGTGTATTTGCACTTGCTGCTGAACCGCCTTGATGTCCCGCAGATTCGTTGCTACCTAATAATTGGAGGACCTGCTGGCGAGCCTTGTTTAAGCTAACACCTAGATTATTTAATACACGGGCTGCCACACCTTCACCCTCACGAATTAAACCAAGGAGAATATGCTCCGTTCCAACATATGAATGGCCAAGCTTTCGTGCCTCATCCATCGATAGCTCGATCACTTTTTTCGCTCTCGGAGTGTAGTGTGGCGTCTGCGAGGCATCTTGACCTCTGCCGATTAAGTTCTCTACCTCTTCTTGAATTTTGTCAGAACCTAATCCCAATGCATAAAGAGCTTTGGCAGCTATCCCTTCACCTTCGCGGACAAGACCTAGCAATACATGTTCCGTTCCAATATTGTTATGACCTAAACGATTCGCTTCCTCTTGCGCTAAAGCCAATACTTTTTGAGCTCTTTCTGTAAATCGTCCAAACATCATCGTCTATATCCTCCCTACTAAATTAGGTTTATTAATGTTCCATATTCAATCGTTCTCTTATTAATGAAGCACGCCTTATATCCCGTTCATCTGGTCTTAAAGGACCTCCGGCATATTGTTGCAAAAATCCCGGCTGAGTGAGAATCATCAGTTCGTTCAAGATATTTTTAGAAATATTTTTAATGAATCCCATATCAATCCCTAAACGGACATCTGATAAACAGCTTGCCGCTTCTTTGCTTTCAATCACTCGACAATTAGACAGGACCCCATATGAGCGAAAAACTTTGTCTTCTAATTGTATGTTTGAAGTTTTTGCTAATGCTTCTCTTGCTGATCTTTCCTCGGAAATTAATTGGGCCACGACACCTTGAAGATCTTCAACGATATCCTCTTCCGATTTTCCCAGAGTAATTTGATTGGATATTTGAAAAATATTGCCCAGTGCCTCGCTGCCTTCACCATATATCCCTCTCACTACTAATCCAAGCTGATTGATCGCCGGTATAATCCGATTTAACTGATGGGTAAGAACAAGACCAGGCAAATGCATCATGACAGACGCTCTCATCCCTGTCCCTACATTTGTCGGACAGCTTGTTAAATAACCAATCTGTTCATCGTATGCATAATCTACTTGCTTCTCGATATGATCATCAATTTCATTGGCAACTTTCAATGCTTCTGAAATTTGTAGTCCAGGAAACAAACATTGAATCCGAATATGGTCTTCTTCATTCACCATGATGCTGACTTCTTCATTCTCTGAAAGAATACATGCACCTAGTACAGCATTTTTCTCAAGATACGGACTAATTAAATGCTTTTCTACCAACACCCTTTTTTGCAACGGCTGAAGGTCATCCATCACTAATAATTCCAAAGTTCCAATCGAGGAAAATGGATGCCCACTTACACTTTGGTAAACGGCATCAATTACTTTCTGACCCTCTTCACTTGTAAATACTGTCGGAAATTTATAATCCTTGAAATTTCTAGCCAAACGTATTCGCGAACTTAATACAATGTCTGAATTGGGACCTTCCGCACTCATCCATGAGCTTACTGCTTGGTTTAAGAACCTCTCCAATGACATGTCAATATCCTCCCTCATTACTACGCTCTAACTGTTTTTCTAATGAGCGTATTTGATCGCGAATCTCTGCTGCCTTTTCAAATTCTTCACGAGAGATAAGTTCTTGAATCGTTTGCTTTAGATTTTCAATATTTTTGCGAACATGGAGGCTTCCTCCTATTCGCCTTGGTATCTTCCCATTATGAGCCCAATTTCCACTATGCAAACGTCTAATAATTGGATTTAATTGGCCCTTAAAAGTTTCATAGCAATTTGCACAACCAAATCGACCTATTTTAACAAACTGCTCATAAGTCATCGAGCATTCATCACAACGCAAGCTATCCTCTTTATAAAGCGGAGCTTGCGCTTGCTTCGCTGGTTGAAAATTGTTTTGGAGATTGAACAAACCAGCCAATAAATTATTAATAGAAAATCCCCCTGTATTTACGATAAAGGCCTCACCTTTTTCTTGAGCACACTTTTCACATAAATGCAGGACTGTTTTTTCTCCATTATTAACTTGTGTAAAATGCAAGGTTGCTTCTCTTTCATGGCATTCCTGACACTTCATTGTCCTATCACCCCTTATACTCTCTTTATTTATATTTAAGAGTAGTGAGCATTGCTTTTATCATTCTTGAACGAAGCTCATCTCTATACGGTAAATCAATATATAATACCGAACGATCCATAACACTAAGCATAATCTTTGCTTCTCTTTTTGAAATAACTTCTTCTTCAACAAGTCGATATATTACATTTTCGGCACTATTTTGCGATATCCGATTATCAATAATCGATAATAGTTGGTCAATAAGGTCTGCATGATCATAAGATTGGACTCTCATGATTCGGATATAGCCTCCACCACCTCTTTTGCTTTCAACAATATAACCTTTTTCAATCGTAAATCGCGTATTGATCACATAG
This sequence comes from Robertmurraya siralis, assembly GCF_005502275.1. GTDB lineage: Bacteria > Bacillota > Bacilli > Bacillales > Cytobacillaceae > Robertmurraya > Robertmurraya siralis. The sequence goes on from NZ_SWLZ01000019.1 coordinate 93,540, forward strand.
TTGATTTGAGATGGGACGCATTGAAATTTGTCAGCAATTTCACTTCTCTTAATTTCAACAATCTCTTTTTCGCTCATTTCCAATACTTGTTTCAAGTAATGTTCAATGACGTCGGAGATATTCCTCAAAAGACCTCCTCCTATCTGACTTTGACTATATTTGACTTTTATTATACATGAAGAAGACGTCAATTTGCAACGAAGGAACCTTAACAATTCATTGGATGATTTTTGCTTTGATTATGGGACTTTAAAAGGGTGCTCTCCTTTATTCACCTTACTAATTTTCCCCATTTTTTGTGATTTTCAAACGAGTATTAATGAATTGGATAGTTGAATGTTCCTTCCTGCAGCAATTATCAATAGTGCCCCCTTTTTATAGATGAAAAGCTTCAGAGGGTAACTCTTTTTGATCGTTTATACTCGAATGATGGCAAGGCTTTTAGAATAACTGCACTGATCTTTAGGTTGAACGTTTCTATTCGCTCGTGATTACGCTCGGTTTTGTGCTGAAAAGTACACACTTGGTAGGATTTTAGTTTACGTTGAGTTGCGGGGATTTGGTAAGGTTAAGTAGTTTCTGACGTTAAATTGCGCTGTTTTAGAGGGTGGGCGTGTTTTGTAGTTTTGTACGTTGGATTGTACGCGTTTGGTGTTCAATTGCGCCAATTTAAGGCATAATTGCGCGTATTTCAATGCTTATTGCGCATCTCGCCATTCCAGCCACACTTGGGATCAAAAAAAGAGCACCCATCATATGGAATACTCTTTTTACTTTGCCCGGCAGCGTCCTACTCTCACAAGGGGACAGCCCCTCACTACCATCGGCGCTGAGAAGCTTAACTTCCGTGTTCGGTATGGGAACGGGTGTGACCTTCTCGCTATCGTCACCGGACTAT